>NZ_AOLW01000001.1 GCF_000336615.1 Haloarcula amylolytica JCM 13557
TGGCCGTCGACCTTCCCACCAGCAGCTGAGATTGTACCGACTTCCTCGGGAAACGAGACGGTCGTCCAGCCATCGGGTTTCCGGACCCGGAACTCGGGCATCAGTTCTTCTTCTCTCGGCAAGCAGTATCAGCCCTCTGGCTGGTATCCGAGCCATTTTGTGTCTCCCTCGGAGCCGGAGGAGATCATGAGTACGATAGCACCTTCCTTCGAGGAGTATGACTTCGACCGCGGCGACCACGTCCGAACCGACTGGACCCACGGAGACGGCCCACTGGATGAAGTTGTCGGAACCGTTGCACAGATTTCACGTTCCGGCGGCAACGTGATCGTCTCTGTCGAGGCTGACGACGACCAGTACCCCGAGCACTCGATCTACGGCGGCACACACGATTGCGCTCCCGAGTGGGTCGAGACAATAGAGCAATCCTAGTCTGACAGCAAGGGAACTCGCCCGTATTTTGTGAGCCTCTACCGGGCGAGAGGCGTTCCAGAGAGAACGTCTTGACCACCAGCTATGTCAGAGAAACACGCGATCCAGACCAAGTTGAAGGGCTACGTCGTCATGACTCAGAGCGGGCCAGACAGCCTCGGCTTTGGCACGTACACACGCACCCATCCTGCATACCTGAAAGAGCGCGTTGAGGCGCATCAGTCTCCAGCAGCCGGCGTCGTGGTCAACGTCAAGCGAGCACGCCACATCGCTCGCGAGTACCACGGCTGGGATTTACCAGACGAAAGCGAGCTCCGTCACCAAGCGATGGCGGGCGATGCGTGATGTCCAGTGACTCGTCCCAGTATATGACCTGCAGAACCGACGAGTGCGACGCGCCGATCTTCGACGCCGAGCGCATCGCGTCTGTCGACGGAGAGTACGGGCCCTGCATGGCTGTCGGGCGTCACGCCGGCGTCTGTTCCAGCGGTCATCTCTCTGTCTGGGACGTCGCTGAGGCCTGAGTCCCCGTCGGTTCCGTACTCGCACTGGTGATTTTGTGTTCCCCCTGATGGGTGAGGGGTTTCCCGAACATGAGCACCGAACAGCAGTCCGTCGACGAACAGTCTCCAAGCACCGAAGCCGACGACCGACCAGACATTCGTGACCAGCACCGGCAGGCACAGACGAGTGGCGAGGTTTTTGCGGGGCGTCCCCGAGGTGAGAGGTAGATGTGTTGTCCCGACTGCCGCCGGCCACGGTCAGCGTCGGCGTGTGTCGACAAACGCTACTACGTCAATGGGGTGGCTTCCGACCCGATCCCGTGGGGCGAGGGCAGCCAGTATCTCACGTACAAGCTACAGGTCCTCCAGAGCGACGAACGGGCCGTTACCGTCGACCCTGAGCGGTGGCGCGACCAGTCGTGTCCTGCGTGTGGTGTCGAGCACGGCGAGATACATCATCGGTTGTGCGACTACGAGGAATGCCCCGCGTGTGGCGAGCTGTTGCTACTGTGCTCTTGTGTCGTCGAGATTGAAGTCGTTGCATCATCCGGTGTGAAGGGTCGTCTCAAGCAGTCCCTCGCTCGTCTCCTGTAGACACCAGCTTCTAGAGCGGGCTCGATGTCAGACGGATCTCGTGTGCGTACTTTTGTGTGTTCCTGGCGGGTGAGGAACTCATGTCAGAGACGCCAGATTCGTGCCCGAACGAGGATTGCGACGCAGATATTGTCAAGACCGAGACTGTCGACGTCGAGGCAGACCCACGCGCTCGTGACCCGCGCACCGAGCCTGTCGTCACCTGCGCGGAGGGCCACCAGCAAGTCATGTAGAATCGCTGGTCTGCGTTTCCGAGGAGTGACGACGCGCACGTTAATCGCGCGCGGTTGGAGACGAGAGGGACACGACTGCACTCGCGCTGGCAGTCGGTCCCTCTCAGCGTGGGGCAGACGGCCGGGCGAAGCANCGCGGTTGGAGACGAGAGGGACACGACTGCACTCGCGCTGGCAGTCGGTCCCTCTCAGCGTGGGGCAGACGGCCGGGCGAAGCAGACGGATGCCTGATGGATAGCAGCGTGGGGCTGGCAGGCCGGCTGAGAGCGCGAGAGACGAGTGTGTGTCGGCGTGGGACTGACGGCCGGGCAGATACAGGTGGTTGGCTGGTGGAACGTCTGGCCGCCGGGCAGCCGCCGCTGGGCGGCACGCTCGCTCTTGCCNGGCCGGGCAGATACAGGTGGTTGGCTGGTGGAACGTCTGGCCGCCGGGCAGCCGCCGCTGGGCGGCACGCTCGCTCTTGCCGGAGCCGGTACGTGGACCGAAGGCGGGCAGAGAGGGTGCAGGTAGGATTCGTCTCGTGTGTGACGGGAGGGAGGTTCTGGCACTGCTGGGCCTAGAGTCGAGTCGTGTGGCACTCGTGACGGTGTCGGGGGAGACGGCACTTCG
>NZ_AOLW01000002.1 GCF_000336615.1 Haloarcula amylolytica JCM 13557
GACCACAAGTCACCGCGAGTCGGCAAGCGCCGACTACTGCATGGGCCCGCTGGGCTCACAAAGACCTATCCGAGGCGGATATCCCCTCACCGGGATGTCGGGTGCAACTCCCGACGGGTCCGTACTTCGTATCGCTCCGAACCGTGCCCCTTAAATGTGGGACGGCGTTCGGATGTGATACGACGACAGATGCACCAGGCCGGGTGAAACCGAGCCTGGGAAGGGTCGATTCGCC
>NZ_AOLW01000003.1 GCF_000336615.1 Haloarcula amylolytica JCM 13557
GGTCCTAAGTCTCACCGCAACTCGACTGAGACGAAATGGGAAACAGGTTAATATTCCTGTGCCATCATGCAGTGAAAGTTGACGCCCTGGGGTCGATCACGCCGGGCATTCGCCCGGTCGAACCGTCAAACTCCGTGGAAGCCGTAATGGCACGAAGCGGACGAACGGCGGTACAGGGAAACGTGATTCAACCTGGGGCCCATGAAAAGACGAGCATGATGTCCGTACCGAGAACCGACACAGGTGTCCATGGCGGCGAAAGC
>NZ_AOLW01000004.1 GCF_000336615.1 Haloarcula amylolytica JCM 13557
ACTACGCCGAGAGCTGTTTCGGAAACCCGGCCGAGACGCTCTCAAACACGCTCTTCGAGCAACGTTGTGAAATCAACAATGTGCTACGGATGAGCGTTCGTTGATTCTATACCAGAACAAGCAGATTTTGATAGCGCAGATATACGAGATGCAGATTTCACGCATAGTAAGATTGATGGAGCCTATTTCGCCAACGCGCGAATTTCGACCACTACCGATTTTGGTAATATAGTCGCATATGAACGAATTGCGGATAGGAGAGCTGAAAACAGCTCTCTTCTGATTAAATTTTCATTAGATATTCAACGGTTATTATCCACCATTGGCTGTGTTGAATCGCCATAAGGCGATGGAATTCACTGTTTGACGGCACGTTTGATGTTGTAGACGACACACATCAG
The DNA here is from genome assembly GCF_000336615.1 of Haloarcula amylolytica JCM 13557. Classification (GTDB taxonomy): domain Archaea; phylum Halobacteriota; class Halobacteria; order Halobacteriales; family Haloarculaceae; genus Haloarcula; species Haloarcula amylolytica. Next base: position 402 of record NZ_AOLW01000004.1, read on the forward strand.
AGCAATTTCTCG
>NZ_AOLW01000005.1 GCF_000336615.1 Haloarcula amylolytica JCM 13557
GCTACGGACGCTTTAGGCCCAATAATATCGGCCATCACTTGGACTGCCGGTATTACCGCGGCGGCTGGCACCGGTCTTGCCCAGTCCTTGTTCCTGTACCACCTTACGGTACAGAAAAGCGAGGGCTATATGCCCTCACACTCGGAGTCCCCCTATCGCACTGTCGTGCAGTGTAAAGGTTTCGCGCCTGCTGCGCCCCGTAGGGCCCGGTATCTTGTCTCAGATACCGTCTCCNTACCGATTATCGGCATGGTGGGCCGTTACCCCACCATCTACCTAATCGGCCGCAGCCACATCCTACAGCGCCGGAACGTTTCTAACTCTCGGCACTCCAGCATGAGAGTTATATCCGCTATTGGCCTCAGTTTCCCGAGGTTATCGCGGTCTGTAGGGCAGTTTGGCCACGTGTTACTGAGCTATATGCCACGGGTCTAAGCCCGTGCGACTAGCATGGCTAAATCGGACTCCGATAGCAATGGCCTCCGGCAGGATCAACCGGAATGTATCCCGGCACAATGCCGGGGGGTTAGGCGGGATCACACCCATATGATGGGTGTGGTCGCTATCGAAGGGTGTTCGAGGACACCCGTCGACCGAGTGTCACCGAACTATCAGGGCTAACATCAGATCCCATCTTGACGGCGGACCGCAGGGGTGGAATCCTCATTTCTTCGGACCTGATTGTTGTCTCGAAGCCACCATAAAGGCTTCGAGTTTCGTTGGCGAGCCGGCCCCGCCTGGTCCGTATCGGCAGGGGTTCAACACCCCGACCGAACGTCGTTCGCGTTCATTCCGAGCGCCCTGTTACACTTAAGGGCATCGGATCGGGCTCGCGTCGAACCGCACGACGCGAGCGACCTTCGCGTTCATTCCGAGTGCTCTATTACACTTAAGGGCATCGGAACGAGTGCGTTCGTTCGGGGGCGTCGGCCCCTGACCGCGTTCGCATTTCATTCCGATGGGTGAGCCACACTTAACCCCGTCGAAGGGAGTCGCCTACGGGACAAGATTACACGGGGGAGAGTGTTGCACACGACTGCAGACGGTCAGTACGGCGTGTCGGGAATGGGACGCCGAAACAGACGTCGACTCCGCGCGCGCACGAACAGTTCAGCAGCCGCTACCGACCGGGCGTTGCACCGAAAATGTCGGGAATGCGACCTAGATCTCGTCTAGGTGTTCGACGCCCTGCTTCGAGACGTTCCCTTTCGTGATGTCGCCGGGCATCCAGTCGGGTTTGTCGTCGGGTGCCTCCTCGACCCATGCCCACGCCTCGTAGATGTGGACTTTGTGGGTTCCTTTCTCCCGTAGTCGTATCTCCTCAGGGTCAGCCTGATCTTCACCGTCGGCCGGCTCGAGTCGACGTGCTGCCTTCAGCGCAGCCTGTCGAGGTGTTCCGCCCGAGAAGACGCTCGATTCGTCACCGTCTTCGCGCAGTGCGAAGTTGCGCTTGTCACTGTCGGGTGCCATGGATTTCACCGCTCCATGCCAATTCAGCACATGGCAGAACATAAATATACCCCCCAATCCGCCCTCCGTCGGGGGATGCTTTTATACACTGATGCCGTCGCGTGGTGTTTCGACCTCCGAAACCGGCCGATTCAAGGCAAATATTCGGACTGAAATCGTCACGCGCGTCCACAAAACCGCCAGCCAGCGACCGGCGGCACGGTAGACTTAAGTGTATCCTGCGGTGAAGTGCGGAGTAGGATAGCGCGATGGTGCGAAAGAAGAAGCTCAGCCCGAGTGGCGCCAAAGATGAGGACGGCGAGTACCACAACGTACATATCAACATTCACGAAGACGAGCTGGCCGTGGCCGGGATGGAGATCGGCGACGAGGTGTTCGTTCGCGTCCGTGACAACAAGATTATCATCCAGAAGGCCGACCCCGAAGAGGTCGAACACGACTTTTGAGGCACCATCGACGGTGACACAGTGCCACCGGGCGGAGATGCCGGAGCCATCGCCCGATATCAACCGATCACCACTGTTTTTCGGGCCAACCGGACTACCATCACAATGAGACCCTACGATATCGCGAAACCACTCCTGTTTTCACTGCCAGCCGAAACTGCCAACCGGAGCGTCCACCGACTGCTGGAAGCAGTCGACGGAACGCGGGTCGCCGAGGCGATGGCCGACCGCTACACCGTCGCTGACGACCGACTCGCAGTAGAGGCGTTCGACCAGACCTTCGACAACCCAGTTGGGGTCGCGGCCGGCTTCGACAAGAACGCGACCATCCCCGGAGCGCTGGCGTCGCTCGGCTTCGGCTTCGCCGAGGTCGGCGGCGTCACGGCCGAGCCACAGGCCGGCAACGCCCGCCCGCGGATGTTCCGGCTCAGGGAGGACGAGGCCATCATCAACCGAATGGGCCTGAACAACGACGGGGCCATCGTCATCGGCGAGCGGCTGAAGAACGTCGATGCGCCGTTCCCGGTCGGCGTCAACATCGCTAAGACGGAACACGTCGGAACGAGCGAGGCCCCCGAGGACTACCGGACCACGTACGAACACGTCGCCGAAGGCGGGGACTTCTTCGTCGTCAACGTCTCCTGTCCCAACTCGGAAGGATTCGAGGAGCTCCAGAACCGCGACGCGATGGAAGCCATCCTCGGCGAACTCCAGAACGCGGGCGCGGCCCCGCTGCTCGTGAAGCTTTCGCCTGACCTCCCCGAGCCGGCAGTCGAGGACGCGCTGGACCTGGTAACCGAACTCGACCTGGACGGCGTCGTTGCGACGAATACGACGACGGAACGGCCCGCCAGCTTACGCTCGCCGAACGCGGTCGAGACGGGTGGCCTTTCCGGGAAGCCGATCGAAAACCAGGCGACCGAGATGGTGCGGTTCGTCGCCGAGCGTGTCGACGTGCCCGTCGTCGGCGTCGGCGGCGTCTCGACACCGGAGGGCGCGTACAGGAAGATCCGCGCCGGAGCCTCGCTCGTCCAACTGTACACCGGCCTGGTGTACCGCGGTCCGTCCATCGCTCGCGAAATCAACGAGGGGCTGCTCGACCTGCTCGCGGAGGACGGCTTCGACTCGGTCGCGGACGCCGTCGGCGCGGACCTGTAGCCGGCGAATCTTGAAGTATAGTTGCGGCGAACCGCCAGCATGGATGACAGTCGCCGCACCCTGCACATCGCCTCCTGGGACGACCGCTTTCTCGCCTGGCTCCTCGACGTCCTGCTCGTCGGTGTCGTCCTTTCCGCACTAGGCGAGGCCGCTGGCGTGTTCTCGCTCCTTACCGGCAGCCTCTCAGTGACCACGCCGTTCACCGGCCTGAACGGACTCGGCCTGTTCGTTTACTGGACAGCTCTCGAAGGCCGGCAGGGCCAGTCGGTCGGGAAGATGGTGATGAACATCGCCGTCACGGACGAACGCGGCAACGCCATCGATTACGGCACGGCAGCCATCGAGAGCTTCGGGAAGGCGTTCCTGCTTCCGATAGACATCCTCGTCGGCTGGCTGGTGTACGAAGAAGAAGGGCTTCGGCTGTTCAACAAGCTCTCCTCAACCGTCGTCATCGAGACCGACGAAGAGGAGGCCGGGAAGCCAAGCGACGTGGAGTACGTGTATCCGGACGAGCGATAGGCCAACCGCTCGCGTTACTCCAGCGCGTCCAGTCGGAACTCGAAGGCCGCCACTGGCAGTTCCAGGTCATGCTCGACGAGTACCTTGGGATGAACCTCTCCGATGACGCCGACTGACTCGCCGTCGAGGACGACCTCGGCGGCGCGGCCGTCGATGAACGACGGATGCGTGGTCGGGGGCGTTTCGAGGTCCTTGTCGAAGGCGTCGGCGAGCGCCTGCAGGCGGGCCTTGGCGTCCTCGTAAGAGGCGTCCGTACGCGCGAGCGCGGCCGCGACGGTGCGGTGCTCGGCGACGCCGGTGTTCTCCGAGTCGTCGAGGCCGGCGGCCAGCCCGATTTCGGCGAGGTCCTGCGGGTAGCTCCGGTGAGTGTTGTTCTCCAGCACCATCATGACGGAGGGGAGCGCCCACGTCCGGAGGATGGTGTAGTCCTCGCTGTAGGGCTCCTGGATGGTGACCGGGTCGGCCTCGCCGACGGCCTGCTCGCGGTTGCCACCGCTCGCCTGTTCGTCGGTCCGTGGGACCGACAACCCCATCCGCTCGAAGTTCTCGGCCTCGTTTATCATGTGGAAGTTCAGCAGGTCCTCGAAGCCCAACCCAACCAGAGCGTCGCGGGCGGCGTCCTCAAGCCGGGACCGCTCGTGGCGACCGCCGACAGTCGACACGTCGGGGTAGGTCGGTTCGAGGCTGTTGAACCCGAGCGCGCGGCCGATGTCGTCGATGATATCCAGCGGGTGGATGACGTCGACGCGGTAGGGCGGAACCTCAACCTCGTAGGCCACGCCGTCGTCGGATTCCGTTTCGGTCGCGTCGAGGCCGGCCCGCTCGGCGTAGTCGATTACCTCGCGGCTGTCCAGCGAGACGCCGAGGATGGATTCGATGCGGTCGTGGGTGACCGTCTTCGTCCGGACAGAGAAGTCAGGACGCTCCAGCGTCTTGCCGGCGTATTCGCCGGGCGCATCGTCGGCGTATGCCACGTCGACTTTCTCGACCTGGCCGCCGCGGGCGGCGAGCGCGTAGCAGACGATGTTACACATGTGGTCGATGGTCCACTGGTCGGTCCCGGTCATCTCGATGAACAGGTCCCGGGAGTCGACGCTGACCTCGGTCCGACGGCCGTTGATGACCGGCGGGAACGAGAACAGCCCGATGGCGTCGTAGATGGCCGGTACGCGGTCGAAGTCGGCCACGAGGTCGCCGTAGGTCTGGCCGGTCTCGTGGGACGCCATGACCTCGCTGGGAGTCATCTCCGCATCGGCGTCCAGCGGAACGAACGTCGCCTCGTCGGGGTCGGCGCTGGTGTAGGTGATAGACTTGCCCGTCTCGTCCGTGACCGAGTCGCCTTTCAACATTGTGAGGTCGTGGACCCCAATCGCGCCTTTCGCCCGCTTGCGGCCCATCGTCGCGTGGAGTTTCTCCTGCAGCTGGATGAGCGACTCCAGCGCGGCCTCGTCCATGTCCAGCCCGCGGACGATAGCGCCGGTCACGTACGGGCGTTCGTCGGGCTGGTCCTCAACCTCGATGGTCCAGTCGGCGCTGTTCGTGTTGGGGACCTCCACGCCGCGGTCGTCGCCGTAGTGGTAGCGCAGCGAGCGCGCGACCCCCTCGACGGAGAGGCGGTCCAGTCGGTCCGGGGCGAACTCCAGTTGGAACTCGTCGTCCTCGGTCCAGCCCTCGAACTCCAGCCCGAGATTGAACAGGTCCGACTTGAGTTCGTCGTCGTCTTTCTCGCTGTGGCCGGTCAGATACCGCAGTTCGTCGGGGTCGACGTCGACGACCGGCATCAGCGCATCACCTCCGTTTCCCGCAGCAGTTCAAGGTCACACAGCGTCCCGTGCACGTCGCGGATGTCCTCGAAGCCGTACATGAGCATGAGTAGTCGTTCGAGCGAGAGGCCCCACGCCATCACGTCGCAGTCGACGCCAAGCGGCGTAAGCACCTCGTCGCGGAAGATTCCGGAGTTGCCGACCTCGACGACCTCGCCGGTCTCGGGGTGGGTGCCGAACAGTTCGAAGCTCGGCTCAGTGTAGGGGTTGTAGTGGGGCTTGAACTCCAGGTCGGTGATGCCGAACTGCTCGTAGAACTCCGTGAACGTCCCCATCAGGTCCCGCACGGAGAGGTCCTCGGCCATCACCCAGCCCTCGATCTGGAAGAACTCGAGCAGGTGCGTCGGGTCGAGCGTGTCGTTGCGGTACACCTTCTCGACGCTGAAGTAGCGCTCCGGTGGGTCCAACTCACCGACCTGATGGCCCGAGAGGTAGCGCATCGACAGCGAGGTAGTGTGGCCACGGAGGTCCATCCCGCGGGCGATGTCCTCGGTCCACGGCGAGTGATACCCCTCGCCGTCGGGGCCAACACCCTCCTTGTGCGCCGAGCGGACCCGCTCGACGAGGTCTTCGGGGAGTTCACCGATTTCCTCGGGTTCTTCCAGCGCGAACTGGTCCCAGTGGGTTCGCGCCGGGTGGTCCTGTGGCATGAACAGGCAGTCGTTGATCCAGAACTGGGCGTCGGCGTGGGGGCCTTCCATCTCGGAGAAGCCCATGCCGACGAGCGTGTCCTTCACGCGGTTGGCCGTCTGGCGGAGGATGTGTTCCTTGCCGTGGCTCACGTCCTCGGCGTCGGCCTCGACGTTGTACTCGGTGAAGGCCACGTCTTCCCACTCACCGCTGGTGAGCAGCTCGGGGGTGAGCTGGTCGACGGTCTCGGCGGCTTCGACGCCCTCCATCAGCGCGGTGACGCCGTCGTCGGTGAGTTGGACCGAGCGGACGGTCTCCTCACGGACATTGAGGAGGCCACGCCGTTCCAGCTGGTCGAGCGCGTCCGCGTCGGCGTCTTCGACGCGTCCATCTGCGACGGCCTCCAGCGCCAACATCTCGGGATCGGACCCGGGATCGGCGTCCGGGTTGGCCGTGATCTCGCCGCTATCGATCTCGCCGTAGGCTTTGCGGGCGTAGTTCGAGAGCGCGATGTCGACCGCGCCGCCCTCGAGGCCGGACGCGCCAATGGCCTGTCCCATCTGGACTGGTCCGTCGGCAGCGCCAGCGTCGATAGCTGCCTCGTAGAGGTCCTGTTCGGGCAGGCTCTCGCGGACGTACTGGTCGCCCTCGTCGGTGAGTTCGTAGTGTTCCAGCGTCTCCTCAGCGACGGACACCAGCCCGTCGGCTTCGAGTTCGAACGCCGCTCTGGTGGCCGCTTCCGGTTTGAGGTCTGCGTCTGCGGCCACGTCGTCGATACGCCTGTCTTCCTGTGCGTCGGCGGCCTGCAGGACGGCCACCTGTGCCTGTGGTCGTTTCATACGGGTGTCTCGGTCTTGTGGGGATAACCGCGGGTCGCTCAGTTAACGGTTCTCACTTCCTGCTCGCGGTTTCGTCCGACTACGCCTCTCGACGCCGTCAGAGTCCACGCACGGTCAGGCAGTGAAAAAGAAGCCGAACCCCGGACTGTCGGATAGCTGGCGAGCGACGCCGGCACGGTGGGATTCGGGTGCCATATCTGAGCGATTGTGATTAGCGGCTAAAAGCGTTGCGCGTGTACTCGTCCCGACACGAGATGGGGTGTCTCGACCCGGTAGTCAGTCCGCGCTCGTCGGCGCGCGGTCGGAGTCGAGGTCGATATCGAGTTCGTCGAGCTTGTCCTCCCACTCTTCGCGTTTCTCCTGATGGTCTTCGAGGAACTCGGCCATCAGTTCGGCTGCCTGCTCCTTGCAGCCCCCACAGAGGCGCTCGCCGCCGACGCACTCGTCGTACACTTCCTTGGCGAACTCGTCGTCGTCACCCGAGAGCAGGTAGGCGTACAGCTCGTACACCGGGCATTCGTCGGCTTTCCCACCCTTCTCGCGCTGTTCCTCGGCTGTGGAGCGACCGCCGGTGGTCGCCGACTTGACCTTGTCGTAGCCGTCCTCCGGGTCGTCGAGCAAGGAGATGTGCGAGGCGGGAATCGAGGAGGACATTTTCCCGCCGGTGAGGCCGGTCATGAACCGGTGGTAGATGGAGGACGGCGGCTGGAAGCCGTAGCCGCCGTTGTCGAGTTCGACCTGCCGGGCCAGTTCCTCGGCCTCGGCGTAGTCGAGGTCGAACGTGTCGATGTGCTCGTCGTACACCCGCTTCTCGCCGTCGATGGCCTCGATGAGCGCCTCGAAGGCTCCGTCGGTGGCGTTGCGGTCGAGGAAGCGGATACGCGGGCGGAGCGGTTCCTTCCCCGCCTCGTCGAGTTTGGCGACGACGGACTCGCGGGCGTCGGCGGGCGCGGGCTGGTGGTCGCGGAGCCAGTCGGCAGCCTCGCCACAGCGGGGCCGGTCGACGTCCTCGGCGTACTCCTCCCGAGCATCGTAGGCCTGCCGGAGCAGCGTCCGCTCGACGGCGTCGGCCTCGAAGCTGGCGAAGGCCTCCGTCACGCCGAAGAACCGCATCCGCGCGGCGAGGTCCCGGGCCAGCCGCATGTGGGGGTCCTGGTCCGGGCCGACAGGGATGACCGTCGGCTTCGGCCCGTCCAGTTGCGGGTAGAGGATGTCGGCCATCTGGGTGACGACCGACTGCATGTGGGAGACGTCCGTCTCGCCGTCGAAGTCGTAGATGGCCTGCAGTTCCGAGAAGTTCGCCTCCGCACCGAGTTCGAACGCCAGATCCTGCACCTCGCGGTTGTCGGACTGGCGGTACAGCGTCCCCTCGTCGGGGTCGAACCCGAGCGCGAGCAGCGAGAGGATGTAGTCCGTCGCGTGCTCGTCGATTTCATCCCACGAGAGCCCGCGGGCGCTGTGGGCTTCGAGGTCCGCGATGAGCGCGTAGGCGTCCCCGCCCTGCTGTTGATGCCAGATGATCTCGTCGAAGACTAGCTTGTGGCCGATGTGGGGGTCGCCGGTCGGCATGAACCCCGACAGCGCGGCGAAGGGGTCGTCGTTGCGCATCGCTTCGGCGACCGGTCGGTAGTCCCGGTGGCCGAAGATGACGCCCCGGCGCATCAGGTAGTGAGGGTTGGGGACTTCGGGGAGCACCTCGTCGAACTCCTCGATGCCGAACTGCTCGAACAGTTTGCGGTAGTCGGCGATGGTCGAGGAGCCCCACGGGTCGAGCGTCGCCTCGTCGGCTCCTTCGGCCTCAGTGCCGCCGTCCGGGAGAACCGGCTCGCCGCCGGAGAGCGCGTCGGACCCCCGCCACTGTGCACCCGACTGGCGGCGGTCCTCGTCGGGCGATGCGTCGTCGTGGTGGGAGTCGTCCGTTGTCATGGCTGTGGTGGGCTCGCGGTGAGCCACGTTACAGGTGCTTTGGTCCCGGTCGGCGCAAAAAGGGTTCGTTTCGGTTCGCCACGTCACGCGGCGTATCGGCGGATGTGCAACCAACTGTTGGGCTGTGAGCGAATCAGGGCGTCAGTCGCTCCACAGCCACCCACTCAATGTCGCCGCCGTCCGCCGTGAGCGCGAACACCATCGTCTTCCGGACGCCGTGGGCCAGGCGCACGTCCAGCGCGAGGTCCCGCGGCTCGAACCGGTGGCCGGCCGGCAGCACTCGGACGAGGAGCTCCGAGTGCCCGAGGTTCTCGGCGCTCTCGACATCGGCGTAGGTCCGGAAGTCCGCACCGAACTTGAAGCCGGTCTTCGGCGCGACGCCGCTGGCGCGCAAGGCGGCGTAGACGGCCAGCCGGCGGTCGAACCGGTCGCCTTCGACCTCGCGACCCCGCTCGACGATGGCGTCGGCCCCGCCGTCGACCATGAGCAGACCTTCCTGTGCGAGATACGCGGCTTCCACGAGCGAGAGCTGGACTGCACCGTCGTCGCCGAGTTGCTGGCCGTAGAACGCCTGCTCGTACAGTTCCGCTGGCGGCTCCCAACACACCACCCGCTCGGCGAGCAGTTCCCCATCCGTCGCCGGGACGACGGCGTCGCTAGTCCCCTCGACGCCGCGCTGGTCGGTGTCGAGGTACGTGACCTCACTCTCCTCGTCGACGACCGCAAGAACGCAGTCGCCGAGGTCAGCGGCGGCGACGGTGTCGCGCTCGCCGACAACCCGGACCCGGTAGGCCACCTCGTTATCCCACGGCCCCTTCCCGCGCGGGTAGACCACGAAGTCCGTGCCCGCGTCGTCGTCGACCCAGCCCTCGCGGGCCGGCGTGAGGTAGAAGCCGCGGTCCCGCAGGTCCTTGTAGACGGCAAAGTCGACCTCGGAGACGGCCGCCGACCCCAGGAAGGCCCGGAAGTCCATCCCGTCGATACTTTCGATGTCCCCGCGGTAGAGGAGGTGTGCGGCCTCCACCGGGGCTAGGTCGATGTCGCCGCTACGGACCTGGCCGTAGCCCCGCGAGTCGTAGAACCGCTCGCGCGCCTCGTAGCCGGCCCGCACGACATCACCGTCGAGCGTCAGTTCCATGCCCTGACGTGGCTCCCGCGGCGACAAAGCCCCTGCGGGTCCGGTCTGTTTTCACAGTCGTGGACACAAAGGGCCAGAAAGCCCGAGACGCTGGAGTCGGGGGCCGGTCTGCGCTCCTCGCTTCGCTGCGGTGCTTGAACCAGCCGCCTTCCTCCAGCGTCTCGCCCTTTCAGTCCCACCTAGTGTCGGTTGGGTAATACTGGCTAAGTAGACTTTCAGGAGGTTCAGAACTGTACCCCCAGCAAACACAGGCTTGAAACCTCACCCCAGTTCCGAACAGGTGCTGTCCAGACACCGCGTTCCCCCGGCAGTTTCGAACAGCGGCAGGCCACAGTCACAGTCGCCGACGACGACGCCGGACGGCATCGAGAAGCCGGTGTCACAATCGGGGTAGTGCTCACAGCCGGCGAGCAGGCCGCCGCGGCGGAGCATCAACAGGTCACCGTCGCAGTTGGGACAGTCCCACTCGCGGTCGAAGGCCGCGGTGACAGCGTCGTCCAGCGAGTCACAGTCCCGGTCGAGACACAGTTCGAAGGCCCGCCCGCGTTCCACCCGAAGCGTAGGGAGCCCGCAGTCGTCACAGCGGCCGCCGGTGACCGCGGCATCACTCGGAATCCCGTAGGCGGCGTCACAGCCGGTACAGGTGACGTCGCTTCGGGTGCGGACCAGCGTTCCGGTGCAGTCGGGGCAGTCACGCACCGGGACACCGGCGTTCGAGGCCGGATAGCGGGCACTGCCGTGTTCCTCGTGGGGGACCACCCGGAGGAGTTCGTCGCCGTCGCGGGCGGTCACCGCGCCGTCGTCGATGGTGACGCTTTCGGCGCGCGTGAGCCACGCGACCGGCTGATACCCTTCGGCATCGTGAACGAGGACGGTATTGTCCGGTTTGACGACGACGAGCACGTCGCCGCGCTGCTCCCGCTCGCGCGTTCCCTCGAAAACGGTCGTACACTCGCCAGCTATCACACGGGTTCCGTCGTGCATGGGCCGACCTGGCCGGGTTCCGGTACTTAAACCCTCAGTCGGCCGACGGGGCTTCGTAGCGCGGTCGTCGCTCCCGGAGTCGGAACAGCCAAAGCCGTCGCCGAGCGACAGGGAGGCAATGAGCGAACCACCGGCGGCAGTCTGTTTCGATATGGACGGCGTGCTCGTCCAGTCCGAAGAGCACTGGGTCCGTGCCCAGCGCGAGGACATTCTTCCGACGGCCGCACCGAACGACGACATCCCTGTCGCCGCCATTACCGGTCGGAACTACCGGGAAGTGTATCCAGACCTCGACGCCGAGTACGACCTCGAAATCAGCCGCGAGGTATTCGAGGGCCTGTTCGAGGAGCACGGCGAGCGGATTTACGGCGAAGAGGCGGCCTTCCTCGATGGGGCGCACGAGTTGCTCGACGACCTTCGGGACGCCGGCGTCGCGCTAGCGCTGACGACATCCGCGCCGTGGGCCTGGATCGACGTGGCCGACGAGCGCTTCGACCTCCTCTCGAAGTTCGACGTCGCCATCAGTGCCGGCGACATCGACGGCCCCGGCAAGCCGGAGCCGGACATCTACGAGCGGGGCGCGGCAGAACTCGGCGTCGTGCCCGAGGACTGCTGGGCCGTCGAAGACTCCACCGCGGGCGCACGCGCCGCCGTCGCCGCCGGGATGACGACCGTCGGATTCCGGGGCGACGGCGACGAGACGGACCTGTCGATGGTCCACGAGATCGCGGACGACGCCGCGACACTACGCGAGGTGCTGTTAGGCGGTGTATAACAGCCGAGTACCGTCTCTTTGAGATAGCGGGGCGACTCAAAAGCGGAGCGAATAGCTATCCGGTATGGAACTGGGCCGGAGACCGGGAAGCGATACTGTTCGGGTGTTAGTACGGTGTGCAGAGATTCGAGCGTCACAAAACAGCGTGAAATGCCGGCGCGGAGGGGAAAGACCCGGCCAGGTCAGGCGGGGTCACCGTATCCTCGGCCCGCCAGCAGGCCGAAGACGTTGAGGGCAACGACACCCACGAAGATGAGGAAGCTCTGACTGTCCAGCCCGCCCAGCAGCAGCGGCGGATATGCCAGCGGCGTGACGATAGCCAGCCAGAACGCGATGAATTGCAGGGGACGAGTGAGTGACCGGAGGCTAAGGCTACTGGGGGCGGCTTCCATCGGGGAACGGAAGGGCGATGCACTGGACATTGTGGGCTTCCTCACTTCTTCGTAAGAACCCATACCCCCATATAAACGCCAGACCCTTGGGGATAATTCGTGCTCTTTTCGGAATGTTAACCGGATTTCAGCACCTTTCAGCGATGTTTCACGGAGCGCTGTAACGCTTTTAGATAGCTTTGTAAATTTTACCGAGCTATCTGAGCGCGTTTCAGAGAGACAGTCGAAACGTCGATTACCGGACCAGCACGGATCGGGTTTCGGTAATCGTCGGGAGCGGCAGCGCGGGGAACGCGACCTCGACGGTGAACGTGAGTTCGTCCGCGTCCGCGCCGAAGACGGCCACCGGAAGCGTGGCCTCGCCGAGATACGACGGCTTGGCGGTCATCTCACGCCCGTTGACCGTGACCCGCAGGCCCGCGCGGGCGCTGCCCCCGGTGTTTTCGACCGTTACCTCCCGCATATCGTTGTCGCCGGGCGCGATTGTGTCGGGGAAATCGCCCCAGTCGATGGAGACGACGGGGAGGTCCCGCGCGTTCGCCAGCACCTGCTCGGCGACGCCCTCGGAGAGTCCGGCCCGGACGAGGCCGTCTTCGCCGACTTCGACCACGTCGGCGGGTGACGTGAGCCCCGCAGCGGCGAGTTTACCAGCACGGCCGCTGCCGACGCCGTCGATGGCGGTCAGCCCAACAGCGTCGGCGCTGATACCGTGTTCGACGCGGGCCTCGGCCCGACAGGCCAGGTTCGCGTAGCGGGCCGGCCCCAGCGTGTCGACGAACTCCCGCATCGCCGCGAGCAGGCGAAGGGCGTTCTGGCGGATGACCCACGCGTCGCTTTTGAGTTCCGTGGGCGTCGTCCCGGTCATGCCCGAGCGGAGGATAGCCAGCACCTTCCGCTGGCCGGCGTCGAGACTGTCGTCGACGCTGTCTCCCAGAACTGCGTGGACGGCGTCCTCCTCGTCGGAGCGGGCGCTGACGCTGTCGAACTCCGTCGCGCCGGCCACCGCGGTCAGCAGGTCGTCCGCGTCAACGGAGACAGCGGAGTCCGGGTCGGCGGCGTCCTGGCAGCGCTCGGCGACGTCCGCGAACCGGCGCGCAGTCGAGAGTCGGAGGTAGAACTTCGAGGCTAGCTGGCCGAGCCGCGTCGGTTCGACGTTGAGGCCATCCTGTTCGACGAAGCCCTCGTCGACGAGTGCGGAAAGCGTGTCACTGACCCGGTTTCGGAGGTCGCTGCCGGCGTCGTACTCGTCGGGGGCTGACTGCGAGCGGGCGTAATAAAAGGTCGTGGCGAGCCAGTCCATCACGTCGTCCACGTCGTCGATGGTCCCGAGCGCGATTTCGGCGTTCAGGTGGGCGTCGAGTTCCGCCGCGAGTCGGGACTCGATTTCCTTGCCGTCCCGGAGCAGGCGGCGGTACTTGTCGGCGTCCGAGCGGTCACAGACGACCCAGGCGTACCCCATGTCGTCGTAGCCGGGCCGGCCCGCGCGGCCGAGCATCTGGAGCACGTCAAGGGGACTCATGTCGACCTCGCCCTCCAGGGGATCGTGGAGTTTGGTGTCGCGGATGACGACACAGCGGGCGGGGAGGTTCACGCCCCACGCCAGCGTCGAGGTCGAGAAGAGCAGCTGAATCTTCCCCTCCTTGAACCACTGCTCGACTTTGTTTTTGTCCTCGCGCGCGAGGCCGGCGTGGTGAAAGCCCACGCCGTCCAGTACGGACTGGCGGAGCGTGTCGTTCGAGAGGTCGGCGGCGTCGTTGTGGAAATCGTAGTCCCCGCGTGCACCCATCGGGATATCTCGCTCGACAATTTCGTCGCGGGCCTTCTTCGCGGCCTGCACCGTGTCCTGGCGCGAGGAGACGAACACGAGCGCCTGGCCCTCCTCGCGGATGTGTGGCTCGGCGAGGTCAAGCGCCCGGTAGAGCCGCCGGTACTTGTCGGCGAAGGCGTTCTCGCCGTGGGAGTAGGTCTTCACGTCGGCGTTCAGCGGCACGGGCCGGTACTCCTCGCCGAAGGCGAAGGTCGTCTCCTCGGGGGCGTCGAGCCAGTCGGCCACGTCGTCGATGTTCGGCATCGTCGCCGACAGCGCCACGACCCGCGGGTCACAGAGCCGGCGGAGCCGCGAGACGGTGACTTCGAGCACCGCCCCCCGCCGGTCCGAATCCAGCAGGTGGACCTCGTCGATGACACAGCAGTCCACGTCAGTGATGAACGAGTAGCGGCTCGTTTCGTGTTTCCGGGTGGCCGAGTCGGCCTTCTCCGGCGTCATCACGAGGATGTCGGCCCGCTCGGCGCGGCGGGGGTTCAGGTCTCGCTCGCCGGTGACGACGTAGACGGAGTAGCCCAACTCCTCGAAGCGCTCCCACTCGCTTTCCTTCTCGTTTGTGAGTGCGCGTAGCGGCGCGAGAAACAGCGCGGTCCCGTCCTCGGCGAGCGTCTTGCAGATGGCCAGTTCAGCCAGCGCCGTCTTCCCGCTGGCCGTCGGCGCGCTGACGACGACATTGTCGTCGCGGTTCAGCAGGGCCGGCAGGGCCGCCGACTGCATCCGGTTGAACTCCTCGAAGGGGAAGGCGTCGGCAAAGTCGGGGAGTACCTCCGCGACCGCCACAGTCGGCTCGCTGTCGGTTCGGGATGGCACGTCACAGTCGCAGTTCCGCGACGGCAAAGGCGTTTCTATGGGGGAGCGAAAGCGGGTGAGACGTGGCCACATTTGCGGGGTCGCCGTGTGGCTGGTCGTTGTGAGCGCCCCACACTGCTGGCCAAGAATTAACCCGGCCGGCTGACAGTGCGCAAGCGTGCCTCTCAGCGACCCCGAGGACTACTACGACGAGAACGACGAGAGCGAGTGGGACCGCCTGGCAGCCACGCTACACGGGCAGTTAGAGTGGACGGGAACCGTCGAACAGCTCGAAGCCAACCTTCCCGACACGGGACACGTCCTCGACGTAGGCGGCGGGGCTGGTCGGTACGCCGTCTGGCTGGCCGGACAGGGATACGATGTCACGCTCGTCGACCCAAGCGAGGGCCAGCGGGCTATCGCACGGGAGAAAGTCGCCGAACACGGACACGAGGAGCGGGTGACCGTCGGGGCGGGCGACGTACGCGACCTCGGGTTCGACCGGGACGTATTCGACGCGACGCTGTGTCTGGGTGGGCCGCTTTCGCATGTGCTTGACGCCGACGAACGGGCGGCCGCCGTACGGGAGGTCCGTCGGGTAACAAAAGCCGGGAGTCCGGTGTTCGCGTCCGTCATGGGGCGGCTCAATTGGCTGGTGCTCTCGCTGGTCGGCGAGTCGGAACACCTCGTCAATGCGGCCGAACTCGCTGAGACGGGCGATTACGACCGCCCGTTCGTGGCGCAACTCGGGCACGACGCGGCGTTCACCGAGACCCATTTCTTCCGCGCCGACGAGTTCGAGGCGCTGTTAGAGGCGGGCGGAGTAACCGTCGAGACGCTGGTCGGGCTGGAAGGGCTGGCGTCAGTACTCGCCGCCGCCCCGCTCCGGGGGACCGCTGACGAGCTGTCAGCGCACCAGCGGGCCGGTGTGCGAGCGCTCGTCGACGAACTCCGTACGGACCGGACCGCCGTCGACATGTCCGCACACATGCTTGCCGTCTGCCGGGCGTGAGTCGGCCACGCGGACAGTAGAGTGTGTGCTCGTGGGGACACGAGCGAGTGGCGGTCGCTTCGGCTGGGCCGCCTGCCCGTCCGATGGTCCGTCCACACAGTGGGTGACGGAACACGCGACCCCCGCACGTTTTTGACCGGGCGAACCTAACTCCGGGTAATGAGTCGTTCGCGCAAGCCTGACTGGCTGAAGATGCGGCCACCGTCGGGCGAGCGGTTCACCGATATCAAGCAGACGCTCCGGGACCGCAACCTCAATACGGTCTGTGAGGAAGCCAACTGCCCCAACCTCGGAGAGTGCTGGAGCGGGCGCGATGGACCGGGGACGGCGACGTTCATGCTGATGGGCGACCGCTGTTCGCGGGGCTGTAACTTCTGTGATGTCGAAACCGGTGGGATGGACCCGTTAGACCCCGACGAGCCACAACAGGTGGCCGACGCCGTCGCGGAGATCGGGCTGGACTACGTGGTGCTGACCAGCGTCGACCGCGACGACCTCCCCGACCAGGGCGCGGGCCACTTCGCCGAGACGATTCGCGCTATCAAAGAGCGCGACCCGTCGATTCTGGTCGAGTGTCTCATTCCCGATTTCCAGGGAGAACCGGACCTCGTCCGGAAGATCATCGACGCCGACCCGGACGTCATCGCCCACAACATCGAGACGGTCGACCGCCTCCAGTGGCCGGTCCGGGACCGCCGGGCGGGCTACGAGCAGTCCCTCTCGGTGCTTCGGCAGGTCGACCGCGAGAGCGACTGCTACAGCAAGACCAGCCTGATGCTGGGCGTCGGCGAGTACGCCCACGAGGTGTACCAGACGCTGTCGGACCTCCGGCAGGCCGGCGTCGACGTGGTCACCTTCGGCCAGTACCTCCAGCCCTCCCGCTCGCATCTGGAGGTCTCGGAGTACGTCCATCCGGACGCCTTCGATACCTGGCAGCGGGTCGCCGAGGAGGAGTTCGACTTCCTGTACTGCGCCTCGGGGCCGATGGTCCGGTCGTCCTACCGCGCCGGCGAACTGTTTGTCGAGAGCGTCCTGCGTGAGGGCCAGAGTGCAGACGAGGCGCGGGCGAAAGTGCGCGCTGACAACTGATACATCGGAGTTATCACTAATAAATTGGGCAGAATTTAAACCGTTTCAGAGCGTCTTATACCCCCGTATTCCCAGTAATACCCACGTCGGAGATATTTTTCAGCCCCGCGAAAGCTCTAAAGGTAGTGCGAGTGAACAGTCGTCGTATGCCACTTCGACGGAGGCGGTTTCTATGAGTGTCCTCCAGCGCGACCCAGCGGACAGGGTACAGATTCTCGATGAAGACGGGACAGTGGTCGACGGCGCAACGGTGCCGGACCTCTCGGACGACGAACTGGTAGAGATGTATCGGTATCTCAAACTCGGCCGGCACTTCGACCAGCGGGCGGTGAGTCTGCAACGACAGGGCCGGATGGGGACCTACCCCCCGATGTCGGGACAGGAGGCCTCGCAGGTCGGCAGCGCCTTCGCTCTGCGCGACGGCGACTGGGCCTTCCCGAGCTACCGGGAGCATCTCGCCATGTACGTCAAGGGGTGGAATCTGTCGGACGACCTGTTGTACTGGATGGGGTCGGAGGCGGGTAATTCGCCGCCGGAAGACGTACAGGCGTTCTCGTTTGCGGTCCCGATTGCGACACAGATTCCGCACGCGACCGGGGCCGCGTGGGCCTCGAAGCTCAAGGGCGATGACACCGCTGCCCTCGTGTACTTCGGAGACGGTGCGACCTCCGAGGGCGACTTCCACGAGGGGCTGAACTTCGCGGGCGTGTTCGACGTGCCGGCGGTGTTTTTCTGTAACAACAACCAGTGGGCGATTTCGGTCCCGCGGGAGCGCCAGACGGCCAGCGAGACGCTCGCACAAAAGGCCAACGCATACGGCTTCGACGGCGTCCAGGTCGACGGGATGGACCCGCTCGCGGTGTATCAGGTGACTCGCGAGGCCGTCGAAAAGGCACACGACCCGCCCGAGGACGGACTCCGCCCGACGATGATCGAGGCAGTGCAGTACCGCTTCGGCGCGCACACGACCGCCGACGACCCGTCGGTGTACCGCGACGACAGCGAGGTCGAGCACTGGAAGCAGAAAGACCCGATTCCGCGGATGGAGGCGTTCCTCAGAGACCAGGGCCTGCTCGACGACGAGCGGGTCGACGCCATCGACGAATCGATTCAGGAGGAGGTGGCCACAGCTATCGACGAGGCTGAGGCGACCGAGCGACCGGAACCGGAGGAGATGTTCGCGGACGTGTACGCGGAGATGCCACAGCGACTCGAACAGCAACTGGACTACCTCGAAGACCTGCGCGAGCGACACGGCGACGAGGTGCTACTGGAATGAGTACACAGGACGCAGACACACAGAGTTTGACGCTCGTACAGGCCGTCCGTGACGGCCTCTACGGCGAGATGGAGCGGAACGAAGACGTGGTCGTAATGGGTGAAGACGTCGGGAAGAACGGCGGCGTCTTCCGGGCGACGCAGGGACTCCACGAGGAGTTCGGTGACCAGCGGGTCATCGACACGCCGCTCGCGGAGGCCGGCATCGTCGGAACGGCCATCGGCATGGCCGCCTACGGGCTCCGGCCGGTGCCGGAGATGCAGTTCTCCGGGTTCATGTACCCCGCGTTCGACCAGATCGTCAGTCACGCCGCCCGACTTCGGAACAGGAGCCGCGGCCGGTACAATTGCCCGCTCACCGTTCGCGCGCCCTACGGCGGCGGCATCCGCGCGCCGGAACATCACTCCGAATCCAAGGAGGCGTTCTACGTCCACGAGGCGGGGCTGAAAGTCGTCGTCCCGTCGACGCCGAAGGAGACGAAGGGGCTGCTGACGGCGGCCATCCGGGACCCGGACCCCGTCATCTTCCTCGAACCGAAGCTCATCTACCGGTCGTTCCGCGAGGAGGTCCCCGACGACCCCTACACGGTCGAACTGGGTGAGGCGAAGGTCCGTCGTGAGGGGAGCGACGTGTCCGTGTTCACCTGGGGCGCGATGACCCGGCCGACGGTCGAAGCCGCCGAGGAACTGGCCGAGGAGGGCATCGACGCCGAAGTGATCGACCTGCGAACGCTGTCGCCGATGGACACCGATGCCATCGTCGAATCGTTCAAAAAGACCGGGCGAGCGACTGTCGTCCATGAAGCCCCCAAGACCGGTGGACTGGCCGGCGAGATTATCGCCACCATTCAGGAGGAAGTCCTGTTGTACCAGGAGGCTCCCGTCACCCGGGTGACGGGCTTCGACGTGCCCTACCCGCTATACGCGCTGGAGGACTACTACCTCCCCGAACCCGCCCGCATCAAAGACGGTATCAGAGAGGCAGTGGAGTTCTGACGTATGTTCGAGTTCAATCTCCCGGACCTCGGTGAAGGGGTCGCAGAGGGTGAGGTGTTGACCTGGCACGTCTCGCCGGGCGACGCCGTCACCGAGGATCAGGTCCTCGCGGAGGTGGAGACCGACAAGGCCGCCGTCGACGTGCCGTCGCCGGTCGACGGCGTCGTGCAGGAACTGCACGCCGAAGTCGGCGAGATGGTACAGACTGGCGAGGTGCTCATCACTATCGACGAGGCGGGCGATGCCGAAGCGGACGACGCGGCGGCTGGCAGTGCGGACAACGCCGAATCGGCAGAAGCTACCACAGAGGCGGTAGCCGACGACGCTGCGAGCGAAACCACAGCGGCCGATGCGTCGGACCAGTCTGACGCAAGCACGGCCGACGGGCGCGTGTTCGCCTCGCCGAGCGTCCGTCGACTCGCCCGTGAGAAGGGGGTCGACATCGCGGCCGTCGACGGGAGCGGGCCGGGCGGTCGCGTCACCGAGGGGGATGTCGAGGCGGCCACGGCGTCGGCCGGCGAGACGGCTGACAGTGACGACGGCCCCACGTCGGTCGTTTCGGAGGCGTCCGACGACGGGGACGGCCCGACCACAGCAGTTTCGCAGGTCGACGATGCGGACACAGACGACGGGAATGCTGTCAAGTCAGCCGTCAGAAGTGTCTCCGGTGACGGACAGGCGGCCGCCAGTCGCGAGCAGACGCTGGCGACGCCAGCCACCAGAAAGGCCGCCCGCGAACTCGACGTGAACATCGACGCCGTTCCGACTGACCAGACGCGGGACGGCCAGCCCTACGTCGACGAATCGGCCGTTCGGACGTACGCGGAGACCCAGCAGGCCGCACAGGCAGCCGATGCCGAAGCTGTCAGTGCCGAGGGTGGCGCGGCAGGGACGGCAGCCAAGGCGGGCGACGCTGGGACCGAAACGACGGCCGTCGAGACAGGCGACGGCGAGCGCCGCGAACCGTACCGTGGCGTCCGTCGGTCCATCGGCGAACAGATGGCTCGGTCCCGGAGAGAGGTGCCCCACGCGACCCACCACGACCAAGTCGTCGTGTCTGGCCTCGTCGAGGCCCGTGAGCGGCTCGCCCCACTCGCCGAAGAACATGATGTCACCCTGACGTACACGCCCTTCGTGGTGAAATGCGTCGCCGCGGCGCTGGACCAGCACCCGGTGCTCAACACGGCGCTGGACACCGAAAACGAGGAAATCGTCTACAGAGACGTCCACAACATCGGCGTGGCGGCAGCGACCGACCACGGCCTTGTCGTGCCGGTCGTCGACGACGTGGACGGGAAGGGCCTGGTCGAACTCGCAGACGAGATCAACGACCTCGTCGGGCGGGCCCGAGAGCGTGACATCGAGCGGTCGGAGATGCAGGGCGGGACGTTCACCGTCACGAACTTCGGGGCCATCGGCGGCGAGTACGCCAGCCCGATCATCAACGTCCCCGAGACGGCGATTCTCGGGATCGGGGCGCTGAAGGAGCGGCCGGTGGCCGAAGACGGCGAGGTCGTCGCGAAACCCACGCTCCCGCTCTCGCTGGCAATCGACCACCGCGTCATCGACGGGGCAGACGCCGCGCGCTTCGTCAACACGCTCAAGGAGTACCTGGCGGACCCGACGCGGCTCCTGCTGGAGTAGCCGCTCGGGTTCGCAATCGAAACCGAAATTCGTCACTGGAACGACAGGGCTGGTGATGCCCTCCACGAGAGACACATGGATCTGGTACGGATTAGGCGCACTGTTCGTCCTGCCGCCGGGATGTATGGCCCTCGCCCGGCTGTCGATGGAACTGTTCATATCGTCGGGGTCGGCCAGTGACGGGAGTCTCGGAACGTTCCTCGGCGCGTTTGCTCTGACCGTCCTCGCCAGTTGGGCGAGTGTGCTGTTCAGCCTGCTTCTCACAGTCGGCCTCTTTCTCGACAGTCGACACCTCCGGCGGACCGACGGGGACTGGTCCCCGACACCGCTGTATGCGCTCGCCGGCATCGTCCACGGGGTGGGATCGACACTGCTCGCGGCGTTTGCGGTGTCGGTACCGGTCGTCGGCTACTATCTGTATCGGCGGCGCACGCGAGACACGACAGTGAGGTGAAGGGCGATAGCTTTTCACGGACCCGGACGAGGCACCGCTATGGTCGTTGGAGATGTCACTACTGGAACCGAACTGCTTGTTATCGGCGGCGGTCCGGGCGGCTACGTCGCCGCGATACGGGGCGCGCAACTGGGACTGGACACGACGCTCGTCGACCGGGACGCCTACGGCGGGACCTGTCTGAATCACGGCTGTATCCCCTCGAAAGCGCTCATCTCGGCCTCGGACGTCGCCCACGACGCCCGACAGGCCGAGTCGATGGGCGTGTTCGCGGACCCGGCCGTCGACATGGCCGGGATGACAGAGTGGAAAGACGGCGTCGTCACACGGCTGACACGGGGCGTCGAATCGCTGTGTGAGAGCGCCGGCGTCAATCTGATTGAGGGGACCGCCGAGTTCGTCGACGACGGGACGGTCCGAGTCGCTCACGGCGGCGAGGGGCAGGGCTCGGAGTCGCTGTCGTTCGAACACGCCATCGTTGCGACGGGGAGCCGACCGATGGCGGTCCCCGGCTTCGAGTTCGACGGCGAGCACATCCTCTCCTCGAAGGACGCGCTCGCGCTCGAATCGGTCCCCGAGAAGCTGCTCGTCGTCGGCGCGGGCTACATCGGCATGGAGCTCTCGACGGTGTTCGCGAAACTGGGCGCGGAGGTCACGGTCGTCGAGATGCTCGACGACGTGTTGCCCGGCTACGAGGACGACGTCGCGGCGGTCGTCCGCGACCGCGCCGAGGATCTGGGAATCGATTTCAACTTCGGCGAGGCGGCCGACGACTGGGACGAGACAGACGAGGGCATTCGCGTCCAGACCGTCGACGAAGACGACTCGGTCACCGAGTACAATGCCGAGAAATGTCTCGTCGCGGTCGGCCGCGAGCCGGTCACGGACACGCTCGCGCTGGAGAATATCGACCTCCAGACGGACGAGAACGGCGTCATCCCGACCGACGACCAGTGCCGGACGGCGTTCGAGTCGGTGTTCGCAGTCGGCGACGTGGCCGGCGAGCCGATGCTTGCCCACAAGGCGATGGCCGAAGGCGAGGTCGCTGCGAGAGCCGCCGCCGGCGAACCGGCCGCGTTCGACCATCAGGCGATTCCCGCCGCGGTGTTCACCGACCCCGAGATCGCCACTGTCGGTATGACCGAAGAGGAAGCCGAGGCGGCGGGCTTCGAGCCGGTCATCGGACAGATGCCGATACGAGCTAACGGCCGCGCGCTCACGGTCAACGAGAAGGAGGGGTTCGTCCGCGTCGTCGCCGATGCCGATGAGGAATTCCTGCTCGGGGCGCAGATCGTCGGCCCGGAAGCATCGGAGCTTATCGCCGAACTCGGGCTGGGTATCGAGATGGGCGCGCGGCTTGAAGACATCGCCGGGACGATCCACACGCACCCGACGCTCTCCGAAGCGGTCCACGAGGCGGCCGCGGCGGCACGCGGCGAAGCGGTTCACACGCGCTGAGAACATTTTGGGCTGATTCGCGAAGATCAGTCAAACACAACTCTGTGGGCGTTTACTGACAGAGAGGCAGAATTTTGCGCCGTGCAAAAGGGTTATATTGTGGATTGAGTAAACTGTCGGTGACTAGGAACCGGTAACATATGTCTACTGATTCACAGCCCGACGATACCATCGCCCAGGCGATTATTTCGGGGTCGACGTACGAGCGACTCCGCTATGAACGCCACTCGTATCTCAGACAGACCGTCCCGCGGACGCTCGCGCTCCAGAGCGCCCTGCTTGGTGCGCTGGCACTGTTACTACCGATCTACGGCCTGTATCCGGACAGCACCGCGGCGTTTCTCCCGTCGATCGACCCCGGCGTCGCTTCGCCGAAGGTGCTGTTGCTCGGACTGTTCGGCGGCTTCTTGCAGTTGTTCGGTGCGACGGTGCTCGTCGGGTCAGTTCTCTACCGGGTCCGGCTTGCGCCGCTGACCGAGCGACAGGCGCACGCGGCGCTCAACGCCGAGGACTTCGCCCGCTACGTCGGCCTTGGAACCGGCGGACTGGCGATCGTGCTCTCGCTTTGCCTGTTCGCTGTCGGCCTGGGCGGTGGTGACGCAGTGTCCGCATACATCGCGTCCACGGGTCGAAACCCGTTCGTCGACTCCGGGTTCGGCCTGTCGGTTGCGACGGTCTCACTGCTCGCCTTCGTCGCCAGCGTGACGGTTTTTTACGCCTCGCGATACCTTCTCGTTCACCTCGCGCTGTTCCATCGTAGCAACGAGTGAGGAGTGTCACCGTTGACCTCCTCCCACGCCTTCAGGCGTGGGCTTTCGCCTTGCTCCCGCTGTAACGATACAGCAGTAGCGGGATTTCGCGTCCGTGAAAAGTCGAAGACGCCGTCAGTTAGTCGCGACGTCGTTGATACCTGACTGTATCAAGAACCACGAAATGGGACCGAAGACGACGAACAGCAGGAACAGGACCACGCCGCTCTGGTCGGTGACGGCTTCCGCCGCGTTTGAGATCTGCCAGATCCCGATGATGTTTACGAGAGGAATGACTGCCAAAATGGGAGTCAGGTTCTGGTCTGTCCCTGCATCGAGTTGCTTGGCAGTCTTGTACAGCCAGTACAGGCCGTAGAGCGTTCCAGTCACGACAAACAGGACGACCTGCAGGCCGAGTGACCCGTCTTCGAACGCGGTTGCGTCAGTCACTTGCGGTGTTGCTGACATACAGTCGCTATTCGCTCACGCTTGCTGAAAAAAGTACACCCGCTGTAGATTCGCAAGCAGTCGGACGGGTGCCTGTCTGACACGGCACTGACGAGGACCTGGCACGGTTGTCCTGAACGGCGGCTGACGCCACCGAGACAGCGCCAGACGAATACCGCGACCGCCCCGGCACAGCGCTTGCCGATGACCACGGTTCTTTTGGTTCCCACCGCTGTACCCCGGGTATGACCACTGTTACCCTGGGTCCCGAGGGGACCTACTCCCACCGCGCCGCACAGGCAGTCACCGACGACGAGATATCCTTCTCCGAGTCGGTGACCGCCATCGTCGAAGCCGTCGCCAGCGGCGAGGCCGAGCGCGGCGTCGTCCCCGTCGAGAACAGCATCGAGGGCTCCGTCACGGAATCGCTCGACGCCTTCGCGGAGTACGACGTTGCCGTCGTCGAGGAGATCATCACACCGATCCGCCACGCGCTGCTCGCACAGGACGAGTCGTTCTCGCTGGTGGCCAGCCACGCGCAGGCGCTGGCCCAGTGTCGGGGCTGGCTCGACGAGCACTACCCCGGCGTCAACGTCGAGGCCGTCGCGTCGACGGCCCGCGGCGTCGAGCGCGCCCGCGGCGACGCGGACATCGCCGCAATCGGCCACCCCGAGAACGCGACCAACGGGACCGAACTGAAAGTGCTCGCCGAGGACATCCAGGACCAGTCCTCGAACGCCACCCGCTTCGTCGTCGTCGCCCCGACGAGCGAGCGCAGCGAGGCCGGCGGCAAGACCTCCTTCATCGTCTACCCCGACGTCGACTACCCCGGGCTGCTGCTGGAACTGCTGGAGCCGTTCGCCGACCGCGACATCAACCTCACCCGCGTCGAATCTCGACCCAGCGGCGAGCGCCTTGGCGACTACGTCTTCCACATCGACATCTCGGCCGGCCTCTACGAGCAGCGCACGCAGGACGCCCTCGCCGACATCGAAGACATCGCCGAGAAGGGCTGGGTCCGCCGGCTGGGGTCGTACGACTCGCAGACGGTTGTCAACTGAGTCAGCGGGACACCGCCGGCCCCGTTCAAGCGTTAAGTCCCGGGCCCGTGTACCCCCGTGTATGTCTGACCGCGATCCGTTCAGCGAGATCGAGCGCGCGTTCGATATGCTGGGAGAGCAGTTCGGCGTCGACATGGGCGCTATCCCGGTCGACGTCGTCGACGAGGGCGACGCCTTCGTCGTCCACGCGGACCTGCCGGGCTACGACAGCGACGACATCGACGTCCAGCTCGTCGAGGACCGAGAGGTCACCATCAGCGCCACGTCGAGCCGGGAGCAAGAGTCGACTGACGGCCAGTACGTCCAGCGCGAGCGCCGCCAGCAGTCGCTGAGCCGGTCGGTCCGTCTTCCCGAGTCCGTCGACGAAGCGGAGACCACTGCGAGCTACGACAACGGCGTTCTCACCGTTCGGCTTGAGAAGATCGTTCACAGCGAGGGTGACGACGGGACGGACATCCCAGTGAACTGACGATGGTGCTCGAACCCGGCACGGACGTGCCGACGATCAGGGCGACGAACCAGCACGGAAACCCGGTCCAGCCCGCCTTCGAGCAGCCGACGGTGCTGTACTTCTATCCGGCGGACGACACGCCGGGGTGTACGACGGAGGCGGAACAGTTCGAGGAGCACGCAAACCGGTTCGAGGACGCCGGCGTCTCGGTGTACGGCGTCTCGACCGACGGCGTGGAGAGCCACCGCGACTTTGCCGAGGCGAACGGCATCAGCTTCGACCTGCTGGCCGACCCCGAGGGGCGACTGTCCGAAGCGTTCGATGTGTCGCTGGTCGACGGACGGAGCCAGCGGACGACGTACGTCATCGCGAAGGAACGCGTCGTCGCCGTCTACGAGCGTGTCGGTCCCGACGGCCACGCGGCGAGCGTCTTCGAGGACCTCGTCGACACTGGATTAGTCAGCACCGAGTAGGCCGCAACAGGCCGTGTGGCGGACGCTCGGCTACTCGTCGATGTCGATGGCCGGGCGACCGGGACCGGCTTTGCCGACGAGGTCGGGGTCCGCTTCCGCTGGTCCCTGAACGGTTACGTCAGCGCCGAACTCTCGTTCGATGAGCCACGCGGCCCGTTCGAGCGCCGCCTGTTCGCGCTCGGGCGGCAGTTGCTCGTCCAGCGACTGCGCGCGGCCGGCCAGTTCCTTGGCGAAGTCCGCGGCCGCCTCGCCCTGCTCGCGCAGTTCCTCGTCCTGCATGACGGTCCCGACGACGTTGCCGTCGGCGTTTCGAGCGAGGTCCAGCACGCGGTGCTTCCACTGGGGCGCGACGGCGAGCGTGATGGTCTGTGGGTCCTCGATGCCGACCGTGTCGACGATATCGCGGATGTCCTCGCGGGTGTTCTCGACCAGCCGGCGCTCCATCTCGTAGTCTTCGGGGGCTTCAGCAGCCGGCCACTCGGCCTCCGCGATGAGGGCGTCGTGGCCCAGTTCGGCCCACATCTCCTCGGCGGCGTGGGGGGCGACCGGGGCGAGCAGTTTCGCCGCCGTCGCCAGCCCGCGCTCGAAGGTGTCGGCGTCGGGGGTAGTCGCTTCCTGATACCGGCGCAGCAGCGACACCAGTTCCCGCACGGCCTGGAGCGCGTGGTTGAACCGGAAGTCCTCGAACTCGGCCGTCGCGTTCGCCGCGGTGGCGTCGATTTCGCGGGCGACGTAGGCCGCGATGTCGTTGGTCTCCCCTGTATCAACTTCGCCGCTTGCGTACTCCGAAACCAGCGTGTACACGTTCTGGAGGAAGCTGTGGGCGGACTGCACACCCTCGGGGCTCCAGGCGAACTCCTTCTCTGGCTGGGCGGCCTCCATGATGAACAGCCGGGCCGTGTCCGCGCCGTACTCCTCGATGATGCGCTGTGGCGAGACGCCGTTGCCCAGGCTCTTGGACATCTTGTTGCCGTCCTCGCCGAGCACCATCCCCTGGTTCGTGAGGTTGGTGAAGGGTTCGCGGACGCCGTCGACCATATCGAGGTCGTCAAGCACCTTCGTGAAGAAGCGGGCGTACAGCAGGTGCATCACGGCGTGTTCGATGCCGCCGACGTACTGGTCGACCGGCATCCAGTCGCTGGCCCGCTCGGTGTCGAAGGGGGCGTCGTCCATCTCCGGCGAAGTGTACCGCAGGAAGTACCACGAGGAGTCGACGAAGGTGTCCATCGTGTCCGTCTCCCGCACCGCGTCGGCCCCGCAGTCGGGGCAGTCG
This sequence comes from Haloarcula amylolytica JCM 13557, assembly GCF_000336615.1. GTDB lineage: Archaea > Halobacteriota > Halobacteria > Halobacteriales > Haloarculaceae > Haloarcula > Haloarcula amylolytica. The sequence continues at coordinate 27,100 of NZ_AOLW01000005.1, forward strand.
ACGTGCTTCCACTCCTCGGCGGCGTCCAGCGGGTTCCCGGTGGTGTGGACGAACTCCGGCAGTTCGACGGGGAGGTCCTCGTCGGGGACCTCGACGTAGCCACAGTCCTCGCAGTGAATCATCGGAATCGGGGTGCCCCAGTAGCGCTGGCGGGAGATGCCCCAGTCCCGGAGGTTGTACTCGGTTCGGTGTTCGCCGTCGAACTCCTCGACGAACCGGTCGCGGGCCTCGGCGCTCGCCAGCCCGTCGAACTCGCCGCTGTTGACCAACAGGCCGTCCTCGGGATACGCTGCCGCCTGTACGTCGATGTCCTCGGGGTCAGCGTCCGCATCATCTGTCGGTTCGACGACCTGCACGATGTCGATGTCGTGGGCCTCGGCGAACTCGTGGTCGCGTTCGTCGTGGGCCGGCACGGCGTACAGCGCGCCCGTCCCCACGTCGGTCAGCACGTAGTCCGCGACGTAGACGGGAATCTCCTCGCCGGTGGCGGGGTTTTCGGCGTACTCGCCGGTGAACACGCCGGAGGTCACGTCCAGTTCATCCTCGTCGGCCCGCTCGGCGGTCTCGATGTACTCGGCGACCTCGTCGTTGTCTTCGGCGATTTCCTGAGCGACGGGGTGGCCCGGGGCCAGCGAGAAGAACGTCGCGCCGTGGATGGTGTCCAGACGGGTCGTGAAGATGTCCACGTCGCCGTAGTCGCCGACCTCGAAGGCGACGCTCGCGCCCTCCTGCTTGCCGATCCAGTTGCGCTGCATCTCCCGGACGTTGTTCGGCCAGCCGTCGAGGTCGTCTAAGTCTTCCAGCAGTTCCTCGGCGTAGTCGGTGATGGTGAAAAACCACTGGTCCATCTCGCGGGCCTCGATTGGCGTGTCACAGCGCCAGCACAGTTCCGCCTCGCCCTCGACCTGCTCGTCAGCGAGGACGGTCTCACAGGAGGGACACCAGTTCAGTTCGGCGGCCTGGCGCTCGACCAGCCCTGCCTCGCGGAACTGCTTGAAGAGCCACTGGTTCCACTGGTAGTACTCGGGCTCACAGGTCGCCAGCTCCCGGTCCCAGTCGTAGCCAAAGCCCATCTCCGTGAGTTGCTCGCGCATCGAGTCGATGCACTGCATCGTCCAGTCCCGCGGGTTGGTGTCGCGTTCCTCGGCGGCGTTCTCCGCGGGGAGGCCGAAGGAGTCCCAGCCCATCGGGTGGAGGACGCTCTCGCCGCGCATCCGCTCGAAGCGGGCGTAGGCGTCCGTGATAGTGTAGTTCCGGACGTGGCCCATGTGGAGGCTCCCGGAGGTGTACGGGAACATCGCCAGGACGTACTCCGGGTCGGTCTCGTCGTCGTCGATCCGGAACACGTCGGCCTCGTCCCACGTGCGCTGCCACCGGGGCTCGATCTCCGTGTGATCGAACCCCCGCTCGCGTTCCTCACCGGTCGTGGTCATGATATCGGAACATCCGGCAGCGACCGTGCTATACCTTTCCCTTCGGGAGGCTATCAGGGTCGGCCGCACGAGCCCACAAGCCGAATGGATGTGAATCCGGGGGACCGGCGTACCACAGAGCGGTAGCGTCGCCGCAGGTCGACCAGCCGCCGGCTATGCCTGACAGTCGACGTTGCCGATGTCGAATCGAGCGCCGCCCGACTCGCTCTCGGACATGGAGATCGTCCAGCCGTGGTCCGCGGCGACCCGGCGAGCGACGTAGAGTCCGAATCCGGTGTTCTCCGGGACAGCGGTGTGGCCCGCGTCGAACACGCGCTCCGGCGGTTCGACATCGATGCCCGGGCCGTCGTCAGCGACGAAGAAGCCGTCGGCCGTCGTACCGACGGTGACGGTGACCGACGCTCCAGCGTGTTCGAGCGCGTTCTGGAACAGTATCTGGAGCAACAGCCCGGCGGACTCCTGATCGGCGACAATGCGGGTGTCCCCATCGAAAGTCAGACACGCCTCACTGCCGGCGAGGGTGTCCCACACCTCCCGACTGAGACGGGAGAGCCAGACGTGTTTTCGCTTCGGAACCTGTTCGATCTCGTCGCGCTGGCTCGAGCGGTTCGGATCGCTCGTGGAGAGTTCGACCACGGTATCGATAATCGTCGAGATCTGGGAGAGCGACTCCTCGATGTCGGCGGTCGAATCGTCACAGTCAGCCAGTTCTTCGAGTCGCCCGTAGGCGATCTGGAGTTCGTTTCGAAGCTCGTGAGACGCCACGAGTGCGACTTTCACCATCCGTTCGTGCTGGCGGCGAAACGCGTGCTCGCGGAGCTTTCGCGCCGTGATATCCTGAGTGTGTCCGACGATTCCCCGAACGTTCCCAGCGGAATCGTACCACGGCATCTTGCGGGTGCGGACGTACGACGCGTCGAGATCGAGGAACTCCTCCACTTCGATCCGGTCCGTGTCGCCCTCGATGACGTCCATCTCATCACGCAGGGCCGCTTTCGCGTGTTCATCGGCCAGTTCCGGGACCTCGACGTCGGTGAGGCCGAGCCGGTCGGTCGGCTCGTTGAACCCCCGACCCATCAGGACGTGTCGGGCCTGCTCGTCTTTCGCGTACAGGTGGTCCGGCAGCTCGTTGAACAGGGAGAGCAACAGCGTCTCCATCGGGGACGGCGGGCGTCCGGCAACAGTCGGTGGCTCAGCGTCGAGACTGTCCCGGAGGGTCTCGGCGACGGCGTCTTCGAGACGTGTCGACGCCTCGACGGCCGTCACGTCGAGGGCATCCGGGACCGCCGACGGGTCCTCGCCAGCGACGATCACCGGCAAGTCGGGAAACAGCTTCCTGACGCCGTACGCGATATCGGTTCCGGACTGGCCATCGACTGTTTCGGGCAGAACGAGAGCGTGGAACGTCGAATGGGTGAGCGTGTCAAAGAGGGCCGTGAGGTCCGACAGATGCGTGATCGAAGCCGGCGTCTCAGCGAGAGCGGATTCGAGAGTCCCGGTATCCAGCCTGTCGGCTGCGACGACGAGCACAGATTTGCTACCCATAGTGCGTTCCCAGTGACCAAACTATTGCGTGTGGTGGACTGTCACTGTTTCGGGTGTTTCGAGGACCAGACGCCGCTCACAACTGCCAGTGCAGCGATGTCGCCCGGACTGTCGAGCCGATAGCGTCGCCGGTACTCCGGCCGAGAGAGCGGCGCCCCACACAAGATTTTTGCCGGTCTCGGCTGGTGTCGGGAGTGTATGGTACACTGCCCTGACTGCCAGACCTCGCTCGAAACGGCCGACGACATCGAGTTCGTCGAAGTGGACGCCAAGACCGGCTTCATCAAAGCCTCCAAGCGCTTTTACACCGCCAACTGCGCGGCCTGTGGCGTCACTATCGGTAGCGGCGTCGCCGGCGCGAAGTCCAACGGAGGTGCAGCCTGATGGTCCACTGTCCGGAATGCGACGCGGAGATGGCCAGCCCGGACGACGTAGAGTTCCTCGACATGGAATCGACGACCGGCTTCTTTACGGCCTCCAAACGGTTCTACCTCGTGGCCTGTGACAACTGCGGGGCTGCCATCGGCAGCGGCGTCGCCGGTGCGATGTAGCCGCCGGGCCTAGGCTTATACACGTCTCAATGCAAGAGAAAGTATGGCGGAATCACCTGACGACGACGCGAAGGACAGCGGACGACTGCCGAAGGCCCTCCGGTCGGTCACGCCGGGGTCGCGGAGCCGTCCCAACGAGGGGATGGACGTGATCGGCTGGGGCATGCTCGCCGGCCTGCTCGTCCTGCTGGTCCCGCTCCTGCCGTTTATCATCATCGTCTGGGGCATCTCGAAAGTGACCGACATGCTCACGCCCTCGTCGTAATCAGGTCGTATCGGTATCGACGAGGGAAAACGGCGTTCCGTCGCCGTCGGCGCTTGCGTTCTCGTAAACGACGTGCGCGGCCGCGACGTCCTGGATAGCTAGTCCCGTGGAGTCGAAGAGGGTTATCCTGTCGTCGTCGGTCCGCCCCGAGAGGGTGCCCGCGACGATGTCGCCGAGTTCCCCGTGGAGGTCGGTGTCGGTCAGGACGCCCTCACCCCACGGGACGTTTATCTCGCCGGAGTGGGTGCACTGTTCGTAGTTGTCGATGACGAGTTTCGCGTCCAGCAGCGTCTGTTCGTCGTGTTCTTGCTTGCCGGCGGCGTCGGCACCAATGGCGTTGATATGCGTGCGCTCGCCGAGCCACGCCCGGTCCACGATGGGTGACTCGACGGGCGTAATCGTCGACAGCACGTCACAGCTGGCGGCGTCCGCAATGGTGCCCGCCCGCACGTCGAACCGGTCGGCGAACGCGTCGACGAACGCCTGCTGTTTCTCCGCGTCCCGGTCGGCGACGACCACCGTCTCGATATCTCGGACCGACGAGATAGCGTCCAGTTGCGTGTGGGCCTGCGTGCCGGCCCCGACCAGCCCAAGGGAGTCGGCGTCGGCGACGGCGAGATGATCGGTGGCGACGGCGGCCGCCGCCCCGGTCCGCAGGCGCGTCAGAACGGTGCCGTCCATCACGGCCAGCGGGAACGCCGTCTCGGGGTCCGAGTAGATGAGCGTCCCGAGAACGGTCGGCAGGTCGTGGTCACGGGGGTTGTCCAGGTGGACGTTCACCCACTTGACCGCGGCGGCGTCCCACGTCTCCGCGTTGACGTAGGCCGGCATCGACCTGAAGTCGCCGTTGTACTGCGGCAGGTCGACGTAGGACTTGGCCGGCATGATGGTGTTCTCCCTGGCATCGGCGGCGAAGGCCGCGGCGACCGCGTCGATGACTGCCGGCATCGTCGCATGGTCCTCGACCGCGTCCGCGCCGAGAAGTAGCGTCTGCATACGGTATGTTGACACTCGACGATATTCAGCCCTCCGCCGTCACAGGGGTTATATCGCCACACGACCAGTCACGGGTATGCGTCGCGGGGCGGCGATTGCTGCGGTCTGTCTCTGTCTGCTGAGCGCCGGGTGTGCCGGTCTGTTCGGGGACGGCTCGGCCGCCAGGGAGACGGTGACACCGGCTCCAGTCCCGACCGCGGACGCGCCGACGAGCCCCGAACAACGGGCCCCGGGCGTCGTCGGCGACCGCGTCGTCAACGCCACCGCGCTCGGCCGCGCCCACGTCAGCCAGCTCTCGAACACCTCCTATCGCGTCCACCACACCAGGACCGTCATGAACGGCAGCGGCCTGCACAGCCGCGTCCGGACCCGTGCCAGCGTCAGCGCGGGCTACGAGTCGTACACGGCCACCCGAACGATATCTGGGCAGAGTGTGACAGCGCGTGAGATCCACAGCACCTGGCGGGACGGCCGAGCGCTCAGGCGGACGACCGTCAACGGGTCGACGTCGGCGGAAGTGGTCGCGGACAGCCGCGGTATCGGTGGCCCGCCACGCTCACCTCGGGCCGCGCTGTTCTTCGAACCCACGTTCAACGGGCGTCTCATAGCGCTGCTTTCCGCCACTAACATCACATCCATCCGCCCCGGCGACGAGGTCATCAAGCAACTGTACGGCGTTCCGTTGTATCGCATCAAAGGAACCGGGTCGGCCGACGACAGCGCGGTTGCCACCCGTCCCGTCGACCGTGTGACCAACGTCTCCCTCTCGGCGACCGTGACGCCCAACGGCGTCGTCCGAGGCTACGCGCTCCAGTACACGGTCGTGAACGGAACGGATACCCACAGAGTGACCGAGATTCTCCGCTACAGCGATCTCGGAACGACGGACGTGGTGTTCGAAGACCGACAGCGGACCGAACGCCATCGAAACCGAACAGCGCGTCCCGAATGACGCGAGCAACGGCTGGACGCCGTCGAATCAGTCACAAAACGGAGAGAGGCCCCCACCCGCTGTCACCAGTCCGTCCCACCAAACGGACCGGGACAGTCGATACTTCGCAGAGACGTACCTAACTGTTTCTCCGGTTTCACGTCTCGATATACACGCTGAGATGACTCGGCGCGTTACAGAACCGCAAAAAAACCGAACCGCAAGCGGCGATTCGCTCGTTCGGAGGTCTCTCCGGTCGACCTCCCTGCTCGCGTGTCGCTACGCTCCCGCTCGCAATTCGAGGGCCCTCACTTCGTTCGGTCCCTCGCTTTGCTCACGGACTTCGTCCGTTCGCTCGTTCGGAGACTTCGCTCCGCTCAGAACCTCGCTGTTCGCGGCTTTCGCCGCTCACTATTCGAGGGCCCCTCACTTCGTTCGGCCCCTCGCTTACATCATGCCGCCCATACCGCCGCCCATGCCGCCCATACCGCCAGGGGCGCCACCGGGGCCGCCGGGGCCGCCTTCGTCGCCGCCGGAGGTCGAGAGCTCGCCGGCAGCGATGATGTCGTCGATCTTGAGGACCAGGTTCGCGGCCTCTGCAGCCGAGGAGATCGCCTGTCGCTTGGCGTGGGCCGGCTCGACGACGCCGGTGTCGAGCGTGTTCTCGACGTCACCGGAGAAGACGTTCAGGCCGGCGCTGACGTCGCCGTCCTCGTGGGCGGCGCGCAGGTCGACCAGCGTGTCGATGCTGTCGAGACCGGCGTTCTCGGCGAGGGTGCGCGGGATGATCTCCAGCGCGTCGGCGAAGGACTCGATAGCGAGCTGTTCGCGGCCTTCGACGCTGTCGGCGTAGTCGCGGAGCCGGCGAGCGACTTCGACTTCTGGTGCGCCGCCGCCGCCGAGGACGCTGCCGTTGGCGACCGTCGCCGCGACGACGTCGAGCGCGTCCGTGACGCCGCGTTCGAGTTCGTCGACGACGTGGTCGGTCGAGCCACGGAGCAGGAGAGTGACGCCGTGGGCCCCGTCGCCGCTGCCCTCGACGTAGAACAGGCCTTCGGCCTCGTCGCGGGTGATGGAGCCGTGCCCGAGGTCCTCCGCGGTCGCGGAGTCGAGGTCCGAGACGATGCGGGCCCCGAGGACTTCCTTGAGGAACTCGATGTCGGACTTCTTGGCGCGGCGGACGGCCAGGATGCCCTTCTCGGCGAGGTAGTGCTGGGCCATATCGTCGATGCCCTTCTGGCAGAAGACGACGTCAGCGCCGGTGTCGGCGATCTGGTCGACCATCCGCTTGAGCTGCTCTTCTTCCTTGTCGAGGAAGTTCTGGAGCTGGCTCGGGTCGTCGACGGAGAGCTGCGCGTCGACCTCGGTCTCGTCGAGTTCGATGGCCGTGTCGACCAGCAGGACGTCGGCGTCGTCGACTTCGGTCGGCATCTCCTCGTGGACCGGGTCCTTGTCGATGACCGCGCCTTCGAGGAGTTCAGAGTTGCCGGCGGAGCTGCCGGTCTGGGTCTCGATGTTGAGGTATTCGAGGTCGGCGATGACGGAGCCGTCCTCGGCCTCGACGGTGACGGCGTTGACCGCGTCGACGATGAGCTGGGCGAGCAGCTCCTTGTTGAGCTCCGCGCCCTTGCCCGTCATCGAGGTTTCGGCGACTTTCTTCAGAAGTTCCTCGTCGTCGGGGTCGACTTCCGTGGCGATATCCGCGATTTCGTCCTTGGCCTGCGTGGCGGCCATGTCGAACCCTTTGATGATCGCCGTCGGGTGGATGTCCTGTTCGAGGAGGTCCTCGGCGTTCTTGAGGAGTTCGCCTGCGATGGCGACGGCGGAGGTGGTGCCGTCACCGGCCTCGTCTTCCTGTGTCTCGGCAACCTCGACGATCATCGAGGCTGTCGGGTTGTCGATGTCCATCTCCGAGAGGATGGTGACGCCGTCGTTCGTGACGGTGACGTCACCCATCGAGGAGACGAGCATCTTGTCCATCCCCTTCGGGCCGAGCGTCGAGCGTACTGACTCGGCGACCGCGCGAGCGGCCGAGATGTTGTGTTCCTGTGCAGACTTGTCCTTCATCCGCTGGGAGTCCTCTCCCAGGATGATCATCGGCTGGCCCTGCATCTGGCGTTGGCTCATAATCAAGCGAAGATTGCATGTGGTTCTATATAAAAGTACGGGTTATGGGGCGTTCGTCGGTCACCCATTGAGACAGCCAGAACAGGTGAAACCACCAGACAGAGGGAGTACGGTCCGTCGATAGTGGTAGCTGTTGGCACGCCCCATCAAGCGAGCGACGACCTGTTTATATATTCACTCGACGGGTTCCGTCCAGTGGACCGTGACCGACCCGACGACGAAGGCGTCTTTCGAGTCGGTGTCCCGTCGGAACTGGATCGTGTTCTTACCGAGGTGCAGTCGCTCGGGCGCAATCGTGTCCATCCAGAGCTGCCACCCCTCGCCAGGCGCGATGTCGAACCCCGACAGCGCCTCGCCGTTGACAACGATTTCGTGGTCGAAGTCCTCGACGTCGAACACCTGCATCTGCACGTACGGGTCATCCGGTGACGAGGTGGAGATGTCGAAGGAAACCGGATCGGTCGAATCACCGGTGTACTCGGCCCAGGGAACGTCGAGCGAGTCCGCCGACGGGCCGAGGAGCTGCTGGAACTGACAGAGCGCGTAGTTGGCACGACGTGACATACGGGTTACGTCTCCCGGGCGGTATAAAAATCAGTGGTCAGTTGCGGTCGCAGTGTCACCCAGAGGGAACAGAGCACGCACAGGAGAGCGGAGCGCCTATGAGTAGGGGGCTGTTGCCAGTCGGTATGGACGCTGCGCTTGGCCCGCCCGAGAAGATGGCCGAGCTCGAGGAGGACCTGACGCCGATGATGGCGCAGTACTACGAGCTGTGCCGTCAGTACGACGACGCCCTGGTCCTCTTTCAGGTCGGGGACTTCTACGAGGCCTTCTGTGCGGCCGCACAGCGGGTCGCCCGGCTGTGTGAGATCACGCTGACCCAACGCGAGGACTCGACCGGCGAGTACCCGATGGCCGGCATCCCCATCGACAACGCCGAGTCCTACGTCGAGACACTGCTGGACGCGGGCTATCGGGTCGCCATCGCCGATCAGGTCGAGGACCCCGACGAGGTCAGCGGCGTGGTCGAGCGGGCGGTGACGCGGATCGTCACCCCCGGCACACTCACGGAGAGCGAACTGCTGGGCGGGGCGGACAACAACTACGTCGCCGCCCTGACCGCTGGCGAGCGGTACGGGCTGGCGTTACTGGATATCTCGACCGGCGACTGCTACGCGACCAGTGTCGGCTCCGAAACCGCCGTCGCCGACGAACTCAGCCGGTTCGGCCCGGCGGAAGCCATCGTCGGGCCGGAGGTCGACGTGGACCGGGACGCCGTCTTCGGCCCGGCCTGTCTGGTGACGCGGTACGACGCGGCCGCCTTCGACCGGGAGCGCGCCGAGGACCGCGTGGGGCAGTATTTCGGCCCGCCGGAGCGCCTGCTCGCCGGCGACGCGGAAATCCGGGCCTGTGGCGGCCTGCTGGCCTACGCTGAGTACACCCGCGGCAGCAGCGGCGCGGTCGGCCCCGACGGCGAACCGGTCGACGCGGACGTGGACCCCGCCGGCACGCTCGACTACCTCAACCATCTCACGCGGTACGACCCGCGGGAGTACATGCTACTCGACGCCGTGGCCGTCGAGAGCCTCGAACTGTTCGAGCGGCGCTCGGTCCGGGGCCACGAGAACCGCACGCTAGTGGACACGGTCGACGAGACCGCCTGTGCGCTGGGGCGGCGGAAGCTGACCGACTGGCTCCGCCGGCCGCTGCTGGACGCCGACCGCATCGAGGCCCGCCACGGGGCGGTCGCGGAACTCCAGCGAGACCCCGCGACCCGCGAAGCGCTCTCGGGTCTGCTCGCGGATGTGTACGACCTCGAACGGCTCATCTCGCGTGTCTCTCGCGGCCGGGCGAACGCGCGCGATCTCCGGTCGCTGGCCGCCACGCTGTCGGTCGTGCCGGACATCCGGGACCACCTCGCGGACGCCGACGCCCGGCTGCTCGCGGACCTGCACGCCACGCTGGACCCGCTGGTCGACACCCGCGAGGAAATCGAGGCAGCGATCCGCCCGGACCCGCCACAGCAGGTGACCGAGGGCGGCGTCATCCGCGAGGGCTACGACGAGGAACTGGACCGGCTGCGCTCGACCGAGCAGTCGGGCAAGCAGTGGATCGAGGACCTCGAAGCTAGCGAGCGCGAGCGCACCGGCATCGACTCGCTGAAGGTCGGCCACAACTCGGTGCATGGCTACTACATCGAGGTGACCAACGCCAATCTCGATTCCGTCCCCGATGACTACCAGCGCCGCCAGACGCTGAAAAACAGCGAGCGCTACTACACGCCGGAACTCAAGGAGCGCGAAGAGGAGATCCTCCGGGCCGAGAGCGCGGCCGACGATCTGGAGTACGACCTGTTCTGTGCGGTCCGTGACGAGGTGGCCGGCGAGGCCGAGCGCGTGCAGGCGCTTGCCGACCGCCTCGCCCGACTGGACGTGCTGGTCTCCTTCGCCGAGGTCGCGGCGCAGTACGACTACTGCCGACCCACCGTCGGCGGCGACGGCATCGATATCACCGCCGGCCGCCACCCGGTCGTCGAGCGGACCGAGGACGCCTTCGTCCCCAACGACACGCATCTGGGCAGCGGGCCAGTCCCGGCGAGTGGAGACGGAAGCGGCGTCGCGGCGGACGATATACAGCCCTTCCTCGCTGTCGTCACGGGGCCGAACATGAGCGGGAAATCGACGTACATGCGTCAGGTCGCGCTGATCTGCCTGCTCGCACAGGCGGGGAGCTTCGTCCCCGCGAAGGCGGCCGACCTCCCGATTCTCGACCGGGTGTTCACCCGCGTCGGGGCCAGCGACGACATCGCCGGCGGCCGCTCGACGTTCATGATCGAGATGACCGAACTGGCGACGATTCTGGACGCGGCGACGGCCGACTCGCTGGTCCTGCTGGACGAGGTCGGTCGCGGCACGTCGACAGCCGACGGGCTGGCTATCGCCCGCGCCGTCACGGAGCATCTCCACGACGAGGTCGGCGTGTACACGCTGTTTGCGACCCACCACCACGACCTGACGGCCGTCGCCGCGGCGCTGCCCGGCGCGACCAACCGCCACTTCGAGACCAGCCGCGAGGACGACGACGTGCGCTTCGACCACGAACTCGCGCCCGGTCCCGCGGCGGCCTCCTACGGCGTCGAGGTGGCGAGCATGGCGGGCGTGCCCGAATCCGTCGTCGACCGGTCGCGGGACCTCCTGACGGATGCCGAGACGGCCGACTCCGACACAGATTCCACTGCCACGGAGACTGGGCCGACGGAGAACGGAACAGCGGTGGCCTCGGCCGGCGAGGGTGGAGCGGACGGCCACACACAGGAGGCGCTTCGGACGAACGGGTCGGCTTCCGAGGCCGAACTGCCGGCGGCCGTGGCAGAGCAACTGGCGTCGCTCGATGTCGCGACGATGACGCCCATCGAGGCGATGAACGCGCTCGCGGACCTGCAGGACCGACTTGAATAACAGCCGCGGTCAACTATCGCTGGCACTGGCCCGTTCGTCGTGTGGGCAGGCGAACATGGTCGCGACGAGCTTCTGTTCGGCGGCCCGCAAGTGCTTGTGCAGCGTTGGCTCCGAGATGTCGAGGAGTTCAGCCAGATCCGCGGCCGTTGCCCCGCGGGGCCAGTTGTAGTACCCCGCTTCGTGGGCCGTCGCGAGAACTTCCTGCTGGCGGTCGGTCAGTGGCTCGGTGTGGGACGTGTAGTTCTGGAACCCGAACAGCGGCACGATGGAATCGCGCTGTTTCTTCGCCGCGAGTTCGGCATCCGAGTGGGCCGTCAGGAACGAATCGATAACCGCGGCCGTATCGGTTTGGTTCGGGACATCGGCTACGATAGTCCCCTGTCCATCGACACTCCGGGCAGTCTGTGGGACTGCCCCGGCGTCCGCGAGCGAGACAACGGGACAGTTGTCCCGCACGTTGATTTCGACGAGCCCACCGTCGCTGGTGCACTCAATCACCCGCGCCGCACCGCTGTTTTCGTCCTCGATGCGTTCGACAAGCCGGCCGGGGCGAGCACCCTCGACCGAAAAAAACTCGGCGTACGTGTCGTCTGTCTGGGGGAGACATTTTTCGAGAATCACGGAACACGATTCGGCTGCAGACACCGAAACGAAGGGATACGACCCATCAGAGAGGGTAAACTTCACACGGGTGACCGCCCGGCCGTTACCAGACTGTTGGGACATACATAAATGCAACCGGCATACTGTGAAGAGTGTTGGCATATATCGTGTTTCGGCGTTTACTATGCTAGCCACACTGAACTTTACATCTACAAGACAAATACAACATGAGGTCAGAGAACCGTGTCCGGAATATCACCAACCGTTATAGAAGTCCACGGCACCGACCAGTCCATCGTCACGGCAGTCGTTCGCGCTGTCGCGACCGCCGAGAGACGGCCGGTCGAGACACTCCCTCCACTGGCCGACAGTATCAATCCGGATGCACTGACGACGTGCATCGCTGATTCGAACACCAACGGCCATGTGGCGTTCGACTACAGCGGCTACCGCGTGGTCGTCGACACCGATGGAACGGTTACTGTGGACGGCTAAAGCGGTTACGGCGGCTCGAGCGAGACGAACTCCAGCCCTTTCTCGGCGAGCAACTGACGCGCTCGGTCAGTCACCGACGGAGCGACGAGGATGCCCCGGACCTCGGTATCGGCGTGCAGGTCGCGCTCCAGGGCATCGACGTACCGACCCAGTTGGCCGACGGCGTCGGGACCCACGCGTCGGCGCTTGAGTTCGAGTATCGTCGTCCGGCCGTCGGCGTCCTCGCCGTAGATGTCGACTGCACCAGCGGGGGTCTCGCGTTCGGTCGCAAGCGGCGTAAAGCCCGACTCCACCAGCGCCGGCTCGTCGAGGATGCGGTCTTTCAGATCGGCCTCCGTTCCGGTGAGCGCGAGGTCCTTGGAGTCGGTCACGTCGAAGGCGGCGGCGTGGGCGACCGTTTCAAAGGCCACTTCGAGCGACTCCTCGGGGGTCGACCGCGTGGAGCGGACGACCAGCGAGCCGTCGTCGACGCTGATGCTGTGCTCACAGCCCGGCGGCTGCCAGTTCACCGGCTGTTGGCCCTCGTCGGTGTGGACCAGCGCGGCCCCGTCGGGCTTGAGCATCACATGGCGGTCGCCGAGCCCCAGCGAACTGGCCGCTCGGCCCTCGTACTCGACCGTACAGGTGCCGACGAGCGTCACCAGCGCGCCGCGGTCGGCGTTGCGCGACGCGAGGTCCAGCGCGTCGGTGGGGTCGGGGTAGGTCAGCGTCTCGACGGCGGTCACGGGTGGCGGTTAGCGGTCCCCGCGTAAAAAGGACGCGTCGTCAGGGCAGTGGACGGACGAAGCGCGGTTTCGGAGCGACGCGAGCAGGGCGCGACGAACAGTTTCCGGGTCGCAGCCGTCGCTATCGAGGGCGCGACAGGCCTCGTCCTTGCGGTCGACCCACCACCTCCGAAACGCATCAGCGTCGGTAGTGCGGGCCAGAACGATATCGTCGAGGTCCGACAGCGTCGGATCGAGCCAGCAAACGGTGTAGGTCCGGACCGACCCGTCAAGCACGACCAACCGGTCGTGGGTGGCATCGATGGCAGCGAGGACAGCCGACGCCGTCCAGTCGTTTCCGAGCGGTCGGGACTGGGCGATGGGGTCGGCGTCGACGCCCCAGTGTGCGATGCGGCAGTCGTAGCGGCCGTCGGGACGGGCGACAGCGACGAGCGTTCGACGACCCATCAGGGACCACCGAGCGTGTAAGCGGGCATGGGGTTCCGTGGCTCCGTGGTCCTATTTGAACGCTGGCCTACAGGATGCCTATCGAGTGCCCGCCAGCCCCACTGAAATCGTCGACCATTGGTAACCCGGCACAACCCTCAAGTAGTACGTTCACGTATCATTACATATGATGGTGAGCGAGTGGCTCTACGGCGCAATCGCGCTTCTCGTGGGGCTCCACGTCCTGACCATGCTGTACGCGTACCGGCACCGGGGTGACCCAGCCGGTGCGACCGGGCAGGGCGATACTGAAGGGCGCCGTGGCAGCGCCACCGACGACAGCACTGAATCCATCGACTGCCCCCACTGCGGGGCGAGGAACGAGCAGGACTACCAGTTCTGCCGGCAGTGCGTCGCCGACCTGACGAGCGGGAGCCCGCAGCGCCAGCCGACGGACCGAAGCCAGCCGTACTGACCGTTTACAAGGCCGGGGTCGAATCAACCGGATTGAGCGCTGCTGTCGGCCAAAGTATTTATTTCCCCCAAATATATATTTGAATATACTGACGAACGGGGGTAGACTGTGGAAACCGTTATCGACGTACGTTCCTCGGGTCGACCGGAGATATTCGAGCGAGCGAACACCGACGGGCTGTTCGGACGCACGCGCCGCCTTCAGCAGCCGCTGGGGCAGTATCTACGGGGGACAGAGACGCCACGATATCTCGCGTACAACGACCGGTCCGGCGTCGTCGCTGCCCGGGGGAACAACGAGTCGCTCACGCCGGCCGGCGACTACCGCGCGTATCTGCTTGCAACGAACATCCGGGTCGTGTTCGTCGTCGGCGACGACAACGGTGACCGGGCCATCTCGCTGCCCCACGAAGACATCGTGGCCGTACACTGTACGTCGGGGCTCCGCACGTCGACACTCGAAATCGTCACCGTCGACGAAGACCGCTGGGCGTTCGAATGTAAGGGCGATCTAGCGCCAGTACGGACGTTCATCGACGAAGCCACACAGGTCTGGACCCGTACGCTAACCGAACTCGACCGGGCAGAATCCCAGGTCGAGGCTGCAACGGCGGCACTGGAGGCGGCGAACCCCGACGCAGCAGCCACGCACATCACGGCCGCACAGGAGGCACTCGATAGCGGACGGGAACGGGTCGAATCGCTGGGAGAGGGAGCGACAGCGACCATCGATACACGCCTCCAGTCAACGCAAGCACAGATCGACACCAGCCAGCGCCGACGGCACGTCAGGGCGGCCGAGGAGCACCGCGACGCGGCCCGGTACGCGTGGGAGGACCTGGCGTACGAGCGGGCCGCGGATGCGTACGCACAGGCCAGCATCGAGTACGACCGAGCGCTGGCGGTAACGGCACCGGAGCCGTCGGTAGAAGCCATCACGGACGCACGGGACGCAGTCGAGGCGGAATACGCCGAGCTCCTCTCGGCCCCAGTCGACGCGGCACAGGCGGCTGCGGGCGCGGCCAGAGCCGCGACGGACCCGGCAGCGCGGGCCACACATTGGGAAGCCGCCCTCGACCGATACCGGACGGCGTACGAACTGGACTGGGGTCGTGACCGCCGCTTCGACGGCGACCGGGCGTCGCTCCGGCAAGCGCTCGCGGACATCGCCGTTGCACTGGTGGATGCACACCGTGAAGCGGGGCGACAGGAGCTACGCGAGGCCAGCGACGAGTCGAAGCGAGAGGCACCCGGAATCGCGTGCGAAGACGCAGCGGCACACTTCGAGCGCGCACGCGAGGTGGCCGCCGAACTCGTGCCCGACAGACGCGAGCCGTCAGCGGACGAACTGGCCGCCGTATCCGAACAGGGTGTCAGTGCCGAGTCAGCGTCCAAAGGTCGGTAATTGTTTATCAGCGGAGAGTCGGGTATCGGTATGCGCTTTGGCATTATTTCGACGGCGAAAATCGCACGCAAGGACGTGATTCCGGGCATCCAGAAGTCGGACCACACGGTCGCGGCAATCAGCTCCAGAACCCGAGACCGTGCCGGCGAGGTCGCCGAGGGCCTCGGTATCGACAGTGCCTTCGGCGACTACGAGACGATGTTCGCCGAGGCGGACATCGACGCGGTGTACAACCCGCTTCCGAACGCGCTCCACGCCGAGTGGAGCCAGCGGGCCGCCGACCACGGGCTCGACGTGCTCTGTGAGAAGCCACTGACCGTCGACACTGCCGGGGCAGTGGACCTCTTCGACTACTGTGCCGAGCAGGGCGTCACGCTGATGGAGGCGTTCATGTATCAGTTCCACCCGCGGACCCGGCGGGCAAGGGAAATCGTCGAAACCGAACTTGGCGAGGTACACACCGTCGACGCGTCGTTCAAGTTCTCGCTTGACGACTCCAGTAACATCCGGCTGGACCCGGAACTGGCCGGCGGGAGCCTGATGGACGTGGGCTGTTACGCCGTCAGCGCGGCCCGGGGCTTCCTCGGCGAGCCGGACCGGGCGTTTGCCCATGCCCGGGATTCCCGGGACAGCGGTGTGGACACGAACTTCAGCGGCGTCCTCTCGTACGACGACGGGCGCGTCGCCTCGGTTTCCTGCGGGTTCGACGGGCCGAGACGGGAGTACTACCGGGTCGAGACCGACGACGGCTGGCTCGAAGCGCCGAACTGCTTCGGCCCGGAACACGACGAGTCAGTCTCGCTGACGTACAGCGTCGACGGCCGCGAGGTCACAGAGACGTTCGACCCGGTTGACCACTATCAGTTGCAGGTCGAGGCGTTCGCGGACGCCGTCGAGAACGACGAGACGCCGCCCATCGACCGGGCCGAGACGCTGGGGAACATGCGCGCCATGGACGCGCTGGCCCGGAGCGCGGACACCGGCCAGCCGGTCGACATCGCCAGTCCCGAGTGAAACGTAAATCGGGCGTGTACCACGACACGACGAGCGCGAAACGGTTTTGACTGCGGCGGATGAGGCACGTACTGTGACACCCCCAACAGTGACGCTTCCGAGTGGCGACGAACTACCGATGGTCGGCGTCGGGACGTGGGACATCGACGGCGATACGCTTCAGGAGTCCGTTCGAGCGGGGCTCGATGCGGGCTACGCCCACGTCGACACCGCCGAGGGCTACAAGAACGAAGCGGAGATCGGCGAGGCCCTGGCCGACTACGACCGCGAGGACGTGTTCCTCACGTCGAAGGTGCTGCCCAAGCACCTCGATTACGAGTCCGTCATCGAAGCCTGTGAGGCGTCGCTCGACCGCCTCGGGACCGACTACCTCGACCTGTATCTCGTTCACTGGCCGAACCCCGCTGTCTCTATCCGCGAGACGATGAACGCGATGGCGACGCTCCACGACCAGGGGAAGATCCGCAACGTCGGCGTCTCGAACTTCAGCGCGTACCAGCTCGGTGCCGCCCAGCACGTCGCCGACGTGCCCATCGCCGTCAATCAGATCGAGTACCATCCCTGGAACACCCAGAACCAGGTCGTCGAGTTCTGCCGCGACACCGACACCGTCGTCGAGGCGGCCGCGCCGCTGGGTCGGACCGAGGTGTTCGCCGACGACGTCATTCAGGACCTAGCCGAGAAATACGACAAGTCGCCGGCCCAGGTCATCCTGAAGTGGGCGGTCGAGAACGACGTGGTGGTGCTACCGAAGTCCTCCTCGCCCGAGCACGTCCGACAGAACCTCGCGTTGTCCGACTGGGAACTCGACGCCGCCGACCGCGAGCGAATCGATGCCATCGAACGCGAGCAGGCGGTCTACGACACCGGCGTCAACGACTGGGACGACGACACCTACGGCATCTCGCAGTAGTCTCCGATGGTCACACCGCCCGCACTGGACCGCTGGGACGCCACGGCCGCGGCGAGCATTGCCGCTTTGCTTGTCGTGGCGTACGTCCTGGTTCCGAACCCGACAGTCCAGTACGGGGCGTGGCTGGTCGTCTTCTGCATCTGGATGGCCTGGTTCGTCTCTTTCGGTGCCAGATGGTTATACGGGCCCTAGAGGAGTTCGTTGAAGCTTTTACTCGATTCCGTGTCAGCGGAGATTTATTTACTCCCGCTCTCTATACGCACTTGATGCCCCGTATCGAAGTCTCGGAAAACCTGTACCGGCAGATCGAGAGCGAAGCCAACAACGACGACTTCAACGACACGCTGTGGAAGATGGTGGGCTCCTATCGGCGGACGAACAACCCGGAAGCGGACCAGACGTAAACGCACGTATCGCAGTCGTCGACGTCCCGTAGCGAGACAGTTCTGAACGGCCAGTCGTCTCCGATAGCCGCTGTATCCGCGGTCGATTTGACGACGGTGTCCCCGTCACCGCGAGCGGCAATCACTGCCGTCGGTATGCATGTTTTTACGATTTGAGCCGTTGCGTACTGGTAATGAGGCCACGGATCGCCCTGCTGAACGCGGCCCACGACGGCGACGACAACCGCCGAAACTTCCGGCGGGAACTCGACGCCGACCTCGTGGAATACGACGTGACCGAGCGCGAACTGCCCGACACCTTCGCGTTCGACGGCTGTCTGGTCACGGGCAGCCGCGCGTCCGTCTACTGGGACGAGCCCTGGATACGGGACCTCGAATCCTGGGTCGCGGACGCGGTCGACCGCGACATCGCGTTCCTGGGCGTCTGTTTCGGCCACCAGCTGCTGGCGCACGCGCTCGGCGGGACCGTCGAGGCGATGGACGAGTACGAGATCGGCTACCGAACCGTCGAACACGACGGCGAGAACGAACTGCTCACCGGCGTCGACGAGTCGTTTACCGTCTTCACGACGCATTCGGACCGTGTCGCCGAGGTGCCCCCAGGTGCGACCACGTTCGCCGAGAACGACTACGGCGTCCACGGGTTCCGGAAAGAGAACGTCTTCTCGGTGCAGTTCCACCCCGAGTACGACCCCGAGACGGCCGAGACGGTGACGAAAGGCAAGGACGAACAACTCTCCGACGAGCGCATCAAGGCGGTGCTTGACGGCATCACCGAGGAGAATCACCGCGCGGCCTGCGAGGCCAAGCGACTGTTCGACAACTTCACCGAGTTCGCCGTGCGTCACACGGGCGACGCGACCCGTGCCACCGCTGCCGACGACTGATTCTGTCGGTGCGGTGGGTCTACGGACATCAGGTGAACCGCCCGGTCTCGGCGTCACATTCCGCACAGCGTGTCACCAGCGCGTCCCGGTCGTCCGTCATCTCGACGTAGTTGTGCGTGCGACCGCCACACTCCTCGCAGTGCCGGAGCATATCGGTGTCGCCCATCTCCTGTGGCGCGCCGAGCGCGAGCGCGACGACGCGCTCGTCGCCCTCGTTGTACCCGCGTTGCCACTCGCCGGGAGCGAAGCGGATGGCGTCGCCGGCCTCGACGCGCACGTCGCCGTCCTCCGTCTCGAACGTCGCTGTGCCCGACTGAACGAGAAACACCTCCTCCTGACCCGGGTGACGGTGGTAGCCGAAGCCGAAGGACTCGCCCGGGGCCAGTTCGTAGTAGTTCAGCGCGATGTCGTCGGTGCCGAGCGGCCCGGCGAGCGCCCGCTTGACCGACGCCGGCCCCATTCGCGATTCGACGGCGTCGAGACTGACTTTCTCCATAGTTGCCATGTACAGCGGACAGTCCTTAACCGTTAGTCAGGGCGAGTCACAGCGGTGCCACTGGGGGCACGCCACGGCAGAAGCAGCAAAACGGAGCGTCGGTCACTCGCGTCGGTCGATGTCGAGTTCTTCGTCGAGGTCTTCGAGCCAGTCGGCGTCTTCCAGTTCCGCCATCTGTTCACGGAAATGTGTCTTGCAGACACCAACCTTGACGCCGTCGTTCTCGACGGCGATATCGGCTTCACGGTCGCAGTAGTGACACTGCATACCTGAATAGTAGTCCCGGACGACATTGAACCCTCGGGTTCCGTCTGCCGGTTGTCAGACGCTGAGCGCTGTTTCGACCCGACCCCAGGCGGCGGCGTCCAGGCCGGTGTCACCCAGCGTCTCGCCGTGAGCGTCGCTGCCGCCCGTCGGCACGAGGTCGTATCGCTCGATAGCGTCGTCGACGAGGCTGTCGTCGACCGTACGGCCGTAGGGGTACCACCGTTCGACGGCGTCGAGCGACGCACACTTGGACAGCGCAGCCGCCGTATCGGGGTATCTGAACGGGTGGGCGAGGCCGACCAGTCCACACGCCTCCGAGAGGACCGCACAACCGCGCTCGAAGGACGGGACCTCTCGGGCGACGTAACAGGGACAGTCGTCGCCAATTAGCTCGTCGAATGCGGACTGGAAGGTGTGGTCCGACACCTCGGCGACTGCGCGGGCGATGTGGGGGCGACCCAGGCCGTCACGCGGTTCGACGGGCAGCGAGACGCCCAACCGGTCCTCGACACAGTCGATGATGCGCGCGCCGCGCTCGCGGCGGTTCCGCTGGACGTGCTCACACTCGGCCCGGAGTTCGTCGGTCGGGTCGACACCGTAGCCCAGCAGGTCCAGTCGCTGGGTCTCGGTTTCGACACGGAGTTCGATACCGTGGAGAAGCGTCACACCGTCCCGTTCAGTGACGGGGCCGTCGAGTTCAGGCTGAAGTCGGTCGTGATCCGTGACGGCGACAACCTCGACGCCCGCTCGTCTCGCGGCGGCCGGGACTTCGTCGAGGGAGAGCGTCCCGTCGGAGCGGGTCGTGTGTACGTGCAAGTCAGCGACGACCATACTACTCCCACAATCCCCAGCAGGAAGCCGCTTCTGGTCGAGTCATGTGTCGTGGGCACACGAAACGTGAGTTCCTTATACGCATTAAGGGACATTATGATTATCTATAGTGAAGGTTTATTATCGACCATGAACTTTCTCGGCATATGCGAATGCTAAGCAACGCGACGGACGCCTTCCAATCGTACGACTACCCGGTTTCCGCCGAAGAGATCATCGAGGGCGACGGCGACATGGAGCTCGAACTGCCAAACGGCACCGAACGGCTGGGCGACGCGCTGAGCCGGTCGGCCCCGGAAACCTTCGAGAGCGCGGAAGACGCCGAGTTCGCGGCGTTCTCGGGCGTGTCGAGCAAGGCCATCGGCCGAAAGGGCTACTCCGACCGCGACCCGGTCTGCATGGGCGAAGACGGGCCGGACGAAGTCTCCTTCTAACGGCCCTGCCGGTTACTTTCGGCTGACCGCGTCCCGCACGCGGCCCCCAGCTCTGGACGGGTTTCCCGTCTCCTTCGTTTTCACATGGGCGAGCAGCAGCGCTATCGCTGCCGGCGAGTGCACACACTGGAGCCAGCTACCTGTCGAGAAAGTCCGGTCTGTCGACGGCGTCAGTGCTGTCGATCGACTGCCTGTCAAGCAGTTCCGAGGAGTCGAGCGCCGACGGCAGGCCGTCGCGGCCGCTGGTCGGCACGTCGTCTTCGTCGATGTACGTCTTCTCGCCGTTGATCAGGTCGGCCCAGAGGGCGTCCCGGTCGGCGCTGGTCGTCTCCGCCGCTTCCTTCGCTTCGTTGCGGCCTTCGTCGTACGCGAGTTCGACCATGCTCTTGTGGTACGCCGAGTTCATCTCGGCGTAGATGGCTTCGAGTTCCTCCCGGTTGTACTCCCCGAGGCGCTCGGCGACGCCGATGGCGTAGGCCCGGTCGGTGGCCTCGTCTTTGCCGAGAGTTTCCCAGTCGGTGCCGAACTCACGCTCGTAGCGGCTCATGTCTCCACTTTCCGATCGGAGTGGACCTGCAGTCCGGCGTCAGAGAAGGATATCTCCCGGATGTCACAGTCGATGGCGGTGCCTCGCATCTTGATGACCTGGACGCCGCGGGTCATGCTCCCGTTTTCGAGGAAGTTGTGGAAGAAGACGACGCCGTGGGCGAGGTAGTGTTCGTCGCTGTAGGAGGACGGGTCGGTCATCTCAGAGATGAGTAGCGTCGTCGCGTCCGTCTGTTTCAGCGCGGAGAGAAAGCCCGTGATCTCGTCTTCGACGTCGTTCATGAAATGCTGCAACAGCATCGTCGAGTCGATGACGACCCGCTGGATGTCGTTCTGTCTGATATAAGCGACGAGGCGGTTCGTCAGGCCGCCCTCGCTGCCGAACTGCGTGATAGTTCGCTTTCCGCTCTCGGTGACGAGGTTGAGGAACTGGATGGCGTCAGACTGCATGGCCCGGTCGAACCCGAACTCGTAGCCGGCCATGTCCTGCATCAACTCCGTCTTGGTCTCGTGCATCGTCACGTACAGGCACGTCTCGCCCTCTTTGACGCCCTGTGTAATGAACTGTGAGCAGAAAGTAGTCTTCCCGCTGCCCGGCGGGCCGCTGACCACATAAAGACGATTCGGGAGTAGCCCCCCCTCAATGAGTTCGTCGAAGCCGGGGACCCCACTAGAGAGACGCATATCAGCTACCTGAGTCCGTCTGGACATATGCTTTCACATTCTATTTTCACCGGTGATAACTCATTCGGCTGCCTCAGCGTTCGAGGGCGCTGGGGTAGCTCTCAGCCAGTTCGAGCAGTCGCTCCGTGCCACCCTCGTCGAACCGCATCGGCCGTCGCCACCACGGCCCCTTCCCCGAGTCGGACGACAGTTCGGTGACCAGTTCGTTCGCGTCGGTGCCGCCGCTCGGTGCCGACAGCGGGACGACCGTGTCGTACAGTCGTGACTCGTCAGCGTTGCCGCGAATGAGAACGCGAGCGTCGAAGGGGTCGCGTTTCACATGGGCGTTCGAGGCGAACTGTGCCTGTTCCTCGGACGGGAGGTCCCGGTACTCGTCGCCGGTCACCGCGTCACGAGCGAGTTGGAAGTGGCCGATGACGTGGGCCCCCCACTTCGGCGACGCCCAGGCCGAACGCTCGTCGGCCATCGACAGCGTCGCGTAGAAGAACAGGTAGTCACCGGCCGACAGCTCCGAGAGCGGTCCGGCCTTCACGCCGTGTTCGTCGCCGTACGTGTAGCGCTCGCCGCCGGCCTCGGGAAACTCCGGGTCGAAGTGGACCGGCTGGTCGGCCACCGCAGAAACGTCGGTCCGCAGGTCAAGGTCGCCGTAGGTCGGCACTGGCTCGCTGGTCGGTTTCGATTCGGGAATGGGAATATACTCGAAGGTGCCGTCGGAGAACAGTGGCCCGCGAAAGCCGGGCTCGTTCGTGTTCGCTCCGACGTTGATGGCGACGCTTCGCATACCAGGGGTTCGGTCGGTGCGGCAAAAGGACTGCCGGCGTGGCCGCACCGGCTACTGGCGGTCCGGCGGCGAGAGGTCCCGCTGGAACTCGTCGAACTGCTCCAGATTATCGGGCAGGTCAACGAACAGTTGCCGCTCGGCACGGCGGTCGACGTTCGCCCCCTCGATTGGCTCCGCGACGGACTCCCAGCCGTCCTTGACAGTCAGGGACTTCGCCGGCGTGCCGGCGGCGATGTGGTGGGCAGGGATGTCCTTGCCGGCGATGGACTTCGCCGCGAGGATGGCGTTTTCCCCGACCTT
Source organism: Haloarcula amylolytica JCM 13557 (assembly GCF_000336615.1). Taxonomy (GTDB): domain Archaea; phylum Halobacteriota; class Halobacteria; order Halobacteriales; family Haloarculaceae; genus Haloarcula; species Haloarcula amylolytica. The sequence continues at coordinate 50,091 of NZ_AOLW01000005.1, forward strand.
GACGCCGGCCCGGACCATCGAGTCGTAGGTCAGGCGCACGTCGTCTTCGATGATGGTGTGGTAGTTGTCGACGTGGGTCTGGTCGACGGCGTCGTGGTCGTGGCTGTAGACGTGGGTGTCGTCGGAGATAGAGACGCGGTCGCCGATAGTGAGTTTCCCGCGGTCGTCCAGGTGGACGTCGTCGTGGACGACGACGTTGTCGCCGACTTCGATGTTGTGGCCGTAGGTGAACGTGATGCCCTTGAAGAAGCGACAGCCCTCGCCACAGGAGTCAAAGAGGTGGTTGGCGAGCATCCGCCGGAACCGGAGCGCGAACTCGACGTTGTCCGCCATCGGTGTCGCGTCGAACTGCCGCCAGAGCCACTGGAGGTGCTTCGAGCGTTTGAACCGCTCCTCGTCTTTCTCGGCGTAGTACTCGCTTTCGAGGGTCGTGTTACAGGGGTCATACCCCTGAAGCCGGACCCGTTCGGCCGGGGAGATATCCGCGCCGTCCTGCCAGCGCTCGTAGGCGTCTCGGTCGCCGTGGAGGTCGACCAACACGTCAGTGACAACATCGCAGGTGTCCTCGTCACCGGAGAGGCGTTCGTCGACCTCATCGATAAACGCCCTAAGCCCCTCTTCAGCGAGCGGTGGCAGCGACACGTGACGCTTCGTCATGTCGAGTACGTGGCTTCGCGGGCAGATAGGGGTTTCCGTTACCTGAAACCTACCCAGTAACACCTGTGTCACGACACCGTGAACCACACAGCTCGGCGAGCAAGCCACAGTTAAGACGCCGCCGTTCCAGACGACGACATGGTCAGGTCGGACTTCATCATGGAGATACGGCGCTACATCGTCAATCCCGCCGAGCGCCGGCTGCGAGCGCCGTGGCGGGTCACACTGTGGGTGTTTCTCGCTGGGTTCGGCCTCGTCCTGCTCTCAGGAGTGGTCGCAGTGGTGTCGTCCGTGGTGGGCGTGACGCCAGCGGTCGCAGTCGCGCGCCAGATTGCGCTCTTTGCGGCCGGAACCGTCGTGGCTGTCGTACTCGGCTATCTGCTGGACCGACGGACGCTCTCTGACTACGGGTTGGGGTTCGACCGACAGTGGTGGCGTGACGCCGCGTTCGGCCTCGCGCTCGGGGCGGGGCTTCCCACGCTCGTCCTACTCGTCGAACTGGGTGCCGGGTTCGTGGAAGTCAGCGTCATCTTCGCTACCGTCGACAGCGGGCCGCTCCCACTGACCGCGTTCGGACCGCCGGTCGCTGTCCTCCTCTTGGGAGCGTTCTTCATCGTCCAGGCGACTGCCGAGGAAGTGCTCGTCCGTGGCTACCTGTTGACGAATGCGGCCGAGGGGCTCGCTGGCTGGGTCGGGAAGCGCCGCGCGGTCATCGCCGCGACGGCGCTGACGGGCGCGCTGTTCGGCGTCCTCCACTGGACGAACCCCAGCGCGTCGCTGCTCAGCGTGACCAACATCACCCTCTACGGCCTCCTGCTCGGTGCGTGTTACGTCCTGACCGGGCGACTCGGGGTCGCCAGCGGCTTCCACGTCGCCTGGAACTACACGCTGGCACTGCTTGGTTTTCCCGTGAGCGGCCTCCGGATGGGTGTCGCCCTGCTCTCGACTGATGCGACCGGCCCGACGCTGGTGACCGGCGGCAACTTTGGCCCCGAAGGCGGACTCATCGCGCTCCCGCTGCTTGGCGTCGGCGGAGCCGCGCTGTACTGGTGGGTCCGCCGCGAGTACGGCACGGTCGAACTGCTCGATGCCATCGCCACCCCCGAACTCCGGATTCGGACGCGGTCCGACACCGCAAACCAAGACGGCTAAGTGGACAGCGCCGCTACGTTGGGTATGGAATACGCGACACTCGGAAACTCCGGCGTCGAGGTCTCGGAAGTCGGATTCGGTGCCTGGGTCGTCGGCACGGACTGGTGGGGCGACCGCACTCGCGACGATGCTATCGACATGGTCCAGCACGCGCTCGAGGAGGACGTGACGTTCTTCGACACCGGCGACGTGTACGGCCACGGCGACAGCGAGGAGATCATCGGCGAGGCGCTGGCGGAACACCGCGACGAGGTCACCGTCTCGACGAAGATCGGCTACGACTTCTACAACAACCCCCAGGCCGGTCACGGCGAACTCCCGAAGAAGGTCACACCTGAGTGGGTTCACACCGCCGTCGACCGCTCGCTCGACCGCCTCGGCATGGACCACGTCGAACTCCTGATGCTCCACAACGCCAACGTCGACGAGGTCGACGAGGACGTCCTGGAGGCGCTGGACGAACTCCGCGAGGAGGGGAAAGTCGAGGCCATCGGCTGGGCGCTCGGCCCCTCTATCGGCTGGCTCGCCGAGGGCGACGCCGCGGTCGCCAACGAGTTCGACGCGCTCCAGACCGTCTTCAACCTCTTCGAGCAGACCCCCGGCCAGCACTTCATCGACACTATCCGCGAGCAGAACGCCGACACGTCGGTACTCGCTCGTGTCCCGCACTCCTCGGGCCTGCTGAACGAGCAGGTGACCCCGGAGACGGAACTCGGCAAGGGCGACCACCGTTCCCACCGGCCGAGCGAGTGGTACGAAACCGGCTGGGAGAAGGTCGAGGAAATCCGGTTCCTAGAACGTGACGGAGCACGGACGATGGGCCAGGCGGCCATCCAGTGGCTCCTCTACAACGACGAGGTGGCGTCGGTCACCCCGACGTTCCGGACGAACGCCGACATCGACGAGTGGGCCGGCGCGCCCGATACGCCGCCGCTCAGCGACGAGGAGTACGACCGCGTGCAGGAGCTATACCGTGATAACTTCGGCATCGACCGCGACGACGGGATGGACGCCCTGCGCTCGTCGGTCGGCGGTGCGGACCTCGAAGAGACCGGGATGAAATCTGCCGGGGACTGACGGCGAGGCGTTGGAGCGCCGACGCACAGGCCACGGCAGACCAGGCAGGCGACTGATTTTCTCGCTGTCCACCGACTTTCGTACCGTCCAAACATGGCGGTTGGACGCTGACATCTCCAGTCGACAGTTTACCCCTGGAGAACATCGACAACCAGACAGCCGTCTGTCGGTTCCCAGCTGTTACCCCTCTGTTTCGACAGGAGATGTACCGCCGTCTTGCGGTTGGGGTGGCGAAGTTTCACATTCACCACGGTGCGTCTGACGGCCGCAAGACGCCGGACGGAAGCGGGTTCGAGGTGAAACGGAGGGGTTCGAGGCGCGGGAGCAGTCCACATGCCAGTCCGGGCGGACGCTGTTGCGGGTCTCGAAAACCGCCGGAGAAAAAGTCTGGAATCGTCGCGTCGGTAGTAGTCCTTAGGACTCGGGCTACTCGTTCAGCAGGCCGTCTTCTTCGACGCGCATGACGCCCTCGCCGTCCGGGAGGTTCGGCGCGTCGACGAGTTTGACGATGCGCTTGTTCCCCTTGGACTTCCGGAGGTACATCCGGAACGTGGAGGTGTGGCCGAGGATGTTGCCACCGATGGGCTGGGTCGGGTCGCCGAAGAAGGAGTCGGGGTTGGAGGCGACCTGATTCGTGACGACGACGGCGGTGTTGTTGAGGTCGCCGACGCGCATCAGGTCGTGGAGGTGCTTGTTGAGCTTCTGCTGCCGGTCGGCGAGTTCGCCACGGCCGACGTACTCGGCTCGGAAGTGGGCGGTCAGCGAGTCGACGGCGAGCAGGCGGACGGGGAACTCCTCGTCCTGACTCTCGCTGGCGATCTCCTGTGCCTTCTCGGCCAGGAGGATCTGGTGGTTGGAGTTGAACGCCTTCGCGACGTGGATCTTCTCCAGCACGGAGGCGACGAGGTCATCGAGCAGATCCTCGTCGGTCGGGTCTGCGTCGTCCTCCTCCTCGACGATGCCGTGGAGGACCAGCGTGTCTGCCAGTACCTCGTCGGCGAGGCCCTTGACCATCTGTTCGATACGCTCGGGTCGGAACGTGTCCTCGGAGTCGACGAAGATGGCGCTCCCTTCCAGCCCGCCGTGTTCGGCCGGCAGCTGGACGTTGACTGCGAGCTGGTGTGTTACCTGGGACTTGCCGGCCCCGAACTCGCCGTACACCTCGGTGATGGACTGGGTCTCGACGCCGCCGCCCAGCAGGTCGTCGACCTCGTCGACGCCCCAGGAGAGCTTCCCGATCTGCTCGCGGCGTTCGAGCACCGTCGAGCCGGTCTCGAAGCCGCCGATGTCGGCCGCCTCGCGGGCGGCCTGGATGATGTCTGCCGCCGACGACTCACCGATGTCGGCCGTGTTCGACAGTTCGCCGGGGGAGGCGACCGCAATCCCCTGATAGGAGTCGTAGCCGTTGTCTTCGAGTTTCTCTGCCGTCGCCGGACCGACGCCCGGCAGCTCTTCGAGGTCCTCACTTGCGGACATGGACGTGCCTTGTGCGTCCGGGGGTATAAAGCCTCGTTAACACCAGAGTGAAAGTGAAAGTGTGGGACAGCGGCGTGATGGTTCGAGACGGAATCGGGAGTTTTAGATGCGAAGGGGAGTCGAAGTGCGGTGGAACAGATTCAGCCCAGACCCGTTCGACCGAGGTAGACGAGCAGGAGCAGCCCCACGAGAACGAGCCCCGTCAGCGCCGTCTCGGATAGCGGGACGTGGCCTGTCTCTTATACACATCTCTGA
>NZ_AOLW01000006.1 GCF_000336615.1 Haloarcula amylolytica JCM 13557
AGAGATGTGTATAAGAGACAGGGTGAGCCGTGTGATAGATAGTGTGGCCAGCGAGCTGTTCGTTTCCGGTTTCTCGGCGGACTCGAACGCGTCGAGATCGGCGCGAGCGCCCGTCGCGATTTCGCCAGTGTGGCCGTCGCGGCTGGGCTTGACCGGCCGGACATGGTCACCGATAGCGACGCCGCCGTCGATCATTTCACTCCCAGGGATGGTAGCCGGGGCGGTCCGGCCACAGCGGGTACCAGTACTCCTTGTCGTCCTCGACGGTGATTTCGTCGCTGAGGTTACTGTCCAGTTTGAACTCCGCGGAGGTGTTGCGCTCGTGGCTGTCGTGGGGGTCCGGCGCGAACGGGTAGTATGCGCCCCGACGGAACGAGTACACCCAGTAGACAGTCTGGTTCTCCCGCGCGTCCTCGAACGAGAACAGCGCCGCGAGCAGGCGCGACCCGTAGCGGCGCTCGACGAGCGTGTCCGCGGCGAAGTGGATCGACGTGAGCAGGTCCTCGAAGTCGTCATCGTGCAGGACGACCCACTGGTAGCCATGGTCGTCGGTCTCGAAAGTCGCGCGCGTTCCCGTCTCGACCATCCCAGCGTCGAGGATGGATTCGACCTCGTCGACGGCGTCCTGGAAGTCCGTGCTGTCGACGTCGGCGAAACACAGTGCCGCCTCGCCGGTCGGCTCGTACCCCAGGTCGGCCTCCATCGTGACGTAGGCGGTGCTCATCCCGAACAGGTCGTCGGGGTCGGCGTCGCGTGTCGCGTCTGCCTCGGCTTTCACCCCGAGGACGCTCTTGAGTCCGTCGAGCAATCCCATATGTGTGCCTCTATGGGCCGGAGCCCAAGGTGGTTTGCGTCTCGACTAGTTGCTGTGGTTGCGTACGAAGACAGGGACAACTGTTCTAACAGCCAGAAAGCCCCGAGTCGCTGGGCTACTGCGACTCGCTGCGCTCTCTGCTCACGGCGCTCTGCGCCGTTCGCATGGTCCGAGGGACCTGTGGTCCCTCGCTACTCACTACGTTGCGGTGCTTACGTCGCCTCGTACGCCCAGCGACTCGCCCCTTTCAGTCCCACCCGTTTCGGCTGCTCAATCAGCCACAGGAGGGACTGAAAGGGGCGGCTGGCTGAACGACGGCGGACGACGTAAGCACTGGAACGAACGGAGTGAGTGAAGCGCGCAGCGAGTTCGTCCGAGAGAGCGAAGCTCTCTCGTGATGACGAAAGACGCGTAGCGTCTTTCGAACCACCCCCGAGTTCAGACAGCCGGGGCTTTCTGGCTCTGTATAGCTGTCACGGTGAGAATCCACACTATCGCGTAGACGACTGACGGCAAATCAGATAATAAACAGACGTTACCGACTTTCGAGTTCGCGTTCGAGGTCTTGCAGGCGGTCGATACGTTTCTCCGTCGACGGGTGGGTACTGGCCAGGCGGCCGATCCAGCCGACGTCGATGGGGATGATGAAGAAGGCGTTCATCTCCGCCTGGTCGCGCATGTCCTCCTTCGGCACTTTGTCCATCTGGCCGTCGATTTTCATCAGCGCGTTCGCGAGGGCGGCGGGCTTGCCGGTAATCATCGCGCCGCCGCGGTCGGCGGCGTACTCGCGGTAGCGGCTGAGAGTCCGGATCAGGAGGAACGAGATGACCCAGACGACCAGCGAGATGAGGATGGCGACGATGACCGGTACCTGCTGGCCGCCGCGCTCTCGACCGCCGCTGAACAGCCAGCCCCAGCGGACGATGAGGAAGGCAATCGTCGAGAGGAACGACGCGATGGTCATCACCATCACGTCGCGGTTCTTGATGTGGGCCAGCTCGTGGGCCAGTACGCCCTCCAGTTCGTCCTGATCGAGCGTGTCCATGATGCCCGTCGTCACGCAGACGGCCGAACTGTCTTTCGACCGGCCGGTGGCGAAGGCGTTGGGCACCCGAGAATCGGCGACGGCGACCTTCGGCTTCGGGAGGTCGGCCTGCTGAGCCAGGCGGTCGACAGTCCGGTGGAGTTCGGGGTACTCTTCCGGTTCGACCGTCCGGGCTCCCATCGAGTACAGGGCGAGCTTGTCGCTGAAGAAGAACTGCGCACCGAGGAACAGTCCCATGACGACCACGATGAGCGCGAGGTTCTCGAAAGCCACAACGAGCACTCCGAGGAAGACGATGTACAGCGCGAACAGCAGGAACATCGTCAGGGCCATCCGGCCGCGGAGCCCCCAGTCTGTTTGCCACTCCATGCCCCCCGATAGACGGTCGACACTCTAAAACCTCGCTATCGTGGGAAAGCGCCACACGGCGGGTGGTGCCTCGACAGGCGGAACACACGGCTTAAACGGTTCAGTACAGTAGGACCGGTAATGAGCCGGTCGGGAGAGTTCTGTCCACGCTGCGGTGACGAGATACCGGAGGGCACCGACGAGCGCCCGGAGCTTTCGGGTGCTGGCGGCCAGCGCAACTCCGAGCACGTCCTCTGTGACGCCTGCTACTTCGAGGAGTTCGACCTGGTGGATGCCCCCGACACCATCCAAGTGCGGGTCTGTTCGCGATGTGGTGCGGTCCACAAGGGGAACCGCTGGGTCGACATCGGTGCGGAGGACTACACCGACATCGCCGTCGAGCAGGTCAGCGAGGCGCTCGGCATCCACGTCGACGCCCAGTCGGTCGCCTGGCAGGTCGCCCCCGAGCAACTCGACAAGAACAACATCCGGATGCACGCGGAGTTCTCCGGCGTCATCCGCGGGACGCCAGTCACCGAGGAAGTGACCGTCCCCGTCCGCATCTCCCGGCAGACGTGCAAGCGCTGCGGGAAAATCGCCGGCGGCTCCTTCGCCAGCATCGTTCAGGTACGGGCCGACGGGCGCGACCCGACCGACGACGAGCGCGAGCGGGCCGAAGAAATCGCAGAAGAGTACATCGCCGCCCGTGAAGCGACCGGCGACCGCAACGCCTTCATCACCGAGACGAAGTCCGTCGACGACGGGCTGGACATGAAAATCTCGACCAATCAGATGGGGCTGGGCATCGCCAAGCGCATCACCGCCCAGCTTGGGGGTTCGTACTCCGACTCGCGGCGTCTCATCTCCGAGGACGAGGACGGACAGGAACTGTACCGGATGACCTACGCCGTCCGGCTGCCCCGCTACCGACAGGGCGAGGTCATCGACCCGGAGGACGGCGACGGGCCGGTGCTGGTCCGCTCGGTCCAGGGGAACCTCAAAGGGGTTCGCCTGGCGACCGGCGAGGACTACGAGGCCAGTTTCGAGGCCGGCGAAGCACCCGACGCCCGCCGGCTGGGCTTCCGTGAAGACAGCCAGCAGACGACCTTGGTCGCTGTCGAGGACGACAACGCTGTTCAGGTGCTTGACCCCGAAACGTTCGAGAGCAAGACCGTCCCGCGGCCGGGCTACCTCGACACCGACACCGACGAAGTTCCGGTGCTGAAGAGCCACGCCGGGTTGCATATTCTCCCAGTCGAGGGAGACGAAACGGATACCGATGAGTGACGAGGGTGCCAGCCGCGAGCCGGGCGAGACGGACGGCCAGCGCCTTGCTGCCGTCGTCGCCAAACCTCGCTCGCAGGTCGCTATCGAGTCCCTGCGAGCCGAAGGCGTCTACGATGACACCAGAAGCGTTACCCAGTGGACCGCAGACAGCGTCGCGGTTCCGGTGACCGCCCCGCCACAGGAGACGCAGTTCCGGGAGGTCGTCCGGCAGGTCGGCGAGCGCCGGCTCAAGACCCTCGACGACCACCTCCGGGAGCGCGGCTGGACCGACGAGGAAATCGATGCCGCTCCGAGTTCTTGGGCCGTGCTGGGCTCCGTCGTGCTGGTCGACATCGGCAACAGCCCCAGACCGGCGGAGGTCGGCGAGGCGCTGCTGGCGCTCCACGGCGAGGCCGAGACGGTGCTGGCCCGCCACGGCATCTCCGGCGAGCACCGCGAACCCAGCGTCGAGGTCATCGCCGGCGCCGGCGACACCGAGACGGTCCACACCGAACACGGCACGCGCTACGCGATGGACCTTGCCGAGGTGATGTTCTCGCCCGGGAACAAAGCCGAGCGGGCGCGGATGGGCGATACCGTTTCCGCCGAGGAACGCGTCCTCGACATGTTCGCCGGCATCGGCTACTTTACCCTCCCGATGGCCCGTGCCGGTGCGCACGTCACCGCCATCGAACGCAACCCTACCGCGTTTCGCTTCCTCGTCGAGAACGTCATGCTCAACGACGTGGACGAGCGCGTTCACCCGTATCGGGCCGACTGTCGAGACGTTGTGCCGGGCTTCGCTGAGGAGGCGCGCGCCGACCGGGTAGTGATGGGATACTACGAGGCCTCCGCGCCGCGCGCGGAGGACAGTCGGGCTCCGCCCGGCGCTTCCCACGAGTATCTCGACAGCGCACTGGACGCCCTCGCGCCCGGCGGCGTCCTCCACATGCACGAGGCGACGCCGGACGCCCTCGTCTTCGACCGCCCCATCGAGCGCCTGGAGGCGGCCGTCGCCGAGGCCGACCGGGATGTCGAGATTCTGGACACTCGGCGAGTCAAGGAGTACAGCGAGGGCGTCGCCCACGTTGTCGTCGACGCCCGGATCCAGTAGGACGGGTTTACGCAAGCAACCAAGGTTAGAGAACGAATAACGCCCCAGAACAGACGGTCGTAACGCATAACTAGGCCAGTAATCAAGAACACGGCATGGACAGACAGCAGATACTCGCAATTATTCTGGTCATTCTGATGGTCGGTTCGTCGTTCGTCTACGGCGCGAGCTTCCTCTTTTAGTCCCACACGTCCGAAAGCGGGTGACTTCCGTTCCCGGACCGCGACCGAGAGCGGTCGTGCCGGCGTTTGGTCCCCGAACTGAGCGCCGAAAGCGCCTGGTCCGGCGCGAACCGCGGCAAATCGGGCTGTGAGAGGCGGTCGACCTGGGCGCGAAACCAGTCCGGCATATCGTGCTCGGCGCGCTCAAACAGGTCCAGCAGCGACGAGTCCGCGAGGTAGGTCGCCCCGTAGTCGTCGGGTGCACGAACGACGCGACCACAGGCCTGGATGACCGTCCGCAGTGCCGTCCGGTAGTACCAGCCCCACTGGTCGTCTTCGAGCCGCCGGGCGACGCGGGAGTCGCGGGTGTTTGGATAGGGAGCCTTGCACAGCACTTGCCAGCGACAGAGGTCGCCCTCAAGGTCCAGCGCCTCCTCCATCTTCACCGAGAGGAACACGTCGGGGTTGTCGCTGCGCTTCCAGGCGGACAGCGCCCCATCGCGTCCCTCTTTATCGTGAGTCCGGACGCGTGCGCCGACGCCGAAGTCGTCGAGGAGGTCCTTCAGTTGCTCCTGAATAGCGTAGGAATGGCAGTGAATGAGCCCCTTCTCGTCCGTGTGCTGTGCCATGATGCGAACGACGGTCCGGGCGATGTCGGGCAGCGTGTCGTCGCGGTGCTCGTAGGTCATCTTCCCCTGGGCCACGTCGTACAGCGGCCGGTTCTCGACGGGGAAGGTGTGGCCGACCTCCACGAGCGCGACGTTGTTGGGGTCGAGGCCGACGTTGGCACAGAACGCCTCCTTGTTGAGGATGGTCGCCGACAGCAGAGCGAAGCGGTTGCCGCGGTCCCAGACGGTGTGTTTGAGGTACCGCTCGGGGTTCATCGGCTTGATTGTCACCGGGGCGTTCTCGCCGTCGGCCTGGTCGACGACCCAGGTGGTCGCGCTCTCGGTGTCGGTGTAGTCCTCGCGGAACCACCCCAGGTCCTGACGGAGCGTGTTCAACGAGTCCCGCTCAGCGACTTCCTCACCGGTCAGTTCCGTCTTGTTCCGCAGTTCCTTGACGCGGCGCTCGGCGAGGTGCTCGACGCGTTCGGTGAAGGCGACGGCCTCGTCCAGCCCGTCGATGTCCGGCACGTCGATGTCGTTCCACATCGGGATGGACTGCGGCGAGAGGTCGATGGTGGCGTACATCTCAGCCCACTCGCCCAAACCGTGGGCCTCGTCGATGACGACCACGTCGCGCTTGCCGAACACGTCGCTGCCGGCGGTCTGCATGAAGTACGCGAGTGTCATCGCGGCGATGCGCCGGTTCGAGGCGATGGCGCGGTCGGAGAAGTACGGACAGCGGTGCTTGACCTGGCAATCGAACTTCCGTTCGCGCACGCACGGGGCCTGGTTCACCGGTGTGTCCGTCTCGCCGGGGAGGATGCAGTCGTAGTTGTTCTTCCCGCGGATGACACAGAGGTCCTCGAGCAGGGCGTCTTCGGCCACGTCGTCTAGCTGGGAGACCTGCGGCGTGGTGTAGTAGGCGTCGATGACCTGCTCGGCGGCGGCCTCGCCGGCGGTCCGGGCACACCCGGCGATAGCCCGAGCGAGCAGCGATTTGCCGCTACCGGTCGGGGCGCGAACGAGGACCACGTCCTTGCCGCGCTCGAAGGCCGCACGGATGTCAGCCAGGGCCTGCTTCTGGTTGCCCCGGTAGGACGGGGCCGGGAACTCGTCGGTAATCCGCGCGGGGTACACGCGAGAAAGCAACGGACGAGGCGGCCTAAACCTTTCCTGTCGTCGGATGAGCGTCGGCGGCTAGCCGAGATGACGGGTGTGAGTCGTGTTCACAGACACACGGTCGTGGCACTGGTACTCTCGGAAGTCTTATACATATACCCCCTGTACGTATATTTGCAATGGCAAACGGTAAGGTTGATTTCTTCAACGACACAGGCGGTTACGGTTTCATCTCGACTGAGGACGCGGACGATGACGTTTTCTTCCACATGGAAGACGTTGGCGGCCCTGACCTCGAAGAAGGCGAGGAGATCGAATTCGACATCGAACAGGCCGACAAGGGCCCCCGCGCGACGAACGTCGTCCGCAACTAAGGCAGATTTCCGGTCGCCTTCGGGCGACCACATCTGACACTTGTTCTTATCTGAAGTCACTCGACGAGCAGCGCGTACAGCACGGCACAGAGCCCTGCGACGGTCACGAGACCCCTGACGAGCAACACAATGCCAGCCCCAGCGCCCGCCCAGACAGCGACGGTGACGGCGGCGTAGACGCCGGCGGTCAGCGACCCGATTCCGACGGCGAGCCACCGCATCTTCGGCGCGTCGTTGCGCCGATAGCCCCGGTAGGCCAGCGACGCGACGAACAGTCCGACGACGGCCGTCAGGGCTCGCGAGAGTTCCGCGACGGCGTCCGGCGCGAGCAGGTCGAAGGGGACCGTCACGACGACTCACCCCCGTAGACGGTCCACAGGATCGTTCCGAGCCCGAGCAGTTCGCAGGCACTCACGAGGAGCGAGCGCCGGACGACGCCGACGCCGGTGGCCGTGGGGAGCGCGATGCGGAGGATCTCCGGTACAGTCGTGAGCAGGAGAAGCCCGACGGCGAGCGTCAGCATGCCCGTCCGGCCCGGCCCGCGACGATAGCCGCGGACGAGGACGACGGCGATGGCGGCCGAGAGCAAGACGGAGAGTATCGACAGCGCGACGACGGCCAGCGCAGTTTCCGGATCGGTTCCACCCGTGCGTATCTGCAGTAGCGTCGCGAACATCTCAGGACAGCCCCTCGAACAGGTCGGTGAATCGATCCGCCGGGTCCGACGAGGACCGCGTGACAGCCACGTCGTACGACCCGTCGGCGAACGTGACGGTCACTTCGTCGACGGTCGCGACGTAGCGCTTGTAGTGGTGTCCGTCGGGGTCGACGGCCTGCCGTTCGGCGACGAGGTCGGCGGCTTCCAGTCGGTCGAGGCGGCGGTACGCCGTCGGGTCGGACATCTCGCAGGCCGTACAGAGTTCGGAGACGGACATCGGTCCGGTGGTGAGTTCGGCGATGATGGCCCGCGCGTACTCGTCTTCGAGCAGCGCGAGCAGTTCGTCGTCGCCGACCGCGTCCATGTTCGCTTCCAGCGAGCGAGACGCAATAAAAACGGTCCACTGGCTTCCGAATCAGAAGCAGTGCCCGCGGTGATACGTCGGTCCCGGCCGGTCGTCCGGACATGCCACCCAAGTCACCGGAGCAAAGAGACAGCCGGACGACCCCGAGCGTCGTCGAGCGGACTGTCTCTCGCCTCGCCTGGCCGATCTGGAACAGCATGGACGACAGGCTCAGAGCGCCGCTTCGGGCGGTTCTCCCGGCGGTGCTGTCGTTTCTCGCCCTCGCGGCGCTACAGAGCGTCGTTCGGGCCCGATTCACGCACCCCATCCGAGAACCGCTCGAAGCGGCCGGGATCGGGGTGGTCCTCGTCGCCACGGTGTTCGTCAGCGCGCGGGTCCTCGACCGCCGACCCGTCGGCGAGTACGGCCTGTCGCTCGACCGTCACTGGTGGCGGTCGTTCGCCGTCGGCGGCGCGATAGCGACCGTCATCAATGCCGGCGCGCTCGCCGTCGCAGTCGGCGCGGGCTGGGCCACTGTCGTCGGCGTCGCGGAGGGAGCCGGCGATCTCCCGTTTCTGCCGGCGATGGCCGTCGTCTTCAGCTACGTCGCCCTCGCGTCGGCGTGGGAGGAGATCGTCTTCCGTGGGGCGATGCTGAAGAACCTCGCCGAAGGGGCCGACGGGCCCGTCCCGCGGTGGGCCGCGGTCGGCGTGGCGGTGCTCGCGAGTTCGCTCGTCTTCGCCTTCCTGCACGGCGGGAAGGTCGACCACCCGAGCCAGTACGGCTATTACCTGCTCGCCGGACTGGTCCTGAGCGGCGCGTACGTCCTCACCGGCGACCTCGCCCTCCCGATCGGCTTTCACGCCTGGTACAACTTCACCCAGAGCGCGGTGTTCGGTCTCGGCCACTCACAACGGACGCCCGAACTGATCGCAGTCGATATCGTCGGCCCCGCGCGCTGGATGGGCGAAGAAGGGATCGTCTACTCGCTCTTCGTGGTCGTCGGCGGCCTCCTGCTACTGGCGTTTCTCCGCTGGCGCGACGGCCGTCTTGGAATCGACGAGCGCGTGACGCGGTGGACGCCCGGATTCGAACGGGAGACGTGACGACTTAAAGGGCGGCCACGTCCGCCGCCGTCACCTCGCGGTCGTCGGGAAGCTGGTCGATGCAGTCGTAACAGAGGAAGTGTTCGGTGTCGTCGCCGAGTTCGAGGACGATTCCCTCGGTCGGCCTGGACTCCTGCGACCAGATGTTGGCGATGCCGCCGGCTATCGAAACGTTCGTATCGCACCCGTCGCAGGCTCTAGAGGCCATTAGCGAGTTTTTATGCGCTGTATACACTTCAAGGTAGCTGGCCCCTTCGCACAGTTCAGTGCAGTTAACTCTCGACATACTTTTGTCGTCCGATGGGCACCGTCCAGATAATGCAAATACTGGTCACAGGGGGTGCCGGGTTCATCGGCGGCCACCTGGCACAGCGGTTCGCCGCCGACAGCCACGACGTGGTCGTATTGGACAACCGCGACCCGTTCTACGATCTGGATATCAAGCAACACAACATCGAAGCTGGACAGGCGGCCGCCCGGAACAGCGACGGCAGCTACGAGTTCATCGAGGGCGACGTGCGTGACGCGGAGCTAGTGACGGACCTCGTCGCCGACGCCGACTACGTCTACCACCAGGCCGCCCAGGCCGGCGTCCGCCCGAGCGTCAAGAACCCCCGAAAATACGACGAGGTCAACGTCGACGGCACGCTGAACCTCCTCGACGCCTGCCGCGACGAGGGCATCGAGCGGTTCGTGATGGCCTCCTCCTCCTCCGTTTATGGCAAGCCAGAGTACCTGCCCTACGACGAGCAACATCCCACGACCCCCGTCTCGCCCTACGGCGCGTCGAAGCTCGCCGCCGAGCGCTACGCCTGCGCCTACAGCGAGGTGTACGACCTGCCCGCCGTCGCGTTGCGATATTTCACCGTCTACGGCCCGCGGATGCGCCCGAACATGGCCATCTCGAATTTCGTCTCCCGGTGTCACAACGGCGAGCCGCCGGTCATCTACGGCGACGGCACGCAGACGCGCGATTTCACCTACATCGAGGACGTCATCGACGCGAACATGACGCTGTTGCACGAGGACGCCGCCGACGGCCAGGCAATCAACATTGGGTCGACGGACAACATCGAAATCAAGACGCTCGCGACGGAGATCCGCGACCAGATCGACCCGGACCTCGATTTGGTCTACGAGGAACGCCACGACGCCGACGCCGAGCACACCCACGCCGCGACCGACCGCGCCGAGGAACTGCTCGGCTACGACCCGGACCACACCATCCGGGAGGGCGTCGCGAAGTTCATCGACTGGTACCGCGACAACCGCGACTGGTACGAGCCGCTCGTTCGACAGTCCTGACGGGCGACACGAACAGGCCACGGTTTTAACCGCGTCCCGTCCTGCAGGAAGGGTATGCACGTCCTCGTGACCGGTGCAACGGGGTTCGTCGGGGGCCACCTCGCCCCGGCGCTCCTCGCGGCCGGCCACAGCGTCCGCGCGCTCGTTCGCGACCCGAGCGAGTACGCCCCGCCCGACGGCGTCGACGTGGCGACAGGCGACCTGCTCGACGCGGGCAGTTTCGATGCCGCCCTCGCCGGAATCGACGTCGCGTACTACCTCGTCCA
The DNA here is from genome assembly GCF_000336615.1 of Haloarcula amylolytica JCM 13557. Lineage (GTDB taxonomy): Archaea > Halobacteriota > Halobacteria > Halobacteriales > Haloarculaceae > Haloarcula > Haloarcula amylolytica. The sequence continues at coordinate 10,528 of NZ_AOLW01000006.1, forward strand.
TTCGATGCGTGCCGGGACCGACTACGCCGAGCGGGACCGGCGCGCGGCGCGGAACTTCCGTCGGGCGGCCGACGCGGCCGGCGTCGACCGAGTCGTCTACCTCGGCGGCCTCGGCGAGGACGACGAGACGCTGTCCGAGCACCTCCGGTCGCGCCGCGAAGTCGAGTTCCTCCTCAAGGAGGGCGAGTACGACCTGACGACGTTCCGGGCGGCCATCATCATCGGCGCGGGCTCAGCGAGCTTTCGGATGATACGCGAACTGACGACACGGCTACCAGTGCTGGTGACGCCGCGTTGGGTCCGGACCGACTGCCACCCAATCGCTATCGACGACGTCATCGCGTACCTGGTCGACGTGCTCGACACGCCGGAGACGGCCGGCGAGACCTACGAGATTGGCGGCCCGGAGGTGTTGACCTACGCGGAGATACTGCGGCGGACAGGGCGAATCATGGGCACGGGCGAGCCGAAAATCGTGCCGATACCGGTGCTGACGCCGAAGCTGTCTGCGTACTGGGTCGGTCTACTGACCGACGTGCCATCGAGCGTCGCCCGGCCGCTCATCCACGGGCTGAAGACGCCAGTGGTCGCGGACACCGAGGCCGCTCAGGCACAGTTCACGGTCGACCTGACGCCGTTCGCAGACGCGGTCTGGCTGGCCCTCAGCGAGCCGCGGAGTCGCGAAACGGCGCAGGCGGCCGCGGCCACGGGTGGTGCAGGCAGATGAGCGGCGACAGCGCCCGCCCGGAGTACGGCGAGACGTGGGTGTACGAGAGCATCATCGGCGCGCTGCCGGGGATTCGGCTACCGACGTGGGCAGCGATGGCGATACAGCTCCTCATCTTCGAGGTCGCCATCGTCGCTCTGTCGTGGTACTACGAGGTCTGGAGCGCCGCAATCGCCGGAACGGTCGTCGTGTTCGTCGCCACCATCGGGAGCGCCGAGATGCTCCGTATCAGCACGCTCATCCGCCGTATCGACGTGCCGCCGACCTACCGCGCGCTGCTGTTCGCCTCGAACGTCGAGGTCGTGTTGTCCGTCCTCGCGTACGTCGCCCTGCTCACCCACCTATTCGTCTTCGACCCGCAGGTCAGCTCGACGCCACTTCTGGGCCAGCTGTTCGGGTCGGAGCCGCCGGTACTGGTGGTGTATCTGACCCTACTCATCCTCTGGGACGTGAGCTACCGCATCGGCACGGGCTGGTGGGCCAGCGTCACCGGGCTCTGGCGGTCAGCACGCTACCGGTTCGACCCCGAGACGGCACGGGTGTTCATCCGTGCGGATCTGGAGATATGGGGCTTTGGGGTTCTCCAGCTCGTGCTCGTTCCGTTCGTGCTCGACCAGCCGGTACTGCTCGCGGCGCTGGTCGGCCATGTGATAGCCGTCACAGTCGTGACGGCCGCCTCTGTCGGGCTATTGCGCTACCGGTCGAGAACGGCCGCCGTCAGTCAGAGTTGATCTGCTTGAACTGGTCGAGCAGCTCTTCTGTCGACTCGTCACCGTCGTAGTCGACACTCCCGTGGTACGTGCTCCGGTCGTCGTCTTCCGACAGGTCGACCTCGCTGTTCTTGCGTTCACGGCGTTCGTGTTCGTCGTCGTCGTACGCTCCCATCGACATAGGTTACCACAGTGAAACTTGGCTGGTAGTGACTATCAATGTAACGGTGGTCCCAGAAACCGTACCACACGACCTACAGAGGGGTCGAACAGTCCGAATCGGGGTGTCTCGATAGGGCGGAACGCCCAAGACCACTGACCGTCTACACGCACCCGTGGCTGGTCCCTTACGTCTGCGACGGTCGAACGAGCGATGGAGCGAGAAGCGGGTCCGGACAGACCTGCTGACGCCGCTGCAGAACACCTTCGGTGCGACGATGAACGGTCCGTGGTTCGCCCCGCCGGAGGGGTGGGCCGCGCGCCGACTAGAGATGGACAACGGCGACCTCGCGCTGTTTTGCTGGAACGGCCAGCGCGCGTACTGGGTCGGGAACACCGAGACCCCGGAGACGCTGTGGCGAACGGAGAAGTACACGTTCGACGAGGTGCCCGACGAGATTAGCGAGTGGGTCCAGCGGGAGCTGTTCGCCCAGTTAGAGGTGGAGGACCCGTGGCTCACCGAGTACGAGACGCTGGCGCACTTCTTCCTGCCCGTGTTTCTCTCGAAGGACGGCCGGGTGTCGACACGGACGTTCTTCCGGGACCACGCCGGCGGCTTCCCGGACGCCGACCGGGCGGACGGGCTGGCGTTTTACGACGACTTCCTCGCGACCGGCGAACTCGACGACTACCGCTACACGATGGCGAGCAAACTCGGGACCAGCGAGGGTTTTGACCTCTCGCGGATGCGAGCGACGATGGGCGAGTTCAACGTCGCCAAACTGCTCGTCGACGCGGGCAACGACATCAGACCCGAGGTCGAACTGAACTCGGGCCACTCCGTCGATTTCCGGGTCGAGGACACGCTCGTGGAGGTCACCCGCCCACGGCCGCCGTCCCGACGACAGGTCAACACCGGTATCGCCGCGGTCAAAGCGTCCGGTGACGCCAAGACCCGCGACCAGCTAGCGGCCCACCCCGGAGCCGTCCTCGTCGTCGACTGCAGTTCCTTCCCGGACGACGACTGGCGGCGGGTCTACGGCGAACAGCCCGATGTCGGCTACTCGCCGACCATCGTCTTCCGCGCCCGACCGGACGGCAGCATGGAAGGGTACGCCTACGGCTCGGTTCCGTTCCCGCTCCCGTTTTAATGCAGGTACGCCGCGTTATCTTCCCCGAAATTCGGGGCGTAACATATAACGCGCCGGACGGGCAACACTGAGAGAGATAGCCGTGGTGGACGACACAGAGCAACCGGGGACCAGCGGCGCGGGACAGTCGGTTTCCGAGGTAATGGACCGGCTCGAATCGCTCCGGTCCGAGGAAGAAGAACGTTCCGAGAGCGCTACCGCCGGCGTGCTACTGGACCAGTTGCAGGAGGTCGAACAGCGGCTACTTGCCTTCGGCGAGGCGCTGGGCGACACCGCCGACACCGTGACGGACCTCCCGTTTACCGAGGAAGCCGGGCTGGACCACATGCCCGAGCCGCTGTACGTCCGCCACGACACCGAGATGCTGAACCAGGTCACGTCCTGGCTGCTTCAGGACCAGCACATCGGGTTAGTGAGTCCCTACGGCACCGGAAAGACGGCCTTCCGGGAAATCGTCCTCCGTGACCTCTCGAAACACGAGGGTTTTGTCATCACGCATCTGGACAACCCACGCGAGACGACGCCGCGAAAACTGTACCAGACGGTTCTGACGGCCGCCTACGCCGCGGGCTACTCCATCGACCAGCGAAACTACTCGCAGGTCCGCGACGGGATTCCGTGGGCGACCGCCGAAGCGAAAGACGCTGTCCACGAAATCGTCCGTCGCGTGCGCGAGGACGACAAGACGCTACTGCTGGTCGTCGACGAGATCGAGGTGCTGGAGGCGGACCTGCTGTCGCCGCTGCAGGTGGCCGGCGACGCCGGCGTCCGCCTGTTCCTCACCGGGACGCCGGAGGGGAAGCGCCGCGTCGCGGAGATCCGGGGAACGCTCGACTCACGGCTTCGCTACTACGAGGGCATCGACCCGTTCTCGCCGGACGACGTGGCCGAGTACGCCGCCCGCTCGCTTTCGTACTTCCGGGGCGAACCCTACGAGGGGCAGGCCCCGGACCTGTTCACACGGGCCGCAATCGAGGACATCCACGAGCGGACCGAGGGCAACCCCCGTGAGGTCCGTATCGAGTGTCGCGAACTGTTCACCAGGGCGGCGTTCGTCTGGTACCGAACCGGGCAGGACATCTCCCGCATCCAGATCACCCCCGAGCTGCGCCACCGTCGGTTCGGAATGGGCCGCTGAGCGGCCCTGAATGGGTATATAAACCACCCACGTTATTCGGTATCACACCGTCGAGTGTGGCGTGTAATAGGGCGATACACCAACGCCCACCGTAGCATTTATATAGAATCACATTCAATCATCGTTTGACTATGGCTCAACAGCAGATGGGCAACCAGCCCATGATTGTACTTTCCGAGGAGTCCCAGCGGACATCCGGAAAGGACGCGCAGTCGATGAACATCACGGCCGGGACGGCCGTCGCCGAGGCCGTTCGGACGACACTGGGTCCGAAGGGCATGGACAAGATGCTCGTCGACAACTCGGGCTCGGTCGTCGTCACGAACGACGGCGTCACCATCCTCGACGAGATGGACATCGAGCACCCCGCCGCCAACATGATTGTCGAGGTCGCCCAGACCCAGGAAGACGAAGTGGGCGACGGCACGACCACGGCGGTCGTCATGGCCGGCGAACTCCTCTCGAAGGCCGAGGAACTCCTCGACCAGGACATCCACGCCAGCATCCTGGCTCAGGGGTACCGCCAGGCCGCAGAGAAGGCCAAGGAGATTCTCGAGGACAACGCCATCGACGTCGACGCCGACGACACGGAGACCCTCGAAAAGGTCGCCGCGACGGCGATGACCGGCAAGGGCGCGGAGTCCTCCAAGGACATCCTCGCCGAACTCGTCGTTCGCGCCGCACAGTCCGTCGTCGACGACGACGGCAGCGTCGACACCGACAACATCCAGATCGAAACCGTCGTCGGCGGCGCAACCGACGAGTCCGAACTCGTCGAAGGCGTCATCGTCGACAAGGAGCGCGTCCACGACAACATGCCGTTCGCCGTCGAGGACGCCGACGTTGCCCTGCTGGACACGGCCATCGAGGTTCCGGAAACGGAACTCGACACCGAAGTCAACGTCACCGACCCCGACCAGCTCCAGCAGTTCCTCGACCAGGAAGAGGAACAGCTCAAGGAGATGGTCGATCAGCTCAAAGAAGCCGGTGCTGACGTCGTCTTCTGCCAGAAGGGCATCGACGACATGGCCCAGCACTACCTCGCTCAGGAAGGTATCCTGGCCGTGCGCCGCGCCAAGAAGTCCGACATCGAGGCCCTCTCGCGCTCGACCGGCGCGCGCATCATCTCGAACATCGACGACATCGAAGCCGACGATCTCGGCTTCGCTGGCTCCGTCGCCCAGAAGGACATCGCTGGCGACGAGCGCATCTTCGTCGAGGACGTCGAGGACGCCCGCGCTGTCACGATGATCCTCCGCGGCGGCACCGAACACGTCGTCGACGAAGTCGAGCGCGCCATCGAGGACTCGCTCGGCGTCGTCGCCGCTACGCTGGAGGACGGCAAGGTCCTGCCCGGCGGCGGTGCCCCCGAGACCCAGCTCGCCCTCGGTCTCCGAGACCACGCCGACTCCGTCGGCGGCCGCGAGCAGCTCGCCGTTGAGGCCTTCGCCGACGCCATCGACGTCATCCCGCGCACTCTCGCGGAGAACGCCGGTCTCGACCCGATCGACTCGCTGGTCGACCTCCGCAGCAAGCACGACGGTGGCGCAGTCACCTCCGGGCTTGACGCGTACACCGGTGAGGTCGTCGACATGGAAGAGGACGGCGTCGTCGAGCCGCTCCGTGTCAAGACCCAGGCCGTCGAAAGCGCAACCGAAGCAGCCGTCATGATCCTCCGCATCGACGACGTCATCGCTGCTGGCGACCTCAAGGGTGGCCAGGGCGACGACGACGAGGACGAAGGCGGACCCGGCGGCCCAGGCGGCGCGCCCGGCGGAATGGGCGGCGGCATGGGCGGCATGGGCGGCGGTATGGGCGGCATGATGTAAGCCACCTTTTTGCGCAGGGGCCTCGGGCGCTTCGCGCCCTCAACCCCCGCGCAAAAACGTGGGCGAAAAAGGCGGAATCGCCGCGATGCGGCGATTCCGAGAACCGCGGCCTTCGGCCGCGGATGCCTGCCTCGCCCGTCGATCTCGCAAAGAATCGTTGCGGTTCTACATTTTCTGTCTTTAGTCTGAGTGAGTGACGACGCTGTTTCGATTATCGAAGATATCGGACAGTACACACTTCGCAAGCAGACGCCACGGTCAAACCAGCGCGCCCCCTTAACACGGTATGGACCTGACAGGGACCGAACGGCGGCTGCTGTGGACCGGAACGGCGCTAGCAGGTGTGCTCCATCTGCTCGTTCCCGGCACGTTGCTGTCGCTAGCGCGGCTGGGCTATCGCTGGGTGCTGGCAGTGGAGTTCAGACCACAGGAACGGTCCCGTCGCCGGGTCAGGCTGCTCGGCGTCGCATTTCTCGCAACGGCGGCGGTTCTCAAGCGGGTATTCGGCTAAAAAGTTCGGTTACTGCACGGTGGACTCGACGTAGTCGACGGCGTCGGCGGGCGTCTCGACGTGTTCGATGGCGTCGCAGCCAGCCGCGCTGTCGAGGCGGTGGGTTCCCAGGCCGGCGACGGGCCGCCCCATGTCGAGCGCGTGGCCGAGTTCCGAGAGCGTCCCGGTGCCGCCGTCGACGGCGATGACGGCCGCGCCGTTCAGCACGACGAGGACGTTCCGGGCGTTGCCCAGCCCCGTCGCAATGGCTGTCTGGACGTAGTCGTTCGCGGCGGCACGGCGCTCGCCCGGCAAAATACCGATAGTGTGGCCGCCGGCCTCGCTCGCACCGCGACAGACGGCTTCCATCACACCCGTGAGGCCGCCACAGACGACATCGTGGCCGTGCTCACCGAGCTGTTTCCCGACCTCGCGTGCCTGTTGGTACTGTTCGTCGGTAACTGTCGAGCCGCCGATGACCGAGACGCGCATGGCTGGTCGTTCAGCGGGAGACTAGAAAAACCGTCCCGGATTACAGTTGGTCGAGCCAGTCTTGCGCGCGGGACTCGTTGGTCTCGGTGATGTCGGCCAGTTCGGCCGCGTCGTACTCGGCCAGGTCCGCAACCGTCTCGATGCCGGCGTCGTGCAGCCGTTCGGCGTAGGTCGGGCCGATACCGGAGACGCTATCGACGTCGACATCGTCGGCCGCGTCGGCGTCGTCCTCAGTGGCATCGACATCGTCAGTCGCGTCCACGTCGATATCGGTGAGTTCCGACTGGTCTACCGCGTCGTCTTCAGCCGCTTCGGGGGACTCGACCTCGATATCGACTTCCTCGCTCCCCGTGCTGCGCTCGGAGTACCACTCGGCGACCTCGGGCCAGAGGTCGGCGTGGGTCGACGACGAGACGGAGAGGCCGATGTGGCCCGTCGAGAACTCGATGGTTCGGGTGTCGTCGCTGGCGATGACGTCGTTGAACGGCTTGGAGGCCTCCGGCGGGATGAGGTGGTCGTACTCACCCATGAGCTGGAGGACAGGCATGTCGATGTTGTCCAGATCGACGTGCTTGCCGTTGAGCTCAAGCTCGTTCTTGTAGAGTTTGTTGTCCTGGTACACGTCTTCGAGGAACTGAACGTAGGCCTCGCCGGCCACGTCGATGCCGTCACCGAGCCACTGCTCCATGCGGCCGAAGTTCTCGACGAAGCCCTCGTTCTCCATGTTCTCCGCGAACCGGATGTACTTCGTGACGTAGTTCTCGACGGGGTCCATCAGCGCGAAGCCGATGTCGAGCATGTCCGAGGGGACGTTGCCGAACGTATCGACGACGTCCTGCGGGGAATAGTACTCCTCGGAGCCCCACTCTTCGAGGACGCCGCCCGTGTGGTCGAAACAGAGCCCGGCGGCCATCAGGCCCAGGGTGTTGACCTTCTCCTTGTGGAGGGCGGTGTACATCACCGACATCGTGCCGCCCATACAGTAGCCGAGGATGTTGATGGCGTCCTGGCCGGAGCGCTCGCGGACCACGTCGACGCAGTTGTCCATGTAGCGGTTGACGTAGTCATCGAGCGTGAGGTGCTGGTCGAGCCGCGACGGCTCGTTCCAGTCGATGAGGTACACGTCGTGGCCCGCCTCGAGCAGGCGTCGGACGACCGACCGCTCCTCCTGCAGGTCGAGGATGTACGGCCGATTGATGAGGGCGTAGACGATGAGGATCGGAACGTCCTCCTTCTCCTCTTCGGGCACCTCGATACCGGCGGCTTCGGCGTCGTAGTGGAGGAGTTCGAGCTTGTTCTCCTCGTAGACGACGTCGCTTGGCGTCTGGCCGACTTCGACGGACTCCATCAGCTCCAGTCGCTCGTCGGCGATCTGACTGGTCTCGGCGGCGTCGGTCATGTTCTCCAGCGTCTTGCGCTGCCAGTTGAGCGCGGCCTCGAACGGATTGAACGGGTTACTGGACATGAGTTACTCTTCCATGTGTTCGAGAATGCGGTCGAGCTTCTGTTCGACCGCGTGCTGGCGGCGCTCAAGCTCGACGAGCCGCTCAGCAACTTCGTCGACATCGTTGCGCGTTGGGAAGCCCATTTGCTCCAGAGCGTCCTGACTCAGGTCGTCCGCTTCCTGTTGCATCTCCATCATCGACTCGACGAGCTGGCCGTTGGCGGCCGCGAAGGCCGAGGTGCCCATGACGTGTTTGAACGCCTCGTTGGCGGACTGCAGCCAGATATCACGGAATTCGGCGGGGTCGACGTCCTCGCCCTGTGCGGCGTCGGTCGAGCGCTCGACCATCTGCTCGGCGGCGTCGATCCACTCCTCGTAGGCGCGGTTGTAGCCGTCCATCCCGTCAGCAAGGTCCTCTTCTTTGGGAATCGTGTCCTCGACGGCGTCGGCCCACGACTCCACGAAGGCCGCCTGGGCCTTCATGTTCTGCTCCATCGAGTCAGCGACCGCGCTGTTCATCTCCTCAACCATCTCCGTCCATTCCTCCTGAATGTCGTTTGTATTACTCATAATAGTACCTCGGCGGCGGGCGCACAAAAAAACCGACTGTCGTATTTACGCTTCGACGTCGACAGCGTCGGCGGCTTCGGCCTGCACTTCCTCGACCTGCTCCTGAATCTCCTCGACCTGCTCCTGCACTTCTTCGAGTTGCTCGCCGAACTGCTCGGCGGCCTCGACAGACTGCGCTTCGAGTTCCTCGTGGGCCTCGACGAGCATATCGACCTGATCGTTGACGGCGGTGACGTACTCGTCGGTCATCTCGTCGTAGGTGTCAGCGCCCTCTGTGAGCTCCGTTTCCATGTTGTCGAAGACCTCGGCGTGGTTCTCGAGCAGGAAGTCGAACTGCTCGTCGACGGTCTCGCGGATCTGTTCGACGGTTTCGGTCATGCCGGGCATCGTCGACGCCATCGCGTCGAGGTAGCTGTGGAACGCGGTCTGCTGGAGCTCGACGCCGCGGCGCTGTGCCGACTCCTGCGTGTCGAGGCTGTCGATGACCGCGCTGTTGACGTTCTTCTGGAAGGAAACGCTCTGTTCGAGCGCCTTCTGGCTCTGCTCGATCGTGGTACGCTGCATCTCGAACGCTGTCGTGACGGGGGTTGTGTAGTCTACCATTGTTGGATTACTCGCTGTTGTTGTTGTTAGTGACCGGGAGGACGACGGCTTGAACGATATCGCCTTCGTCGATGCCCAGCGCCTCTCGCTCCGCATCGGGGATGCTGATCCGACCCCCGCTTTGCACGCGGGTCTTGAACGTCGCCATCTGACTCATGGCACCGAGCTGATTCATATCGAAACTCGGCATGCCACCGCTGGCGAACATCTGTTTCATCAGCTGCTGTTGCTGTTCCATCGCGTTCTCGCTCGCCTGTTGCATCCCCTTGAACATCGGAGGCCACATCAGGCCATCATCCTCGTCGGCCATCGGTCAACTACATGTACTCTCCTCAACAATATAAACCTTCCGCTGAAAACCATTGGGCACCATTGAGTGGTAGAGAATGGTATTACCGGTTGAGGAGCGTCGAGGGACGTGCTACGCTCTGTAGCACCGATAACGGCAACCCCAAATACGCGTCTGACGCCCGTTAGACGGCATTTACCGACAGCTGAGGCGAAACCAACACCAAGGTTTAATACTCCGACCAATAAATTAGCAGAACAGATGAGTTCTGAATCGCCACGAAACCCGCTGTTAGACACATGGACTGAAACATCGTCACATATGTTCAACAGCGTCGTTGCAGCTAACCGGGCAGCGTTCGCTGCGTTCGGCGTCCAGCAGGAGGACGAGAACGGCGTCACGCCCGCAGACCGTATCGAGCCGGACGAAGATCTCCCAGAATGGCACGTCTCGATCTCCGAAGACCACCCGGGCCGCCTCGGCGTCGGCGACCACGTCGATTTCACGAAGACGATCTCGGAGAACGACGTGCAACAGTTCGCCGCCGCGAGCGGCGACACGAACCCGCTTCACCTGGACGACGAGTTCGCAGAGCAGACGCGCTTCCGCGGCCGCATCGCCCACGGGACGCTCGTCGGCAGCCTCATCAGCGCGGCCTTAGCACGCCTCCCGGGGCTGACGATCTATCTCTCGCAGGACCTGGAGTTCCACAACCCGGTCCGTATCGGCGACCGACTCACTGCCGAGTGTGAAATCGTCGAGGACCTCGGCGACGAACAGTACCGGCTGACAACGCGCGTCCTCGCAGACGACGAAGTCGTCATCGACGGCGAAGCGGTCGTCCTCATCGACGACCTGCCGGAATAACTCAGCAGAACGCTCGAACGGCCCGGTTGAAACGGTCGGGGTGTTCCCGCGGCGGACAGTGCCCGCAGTTCTCGAAGATTTTCAGCGTACTATCAGTGACCGTTCCAGCCGCCTGCTCGGACCACCGACGGGGGAGCAGTGGGTCGACGGCCCCGTGAATCAACATCGTCGGCACGTCTATCTCGTCCAGCCGGTCGGAGTAGTCGGTCCGGAAACCGCACCACTGGAACTCGCTGCGCTGCCAGCGCCGCATCGCCCGGACGGTCTGGCGGTCGACGGCGCTGTCGACGTCGTCGACCAGTTGCTGGGGTGGCTCCCCGGGACCCATGCTTCGGAGACTGTTTCTGATCGCCGACTGGGACGATCCCACGCCCTGCCAGAGCATATTTCCGAGTATCGGCGTCTGCAAGACGCTGCTGGCCGCTGTGCGCCAGTAGGCGTCGGCTCCCAGCCCGTAGCTATCGACCAGTACCAGCCGCTCGACCGGGCCACCATCGAGCGCGTGGCCGAGCGCGATTGCACCGCCCATCGAGAGGCCCGCCAGCGCGGGTTCCTCGATACCGAGCGCGTCGATGAACTCGGCCACGGTCTCAAGGTAATAGTCGGTCGTGTACGCGCGGTCTGGCTTGTCGCTGTCGCCGTGGCCCGGCAAATCGAGCGCGTACACCGTTCGCTCCGGCGCGAGTGCGGGGAGTGCGTGACGCCACGAAACTGTCGCGGCGTCCAGCCCGATGCCGTGGAGAAACACCAAAGGCGGCCCCTCGCCGCCGGTCCGGTAGTGAATATCGACGTCCTCGCCGTCGACGGACAGTTCGACGCGCTCGGACGAAATCCCTGTCGTCATCGGCGTTCGTTCGGGACCGAGGGCGTATGAGCCTTTGTATCCGCCCAGTTATGACGGCGGGGGCGTCCGAAATCGGTCACTCTGATCGCTCGTACGCACCGTCTCGCTGGAGTCGGGCTTGCTCGCGGACGATAGCTGGTGTCCGACAGCGGCCCGGTTCGCCGGTGACCTGCGGGACGGTGCAGTTGTTACAGCTCTCACACAGCGCGTCTGAACCGTCGAGCAAGCGAGCGCCGAGGCGTGGCTCGGCATAGAAGGGGCGGGCCATCCCGACCGCGTCGGCTGCGGGGACGGCCCCAGTCGCACCGAGGTACCGGTCACAGTCGTCGCGCGTCCGGAGGCCGCCTTCCAGTAGGACCGGTACGTCCACGCGCTCGCGGACCGCCCGGCAGAAGTCGGCATTCCAGCCCGGATCGCGGCCGAACCGGCGTGCCTGCAGTCGATTGAGCAGCCGGACGGCACGCGCTCGCAGTCGGCCGCCGAAGACCGCCGCGTAGTCGTCCTGCAGGTCGCTCGCGTCCCAGGCCCGATCCGGGAACGCGCCGCGGACGATGCTCATGTCCCAGAACGGCGAGACCTCGACCGGAACGAGCCCGTCGTAGCCGATGGCCGCCGCCCGCTCGGCGATACCCACGCCATCCCTCCGAGTGAGATGCCGTCGAACGAAACTCGGCGCAACGGTCTCGGCTGGGACTTTCGTGACCAGTGGCACGTCTCCGGCGTGGTCGCGCACGGCGTCGTGGACGGCTTCGAGGAACCGAACGCCGTCCCTGAACTCGTCGTCCCGGCGGTTGTAGAACGGCGAGAGGAACTGCTGTATCAGGCTCATGTTCGCCGCCGAGAGGTGGATGCCGTCGTAGCCCGCGTCGACGGCGTAGCCGGCACACCGTCCGAACTGCTCGGCCAGGTCCCACACCTCGCTCGTCGAGAGCACGTCCGGCTGCAACGAAATCAGGCCCGCCCGGTCAAGCGCCCGGAGCTGCCACGGCGGGCGGCTGACAGCGAGCTGGCGCTGGTCCGGATGCTGTCGGCGATACTCGGCGTGCCACGTCGCCATGCTCCGGAGGCCACCGTGGGCCAGTTGCAGGAAGATACGGCCACCGTGGTCGTGGATAGTCCCGGTGAGCCGTTCGAGGCGCTCGACAAAGGCCGGGTCATGGACCCGCGTCATGTTCGGCGCGGCACAGCCGCCGCGGTCGGTGACGATGCTCGCCCCCTGAAAGAGGAGGCCGACACCCGAGGCGGCCGTCGGTTCGAGTTCGTCGATGAGCGTGTCGACGGCCCCCTCGCCGTTGCCCGCACACTCCAGTACCGGTGCGCGGTACAGCCGGTTGGGGATCTCGACGCCGCCGATCTGCAGCGGCGTCTCCAGCGCGGTCACGACTGCTCGCGTTCGTCGAAGGTCGCCTCGGTACGGACGCCGTCCTGTGGTGTCACCTGCTGGATGGCCGCCCGGACTTCCGTCGGCGAATCGAACTCGCCGTCGGTACTGCCCGCAAGCGCGTCCGAGAGGTCCGCTGCGGGCGGGTCGGCGCTGCCGTATTCGTCTGCCAGTTCCGCCACGCGGACCGGGTACGCGGCCCCGCCGGTGGTGCGGTCGACCGTCGCCTCGACCCGGCGGGCGCGCTCGCTGGCCCGCTGCCGTGCCGTCCGCTGTGGGTCCATGTGTGAGAATAGCACAGTTATCGTCAAAATTCTATCGCTACTTCTCGACCGGCAACAGCGCAACGCGCTCCCGGACGGCGTCGGGAAGCCCGCCGGCCGTCGCGGCGAGTTCGGTGTCAGTCACGTCGAAGAACGACCGGACGCGGCCCTCATCGTACTCTCCCAGGGTGGACGCAGCCGTAAGCTGCTCGCGAACGTCGTCAGCGGCTGCCTCGATACCGTTCTGTTCGCTTTTTCCTACGTGAGGATCTTTCCGTTCGTGGTCGACGATGACCGTGACGACGGGACAGGCCCCCTCGCTGACGCCCATCGTCAGCGCGCGGTTGATCTGGCGACGGCCGGCCGCATACAACAGAATCTCGACGCCGAAGTCCTCGGCGATGGTGTCACCCCGCCCATGTGCCCGAGTTGCGAGGTCGACGGCCAGTTCGAGGTGAGCGCGGTCCACGACGTAGCGGGCGTCGAACGCCTGCACCGTGACGCCGTGGCGGTCACCGATTGCACTGAGCGTCTCTACGAACGATCCCACGTCATCAATATCGGCAGTGCCCTCGACGACCTGCATCAGAAATCACCCAGGCTCGACTGATCTTCGTTGGCTGTCGTTTCAGCGTTCGTGTCGCTATCCGAACCGTCGTCGAGGTCGACCTCCACGTCGGGCGCGGGCTCGACGCCCTCCATCGACGGGTCCCGGTGGCCGGCGTTCTCCAGTACGTTCTCGGCCGTCTTCCGGCGGCCCCGGAGCGCTGCCAGCACGACGGCTTTGTCCGCGTCCCGGAGCTGTGCGCGGTCGGTGATGCCGGCCTGGAACAGCCGGCGGGCGCGCTTGCGGCCGACGCCGCGAACGCCGGCCAGGTCGACCAGTTCCTCGCGCACACCGTGTTCGACGCGGATGCGGGCCTCGCTGATAGCTCGGGCGGCGTCCAGATCGACCTCGCTGGCCAGCGATTCGGCGGCTCCGAGCAGCCACTGGGCCGTCTCGACCTTCCCGCGGATGTCGCCCGGGCCGACGCCGTACCGTTCCGTGATGGTCGCCTCGTCGACCTCCGTGGCCCAGTCTTCGAGCAGGCGGGCGGTCTTCAGCGCCGAGAGCCAGTCTTCGAAACGGCCCTCCTCGAACTCCGAGGGCGTGGGGCCGAGCAACTCCTTCTCGCGCTCGAACAGCTCCATTTCGTACTCCTCGCGGTCGCCCGAACGAAGGTACAGCTGGTACATGTCCGGCGTCCGCGAGACGAGATGGTACAGGCCCAGCGCGGAGATGTCGTCCGGGTCCCGGTCGGCGTTATTGCTTTCGTCGCCGTCCCCGGCCAGTTCGCTGGCGGTCGTGAAACCGCTGTCAGCCGGCGGTTCAGCGGGTGCGTCAGCCGGCGACCCGCTGGCCGAGGTGCTATCGCTGACGCCCCGCTCCCAGTCCCGGAGGCCGTCGACGATTTCGGCGGCGCTCATCGGGTCGAGATAGAGCCGCGAGACAGTGTGGCCCAGCGACGTGGCATCCAGCTCCCCGCTTTCGATTTCCAGAAAGTCATTGCGCTGGAGGTACGTGAGCACGTCATCGACGACCCGTTCGAGCTGGCCGCTGTCGTCGGTCTGGCTCGCGTACAGCGTCTGTTCGAGGAACTCGAGCAGCCCCTCGCGCGAGCGGGCGAAGCCGGAGGCGACAGTGGCGAGGATGTGGGTCCGCAGGGCCGGTTCGGCCGCGAGCTTCGACCGGACCGGCTCCGGGTCGGCCCAGACGTACCGTTCGAACAACTCGTCCACTTCGTCGTGACTTGAGGCGATGAGAACCGCCTCGCCGTATGGGTCGAGTCCCGGGCGGCCGGCCCGCCCCATCATCTGGTGCACTTCGAGCACCGACAGCGGGGCCATCCCGCCCGCCGAGCCGTCGTAGCGCCGCCAGTCGCGGACGACGACGCGCCGGGAGGGCGTGTTGACCCCGGCCGCGAGCGTCGGCGTCGCACAGACGACCTTCACCAACCGGTCGCGGAAGGCGTCCTCGACGAGTTCGCGGTGGCCGCGCGAGAGGCCGGCGTGGTGAAACGCCGCCCCGTCCGCGACGGCGTCCGCGAGGTCGTCGCTCGTCTCCGTGTCGCTCACGTCACGGATTTCCTCGGCGATGTCGGCCAGTTGGGCCCGCTCCTCGTCGGTGAGGTGGGGCCGAACCGTGTTCGCCAGCCGGCCCGCGGCCGCCTCAGCGTTGCGCCGGGAGTTGACGAACACCAGCGTCGACCCGTCGTCTTCCAGCGTATTGCGGACGATAGCCGCCGTCTGCTTCTCGTTGTTCTGCACCGAGAGCCGCTGCTGGCTCCCGTCTTCGAGATGCAGCGCCTGCCCGTAGTGGACCCCCTTCTGGAGGTCGATGGGCCGCCAGTCCGAGTCGACGAGCCCCGCGTCGAGCCACGTCGCCAGCGCCTCGGCGTTGCCGATGGTCGCCGACAGCGCGACGGTCTGGAGGTCGGGGTTGAGCCGGCGGAGCTTCGCCAGCGTTACCTCCAGGGTCGGCCCCCGCTCACCGTCGTCGACCAGGTGGACCTCGTCGGTGACAACGCAGGTGAGGTCCTCGATCCACGGGGCGTCGTTGCGGACCAGCGAGTCCACCTTCTCGCTGGTGGCGACGACGATGTCCTTGTCCGCGAGCCACCCGCCCTCGGATTCGTAGTTCCCCGTCGAGACGCCGATGTCGAGGCCGTACTGTTCGAACTCCTCGAAGTCGGCCTGCTTCTCGCTGGCCAGCGCCCGCAGCGGGACGATGTACAGCGCCTTGCCGCCGCGGGCGACCGAGGAGAGCATCGCTAGCTCGGCGATGAGCGTCTTCCCGCTCGCCGTCGGAATCGACGCGACCAGGTTCTCCCCCTCCGTAACGCCGGCCTCGACGGCCTCGGCCTGGGGCGGATACAGCTCCTCGATGCCGTCGTCGCGCAGGTGGTCCGGGAGCCACTCGGGCACGCCCGGCAGGTCCGCAACGTCCATTACACCCCGTTTGGGCCCTGCCGTGATTTAAACTGTCGCACTGCAACCGCATCGACTCGCCGGCGTGTCGACCGCCGAGGGGAACGCCTTTGCCCGCGAGCGGCTAACACGAGGTATGCGAGTCGAGTACGACTACGACACCTGTATCGGGATGTTCCAGTGTGTCGCGGAGTGGGACGCCTTCGAGCGCGACGAGGACGCCGGCAAAGCGGTGCTGGCAGACAGTGAGGAACACGGAGAGGACGTGTTTGTCCGGGAGGTCCCCGACGACGCCGAACTGGACGCGAAGTTCGCGGCCCGGTCCTGTCCGGTCGACGCAATCACGATCTACGACGACGACGGCGAACAGCTCATTCCCTGATTATTCCCTCGACAGTCGCTTCGAGCACGACGCTTCCAGCGATATCTTCATCGACCGAGTCCACGACAGCTGGGTCGGCCTGACTGGGTTCGTCGCCGCGGCTGACGCGCCAGACAGTCACGTCACCGACGAGGTTCACACCGCCGTCCGCCCGCGGGTCGACGCTCGCCACGGTAAGTTCACAAACCAGCCGCTCGCCGGTGTACACCGGGCGCTGGAACCGCAGGTCCATCTGCGAGGCGAGCACTTCGAGGTCGCCGCCGATGCTGGTCAGCAGTGACGCGGTGAGCAGCCCCTGGACCATCCGCCGCCCGTCCCCATCAGGCTCAGTATGGCGGGCCTGGTCGTCTCCGGAGAGGGCGGCGAACTGGTCGACGTCTTCGGGCCGGAACGTCCGCGTCTCAGTGAATGTCTCGCCGGCTTCGACGGGAGGCATGTGCTGGCCTGTCGGCGCTACGGGAGAAAAATCTACGGCCTCGTCCCGAAACCCACAGGGGGCTGGGCTCCTCAGATCAGAGCGATGTCGACTGGTGGTCCCCTCCGCCGCCTTCTGACTGCGTTCCCCGCGTTGCTGGCCAGTGCAGGGCTCGTCGACCGGGAGAAGGCGACCGCCGCGACGGACCTCGCCGCGCCGGTGATGGTCACGGGCGGCCTCCGGATCCTGCTGCGCCTCGCCGACTTCCTGATGGTCGGGCTGGCGCTCGGTGACGCGGCTATCGCCGGTCTCGAACTCGGCTTCCAGTACTACTTCGTCGGGTTCGGGCTCTCGCTTGCGGTCTCTTCCGGGACGATCAGCGTCGTCTCGCGGCTACAGGGAGCCGATCAACCCGAGCGGGCGAACCTCGCGGTAAAACAGTCGCTGTGGATCGCACTGCTCGTCTCCCTGCCGCTGTCGGCGCTCTGCTGGCGCTATCCGGAGCTTCTGGTGGGGGTTCTCACCGACGACGCGGCGACTATCCGGTTCGGTGCAACGTATCTCGCCATCGTAATGCTGTCGCTGGCCCCGCGGTTCTGGAGCATGGTCGCCGCCCGGGCACTGGCCGGCAGCGCGGACACGAAGACGCCGATGTACGTCCGCCTGCTCACGCTACCGACGAACGTCGCACTCAACGCTGTCCTCATCTTCGGCGTCGGCCCGTTCCCCGAACTCGGCATCGCCGGTGCGGCGTGGGGGACGACCATCGCGAACACGCTTGCAGCGGTGATTTTCCTTGGACTGTTGCTGTCCGGGCGCTACGTCGTCACGCTCCGGCCCGGCGGGACGCAGTTCAGCGCGGGGCTTATGCGCGAAATCGTCCGCGTCGCGCTCCCGCTGTCCGGGATGCGCTTGCTCCAGACGTTCGCCCGCTTCCCGTTCCTGTTCATCCTGGGCGTGCTGGGGACGCCGACGCTCGCGGCCTACGCCATCGGCCGCCGGGTCATGCTGCTGGCGCTGATGCCGGCGTGGGGGTACGCCACCGCCGCGTCGACGCTGGTCGGGCAGTCGCTGGGGGCCGGTGACGAGGGGGAGGCGACCGCCTACGGCTGGCAGACGCTCCGCGTAGCGCTCGCCGTCCAGCTCGTCGTGGCGCTCCTGCTCGTGGTGTTTGCCCGCCCCATCGTCGCCCTGTTCGGGACCGCCTACCCCGAACTGGCGGCCGCGTTCGTCCGCGTCTTCGGCCTGCTCGTTGCCGGGTTCTCCATCTCCCGGACGATGCGGGGCAGCCTGCGTGGCGCCGGCGACACCCGCTGGCCGCTGTACGGGACGTTTCTGGGCGGCTACTGCTACCGGCTCCCGGTGGCTGCCCTCGCGCTCCCGTCGTCGTTCGTCGTGACAATTCCCGTTCTCGACATCGCCGTCTCGCCGGGGCTTGGGCTCGGCCTGCCGGCCATCTTCGCTGCGCTCGTCGGCGATTTCTACCTGAAAGCCGCAGTCAACGCGGGCCGGTTCTGGTCCGGCGGGTGGCGCGACGTAGCCAGACGGTCCGGTGTCGGTACGGCCGACGACTGACGGCGAACGCTATCGTCCACACCGGCCCGCTGTCGACCGCGTCACTCGACCTGTGCGACGGCTTCGACCTCGACGACGGCCTCGGGTGTTGCCAGACCGCTCACCTCGACCATCGTCGCCACGGGGCGCACGTCGCCGAAGAACTCGCTGTGGGCCTCGCCGACCCGCTCCTGGTCGTCGATATCGGTGACGTACATCCGGGTCTGGACCACGTCCTCGATAGCGGTGTCGTGATCCGCGAGCGCGTCCTCGACGATACCGAAGGCGTGTTTCGCCTGTTCGTACGGGTCTCCCGGCGCGACGACCTCGCCGTCGTCGTCCGTAGCGATGGTCCCGGCAACGCGGACGGTATCACCCGCACGTATCGCCCGCGAGTAGCCGACTTGCTCTTCCCAGTCTGTGCCCGTGGAAGATCGTTCGCGACCCATACCCAATAGACGCTGTGGGCCCCCAAAATCGTTTCTCAAGTTTTAATGTCCGGCCCGAGATACTCATTGGCATGAGCAAGGCCACGAAAATCGTCCTCGGAACAATCGGCGTGTCAGCACTGCTATCCATCGGCATCGTCATCAACCTCGTCCTGTTCTCGGCGTAGATGTTCACCGAGCGTTCACTGACCGGCGATCTGCCGGCAGTACGTGAGGCCTACGCCCCGGAGACGCTCGTACTGAACTGCGACCGTGACTTCGAGACGCTGGACCCCGCAGTCGCCGAGGAACTCCTGCTGGTGACCGACAGTTTAGATCAGATTTCCTACGACGGCGCGTGGCTGCCGACCACAGCGCCAGAGGTGCTACAGGAGTACATCGGCAGCAGCCTCACTATCGGGATGCCGGGCGACGGCGGCGTCGCCTGGACACACCAGACGGTTCCCCCCTGCGTGTTCGTCAAGCCCCGGCTGGAGACATCGCCCGATGACTTCGTCTCGTTTCTCATCGCCGAGGCGCTCGTCGAGGTCAGTCTCGACGAACCTGAGCATTTCCTTGGCTTCTTCGGCGAGCGCTACCCGGAGTTCGTGGCCGCCACCGAGGACCACCTCGACGCCAACGCCCGGTACCAGCTCGCAGCAGCGGTGTACACGGCATACCTTGGCCTTCAGACTCGCTCGGAGTTCGCCGACTGGGCCGACAGCTACCCAGAGCTACACGCGGCGTGGGACGACGCCGGCGAGCGTCTGCAGCCCCGCCTCGAAGACCTCCCCAGCGAAATCGCCCAGGGCCAGACAGAGTTCGCCGCGGCGGCCGAACTCGCCTGTAGCGGCGTCAAGCACGGACTTGACCTGCCCGCGCCGTTTGCCGCGCTCGACACCGACGCCTATCTGGAGTACGGCGCTGACTACGCTGTCCAGTGGGCCGAGACGACCTTCGAGAAGATGGAGTAACGGAGTGCCGTGTCGGTGCTCCAGTAAATACGATTTACTACGTTGTACTACAGCCGCTCCAGCACCGCGTCGGCGTCGTAGTTGAGCGTCAGCTCCCGCGACCGACCGCGACCCTCGACGTTGGTGTAGTCGGCGTCGATGATGTCGAGCTGGTCGAGCTTGTTGATGATCTCGGAGTACCGGGTGTAACCCAGGTCCGTCTGCTCGGAGAAGGCGTCGTAGATGTCGCCGGCCTGCTGGCCGTCGTGGGCGGCGATGACTTCCACGAGCGCGGTTTCCGAGTCCGACAGCTCCCGCAACCGGCGGGAGAGGTGGACGTATTTGGACTTGTCGTAGGCCTCCTCGACGTCCTCGGTTTCGACCGAGCGGGAGGCACGCATCTCGGCGTTCATGCCGGCCCGGCGCAGGAGGTCGATGCCAACCCGGAGGTCGCCGCCCTGCTCCTCGGTCAGTTCGGCGACGCGGTCCAGCACCGTGGGGCCGACGACACCTTCGTTGAACCCCCGGTCGGCGCGCTCGCCCAGGATATCCGCGATTTCGGCCTGTCCGTAGGGATTGAAATACACCTCCTCCGGACGGAACACGGACTGGACACGCGTATCGAGTGCGTCGATGACGTCCAGTTCGAGGTCAGAGGAGACACAGATGACGCCGATTTTCGCGCCGGAGTGGGCTTCGTGGGCGCGCAACAGCGAGTACAGCGTGTCGCTGGCCTCGCTCTCGTAGAACAGGTAGTTCACGTCGTCGAGGGCGACGACGAGTACCTCGTCTTCCTCGACCAGCTTGTCGGTAATCTGGGAGAACAGTTTCTTGAAGGAGATGCCCGAGGACGGCGGCTCGTAGTCGAATATCTCGGCGAACAGCCGCGAGAAGACGGCATAGCGCGTCGAGTCCATCTGGCAGTTCACCCGGACGGTTTTCACGTCCGTCTGGGCGGTGAGTTCGTCGAACAGTATCTGGACGGCCGTCGTCTTCCCCGTGCCCGGCGGCCCGCGGGCGATGACGTTGAGCGGGCGCGACCCGCGGACGGCCGGCCGGAGCGCGTACTTCAACGTCTCCATCTGTGTGTCCCGGTGTTTGAACGTCTCCGGGAGCCAGTCGATTTCGAAGACGTGTTCGTCCCGAAAGACGGACTCGTCCCAGCCGAGCATCCGGTCCTCGGGGTCGTCGCTCATCACTTTCACCGAGCTTCGCGGCCCACTTAACCATTTGCCACAGATTCGCGGTCAGTGACAGGTACACGAGGGACCGCGGTTTCGCTGGCCGTCGCTACTCGAACTTCCCGAGCAAATCGCTGTAGAACCCATCGGCATCGTCGGCACCGTCGTCGGCGAGCTTCTCGACGATGAGCTCCGGCGTCGAACGGGCGAGCTTTCCCTTCACCGGCGAGCGCTCGACGCGCAGTTCGCCGTCTTCCAGCCCCTTGGCTTCGATGCCGTCGATGCTGATGTCGGTCTCGGCGGCCTCGCGGATATCGCGTGCGAGGTGGGAGACGAAAATCGCCGTGGCCTGCCGCTCGCCCAGCGCTTCGAGGATACCGGCCATGATCTTCGCGCTGGCACCGGGCTCGGTGATCGATTCGAGTTCGTCGACCAACACCATCACCGGGCGGTCGTCGGTCCCGGCCGCCGGGTCGTCGCTGTCCGTTGTCGCATCGCCGTCAGCTTCCGCTCCGTTCCCGTCCGCTTCCGTCGACCGGTGGTCCACGTCCGCGACCAGGTCGCCGAACTCCCGGAGCGTGGCCTCGAACGCGCCGGCGTCGAGCGTGCCCTGAGTCTTGGCGTGGTAGTGGAGTTCTGACACCCGGCCGACGCGGGCCGACTCCGCCGGGACGGGCAGGCCCATGTGCGCCAGCGTCGTCACCAGCGCTACGAGGTCCAGCGTCGAGGTCTTGCCACCGCTGTTGACCCCCGAGAGGACGGTGACGCCCTCGACGGCGTAGTCGACGGGCTCGACGTCTTCGAAGGGCACGTCGAGCAGTGGTGATCGTCCGCCCTCGATGGCGACGCCTTCGGACTCGGTCAGTTCCGGCATCGTGCAGTCGAAGTCCGCGGCGAAGCGGGCTATCGCCAGCTCCACGTCGAGTTCCAGCGCCGCGTCGACCAGCGCGGCAGCATCGTCGCGCATCTCGGCGAGGTCGTCGGCCAGCTCTCGCTTGCGGCGGGTCGCGCGCTGGTCGCGTGCGGCAGTCAGTTCCTCGCGGAGGCGGGCGACGACATCCTCGCTGTGTTCGACCGGGTAGGCCGGCTCGTCGGGGAACGCCCGGCGCGCCGTCGCCTCCATGTCTCGGAGCGCCAGCGCGTCGACGAGGTGGTCGCGGGCTTTCTCGACGGCGGCGGCGTACTCGTCGGCCAGTTCCCGCTGGAGCAGCGAGTCGACGCCCGCGCCGCGCTCGACCAGCGACAGCAGGTCCGTCCCCTCGATGGTCACGTCCTGCTCCTCGATGGCCTCCCGGAGATGGTCGTTGGCGACGCTCTCGGCGGTCGAGACCGCCGCGTCGAGGTCGTCGACGGCGGTGGCGAGCCGGTCGAGTTCCTCGTCGCCGCTGACGCTCCCGTCCTCGTCGAGCTGGTCGAGCGCCGACAGGAGCGTCTCCAGGTCACACGAGGCGTCGAGGTCGGCGACGCGGTGGACCTCGGCAGCGGCCCGTATCCGGTCGCGGTTGCTGGCAAAGAAGGTGAGGACTCGCTCGGGCACGACGGATTCGGGCTCTTCGAGCGCGTTCGGTTCCACCCGCACGTCGCCCTCGATGTCGACGCCGGCGAATGCTTCATCCAGCGCGACGACCGTCGAGTACGAGCGGGCGAGCTCGGCCAATTGGCGGGCGTCGTCGACGACCTCGACGCTGACCTCCGGAATCGCGGCCTGCGCGTCGGCGTACCGTTCGGCGTCGCGGGTCGCCAGACAGCGGTCCCGGACCCGCACGTCGCCGGGTTCAGAAAGCGGTTCGACGGCCGACAGGGCGTCGAGAACTGCCGGGTCGGGCTCGCGAGCCATCGCCGACTCGGCGAACGCCCGGACTTCCTCGATGCGACTGCGGACGCCGCTGGGGTAAACTGTCTCCAGTCGCTTCGCGGCGTAGTCGGTCACCGTCCGGTCGGTCAGCAGCGCCAGTGCGTCCTCGTGGATCTCTCTGGCGCGTTTCGTCGCGGTGAACCCGCCGGGGTCGTCGTGTTCGGCCCGGATCGCGCCGCGAGCGATGCGGGCGGCCCGACCCTCGCTGATGCCCGGTGCGCGTGCGAGCGACGCCACGTCGCCGTCCCGGAGCGCCGCCTCCGGGTCGTCTAGTTCCCGGAGCGCCGCGGCTGTCTTCGCCCCGACGCCCGGAACCGATTCGAGCTCCATCTGCCCGTCCATTCGACGCCAGCGAGAAAAAACCCGTCGCCAGCGGCTCCGGCGACGGAGTGGGCGTCCGACACCGCTTCGACCACGTCAGCTGAACACCGAACGCGAAGGCGTTTTTGCGCTCCACCGAGAAGGGAATCCCATGTCTGCTGTTTCGGAGAAGCTAGCGGCCGCCCGCGAAGACCTCGAATCGCGAGACGGCGTGCTGATCGCCTTCTCCGGTGGTGTCGATTCGAGTGTCGTCGCCGCACTGGCTCACGACGCCCTCGGCGACGACGCCATCGCCTGTACCGCCAAATCTGAGACGCTCCCCGCCGCCGAGCTGACGGACGCCACCCGCGTCGCAGAGGAAATCGGCATCCGTCACGAGATTGTGGAGTTCTCCGAACTCGACAGCGACGAGTTCATCCAGAACGACGACATGCGGTGTTACCACTGCCGGTCGATGCGGCTGGGCGCGATGTACGACCGCGCCCGCGAGCTCGGCATCGACGTGGTGTGTGACGGGACGAACGCCTCCGACGTGGGCGAGGGCCACCGCCCCGGCCTGCGCGCCGTCGAGGAACTCGACGCCTACTCCCCGCTGCTGGAACATGACATCGAGAAGTCCGAAGTCCGCGAAATCGCCCGCGAATACGACCTCTCCGTAGCCGACAAGCCCTCCATGGCCTGTCTCTCCTCGCGGATTCCGACCGGCCTCGAAGTCACCGAAGAGCGCCTCTCCCGTGTCGAGAAAGCCGAGCGCCTCCTGCGAACGTGGGGCTTCGAACAGTTCCGCGTGCGCGATCACGACGGCCTCGCCCGCATCGAGGTCGGCGAGGAAGAGCTCGAAACCGCGCTCGACCCCGACTTCGTCCGCACCGCCCGCGACCACATCGAGGACTGCGGCTTCGACCACGTAACGCTGGACCTCCACGGATACGAAACCGGCAGTGTGAGCCCCGAAACGGAGGAGCCAGCCGAAGCGGAGACTGAGGATGTGGTCAGTAACGTCTTCGACGCCGACTACCCGTCCGTCGACTGACGGCGTCACCTTCTCAAACCAGTACGTCACGTCAGCCATCGCTTCTTCGCTGGACGATCAGGCACGCAAAGTAGCGCTTTCGTTGTGATAGGAAGTGTAAGATAAAGCATAACTGTGACGGTACAGTCGGTACAAATATAGACCGCAGTGGACCGCGGTCGAGGCTAGGTTCAGTGATCTGCGCGGCCAGCCTTCGAAACACGGCAGGAACCCCACGCTATGTATGGAATTTGATCTGGTACTCGATTCGGCGCTTCTCGTACTCGGTGTCTTCTCGTTGTTGGCCATTCCGGTAGTTCTCGCGCAATCGACCGAAAACACGGAAGCCGAGTCCAAGTTAGAACGTGTCGCACCACTATTGATTGTTATTGCGTACGTGCTCTCGAAACTCGTTCCAGGACGATTCGTTACGGTGACACCGGCCGTTGACAGTGCTATCGGGGCAGTAGTACTGGCACTCTTTGCCCTCTATCTTCTGTTAATAAGATAATCAGAGCCACGGCGTATCGACCACCCGCAGTCGCTCGTACTTCAGGGTTCACCGGTGGGAGCACAGAATGATACTTCTGGTCGGGATAGCACCGAGAAACGGCGACGCCACGCAGTCAGTCAAGCAACGTCCGCCAGCCAGTCAGTTCTTCGCCGACCAGTTCAGGGCCGTCCCCATCGAGCCGAATCTCGTTGACGGCGCAGTTCGGCTGCGAGTCCTTGGCCAGCGCCGCGTCCGGATCTTTGTCCGTGAGTTTCGCCAGCAGGACTTTGATGACGCCGCCGTGGGTGACCACCAGCGTCGTCTCGCCGGTGTCGGTGGTCGTAATCGCTCGGTCCCACGCCGACTCGACCCGCCCGCGGAAGGTCGGAATGCCCTCGCCGCCCTCCGGGGCCGCATCGAGCGAGATGACGCTCGCGTCCCGGTCGTGGTCGGGGTACTCGCCGAGCAGTTCCTCGGCGTACAGGCCCTGCACGATTCCGAAGCCGCGCTCGCGCCAGTCGGTATCGAATTCGGGGTCGGGCAGGCTGCCGTAGCCGTTCCCGACCGCAGCGGCCGTCTCGCGGGTGCGCCGGAGGTCCGAGGCGAAAACGCGGTCCACGTCGTAGCGGTCGTCGAGCCACGCGCCGAGCGCCCTGGCCTGCGTCTGTCCCTGGTCGGTCAGTTTGCTCGGTGCCCATCCCTGGATGCGCCCGTCACGGTTCCACGTCGTCTGGCCGTGCCGGGCCACGAGCAGCGTCTCCATATTATGCCTCCCCGCTTCGCCAGCGCGCGACGGCGATGGTCCCCTCGTAGAGGAGGATGAGGCCGGCGGCGACGGCGATAGCGGCGTTTCGCGGGAGGCTGAACTGGTTCACGAGGCGGAACAGCGTCGGGTCGGGGCTGCCGAGGTAGCCGACGACGATGGCGACGGCCCACACCGGCAGGCGGGCGGCCCGGAACCCGCGCCAGAGCCTGACCGAGCCGTAGTAGTTCTTGTTCACGTACGCCAGCGCCTCGAACAGGACGATCATCCCACCGCCGACGAGCATCGGTGTGGCGTTGCCGAGGCCAACGGCTGCGAGCGTCTCAGTAACCGTGGCCGGTAATTGCTCGTAGTAGCCCGTCGGTACTGGCGCGGGGCTGAGCACGTAGCCGGCGATACCGAAGACCAGCCACGCGGCGGGGCGGCGCGCGGCGAGGTCGTCCGCCGTCGGGACCGGCGACGTGCTGCCGGTCCAGCGGAGGAGCAGCAGGGTCCCCTCGAACAGCCCGATCATCGTCACGGCGACCATGAGCGGGGCCATCCCGGTCGGGTCCGGGCTGAACAGGAACGCCACGGCGGCGAAGCCACCCCAGAAGTACAGCCGCCGGTCCTGAAGCCACTGGCGCGTCGTCACGCCCATCATCACCGCGAGCATCACGAACAGCGGGATCTGGAAGATGAGCGCGAACAGCCCGAGCATCAGGATGATGAGGTTGAACGTCTCGCTCAGGCCGAAGGCCAGGTCGGCCGCGCGGTCGGAGTAGGTGATGAAGTAGTCGAACATCGCCCGCAGCACGGCGAAGTACGCGAAGCCGACGCCGACGGCTGCGAGGACCAGACTGGTCGGGACTGCCGCGAGGTAGTAGCGACGCTCGCGGGGGTACAGTCCCGGCCGCATGAACAGGTACGTCTGGTAGACGAACACCGGCAAGGCGGCGATAAAGCCGACTAGCGAGGACACTTTCAGCCGCGCGAGAATCAGCGCAAGCGGGTTGTACACGTTCGGACAGTCCGCCCCTTCGACGACACTGCCCTCGGCATTCGTCGCGACCTGACCGCATTGGCTTGCCGGGCCATCGAGGAAGGAGTACCACAGGAAATTGATGAGTTCGTCGGAGTACGGCAGGGCGATGACGGCGACGACGGCCATCACGCCGACGACGACGAACAGCCGCATCGCCATCTCCTCGACGTGGTCGGCGAGGGGCATCTCCTCGTCGTCGGGCGCGCCCTCGTCGACGATGTCCTCATCCGGGTCGTAGGTGGGTGCGTTCCCGCCGCCGTGGGTCGGTGTGGCACTGCCACCAGCCGGTGACGGCGTCGACTTGCCCCAGTCGGTCGGGACATCTGCCGGGACAGCGGCAGCAATGTCCGACGCGTCCCGGTCAAACAGCCCGGCGCTGGATTCGGATTCAGTCGGCGTGGCGTGAGAGCCAACGGTATCCTCATTGCCGCCGGCCGGTGCGGGACCGGGGCTCGTTACTTCGTCCGTCTCCCGATCGGCATCGGCCTCGGCCACGGGGTCGGTGGGGATCGACGACTCGTCGGATTCGTCGTCGGACGGTAGTGGCGGCTCTTCGGACCCGCGCCGCTCGTCGTCTGCGTCACCGTCCTCCATCTGTCCCGGGCTTAGACGGTGGGTGTTGTAAACTTTCTTTTCGAGCAGTGGCTGTCACCGGGATGAATAAATTGATAACGCCCACTGGGCTAGGCACAGAGAAGATGGCGAGTGCTATCGACGAAGACACCGTCCAGACGGTCCAGAGCGGGCGCGCCACGCTCGGCGCGATGCTCCGCTCGGCGCAGGTGCACCTCCAGAAGGTGTTCATCGTCTTCGTCATCGGGATGATCGGCACGATCATGGGACTGCAGTACGGCGTCTGGGACACGCTCCGCCAGGATCTCCTGTACTCGCAGATGGACCTCACCACCAAGGAGGCTACGAGCATCGTCGCGGTCACGCCGTTCGACGTCATCCTCTTGCAGGTGAAAATCGGGGCCGTCATCGGGATTCTCATGTCGCTGCCGCTGTTGATCTATTTCGGCCGCGACGGGCTCCGCCAGCGCGGCTGGTGGCCGGCAGAACACATCCCGACCTGGAAGGGCGCGCTGTTCGTCACGATTAGCTTAGGTCTGTTTTTCGGTGGCGTGGCTTACGCCTACGAGCTGTTCTTCCCGCTGATGTTCAACTTCCTCGCCGGGGACGCGTTCAAGGCCGGCTTCACGCCGCAGTACTCCATCGTCAAGTGGTTCCAGTTCGTCTTCCTGCTGGCCGTCTCCTTCGGACTCGCCGCCCAGTTGCCCCTCGTGATGACGGTGCTTTCCTACACCGAGATCGTCCCCTACGAGACGTTCCGGGACAAGTGGCGCTACGCGATCATGGGCATTTTCGCCTTCGGCGCGCTGTTCTCGCCGCCGGACCCCTTCACCCAGATTATGTGGGCCGCGCCGCTGTGTGGCCTCTACGGTATCAGCCTCGCGCTGGCGAAGCTCGCGATGCTGGTCCGTCGCTCCGGTGACCTCGTCAGTACCAGTGCCGTCGCCCGCGGGCACTGGAACACGATTCTCGGCGGTGCAGTGCTGGGCGGCGGCGTGGTGTACTACATCCTGGCGACGCCGGCCTTTCAGTACATTCAGCGGTTCGCCGAGGTGTTCCCCTCCGAACGGATCACCGGCGACATCCAGCCGCCGGCGCTGTTCGGACTCCCCGTCGAGAGCACGGCACTGCTTCTCGCCGCCGTGTTCGGTGTCATCGGTGCTGTCGTCGTCCTCTACTACCACGTCCTGACCGCCCTCTCGGAGAAGGCCGGCCCCGGTCAGGTCGGCGACCCGACGGCCATCGACATCGACGAACTCAACGCCTCGGCCGTCGAGGTCGCGCCGCCGGAAGTGTTCGAGGAGATGACCGAGGACGAGGCGCTCGCCCACGCCGACGGCGCCCTCGCGGACGACAACAAGGAGAAAGCCCAGGCCGTCCTCGACCGGTGGGACATGGCCCACGAGGACGACTCGGAGGGTGAAGGTGGCGACGGCGCGGACGGGACCACCGAAGCGGACGAGGAAGAGGCGGGCGTGTTCACCTCGACGACCGCCGGCATGGTCGACGCCTTCACCGAGGACGAGACCACCGAAGACGAGATCGGCGGCTACTACTACGACATCCAGTTCATCCTCAGCGCGCTGGCCTCCCGGGCGTTCGTGATTCTGGGCATTTTCGGGGCAGTGCTCGCCGCCGCGTTCCTGTTCCTCTACCAGGGCGGCATCGGGTCGATACAGCGGACGTTCGTCAGCCGACTCCCGCCGGAGATGGCCGCCGACGTGAGCATCGTCACGCTCCACCCCGTCGAGCACCTGGTGTTCATCGTCAAGTTCTCGACGATACTCGGGGCCGTCTCTGTCATCCCCGTGGTGCTGTACTTCGCGTGGCCGGCGATGCGCGAGCGCGGCCTCGTCATCGGCAACCGCAACATCCTGGGCATCTGGGGCGGGACGCTGTTCGCCGCGCTCATCGGCGGGAGCCTGCTCGGGTTCCTCTACGTGGCCCCGATGACCATCTCCTGGATCGCCTACGACCAGCTGAACTCGAACATGGTCATCGCCTACCGCGTGAGCAAGTTCGGTTGGCTCGTGTTCTTCCTCACCATCGGCATCGGCCTGCTGGCGGAGATCCCGGTGACGATGTTCCTGTTCCACAAGGGCGGCATCATCCCGTTCCACCTGATGTACGAGCGCTGGCGGGAGGTCGTCATCGCCATCGTCGCCCTCTCGGCGATTCTCTCGCCCAGCGGCATCTTCACGATGTTCATCGTCGGCATTCCGACCGCGCTGGCGTATATGCTCGGTCTCGGCATCCTCTGGGTGTACACGCTCGGCGGCCGGCGGACGACGAACCGCCGCAGCGAACCGGCTGACTGACCGCAGCCACGGACGCTTGGAATCGTATTCGACGATGATTACGCCGTCGTCGCTGTCATGGAACGTACGAAGATACTCGTAGCGGTCGGTAGCAGCGCTATCACCACGAATACAGCGACGAGCCCCCACCGCCAGCGGTAGACATCCGAGCGTTGCTTGCCGCTTCAATCTGCGGGTATATTCCACAACAGTAACTGCAAAACAAAACGAGTCAGATAGTCATCCCGGCGCATGCCGTCTACGTAGAGACAGACGGTCGTCGAACCACAGTACATATGCTCACCCCTGATATATTCCTCAGATATGCCCAAGATAAGCGTGGAGGTCCCGGCCGAACTGCTGAACGACATCGACAAGCACGTCGGCGAAGACGGGAAGTTCGTCAACCGAAGCGAAGCCATTCGGGCCTCGGTGCGGAAAACGCTCGACGTGCTTGACGACATCGATGAACGTCAGGGACGACTCGACGATGACCAGTGAGCGGTCGGAGGCGGTGCGCGTCGGCCTCGTCGCGCTGTTCGTGACGGCGCTGGTCACTTCACAGGTGACCGCTTCGAAGCTGCTCGCGTTCTCGCTGCCGTTCTCGCTCCCGCTCGCCGGGTCGACGCTCGTCCTGCCCGGGGCCGCGCTGGCGTACGCGCTGACGTTCTTCGCCTCCGACTGCTACGCCGAACTGTACGGCCGGCGGGCCGCGACGGTCGTCGTCAACGTCGGCTTCGCCATGAACTTCGTCCTGCTGGCGCTGGTCTGGAGTACCATCTTCGCCCCCGGGCTCCCGCAGGCGGCCCAGCCGGTGGATCTCGCGGCCTTCCGGAACGTTCTGGGGGCCAGCACGGCCATCGTCGTCGCCAGCCTGTCGGCCTACGTCGTGAGCCAGAACTGGGACGTGTTCGTCTTCCACTGGCTTCGGGACCGAACCGACGGCGAGAAACTCTGGCTCCGTAACATCGGTTCGACGGCCACCAGCCAGCTACTGGATACGGTCATCTTCGTCGGCGTCGGCTTCATCCTGTTTCAGGGCGTCCCGCCGGCCGAGGCACTGGCGCTCATCGTCGGCCAGTACTTGCTGAAGCTCGCTATCGCCGTCCTCGACACGCCGTTCGTCTACGCTGTCGTGGGCTTCGCCCGGCGAAACGACGTCGCACCGACCCCGGCACGGGCCGACTGAAAAACGACTGCCAGCGGCTCACTCGACCGGTTCGGCGAACGCGTACCGGGGCTTCACGTCGTCGATGCGGACCTCGACGGTTTCACCCGCTTCGACGCCGCTGACGAACACAGTGAAATTCTCGACTTTAGCGATACCGTCACCCTCCTCGCCGATGTCGTCGATAGTGACTTCGACGATGTCACCCTCGCGGACCGGCCCGGTCAGGCGGTGTTTCGCCACCAGATACAGCTCCGAGGAGGAGTCACGGGAGGCGTCGGGACGGACCTCACGGACGTACTCGAACTCCGGTTCGATATCGGCGATGAGGTCGTCGAGGTCCTGCCCGTCGAACACCTTCGCACAGAAGTCCCCGCCCGCGTCGAGCAGGTCCGTCGCCACTTCGAAGGCCTGCCGGACCAGGTGGACCGACCGGGCGTGGTCGAGGTCGTACTGGCCAGTCATGTTCGGGGCCATGTCTGAGATGACCACGTCGACCGGGCCGCCGCTGCCGTCTCCCTCGCCAACGATCTCGCGGATCTCGTCTTTCGTACTGTCCTCGGTCATGTCGCCGCGGACGTACTCGACGGTCGGTTCGGGGTCCTCCAGCTCGTCGATGGTCTGGCGGTCGACGCCGACCAGCGTCCCGCGCTCGCCGATGCGCTCGGCCGCGACCTGCATCCAGCCGCCGGGGGCAGCCCCGAGGTCGACGACGGTCCGCCCCTCGCCCAGCAAGCCGGCCGTGTCGTCTAGCTGCTGGAGCTTGTAGGCCGACCGCGCGCGGTACCCCTCCTGCTTCGCTCTGTTGTAGTAGTCGTCTTTGCCCGACATAGTTACCTCACACCGCGCTGTGACACGTTTTGAGCGCCGAAATGCGGCGAAATCGCAGTCATAGTAGTGGGAAGGCGGTCAGCGCTGAAATGGATGCCGACTCGAAGTTTCCGGCCGAGCCACGGCACGACAGTCGCCAGTCGATCGCCGCACCGACAATCAGGGCAAGCGCCAAGGACGTGACTACGTGCTTTACCATCAAGCCGAACACGTTCAGTACTGTTCTTACCGAGCAAGAACACGTCTCAGCGGCTGAGATTTGCCGTCTCCATATATACAGGTCACGCGCTGAGTCCTATCTGTAGGAAGTGACCTCCCAATGTCAACCATTCCGACGACGACGCGGAGGCGGGTGTTAAAAGCCCTGGGCGTCGGCACGGCCGCGCTTGCGGGCTGTGCCAGCGCACCGGGCGCAAAAAAGCAATCGACCGAAGCGGAAACGACCCCACAGGAGCCAGCTATGAACGCCGCACAACAGACTGACGTCGACCGTATCGCCGCGGACCCGACCGCGATCCCGGACCCCATCGACCGGTCGGAGCCAAAGACCGTGTCGGTCGAGATGACCACCAAAGAGCAGGTCGCAGAGATCGAGCCCGGCGTCACCTACACGTACATGACCTTCGGCGACCAGATCCCCGGCCCGATGATCCGGGTCCGCCGGGGTGACACCGTCGAACTCACCATCACGAACGAGGAGGGGAACTCGATGCCACACAACATCGACCTCCACGCCGTCCGCGGCCCCGGTGGCGGTGCCGAAGCGTCAATGGTCACGCCGGGCCAGACCAAGACGTTCCGGTTCAAGGCCACTTACCCCGGCGCGTTCATCTACCACTGCGCCGTCCCGAACCTCGATATGCACATCTCCTCGGGGATGTTCGGGATGATACTCGTCGAGCCGAAAGACGGGCTCCCCGAAGTCGACCACGAGCTCTACTTCGGCCAGCACGAGCTGTACACCACCGGCGACACCGGCGAGAAGGGGCACCACGACTTCGACATGGAGGCGATGGCGGCCGAAGAGCCGACGTACGTCCTGATGAACGGCGAGAAGTACGCCATCACGCCGGACCGATACGGCTCGCCGAGTATGTCGGTCGGCGACACCGCTCGCGTGTACTTCGTGACCGGCGGCCCGAACCTCGACTCCAGTTTCCACCCCATCGGCTCCGTCTGGGACGAGGTCTGGCAACAGGGCTCTATCGCCGGGCCGCCGAACAAGTTCGTCCAGACCACGCCGGTCAAGCCGGGGTCCTGTGCCATCGCGACCCTCCACGCCGAGGTGCCCGGCCCCATCAAACTGGTCGATCACGCGCTCTCGCGAGTCGCCCGCAAGGGCATGATGGCCGTCATCAACCGTGAAGGGGCGGCAAACCCCGACGTGTTCGAACCGGAGGTCTGACCGCTTCGCCGGAGGAACGCTCCGCACTGCCGCTTCACGTTCGGCCCGATTACTCGATAGCCGGTATCGCTCGTAACCGCGGCCCCGTCCGCGGTCGCTCGCGCGCACGCGGTTTCAATGAGGGACTTTTTAATGGATGGGGGCATAGTCCGGTTCAAGATGTTCAACGCCATCGTGAGCGCAGACACGCTCCAGGCGACTCTCGACTCTGTGAGCGTGCTGGTGGACGAGTGCAAGATCCACCTCGAAGAAGACGGGCTGGAAATCCGGGCAGTCGACCCGGCAAACGTTGGAATGGTCGACCTGCGGCTCGACGCGGCGGCGTTCGAGTCCTACGAGACTGACGGTGGGCTCATCGGCGTCAATCTCTCCCGGCTCGAAGACATCGCCGGCATGGCCGACGCCGGCCAGCTCGTCCACCTCGACCTGGACGAGGAGACCCGAAAGCTCCACATCTCTATCGACGGCCTCGAATACACCCTCGCGCTGATCGACCCCGACTCCATCCGCCAGGAGCCAGACCTCCCGGACCTGGACCTCTCGGCGAACATCGTCATCGAGGGGAAAGACATCGACCGCTCGGTGACCGCCGCGGACATGGTCAGCGACCACATCGCGCTGGGTGTCGACGCGACAGAGGAACTGTTCTACGTCGACGCCGAGGGCGACACCGACGACGTCCACCTCGAACTCACCCGCGACGACCTCATCGACCTCACCCCCGGGGACGCCCACTCGCTGTTCTCGCTGGATTACCTGAAGAACATGAACAAGGCCATCCCGAAAGACGCCGAGGTCGAGATGGAACTCGGCGAGGAGTTCCCGGTCAAGATGCACTTCAGCTTCGCAGAGGGGCAGGGCCGGGTCACCTACATGCTCGCGCCGCGCATCCAGAGCGAATAACGACGGATGGCGTCCGCGCCGCCGATTCCGGCCACCGACTGGCTGCCGGACAATTCCGAGACGGGGTCGCTCTCGCTGCCAGACGGCCGGCGGCTGGCTTACGCCACGTACGGCGACGCCGACGGCTATCCGGTCCTCTTCTGTCACGGGACGCCCGGGTCACACGTCGTCGCACGGCTACTCGCCGCACCGGCCCGCGAGCGCGGCGTCCGCCTCGTCACCCCGGACCGGCCGGGCATCGGGAACTCCGAAGACGCTTCTGTCACGCTCGAGGACTGGCCGGACGACGCCGCACATCTCCTGTCCCATCTCGACATTGACGCGGCTGGTGCCGTCGGCTTCTCCGGCGGCGGCCCGTTCGCGCTGGCCTGTCACCGACTGCCCGAGATAGAGCGGATTGCCCTCATCGGCAGCAGCGGCCCCCCGTCGATCGGCGCGACGGGGCGCGTCCAGCAGTTCGTGGGGGCGCTGTCCCGCCACGCACCGTGGGCGCTCGGCCGGCTCTTTCGCCTGCAACGATGGTTCGCCCTCCGCCGGGACCCGTCCTACGCCGTCGGGTTCGTCGCCGAGGAGACGCCTGAAACGGATGCCCTGACAGCCGACGAGGTGGCCCGGATCGTCCGTGCGGATATGCTCACTTCGATGGCACGCGGTCCGAGCGGAATCATCCGCGAGCAGCGACTCCTCTCGCAGCCGTGGCCGTTTGCCCTCGAAGACATTTCGGTGCCGGTCACCGTGTTTCAGGGGCGAGACGACGCCAACGTCGCCCCGTCGACTGGGAAAGCCCTCGCCCAGCGGCTTCCGGACGCCTCGCTCGCCCTCGTCGACAGCGACCATCTCGGTACGTTGACAGCTGCTGGCGACGGCGCGCTGGCCGCCGTACAGCGTCGCACACGCGTCTGACGTACCGTTTTGTGGGTCGGGTGCCAACGGGCCGGTATGGAGAACCTCGGGGACGCGTACAACGACCGGCGCTGGGAGGGACGCGATCCCCGCCGCGTCGTTGCCGGTGCGACCCTGGGGTTCGTCGGCGCGCTGGCGGTGGTCGTGGCGATACTTCTGGTGACGACGCCGCTGTCGGCAGTCGTCGGCGCAACCGAACCCCACGCTGCCGAGAAACTCGGCGGGACGCTGGGTGGGCTGGGAATCCCCGCAATGTTCCTGAGCGTCGTCGCCGTGCTCCCCTCGAGCCGCCGGGAACAGAGCGGTGTCACCGTCGGCGCATTCCTCTGTCTAGTCGGCGTCGGGCTGTTTCAGGTAGCATATCCCTACAACTGGACGGTCGGCGAGCAGACGCTGGCGTTCGAAACGACGATGGCGTACTTCATCGGGACGTGTGTGGCGTTCTGGTTCGTCTTTACCGCGATGGCGAGCTTCCGGCGTCGGAACAACCCACACGGCACCGTGAAACTGGAAATTTCGCACAAAGGCGAAACCAAGACTGTGCAGGTGTCCCCACAGGAGTACAAGCGCTACACGCAGGCGGTTCGTGGCGACGGCGGCACGACCGACGAGGTCATTCAGGAACTGGAGTCCCGAATCGAAGACTAAGCGTAGCTGAGCGTTACTCGGCGGCCGTCGTTTCGTTGCCGCTCCGGTCCGACTCCGTCATCGAGTCGCGGTCTGTCTCGTCGATCTCCGTCGTCTCGACTTCGGTCTCCTCGTCGTCATCGTCATTGTCGTCGGCATCTGCACCTTCGCCGACTTCCTCGACTTCGACATCCTTGCCAGCGACGCCGCTCTCCGAGATGACCGGCAGGAGGTTGTAGCCGCCGTTGCCCTTCTTGACGACGTTGATGTCGAAGACGAAGTCGACCGATTCGCCGGCGACGACTTCGAACGGCTTGGTGAGCTGGAGCTTCTCGCTCGGGATCTTCACATCGACCGACGCGCCGTCGACGACCCCGTCGACGGATTCGGCGTACAGTTCGATCTTGTTGTAGCGGCCCGCTTCGAGTTCGCCGTCGAGGACGCCGATGGCCTTGTCCCCGACGACCTCGGTGAGGTCGACGGTCACGCCGTCGAGTTCGCGGACGACGAAGCCGCCCTCACTCTCGTCAGCTTCCTCATCCGTGTCCTCGCCGTCTTCGGCCTCGTCCTCGGCGTCATCTACCGTTTCTGTCTCGGTCGACGCGGCCGTCTCCGTCTCAGTTGAGTCGGCCGTGGCCGTTTCAGTTGCCTCGGCCGTCGCCGTTTCCGTCGCGTCAGTCTCGGTCGCGTCTGCGCTTTCCTCCGTCGCCTCGTCGTCTTTCGCCCGGAAGATACGAGCCCTGGAGAACGACACGTCGAGCGAGTCGAAGTCGTCGATAGCCGCGGGCTGGTCGCTGATCAGCAGCCGGAACGTCCCGACAGTTCCACCGTCGTCCGTCATCGCGTCCTCGTCGGTGGAGCCGCCGTCACTGGTTCCGTCACCGCTGGTCCCGTCAGACCCGCCGGAGTCGCTCGACCCGGAACAGCCGGCGAGAAGACCGACCCCGACGCCCGCGCCCGTGGCGATGAACCGTCGTCGTCTCATCGGCCACGTCCCGTCTGCGCTGTCGTCGCTGTCGATTCTATCGCTGCTGTTGCGAACGTATTCATTCCATAGCGTGGGATGGGACTGGCGCGTATATGCCCCGCGATAGGTCAAATAGAACTGTACCTCTCTGAACGGAATGAACGGTCTGGCCGTATCTGAACGGTTTTACCCCCGTCGCTCCACGTCCTGATAATGGCAAACTCGAACGCGAAGGGCGACCGCCGCGAGCGCGAACTGGTCAACGCACTCGACGAGGCGGGCTTTGCGGTGATGCGCGCGCCGGCCAGCGGCAGCGCGACCGAGCGGGAACTGCCGGACGTGCTCTCGGGCGACGGCGAGACGTTCTACGCTATCGAGGCGAAATCCAGCGCCGGCGACCCCATCTATCTCACCGGTAAGGAGGTCGAGGCGCTACTGTTTTTCGCCCGGAACTTCGGCGCGAAGCCGCGTATCGGTGTCCGGTTCGACCGCGAGGACTGGTACTTCTTCCACCCGGCGGACCTCCACACGACCGACGGCGGCAACTACCGCGTCAAGAAGGAGAAGGCACTCTCCGACGGAACTGACTTCGATGAGTTCGTGGGTAACTCCGAGAAGGTCACGCTGGACGAGGTGGGCGACGACGGCCCCGACCAGAGCGTGCTGGACGTGCTGTCGGCCTTCGAGCGCGGTGACCTCGACAAGGAAGAAGCCGCGGCGATGCTAGAATAGCGGGTCGCAGGCCGTTGGTTACTGGGTCCCACCGCCGACGAGTTCGGCGTCCTCGACGCGGCGAAGTCGCGACAGGGGAAAGGCGTACTCTCGCGGGTCGGTCGCGCTGACGGCGTCGGAGAGATACGTCGCCAGCACCACGAGGTCGTCGGGCGGATAGCCGTCGTTGGTGTCGTAGTCTGCAACTGTCTCGTCTGTCGCCTCGATTGCCCAGTCGTCGGCCGGCGTATCGGTGACAGCCGTAACGACGAGTCTGTCGCCCGTCTCGCGGTCCCGCACGATGTCGCCGGTCTCCAATCGGCAGTGCCCACAGAGGTGCGGCGTCTGTTCGTCCGGGGCGACAAAGGTGACAGTGCCACAGGCGTCGCAGGTCGCCCGTTCCTTGCCGGGCGGTGCGACCCGCTTGGCGGTGATTTCGATGGCGACGCGCCGGAGGTGTTTGCAGTGCTCGCCGCGGATGCGGTTGTCGGGGCAGGTACAGGCGTGCTGTCCGATGTCGACGAGGTACGTGCTTTCGCTCTCCGTCGTCACAGCGTACGTACTGCCCGCTCGCGGGCGCACGGCCATGCGCTCGGTCCAGGCGCGGGCGGCCCGGTCCGGGAGGGAACGGAGGTCCGGTGCAAGTGCGGTATGCTGCCGGTCGGCTGTTGGCTCGATGAACGTCATAGGTACGGACGCGGCTGTATTTTCCAATGCGTCCAGTTGAAACGTAGGTGCTACACGGCCCTAAATGGCTCGGCGGTCGGGCTCCGGCGCTTCGATACCCTTTTTGCCGGCCCTGTGAAACCGCAGAGCATGGATATCGAGCGGGAGACGCTCCTGCAAATCGTCATCTCGGCGGTCGCCGTCGTGCTGTTCGTCGGCGCAACTATCACCGCCTCACAGATGTATCTGGACGGGTCAAGCGTAGAGGCGACGGGCGGCTACGCGCTTATCGGCGCAATCGGCCTCTTCGTCGTGTTTATGACCGCTGCCGGCCTCTGGCTCGAACGCCAGCAGTTCTAGGCGTCGGCCTCTTCGTCGTCCCCGTCCTCGCGCCAGTCGACCAGTTCCTCCTCGTCGGTGTCGTCTATCTTCTGCTCGTAGTAGCCCATCGGGTGGGAAATCGTCTCACAGAGGTCGTCCATGTTGACACAGTCGCCGTAGGACTGCATGGTCGAACACGCCGGCGTCGAGTACTCCGTCGGGCTGGTATCCCCGCGGATGTGGTCGACCTGATACCGGGTCGCCTCCTCGCCAAAGCCGGGGTTGACCTGGAACAGGTCGACGATTTCGTCCGTCGTCATCCCGATGCCGATGAGGAAGGTCGCGATGGCAAACCGGGAGTGGTGTTCGAGATGCTCACCCTTCTGCACCTGGTCGAGCAGGGACTTCATACAGGGCGGGAACAGCTCGGGGACGACAGTGTCGATCTCGCGGGTGAGTTCCAGTTCCGAGAGGACTTCTTCGAGGCGGTCGACTTCCTCGGTCAGTTCGTCCGCGATAGCGTCAGGCACGTCGAACGGCAAGCCGTCGGTGACTCGGTGACGTATTGCCTGCTTCAGCAGGACGTTCAGTTCCTCGGCGGTGACCCTGACCTCGCCGTCGGCCAGTGGCCGATTGACCAGCCGCCAGGAATCGCCCCGCTGGTCGGCCGCCAGGTCGAGATACGCGCCGACCTCGATGCGGTAGCCGTCACCAGTGTCGCTGACGGCACTTGCGAGGTCGAACTCCGCGAGGAGTTCCGTGCGGTCCAGCGTCTCGCGCTGAGTCGATTTCAACTCCGTCGTCGTTTCGAACTCCTCGGTAAACCGGTCGTAGGCCGCCTCGGCTTCCGCCTGCGCGTACTTCCGGGTGCAGATGTGGACGTCGACGAGCGACACCAGCACGCGGGCCACCGGGTACGACAACAGTTCGACGCGTGTCCGCCGGTGTGGCTCCCCGACAGTACCGTCCGTGATTGCCGATTCGACCCGCTCCAGCGCGCGCGCCGTGACCGTCTCGTCCGTGGCGACGATTTCGCCCAAGTCCACCGCCGCGGCTTCGACGGCCTCCCGCGACCGCGCCAGAAACGGGTAGCGTGCGTGGAGCGGTTCCATTGCCACCACCTTTCGGATGGGAGCGAATAAAATTGCCGTCACCGGGACGGTCGGTGTCGGATTCCCGACAGCCGGTTCGAGAGTCAGTGCGGCGATATCGCGAGGCTATACATATAGTCCCAGGCCGGCGACGGGTGAATACAGCTAGTAGACAAACGGATGCCCGCCACTCTCCAGTGATAAGATGTGGTAAGGACGCGGGTCGGCGACTGCACACGGTTCGGTCGGGGAACCGGACCAGTGCAGTCATGCCCGACGAGGGAACTGTCAGACGAGACACGGAGCACATCGATGACGCACGAGCACGATACTGATTCACAAGAGAGCATCAGAGCGACATTCGAAGAGTACGACGTCGGCGTGGACACGGTCGCCCACATCGGCGACCCCGAAAACCCGTCCGCGTGGATTCAGTCGACGGTCTTCGTCGACGTAACCGAGTAGGGCTGGGCGACGGTCTATCGGCGACACCAGCGGAGCGAGCGGTTCTGTATCTGTGTGAAGCGAGAGCCCTGCCTGCTACGGGCATGTGAGTTTCTGTCAAACCAGCGATAGCATTTACGCCACGGGGAGCGACCGTGTCGGTATGGTCCCAGTGTGGAGGTGCCTGCGCGATGAGTGACGCCGCCGCCCAGTCCGAGCGGTTCACCGAGGGCGCGCTGCTGTGGCCCCTCCTGACGCTTGCCGCGCCGCTGGTGGCGACCCAGCTCCTGCAGACGGTGTACAACCTCACGGACACGTTCTGGGTCCTCCGGCTGGGCACCGACGCGATGGCCGCGCTGTCGTACTCCTGGCCCGTCGTGTTCCTGCTCATCAGCGTCGGCGGGGGCATGACCGCAGCGGGGACCATCCTCGTCTCGCAGAACACCGGCGCAGAGAACGAAGGCCGCGTGAACTTCGTCGCCGGACAGACGCTGGGCTTCGTGACCCTGCTGTCGCTCGCCCTCTCGATAGCCGGCTATCTGCTGACACCGACGCTCCTCTCGCTGCTGGGCAGCCAGCCCGGGAGTGCCGTGCACACCATGGCGGTGTCGTACACCCGCATCGTCTTCCTCGGCCTGTGGTTCATGTTCGGCTTCTTCGTCTTCCAGGCGCTGCTGCGTGGCTGGGGCGACACGAAGACGCCGATGTACCTGATGACCGGCAGCGTGGCCCTCAATGTCGTCATCGACCCGGTGTTTATCCTCGGGTTCACCGACAACCCCCTGTTCGGCTGGCTCGGTCTGGAACCGCTGGCGGCGTGGCTCTACGCCCACACCGGCTTCGAGGGAATGGGCGTCGCCGGGGCGGCGATTGCGACGGTTGGCTCCCGCGGGCTCGCCGCGGTGGCGGGCTTCTGGCTCCTGTTCAGCGGTCGGGTCGGCATCACGCCGTCGCTGTCGGCACTGCGACCACAGATGGCACCCGTGCGGAAGATCGTCCGCATCGGCGCGCCGGTCAGCGTCGAGCAGAGCACGCAGGCCCTGTCGGTCACACTGATGACCGTACTGATCGCGCTCGTCGGCGACAACGCCGTTGCTGCCTACGGCGTCGGGAGCCGCTTTACCACCATCGTCTGGCTCCCGATGGTCGGCATGAGCATGGCCGTCGAAACCGTCGTCGGCCAGAACCTCGGCGCTGGCCGGCGTGACCGCGCCAAGCGGGTCGTCTACCACGCCAGCGCCATCCTCGTGGCGGCGTTCCTGGTCGTCAGCGTCGTCGCGACGCTGTATGCCCGCCCCATCGTCGGCCTGTTTGCCGGCACGAGCAGCGGTCCCGTGGCCGACCACGTAGTGACGTTCATTCACATCGTCGCGCCCACCTACGCCGTGATGGCCGGCTTCCACATGATGAACGGCGCGTTCCACGGCGCTGGCGCGACCCGGCTCTCCATGATTCTGGGCCTGACGACGCTGTGGGGCTTCCGCGCCGCGCTGGCAGGGGTCCTCATCACCGTCGTCGGCCTCGGCGCAGTCGGCGCGTGGTACGGCATCGCCGCCTCGAACGTCGTCTCGACGCTAGCTGCGACCGTCTGCTTCCTGCACGGCGGCTGGCTGGGCAACTCGCTGGCGACCGAGGACGACGAGCCGGCCACCGCGACCGACGCAGCATCGGACGCCGAATCACCGGCCGAGGACGACGGGACAGCGACGTAACGTCCGCTCGTTCAATCAGTCACGGTGGGCGGTCCGCTGGCGAGAAATCGTCTGAGTATCGTAGCCTGTGTCCGGAACCGGACCGCAAACCCCGATTCGGTCGGAACAATGCCGAAATATCATTTCCGGTCATGCCACTGCCGCAGCGTGGTTTTGCTGTCCATCTCCCGGGACGGTCCGCTGGGACGTTGAAACCGGGATGCTGTGCCAACGCTCATACTGTCGGCTGTAAGTCTGTAAAGAATTTCGCCACCCGGGGTGGCGAATATCTTAAAATAGTTACAGCCAACAGTATCAGAGGGAGCGCTGTACCGTCTCCGTGGCGCTCCGGACCACGGTCTCGGCTGGGACGTCTTCGGTGACGGTGGTTCCGGCACCGACGACGGCGTTTTCGCCGACCGTGACGCCCGGGAGAACCACCGCGCCAGCACCGACGAAAGCCCCGTTCTCGATGGTTATCTCGTCGAACGTGTCGTTCTGAAACTCCATGCCCGCGTCGGTGAGGTCGTGGGTTACGCCGACGATGGAGGCGTTGGGCCCGACCTGGACGGACTCGCCAAGCGTCGCGTTCTCGACGTAGGCGTTCGCGTTGATATCGGTCGGTCCGTGGATGGTCGCCTTCTTGATTGATGCCCCCTCGTAAATCTGGACGCCGTCACCGATGTCGGCGTCGTGGATCGTCACGTATTCCCGAATCTCGACGTTGCCCAGCGTCGCGTTCTCGACCTGGACGGTCTCGTGAACAGCCATATGCGGATGTCAGCGCCGACCGTAATCATCGTGGCGGCGGCCAGTGTCGGAACTGGATATGGGAGTCGTAGCGCGGCTCGAAAAAAGTCGCCAGTGGTCGGCGCTCTGGGAGGAATGCCGCCGCTCGACTGAAAGGCGGTCTTCGCTTCGTTCGGAGCGTCCTACGTCTCACGGGTCGCATCGCTCCCCGCACGGGTATTCGAGGCCTCCCGCTGGTCGGCCTCGCTATGTCTCGCGGGTCGCTGCGTTCCCCGCTGCGCGTTCCGGCGGGCCGCTCCTTACGGTCGCGCCCCGCCCTACGTCTCACGGGTCGCATCGCTCCCCGTTCGACTGTTCGGTTCTCGCGCTTGGCGCGAGAACCTACGTCCCGTGCTGCCAGGAATCCATATACTCGACCTGGGTGTCAGTCAGCGAGTCGAAGTCGACGCCCTCAGCGTCGAGCTTGATTTCCGCGACCTCCTTGTCGAGTCGGTCCGGGACGGCGTGGACACCGGCCTCGTAGTCGTCGCCGTTCTCGACCAGTTCGCGGACACAGACGGCCTGCACGCCGAAACTCTGGTCCATCACCTCGACGGGATGGCCCAGTGCGATGGGGGTCGCGAGATTGACCAGCCGGCCCTCGGCCAGCACGTTCAGGCGGCGGCCGTCGGCCATCTCGTAGGTCTGGACGCCGTCGCGGGCCTCGTAGGTGTCTGCGGCGAGGTCCGACAGCGCGTCGAGGTCGACCTCCACGTCGAAGTGGCCGGCGTTGGCGAGCAGGACGCCGTCCTGCATCGCCTCGAAGTGCTCCTCGACGATGACGTCACGGTTGCCGGTGGTCGTGATGAACACGTCACCCTCGGCGGCGGCTTCGGCCATCGGCTTCACTTCGTAGCCCTCCATGTGGGCTTCGAGCGCGCGGCGGGGCTCGACCTCGGTGACAATCACGTCGGCGTTCTGGCCGCTGGCTTTCATCGCAACACCCTTGCCACAGTCGCCGTAGCCGGAGACGACGACGGTCTTGCCGGCCCACGAGAGGTTCGTCGTCATGGCGATGGAGGCCAGCGAGGACTCGCCGGTACCGTGAACGTTGTCGAACAGGCGCTTCATCGGCGTGTCGTTGACCGCGAACACGGGGTAGTCGAGTTCGCCGTCCTCGTCCATCGCGCGCAGTCGGTGGACGCCGGTGGTCGTCTCCTCTGCACCACCGACGATGGTGTCGATGAGTTCCGGGTAGTCCTCGTGGATAGCCGCGACGAGGTCCATTCCGTCGTCGACAGTGATGGTCGGCTCGTGGTCGATGACGGCCTCGATAGCCGCGTAGTACTCCTCGTCGTCGACGCCGCGCTCGGCGTAGGAGGTGATACCGTCGACGGCGTCCAGTGCGGCGCTTACGTCGTCGTGCGTCGAAAGCGGGTTACAGCCGGTGATGGCGACTTCCGCGCCACCGATTGCGAGGATTTCCGCGAGGACGGCGGTCTTGGCTTCGACGTGCATCGCCATGCCGATTCGCTCGC
Source organism: Haloarcula amylolytica JCM 13557 (assembly GCF_000336615.1). GTDB lineage: Archaea > Halobacteriota > Halobacteria > Halobacteriales > Haloarculaceae > Haloarcula > Haloarcula amylolytica. The sequence goes on from NZ_AOLW01000006.1 coordinate 53,698, forward strand.
CGTCGAAGGGCTGGTCGGCCTCGAACTGCTCGCGGAGCACGCCGCAGATGGGCATGTGCTGGATGGCCCAGTCCATCTTTCGGCGGCCGGAATCGCGAGCCTCGTCGAGGTCGTCAAGTCGCTCGGAAATAGGCGTCGTCATGTCACGACAGAGGGAGAGAGTTCCTAAAACGCTACCGAAGCCGCTCAGTTACCGCGCTCGTCCGGCGGGCCGGCGTCGTCCGGTGGGCCACCATTGCCGCCGTTGTTGCCGTTGCCGCCGTCATCGTCGTCCTCGTCAGCGTCGTCTGGCTCCTCAGTCTCGTCGTCCGGTGCTTCGGTTTCGTTCTCGTCGTCTTCGGTTTCGTTCTCCGTGTCGTCGTCATCGCGGTCCTCGGGCGGCCCGGCGTCTTCCGGAGGGCCACGGCGGTCGTCCTCGGTTTCGTTCTCAGTTTCGTTCTCGTCGTCATCGCTGTCCGGGCCGCGGACCTCGGGCGGTCCGGCGTCCTCGGGCGGGCCGCGTCGGTCGTCCGTCTCGTTTTCGGTCTCGTTCTCGTCGTCACCGAAGATGTCCGCCGGCGGACCCTGTCGCTCACTCGGGTGGGTCTCGTTGTCGTCGGACTCGTTTGCACCGGTGACGTGTGCGGGCGGGCCGGCGTGGTCCGGCGCGTTGCCGGGGTTGTTCGCGGTCACGAAGCTGGCGACGGCCGGGCCGATGCCGCCGGTCCGGTTCTCGTCGCTCAACAGGTCGCTCACGTAGGCCGACACTTCGAGTCCGAAGGTGTCGAATTCGGTGACGTTCTCGGGCACGACGGTCAGGTCCGCCGTCGTCGTCGCGGTGTGGTTGTCGGCCGTCGCGGTCACGTCGACCGTGACGTTCTGCTCGGGCGCTGGCAGTCCGACCGTCCCGTCACTGTCGGTCGTGTAGTTGCCAGTTCCGGCGTAGGAAGCGTTATCAGCCGACTCCACGGCGACAGAGGCGTTCTCGACGCCCGTCTCGTTCTGTGTGACCGATACCGTCGCGCTGCCGGCGTCAGCCTGTGAGACACCGACCGCGAGGGTGTTCCCCGCGCCGGTGTTGCCGGCCGAGTCCGCAGCGGCCGCCAGACCCGGACCGACGGCCAGCAGGGCCAGTCCGACAGCGGCGTACAGTGCGAAGAGTTTGGTGCGCATCGTACCCGATACGTTCGCCGAGAGAGCGATAAACACCCCCTCCCGTTCAACTCGTTCACGCCGTTCGCAGCATCGACAACACCGCCTGAAATATATTTATACCGTTTAAAACCCGTTCTCAGCGTTTAATCAGACCAACTCAGTCACCGGCTCGTTCGACCAGCGCGGACGCGTGGTCGCTCGCTCGTTCCCGGACGGCCTGCTCGTCGAACACCTCGACAGTGCGGTCGCGCATGAGCACTTCGCCGTCACAGACCGTGTGGCGAACGTCGCTCCCGTGGACGGCGTAGGCCAGATGCGAGACGAGGTCGTGGGCCGGCGTCAGATGCGGGGCGTCGAGGTCGATGACGGCCAGGTCGGCGTTCGCGCCGACTTCGATGCGGCCGCTGTCGAAGCCCAGCAGGGCAGCGCCGTTTTCGGTCGCCATTTCGACGACAGTGCCAGCGTCGACCGCGCTGGCGTCGTCGGCCGCGAGTTTACCTATCATCGCCGCATCGCGCATCTCGTCGAACATGTCGAGGTCGTTGTTCGAGGCCGCGCCGTCGGTTCCGATGCCGACGGTGACGCCGGCGTCCAGTAGGTCCTGTACCGGAGCCATCCCGCTGGCGAGCTTCATGTTCGAGGCCGGGCAGTGGGCGACGCCGGTGCCGGTCTCGGCCAGCAGGTCGATCTCGCTGTCGTCGACGTGGACGCCGTGGGCCACGTAGGTGTCGCCGTCCAGCAGGCCGATGTCGTCGGCGTAGGCGAGCGGGCGCTGTTTGTGCTCGTCGACGATGGGTGTCACCTCGTCGCGCGTCTCGTTGGCGTGCAGGTGAATCGAACGGTCGTCGTCGAGGGCCTTCGGGACGTACTCGCGCAGATACTCCTCGCCGACGGTCGTCAGCGAGTGCGGTTGGAACGTCGTCCGAATCCGGCCATCGGCCGCCCCGTCGAGTTTCCGAGCCACGTCGAGGCTCTCCTGGAGGTCAGATCGCGCGGCCTCGTCGTCCTTGCCGACGGTGACTGCGGTAAAGCCCAGAACGGCCCGCATCCCGGCCTGGTCGACTGCGTCCGCGATTTCCTCGACCTCGAAGTACATGTCCGATAGTGCTGTCGTCCCCGACCGGATCATCTCGACCAGCCCGAGTTCCGCGCCGGCGCGGATGTCCTCGGCGGTCAGTTCCGCCTCGACGGGCCAGACGTCTTCCTGCAGCCAGGCGTCGAGAGGCTTGTCGTCCGCGAGGCCGCGCAGCAGCGTCATGGCGACGTGGGTGTGGGCGTTGACCAGCCCGGGAATGACCAGGCCGTCGCTGGCGTCGAGTTCGTCGTCGCCGTCCAGTGTGCCCGGTTCGTCGACCGCCACGATATCGCCGCTGTCCTGTGAAACCAGTACGTCCGCACGCTCGACGGTCAGGTCCGGCCGGAGGACCTGCCCGCCGGTGACGAGGAGTTCACTCATGGCGGTGGCTTCGCAACCGCGGGTCTTAGTTCGCCGGGTCCACAGCGCCGCTGTGTGTCGTGTTGCCACATCCCTGGAACAGGCTGACCGCCGAGACGGTGCCTGTTCCGTAGGGGTCTTTCCCCTCCGGCGCGTTCGGAAGGCCAAGAGCATGGCGACGGCAGAGCGCATCCGACAGCGGGTCAGCGCGATGCGGCACGGAAGCCCGGTCCGAATGCTGCTTGCCGTCGCTGCCGGCTGGTTCCTCGTCCTCGGGATGCGGTTCGTCGTGCCTGCGGTTCTGCCGACGATACGCGAGGAGTTCGTCATCTCGAACACACAGGCGGGGCTCGCGGTCACGGTGCTCTGGCTCACGTACGCGGCGGTACAGTTTCCGGCCGGAGTTCTGATCGACCGGATCGGGGAGCGGACGCTGTTGGTGGCCGCGGCGTTGCTGTCCGGCGTCGGGTTGCTGGGCTACTTTTTCGCGCCGGTGTTCTCGCTGTTCCTCATCGCGACGGGCGCGTTCGGGCTCGGGACGGGACTGTACGGCCCCACCCGCGGGACCGCCCTCTCGCGGACGTTCGACGCCCGCGAGGGGACCGCCTTCGGTGTCGTGATGGCCGCCGGCTCTCTCGGAGCGGCCGCACTGCCCGCCGTCGCCGCGTTCGTCACGACCCGGTACGGCTGGCGGCTGGCGCTTGCCAGCGCCGCCCCCCTGTTCATGCTTGTCGCCGGCGCGCTCTGGCTCTCGGTCTCGGACCGTCCGACCGTCGAGTCCGAACGGAGCCTCCGACGGGACCTCCGAACGGTCCTCGTCGGCTTTCGCAACCGCCGGCTCGTGCTGTCGGTCTCCGGCAAGACACTGATGCTGTTCGCGTTCCAGGCCGTGACAGCGTTTCTCACCACGTATCTGGTTACGGTCCGGGACCTCTCACAGGGGACCGCCGGGGCGCTCCTCTCGGTGCTGTTCGTCGGTGGCGCGCTCTCACAGACCGTCACCGGCCGGCTCGCCGACCGGTACGGAACGCCCAGTGTCCTGACCGGTGTCGCGCTCGTCAGTACCGTTCCGCTCGTACTCATTCCGTCCGTCCACGGCGTCGTGCCGCTGGCCATCGTCTCCGGTGTCATCGGGGTTCGGATGAGCGTCGGCCCACTGGCAAACGCCTACATCGTCGATACGCTGCCTGACGCCGCCGAAGGCACCGGCTGGGGCCTGCTCCGGACCGGCTTTTTCGGGATTAGTTCGCTGGGCTCGACCGCTGTCGGCCTGCTCGCCGACCAGAACCTGTTTTCGGTCGCGTTCTACGGTCTCGCCGGTCTGACGCTCCTGGCTGCGGCTACCTTCGTCGTCCTCCCACGCCGGGACCGCCTGTAACGGCTCCGTCCACAGCCGGTCAGTCCAAGGGGAAAGACAGTTGCCCCGCGGCCTGCCAGTAGGCGTATGCGAATCGCCGTCCCCAACAAGGGCCGCCTGCACGAACCAAGCGAGGAACTGCTCGAACGGGCCGGCCTCCACCTGGTCGACGGGGCCGACCGCCAACTGCACGCCGACACCGTCGACCCGGACGTGACCGTTCTGTACGCCCGTGCCGCCGATATTCCCGAATACGTCGCGGACGGCGCTGCCGACGTAGGTATCACCGGCCTCGACCAGGTCCGGGAGTCCGACACCGACGACCTCGTGGAACTCCGCGACCTGGAGTTCGGCCGCTGTCGCCTCGTCCTCGCCGCGCCGGAGGACAGCGACATCGAGACCGTGTACGACTTCGAGGGCGGCCGCATCGCCACGGAGTTCCCCAGAATCACCCGGCGGTACTTCGACCAGGTCGACGTCGACGTGGACGTGACCGAGGTGTCCGGCGCGACGGAACTGACCCCTCACGTCGACATCGCCGACGGCATCGTCGACATCACCTCGACCGGGACCACACTCCGGATGAACCGGCTGGCCGTCGTCGACGAAGTCCTCGAAAGCTCTGTCCGCCTGTTCGCCCGCGAAGACACCGCTGATGACGAAAAGGTCCAGCAGGTCGACACCGCGCTCGGCTCCGTCCTCGCCGCCGAAGACAAACGCTATCTGATGATGAACGCCCCCGAGGACGCCCTCGACGACGTGGAGGACGTGCTTCCGGGCATGGGCGGCCCCACGGTGATGGACATCGCCGGCTCCGAGCAGCTCGCCGTTCACGCCGTCGTCGAGGAGCGCGCCGTCTTCGAGACGATTAGCTCGCTCAAAGACGTGGGCGCAAGTGACATACTGGTGACAGAGATAGAGCGGCTGGTTGAATAGTACCTTTTTACTGCGGGGGTTTCCTCGCGCCTACGGCGCTGTGGGAACCCCCGCTTGCAAAAATCTACGCTAAAAACGACCGCCGAGTCGCGGCCACGGCCGCGCTCGGCGTGAAACGGCGGCCTGCGGCCGCCGTATGCTCACGACACCGGTACGGCTACAACCGCTTTCGCACCGATACGGTGGCTAATAGCATCCTTGATGGGCAGACCAGAAGTAAGGCTGGACACCTGGTTACCCCAGAAGTCCGAAATCAGAGATGCTGAAGGGAGAAAAATCACCGATAGAAGGCCGCAGATGGGTTAGCTCGTCTCTGCAAACGTCTGTGACCGCTCGATCCTGATACACTCGTCCGCGCCGACCGTGACGACGGAGTCGCTGAACTGGAACGATACCAGGTCCCGCTGACGACTGTCGGGCCCGCTGTCGCCTCTGAATAGGTCGTTCAGTGCTTCGGGGTTGACCACGTCGTACAGGGACGGGAGCGTCCGCGGGTGACGGTCCTCGACGGTACTCACGGCACGGACGACTGCCTCGCTCACGGATTCAGTGGGCTGCACTTCGCGCTTCATTACATTTATCCTATAATTCAGGTTAAGTAATTGGTTGTGGTTTTCACGTTCGCTATGGTTTTTATTATCCGGGTGAATCGAACGCCAGCGGGTGGGAAGCCCCGCCGAGATGCGGTCACACCAGGTTGAAGATGTTGTTCAGCGCGAACCCGAGGACGGCTGCGAAGGCCAGGTGCAGCGCCACGAGCGGGGCTGTCGAGCGGGTCGAGAGCCGGTACGTGGTACTAATTGCGATACCGTCGGCCACCATCGTGAGCACGAGGACGACCAGCACACCCAGATCCGCCGAGACGATCCCGGACTCGACACCCCAGCGCTGGAGAATCAGGGAAACGACCGCCGGTGCGGTGGCGGCTTTGGCCGCGAGCTGGCTGGGCACGTCGCCGATGAAAAACGTCGCGGCCAGGTGGAGCGTGACAGCGTAGAAGAGCCAGGTGACGAGAACGGTAACGAGGACGGCGAGGATACCGCCACCGGTCAGGCTGGAGAACCCGGACTGGAGCATACCCGAGGTTCGGCGGCCGCTCGCTTGTGCGTTTTGTTCCCGGGCGCGACCGGCACGCTCATAGCCGCTCGGCCACACCGCTCGGGCGTGTACGTCCTCGAACTCGGCGGGCAGGACGACGCGTTCGCGCGGCGGGAGGCAGCAAGCGCCGCGAGCGCCGTCGACACCCTCGCGCCCGGACTGGCGACGGCACGGGGCACCAGCGACCGCGTTCGCCACCTCGCGTTCACCCACCGGGCCTGTGACCTGATCGGAACCGCGGACCCCGACATCGAAAGCGCCGCCGCGCTGCTGTCGGCCGCGACCATCGACCGCGAGGGGAGCGTCGCCGTGCGCGCGGTCGACGTGCGAGCGAGCACTGGCATCGACACACAACAGGCCGAGCGGACGCTGGGCGGCGTGCTCACCGACCGCGGCTTTCCCGTCGACCTCGACGACCCCGACCACGTCCTCTATGCCTATCTCTCGGATCCCGACGGCGACGAGGAGGACGGGACCGGCGAGGCCTGCTGTGCGCTGGGCTGGCTCGCCGCCGAGAGCGTGCGGGACTTCGGGGGGCGTCAGCCGACGGACCGCCCGTTCTTCCAGCCCGGCAGCATGGACCCGCTGGAGGCCCGCGCGCTGGTCAACATCGCCGGAGCAGGCCCGGAAGCCACGATACTGGACCCGATGTGTGGCACCGGCGGCCTCCTGCTGGAGGCGGGCCTCGTCGGGGCCGACGTGGTCGGCGGCGACGCACAGCCGAAGATGGTCTCGGGGACGCGCGAGAACCTCCGGTACGCGCTCGACGGCGATGGCCATCCCAACAGGGACGCCTATCCCGAACCGGGCAGCTGGGGGGTGTTCCGCTCCGATGCGTCCGCCCTGCCGGTGGCCGACGACGCCGTCGACGCCGTCGTCTTCGATGCCCCCTACGGCCGTCAGTCCCGTATCGAGGGCGAACTGGCTCCCCTCGTTTCCGGTGCGCTCGGCGAAGCCAGCCGCGTCGCAGGGCGGTGCGTGCTGGTCGCCGACCGCGACTGGCGCGAGGCGGGGAGCGATGCAGGCTGGACCGTCACCGACTACTTCCAGCGGCGAGTGCACCGTTCACTTGTCAGGCACGTCCACGTTCTTGGGTGAACATACGTACACTTTCTCTGGACAGGTGTTGTGATTTATTGCGGTATGAGCAAGATTTATGCCATGACAAATGCTAATTAGTACCAAGTATGCCGACGTGGTCAGACCCCGCCCCGTGCGACGACGACGAACAGTTATTCGAATGCCCGGACTGCGGAAAGCGCCTCTGTAGCGAGCGCTCGACGGTCTCCTGTGGCCGCTGTGAGACAGAAATGCAGAACCTCAGCGTGCCACGGCCGGAATAAAACCAGTCGCGTCCCGTTTTCTCGCCGGTTACTCCGACACGAGCGCAATCGCCCGCTCGGCGTCACCGTCCATCCGCTCCAGCAGCGACCGGACCCGGTCCCGGGCTTCGGCGTCACAGTCTGCCAGCACCATCCCTTCGTCCGGTTGGCCGTACACCACGCTGGCACCAGCAGGCGCGGCAAGCACTGCGGGGAGCGTCGCGAGGTCCTCCTCGCCGTCGACATCGAGAAGCGTCGTGTCGCCGCTGTCGATACCGTCCCTGAGCGCAGCAAGCAGTTCGGCGGTGAGTGTCGCGGCCGGGTTTGACACGTCTCGCTTCCGGTCAAACCCGTCGATAGCCGCCAACACGTCCGCGTCGACGGCCGAGCGTTTGGTCCGTTCGTCGACCAGCGCGAGGTCGGGCACCCGTCCGGCCTCGATGAGGTGGTAGGTGACCATGTCGCCGACGGCGATGATCGGGTCCCCAGCGTCGGCCAGTAGCGCCGCTGTGTCGGTATAAATACGTCCGAGCGGCTCTTTGAGTTCGTGTCGCAGGTCACTCGGGAGTTCGAGAACGACGTCGGACACGTTAGCGGACTTTCAGCGCGTACTTGCCCGGCTCAGTCACTTCCATCTCCGCGGCGATGTCGGAGCGCTCCGGATGCGCGATGACGACGTAGCCGGCCCAGTCCTCGGTCAGTGCGGTGCCGCCACAGGCCTCACACTGGCTTTCGATTTCCGCGCCCTGGACGCGGTGACAGTCGCGGCAGACGAGTCGGTCCGCCATCAGCTATCACCGACTTCCGCCGTCCCTTCGCGGCGCTCGCGCTCCTCCTGGAGCCAGCCGTGCTTGCCCAGGCCGACCTGTTTGGCCGTCAGGCCGATCTTGGAGTCGCGGGGATTGCGCTCGTCGATGCTCTTGGTGACGATGCGCGCCCGGACGGCGTCGCCGACGGTGAGCGTCCGGTTGGACTCCCGTGAGGCGAGTTGCTGGTTCTCCTCGTCGTAGGCCAGATACTCGTCGGAGATCTGGGAGACGTGGAGCAGGCCGTCGACCGGCCCGATGCCGATGAAGGCCCCGAAGTTGACGACCTCGACGACCTCGCCGTCGACCACTTCCTGCATCTGTGGGTCGAACGTGAGGGCGTCGAACTCGGCCTCGTAGTAGACGCCGGGCTTGTTCGGCAGCACGGCACCGGTACCGATGTCGTGGACCTCGATGACGGAGACGACGCTGCCGACGTCCTCGTCCATTCGACCTTCGAGCTTCTCTTGCAGGAGCCGTTTGACCAGCCCCGGACTGACCTCCGCCAGAAAGCGTGGCGGGACTTCGACCGTATCGCGTAGGCGTACCCGTTTATACATGTGTTATGGTTGAGTGATACCCAGTTTGTTCCGGCCCCTTAAACTAATTACTGGAACGCCCGCGTCCAGCAGGCGTCGTTTGAGGGGGGTGTCGTTCGTGACCGCGTGTGTCGCATCGTCTGCCTGTGCCAGTTCGAGGACGGCGTCGTCCGCGTAGTCCGCCGCGGTCTCCCGAACCGTACACCGGTCGAGCAGGTCCTGCCCGACCGAGGCGGCGGTCGCTTCCGCGCCGGCCCCGTCGGCCAGTTTCGCCAGTTCCTCGCGAACGGCGGCGGGCGCGACGTACTCCGTCGTGTCCGGCAGGACCCTGTCGAGTTCCTCGAACAGCCGCACGTTGCATTCGACCGGCATCATCAGCGCGTTCGTGTCCAGCACGATCATCACCGCAGCGTGCCGACGCCGATGAGCCGCCACCGAGCGCCGACACGGCGGTTGATGGCGATTTTCGAGCCCGAGGCCGCACAGACCGGGCGCTTGAGCGCGACTTCACATTCGTCGTCGCGCGCGCTCGTGACCGAACCGACCGTGGTAGCGGTACCGATAGTCAGCATGAGCGGTTCGCCGGTCGAGATTTCGTCGACCTCGCCGCCGTCGTCGCCGACGATGCGTTCGAGCAGGTCCACGTCCATCGTGAACGTCTCGTGGACCGGCGGGAGGCTGCCGGGCGGGCCGGCGACCTGGCCGGCAAGCGCGTCGCCTTTCGTGATTGCGGGGTCGAGACCGGTCCCGACGCCGAGCAGGCCGCCCGGCGTGACCGTGTCCACGAAGTCACCGCCGGACTGCAGCGAGCGGACCGTCGTCGTCACGGGCTGCCACTCAGTCTTGCCGCCTTCCTCGACCTCGCGGCCGGGCCGGAGTTCGATTTCGTCGTCGACTTCCAGTTGCCCGCCTACGAGCGAGCCGCCGAGCACGCCGCCCATCAGGTCGTCCCAGGTCGTCCCGGGGCGGTTGATGTCGAACGAGCGCGCGACCATCATGCGGGCGTCCTCGTCCGGGTCCCGTTCCGGCGTCGGAATCTCGGACTGGATGGCCTCGATGAGCAGGTCGATGTTGGCCTCCTGACCCGCGCTGATGGGGACAATCGGTGCCCCCTCCGCGACGGTTCCCTCGACGAACTCCTGAATCTGCTCGTAGTTCTGCATCGCCCGGTCCTCGTCGACGAGGTCGACCTTGTTCTGGGCGATGACGATGTTGTCGATGCCGATGATGTCGAGCGCGCTCAGGTGCTCCTCGGTCTGGGCCTGCGGGACGGGCTCCGTTGCCGAGATGACGAGGACGGCCCCGTCCATGATAGCCGCGCCGGACAGCATCGTGGCCATCAGCGTCTCGTGACCGGGCGCGTCCACGAACGACACCGTCCGGAGGTGGTCGGTGTCGACGTCGTGGTCGTCGCAGTGCTCGTCGACGGTAAACGCCTCCGGCTCCTCGGCCTCCGGACAGCGACGGAACGTCGCGTCGGCGTAGCCGAGTCGGATAGAGATACCGCGCTTCATCTCCTCGGAGTGCTGGTCGGTCCATTCGCCGGACAGCGCCTGTACGAGCGTCGTCTTTCCGTGGTCGACGTGCCCGACGAGTCCGATGTTCACCTCCGGTTGTTTGTTCGATGTCATTTCGAGAGTAATCTTGGTGGAGTTTCGCCGCGTGCAACTGATAAACCTACTGTTTGCGCCCGGAGCACCCCCGCCGAACCCGGTTCAATCGCCGGTTTGGTCTCTGCTGACGGCGGCAACGTCACCATATTGCTCGGTATCGCCCTCGATATAGCGACGCGACCCCTGTCGGTTGGTGCGAGCGACAAGCTGTACGAGTCGGATGTCACGCCGGCAGTCGCCGTTCCGATAGCTCCGGTTTGGTGAGTGAGAGTCCGCCGCTGAGGCGAGCGTGGCTACAGCCCGCTCCCGTCAGAAGTGTTACGTAACTGTGTTTCTGTGAACGCTTTTGTTCCCAGGGGAACAAGTCCACGCACGATGCGAGTCGATGAGTCCCCCGAAACGGACGCCAACATGGACCCGGCGACGGCGTTTTCGGTCATCGCGAGCGAGACGCGCCTGGACATCCTCGAGGCGCTGTGGCGCGCTGAGGACCGCCCGGTTCGCTTCTCGGAACTGTTTGATGCCGTGGATCTGTCCGACAGCGGGCAGTTCAACTATCACCTGCAGGAGCTCACCGGCCAGTTCGTCAGCCAGGGAGCGGACGGGTACGACCTCCGACACGCCGGGGCGCAGGTCATCCGTGCGGTGCGGGCGGGAACGTTCACACGGACGCCCGACATCGACCCGTTCCGGGTGACCGGCGCTTGTACGCGGTGTGGCGGCGGCCTGCTGGCCGAGTACGCCGACGAACAGTTCGCTATCGACTGCGAAGACTGCGGGAAGGCCCATGGCGAGTATCCGTTCCCGCCGGGCGGCCTGGTCGACCGGACACCGGCGGAAGTCGCGACGGCCTTCGCCGAGCGGGTGCGACACCTCCACTGTCTGGCCGCTGACGGCGTCTGCCCGGACTGCGCCGGCCGAATGCGGACAGATATATCTCGTGATGGCGACTGCTGTCTCGACGTGTCGGTCCGCGCCGAGTTCGTCTGTGAACAGTGTCGGCACGAACTCTGTTCGCCCGTCGGGCTGACACTACTGGACGACTCCCGCGTCACGGCGTTCTACGACGACCACGGCGTCGACCTGTCGAGTCGCCCCTACTGGACGCTCCCCTGGTGTGTCGACGACCAGTACACGACCGTCGAAGGCACCGACCCGTGGCGACTCGCGGTCCGGATTCCGCTGGCCGAGGCGGAACTGACCGCCTATCTGGACAGGGACCTCCAGCCAGTCGAGTTCGAGCGGCAGGCCTGCGGGCACTGAGCCGACCCGCCGGATATACGGTTGGGGCTGTGCCCAGCGAGCTATTTTCCCGCTGACTGAAATCGTCTTCAGGAGAGGGCCGGTACGCATCTCCCGCAGAAATATCATTCAGATTATACTTATCGCGTTTCGGGACCATCGTTTCACTGTAATGTACCAGCCTGCGCCCTACGCCGACCCCGAACTGTACAGACCGACGTATCCGCCGCTGACCGTTCGTTCCCTCCTCGGAGTGCTGACTGTGTATCTCGGCTTCCTGGCGATACTCTCACTGAGTCCGGTCCTTGTGCTGGCGGCGCTGGCCTGTCTCTTCGTCGCTATGCGGTAACCGGGCGCGGGGCTTTTGCCCGTCCCAGCCCTCCGTCCGGCCGTGCGGGAGTTTGACTTCGAACTGGCGCTGTGTGCCCACCTCGAACGCGAGGGCCACCTGGTGAGCCGCCAGCTCGGCGGCGCGGTCCACGGCCGGCGAGTGCTCGATACCGTCGTCGTCGAGCCGGGACCGGAGTTCGAGGAGCGGGCGGCCATCACCGCCGAGCGGCTCCCGACAGCCGCCATCGAGAGCGACGTCGGTCCGGGTCGGGCGCGGTACTGGAAGGACGCCTTCGACTGCCACCCCGACCGCGCCGAACGGGCCGTCGAACTGGCGGTCGAGCGAGGGTTCTTCGAGCGCGAGCGTCGCGGCGGTCGGACGTACGTCCGCCAGACGACGCGATACCCCGACTGGGTCGGCGAAATCGTCGCCATCGAGAACAAGCCGGACCTGGGCCGGCCCGGCGACCTCGAATCGCAACTGCGGACCGACGTGTCGCTCGCGCTCGCCGACCGCGTCGTGCTGGCGACGGCCTCCTACGTCACTGGAGCCCACCTCAACCGGATCCCCGACGAAGTCGGCGTCTGGCGGTTCGACGCCGACAGCGGAACGATAGACGTCCGTCGGAAGGCGACACCACTGCCGACCGACGATACCGGCGTCGAACTGCTGGAGGAGGGGCCGGTCCGGACGGACGTGCGGATCGTCGATTCCGCTGAAAAGGCCCGCGCGCGTCGAAAACTGGCCGAGCGAGCCTACGGCAAGGGATGGCGGAGTTTCGACTACCCAGCGTGTGACCACTGTTCGCCCGACAGCGACGGGAGTCCGTACTGCCAGTGGAAGGATCGAGCTGTCCGCGAGAGCGACGAATGCGGCCCGGACTGCGGGGGCTACGAGGCGGCCGACCCGCCGGCCGTCGACGGCGACTCGCTCCGGGCCGAGCGGACGCCGTGGCGGGCGGACCCCGACGGGCGCAGGCGTCGCCAGTCGGGACTGGATCGGTTCGGCTAGGAAAAGTCGTCAACGCTACCGGTCGTCGTCGCTTGACGACGCGTTATCGGGCGGGACGCCGCCATCGCCAGCGGTCGGACGGCCGTGCTGTTCGTAGTTGTCTTCGGTCACCGTCGGAGCCTCGGTTGCGACCTGCGCCGCGTGCTTCCTTCTGGCCTGATAGTTCGCCGCGGCCGCGAGCCCGATGCAGGCCACCAGTCCGACGACGAGCACCCAGTCGATGCTGCCCACGATGCCCTGTTGGGCGGCGACTGCGAAGACGCCGCCACCCAGCGACAGCCCACCGACCTCCGCGATGCCGCGCCTGTCCATACGGCGGCATTATCCGCCAGTACCTATAAGCTACGGCCTGTTTCACGGAGCCGAACGGGCCATTAGAGCGTGAACCGCTCGCCGTCGAGTCCGATGTCGTCGGCGAAGGCCCTGTCCGCGGGGACGTAGTGCGCGGTGTGGACGATGCGGTAGTCGTCGGCCCCGATGTCGGCGGCGAAGTCCCGTGCACCGGTCAGGGTCATGTGTTTCGTCCCGAAGGTCCGCGGAACGCCGTCCTCGTCGTGGTGCGTACCGCCTTTCGGGTGATACTCGCAGGCTGCCGGATGGACGATGCCCTCGACGAGCGCGAGGTCGGCCCCGGTCAGCACGGATTTCGAGCGGTCGGGCACGTCGTAGCAGGTGTCGCCTGAAATCGACAGCACCGCGCCGGTCTGTGGTTCCTCGATTCGCAGGCCGTAGCACAAAAGCGGCGGGTGGGTGACCGGGACGAGCGTCACTTCGAAGCCAGCGACGGTGAACGGCTCGAAGGGGGTCTGTGCGTGGACCGACACCGTATCGAGGTAGTCATAGCGGCTCCGGACGCCCTCGGCGACGCTCTCGCCGGTCACCGGGTCTGTCTCGTCGGCGGCGTGGACCGGAAGTTCGTCGAACAGGCGATAGGCGTTGCCGAGGCCGTCGAGGTGGTCGAAGTGGACGTGCGTGACGATAGCCGCGTCCGGCAGCGGGACCGACTCGCGGAGGAACTGGTGGCGGAAGTCCGGGCTCAGGTCGATGAGCAGCGACTCCCCGGTTTCGTCGTTCGCCACGGCCACGGAGAACCGCGACCGCTCAACGCCCCCGGTCGGGTCGATGCCGCGCTCGCGGACGCGGGCCCGGAGTTCCTGGTCGGGGTCGCGCGCCCGTTCACACGTCTCGCAGTCGCACTGGACAGTCGGCGTCCCCGTCGTGTCGCCGGTCCCAAGCAGCGTGACCTCCATTACCGTCCCTTCGGAGGGCGACCCGCCTAAGCCCCTCGCTTTCGTTACTGGGTGTCGGCGATGTCCTCCGGATCGACGCCCTGTCGTTCCATCGTCGCCGCCAGCAGGGACTGTGCGCGCTCGTCGGAGAGGTCGTCGAACAGGCAGTCGAAAAACCCTTCGAGCAGCGCCGGTCGGATGCGCAGGTCGACGTACTCGACCTGTTTCCCGGCGATAACCACGTCTACGTCCCACTCGCCTTCGTCGGGGTCGGTCATGCGAACGTCGACCCACGACTCCGCGGGGTCGTCTGTCTCGGTGAACACGTCGTCGTCAGCCATGGCTACAGGGAATGTCCCCTGTATTGATAAGTAAATCGCTGGTACCGACGGCCAAAACGGACGCTTAAACAAGTGAGACGCCGCTCAGTGGTCGTGATCGTGGTCGTGATCGCTGCCGCCGTCACCGGAGAAGCCGCCGCTCCCGGCCACGAGCGCGTCGGCGTCGCCGTCCATCATGTCCATGTTCTTGAGGTTGTCCCGCTCCTCGAAGTCGATGATGGCGTCTTCGAGATCCTGTTGCGTGAGCGTGGTCCGTTCCTCGGTCAGGGCGTTGAGGACGGCCTCACGGAGCACGAGTCGGAGGTCGCTGCCGGTCAGCCCCTCGGTTAGCTCCGCCAGCGTCTCGGGGTCGAAGTCGTCGATCTCCATCTGCTGGGTGACGATACGAAGGATGTCCGCGCGCATCCCGTGGTCTGGCTTGGGGAAGTTGACAATCTCGTCGAAGCGCCGCCAGGCGGCGGCGTCGAGCTGGTCCGGGTGGTTCGTCGCGCCGATGAGCAGCACCTCGTCCTGAATCAGGGATATCTCGTCGATGCTCTTCAGCAGGGTGTTGACGGCGCGCTTGATGGCGGCGTGTTCGTCGGAGGACCGGGTCTTGGCGACGAAGTCGAACTCGTCCATGAACAGGATACACGGCGAGAGCCGCTTTGCGACCTCGAACACCTTCTCGACGTTCTTGGCCGTCTCGCCGAGGTACTGGCTGGTGATCATCGACAGCTTCACCTCGACGAACGGGAGGTCGAGGTCGTGGGCCAGCGCCCGGGCGACGCTCGTCTTGCCGGTCCCCGGCGGACCAACAAAGAGGAGTTTGCCGATCTCTCGCAGGCCGATACGGGCGAGGTAGTCGCGGTGCTCGATGGCTTTGACGATTTTCTGAATCTCGTCTTCCTGGTCGGTCGTCAACACCAGGTCGGCCAGGGTCATCTCCACCTCTTCGGGGGCGCGCACGTCGACCAGGTCCAGCATCTCCTCGTCGTCCTCGTCGTCGGTGTCGAACGCCTCCTCCAGTTTGGCGTCGATGAACGCGCGGTCGGCGCGCGACGGTCGGTTCTGCTCGCGGGCCCGCTCGTAATCCGCACCCTCGACCTGGTCCTCGAAGGCTTTCGCCAGAACCGGGTTGTCTTCGAGGGCCGCGGCGTCGACCCGTTCGAGGAACCACTCCTCGGCGAGGTCGCGGTCCGTCATGGAGATGCTCCCCGAGAAGTCGTCGCGGTCGGTGAACATCAGGCCGGAGATGGCCGCCCAAGGCCGCTCGACGCCGGTGGCCTCGCTCGCGGTCGTGTTGGTGACCGACAGCGGCCGTTCGATCTCGCCGTCGCTCCAGAAGACGGACCGGTACGAGGCCGGGAGGTCGTCCGGTTCGAGGTCCCGCCGCTCGCTGTAGATAGTGGCCGTCAGCAGAAACTCAACGACATCCAGTTCCGGATTGCTCATTCCCACTGATGTTACCACGCAACCGGTATAAGTCACTCGAAGCCCCGGTGACCGACACCAAGGTAATATACCCCCTCTGTGTACTCCCAACGTGGCAACTGATAACACATTAATCAGCGTGTATCGGAACCGCATCGGCGAGCCGACGACCGACGACGAGGCCTACGGCTACTGGCTGTTCGTCATCGGCATCGTACTCGGTATCGTCGGCCTCCTTCTGTTTTACCTGACAGCATCGCGGAGCACGCCCCGGCAGTTCGGCTATCTGCTGGGAGCTATCGGGCTCATACTGCTGTTTGCGGGACCGACGATCAGACTGCCGCTGACACGGCGTGGGCTGATACTCACCTATCTCGGTGCCGTAATCGGACTGGTCGCGATGGTGTGGTTCACCACGTTTTATCCGTCGAACTGGACCGGTCCCGAGGGGAACCCGGCAGTGACGCTGTACATCGTCGGCCTCGGGCTGATGGCAGTCGGTGCGGTCGTTTCCCCGCTGCTGACCGGGCGGAAGGAAGCCTACGACGAGGCGGTTCAGACAGCGCAGGAAGCAACCGAAGTGGCCGAGCAAGCCACACAGGACGCCGACCAGGCGTCCCGGGAAGCGACACAGCAGTCTGAAGTTGCCGACCGAGCGACCCGCAAGCGCAACAGGCTGGCAGAGGAGTTGGCGACCAGCGAGGCCGCCCGCGAGGAACTCGCGACCGTCACCGAGGCGACAGAGGCGGAACTCGCCGCGGCCCACGCCACCATCGCGGCCGCGATGGACAGCAAGGCGACGTTCGAACTGTACGAGGACTCGGCGGGCAAGTACCGCTGGCGGCTCCGCCACCGGAACTCCAATATCATCGCCGACAGCGCACAGGGCTATTCGTCGCGCCAGAAGGCGATGCAGGGGCTCCGCAGCGTCCAGTCCAACGCCGCCGGCGGGACCGTCGTCTTCTTCGAAGACGCGACCGAGGACGACACCGCCGAGGACGTGCCGGTCGTGCCGGCTCCCGAAAGCGACGCGACGTTCGAACTGTTCGAGGATTCGGCCGGAGAGTTCCGCTGGCGCTTGCGCCACGACAACGGCAACATCCTCGCCGACAGCGGCGAGGGGTACGCCTCGAAGTCGAACGTCCGACGGGCGCTGCAGAGCGTTCGCGCGTACGTCCCCGGCGCGGCGTATCTCAGGGTCGACCCCGTCGCCTACGAGGTGTACGCCGACGCCGCCGGCCAGTTCCGCTGGCGCTTGCTCCACCGCAACGGCAACATCCTCGCCGACAGTGGCGAGGGGTACAGCTCCCGGTCGAACGCCCGGCGGGCGGCCCGACGGGTGAGCGAACTCGCGCCCGACTCCGAGGTCGACGACGGCTTCGAGGTGTATCAGGACAACGCCGAGGAGTGGCGCTGGCGGTTGCGTGCGGCCAACGGCGAACTTGTCGCCGACAGCGGCGAAGGCTACGCGAACCGGTCGAAAGCCATGGATGCCGTCGAGCGGGTCCAGTCATACGCCGCCGACGCCGACCTGCTGGATATCGGGAGCGCAGCGTTCGAAGTGTACGAGGACAAGGGCAACGAGTGGCGCTGGCGGCTCCGCCACCGGAACGGCGAGATCATCGCTGACTCCGGCGAGGGGTACGCCGAGCGCAACAAAGCCGTCGCCGCCATCGAGCGGATCAAGCGCCACGCCCCCGGTGCAACACAGGAAGAGTAGCGGCGACCGAGACGCCCCGGCGGGCAATTCCCCGTAGCGAGGAATAGCCGAATTAATTAAACAGGGTTCGGTCGAAGTTACACCTATATGACAATAGATGCCCTCGAAGCGGCCGGACTCACGCGCATGGACGACAGCAACATCGCGGCGTTTCTGTCGAACCAGCGGGTCGGCGTGCTGGGCCTGCCGACCGAGAACGGACCGTACATGATTCCCCTGTCGTTCGGGTACGACGGTGACCGCTCGCTGTATTTCACCTTCATCGGTGGGTCGGCGAGTCGCAAACAACAGTTGACCGAGGCGGCAGCGAACGCGGCCGTGCTCGTGTACAAGGTCGAGTCGATGTTCCACTGGGAGAGCGTCCTGCTACAGGGCGGTATCGAAGCCGTCCCCGAGTCCGAGTGGGACGAACTCGCGGACGTGCTCGATACGGCGTGGCGGCCGGAGCTGTTCGAGGACGCCATCGAGGACGGCGACATCACAGTCTACCGGTTCCGCATCGACGAAAAGGAAGGGCTCAGACACGCCGGCCTGCCGCCGGGGTTCGAACAGGAGTGAGCCCACTGTTCGACTGTTGCGGGAAGCGGGTGGCCCGGTCGGAGACAACGGTTCCCCCACTGTGTAGAGTTTGTCAGGTTTTAACACAGGCCGAGACGTTCCGTTGTCCATGCCCACACCTGTCATCGTGGATGCAGTCAGAACGCCACAGGGAAAGGAGGACGGCGCACTCGCCGGCGTCCGGAGCGAAGACCTCTCGGTGCCGCTTATCAACCAGTTGCTCGCGTCGACTGGCGTCGAGGCCGACGACGTCGACGACCTGCTGTGGGGGTGTGCCCAGCAGCGCGGGGAACAGGGCAACAACATGGCTCGGGTCATCGCGTTGTTGTCGGACCTCGGCGAGAGCGTCCCCGCGTCGACGATCAACCGCTGGTGTGCGTCCTCCGCCGAAGCGCTGATGCGGGCCGCCGACGCCATCGCGGCCGGCCAGCGCGACGTGCTCATCGCCGGCGGCGTGGAGTCGATGTCTCGCGTGCAGATGGACGAGAACACCCACAACGTCCACCCGCGGCTGGCCGAGCACTACAACATCGGCGAGCTTCAGATGGGAATGACCGCCGAGAAAGTCGCCAGCGAGATGGCGGTCAGTCGGCAGGAACAGGACGAGTACGCGCTCCGGAGCCATCAGCGCGCCGCCGACGCGACGGAGTCGGGTCGGTTCGACGACGAGATCGTCCCCATCGACACCGATGACGGGCAGTTCAAAGCGGACGAGGGTATCCGTCCCGACACCACGCTCGAAAAGCTGTCCCAGCTACCGACAGTGTTCAAGTCGGACGGGTCAGTCACGCCCGGCAACGCCTCGCAGGTTTCCGACGGCGCGGCGGGACTGATGGTCACGTCACGCGAGTTCGCGGAGGACCGCGGGCTCGACATCCTGGCGGAGATCGGTTCCCACGAAGTCGCCGGCGTCGACCCGACCGTGATGGGTATCGGTCCGGTCCCCGCCGTCCGGAAACTCACCGAGCGCACCGACCGTGAGACGGACGACTACGACCTCGTGGAACTCAACGAGGCCTTCGCCTCCCAGTGCCTGTACTGCCAGCGCGAACTCGGCTTCGACGACGACATCTACAACGTCAACGGCGGCGCAATCGCCATCGGCCACCCGCTCGGGGCCTCCGGCGCGCGCCTTCCGGTGACGCTCGTCCACGAGATGAACCGCCGCGACGCCGAACTTGGCCTGGCGACGGAGTGTGTCGGCTTCGGCCAGGGTGCGGCAATCGAGTTCCGACTGCCCTGAGCAGTCGCGGTCGGCGCAGTTTCAGTACTCTACCGCGGGCCGTCGTTTTCGAGTGCGTTCCATCGTTTTCGAGTCCGTTGTTTGCGAACGGTGAGGCGCTCGCGCGAACGATATGAGAGAAAAGACAGTCGCTAATCGGCAGCCATATCGCCGGCCGCCGTCGCCTCAGCAGGACTCGTCAGTGAGTGGATGTAGTCGTCGAGGTCGAGCGCGAAAGTGGCGTCGGTCGGGAGGTCGACCCACGAGAATTCGAACTCCGCGCCGCGCTCCTCACCCGTCCCGGTGACAGTGTGCACCCAGTGGTCCCGGGACTCGTGGACGGGAAGGTGGTAGAACGACCGGACGTACCGCTTCGGGGGCGATTCGCGACGCGTCCAGACGTCGGTGGCGATGTGTTGCAGGCGCTCGAAGGAGGCGAGACCGCTCTCCTCGACGGCTTCCCGTTGGACGGCGGCCCTCGGTTTTTCGCCCGGTTCGACGGTTCCCTTCGGTATCTGTAGCCCGTCGTGGCCCGGCCCGTCGAACACCAGGAGTTCCGATCCGTTTCTGGTGATGTAGGCGCAGGCTTTCTTCACGTACGTCGCCTGCTCTGGTTGCATACTATGCGGTAGCGACAGCAGACATATAGTACTATCCACATATCTGCCTAAAATCATATTAGGACACCGGATGGCTGAGAGGAGGAGTGAGCGGGCGCAGTACGCCGGTAGCGGGGCACCCCAGTACACTGACGCCGTCATTCTCGGTAGCGGATACGCACTGTGATGGTGGCAGTTCCGGCAGTAGATGATCCTCTCTAAATATTAATTTTAGGTGATATTAAAAGGATTAAAGTAGTGTCAACCAGGAGTACTGTGTATGGACGGTCACATCACACCCGAGGAGTGGGAGCGAATCGAAGCGTTCGCACAGAAACCGAGCTACCTGCGCCGCCCGGAGCATCTACTCCCCGAAGAAGCCACGGAGGACGAAGAGAGCGTGGACGGAGCGGTCGCGGGCGACTGACAGGAAGCCGTGTTCTGCAGAACCGACCACACCTGACCCGTTGTTGTTCGTTCTCGGAGACTTATCAGACTCGCTTCCGTTGAGATAGCCATGAGTCTTCAGTCGATGTTCAATGACATCCCGTTTGTCAAGCAGCTAGGGATGGAAATCACGGCCGTCGATGACGGCTATGCAGCAGGCGAACTCCCGTTGGAAGACGGTCATTCCTCGAACCCCGAGTCGATAATCGCACACGGTGGCGTCACGTACTCGCTCGTCGACACCGTCGGCGGGGCGGCCGTCGTCTCGCAATCCGGCACCGTCTCGCCGACGGTCGACATGCGGATCGATTACCTCGCGCCCGCAACCGCCGATTTGCGGACTGAGGCGGAGGTAATCCGGAGCGGCGGGAGCGTCTCCGTCGTCGACGCAGAAGTGTACGACACCGATGGCCATCACATCGCGAGCGCTCGCGGCACGTACAAGACGGACGGCGACCGCGGCGAGTCGCCGTGGACAGAAGGCGTCGACGAGTCAGACGTTACACGGCTTACCGACGACTAGTCGCCACTGACCATTTTCATCCCGTCGCGGACGGACTCCCGACGGCCCAGCAGCGTCACCATGTCGCCTTCTTCGAGGACGTAGTCGGCCGTGGGTACTTCGGCGTTATCGTGGAGTTCGCCACTGACGAGCGCGACCAGACAGGCGTCGGGCAGCATCGGTCCGACCTCGCTGATCGGCTTGCCGATGAGGTCCGGGTTCTTGACCTCGACCTCCTGAACGTCCCCGCTGCGACCGATATCGGTCATCCAGTGGGCGATGGCCGGGCGCTCGATCTGGTTGTCGATGGCCCAGGCCGTCGCCATCGCCGAGGAGATGGTCCGGACGCCGAGGTCCTCGAAGGCCTCGACGTTGTCCGGGTTGTTCGCGCGGGCGATGACGCGCTCGACACCGAACTTCGAACTCGCAAGCTGAGACACCAGCAGGTTCGCGTCGTCGTCGCCGGTCGCCGCGACGACAGTCTTGGCGTTTTCAGCCCCGGCCGACCGCAACATGTCGGTGTCGGTGCCGTCGCCGATTTCGACGGCATAGCCTTCGTTGCGGGCTCGTTCGACGCTCTCTTCGTCCTGCTCGATGATGACGACGTTCTCGCCCCGGTCTTCGAGGCGTGCGGCGAGCGCTCGGCCCACCTGTCCGCCGCCGACGATGATGACTCGCATTGGTATCACATCCAGTTTTTCCGCGATGAATCGCGCCAGTCCACCCTCGAACAGGGCGGTCGCAAAGATGACGAGGAAGACAGTGCCCAGCAGGATATCCGCCTGCGTCCCCAGTAGTTCGGCCTGTGCCCCGGTGACCTCTTCGGCTGCAGCGTTCAGTTCGACGGCAAACAGCGTGGCGACAGATGCCGGAATAATACCGCGCGGGCCGACGAAGCTGACGAACAGTTTCTCGTTGGTCGTAAACCGGTCGCCGACGGCCGAGACGAACACCAGCAGCGGGCGGATGACTAGCGCGACGGCGAGGACGACGATGATGCCCGCCAGCCCGACATCGATGAGCGAGGCGAGTTCCAGTTGCGCCGCCAGTGCGATGAACACGAACGACAGCACCAGCAGCGTGATGTCGCCTTTGAACTCCTCGATGTCTTCCTCGTAGGGGTGGTCGACGTTCCCGAGCGCCATCCCCGCCGTTGCGGCGGCGGCGACGCCGGCTTCGGTCGCTATCGTGTTCGCGCCCGCGTAGGCGATGAGCGCCCCGGCGAGCACGAGCAGTCGGGAGTTCCGCGGTGCGTCACCGGGCGAGAGGTCGACGTACTGGAGGAGGTAGTACACGATGCCGGCGACGATGAGACCGACGAGCAGCCCCGTCCCCAGTCGAAGTGCGAACGCCCGCAACAGCCCCTCGCTCGACGCCGCAGGGTTGACCGTCTCGAAGATGACGACGGCGATGATCGCCGCGGTCACGTCGTTGACGATCCCCTCCGTCTCCAGTGCGGCAGCGACGCGGTCCCGAACTGGAACGACGTTGAGAATCGGCGTGATGACCGTCGGCCCGGTGGCGACCAGCAGCGCACCGATCAGGAACGCGAGGTTCCAGGAGACGGCCGCAGAGTTGAACGCGAACTTGACGGCGATAGCGGTGCCCACCAGTGCGATGGCCGCACCGACGGTAACAAGCCTGAACGTCGCGGCCGGGGCCTCCCGCAGGCGGTCGAACCGGAGGTGGTAGGCCCCCTCGAAGACGATGATTGCGACCGCTAAGCCGACGATGGCGGACAGCGCCCCGCCAAAGGTACCGTCACCGATGATTTTCAGTCCGGGCTGGCCGATGATGACTCCCACCAGTAAATAGAAGATGATACTGGGGACGCGCAGGCGCGCGGCGAGGACCTGTGCAAGGACGCCAAGTCCGATGATGCCGGCGACGAGCGGAATCAGTATCCCCGAACTACCAGCCACAGTTGGCCTCCATCTGTCCGGCCTATCGCGTCGCCCTCGTATAAACGCACTCACTCAGCGGTACACGAGGACTCTATCGGGAGCCCAGTCCACGGCCGATGTGACGCTGGCTATGCTTCGCGGTTGTCGAGGGCCACGAGCACGCCCCGGACGTTCAAGCGCATCTCGGCGCGACCCTTCCGCTCGCCCCAGAGGTCGGTGTCGGCCCGCTCGAGGAAGTAATCGATGACAGCCTCGTCGTCGTCGAGTTCCTCGCGCTTGCGCTCGACTTCGGCGACCCACTCGGGCAGAATCTCGGCGTACGTCTCCAGTTTGTCACCGGTCTCGGCCGGGCCGTAGTGGCCGAACATGAGGATTTCGGGGTCGAGGTCCTGTAACATCGCCACGTCGTCGAGGGCCCCCTCCAGCGTGAAGTTGACCGGCGGCGTCGTGACGTGCATCTCGTCGGTCGACGGCGTGTAGATACCGGCGGCGTCGGCGGTGAACACACCGTCGACGACGGGGTCGTAGAAGACGACCTGGTGTGGGGCATGGCCCGGCGCGTGCATGACGTCCAGCGAGTGGTCGCCCAGGTCGATCACGTCGCCGTCGGACAGCGTCTCGATGCGGTCCTCGGGGACTGGAATCGGCTTCCCGTAGTACTCGATCTGGTCGCCGACGGCGTGTTTGGTCCCCTCCCAGAGCCGCTGGGGGTCGACGAGGTGTCGCTTTCCGGACTCGTGGACGTACACCGTCGCGTTCGGACAGTCCTCGACGAGGTAGCCGGCCCCGCCGGCGTGGTCCAGATGGACGTGCGTCGCCGCGATGACCTCCAGGTTCTCGGGCGCGATACCGACCGACTCCATCGCCGAGAGGATGTTCTCGTGGCGCGCGCCGATGCCGGTGTCGACCAGCGCCGGCCGCTCGGCGTCGATGATGTAGACGGAGCCGTACTCGGCTACGTCGTACATCCCGGTGTCGACGTAGTGGACGTCTGTGCAGTCCCCGACCGTCACCTCGTAAACGTCACCGATTCCCATACACTTCCTCGTGACCGGCGGGGGCAAAACCGTTGTGCTGCGGCTGTCCTGACAACCAATAGTCAAGAAGGGCAAAGCCATTTACCCGGAATCAGAAACACCACTGTATGTACGACGCCGTACTCGTTCCGACCGACGGCTCCGAGGGGTCCGTAACCGCGGCCGAACACGCCATCGACCTCGCACAGCGCCACGACGCGAGTCTGCACGCGCTGCACGTCCTCGAAACCGAGCAGGTAGTCGAGCAGATTCCCGATTTCGAGGACAGCAGCATCTTCGACCGCCTCGCCGCCGCCGGCCAGCAGGCCGTCGACGACCTTCGCGCGCAGGCCGAAGACGCCGGCATCGACACGGTGACCACGGCGGTCGAGCAGGGCGTCCCCCACGAGGAAGTCGTAGACTACGTCGAGCGCAACGACATCGACGTCGTCGTGATGGCGACGGAGGGGCGGACCGGGCCGTCCAAGGAACTCATCGGCAGCGTCACCGAGTCGGTGGTTCGGGCCTCACCGGTGCCGGTGCTGGCGGTCAAGGTCGGCGGCGAAACGTAACGGAGGAGACGCACAAGTCGACAGTCGGGCCAGCCCCACCGCGGGACCGACACGACTAATTTCTGCCGTCGAGAACCGTCGTCCATGTTATCGAGACAGTTCGTCCGGGAGCACCCCGAGACGGTCCGTGACGCTATCGAACGGAAGGGCGTCACGGGCGTGGACCTCGACGAAATCCTCGAAATCGACGAAGAGTGGCGGGAACTGAAGGCCGAAGGCGACGGCCTCCGGCAAGAACGCAACGAAGTGTCGAGCAAGATCGGCCAGCTCAAACAGGACGGCAAGGACGAGGAGGCACAGGAGGCCATCGACCGCTCGCAGGAACTCAAAGACGAACTGCAGGAGGTCGAGGAGCGCGCCGACGAACTGGAGTCCCGGTTGGAAGAAGCCCTGCTGGAACTGCCGAACGTCCCCCACGAGTCGGTCCCGACCGGCGAGGGCGAGGCCGATAACGTCGAGCGCTACCGCGAGGGGTTCGACGACCTCCGGGACCTGCCCGACGAGGTTATTCCACACTACGACCTCGGCGAGGACCTGGACCTGCTCGACTTCGAGCGCGGCGCGAAGGTGTCCGGCGGCGGCTACCAGTTCGTCAAGGGCGAGGGCGCGCGTCTGGAACACGCCCTCATCCAGTTCATGCTCGATGTCCACCGCGAGCAGGAGTACGTCGACGTGCTTCCGCCGATTCCCGTCAACTCCGATTCGATGGAAGGGACCGGCCAGCTCCCGAAATTCGACGAGGACGCCTACCGCGTCGGGGCCAGACAGGACGACGACTACGACAGTGACGACCTCTGGCTGCTGCCGACGGCGGAGGTGCCGGTCACCAATATGTACCGCGACGAGATCCTGCTGGACGACGACCTGCCGGTCAAGCACCAGGCGTTCTCGCCGAACTTCCGCCGCGAAGCCGGCGAACACGGGACCGAAACGCGGGGCTACGTCCGCGTCCACCAGTTCCACAAGGTCGAACTCGTCAACTTCGTCCGGCCTGAGAACAGCTACGACCGGCTGGAGAGCCTGCTGGACGAGGCCGCAGAAGTGCTCGACCGCCTCGAACTGCCCTACCGCGTGCTCGACATGTGTACCGGCGACATGGGCTTTACACAGGCCAAGAAGTACGACATCGAGGTGTGGGCCCCCGGCGACGACATGGCGGACGGCCCCGACCGCGGCGGCCGCTGGCTCGAAGTCTCCTCGGTGTCGAACTTCGAGGACTTTCAGGCGCGCCGCGCCGGCCTTCGCTACCGTCCCGAACGGCACGAATCCGCCGACTACCTCCACACGCTGAATGGCTCTGGTCTGGCAGTCCCGCGTGTCCTCGTCGCCATCATGGAGTACTACCAGAACGACGACGGCACCATCACCGTTCCCGAACCCCTTCGCCCGTACATGGGCGGCCAGGAAGTCATCGAAGGCTCCGAGAAAATCGGCGAGAGCGCCGTCGGTGCCGGCGAAAAGGAGTAGGCGGCCGCGGTCCGCTGTGTTCGGCCAGCGTTCCGCGTTCCCGTATGCGGTGCGTTACACGGCACCATATTTCAACACACCATTATATTCGTCCGTCAGCACCGTCGAGGTATGCCGGACGACGCTTTCGGGCAGATGGTACTGGACTTCCGCCGCGACGACCTCGCCGAGCGGCCCCGCTATCGCCGCGACGACGACGATTTGACCGAGGCGCATCTGGCGGGCTACTTCGAGCAGCCATCGGACTGGCATCCCATCGAGCGGGACCTGTTCTCGGCGGTGACGGGACGGGTCCTCGACGCCGGCTGTGGCGTCGGCCGGCACGCGCTCGCGCTGCAGGAGCGTGGCCACGACGTGCTGGCCGTCGACCGGAGTCCGGGGGCCGTCGCGCTCGCCCGCGAGCGCGGGGTCACGGACGCAGTGGTCGGCGACCTCCGGCGGCCGCCGGGCAATGGGTTCGATACCGTCGTCGCCCTGGGCAAGCAACTCGGCCTCGGCAGTTCGCTGGCCGACCTCCGGACGACGCTCAGCGAACTGGCGGCGGTGACACGGCCCGGTGGCCGTCTCGTCGCCGACGTGGACGCGCTCGACCGGGCGGACCCGGAGACTGGCGCGGCCCACCGCACCCAGCCCGGTGTCGCCTACCGGACCTTCCGCGTCGAGTACGACGGGCTGGCCGGCCCATGGACGGACTTGCTACTGCTCACACCGTCGAGGTTCCGCACCGCGGTCAGCGAGACGCCGTGGTCCGTGGACGCGTTCGTCGGGACCGAAACCGACGGGTCGGCGTACGGCGTTCGGCTGTCGCTGCCGGGACAGTGACACAGCAAATCCGAAAGCAGTCGAGCCTCAGCGCGTGTACGTCTCGATGCGCTCGATATCGTCCCCGGCAAACGTGAACACGTCGACGAAACCGACGATGCACTCGCCGTCCGTATCGAGCAGGCGGCCGCGGGCGACGACCTCGGCTGTCGTCGTGTCGTCGCCGTCGGTCGACTCACCCGCGCTGTCTTTCTGGCGACAGTAGAGGCCGTCCAGCGGGTGCGTGGTGTCTGTCTGGGGTCGCTCTTCACGCATGAACTGTACGAACCGGTCCCGGCCTTCGATAGTCTGATCGGGGCGGTCGTGGACGAACGACGGGGCGAGCAGCGAGGCCAACTGGTCGTAGTCGTCGCCGTCGATGGCGTGGTAATAGGCCCGTGTACGCTGACGGAGATCGGGTCGCGTCACGGGCCTGATTCGGGTTCCTCAGGGGTGTCTCTATCGCTCTCCGTGTCAGATGGCTCGCCGTCTGTTTCCGGGCCCGAACCGTCGTCCGGCTCGGGGTCGACCGCTGCTCCCGTGTCGCCGTCGTCGGCCATCGGGTCGGCCAGATCAAGTTCGACTGCGTCGTCGGTCTCCGTCTCGGAGGCGGCGGCGTCCGGCGACGGGCCGGCAGTCGACTGCTCGCCGTCCGGCGTGTCCTGTGCCGCGGAGTCGTTGTTTCCATCGATGACCGTGTCGGGTGGCGCCTCAACCATCGTGGTCGGAGTCTCTTCCAGCGGGTCCGTCGGCTCGGTGTCGGCTTCACTGGCGGCCAGTTCGGCCTGTATCTCCTCGATATCGGCGTCATCGACGTCCGAGATATCACCCTCTCCGTCGGGTACCGACACTGACTCCGGCGGCGCGCCGCCGGCCGACGTCGCCTCAGATTCCGGCGCTGACGGTTGGTCTACGGGTGCAGTCGATTCGTCGGTCGAAGGCGGCGGATTCGTCGACTGGTCAGCTGTCCCCGCTGGTGTCGTCTCCTCGGCTGGTTCTGCCGCCGGTCCGTCGGCTGCGTCTCGCATTTCGTCGGCCGCATCGGCGGCTTCGGGTGATGGCATCGAATCCAGCGCCGACTCGGTAGCCGACGATGCTGTCTCCGACAGTTCGCTGTCTGTCCGTTCGACTTCCTCGTCGATATCCACGTCGAGCGAGGTGTCCACAGCTGTCTCGTCCTGTGTGAGGAACGCCGGCCGGTCGTCGTCCTCCTCCTTTTCCAGCGTCTCCAGGTCCGGCGGCCACGGACCGTCGGGGTCGGGCGGTTCCTCGTAGCCGCGGGCGGTTTCCAGCGGCCCCTCGGCGTCGTCCCGGAGTTGCTGGCCCTCGGCTCCGTTCCCGCTAGAGTAGGCGCGAGCGGCCTGTGTGAGCCAGTCGCTGGCCTGCCACAGCGAGTTCGCCTTTGTCTTTGCGTCCTCGTAGATCGGTTTCAGGGACTCGTCGTCGACGAACCGGACAGCGGTGTCGAAGTGGTCCTCGGCGGCTTCGAACTCCTCGCGGGCCTGCTGGAAGTCGCCCTGTGCGACCATCCACTCCGACTCGCGGAAGGCCCCCATCGCCGACGTGAACGCGCGCCGACCCTCCGTGTAGTGGGCGTGGCCGACGCGGTAGCGGGCGAACGCGGTGTCGTCGCCGCCAGTGTCGGCGATGGCGTCCTTGATCTCCCCGACACGGGGGAGTTCCTGAAGGTCGTCGGTACTCCAGGCGTACTGCACGTCGCCGTCGTGGTCGATGACGACGACGGCGCGCTCGATGAGCTGCTGGCCGATGTCGTCCACGAAATCGAGCCCGTACTCGCGTGCGACATCGTGGTCAGTGTCGGACAGCAGCGGGATGTTCAGGCCGTAGCGGTCGGCAAAGGCCCGGTGGCTGTACACCGAATCCGGGCTGATACCCAGGATGCTCACGTCCTTCTGCATCGTGAAGAGGTCGAGTTCGTCCAGGTCACAGGCGGTGTCGTCACAGGCCGGGTTGAAATCCGCCGGATAGAAGGCCAGAATGACGACATCCTCGCCGAGGTAGTCGGACAGCCCGACTCGCTGGCAGTCGCCGTCGACGAGCGCCGGTAGTTCGAACAGTGGTGCCGCCGTCCCCTCTGAAAGCACACGTTGTACAACCAAGCCCGGCTATAACAGTGTTTGCACAGTGTCACTGAACGAGTCGCTTTTATTCGCCAGCGTAGTAGCGCTTGTGTGGAACTGCACGTCCGGTACGAGGGTGACGACGACCCCGACAAATGTAGCGCGCGGAAACTGGCCCGGCTGGACGAGGCCGAACTCCACCGCGCGACGCGGTCGACGCCGCCCGGCATCGTGCTCAACCCCTTCGCCGAGCAGGCACTGTCTCCGGCGGACCGACCGACCGCCGGCGACGGCGCTCGCCACAGCCGTCTGGTTGCACTCGACTGTTCCTGGGAGACCGCCGAACGGGAGGCGTTCGACCTCGAAGGGGTGCATCGCTCGCTCCCGTTCCTCGTCGCCGGCAATCCGGTCAACTACGGCACGGCCTTTCAGCTCAATACGGTCGAAGCCTTCGCGGGTGCGCTCGCCATTCTCGGGGAGCACGACCACGCCGAGCGGATTCTCTCGACGTTCTCTTGGGGCCACACGTTTCTGGAACTGAACGAGGAACCACTGGAGCGGTACGCGAACTGCGAGGATTCGAGCGACGTCATCGACGTGCAGGACGACTACCTCGCCGAGGAGTAGTCATTTGGGCGTTGCTGGCTTTTCGAGGAGCGGCGCATCACAGTGTGGACAGGCCCGCCGTGCGTGTGCCTCCAGTACATCTTCGATGCGTTCTCCGCAGGCTTGGCACCGCATGAAAGTAGTTAGCATCCAGACAATAATGTAGCTTCGCCTTCATTTTTCAGGGTACTTACCAGAACCCGGCCCCGATTCCAGCCGGCGCGTCGGGTGGCGTAAGCGGGCTCGTCGGCAGGTCCGCGTCCGGGTCGGGGTCGTTGTACCCGCCGGGCGCGACGTCGTTCGGGCCGTCGGGGTAGCACAGCGACGCCAGCGCCTGGATGTGGTCGCGGCCGACGCCGAGTTCGAACTGCCCGCCGCCGTACAGATCGATACCGTGTTGCTCACAGTAGTCGATGGTTTCGAGCACCGACTCGACAGTGCCACAGCGGGACGGCTTCATGTTGAGCCACGTCGGTTCGAACGGCAGCGCCTCGATGCTCTCGACACCGGTGATGGGCACGTCCCAGGTGACGCGCGCTTCCCACCCGTCGAAAATCGGTCGGGTCGTCTCGGTCAGGTCGGGGTCCTCGACCAGCGCGTCCGGGAGGCCGGTGACGACGCGGCGGTAGAACTCCGGGTCGGCCTCGACATCGACATCAGTCCCCTCGTACAGCCCTTTCAGGTCCAGCACGCGAACGTCGTAGTCCGTCAGTTCGTCGACGAGCGCCTCGCTCCAAGACGGCGTGGAGTCGAGCTTGAACGCCAGGTCTCCGTAACGTTCGCACAGCATCGCCAGTCTGTCAGCCGTCGGTGGTGTGTCGTCGTCCGGGTCAGAGAGCCGCGTCGAGACGACGAAGTTCACCGGGTCGTACTGCCGGCCGAGCGCCGTCCCGAGGTCCGTGTCGGCCTGCTTCAGCGCCAGGTCAAGCGCCGCACTCTCGAACCCCCAGCGGCGGTAGTGGCGAAAGCGCTCCTCGTCGGGAGGGGCGGGCCACAGGTCGGCCGCTTCCAGTACCGCGGAAAACGAGTCGACGGAGTACTCGCCGGCCAGCGGAGAGTCCGCACCTTGCAACGTATCGCTGTCCTGCAGCGCGTCGTGGGCTTCAGTCGTGTACGTCACGTCCTCGCCGCTGCCGGTCTCGCCCGCACCGGAGAGCCGGATAACGGTCGTTACTCGGTCGAACCCGCTGGAAGTCGCCCGCTCCAGCCGCTCGAACGTACAGCTCTCGACGGTGACCGACAGGTCCGCGACCTGATCGTACATACTCCGGCTTCGCCGCTCGGGCATCTAAAGCCGGCGGCGGCCTGAAGTGTCGCGATATTCGCAAACGGCCAGAAAGCCCTCACGGAATTCTTCCCGGACCGAAACTCAAAGCTTAAACGCGCGCACCGGAAAGAAGCGCGCATGGCTAGCTTCGAGACTGCGTCCGACCGACTCCTCAACAAGCAGATCTGCATGCGGTGTAACGCTCGGAACCCACAGCGCGCACAGCAGTGCCGGAAGTGCGGCTACGGCAACCTGCGTCCGAAGGCGAAAGAGACCCGCAGCGCCTGATTTTCGGGTCAGTTGCCGCCGGCATTCGGTGGCGGTTCGTCGCCAATCAGCTACTTCTCAGTGGGTTCTCTGTCCGCTGATTGCCGGTCGAGCGTCGCCATGCGAACCGACGCGTGTGAGACGATGAGCTCCAGCAGCTTTTGATCTTCTTCCCCGACAGCCGTCCCGTCCGTCGTGACCGATATGACGACCGTCGTCGTGCCTTCATCGTCCAGAACCACTGCCGATACGCAATCGGTGACAGACTCGGGGACGTCGGTGGAAAACGGCCGGTCGTGAACGGTGACCTCACCCTGTTGCTGTGTCCGGACTTCCTGTGCGAGCGAGCCGACGACGTCGACCGGCACGGTTCGAATAGTGTTCGCGAGCGCCACTGCATCGCCGTCCCTGAGCCGGATGACGGCCGTCTCCTCCATGCCGGTCATCGTCCCGAAGGCCTCGACGACGAAGGCGGCGACGCCGTCGACGCTGGGGGCGCTGGCGATGGCGCGTCCGTAGTTGTTCACGTCGGCCGCCTTGCCAGCGAAGGCCTCGATGCGGTCGCGCTCGGCCGCCAGTTCGCGGAGCCGACTGCGGCTCCGGGCGTCGTACAGCCCGACCAGAACGCCCGCCAGCGCGCCGACGGTGACGAGGTCCACCGTCAGGTACGACGCTCGGGCGAGTGAGCCGGAGGTCACGCGCTGGCTGAACAACAGGAGCGCCGCGATGGCGGCAAACGCCACGGTCCCGCCGGCGGCCCACGCGGCCACTCGGGACGTGGCCCCCTCGAACACCGTGTCGCGAGCGAGCCAGACGCCCGCGTACGCTATCGCCAGCCCCATCGCCGCAAAGGGGAGCGCATCGACCGCGACCGCCACCGGAATCCGGGTCTGCTGGAACGCATGGAACACCTGCATAGCGGCCAGTACGACGCCGGAGAGCGCCAGGGCCGCCCCCGTCAGAAGTCGCTGGTTCATGGAGTCGAATATCGGCCCTATCACTAGAGCGTTGCGCCGGTTTCGAGGGGTTACTCGTCGGGGTACTTCGGCTCGCGGCGCTGGGCTCGTTCGAGGGCGCGCTCGACGACCTCGCGGACGTCGCCGTGGAAGACGCCCCCGTGGCCAGAGTACATATGTTCGACGCCTGCCGGCATTCGGTCGAGAATGCGCTCGATGCTCTCGATGAGGCGCTCGCGGGACTGGCCGGGGCGGTCAGTGCGGCCGAAGGAGCCGCCCTCGAACGCGCCGTCGTCGTGGACGACCACGTCGCCGGAGAACAGGGACGACTCGGAGACGAGCGAGACGTGGTCGTCGGCGTGGCCCGGCGTGTAGACGACCTCACAGTCCTCGTCACCGACCGTGAGCGTGTCGCCGTCGGCGAGTTCGTGGTCCCGACGCGGGTGGGAGCTGTAGGCGTACAGCGGCACGTCGAAGGCGTCGAGGACGGCGTCGAGCTGCTGGACGTGGTCGCCGTGCTGGTGGGTCAAGACGACGGCGTCGAGCGTATCGACGTGCTCGCGGATGACGTCGACGACGCCGCGCATCGCGCCGGCGTCGACCAGCGTCGTCTGCTCGCCGGTCGCGAGATAGGCGTTGCAGGTGAACGTCTCGGCCTCGGCGGTGACGTTGTGAACGTCCATACACGAAGCCTGTGGCGCGGCCCGCTTGAGTGTACTGTCCGCCGGCAACCCGACCGGAATTGGGTATCTCGACTCACAGTGTCGAGAAAATATCGAGTATCAAACACGATAGTGTCGCCGAGTGATTTTTCACTAAGAACGTCATAGTTGTACACGTACCATGGGGTTCGGGAGCTACGACGAATCGGAACAAGACAATCAGGAGTACGACACAGACTTCGAGGACGAGGACGGCCTCGATGCTGAAGAAAACGCCCACGAGGGCGACATCGAGTACGAGTTCACCGCGTCGAACGACGAACTACTCGATAGACTGGAAGACATCAAGGACAACCAGAACACGTGAAATCAGGGGCACGGGCCCTCGGCGTCGCGGAGTCGTATCGGGCGGAAACCAGTCAGTTCGCTGGCGCCGTCGTCCGCGCCAGCAGAGTGGCCGACGGCTTTGTTTTCAGTACTGCCACAGTCGGCGGGAGCGACGCGACCGAGACGGTGTGTGCGATGGTCGACCGACTGGACCGCGAGGACGTTCGTTACCTGTTGGTGGCGGGTATCGCGCCGGCGTGGTTCAACATACTTGACCTCGAACAGATTCACGACCACACCGACCTGCCGGTCGTCTCGGTCACCTTCGAATCCTCCCCGGGGCTTGCGGGAGCCATCCGCGAGGCGTTCGACGACCCCGATGTCGTGCAGGACCGGCTGGCGACCTACCGTGCCCAGCCGGAACGCCGACCGGTGACGGTGAACGACGAGACGGTGTACGTCCGGAGCGTCGGCCTCGACGACAGCGCCGCCGCGGATGTCGTCCGCGCGTTCACACCAGAGGGCGGCCGTCCGGAACCCCTCCGGGTCGCCCGACTGGCTGCGCGGGGACTGGTCGAGATGGAGTGACTCACGCAGCGGGAGCGACCGACCGGATGCGGTATCGTATTGCCCATCGAAACAATGGACCGCCCGGATTCACCTACTTCAGCTACCCCAACGACTTATTAGCTATTACTAAGTTAGAGATGAGGATTTGAACGACAAACGCGGTAGCAATATTCTATCGTAGATTGTATTTAGCAATAGCTAAAGATAGCCTGATTGTCCGGCACTGTGTTTGTAGAGATACAATGGCAGAAAGCAGAACGCAGGCGAGGAATGCTGTAGAGCCCGCAGAAACGAGCGAACAGACGAACATCAACAGTAGCGTGACCCGGTCCGAGGGCGACCAGCCGACAGAGCACAGCGTGTACGGCACGCGCCAGCAGGACAGCCAACTCGTGTTCTTCGACGGCCAGTTCCCCGACGCGGAAACGGTTCGCAGCGGCGACGTTCAGGAACAGACGCTCGCCGCGCTCGACCAGATTCGTGCCATGGCTGCCGAATCCGGTCTCGAACCGCGTGACCTGATGCGGACGACGGTGTACCTCGCGGAGATGGACCAGCTACCAGCGGTCAAGCGAGCGTACGCGGCGTTTTTCGACGGGCAGCGACCGTCGCGGACCGTCGTCGGCGTGGCACGCCTGCCGAACGACGCGGCGGTACAGATCGAAGCGACGGGTGTAAAGCGGTAATCGCTGCCAGATCTGGACAGTTGTTGTCGCTGAAGCCAGCGGAACCGGATTCCGACCGAAAGCGTGGCGATGGACCGCTGCGTTTGAGAGCCCCCGGCGCAAACGACGGGGCATGGAGCAGATGGACGGCCTCGACGTCGTCGGCTGTGAGCGCTGTGACGAGCTCTGTCGCTCGCGCTCGCGAATCGTCAACGGCGTCGGCCCGGCTGACGCGGACCTGCTGTTCGTCGGGGAGGCCCCCGGCGCGAACGAGGACGAACAGGGCGAGCCGTTCGTTGGGCGGAGCGGCGACGTGCTCGACGAGGCGCTGCGCGAGGCCGGCCTCGACCGCGGCGACGTGCGCATCACCAACTGTGTGCGCTGTCGCCCGCCGGACAACCGCGACCCGCGAACGGGTGAACTCGCGAACTGCCGCGACTATCTGGAGACGGAAATCGACCGCGTCGACCCCGAAGTCGTCGTCACGCTCGGGAAAGTGCCGGCCGAGCACCTGCTGGAGTGTGACGTCGCCGTCACCGGCGAAGCGGGCGACGTGTTCGACGTGGCTATCGCCGGCCAGCCACGCCGCGTGCTCGTCTCCGTCCACCCGGCGGCGACGCTGTACGACCCCAGCCAGCAGGAGACGTTTGAGGCCGCGATAACGACTGCCGCAGAGTTCACCGACGCCCAGAGCGGACAGTCGCGACTCGGCGAGTTTTAAAATAGTCGGGTAGTGCGGCCCGGAACCGCTACTTCGCTGCGATATCCATCGCCTCTGCCTTCGTGTCGACCAGCGAAATGTCGACACCAGAAATCTCGCCGACCCGGCTCTTGAGCGCCATCTTCTTGATCCCCTCGGAGACGATGACCCAGTCCGTGATACCGAACTCCTTGCCCGCCTCAGCGGCCTCCTGTGCTCGCGTGAATACGTCGTCGTTCAGTGACGCCTCCATCTGGAGGTTCGAGATATGCGTATCGACCGCCGGCTGTGAGGCGAGTTCCTCGAACCGCTCATTGACTTTCGCAAACGTCTCGTCTGTCATCTCCATCTCTTCGGGAAACTCAGCGATGAGAACGTTACCGTCGACGTACAGAACGTCTGTAATATCAACCATCAGCGGGCGTATGCGGTAGGTGAATAAAACTGGGCCGGCCTATTTTCATAGTTGATATCCTTATCAGGTCCGGGTGTCTGACTGTAAGCGACACCTCCCGCCAGACAGTGGTCGTGCCGAAGGCTTGTTCGAACAGGAAGTCACTTAGCCCCTGTTCGCCTACGGTCCCGTATGAGTGTCAGACAGACGACCGCGGACGTGGTCGTCGTCGATTACGGACTGGGGAACCTCCGGAGCGTCACGCGCGGGCTCGAACGCGCCGGCGCAGAGGTCTCCCTTTCGGAGGACCCTGCGGAGTTCGACGCGGCCGACGGCATCGTCCTGCCCGGCGTCGGGGCGTTCTCCGAAGGAATGGACAACGCCGGGCCGTTCCGCGAGGCGCTGGTCGAACAGGCCGAGGCCGGCAAGCCCCTGTTCGGGATCTGCCTCGGGATGCAGATGCTCCTGACGACGAGCGAAGAGGCCGACCACGAAGGCCAGGGCGACGCCGAAGGGCTCGACCTCATTCCCGGGAAGAACGTCCGGTTCAGCCGCGACCAGACCGTGCCACACATGGGCTGGAACGAACTCGACGTGACGCGGGACCATCCGCTCGTCGAGGGCGTCGACGGCGAGCACGCCTACTTCGTCCACTCCTACTACGCCGTCCCCGACGACGAGAACGCGACGGTGGCGACGACTGACTACGGGGCCGACTTCGCCTCCATCGTCGCCAACGACGCCGGCAACGTCTTCGGCACGCAGTTCCACCCGGAGAAATCGGGCGAGACGGGGCTGCGCATCCTCCGGAACTTCGTCGACTACTGCCTCGACCACTGAGTTCTGGACTCGGTATGTGTTCGTATGTCTACAAGTAATTCTGTCGTTCTGCTCACTGGTGCAGCGTCGGGTATCGGAGCGGCGACGGCGCGGGCGTTCGTCGACGACGGCTGGACAGTGTATGCGACGGACGTTCGAGCGGAGTTCCCTGCGGACATCCGCGAGCGCTGTCGCTGTCTCGAACTCGACGTGACCGACGAAGCACAGATCGAAGCCGTCGTCGACCAGGTCATCGAGGAGACAGGCCGACTCGACTGTCTGGTGAACAACGCCGGTTACGGAGTCGCCGGGCCAGTCGAAGACATAGCCAGCGACGACGTTCGCGAGCAGTTCGACGTGCTGGTCCACGGCCCACACCGACTCGCACAGGCAGTGCTCCCCGAGATGCGCGAACACGGCGGGCGCATCATCACGGTATCCAGCGTGCTGGGTCACACCGCGTCGCCGGGCCTGGGCGCGTATTCGGCCGGCAAGGCCGCCGTCGAGTCGCTGACCGACGCGCTCCGGATAGAGATCGCCGGCGAGGACGATATCCACGTCTCGCTCGTCGAACCGGCGTGGGTAGACACCGGCTTCGCCGACAGCGCGCTGGGAAGCCTGAACGACGAAGATCGGACGCCGACCTACGACCGGACGTACGACGCGCTCGAAACCGGCTGGGTGCTCACCGGTGGGCCGCTGGCGACGACGCCGGAGACCGTCGCCGCGACGGTGCTGGCCGCGGCGACCGACGACCCACCGAAGGCCCGCTACCCCGTCGGCAAGTTCGCCACGTTCGTCCGCTGGACCCACTGGCTGCCGGCGCGACTGCAGGACCCGATTCATCGCGGGTTCGGTCGAGTAAGTGCGTTGCTGGGGCGGTGGCTGTGACCCGGCTGACCGACGGCGACAGAGTTCGGCTCTCGACCGGCCACGAAGTGACGCTCCCGCTGGTCACCGAGGCGACGGTCGCCGGTGCGGTGCTTTCGGCGCGGTACGAGGTTGCCGAGTCGCTGCTACCCGATGGACTGACGCCGGTTCGGGCCACGGCCCGCCGGGCCGCAGTCGTGC
The DNA here is from genome assembly GCF_000336615.1 of Haloarcula amylolytica JCM 13557. Taxonomy (GTDB): domain Archaea; phylum Halobacteriota; class Halobacteria; order Halobacteriales; family Haloarculaceae; genus Haloarcula; species Haloarcula amylolytica. Next base: position 90,698 of record NZ_AOLW01000006.1, read on the forward strand.
TCCTCTGTGTCGAGTACCACCGCATCGGCGACGACGCGATGGCCCCCTACGACGAGTTCGCCGCCATGATTCCAGCGACTACAGTGGGCTGGCGGCCACCGCTGCTCCCGCTGCTGACTCGGGCGGCCGGCAGCTACATCTGGTCGCTCCCGGTGACGACCGAACCCGCGCGCGCCCTCGGCGACGAGATCTGGGGCTACCCGAAGACGGTCGCCGACATCACGCACCACGACGACGCGACCCGCCGCGAGACGACGGTCGTCGAGGACGGCGACCGCGTGGCGACGGTCGGCATCGACTGGCCCCGGACCTGGGAGCGCCGGGAATCCATCGAGAGCTACGCGGTCCGGGAGGGCCAGCTTGAACGGACGCCAATCGAGTTCCAGGGGAAACTGGGGGCCGCGCCGCTGAGCAACCGCGTCGACGTGGACCTGGGCGACCACGAGCGAGCCAACACGCTCCGCTCGCTCGATCTCGGCTCCCGGTCAGTGCTTCGGTTCTCGCTGGAGGGGCGGATTGCGTACGGCGCTGGGCGGTCAGTGGAGCGGTAGCGGGGGCAGTAGCAGGAGCGGAGCAGTGCGGTAGCAGTAGCAGAGCGGTGAGGAAGCCGTACCGCATAGCATACCGCGCGCCGACGGAGCGCGGTTTCACTTCTCGCGACCAGCGGGAGCGAGAAGGTCGTTTTTAGCGTAGATTTTTGCGAGGAGCCCTCCCGCAGCGGCGCTACGCGCCGCGAGGAAGGGCGACGAAGTAAAAAGGTACTATAGGAACTCCCGGACCTCAGAGTACCACATGTCGTGCTCGTCGACGGCGTCGATAGCCTCGGCGACGCGGACGGCGATGGCGTGCCAGCAGAGCTGGTCGGGGTCCTCAGCGTCGAGGTTGTACTCACTGTCGGCGCAGGTACAGCCGCCGTCCTCGACGATATACTCGTCGTCGTGGCCCACGACGACAGTGAAATCGCGGTACTGCTTGACGCGGCTCTCGCCGACAGCCTCGATAGCCTGGTGGCCGCGGTCATCGTGGACGTCGACGATAGCCGACACTGCGTCGGGGGTCAGCTCCCCGGCGGCTTCGAGGTCGGCCACCCACTCCTCGACTCCGGTCACATCCATGCTACGGAAAGGGGTGACAAAACGGCGTCGGCTTCAGCAGCCACGTCCCGGCTGGCTCGCAGCCGCAGCAGGGAGTTATCAGTGCTTGTACTGTGCCCGGAAGAATAAACACGGAATACGGGTTTCTTCCGGCATGAACCTCGACCTCCCGTGGCTGGCACTGGGCTCGTTTGCCTCGGGATTCGGGTCGCTGTATCTGCTGGCCCAGCTCCGGACACACTGGGGCAAGCCCGGCGCACAGTGGTTCGTGGCGACCATCGTCACGCAGACGGGCTGGTGTTTCAGCTACGGCGCGGCGCTGCTGGTGTTCGACCCGACACTGCGTCTCGCCCTGGAGATGGTGTCCTGGCTTGGCATCATCTGGATCGGCTTCTGTTTCCTCTCGTTCGCGCTGGGCTACACCGGCCGGACGACCGTTCTGAAGAGCGGCTGGTACCGGGCCGTGGCGGTGCTCCCGCTCGCCGGAACGGCGCTCGTCGTCACGAACCCACTGCATACCGTGGTCTGGCAGGGATTCCGGGTCGTGCCGACCGCCGGCAGCGCGGGGGCCGACTACGCCGTCTTGCCGGCCGGACTGCTCACGATCATCGTCGCGATGCTGTTCGTCAGTTTCGGGACCCTGCTGGTGTTCGATACGGTCGTCAGCTACGGCCCGCTGTACCGGCGCGAGGCGCTGGCGGTGGGCCTGAGCCCGATACCGCCCGGGGCCGCGGTGTTGCTGTGGGCCGGCGGCATCGGGCCGGTTCCGGCGATCAATCTGACGACGCTCCTGTTCCTGCCCCACGTCGCCCTTGACCTGTACGCGTTCGTCCGGAGCGACATGTTCGAGTTCCACCCGGCGACCCGGCGGGCCGGCGAACGGGCGGCCATCCACGACATCGCCACGCCGGTCGCCATCGTCGACGAACAGGGTCGGGTCGTGAACCTCAACCCCGCCGCCGAGCGGATGCTCGGCGCGGATAAGCGCGAGAGTCTGACAGAGCCACTGAACGGCTTCCTGGTAGGCGACGATATCACAGCTGACGGCGGGAGTTCGCGGGCGTCCATCGAGGCCGGTGGTCGACGCCACGAGTTCAAAATCCGGCAGACGGCGCTCCGTGACGAGGCGGGCACACAACTGGGGTACACGGTCGTCTTTCAGGACATCACCGACGAGATCCGCCGCGAGCGCCGCCTCGAAGTGCTCAACCGCTTTCTCAGACACAACGTCCGCAACGAGAGCGTCGTCATCCAGGCCCGGGCGGAACTGCTGGCGGCAGAACTCGACGGCGACCAGGCTGACTACGCCGCGACCATCGAGCAGTCGGTCGGTCGCCTCGTCGATTCCGGTGAGAAGGCTCGAACGCTCGCCGAAGCGGGTGCTGGCGACGCGGGCCTGGAATCCGTCGCACTTGCCGACCTCGCCACCGGAGTCGTCGAGTCTGCCCGCGACGGACACAGCGGTTCAGTCGCGGTCGAGATACCCGGCTCTCTCCAACTGACAACCCAGCCGGCCTTGTTAGAGATTCTGCTCGCCAACCTCGTCGAGAACGCCCTCCAGCACGTCCCGGACCCCGTCGTCACCGTCAGCGCCGCGGTCGATGGCGACGATGTCGTACTGACCGTCAGCGACAACGGCCCTGGCGTTCCAGAACACGAACTCGGCGTGCTGGAGCGGGGCCGCGAGACGGACCTGAACCACGGCAGCGGCATCGGTCTCTGGCTCGTCCGCTGGACGGCCACGACGCTGGAGGGTGATCTCGACTTCGACACGAGCGACGGGACGACGGTGACCGTTCGACTGCCCCGAGAGCGGACGACCGCCGAAGCGGCGTGAGTGGTAGTCGGGGATACGGTCCGCTGACCGTGCTGAGTGCGATTACACAGCCGGCATTCTCAGTGCGATTACACAGCCGATACGGGTGGGACTGAAAGGGGCCGAGCGCTGCGAGGGCGAACACAGTGAGCCCTCGAATCGCGTGAACGGGGAACGAAGTGACCCGTGAACGGAGGGCGAGTCTGGCGGCTGTAGCACCGCAGGAACGACCGACGGGAGTGACGAGGAGCGCACGGAGTCAGACGAGTCGTCCGCGAGGGGGCTTTCTGGCCGTTCGTGTGAGACAACTCAGCCACAGATACAACAGCTAGGTTCGAACGACTTAACGGCGCACGCACGGACCGGAGAGTATGCGCGTCAGTGAGGGCCGGGTGACGGTCACGGTGCCGGAACAGCCTGATGCGGGGAAGGGCGCGGACGTGTTCTTCAACCCCGTCCAGGAGCTGAACCGCGACATCACCGTGGCGGCGCTGCGGGCCTACCGAGAGCGAACCCCCCGCGTGTCGACGTACCTGGACGCCACCGCCGCGAGCGGCATCCGGGGCGTCCGCGCGGCGGCCAACGACTGGGAGACGACGCTGTGTGACATCGACGACGACGCGACGGCGCTGTGCGAGCAGAACCTCGAACGGAACGACCTCGCGGCCTCGGTCCGGCGGTCGGACGCGAACGTGCTCATGCACTCCGAGGCGTTCGACGTGGTCGACGTGGACCCCTTCGGCACGCCGATTCCCTTCGCCGACGCGGCGGTGCAGGGCACCAAACACCTCCTCTGTGTGACGGCCACCGACACCGCGCCGCTGTGTGGCGCACACTTCGAGAGCGGCGTCCGGTCCTACGGCGCGGTCCCGCGCAACACCGAGTTCCACGCCGAGATGGGGATGCGCGTCCTCCTGTCGGCGATGGTCCGGACGGCCGCTCGCTACGACATCGCCGCCCGCCCCATCCTGAGCCACGCGACGAAACACTACGCCCGGACCTACCTGGAGTTCGACCACGGGGCGAAAGTCGCCAACGACTGCATCGACGAACTGGGCTACGTCCACCACTGCCAGCACTGCCTCTGGCGGGACCACGACTACGGCCTCATCGCCGACCCGCCCGAGGCCTGTCCGGTCTGTGACGAGCACCTCCAGACGGCCGGCCCCATCTGGCTCGGCCGGACCTGCGACCCGGCGTTCGCCGACGCCGTGTCCGAACAGGTGACCGAGGAGATGGGCACCGCCGACGAAGCGAGAGAACTGCTGGCGACGCTCAGCGAGGAGATCGACACGCCGACCCACTACGACCAGCACCGCCTCTGCAAGCGCTGGGGTCGCGGCGCGGAAGCCATGGACGAGTTCATCGAGAAACTCCGCGATGCCGGCTACGAGGCCTCCCGAACGCACTACGGCGGCACGACGTTCAAGACGGACGCCGACGTGGTCGAAATCCGCGAGGCGACGGCGGAGTAGCAGGGCGGGAATTCAGTTCCGTCTCGACTCGTACTACCGACCGTTCGCCCGGCCAACGCTCTCTCGAACCGCGGAGACGAGATCGTAGCCCAGCAGATACACCGGGCGCAGGAAGTAGTTCGCCATCCCCGCGAGACCGAGCAGTCCGCCGATGGCCTGCACCTCGCCGGGTGTGGCCGACAGGCGGACGAGCAGCGGTAGGGCCGTGATGAGCGGCGCGAGCCACAGCGACTTGACGATGCCGTCCATGTCGACACCGGCGACGGGACCGAATCGGTCCTCGTCCGGTCGGGCGGCGAATAGAACAGCCGTCAGTACCAGCAGGCCCACGACAATCGGCAGGGACGCGCCGACGCCGGCGACGCCGAAACCGATAGCCAGTGCGGCCGCGACGAGCAACAGGACGGTCACCTGCATCGTCCCGTGCCGGATGGCCGCTTCCGTATCCATATCCGGTCGTTGCAGCGGCGCTGTATAAACCCTGTGAGGGCGGCTAGCTGTTCGAGTCTGTGGCGGTAGAGTCGGCATTGTTTCACTGGCGACAGCCGCAAAGAGCCAGAAAGCCCCGAGACGCTGGGCTCCTGCGACTCGCTGCGCGCTTCGCTCATTTCATTCGCTCCAGTGCTTGCTTCCTCTCGAACGCCCAGCGTCTCGCCCCTTTCAGTCCCACCCGCGGCCGGTTTGTCAGTGCTGTCTCTGTGGGACTGAAACGAGCAGGCCGGTATTTCTGGACTGGACCAGTCACGTCTCCTGAAACAACTACACCCGCTGGCCACATTCTAAACCCCTTTTTGCCTCGACCGCAAAGCAGTGGCGAACACGTGCCCTCCACGTACAACCCGGTCCGTGGCGTCCTGCTATTCATCGGCGGCCTGCTCGCGCGGTTCGGCCTCGTCGAGCGCGAGCGGGTCCGCCGAGCGACGGACCTGTCCTGGCCCCGGATCGTCACCGGGCTCGCCCGGATGTCGAAGTCGACGGTCGACGTGGCGATGGTCGGGCTGGCGCTCGGGCCGACCGCCATCGCCGGCGTCGGCTTCGCCGCGCCGTTCTGGGAGTTGGTGTTCGCGCTGGGCGGCGGCGTCGCCGGGGGGACAATCGGGATGGTGTCACAGCGCTACGGGGCCAATGCCGACGAGGAACTGGCGGTCACCGTCACGACCAGCGCCGCCGTCGTGCTGGGGCTGACACTCCCGCTGACGGCGGCGTACTGGGTCGTCCCCGGGCTGCTCGTCGACCTCGTCGGAACGGGGTCCGAAGCCGTCGGGTACGGGGTCCAGTACCTGCGCGTCGTCGCCCTCGGAGTCCCCTTCGCCGCACTGAACCTCATCGCCAGTCGGACGCTCGTGGGAGCCGACGACGCCTGGACGCCGATGCTGTTGCGGGCCGGCGGCGCGGTCGTCAATATCGCGCTGAACGCCGTCTTCATCTTCGGGTTCGGCCTCGGCGTCGTCGGTGCGGCGCTGGGCACGGTCATTGCGAACGTGCTCGTCACGGCTGGGTTCACCGTCGGGCTGGCTCGCGGCGGCCTCCCGATAATCGGCGCGTTTCCGGTCCAGGTTCCGGTGTCGCGGCCGTTCCTCGACCGGGGACTGGGGCGGGACCTCGCGAAAACCGGGACGCCGCTGGTTGGGGCCAACCTCGCGCGGACCGGGGCGCAGTTCCCCCGGCTGTTCATCGTCGGCCTGTTCGGGCCCGGCGTCGTGTCGGCCTACGTCGTGGCGCTCCGCGTCCGGGCGCTGCTCGATACGCCGAACTGGGGGCTGAGCCTCGCGTCGAGCAGCCTCGTCGGACAGGCCCTGGGCGACGATGACGAGGCCGAGGCGACCGTCTGGGCGCAGACGGTGCTCCGGCTGAGTATCGGCGTGTACATCGTCGTCGCAGCGACGCTACTCCCGTTCTCGCGGGGCATCGCCCGCCTGTTCGTCTCGGACCCCACAGTGCTCCCGCTGGTGACGGTGTTCGTCGCCGTCGCGTGTGCCAGCGTCGTGTTCCGGGGCATCGACGGCGGCTCGACCGGGCCGCTCCGGGCCAGCGGCGACACGCGCTGGCCGTTTTACTCCCAACTGGCGGGGATGTACCTGTTCGCCCTCCCGCTGGCGTATCTCGGCTACGTCACGCCGCTCGACGAACTCGCGCTGTACGCCTCGCTGGTGGTCGAGACGGCCGTTCCCGCGGCAGTGACCTACTATCGCTTCCGGTCGGGGACGTGGCGGGTCGTGAGCCGGTCCTACCGGCCCGACGCGGCGCTCGACGACTGACGCGTGTCGACGGCCTGAACGACGGTCTGTCGTCAGCCAGTCGACAGTATATTTGGGGTTCCACCCCGACATGCTCGCGTGGATCGCACACGCGCTGTCTCCGTCGCCCGGGATGTCGTCCGCACTGTCCAAGAGGAGGAGGTCTCCTTTCTCGCGGCCGGCATCGCCTACTACATGTTCGTCTCGCTCCTGCCGCTGTTGTTGCTGACGCTGGTCGTCGGTACGCTGGCGGGCGGGGGGGCCTTTGCCGAGCGAATCGTGACGGCTGCGGGGGACGTGCTCTCGCCGACCGCATCGACGCTGCTCGAAGACGCGCTGACCAGCGGGGCCGGCCGCGGGGGCGCGACTGTGCTCGGCGTCGGCGTCACGCTCTGGAGCGCGCTCAAGGTGTTCCGCGGGCTGGATACGGCCTTCAGCCGCGTCTACGGAACCGATGGCCCCGATTCGATTGTCGGCGAACTCGTCGACGGGCTGGCCGCGCTGGGCGGCATCGTCGTGGCGCTGGTCGGGCTCGGCGTCATCGGCGCTCTCGGAACGGTGCTGGGCGTCCAGGTCGCGCTGGGCGGACTCGCACTCATCCCTGTACTGACGGTGGCCTTCCTCCCGCTGTACTACCTGTTCCCCGACCAGGAGATGACGATACGGGAGGCCGTCCCCGGCGCGGTGTTCGCCGGTGCCGGGTGGACGCTGCTCGGGACGGGGTTCAACGTGTACGCGGCGCAGGCCGACTCCTACCAGGTGTACGGCGTCATCGGCGGGGTCCTCCTGCTCGTGACGTGGTTCTACTTCGCCGGACAGGTGCTACTCGTGGGCGCAGCGGTCAACGCGGCGCTCGCGGACCGGCAACTACAACAGGTATCGCGCCGACGGTCCGGCAAAGCGATGAGTGAGGACGCTGACGAGACCGACACACCCCCGCCAGCCGGAACCGGGCCGACCGGACGAGACACTGATGCGCTGACAGACGAGGAGCTAAAGGAACTCCGAGAGGAGTTCGAGTCGTTCCGCGAGGACATCGAGGGCCGGACGCTCCACCGTGACGAGGTGCGGTCGGACCTCAAACAGTACGTCCGCCGCCGGATGCGCCGCGGCCACGCCCGACAGTGGGGCCCCTACATCGTCTTGCTGTACGGCACGATAATGACTCTCGGCGCGTTCTACTACCTGAAAGGCGTCTGGGCCGTCCTGGCGATGCTGGTCATCTGGCTGTCGACGCTCGGCCTCTACGCCGTGATGATTACAGTCGGTGTGACGCTTACCGCCACCGGCATGCCCGGACGGCTCATCGACCGCGTGCGCGACTGGCGACAGTGATACGGGCTGTCGGCGTCACCGAGGTGCTGTCAGCGCTGCCCGGCGCAGTCGTCGTGTTGTTCGCCCTCATCACCCAACTCGGGGATTTCTGGTTCACCTTTCTGGCCTGTGGCCTGCTGTACTGGCTCGGCCCGTGGACGCCGAAACTCGGTCGCGGCCTCACTCGCGACCGGACGGCGATGCTGGTCGCCCTGCTCGCTGTCGCCGTCGCGCTCGTCGTCTCACTGAAAGGCGTGTTCGCGCTGCCGCGGCCGCCCGGAGCGGGTACGGCCACGCACGCCGAACTGCTTCCGGCGGCGCTGCGGGGCGTCTACGAGTCCATGGCGACCGGCGAAGGGTTCGGCTTCCCCAGCGGCCACGCCACCCTTTCGCTGCTCGTCTGGGGCGGCATCGCGTGGGCGCTCCGGGTCGGCACGCGTCGGCAGCGGGCCGCCGTCGCCGCGACGATCATCGCCCTCATCGGGCTTTCCCGGCTGGTGCTCGGCGTCCACTACCTCGCCGATATCCTCGCGGGCTTTGCCATCGCCGGTGCGGCCCTCGCACTCGCCCTCGGTGCGCTCAGAACGCCCGAACGGGTGTTCGGCTTCGCCGCCGTCATCGCCACGGCTGGGTTACTCGTCACTGGTGTCTCACGTAATTCGGCCGGGGCGTTGGGTGTCGCCGTCGCGGGCGCTGTGGTCTGGTGGCTACTGGGTGATGCGATGCCGGAGCCGAGCCGGCACGGTGTCGGCATCACGGCGTTGCTGGGCGTTGTCTCGGTCGGAGCGTTTCTCGGCGTGACGTTCGGGCTAGACCCGTCGCCGGTCGCCGTCACGCTGCTTGCGGCGGTCGGGACCGGCGTCTTGCTGACGCTGCCGCTGGCCGGTGAGCGCCTCGCGAAAAAGGTGTGAGTGGCAGCCGTTAGAACTTCTCGAGGTAGCGGTCGAGTTCCCAGTCGGAGACGTCGACCAGATACTCCTTGTGCTCCTGGGTCTTGGCCTCGACGAAGTTCTCGTAGACGTGCTCGCCGAGAGCGTCCTGAATCACTTCGTCGTCTTCAAGCGCTTCGACGGCTTCGCCGAGGTTCGACGGGAGCGTGGTGATGCCGTACTCCTCGCGTTTCTCCTCGTCGAAGTCGTAGATGTTCTCGCGGACAGGGTCGTCACAATCGAGGTCCTGCTCGACGCCGTCGAGCCCGGCGTGGATGAGCGCGGCGAAGGCGAGGTACGGGTTACACGACGGGTCGGGGAAGCGAGCCTCGATACGGCTTGCAGCTGGCGTTCGGGCGGCCGGCTTGCGGATGAGCGCCGAGCGGTTACGGTCGGACCAGGCGACGTAGACAGGTGCCTCGTAGCCCGGGACCAGACGCTTATAGGAGTTTACCGTCGGGTTCGAGACGGCCGTGATAGCCGGCGCGTGCTTGAGGATGCCGGCGGTGAAGCTCTTTGCCGTCTCGGAGAGGTTGAACTCGTCGTCCTCGTCGTGGAACGCGTTCTCGCCGTCCTCGGTGAACAGCGAGAGGTGCGTGTGCATCCCGGAGCCGTTGATCTTCGGGATGGGCTTCGGCATGAACGTCGCGTGCAGGTCGTGCTCGGCCGCGATGGCGCGAACGACGGAGCGGAAGGTGGCGACGTTGTCGGCCGTCGAGAGCGCGTCGTCGTAGGTGAAGTTGATCTCGTGCTGGCCCTGGGCGACCTCGTGGTGGGAGGCTTCGATGTCGAAGCCCATGTCTTCGAGGCCGTAGATGATGTCACGGCGCACGTCGGAGGCGAGGTCCTTTGGCGCGAGGTCGAAGTAGCCGCCGGCGTCGTTGGTCTTGGTCGTCGCACGGCCCTCTTCGTCTTCCTCGAACAGGAAGAACTCGGGCTCGGGGGCGGCGTTGACCGTATAGCCCATGTCGTTTGCGCGCTTGATCGCACGCTTCAGGACGCCGCGCGGGTCGCCGGAGAACGGCTCGCCGGTCGAGGTGTCGATGACGTCACAGATGAGGCGGGCACTGGAACCGCCTTCGACGTTTTCCCTCCACGGAAGCACCGAGAACGTCGAGGGGTCCGGGTCCAGACGCATGTCGGACTCCTGAATCCGGACGAAGCCGTTGATCGAGGAGCCATCGAAGTAGATCCCCTCTGTGAACGCTTTCTCCGCCTGATCGGCTGTGATCGAGACGTTCTTGATGGTGCCGAGGATGTCGGTAAACTGGAGCCGGAGGAAGTCGACGTTCTTCTCTTCGATCTCGTCGAGTACCTCCTGTGCCGCCTCTGAAAGTTCGCTTGTCATCTTTGGACACCCGATAGGAACGGTGCTACTACTAAAACCCTGCTGATTTGCGCAAAGGTTTCGACGCTTTCGCTTACATTTGGACATTCGTAAAATTCTAATCCCTGGGGGGCGTCCACCAATGTAATGACGTACGAAAATCTCGACCGTGAGCTAGTGAATGCACTTCTGGGGGATGGCCGCGCCAGCCTCCGAAGCCTCGGAGAAGACCTCGACGTGTCGGTAACGACCGTCTCAAACCACCTCTCCGATCTCGAGGACGAGGGAATCATCAACGGGTACACCCCCAAAGTCGACTACGACAAGCTCGGCTACGACGTGACGGCCATCATCCAGCTCAAGGTCGAAGGGTCGTCGCTCCCGGCAGTCACCGAGGACCTCGAAGAGCACAAGCAGATGATATCGGTGTACGAGGTCACTGGCGACTACGACGTCATCGCGGTCGGCAAGTTCACCGACACCGACGGCATGAACGCCCAGATCAAAGAACTCCTCACCGACCCGGACATCAGGGAGTCGAACACCTCCGTCGTGCTCAACGCCGCAAGCGAACACGAGCAGTTCGACCTCGACCTGAAGGAGTAGCGACCGTCCTTCTACCATCGTTCCGAACGCTCTCAGAGCGACAGCTCCCGCGAGTCTGATCGCCGGGTGGCATGGCACGCGACCCCACCCTCAAATGGTACCGACGCATTCTTGACTGACCAGTCAGTTAGTTACGCGTAATGAACGACGGCGACACGGCCGACGATATTATGGATGCGACCTACCGTGCGCTGTGTACGCACGGCTACGCGGATCTGACGATGCAGGACATCGCCGACGAGTCGGACAAGAGCAAAGCTGCCCTCCACTACCACTACGACAGCAAGCACGACCTCCTCTGTGCGTTCCTCGAATACCTCTATGACGGGTTCGTCGACCGGATCGAAGACCCCGACGGCGAGAACCCACACGAGCGCCTGCTGGCGCTCATCGATTCCGTGCTGGACAAACCGGACGACGGGAGCGAGGAGTTCGGGACGGCGATTCTCGAAATCCGTGCCCACGCGCCCTACGAACCCGGCTTTCGCGAGCGACTCACCAAATTCGACGACTACCTCGTCGACGAACTCGAAGTGATCCTCGAAGACGGTATCACTGACGGGACGTTCAAATCGGACCTCGACGCCGAGGAGACCGCCCAGTTCATCGTCACCGTCCTGACCGGGGCTGCGACCGAGCGCGTCACGACCGGTCGCCCGGTCGAGTGTACCCGACGGATGCTCGCCGAGTACGTCGAGACGCATCTCCTGGACGGACAGCAGGAGGTCACAGCGTGAGCGTCCGGCAGAAACTGGGCCGTCTGGGTGCGCGGCTCGGGAACCTGTTCAAGGGGCAAGAGGAACTGAACCTGACCAGCGGCGACATCGGCAAGCCGCTGCTGTTCCTTTCTTTCCCCATCGTCATCACGAACCTGCTACAGGTGGCGTACAACCTCGCGGATACGTTCTGGCTGGGCCAGTACTCCACGACGGCGCTTGCGGCCATCTCCTTTGCCTTCCCGATGATCTTCCTGCTCATCTCGCTCGGGATGGGGCTGTCGGTGGCCGGGAGCGTGCTGGTCGCCCAGCACACCGGGGCCGAGGAGCACCGCGAGGCCGAGTACGCCGCCTCCCAGACCGTGACGTTCGCGCTGCTGGCCTCCGTGTTGCTCGGCGCGACCGGCTACTTCTTCGTCGAGGACTTCCTGTCGCTTTTGGGCGCGTCCAGCGAGGTGCTGCCGGGCGCGACGGGCTACCTGCAGGTCGTCTCGCTCGGGCTGACGGCGATGTTCGGCTTCTTCGTGTTCATCTCGCTGATGCGCGGGGCCGGCGACACCATCACGCCGATGCTCGTGATGTTCGGGACTGTCGTGCTGAACATCGTCATCGACCCGTTCCTCATCTTCGGCTGGTGGGTGTTCCCCGAGATGGGCGTCGTCGGCGCGGCCGTCGCGACCATCTTCTCGCGTGCCGTGGCGCTGGTCGTCGGCATCGGTATCCTGCTGTCGGGCAGGCGCGGCGTGCGGATTCACCTCAGTGATATGGCCCCCGACCTGGAGTACCTCCGGAAACTGCTCAGACTGGGCATCCCGGCCTCCATCGAAGGCACCGGGCGCGCCGTGTCGGTCAACGCCATGCTGTTCATCGTCGGGACGTTCTCCGTCACCGTTGTCGCGGCCTTCGGCGTCGGCATCCGCGTGTTCTCGCTGGTGTTCATGCCGGCTATCGCGATGGATCGGGGTGTCGAGACGATGACCGGCCAGAACCTCGGGGCCGAGCGGCCGGACCGCGCGGCGACGGCCAACCACTTCGCCGCAAAAGTCTCGTTTGCCATCCTCTCTGTGCTGGGTATCGTCACGATATTCGCCGCACCAGCCGTCGTCAGCGTGTTCAGCGACGACCCCGAGGTCGTCCGCATCGGGGCCGAGTTCCTCCAGTGGGTCGCCCCGACCTTCGGCTTCATCGGCGTCGTCCGGGCCTACTCCGGCGGGTTCCGCGGGGCCGGCAAGACGCTCACCGCAGCGGCGCTGGCGGTTACCATGCTGGGAATCATCCGCCTGCCGGTCGCCTGGGTCGCATCCCGCCCGGTCACGGTGCCGGCGTGGCTCGGCCCGCAGGTTGTCGACCTCTTCGCGTACTCGCTGGCCGAACAGGGCATCTGGCTGGCCTTCGCCGTCTCGAACGTCCTCGCGGCCGGCCTCGCCGCGGCCTGGTTCCTCCGCGGGACGTGGCGCGAGGCCGACCCCCGGGCCGGCAGCGAACCGGCCGTTGCAGACGACTGATGGCACTGGTCACTGAGAGACAACCGCAAAAGCGTTCTAAAATCGCGTGTCAGCGCCGCTCGGCCCGCTCGAAGCGTTCGTCCGTGAGGTACACGTCGCCGTCCCGAACCGTGACCTCGATACTGTCGAGGGCGTCGCCGGCGCAGGGGCCGTGCGTGCAGACGCCGTCGTCGCGTTCGAACTGCGCGCCGTGCTTGTGACACACCAGACGGTCACCCCGCACAATCGCGCCACGGCCCGGGTCAAGCGGGACTTCGGGCTGGTGGGGACAGGAGTTTCGCCAGGCGGCGACGGCGTCACCCGAGCGGTGCAGGATGCAGTTGACGCCGCGCCGGCCGTCGCGCGCCTCGAACACGAGCGTACTGTCGGTGGGCACCGAGTCGAGTTCGGCGATGCGGCGCGGGTCGTCGTTGCCGTCGTCAGGCGACTGATCGTCGTTGCCGCCGGGCGACTGCTCGTCGTCGCCGCCAACCGCCTGCCCATCGTCGCCAGTGCCGGAAAAACTGAATCGGACGGTTGCGTCGCCGGCTTCGACCTCGCCACCGTCGTCGTGGATACGGACCGATTCCGACTCGTCGTCGGTGTCGACGGTCACGTCCACGGGGTCGCTCATAGCAATGGGTCATCGATTGACACACATAGCGATGTCGAAGTCGGTCGCAACGTGCCGGTTGCAAAACTGAGTTATGTCAGCCCCTCGGAAGGTCGGTATGGACCGAGACGACGTTTCCGTCGAAGTGGAGGTCGAGGTAGCGGTAGATACAGCGGAACTGGAAGCCGAAGTCGAAGACATGGCGGAGTTCGAAGCCGAACTGGAAGGCAAGGGCGTCGAAATCGAACTTGAGGCCGAAGTCGAGTTCGCCGAACACGAGGAGATGGACGAGACAGAAGACGAGACGGCGGCCTCCGAAACCGGCGACGAGGTGGACGAGACAGAAGGCGGCGACGAAGACCAGGAGTAGTCGCGGGCAGCAACGGACGTGGGGCAGGGCACCCCCAGGAGCACGGGTGAACTGCTGTCAAATCACAGGTGCGTATCGGCCTCAGCAGTGAATCTCGGCAGCGGTGTGACCGATAGAATTCGGTCTATGTTCATCGATATCAGCCGTCGGGACTGATTCACGATGTCACTACGGCCTGACCCGTGACTTCCTGTCAGAATACGCACTGAAACTTTTTTCTCAGAGTACTTACTAATTAGCGGTGGCTACGAACAGGCACACGATGCACGACACGCCACACGTTATCGGTATCAGCGGAAGCCTCCGCGACGACAGCGGAACCAGAATCGCCGTCCAGCGCGCTCTCGACGCGGCAGTGGGGGATGGTGCAACGATCGAGCACATCGACCTCCGGGAGTGGGACCTCCCGCTGTTCGACCCCGACGCGGGTGAGGCCGACTCCGGTGAGGGTCCGGAACTCGCCGCCCGTGTCCGCGAGGCCGACGCCCTGGTCCTCGGAACTCCCGTGTATCACGGCACCATCGCCTCACCGCTGAAGACGGCGCTTGACTACTGCAGTATTGACGACGTCGAAGGGACGACCGTCGGTATCCTCGCAGTGGCCGGCGGCGGGTTCCCCACGCCGACGCTACAGCATCTTCGCGCCTCTGTACTGGAGTTGAAGGGCTGGCCGCTTCCGCAAGCCGTTGCCATCCCCGAATCGTGGGCCGCCTTCGAGGACGGACACATCGCCGACGAAGACATCGCAGCGCGCGTCGAGGAACTGGGCTCAAACGTCGTCGCGTACACGGGTGTTGCGGACCGACGCGAAGAAACAGAACAGTCGGAACTGGCGACCGGCGACTGATACTGTTGACTGTCCCTTCGTGAAGACAGTCGCCAGCTCGGGGTGGCAATATTCGTCAGGGGAGTACAGCCAACAGTATGACTCACTCGAACCAGTCGACGAAACTGCCCTCCAGCAGCGTCTCCTCCTGATGCCGGATGTAGGTGGCCTGCATCCCCCAGATCGCTTCGGCCAGCGGGACGTTCTCCTCGACGCGGCGGCGGACGTAGTCGTGTTTCCAGCGCGCGGGCGTGAGCCGGCGGTCGACGCGCTCGCGTAACGGCCGGATGTACCCGTGGGCTTCCTCCGCCGAGAGGCCGCGCTGTTCGAGGCCCTCGCGTGCGTGTTCGAACAGTTCGCCGTATATCTCCTCGGTGCTGGTCGTCGTCGCCCCGTCGGCGGTGATCCACTCGATTTTCCCCCGCAGGCCGTTCCGCGCAGCGGTGTAGAAGTTCCGCTTCGCCGTCTCCCAGTCCAGCGACCGGATAGGGTGTTCGAGCTGGGGCAGGCTCTCCATCAGGCCGGCGAAGACGGCCGCAAAGCCGATTGCGTCGTCGACGGTCGGCTGTGCGGCCAGCGGGCGGAACTCGATGCGGGCGTTGGCCGCCGACCGCGTGGCCCCCTCGAACACCGGTCTGACCCACCGCCAGTACGAGCCGTGCTTGTGCCGGAAGTGAACGAAGTCGTCGTCGAAGCGGGTCCCGGCCTGCAGGTCGACCGGGACGATGGTGTCGTCGGCGACGATATCGTCGATGGCCTCCTCGACGGAGTCGAAATCCGGCGGGAAGCAGACTTTCGGCGGCGTCGAGTCGCCGTCGGGCGGATTGAGTACCGACTCGAAGACGCCGATGCGGTTCTCCATGTTCGCCCCGGCGACGATTTCGGGGTCGGGCGCGTCGTCGTAGAGGTCCGGTGGGAAAAACGGCGAGTTGACGCCAAGCGCCAGTAGCGGCGCGGCGATGCGGAGCGCGTACGTGAAATACTCCGGCAGGTCCGGGGCGTGGGGAATCTGATAGTGGGGTTGAATCGAGGTGATGAGCGACTCCGGCATCACCGTCTCGGCCTGTAGCGAGACGTGTGGCGCATCGATCTCGAACGCCGAGGGGTAGTCCGTGTTGGCCATCGTATGATAGCGGACGGAGTCCGACATGTTCGTCCCGATGCGGACGCCGCTCTGTTCGACGCAGTCACAGAGGTACTCCCGGGCCGTCTCGCCGGCGGGCGGAACGGTCCACATGCCATCAGAGACGAGGCGGATACCTTCGTTGCGCACCCGTTGCTGGGCCGGCATCAGCGACGCCTTCAGTTCGTTGCGCTGGGCCGCCAGCCCGTGGGTGTTCAGCGGCTGCGGACTCGTCTGCATCTCGGCGTTGTGCAGGCCGAGTTCCTTTTCGAACCCGATGAGTTCGAGCAACTGACGCGGGACCCGCTGGAGCGCGTCGGTCTGCTCATCGACGGCATACAGCTCCAGTTCCATGCCGACGATCGCCTCCGAGTTGTCGAAGGTCCCGCTCCGGACCGCGGATTTGAGCGCTTCGGCTTCCTCGCGGGCCTGTTCGTTGAACGACTCGCTGTCCGCTGCAAGCACCTCGGCCACCCGGTCTGCCAGTTCCGAAGCCGACATATCTCCGGGTTTGCAGTCACGAGTGTTAAGCGTGCCCCAGACAGTACGCGAAGAGCGAGAAAACGGTTTCTACACCGTCATAACGGATTGGTAACACTTTCACTCCCGACCTCGCCGAGAAAGCAGATCACACATCCTCACAGCAGCTCGCCGACGTCGCTCATCGTCTCCCCTAACGGGTCCCGCTCCTCGGTCGTAAGCGCCCCCTCTACCGCATCGCGGGCCGCAGGCAACGGCTCGTGCGTTTCGATGTACACCGCCAGGGCAAACTCCTGTTCAGTTACGTCAGCGAGTGCGATGGCATCGCTGCGAGAGAGGTCCCCGGCGAGCCAATCGGCGATTATCTCACGGCCCTGTGGGCCGACCGGTGACACTTGCTCACCGACGAGATGGAGCGTCTTGGCGGCCATCACAGGCGCAACACCGGCGGCGCGGCCCGCATCGCCGACGCTCTTGCCGGCTGCGTAGGCCTCGACGACGGTCGCCGCTGTCGCCGCCGAGCACGGGAGGTCGTCGGCCACCGGGGCCAATCGCTCCGGGAGCGGGGCGTCCGTCTCGTCGACGGCAGCGACGCCGCGATCACGCTGGTGGGTCGTGACCTCGACACCGGCAGCAATATCCGACAGCGCCATTAAAATTTCGTTCTTTGTGCCGGAATTTAATGCTGTCGGTATCCCGATAGGCGCGGGCGTCGATCCCGATAACTACCTACCGGTTACCGGTCGGCAGTTGCATCGAAAACCGCCCGGAAGCCCGCCTTTGCATCGGTTTTTTAACCCCACACCCAGCCGTAGGTGGGAATATGAGCGCGACGGTAACGCAATGTCCGGAGTGTAACGGGTCAGTCAAACAGCAGGGCGTCGAATCGGTCTGTGGGAGCTGTGGACTGGTCGTCGGCGAGGACGCCATCGACCCCGGGCCGGAGTGGCGGTCGTTCGACGACGATGACACTGACCGGGCACGCACGGGCGCGCCGCTGACGCGGTCGCGTCACGACCGCGGCCTCTCGACGAAGATCGGCCGGTCGACGCGACTAAAAGGGCGCAAGCGCCGGCAGTTCGCCCGCCTCCGCCGCGAGCACAACCGCGCCCAGATCAGCTCGAAACGCGAGCGAAACAAGGTGTACGCCTTCACCGAGATCCGACGTATCATCAGTTCGATGGCACTCTCTGATGCGATTCGGGACCGGGCCTGCGTGCTGTTCGAGTCCGCACAGAACGAGGACCTGCTGCAGGGGCGAACGCTGGAAGGATTCGCGGCCGCGGCCGTCTACGCTACCTGCCGAACCGAAGGCGTTGCCCGGACCGTCGATGAACTCTGTACCGTCGCCAAGGCGACCCAGGCGGAGCTTCGCGCGGCCTACGACGCTCTGAACAGGGAGCTCGGGCTGCCGACCGGTCCGATTGACCCACGCGAGTACGTCCCTCGGTTCGCGACGACACTGGACCTGCCGACGGCGGTCCGCCAGCGCGCGGAACGGCTCGTCGACGAGGCACAGGACCGTGGGCTGGTCAGCGGCCGCAATCCGGCCGGCGTCGCGGCGGCGTGTCTCTACACCGCGGCGCAGGAACGGGACGTGGCGCTCACGCAGGCCGAGGCGGCGGAGACAGCGGACGTGACGCCGGTCACGCTACGGGGAACCTACACCGAGCTACAGGAGTAGACGGCGTCAGCGAGCGATTCGAGCGAGCGCCGCGCCGGCGTGTCCGGCGCTGTTTCTCGAAGCGGCTGTCCGTGCGCCTGCGCCGTCGCCAGCGGCTCGCTCTCCGGGACAGCGACGGTCGGTGCACCGAACCGGTCCGCGACGGCCTCGGTCGCGGGGTTCGGACCGGCACGGTTGAGGACGACCCGACAGAGTCCGGCGTCGAGTTCACGGGCCAGCGCTCGGACCCGGAGGGCGTCAGCGAGCGCCGCGCCCTCCGGCGTCGTGACGAGTATCGCGGCGTCGGCGGCTGCGAGGGGCAGACCCACGTCGGCGTGCAGACCCGCCGGCGAGTCCACGATGACCCAGCGGTAGGTCCGCTCCAGCGCGGCGAATACGTCCGTGAGGCCCTGCAGCTCGGCGCTTCGAGCGCCGGCCAGCGTCCGCCCGCAGGGAACGAGGGTCACGGGGCCGGTCTCACGGACAGCCTCGTGCGGGTCGGCGCGGTCGGCGAGCACGTCGTGCAGGTCGGGGCCGTGACTGGACGGGAGGTCCGCCATCCCGAGGTCGCCGTCGACGACGACGCTCCCAGCGTTCGCGTTCGAGCGCGAGTCCCTGCTGTTAGCCCGTTCGAGCGCGTCGAGTTCCGCCGCGAGATTGTACGCGATAGTGGACTTGCCGACGCCGCCCTTGCCGCCGGTGACTGCCAAGATCATGCCAGGCGCGACAGCGTCTCGGTCGGCACCGTGGCGGCCGCCCGTCGGTCGGCGAGCCGTTCGGCCCGCCGGGCCAACGCACGGAGCATCTGCTCGTCAGTATCGCCGCGTGTCGCGACCGTCCGGACGCCGGACAGGCCGTCCGCCGCGCGAACCGCAGCTGTCGCCGCCGACAGCGAGTCCGCCTCGGCCAGCCGCTCTGCGCGGTCGACGCGTCGAGCAACGGTTTCGAGCCACTGCGAGACAGCGTCGGGGAGCTGCTGGTCCGGTCGCTGGCCGCTTGGAGTCCTCGACTCGGCTGGCGATTTGACGGTCGCTTGCTGCGGGTCCATCTCCTGTTCGACCGTGGATTCATTCGACCGCCGACTCGCGGCTTCGGCCGCCTGCGATGGCTCGCCTACAGGCACAGCATCAACAGGCGGTGACGGGTCGCCCAGTTCCCTGAGGACGGCATCGGCGGAGTCGAGTCGCTTGTCCACCGGAGGAGTATCGGACGTCGGGTCGGCACGCACCAGCTCCGCCGGCTGGTCAGATAGTGGGGCCGGGGTCGCGTAACCGAGCGCGTGCGTTCCCGGGCCGACGACGCCCTCGAACCCGTCATCGGACCAGCCGGCCTCGGGAACGCCCTGCTTTCTCGGCGGCCAGAGGGGGCCATCGAGACAGTTCCGAACAGTAATTCGAGTCGGTTCGGCAACGTCGCCGACGGTCGCCGTGACGAGCGTCACGCCGTCGACTCGCTCGGCGCGACAGTCGAAGGTAACCATGGGGGGGGTGGCCCGGCCTTCCGATTTAAAAGTCAGCAGCGGACGACAGGGGCGTCGAGGCAGTCCGACGCAGCCGTCGGTGACCTGAACCGATCCGTTCCGAGGACGACTGGTGCGGGTGTCCGGGCGACCCGGAGTACGGCCAGCGCGGCCGTTACTGGGTCGGCGTCGAACGGGCTGTCCGGGACCGGCCCCGGAACGGCTTCGATGGCCCGAGCGAACGCATCGGCGCATCGGTCGACGAGGGTCGCCCGGGCACTCCGTCGGAGATTCGCCAGTTCGTCAGCAAGCCGTCGCTGCTCCTCCAGCGTATCCCGGTAGGCGCGTGCCCGCTCCCGGCGGAGTTCGCGGGTCTCTCTGGCGGCAGCCCGACGTGTCTCCCGTTCGCTCAGTTCTGTCGCCGCGTCCCGGAGGTCAGCCTGTACCGCCCCGTCGTCCGCCCCGACCGCCTGCCGAGCGGTGAGACGGCCGCGGTGGGTCGCGACCGCTTCTTGCAAGCCGTCGATGGTCGACTCCGGGACGGGGTCGACAGAGTCCGGCAGATCCGGCGGCGAACATTCGAGGTCGGCCAGCTGGGCGCGGCACTCAGCGATAGCGTCGTCCTGCGGGGTCTCGTGTCCCCGTGACCGAGCGGCGGCCGCGAGCGCGGTCCGCGTTCGGAGTCCCATCGACGGGTGGACGTATCCGGCGTAGGCGTACACGGCCGGTGGTTCCGGACAGGAAAGGGCCGGAAAGCACCGCTGCCCACGGATACTTGCGGCGATGATTCGACCGTCGACGTCTCGCGCTCGGAGGTCGACGACAGCGCCCGCGTAAGTGGTTCCAGCGACGCGGAGCTTCACAGGTCGACGCCTCGGAGTTGGTCCGGGTCCGGGAGGTCACGCCCCGACGCGAACCGCTCGTAGGGCGTCGCCGGTTCCTCGCGTGCCTCGTACCGTTTGGCCGCCTCGCGGACGTGCTTCGGGACGTCTGTCGGCTCGAACGGCTCGACGTGTTCGATCTGTATGTCGAGGTCGTGTTTCTCGTGGAGTCGGAGCGCCTGGAAGGCCCCGAACTCGGTTCCGGAGAACAGCGCTGCTCTCCCGAACTGCCGAACGACACAGTCTTCGTGGGCACGACAGACGTTCCGCAGGTCTGTGCGTGCCGCCCGGGAGTACGTGACGACGAGTAGCACTGGGTAGACATTACTATTATTACTATAAAATTTTACTGAATTGAATTTGGTTTAAACTGAATATATATGACGACTGGCCAGAAAGATAGCGGCGGCAGTCGGACTCCGGAGTCGACACTGTGGACAGCAGATGGAGACGCCGACAGTACCCCCGGTGCTAGAGAACGCCCTATTCGACGACTGTAACGGTAAATTCGCCGGCGTCCGCGACGAGGGCTTGCACCCGTTCGCGGGCTGCTGTCTCGGATGGCGCGAGGACGACGAGGCCGTCCACGGCGGCCTCACCGCTTGCCCGGTAGGCCTGCAAGTCTCCCTCGAACTCAGTCGCGTAGGTCCGGAGCGTCCCGCGAACGTCCTGTTCGAGGTCACTGAGTGACTTCGACCCTGTCTCGAACTCGGCCAGCGCCTCCTCGATGTTGCGGAGTGCGGAAATGCGGTCCATATCAGGTCGTCCGGAGGTGGTCTGTTCGGGGCTCGTACACCTCGCCTTTCTGTTTCAGCTTGTCGATTTCGTGTTCGGCCTTCGACTCGTCGATGCCGACCTCCTCGGCGCGTTCGATGACCACGTCGGCGGGTGCGCCCTCGTCGTACTCGTCTTCGATGTCCGAGATGATGCCCTTGATGTTCTGGATACGGTCGCGCTGGGTCTTCGACTGGCCGGTCTCGACCACGTCGGCGTCGAACTCGCCGGTCTCGGGGTCGACACCGATCTCCTTCAGGCAGTAGTGGGCGATGTCGACCGCTCGGTCGGCGTCGGCTTCGTCGACGGTGTCGGAGAGGCGTATGCGTGCAGAGGCCTCGGCAAGCCGGACCAGCGCCTCCAGTTTCCGGGCGGTGACGGGCACCGGCGCGTCCTCGTCCTGTCCCTTCATCCGGAGGTCGACGTAGAAATCCTCGATGCGCGTCTTCGCCTCCTCGGTCATCGTCGGGAAGCAGTTGCGCTTCGCGTAGGCGACGTACTTCCGGAGGAGGTCCGGTTCGATTGTCGGCGCGACCTCCTCGGTGACGGTCCCGACCTCCTCCTCGCTGAAATTCGAAGTGGGGTTTTCCGTCCGGTGCGTGTGGAGTTCGCCGGCGTAGTTGGTCTGGATGATGTGCTCGGCGAGGTTCCGGTCTTTCTCCTCGTCGGGCTTGTCCGTCACGGTGAAGATGAGGTCGAACCGGGAGATGAGCGCCGGTTCGAGGTCGATCTGCTCTCCGATGGGTTCGTACTGGTCGAAGCGGCCGTACTTGGGGTTAGCCGCACCGAGTAGCGAACAGCGGGATTTGAGCGTCGCGTTGATTCCGGCCTTCGAGACGCTGATACGCTGCTGTTCCAGCGCCTCGTGCATCGCCGATCGGTCTTCCGGTGACATCTTATCGAGTTCGTCGATAGCGGCGATGCCCTGATCGGCGAGCACGAGCGCCCCCGCTTCCAGCGTCCACTGCTGGCCGTCGCCGAAGTCGTCGCGCACGGCGGCCGCAGTGAGCCCCGCGCTCGACGACCCTTTGCCGGAGGTGTAGACAGAGCGTGGTGCGATATTCTCGATATATGATAACATCTGCGATTTTCCGGTTCCAGGGTCTCCTATCAGCAACATATGGAGGTCTCCACGTATTCGAGATCCGTCAGGAAGCTCCTTCGTCACACCCGAGAAGAGCTGGAGCATCATCGCGAGCTTCTCCTTCTCGTAGCCGTAGATGGAGGGCGCGATAGCGCCGACCATCTTGTCGTAGATGTCGGACTCGTTTGAGAGCTCGACGATTTCCTTCTTGTCGGCGTCGGTGATCTCCATGTCCTCGAACTGCTCGTCCTCGATTTCGACGCTGACGCCTTCCATGTAAATGTCGAACATCGGGGACTTCTCGTTGTCGTTGCCCCGCTGGTCGAGCTTGAGGATGCCGGTCACGCGAACGTGGTCACCGGCGGTAACGTGGCCCGTGATGTCGTCCTCGATGTTGATGTCGATGGACTGGGGCGTCTCCCCGCCGCGCAGTCCCTCGGGGGACTCCTGGACGCGGAGCTTCTGTGCGTCGATGAACTGGGACTGGTCGGTGTTGAGCCGGAACGGGCCCTGTCGTTCACAGCCCTGGCAGTCGTGGGGTTCCTGGAAGTCGCCGGCGGTCTGGGGGATGCGCGTGAGCGTGCCACAGCGCTGGCACTCGAAGGCCGCCTCGATGACTTTCGGACGCACGTCGGTCGCTTTCCGGATGATGCCCCGGACGGCGACGAGGTTGCCGTGGTGTTCGTGGCGCAGATCGCGGATATCCTCGGATTCGGGGAGGTTCCGGACGCGGACGTGGGCCTGCCCGAGTGAGACGTCCACCGGGAGGTCGTACAGTCGCAGGGCCTCCTCGGCGTACTCCTGAATCTGCTCGGGCTTGGTGCGGTAGTCGTCGGCCAGGTCCGGGTCGAAGCGATAGAGGTCGTCCCAGTCGATATACAGCGATTTCTGGTCGTTCGGGTATTTCTGGGCGAGCTCACCGATCTCGTTGCGGTAGTAGTTGCGGTAGAACTCCTCGAAGCGGTCGATGAGTTCGGTGTTCTCGGCGGTCGCCATTTGAGTGGACAGTGGTTATGCCCACTGGCCTAAGAAGGTTCGCAAACCGGGGTGGAACTGAAGCGAGGGAACCAGCGGGCGCACGGGTGCTGGTGATATGGGCCGGTGAAGACAAAGGATTCCCCACGAGGCTCTGATCGAATCGGGTGACTGGGGGTAACGAAACTGACTGAGATTATCTTTAGTAGGACTTGCAATCGACACAATCACTACTGCAAACGACTGTCGGTTTAATCGACAGTTACTGCACAGGAGACTGCCTCACGGGCAATTTCGGATAATAGCTTCACCACTATAGCGTCACAAAGGCGCTACCAATATCAGTGCCGAGAATTGGGACCAGTAGTTTTTGCTGATATACCTGATTCACTCAGAGTAGAATAACCGTGCGCGATCAAAAAATCACAAGGCGTCGGCTCCTCGCCAGCGGCAGCGCGGCCGCGACCGCAACGCTCGCCGGCTGTGCAGGCCGCTTCGGGGATTTCGGAGGGAGCGGCGACGAGGACACCAGCGACAGCCAGCAAGCGACCGAAAGCGACATCGACGTGAGCGATGCGGCGGCGACTGTCGGAATGGTGTACGCACTGGGCGGGCTCGATGACCGCTCGTTCAACGATGCGGCGAACCGCGGCATTCAGCGCGCGCGGCTCGATGACGGGGTCGAATACACGAACCACGAGCCAAACAGCGTCGCCGGCTTCGCGGAGGTACAGGCCGAACTGGCGAGTTCGTCGAACCCGCCATACGACCTGATCTGTTGTATCGGATTCCTGCAGGCCGAGGGGCTGTCTGAGACTGCACCGGAGTACACAGACCAGCAATTCATGATCGTCGACTCTGTCGTGGAGGCCGACAACGTGGCGAGTTACGTGTTCCGCGAACACGAGGGGTCGTTTCAGGCCGGGAACCTCGCTGGGCTGCTCACGACCAGAGAGGTCGATCTCGGGGCAGGCGCAACGAACCCGGACGAGACGACCGTCGGGTTCGTCGGCGGCCTCGACCAGCCTCTCATCCACAAGTTCGAGGCCGGCTTCAGAGCCGGCGTCGAACACGCCAACACGGACGTCGATGTCCTCACGGAGTACCTCGGGAACTTCGACGACGTGCAGGGTGCCCGCGACATCGCAGCCGGGATGTACGACGATGGGGCGGACATCGTCTACCACGCAGCGGGTGGCGCAGGTGTCGGCATCTTCCAGGCCGCACAGGCCAGTGGCCGGTACGCAATCGGGGTGGACTCGGACCAGTCCCGCAGTAACCCCCGGTACGCGGACGTCGTGCTCGCGAGCATGGTCAAGCGGGTGAACGTAGCCGTCTACGACGCTGCGACGGCGACGGTCGCGGACAACCTCCCCGCTGGTGAGGTCGTCTCTCTCGGGCTGGATAGTGACGGCGTCGGCGTCGTCTATGGCACCTCCCTCGAACCGGCAATTCCCGACGACGTCAGGGAGGCGCTGTCGACGTCGCGGGAGCAGGTCGCCACCGGCGACATCGTCGTGCCCACTGAGCGCTCCAACACAGGTGGTGCCTGATGGCGGGCGGTCCGCTCGACGGACTGGCGAGTGCGCTTGACCGGGTCGCCCCCGAGTTCGTCCGGCAGCGGTTCGCTGCGAAGTTCGCTGTTGCGTTCCTCGCCGTGTTGCTCGTCATCGCGGGCGCTGGCGCGTTCACCTTCCAGGCGACATCCACAGCCGTCGAACGCCAGACGACCGGACAGCTCGCCGAGACCAGCCAGCTGGAGGGGGACTCTATCGGTTCGTGGGTCGAACAGCAACGCACGCACACGCGCTCCGTCTCACAGGGCGAACCGCTCCGGAGCGACCGGCGCGCCGCGGCGTACATCCTACTGCAAGACCAGCTACTGCCCGACGATGTTGTCAGTATGCACCTCGTAAACGATACTCGTGGCGAAGTGGTCGCCAGCACGGAACTCCCGCTCGAGGGACGGTCGCTGTCCGAACTTGACGCGCCGTGGACGGCCGCCGAAGTGCCGGAAGGACCCGGGAACAACAGTCAGGTGTGGTCGAGTAGTCGGTCGTACCGCTCACCGGTTCTCAACGACGAGCCCGTGATGGCGTTCGCTAGCTCGGTCCCGAAGCGCGACGGCTCGCACCTCGTCGTCGTCACGCGCATCCAGAGCCAGGTCGACCGGCTCAGCGATACCAATTCCACGAAGGAAACCACGATTCTGAACACCAACGACGAGACGGTGTTGAACATCGACCGCGAGTTCGATGCCGACACGCACAGTGAGAGCCTCGCGGCGATCCGCGACGCGAACGGCACTGCGGCGCCGGTGACAGCGGTTTCCGATGGTCGCGTGTACGCGTTCGCGCCCGTCCCGACCACGAACTGGGTCACAGTTACGAGTCTGGACACGGCCCAGGCGTTCAGTGTCCGGGATACGGTCGGTCAGACGGTCGGACTGCTTGTACTGCTGGCACTGGTTTCGCTGTCGGCCGTCGGTCTCGTGCTCGGGAAACGCACGGTCGACCCCCTGAAGCAGTTGCGGGACCGTGCCGAACGCATCGAGGCCGGCGACTTCGATGTCGACCTCTCGACGAACCGCGCCGACGAAATCGGCCGCCTCTACGGCACCTTCGACGACATGCGGATTTCCCTCCAGAACCGCATTCAGGAAGCGGAGGATGCGGTCGAGGAAGCGAAGACGGCGCGGTCGGAGGCCGAGGAGCTCCGCACGGAAGCGGAGGACGCACGGGCCGAAGCGGAGGAAGCCAGCCAGCGTCTGCAGGAGCGCGCCACCGAGTACAGCGCGGTGATGCAAGACATCGCCGACGGTGACCTCACGGAGCGACTCGACGAGGACGCTGAGGAGACAGCGATGCGAGAAGTCGCGGTGGAGTTCAACGCGATGCTCGACGGCCTCGAAGCCACCGTCAGCGAGGTCGCGGCGTTCGCCGACGAAGTCGCGAACGCCACAATCGAGGTCGCGACCGGGGCCGAGGAAATCGAGACGACGAGCCAGACCGTCAGCGATCGCATACAGGAGATCGCCGACGGCGCTATCAGACAGCACGACGACCTCGAGGAGGCCGCCGCCGAGATGGACCAGCTATCGGCGAGCATCGAGGAAGTCGCAGCGTCGTCGACGACGGTCGCAGAGACGGCCCGGGAAGCCGTCGACCGTGGCGAAACGGGCCGGGAAGCCGCCGAATCAGCTATCGACGACATGGCGGAAATCGAGTCCCGGTCGGCAGACGCGGTCGACCAGATTCTCGCGCTACAGGAGCGGATGGACGACATCGGCGAGATCGTCGACTTCATCTCGGATATCGCCGAGCAGACGAATATGCTCGCCTTGAACGCCAACATCGAGGCCGCCCGTGCCGACAAGGACGGCGAGGGCTTCGCCGTTGTCGCCGACGAGGTCAAGACCCTCGCGGAGGAGACGAAACAGGCGGCCGCAGAGATAGAGGCCGAAATCGCGGCCGTGCAGACGGAGACCGACGAGACTGTCACGGACATCCGCGCGACCAGCGACCACATCGACACCGGTGTCGAGACTGTCCGCGAGGCTGCCGACGCCATCGAGGATACCGTCGAGGCAATCGAGGACGCCAACGACGGGATTCAGGAGATCGCGGATGCCACCGAAGACCAGGCCGACGCGACACAGAGCGTCGTCCACCGCGTCGACGGTGTTTCCGAGATCAGCCAGAACGTGACAGAGGACGCCGAGCAGGTATCGGCGGCCGCCGAGGAGCAGTCCGCGTCCGTCGCCGAAATCGCCCAGAGCGCGGACGAACTCCGCGACCGCGCCGACTCGCTGGCCGCGACTGTCGATCAGTTCGACACCAGTGGCGAGGGCGACGACCACGGCGATGCCGACGGTGCCGGCGAGGAGCGCACTCCGCGTTCCACCCCCGACGAGACTGGCGACTAGCGCGGCGTGCCATCGCTACAGCTTCTTTTCGCAGTGTAGCTCGGGTATTCGCTGGTAGCATGTCGGCGGAAGTCGGAACGCGAGTACGACGACGAAGAGCGATGACTCCGAGGACGATCAGGACGAGTATCTGAAGGAACGACAGTAGAAGCGGCAAAAAGGCCACTTCGAGTGTGGTAGGGATGGGATCGCCCAGATTTGAACTAGGGGCGCGGGCACCCAAGGCCCGAAGGTTACCAAGCTACCCCACGATCCCGCATCAACATCTCGACCGGACAGCGAGTAAAGGGTTTCGTTGCGAGGCCGCCGTGTCACGCGGGAGCGAGGCCCCAGAAGTACGCGATGCCGAGGGTCGTCACGACGGCGAAGACGGCCTGTAGCGGCGCACCGACCTTCAGATAGTCAGTGAATCGGTACCCGCCGGGACCGTAGACGAGGAGGTTCGTCTGGTACCCGACCGGCGTCATGAACGCCGTCGAGGCGGCGAAGGTGACGGCGAGGACGAACGCGAAGGCGTTGGCGTTCAGCTGTTGGGCGGTCTCGATGGCGACGGGGATCATCAGGACGACGGAGGCGTTGTTCGAGATGATATTCGTCAGCAGCGCCGTGACGAGGTACATCAGCCCGAGGACGACGGCGAGGCCGCCCCCGGCGGTGAGGACGCTGCCGGCACCCACGACGAACAGCTCCGCGAGCAGGTCAGCGCCGCCGGTCTCCTGCAGGGCGACACCCAACGGGATGACGCCGGCAAGCAGAAAGACGACGTCCCATTGGACGGCGTCGTACAGTTCCGACGGGCGGAGACAGCCGGTGAGGACCATCGCGAGCGCGCCGCCCAGCGCCGAGATGACGATGTGAATCGGCGTCAGCGCGGCGACGCCGACGACGGCGGCGACGATGCCGACTGCGACGGGAATCTTCGACCGGCGGAAGTCCGGCCGTTCGACCTCCTGGGCGACGATGAAGTCGTTGTTGCGGTTGAGACGGTCGATGCTGTCGGGGGTGGCCTGCACTAACAGCGTATCGCCGATGCGGAGTTTGACATGGTCCATCCGCTGGCGGTACAGCTCCTGGCCGTGGCGAAGTGCCAGCACGGTCGCGTCGTAGCGCTGGCGGAAGCTCGTGGAGACGAGCGTCTCACCGATGAGCGAGGAGCCGGGAGCGACGACGACCTCGACGAGGTTCTTTCGCTCGTTTGCGGCCTCCAGTTCTGCCTCACCGACCTCGACTTCGGGAATCACGTCCAGCCCTTCGACGTCGAGGAGGTCGACGAGCGTGTCCCGGCCCGTCCGAATCGCGAAGACGTCGCCGGCTCGAATCGTTTTCTGGCCGAACGGTTCGAGGAACGTGCGTTTCTCGCGGACCAACTGGACGATGTCCACGTCGAACTCAGAGACCCTGAGCGCCTCCTCGACGGTCTGGCCGATGAGCGGAGAATCGTCGCGGACAATGACCTCGGTGAGATACTCGCCCATCTCGAACTCCTCGGTGAGGTCTTCTTCCGCCGGGATGCGCGATGGAACCAGATAGCGCCCGACGGTAAGCAGGTAGATTGTCCCGACGATGGTCACGATGATGCCGAGCTGGGTGAACTCGAACATGCTGAACGGGCGGCCGAGCAGTTCCGCCGAGAGCTGCGAGGCGAGGATGTTCGTCGAGGTGCCGATGAGCGTCAGCATCCCGCCGAACATCGAGGCGTAGGACAGCGGCAGCAGCAGTTTCGACGGCGAGAGCTTGCCCTTGTGCGCGATATCGGTGACCATCGGAAGGAGGATGGCGACGGCGGCGGTGTTGTTGATGAACCCGGAGATGGGCGCGACCAGACCGACGGTCGCACCGAGCTGTCTCGTCTCGCTGTCCCCGGTCAGCGAGGCGATTTTCGCGCCGAGGATCTGGACGATACCCGTCCGCTGGACGCCGTCGGAGAGAATGAACATCGCCAGCACCGTTATCGTCGCCGTCGAGGCGAAGCCGGAGAGCCCGCGGTCCAGCGGCGAAATCCCGTCACCGGCCTGGTGTAACACGTACACCGGCTCGGCGAGCAGCCCGAGGTCGACCGCGAGCACCGTCACCGGTTCGGCCAGCATCAGCGCGACCATGACGGCGATAGCAGTCACGTCGACTGGCAGCGCCTCCGTCGCAAACAGCACCAGCGCAGCGACGATAACCGCGAAGACGAACAACATCCCCGGCGTAACAGGTGGCAGCGACACGTCTGGCCCCTGCGCCGCCAGTGACAAAAGCATGGGTCGTTTGCAAGCGAGGGCGTCCGCTCACACCCTGACCAGGCAGCCGACGTTTATCCCTGTCCGGGCCGAAGGAGTGGCAATGAGCCTTTTCAACGATCTCGGTCGAAAAGTCGAGGAGCTGAAACAGGAGGTCGGGAGCGCGACCGACGACGAAGCTACCCACCGGTGTATCGAGTGTGACACGCTCCTCTACACGGACCACGACGAGTGTCCCGAATGTGGGAGTACGTCGGTCATACCCCTGTCCGACTAGGAACAGCGGGGAACGTGGCCGGCGTCGCGTCGCTCACCGCGTCGGCCCGTCACGACCCAGGTCTTGGAGTAGAGCGTCGTAGCTCCGGCCGAACACCGCCTGTTTTCTGAGCGACGTTATCGCGACCTCGAAGACGGGGACGGCGAACTGCCCGGCCGGCCCGCCGACGACGACAGCCGCTTCGTGATCCGTCTCGTCGGTCCACTCGCCGTCGAGTTGCCGGACGAGCACCTCGCCGAAGTAGCCGCCGAGTTCCCGCACGACGCTGGTGAACGCGCGGTCGTCGAACGACGCGTCGCTCCCGAACGTCGTCTCGGCGAAGCGCTCGTCGTCCCACTCCGCGTCGACCAGATCGTCGAGCCGCGAAAGCGAGGCCGGCGAGAAGTCGAGGTCGTGTTCGCCCCAGAAGTCGGCGAACTCGACGGCGGTGTCGGCGTGTTCTGCGCGGACTGTTCCGGGCTCCCACGAGCGATCCATCGAGTCAGCGGTCGAGTCGCCGTCGGTGGGGATGGCTGTCTCACCCTCGTCGGGGGCCGCTGTCTCAGCCGTCTCGTCAGCGGCCGCGCTCTGTGACGGTGCAGTCTCAGTGGCATCAGACGTCTCGACATCCCCGACAGGAGCCGATGTGTCGGGACGATCATCGGACTGTTCCACGGCATCGGATTCCGCAACGGCTGCCGGCGTGTCATCGACTCCCGCGGCGTCAGCGGTGTCTGCAGGCGACTCGTCACCCGTGGTTTCGGAAACCGCCTCCGCGTCTGTAGCGGCGTCTGACGACGCATCCGGCGAGATATCGGGCTTCGATTCGTCGTCTATCGATATCCCGGCCGCTCCGTCGTCGGCTGTATCGGTCGCTGCTTCGTCAGCAGATGTGTCAGTTGCCGCTCCCGCGGACGCGTCGACAGTTCGGTCCTCGTCGCGAGTGTCGACAGCCGAGTCTTCGGGAAGTGTCTCGGCCGCCGGCGCTTCGTCCGAGGGGTCCGCTGTAGCACTGTCGGCTGCCGGTTCCGCTTCGTCGATGTACGCGGCCGCTTCGTCGGCAGCGGCCATATCAGCGGTATCATCGGCCGTCGTCTCGACAGCATCAGTCGTGTCAGCAGTCGGTCCGTCTTCAGAGGCGTCGAGGGCTGAGTCCGCTGCCGGTGTTTCGGCGGTTGGTTGCTCATCGGCGGTATCAACAGCCGACTGCTCGGCAGCGGTGTCGGTGCCCGACCCTGCATCGCTTGAGTCGATAGTCGACCCCTCCTCGGTGGGTTCAGCGGCCGACGGCTCGCTGCCGGCATCGTCTGACGCTGACTCGGTCGTCTCTGGGTCTGCGTCCTCGCCGATGTCAGCGGTCGAACCGTCGGCGTCGTCACTGCCCCACGGTGGCTCGTTCTCTGGCTCGTCAGCGGCCTCACTGACGGCTGGTGTGGGGTCGGTGTCGTCCGGCCGGTCTTCGCCTTCCGACTCGGATTCGACCCGCCGGACGATTCGGGTCGGCTCTGTTTCGATGGCCTGGGACGAATCGGTAGCAGCGGTGTCGCCGGCAGTTGCCTCACCTCGCTCGTCTGTCGCCGCCGGTTCGGGAGGCGCGTCGCGCTCGTTTGCTTGTCCGTCGTCGACGCGGCGAACGATCCGCGTCGGGTCGGAGACGGCGCTGTCGGCGTCGGTTTCGTCCGCGCCCGGCTCTGTCAGACCTTCGTCGTCGGTACTCTGTATGCTATCCAGTTCCAGTTCGGACTCCAGGCGCGTCACGACGGCCGCAAACACCGGCTCGTCGCCGAACGAGCGGGCGGCCACGTCGAACACCGCGACCGCCACCTCGTCGTCCGGCCCGGCAACGGCGACGCCCCATCGACCGTCGGACTGGACCCACTCGCCGTCGTAGGCTCGCACGAGGAGTTCGCCGAGGTAGCTCCCGAACCGAACCGTGTTCTCGGTGTAGGTCGTCACACTCGCGGCGTCGCCGACGGTTTTGCCGTCGTAGCTCTCCTCGATAGCCGTATCGAGGCGGGCAAGCGCATCGGGGTCGAAGGTCAGCGGGTCCGCGCCGTCGACGACGTGCTCGGCGTACTCCCGGAACGTCGTCGGGTCGAGCGTCGCTGTATCCAGAAGGTCCGGCCCGTCGTCGGACGGCGGGTCGCCCCTGGCCGCCCGCTCGTCCCCGTCGGTCGACGAGTCATCGCCACCGACGGCGCGACGGATCGTATCGAACAGGCCCATGGACACCGGAAGTACGTGCCGCTACAAGAATGTACGCCGAAAGGATACTTGGCCGACAGGTCTGCGGAACGAAAACGGTTCAGTGCTCGTCGCGCAGTTCCATGTCGGCGACGATCTCGTAGGGGTGCTGTCCCTTCCGGATGCCGTCGAGCAGTTGGAACGACTCGTCGGGCGCGAGGAAGTGCCGGGTCACGGCTCGGCCGAGCGGCGTCGGTGAGAGGCCGTCGATAAATTCGTACTCCAGTAGCTTCCCCAGCGCGTGTTTCGTCGGCACCTCGCCGACCATCCGGTCGTTGAGCCGCTTGGCCTGCTTGCCGGCGACGGTGACGTTCGCCAGCGTCTCCTCGACGGCCGCGCCCTCGTCGTAGCGGGTGATGACCGGCTCCATCTCGCCTTTCAGGAGCTTGAACGCCACCTCGTCCTCGGTCATCTCCATGCTGTTGTGGTACGAACAGTCCGGCTCGACCAGCATGTAGACGGTGCCCTTGTCGTGGTAGTCCGGGCGGCCGGCCCGGCCGAGCATCTGGCTGAACTCCTGGACGGTGAGCCACTCGATACCCATCGCAAGCGAGTCGAAGATGACCTGCGAGGCCGGGAAGTCGACCCCCGCTGCGAGGGCCGCCGTCGTCACAACCGCCGCGAGGTCCTGGTCAGCGAACTGCCGCTCGACCCGCTGGCGCTTCCGGTTGTCCAGCCCGGCGTGGTACGGCGCGGAGCTGTACTCCAGTTTCCGTGAAATCTGGTGGCAGCGCCGTCGGGAGTTCGTGAAGATGATAGTCTGACCGCGGTACCCCTTGCTGGACTTGTTGTCGAAGGCCCGCTTGACGAGCTTCTTTTCCGTCTCGATCTTCTCGCGGCCGTCGGCGAACGTGACGTGGCGCTCGATGGGGACCGGCCGCTCCTCGAACTCGATGAGCGTCGCCCGGAGCTGGTCGGCCAGTTGGCCTGGATTGCCGACCGTCGCCGAGAGGTAGATCCACTGCGTGTCGCCGCTGTCAGGTGCGCCACCTGATTCACAGTAGTATTTGAGTCTGGAAATCAGGCCGTCGAGCCGGTGTCCCCGTTCGTCTTCACCGAGCGTGTGGACCTCGTCGATGACCACGGTGCCGACCGTCCCGAGGTCCTTGCCGGTCCGGAGCGCGTGGTCGATTCCCTCGTAGGTCCCGACGATGACATCGGCTTCGGGGTCGAACCGCCCACCCTCGTCAGCGATGCGGCTCGCGCCCACGCGCAGCGACACGTCGACCATGTCGCCGTAGCGGTCTTGAAACTGCTCGTACTTCTGGTTCGCGAGTGCGACCAGCGGGACGAGAAACAGCATCGTGCCCTTGTTGTTCAGGACGCGGTCGATACCCGCCATCTCGCCGATGAGCGTCTTCCCCGTCGCCGTCGCGCTCACGACCAGCTGGTCGCGGCCCTCGGTGGCCCCGTGCTCGACGGCGAGACTCTGGACCGGCAGCAGCGTGTCGAACCGGGATTCGAGATGGTCCTGCATTCCCGGGTGAAGGTCCAGCGAGTCGACGCGAACGGGGTCGACCTCGTCGACGGTGGCCGAAATCTCGTCGAACTTCGTCAGGTCTGGGTCCAGTTGGCCTGACAGGAGGTTCGTCACCCGGTCGAGGTCCTGCACCTCGAGTAAGAGCTCTTCGAGCCGGTCGCGGGCGTCGCCGCTGATACTCCCCTTGAACGCGAGTTCGCGGTCGAGCTGGTGGCGAGCGCACTCCGGGCAGATGGTCTCGTCGTCAGTCTCGATAGCCGTCTCGCTGGTAATCGGCGAGTAGCGCCCGTCGGAGGCACACAGCCGGCAGGTCCGGACGACCTTGGCCTCGATCTGGTACGCGTCGAGCATCTCGCGGATTCGCTCGCGTGCACGCGGAGCAGTCTGCTCGGAAATACGAATGCGGGCCGCACGGCGGGCGAGGTCGACGAACTGGTCGGGCGACCGAAGCTCCTCGCTGGTCCCGTCCTTGACGCGGAGCCGACGCGGGCGGGGGCCGGCGTCGGTCTCTTTCAGTTCGAGGATGCCGTGGAAGAGGCGCTCGCCGTCCCGGTGCGCGGCGACGCGGAACTCCTCGCCGTGTTCGTGGAGGAACAGCGTCTCTACCTGTGCGGCCTGCTGTGACACAGTCGTCTAGAGGCGACTGCGCTACTTGAGCGGTTCGGACTAGCTGTGGGTGTTACTGGTGCTGTGACAGTTGATTTAAACAGCCGGAAAGCCCCGGTCGGCTACGCTCCCGCGCCTCGCTGTGCGCTTCCCTCGCTTCGCTCGGTACAGTGCTTGCGTCGTCGGGGTTCGCGTAGCCGACCGCCCCTTTCAGTCCCACCCAGCATGGCTTGTCCAACGAGCGACGGGTAGGGCAGTCTGGCCCGCACTGTTCCAAGTACGGGGAGAAGTGAACTGTTGCTCCGGGTCACCCTTGCAGTTTGATTTCGTCGTCGCCGGCGGGAACCGCACAGAGGAACGCGCCCGGTTCGTCGCCGTCGTTACGGTACCAGTGGACAGCGCCGGCGGGGATGTGGAGGCTGTCACCGGCCTCGACTGCGTGCTCCTCGCCTTCGATGCCGACGGTGTACCGTCCGGAAAGGACGTACTGCTCGTGTTCGATTTCGTTGGTGTGTTTCGGCACGCTGCCGCCGGGGGCGAGCGTGAAGCGACGGAGTGCGAGGTTCCCGCCGCCGTTACCCTCGCCGATGAGAACACCCTTTTCCAGCCCGTCGGCGGCGTCGACGGGTTCGTACTCGATGTCGTCCGCGCAGCGAATCAGTGGGTCGCTCATGTGTGGTCCATCGCAGGTGCGTTGCAAAAGGCGTGCCGGCGTCGGTAACCGTGGCAGTCCCGCCAAGGGGGCTTAAGACCGTCCCCCGACAAACGACGGGTATGCGCCGGTTTCGTATCGGAAGCGCGTTCGGAATCCCGATCCAGTTGGATCTGACGTTTCTCCTCGTGCTACCGCTGTTCGCCTGGATTATCGGGACACAGATCGAACAGACGACTGAGCTGTTGAACGGGACGCTGAACGCCGGGCTGGACGTGGCCATCCTCACCGACGGTGCGCTCGTCTGGGTGCTCGGCATCGGGGCGGCCGTGGGGCTGTTCACTGGCGTTGTCCTCCACGAGCTCGGCCACTCGCTGGTCGCAATCCGGTACGGCTTCCCCATCGACTCCATCACACTCTGGCTGTTCGGCGGCATCGCCCAGCTCAGCGAGATGCCAGAAGACTGGAAGCAGGAACTGGTCATCGCTATTGCCGGCCCAATCGTCAGCGTCGCCGTCGGTGCCGTCTGTTTCGTCGCGTTCCAAATTCTCCCGAGCGGCGTGGGGACCATCGTCGAATCGGCGCGGTTCATCCTCGGCTATCTGGCGCTGATGAACATCGCACTGGCGGCGTTCAATATGCTCCCCGGCTTCCCGATGGACGGCGGCCGCGTCCTGCGCGCGCTGCTGGCCCGCCGGCGGTCCTACGCCAGAGCCACCACCATCGCCGCCGAGGTCGGGAAGGTGTTCGCCGTCTTCCTCGGCCTCTTCGGCATCTTCGTCCTCGGGAACATCTTCCTCGCCGGCTTGGCCTTCTTCATCTACATCGGCGCGGCAGGCGAGTCCCGCCAAACCTCGATGCGGGCCGCGTTCGAGGGCGTCACCGTCGCGGACGTGATGACGCCGGCGGACCACGTAACGACAGTCCCCGAGGACATGTCCGTCCGGGAGCTCATCCAGACGATGTTCAAGGAGCGCCACACCGGCTATCCGGTCGAGCGCGGCGGCGAGGTCGTCGGCCTCGTCACGCTCGAAGACGCCCGCGCCGTCCAGGAGGTCGAGCGCGAGGCCTACACCGTCGGCGACGTGATGACGACGGAGATCATCACGATCAGCCCGGACACCGATGTGATGGACGCGCTGACCTCGCTCCAGCAGAACTCCGTCGGTCGCCTGCTCGTCACCGACGAGGACGGCTCCTTCGAGGGGTTACTCACCCGGACAGACATCATGACAGCGCTCTCGATTATCAAGTCCAGCGGCGACTTTACCCCCATCGGTGAGACGGAGACCGAGACTGTCCGGCCGGAATCAAGGATAGAGCGGTAACGGTCACTCGCCGTCGAGATACGACATCGCGTCCTCGTCGGAAACCTGGTCGAACTGCTCGTAGTACTGGCCGACAGCGCGGAACGCCGACGGGACTTCCAGACAGACCACTTCGTCGACCAGCGCTTCGAGGTCCGAAATCGCCCGCGGCGAAGCGACCGGCACCGCAAGCACGAGTCGCTCGGGACCGGCCTGTCGAATCTGCTCGATGCAGGCCCGCGCCGTCGCGCCCGTCGCCACGCCGTCGTCGACGAGACACACCCGCTTGCCTGTGAGCGGCGACGACTCCGAGTCGCGGTAGCGCTGGGCTTTCTGTCGGGCGGCGTCCGCCATTTCCGCTCGTGTGCTCGCAACGTAGTCGCGGGGAACCTCTCGTCGCTCGATGACATCGGTGTTGAGCCAGACCGACCCGTCGGCGGCGACAGCGCCGATAGCGTACTCGGGATTGTTCGGTGCGCCGATCTTCTTTGCGACCGCGATGTCCAGCGGCACGTCCAGCGCGTCAGCAACGGGACGCGCCACTGGCAGCCCACCGCGCGGTATCGCGAGGACGATGTCGACCGCGATGTCCCGCTCGCGCAACGCCTCTCCCAGCCGCCGACCGGCAGTCTGCCTGTTCTCGAACGTCGGGGAGCGGTTGCGTCCCATACTGGTTAGTTCGCTGTCGGGAAGCAAATATCTCCGCATTCTAACGACTGCTGGATTGCCAACTGGACTCTCGCCCCAGTCGACGACGGCGTTACTCGTCGGACAGCGCCGCGGCAATCGCTTCGAGTTCCCCCTTCCGGAAGGGCTGCTCCGCGTCCGCCGGGTCATCGTCGTCCCGCTCGCCGATTTGCCAGAGAATTCCCGCCCGCATCTGTGGTTTCGACGGCAACCGGTCGGTGTCGATATCGTACCCGACAGCCCCGCAGATAGCCGCCAGAGCTTCCTTGGTAAAGGCCGTCGAAACCGGGCGTTCGTACCGCCCGACAGCCTCGCGGATCTCGTTCCGCAGTTCGTCGACAGTGGGTGACATACGCGTACTGGCGGCGGGACTGATTGTGTAGATTCCGGTCCGGTTACGCCATCGCGCCGCCTGCGACGGGGGCATCAGTCCGAGGGATGCCGGCCCGCCAGCGCAGTTCCGACGGCGAGACCCGACCGAACTCCGCGCGACGATGACAGCCCGGACACAGCGAGACGACGTTGTCCAGCGTGTGTGCGTCCCGGACGGCGAGGGCCGGCATCGCGGCGAACAGCCGGACCGGCACGATGTGGTGCACGTCCGGGTTCCGCCCCAGGTCGTCGGCAGCAGCGCCACACAGCACGCAGGCGTGGTCGTCGCGCTCCAGGGCCTGCTCGCGCACCGCCCGCCATCCCGGCCCGTATTCGCCGACGCCACCGCCGCGCCAGTTCGGATGTCCGTCGCCGGTGAACGCCTCCGAGAGCCACTCGGCGTGGCAGT
The DNA here is from genome assembly GCF_000336615.1 of Haloarcula amylolytica JCM 13557. Taxonomy (GTDB): domain Archaea; phylum Halobacteriota; class Halobacteria; order Halobacteriales; family Haloarculaceae; genus Haloarcula; species Haloarcula amylolytica. The sequence continues at coordinate 128,107 of NZ_AOLW01000006.1, forward strand.
CGCGGCTGCAAAGGACGACTTCGCTCTGAATCTGACTCGGATATCGCCCGATGTGGGCATCGCAAACGTCACAGGACACCGATAGTTTGCCACCGGACCACGAGTGGTGTGCAGTCCCAGAAGTTTGTGGCGGGTCACGCCAAGCCACATTTTCGACACAGTCAGAACAGTACACCCCGTCTTTTTCTGACGGGTAGTACTCGAACTCCGCGCCACAGACTTCGCAGTTCGTCTTCTCCGTCGCATCGGAAAAGTTCGGATTCGCTTCTCCTTCGTACGATACGGCAGCGTCGTGGCACGTTTCCGAGCAGTAGGCCCGGGCAGACTCACAGTAGAAGGAGTCCCCACAATGGTTGCACTCTCTGTTCGGTAACCGTTCGTCGTGGGCGCGGGTATGATGTACCCCGAGACCGCGTCGACTATCGAACACCCGACCACATGTCGGACAGTCGTATCCTGTCATATCGCATACGACCACGCGGGAGATAGTAAATCCGAGCCGGGGAGAGTGAAAGTGAAACTAAACGTGCTGCAGTTCTCAGTCGTATATGTAAGAAATTTCATACAGTCCGGGTGCGGGAATTGAACCCACGTCTCAGCCACCACAAGGCTGAAGGATACCACTACCCCAACCCGGACACGCGTGTTGAGACATCCAAAGGTATTCCGCTGGAACAGAAATACGTTACGAATCTGGAAACCAGTGAGTCGTGAGAGCGCATGACAGCGGTTGTACATCGGTTCGGAGTGGATTTCGTCCAGGTCACCGGCTGCTTCGAGACGCTTTTACACAGCCGACGCGTACAGCGAGGCACGCGTGGCCATCACGGACAAGATATACGTCAAGAACCACCAGCAACTCGCCTCCCAGCTAGAGACGAGCTTCCCGAAAGGGGCGTTCAAGGGTGCGACGCTGGACATTCTCTTTCAGGGCGAAGGGCTGGCAAAGCTCGACGAAGCCTCTAGGGAGCGAGTCCTCGATTTCGCTGAGGACTTCCTCGACTGTGACTGTGAGGCCAACCCACACTGTGGCTGTGCCGAGCGGAAGTTCATCTCGTACCTGCTGGAACTGCGCGAGCAGGGCATGGGGCCGGACGCGATCGTCGACGTGATGAGCGACGACTACATGCTGTATGCCTATCCGGGCGACGTGCTCTCGTTCCTCGATAACTCCGTCAGAACGTTAGAAGCCGTGGAGACCCTGGCCGACGTCGATGGGCGCGACGACGTCGCCGAGGACGTACAGCAGAAACGCCAGCGGTTACTCTAGGTCGTCGAAGCTGCCGATGCGATAGGAGGCGTCTTCCTCCTCGCCCTGATCGAGGTCTTCGAGGTGGATGACCTCGTCCTGATCCATCTCGTCGAGTTGCTGGCGGAGCTTCGTGACGTAGCGCTTGTGTTCTTCCAGTTGTTCGCGGAGGTGTTCGGCTTCGAGTTCGAGCCGTTCGTGTTCGCGGACGAAGCTCTTCGGAACTTCGACTTTCGGCGGGAAGCTCTCGGTGCTGGTCTCGGTTGCGTCGTCTTCGAACTCGTGTTCCGGCGCGACCTTCACCTGACCGTCGTGGGAAACAAGCGTGTCGACGTAATCCCGGAAGACGGCGGACAGCGAGATATCGCGTTCCTCGGCGATTTCGCGGAGGGTTTCGAATTTGTCCTCGCTGACGCGAAAGGAGATTGTTTTGTTTTTGTTGCCCATAGTTACGTACTGTTTTAGTAGCAACGTATTTAATCGTTTGTCAGACGCTACCGGACCGATTCCCTGGTAGCCGTGAGTCGCAACAGTCGAACCGCTGTGATTTAACAGCCGGCCGACCCCGGTTCCGGACAGAGATGGCGACAGACATCGACGCAACCGCTCACCACTTCGGTATCATCGTCAGCGACCTGGACCGTGCCATTGAGTTCTACCGCGACGTGCTCGGACTCGACGTGCTGACGCGCTTCTCGGTCGGTGACGAGGCGTTCGGCACCGCTGTCGACATCGAGGGAGCCAGCGCCGAACTGGTCCACCTCGACGCTGGCGGCGTACGCCTGGAACTGGCGACCTACGAGCCGGAAGGCGAGGCGATGCCGGACCCGGACCTCAATCGACCGGGAGCGACCCATCCCGGGCTGGAAGTCGACGACCTCGACGCCGTCGCCGACCGACTGCCCGACGAAGTCGAAACGCTCAGCGGCCCGCAGACGACCGAGAGCGGGACGACGATCATGTTCGTCGTCGATCCAGAAGGGAACCGAATCGAGCTACTAGAGCCGTAGCGTCGGCAAAACCGCTAAAGTCGAAAAAGCGGGCCGAGACCAGTCCGTTTCAGTCCGCGCTGGCTTCGGCCTGTTCGTCCTGCAGGCTTTCGAGTGCGCCGACGACCGACTGCCGGTAGTTCTCGATTGACAACTGCTCGTACTCCTCGTCGGCCATCGCGATGTACTCGTCGGTGGCCGGGTCCTCGAGGTCGGCCTCCTTGTACCGCTTGACCCGGTCGAGCGTGCGCTCGGCCGTCTCCACGACCCAGCGGTCCCGCGTCGCCTCGTCGACCTCCGAGATAGACTCGGGGCGGATCGAGACGTTGACCTCGCCCTCGTCGGTCTCGTAGGTGCGTGGCTTGCCGACGACGGCGACGTAGGCCGGGGGCTCCAGTTCGCGCAGCATCGACGCCGCGTCGGGCTGGTACTGCCCGGCGTACATGAAGAACGTGTCGCCGTTGGGGTCGACGACCCGTCCCTGCCAGTACTCGCTGTCCTCGCCGACGTCTTCGGTCTCGGTGAGGGTCCCGACCAGGAACACGCGGTTGGCGCGCTGGCCGGTCGGCAGGAGGACGTACACCGGCGCGCGGTCGTCGTCGGATTCTTTGAACGTGTAGCTCGCGTCGTTGAACTCGCGTGCGAAGACGCGCCGTGCGACCTCGCGGGTGGGTGTACTCGCCATTTAGATCGACCTCGCTTTGATGAGAATCTCGTCTGCATCCACGGCCCCGGTCAGTCGCTCCTGCTCGTCGGCGAGCAGGTAGCGGCCGAAGGTCGGGCCCCGGACGCGGTAGTACCGGCCGAGGATCTTCTGTCGCATCTCGTCTGCGACGACGGTCGTGTCGAGCGCGTCCATCGCCATCTCTTTCGCCTCTTCGAGGGCGATGCCGGTCAGTTCCTCTGTCGCCTCCTCGTCGAAGATGACCTCGGTGACCTCCTCGCCGTCGTCGAGGACGCCCTTGATTCGGAGGTCGAACTCGCCTTCGACCTCGCCGTGTTCGCTACAGCGGCCGTTCTGGAGGACGCGCGTGCAGTCGTCCTCGGGACAGCGCTTGATGAGCCCGGAGCCGGACTGGATGTCGACCAGTGCGCCCTCGGCCTCGACGCTGTCGTCGCCGACCTCGATTGCTTCGTCCAGTTCCTCGATGGTCGTCGTCCGGTTGAGCTTCACGGAGAAGCGGCCCTGGTACTCGTCGGTGACGACGTTGCGCAGGGCGTAGGACTTGCCTTCTTCGAGCGACGGGAGGTCGGACTTCGACCACTTCGTGAACTTGATCGTGCCCGTCTCGTCGCCCAGCAGGCCGACCTGGGCCACGGCGTCGGCGCGCGGCTCCCAGAGTTCGACGACCGTCGCGCGGACGTCGACCCACTCCTCGGGGGCGTCGACGTCGGCGACGTCCACCTGCTCGTTGCCGCCGCCGTCGCCGCCGCCCAGCTGGTCGCGGTCCATACCGGCCTCGTCGAGGTACGTGTTAACGACGCTTCGGCGGGCCTCGCTGATCGGGACCTGATAGTCGTTCACCAGCGTATCGAGCCGCTCGACGACGTCGTCGACGTCGATCTCTAGCTGGTCGGAAAACTGCTCGTGTATCTCTGTCGCGTGGGTACGCAAATCTGACTCAGTCATTGGCTTTCACTGTCTCCGCCTGGTTTTCGTTGGGAGACATCCGACGCTTGGTCGCCTTCGGTAATAAACACTCGCCCGGCGGAGTGAAAGTGAAGCTGCGTTCGGATGTCGTGGCCCCTGAATTGAGCTGTGAGAGCCACGCGAGAAGATTGATTTGTCGGCGGGCACAACGGTCGGTATGGCCGACGACGACCGCCTCGCACGGTTCATCCGAGATACCTTGCGGTCGGCCGAGCAGCAGCTCTCGGACGCGAAGAAGGCCTATCAGAACGGCAAGCGGTCGGCGGAGGCCGGCCTGCCCAGGGACGAGGAGGGGCGGGCCCGCATCGTCTGTCGCCGCCACGCCGAGTACCGCGCGGTGTCGATGGACGAGCAGCGCCGGCCGGTGTGTTACGACGCCGAGAACCCGGACTGTCAGGGCTGTGTCGAAGACATCAGAGACGGCACGATAGAGACGTGGTAGCCAACCGACGGCAGTGGATTCACCGGGTCGCATCTCGGTCACCAGTACAACACTTTAGCACCGGCCGGGCGAACGCCGAGTATGGAGCGACCAATCGTCGCGCTCGTCCTGGCCGGGGGAACCGGCACACGGCTGTATCCGGCGAGCCGGAGCGACCGGCCAAAGCAGTTTCTCTCCTTTGGCCGAGAACAGTCCCTGCTCGCCGAGACGGTCAACCGTGTCGGCTTCGCGGACGAGACATACGTTCTGACCCGGGAGTCATTCGCCGACGGGGTGCGTGAACGCGCCCCTAGTGCGGCAGTGCTGACCGAGCCAGCGCCCAAAGACACCGGGCCGGCGCTTGCTTACGCGGCGCATCGCATCCGCGAGCAGGTCGGCGACTGCGTCCTGCTGTGTCTGCCGAGCGACCACCGGATTTCGGGACCGTTCTCGGATGTCGCCCGCACGGCGGCGCGGGTCGCAGTGGAAACCGAGGGGCTCGTCACCGTCGGTATCGAGCCGGACCGGCCAGCGACCGGCTACGGCTACATCAAGCCCGGGGCGTCCGAGAACGGCTTCGCACCGGTCGAGACGTTCCATGAGAAGCCCGACCGGGAGACCGCGACGGCGTACGTCCGGGAGGGCTTCTACTGGAACGCCGGGCTGTTCGCCTGGACGCCGACGGCGCTCCTGTCCGCCGCGGCGTCCTCGCCGCTTGCACCGATGGTCGAGCGGTTGGATCAAGGCGATTACGACGCCGCATTCGACGCCGTCGACCCGGTGAGCATCGACTACGCTGTGCTCGAAGACGCCGAGAACGCCTTCGTCGTCCCGGCGGCGCTGGACTGGGACGACCTGGGGTCGTGGGACGCCTTCGAGCGCATCCTCAACAAACAGGACGGAAACGCGGTGCTGGGGGAGGCGGTCACCATCGACGCCGATGGGAACGTGCTGGTGAGCGACGGGCACGTCAGCGCCGTCGGCGTCGAAGACCTCGTGGTAGCCACCTTCGACGACCGAACGCTCGTCGTCCCGAAAGACGAGGCTCAGCGCGTTCGGGAGGTCGTGTCGGAGCTACGCGATGACGAGCGATTCTGAGCGGATCGGCGGCCAGGGCTGTTAGCTCCGCATCGCGCCGCCGTCGACGGGCAGGGCCGTCCCGGTGACGTAGGAGGAGCGGGCCGACGAGAGGAACGCCACCACGTCTCCGAGTTCCTCGGGCTGGCCGACGCGCTGGAGCGGCGCGTCGGACCAGGATTCGATGCCCTCCTCGTAGGAGTCGTACTCGCCGCGCTCGACGGCCGCCTCGACGAGTTCCTCGATGCGGGGCGTCTCGTGTGCGCCGGGCAGGACCGCGTTCACGCGGACTTCCGGTGCGAACTCGCGGGCCTGCGTCTTCATCAGGCCGATGACGGCTCGACGGACAGCGTTCGAGAGCACCAGGTCGTCGATGACCTCCCGGACTGAACGGGAGGTGATGTTGACGATGGTCCCGGCCTCCGACTCCCGGAGGTAGGGGTAGGCGGTCTTGGTCGTCCAGACGGCGCTCATCACCAGCAGGTCGTACGCGCCGTACCAGTCCCGTTCCGTCGTCTCCATGAACGGTCCGGGGGCGGGGCCACCGGCGCTGGTGACGACGTGATCGAGGCCGCCGAAGCTGTCGACGGTCTCCTCGACGAGCGCCTCGATCTGGTCGGGGTCAGTGATGTCGGCCTCGACGGCCAGTACATCGCCGTCGCCGACCGATTCGAGCCGGTCCCGTGCCTCGTCGACGTGTTCGGGCGTTCGGCCACAGACGGCCACGTCGGCTCCCTCAGCGGCGAGGGCTTCGGCGCTCGCGAGTCCGAGGCCGCTCGTCGCGGCGGTACACAGCGCTGCGTTGCCATCGAGTTCGAGGTCCATGTCCGGGAGAAGTACCGACTGTCCCAAAGAAGTCCCGCTCGCAAACTGTCCCAATGACTGTCGACCGCGGACTGTCCTAGCTGCCCCAGAAGTTGTCCCGGCTCCCGAGACGCCGGCCGTCGTCGGGGTCGTCGTCCGTCTCGTCGGTCTCGGTGTCGCTCTCGTCGGTTTCGGATTCGGAGAGGTCCTCGTCCATCTCCAGTCGCTCGACCTCCTCGGCGCGGGCGTGGTTCGAGTGGACGTTGGTCACCTTGACCAGCGAGCGGGCCGGCGGGAGCACGCCGTCCACCATGATGATGAAGCCGTCCTCGGTCCGACCGACGCCGGCACCGCTCTCGTGGATGTCCTCGACGTCGACGGCGACTTCCTCGCCCATCTTGACCGGCTGGCTCTTGAGCTCCGAGATCGGCTGGTTGTAGTGATTGCACCACTCGGCGCCGCCACGGTCGCCGTAGTGGGTACAGCCCATCCCCTGGATTCGTTCGGTGAATTTGGGACAGTCGTCTGCGAGCGGACAATCGGCCATATCAGGGGATAACGTGGCCGCTGGCAAAACGCTTGCGACCCCATCTCCGCGCCGCACAGCCTGTTATTACGTTTGAGATTTTCACCGGCACACACTTTACTGCCACTCGCTGGTTGTCGCGTAGCATTCGGCAGTGCCCAGAGCTATGAGAACGCAGATGTCGGCAGGGCTGGTTTGCCTGCTTCTGGTTTGCACGTCTCCAGTCGCCCTCGGTGTCGAGTCGAGTCCACCGGCACAAATCGGCACCAGCGACAGCGATAATTCGATTGATGTCCGGTACACAGTCGACAGAGAGCCGACCCAGACCGGTCGGGTACGGGTGACCGCGACGATTGAGCGACCACGGCACGTCACTGGACTGTCAGTTCGGACGCCGGCGGAGACGACTGTGCTTCGAGCCGACGGCCTCGAGTCCGATGGCGACCGCTGGCGTCTCAGCGGCGATACGAGGACAGCACAGTTGACCTACACTGTGCCGGTCGGACTCTCGACGACGTTCGGCCAGCGGACCGCCGACACCGACAACTGGACGCTGCTGGCCAGACAGGAAGTGTCACTGCGTGCCCGCTGGCGCTGGCACGTCGGGCCGCGGCCCACGTGGAACGAGTCGCTCGCGCTCGCGCCCGGCCAGAACGGTGTCGCCGGGCGTACGGCCGCCTACATCGGTCCCCACGAGACAGAAACCAGAACAGTCGACGGGGACCGAATCACGCTCGTTGTCCCGGCGGCTTCGGACCTGCGACCCAACCGAACCGCCGTCTTGGACTCCATCAGCCACGCGAAGCGTGCCTCGACCGCCGGAGCGGACCACGACCACATCCGCGTGTTTGTCGCGCCGAACGAACTCGCACCGGGCGGGTACACCCCGTCGAACGGCGAGTCAGATGTCATCGTCAACGCCGGCGAACCCGTCCGGACACCGGTCAACGTCTGGGTCCACGAGTACCGCCACACCCGGGAGACGTTCGAGACGACACCGGCGATGGACTGGCTCAGTGAGGGGAGCGCGGACTATCACACCGCGGCACTCACCTACAGCGCGGGCGGTATCGAAAAAGACCAGTTTCATGAGAGGATTACGACCGAGCGCCACGAAACCGCTGACCTGACACAGCCCGATAGCTGGGTCGGACCGGGCGCGCAGTACCACAAGGGAACGCGTGTCGTCGCGGCTATCGACGCCCGCCTCCGGCAGGCGACCGACGGTAACCGAACGTTCGAAACCGTCCTCGACAGGCTGACCCGGCGAGACGAGCGAATTACACTCAGGCTGTTCGCCGAGACAGTGTCGGCTGTCGCCGGGGACGACCTCGACGCGTTCGTTCGACAGGCTGTCACTGACACCGCGCCGTCGGTCCAGACCGACGCACTCAGTGACCGCGACCTGCGGCGAAGCAGCGCGGCGGATACGACCGGCCGGCGGGCGAATTTCGCGCCGTCAGTCGATAGCAGCGCGGCCACAGCGACCAGCGCCGACGACGAGGGCAAGCACGGCATCGGTACCGCACAGCCCATCACCGACCGTCACGGGGAGTGGACCGTGCTCGGGACGCTCGGCATACTGTCGGTGGTACTGGTCGGTCGGCAGCGACGGCGCAAACGGCTGTAGCGCTTCGATGATCGCTTCGCCTGCTTTGAGAGGGGCTAGGCCACGCATCGCGTCCGAGCGCCAACGCGGCGTTCTGTGCCGAATATGTTTTTCCACAACTGACATGCCGGCCGCTTACCTGTCACCTGACAATGGCATCACAGTCCATCTTCGAGCGGATCGGCGGTCGCGACGCGGTCGACGCGGTGGTCTCGGATTTCTACGACCGGGTGCTCGACGACCCGGTGCTCGACCCGTACTTCGAAGCGACCGACATGGACCAGCTCCGCAGCCACCAGGCGCAGTTCATCAGTGCCGTCGCCGGCGGACCGGTCGACTACGACGGCGATGACATGCAGACCGCCCACGAGGGCATGGGAATCACCGAGGAAGCGTTCGCCAACGTCGCGACCCACCTCGAAGCCGCGCTCCGGGAGAACGGCGTCCCCGACGACGACGTCGAAGCGATTCTCACGGAGGTCGTTGCCATGGAAGACGACATCGTAGAAGCGTAGCACTGGGGTTCGGATGCATTCAGACACAGCGCTGGAGCCGTTTGGAGACCGGAACAGCTCGGTGTCGCTGTAGGTCCGGCCCTGTGAACGAGAGCCGAGACGGCGACCGCCACACCAACGGTTCACCCATGTTTTCAAAACAATAGCTGGGTGTGAAAATGTCGCTGTTTCATACATCTCGCCGGGAAAACCATGGCTGTGGAGGGTACGAAACCGATACCATCCCCCCAAGTCGGGTTGCCGTGCCTCTGACAAGTCATGCGAGCCGACTAGGTATCGGCAGTAGTGTGCCCTTCACTGCGACATTCTGAGGACTGGTTCTGGTGGGACATACCGATGGTGACAGGCAGTTTCAGAGCGGTCAGTCGGCAGCGAACCGCGGGGGACGCTGGAATGCGACCGATGGCGCGTTTGTTGTTTTGAGAATGTGACTCCTCGGCGTGTCGCGTGGCTGTCTACGTTGCTTTTATTCGGAGATAACGGGATGGTGGGATTCTCACCCGAGGCCAGGCCTCACTCCGTTCAGTCTGGCGTGATTCGAATCCCCTGCGTGCTGCGGTTCAGCACGCTTCACTATCGTTCAGCGGCTTCACGGGCACGGTGGGATTCGAACCCACGACCGTCGGATATCTTCCCCCGATGGCACAGCCAGCGGAGATAGAAGTCCGACGCTCTATCCGGACTGAGCTACGTGCCCTCGCTGTCGTGTACTTCCGGTGGTGACAAAAGAAATGCGGAACGCGGTCGCCGGTTAGTCACCGTGGTCGAGGTCTTCTTCGACGTCATCAGCCGTCGTAATGGCGTTGACGTTCCCGGTCTGAATCGCGGTCAGCCCGTCCAGCTCACAGAGGGCGTCGATTTCGTCCTGCGTGGTCGAGACCAGCAGGTCGTCGAACTGGAGGCGGCGCTCGACGGTCGCGCCGGCGGCCGCCGCGGCCGCGGCGACACGCTCGGAGTCGGCGTCGTCGGCCGTTTCGAGAACCAGGTCGACAGGCTCGCCTTCGATGGGGTCCGCACGCAGACTCTCGACGGCACGGGAGACATACATCACTCGGACGAGGGACCGCCGGGGCCTTGATTGTGCTGTTCGGGGTGGTCGAAGCGGGCCTCCGCGACGGCGAAGGCCAGCGTGCTGACCAGGCCGAGCAGCGTCCCGCCGGTGAGCATCACCGCGAGGTACTCCAGGTCCCGAACCCCGAGGAAGAAGGCGCTGACGGCGTGCAATACGGCGGCAATCGACAGAACATAGAAGGGGGCGTTGAGATACCGCCAGCGGAAGCTGCCGTCGAGATACTCGTCGGTCACGCGGCCGAGGCTGGAGGTGATGCCGGCGGCGGCGAACCACTGGATCGCTCCCGAAACCAGCGACGCGATGACTTCGAGGGCGTCGGGGTCGGTCTGGCGTTCGAGTTCCTGAACGCCGCTGACGCCGCCGATGGCGAGCAGCGCGGCCGCGACGACGTAGGTGATGATCGTCACGCGACCGGCGTACAGCCCTGAAGTCACCCGTTCGACCGCTTCGTCCAGTATCTTCTCAGCGCCGAGGCCCCGGGCGAGGATGTAGAGCCCAAGCAGGCCAGAGATGACACCCAGCGCGGAGCCGGGGTAGCCCAGCGCCTCGATGGCGATTGTCAGCGGGTAGATGAGCAGGAGGATACCGAGCGGAACCAAAATTGTGCCGCGGGTCTCCGGGTCGTCGAGCACCTGCTTGATGGTGTAGTACATCGATTCGAGGTTCTGTGCCTGGCGGACGACGACGCGGCGGACGCCGTCGATGCGGACCCGCGAGCGGATGACGGGGACCACCGATTCGTCCTGTGCGCCGTCAGTGACGATGAGCGCCCGCACGTCCTCGCTGGCCGCCAGCGACGCGAGAACGGTATCGACCTCCTCGCCGACCGCCCGGTTGGCGGCGACGTCGCTTCCGTCGACACCGGTGACGGCCGCGACTTCGACCGGTTCGTCGGTGATGTCGTCGTAGATGTGGACGCCCTCGAAGAGGACGTTCACGTCGGAGTCCTCCGGGTCGTTCGAGGCCAGCGCCACCGCTGCGTCTACGACGGCATCGCGCCCGATGACTGGCGTCTCGATACCGGTCTTGCGGCCGAGGTCGTCGTCGAGGTCGATACACAGCACCAGCAGCATCTACCGGCGCTACGCCGTCTGTGTTTAACTTCTTTCGGGACCGCCTCACTCTGATTCCGGCAGCGTCCCGCGGGTCCGCCGCTCGACGAGCAGCAGTGCGGCGAGCCCGAGAATGATGAGCGTGTACGCCGCTGCGGCGGTGAGCGCGGCCTGTTCGGAGCTGTACTCACCGGTGCGGAAGATGATAGCCTTCCGGACCATCGCGATGACGCCCGTGTAGATGACCAGGCGAACGATACGTCGGGTTTCACTTTCCTGCGTGTACGCGACGACGGTCTGGTACACCTCGACGATGATGAACAGGAGGAGGGCAGTGTCGATGAAACCGACGACGACCAGCGGGTCGGTGATGTCGCCACGGAGCGCGCTCTGGAATATCTGGAGGCTCAGGTCGAACACGCCGATAGCAAAGAGGAGGACGATCACCAGTGCCGCGACGACTTCGACGTACCGAATCGCCGTCTCGCTGATTCCGAGCACCTTGTCGTCAAACGACTTCGCCGCCGGTAGCGGCCCGCCGACGGGGTCGGACTCCTCGTCGTCCATACGCACGAAACGAACGCCAGCCCATTCAAAGCAGGCCCCATCTAGCGTGGGTCCGCCGGCCGGGGCTCGTAGGACTCCGGTGTCGCGCCCAATCTGGCGACGAGCCACAGCACCGGGAGCAACAGGACGCTCCCGACGACGAAGGGCGACCAGTAGCCGACGGCGAAGTACAGTCCCCCCATGACCGGCGGGCCGACGGTCCGGGCGAGACTGCCAGCGCCCTGCGTGACGCCGAAGGCGCTCCCCTGGAGGGCCGCGCTGGCCTGCTGGGAAACCAGCGCTGTCAGCGTCACCGAGAGGATACCGTTGCCGAGCGGCAGCACTGTCAGCACGAGAAGCAAGCCAAGCAGGTCAGCAGTAAGAAACGGGACGAGATTGGTCAGGTCGGGGAGTACCGACCCGATGGGCCGCGAAATCGGGATCGCGCCGACGCCGACGACGAGCAGCCCGGTCCCGAACACCGAGAGCCGGACCGGGCTGTAGCGGGCCGAGAGCCGGCCAACGAGGACCCCCTGCGTGATGACCGCGACGACGCCGATGTAGGTCAACAGCAGCGCGCTCTGGGCCGCGGTGTAGCCGTAGATGTCGGCGACGTAGGGGACGAACATCACCTGCACGCCGGAGAAGGCGAAAGAGACGAGAAAGAAGGCCACGAGCAGGGGACGGAGACCCGGCGTCGCCACCGCCGTGCGGAGTTGCGTAACCGCAGACGTACGTTCCGTCGTGTCCGTGGACGTGGACGCTCTTCTGGACTCGGGGAGAAAGAGGAGTGCGACGAACACGCCACCCAGGCTCGCGGCCGCGGCGGCGAAGCTCGGGAGCGAAAACCGGGTTATCGGGACGGCCGCCGGCAAAAGGCCGTCGACGGCGGTAACCGTGGCGTCGAAGCTCAACACCGCGCCGATACCGGGGCCGAAGATGAAGCCGAGGCCGAACGCGGCCCCGATGAACCCCAGGGCCGCGGCCCGCCGCTCCGGCGGCGTCACGTCGGCGACGTAGGCCTGTGCCGTCGAGAGGTTCCCGCCCATCGCGCCGGCCAGCATCCGGGACAGAAACAGGAGCCACAGCGCGTCGGCCAGCCCAAACACCGTCCACGCGACGACGGAGCCACACAGCGACACCACCAGCACCGGGCGGCGACCGACGCGGTCCGACAGCGAGCCAAGCAGCGGTGCGAAGACGAACTGCATCGCAGAGTAGGACGCCGCGAGCAGTCCGATGACGAACTCCGTGCCGCCCGGGAACGTGCGCGTGTAGTACGGCAGAATGGGGATGATGATACCGAACCCCAGCAGGTCCAGAAAGACCACGAAGAAGACGACCGCGAGGCCGCGACGGCGGCGGGATCCGGTGATTCCGGTCCCGGTGTCTGTCATACCACCGTCTGCGTCGGGGAGCGGGATAAGAGCCAGGGAGGCCAGGACAGTCAGGGGGACGAGCCATGCCGTCCCGTCCCACGCCAGAACCGATGCGCACGCTTTTTCCCGCTGGGCGGAGTGGCTAGAGACAATGATTTCCGAGGGCTGCGAACAGTGCGCCAAAGGCGGCAAGATGGTGCTGTTCGTCTACGGCTACTGCGACCAGCGAGACTGCTTCTACTGTCCCCTCGGGGAAAACCGCAAGAACGTCACCCAGATGTACGCCAACGAGCGTCCCGTCGAGGACGACTCGGACGTCATCGAGGAGGCCAAGCGCATGAGCGCGCTCGGCACATCGATCACCGGCGGCGAACCCCAGGAAGTGCTCGACCGGACCTGTCACTATCTGGAACTGCTGAAAGACGAGTTCGGCGAGGATCACCACACGCACCTCTACACCGGCATCCCCGGCGGCCGCGAGAATATGCGCCGCCTCTCTGAGGCCGGCCTCGACGAGATCCGCTTCCACCCGCCTCTGGAGCAGTGGGGCGACCTCCACGGGACCGAGTGGGAGGACATCCTCTACATCGCCCGCGAGGAGGGGCTGACCCCCGCCTTCGAGATTCCCGGCATCCGCGCGGAGGAGGAGTTCCTCGAATTCCTCGACGAGGGCGCGGCCGACTTCTGTAACATCAACGAGTTCGAGATGTCCGACGGGAACTACCGCCGGATGCAGGAGGAGGGCTTCGAACTGAAGGAAGACCACATGAGCGCTGTCGAGGGCTCCCACGACATCCTGGAGAAGATGGGCGACCACGAGAAGGTGTACTTCTGTACGAGCGTGTTCAAAGACGCCGCCCAGCACCGCTCACGGCTCAAGCGGATGGCCCGCAACATCCGCCGGCCCTTCGACGACGTGACTGACGACGGCACGCTCGTCTACGGGAAGGCGTGGACCTCCGAAGCACGACTCGAAACCCTCGGCGTCCCCGAGGAGTACTACACAGTCAAATCCGAGCACGTCGAACTCGCCTGGTGGCTGCTCGAAGAGATGGTCGAAGAGGGCGACGTCGAGAAGGGCGAAATCGTCGAGCAGTACCCGACGTACGACGGGACGGTTGTCGAGCGGACGCCGCTGTCGGCTTCGAATCCGCAGTCGGAGCAGTCGGCGGTGGGGGACTGAGTCGTTCTGGACGCGAACGAGCGAAGCGAGTGAGACGTCCGGTTTTTTAGCGTAGATTTTTCGAGGAGTGGTTCCCGCAGTGAGCGGAGCGAGCGAGGAAACCCGACGATGAAAAAGGTACTCGCGGCAGTACCCGACATACGACGGGACGGTCGTCGAGCGGACGCCGCTGTCCAACGGTGCTGACGCTGGACGAGCAACGGCTGACGACTGAGACATGGGTTCCGTTTTTCTGCCCGGTTTCTGCATCACACAGGCCTGTACTCTCCAGCCGTGGCTTTATTTATCAGCTAAGAGAAATGCCAGTGACCCTCCATGCGCCTGGCTATCGACAGCGGCAAACTGCTGTACGCACTCGGTGTCCTGTTCGCCGCGGCGGCGCTGCTGTATTTCGTCCGGGACGTCGTGTTCGATCTCTCGATAACGGTGAAAGCGGCGCTGCTGTTGCTGGGCTTTATTGCGTTCTTCGTAGCAGGTGTGGCCGTCGAACGGGACGTGCTTGACGTCGTCGCCTTCGCTCTCAGTGGCGTGACCTACGTCGTGTTCGCCGGCTACGTCGTCGTCCGGTATTCGCCGGGTGAAACTGGCACGTTCCTGTTGCTCGCCGCGTCCGCGGGGCTGTTCGTTGGCCTCGGCTACGCGCTCCGAGCGGGGATTCCGACACCGTCGCGGCAAACAGCGGCAGTCGCCCTCGGCGGCCTCCTCGTCGTGAGCGTCCTGCTCGTGGGAGCCGACGCGCTCAGTGGCGGGGTGACCTACGACGTGCAGACAAACGAGTCGGTCACCGTGTCGGTCCCAGAGCCGGAGAACCCGGACAGGTACCCGTACATCGAGGCGGAGATCGGAGCCGTTACCGCATCGAACCCGTCACCGTTCCTGCGAGCGCTAGACCTCCCCTCGCTTTCGGGCTGTCTGGTCGGGCCGACAGACCACCCGCAGGACAGCGTGTACGTAGACACCGATATCCAGTGGGACGAGGACACCATCGGCGCTTCGACGACGAAGTCCTACGCCGTCACCGCCGAGTTACCGATTGACCCGAACCGGACGGAGTCAAAAACGTACGCCGTCGAGCGAGACATCGACTGCAGCGCGGAGCGCTCCGAGCCGACGATAGCGATTCAGGTCGACGAAGGCGACACGTTAGACTGACTACTCCAGTTCCGTGAGACATTCCTGACAGTAAGTGGCGTCTTGCATGTTCGGCGTGCCGCAGGTGCTACAGGTCACGACCGACATATTGGTCGCCGACAGCGGTGACGCCTCGGCGTCGGTCAATACGTCGGCCGACCAGTCGGGTCTGGTCGGCGACTGGTCTTTCATCTCGGCGCGCTGGTGGGCCTGCTGGATGAGTTCGTCGTCACGCATCGCTTCGAGGCCGCGCCACAGTCCCAGAAACAGCAGCGTCGGCGCGACGATGACGAACAGGCCAATGATGACGCGCAACGCCAGTTCCACCTGACCGGGTGGCATACAGTCACAATGGGCTGAAGCGTCGAGTATCCTTCGCCGCATCCGTCGGCTCGCGGGCCGTCAGGCCGCGTCGACGCCTTCTTGCCCCGCCTCGCTGAAGACAGGGTATGAGTGGCCCTATCGTGGCAGTCGGTGGCGGACTCGCCGTGGTCTTGCTCCTCGGGTTGAGCGCGTTCTTTTCGAGCTCGGAGATCGCAGTGTTCTCGCTACAGAAGGACTGGATAGCACAGCAGGCGGCGACGGGCGACCGACAGGCCCAGGTGCTGGAAGAGCTGTACGACAACCCACACCGCCTGCTGGTGACACTGCTGGTCGGCAACAACATCGTCAACATCGCGATTTCGAGCATCATCACCGTTCTCGTCGCGAGCTATCTCTCCCCAGGGCCGGCGGTCGTCGCGACCACGGTCGTCACCAGTTTCCTCATCCTGATTTTCGGCGAGATCGTGCCGAAGGCGTTCGGCCTCGGCAACGCGCAAGAATGGGCCCTGACCGTCGCATCGCCGGTCCGGATCGTCGAGCGCGTGCTCTCCCCGCTTATCACGTTGTTCGACGGAATTACCAGTCGCATAAACGCCCTCATCCCCGTCGAGACGGACATCGAGAAGCCGTATCTGGACTGACCGTCAGTACTGGTACAGCGAAACGACGAACGGGAGCTTGTTGTACATCCAGATCGCCAGCGGGAGGCCGATGATCGTCACCGACAGCGCGTACGCGACGCCGGTCCAGACGCCGCTGGCCCACCAGCCGACGAAGACGAACCAGACGGCGCGGACGAGCAGCGAGTGTTGCGAGCCACCGTCGGTCTCTGTGACGAGTCGGTCGCGCCGCTTGAGCGTCAGCACGAGCGGTACCCTGTTTATCATCTTGATGCCCAGCGGGATGCCGATGATCGTGACGTTCAGTAGCCACGCGACCGAGAGCCAGATGCCCGTCACCCACCAGCCGACGAGCAGAAACCACACCGCCCGAACGAGGAGGGACCGCTGTTCACTCATACAGGAGCTACCATACCTGCCGGCATAAGTTTCTGGTTCGGTGGCGGGATGCGTCATCATAGGTGTACCCACACTGTCGGGCGTCTACCAGATCAGTATCAGAGGTGATACCCGACGCATAGCAGATGATATATTCACGGACAGGTCTCAAAAATGGGATGAGTATATCGTCCATCAGATCGCCTGAAAATGCCGTTCTCTGGCCAATATGTTCGTATATGCCTCAGTCAGTAATTCTATATATGTGGCAGCTTTTTGTATAATAATTAGAAACCGGCGGACGAATGGTGAGCCAACGCTTTCGTCCGTCCCGGTTCCGGGTTTCACGGTTCGTCCCGGATGCTATCCGGAAACGATTCGTCAGGAAGTTTCTCGCGGCCGTGCTAGTGGCAGTACTGGTCGCCGGTGGCATCGGAGCGGCGTTCTACGTCGACACCACGCGAACGCTCGACCGCCGTGTCGAGTCACAGGTCGTCTCGACCGCCGAGTTACAGGCGGACGGTCTCGACAACTGGGTCGACGGTTTCCGCCGGCAGACCCGAACGCTCTCGTCGGTCAAGGAGTTCCAGAACGGACAGCCGGGCGTCATCAAGGACTATCTCCTGCTGGAGTCGAGTGACCTTACCTCCGAGTTCGTCGCCGTGCATTACGTACAGGCGTCGGACGGGACGGTGGAGGCAAGCACCGCGAACGGGATCCGCGGGCAGACACTCGCCGAGTTGGGTGTACCGTGGGGCTCGGAGATGGCGGGGGTCGACAGCGAAACCGACACGTCGGGGGCCGTCGTTGTGCCGGAAGAGCCCTACAAGTCGCCGGTGACCAACGACAACGTTCTCGCGTTCGTCAGTTCGCCCCCGCGAAACACCGAACACGTCGTCGTCGTCGAAGCGAACCTCTCCGCCCGGACCGAGGAGTTCCGCGGATCGATGACCGACGGTGAGACGACAATTCTCGGACCGGACGGGTCAGCAGTCGTCGGCCAGAGCGTCCCCTCGGCAACGGCCACGGCGTTTGCGAGCGGCGACGGGGACGGGTTCGAGCAGTCCTCGGGAACGGTGTACGGCTACGCGAACCTCGATAGCGTCCGCTGGACTGTCGTGACCCAGGTACCGGCGTCGAGCGCCTACGCCATGCGGAACCAAATCGGGACCAGCCTCCTCCTGACGCTCGCGTCCGCGCTGGTCGTCCTCGGGGGCGTGACCATCGGCATGGGGAAGCGGTCGGCGACGACTCTCGCGGACCTCGCCGAAACGGCCGACAGGATGAAAACAGGCGACCTCGACGTGACGCTCGACACGGCCCGCGACGACGAGATCGGCCGCCTGTTCGACGCGTTCGACGAGATGCGTCGGTCCCTGCGGGAGCAGATTGCCGACGCCGAACGGGCCAGGGAAAGCGCCGAGTCAGCGAGGAGCGAGGCGGAATCGGCCAAGCGGGAAGCCGAATCGGCTCGCGAGGACGCGCTGGAACTCAGTGAGCAACTGCAGGACCGCGCCGCGGCCTACGGTGACGTCATGGACGCCTGCGCCGACGGCGATCTGACGGCGCGGATGGCGACAGACGCGGACAACGAGTCGATGACCCACATCGCGACGACGTACAACGCGATGCTCGACGAGTGGGAGGACACCATGCGCGAGGTCCGGACATTCAGTGAGTCGGTCCAGGCCGCCAGCGGGACTGTCTCCGAGAACGTCGCCGCGGTCCACGACCGCAGCACCGGTGTCAAGGACTCGGCGACGGAGATGGCCGACGGCGCGGAGGCCCAGTCGGCGAAGCTCGATACCGTTCTGGCGGAGCTGGAAGACCTCTCTGCCACCGTCGAAGAGGTATCGACCGCCGCCGACACCGTCAGGGACCGCGCCGACGAGGCGCTCGACCGGTCGCAAGACGGGCGCGCGGCGGCCCAGCGTGCAGCGACGGCCCTCGACGAAATCGAGATCTCGACCGGAGAGACCGTCGTTCAGGTCGAGGAACTCGACGCGCTGATGAGTGAGGTCGAAGCCGTAACCGACCTCATCGCGGACATCGCGGACCAGACGACAATGCTCGCACTGAACGCAAACATCGAAGCCGCCCGTGCCGGGACCAGCGGTGAGGGCGACGGGTTCGCCGTTGTCGCCGACGAGGTGAAGGCTCTCGCAGACGAGACGGTCGCCGCGACCGACGACATCGAGACCGCCATCGGCGAGATGCGCGAACAGGTCGAACGCACCGTCGACGAGATGCACACCACTCAGTCGAAGGTCGCCACCGGGGCCGAGACCGTCGGCGAGGCGCTGGCGGCGTTCGACGGCATCGTCGACGACATCGAGGACGCGACCACCGGAATGCGGGAGATCGACAGGGCGACCGACGAACAGGCGGCGTCCACGCAGGAAGTCGTCTCGATGGTCGAGGGAGTCGGCGATATCAGCGACGCCACAGCGACCGAAGCGGCAGCCGTCGCCGACGCGGCGACCGAGCAAGTCACGGCCGTCGATAGCGTCGAATCCTCCGTCACACAGCTCTCCGAGCGCGCCACTGATCTCGGGCAGCTGCTCGAAGCGTTCACTGTCGACGAAGAGCTCGGTAGCATCGACGGTGAGACCGACGTGTTCGATGCAGCGATCAAGAACCAGACAGAAGTAGAGTCAACAGGAGACGACTGAGCGGTCAGCGGCTCTCCGACGAGGACCCTACCCAGCCGTTAGTCCTCGAACCCGTCTTCGAAGACGAACGTCCCGTTCCGCTGGACGACTTGCACCGACCTTTTTCGGCGTCGGGTCGCCGCTGGCGACCGCTCCTTGAAAAACGTCGATGAAAAGGCCGACCGCTCACTCTGTTCGCGGTCGGTACTCAGTCCTCGAACCCGTCTTCGAAGACGAACGTCCCGTTCCGCTGGACGACTTCGCCGTCGACTTCGATGAACGAGTCCTCGCTCATGTCGACGATCATGTCGACGTGGACGGCCGATTCGTTTTGCTCGTTGTCCTCGCCAACCGTCTCGTCGTAGGCTCGCCCTACCGCCATATGAACGGTGTCGCCCATCTTTTCATCGAACAGCATGTTGTAGGAGAACTGGTCGATATCCCGGTTCATTCCGATACCCAGTTCGCCGAGTCGGCTCGCACCGTCATCAGTCGACAGCACCTCTGTCAGGAGGGCCTCGTTCTTGGCGGCGCTGTGCTCGACGACTTCGCCGTCCTCGAAGCGGAGGAATACGTCGGTCACTTCTCGGCCCTGGTGGTACAGCGGCTTGTCGAACAGCACCTCGCCCTCGACGCTGTCGGAGACTGGCGCAGTGAACACCTCACCGCCGGGCAGGTTCTTCTCGCCGTAGTCGTTGAGCGTCTCGTTGCCGGCGACAGACATCGTCACGTCCGTCGTCTCCCCCGAGACGATGCGGACTTCCTCGGCGGGGTCGAGTATCTCGACCATCTGTGCCTGGTGCTCGCGAACGGCGTCCCAGTCTTTGAGGACGGCGTCCCAGACGAAGTTCTCGTACCCCTCTGTGGAGGTCTGGGCGAGCTGGGCGTTCGCGGGCGCGGGGTACTGCGTGAGACACCAGGTCTTCGAGAGCCGCTCGTTCAAGAGTGGCTGCTGGGACTGCTGGTAGGCGGCTGTCGTTTCGGGGTCAACGTCGCTGGTCTCGGTGACGTTGTCGCTGCCCTTGATAGCGATGTACGCGTCCATCTCCTCGTACAGCGCCTCGATGTGGCTCGGTGTCTCGAACTCGTCCCGGTTGCGGAGGTAGGCGCGCCGGAACCGCTCGCCGAGACGGTCCTGCACGACAAGCGGGTTCGCGCCGCGGTCGGCGGCGAACTCGTGTAGCGCGGTGACGAGGTCCGAAGCCTGCGGGTGGGCGTCGATAACGAGGTTGTCGCCTTCGCTCAGGTCGATAGAGTGGTCGACGATGACTTCCGCGTGTTCGCGAATACGTGGGTCCATACAGATAGGCACCACCGACGGCCCCTAATCGTTACCCTCCCGGCTACTTCTTCTTGCTCTGCTGGAACCCCTCTTTGAATCCCTGGAAGGTCCGCCGGAGCATCAGATACATAAAGAAGAAAAACAGGAGCACAGCAGCGAGGAGTGCGTAGGTGAGCAGGTCAGCCATACCGGCGGTTGTCGAGCCGACATCAAAGTCCTTTCGGGAGACCCGCCTTCGGGCGTCTACCGGTCGATATCGGAGGGTAAAATACGGGTTTGACCGATAGCTACAACGATCACTGTGCTTTGGCAAAGACTCATAATCCCATAGAACATACAGATAGTCATGTCGTTGCTGCCCTCTCGGGACCCGGCGACCCCGGACGCCGAACCCCGAGTAATCGGTGTCGACAGTGATGATGCGGACGACGTGCTGTCGGCACTCTCGGCAGAGACAGCGCGCAACTTACTGTCAGAGCTAAACAAGGAGCCAGCACCGCCGTCGGAGCTGGCCGACCGGGTGGATACGTCGCTACAGAACGCACAGTATCACCTGAAAAAACTCAAAAACGCCGGTGCGGTCGAGGTCGTCGATACGGCCTACTCCGAGAAGGGACGCGAGATGGACGTGTTCGCGCCGGCCAACCAGCCGCTCGTTATCTGTGCCGGCGACGAACAGGAGACGTCGGGGCTGCGGGCGGCGCTAGCGAACATTATCGGCGGGCTCGCGATCATCGGCTTCGCCAGCCTGCTGGTCCAGCAGGTGTTCGGGAACGGGCTTGGGTCGCTGTTCGGTGGCCCGACAGTGTCCTCCGGGAGTGCGGACACTGACCCCCGGAATCCGAGTCTCTACGCCGAGAACGCAACCGTGACGGACGGCGGCTTCGAGGCCACTGCGGGCGCGCTCGACACCGCCGCACAGGGCGGCGCTGAAGCCGCCGCTGCTGTGATTCCGCCGGGACTGGCGTTCTTCGCCGGCGGTGCGTTCGTCATCGCAGGCATGGCGGCGCTGTGGTACATGCGCCAGTAGCCGCTGATTCGGTTCACTGTGGCGCGAGCTTTTGACGGAAAGTTACCGTGTGAGGCTACAGGCGAAGCTGCCGGGTTGTCGGCTTCATCCACACCCCTGAAGGGGTGGGCTTTCGCCTTGCTCCCGCTGTAACTGTCTCACCGTTCGACGATAGTCGTCGATATCGGCGTGCCATCCGGGGAGCGGAGACGGACGCGAACGTCACCGGCCATCACATCCAGTTCCGCGTGGGCCGGCTGATAGCGCCGCGGGTCCGCGTAACTGCCAGGATTGACCAGCGTCCAGCCGCCGAAATCAGTCAGTACGGGTTTGTGCGAGTGACCGACGACGACGACATCGGCGTTTTCCTGCCGAGCCAGCATCCCGAGGGCGGTTTCGGTGTGCTCGTGGCCGTGGACAACGACGATGGTCAGCCCCTCCCAGGAGACGGTCGCAACGTCGGGGAGGCGGGCGCGGACCGCCGGTCTATCGTTGTTCCCGACGACGCCGGTCAGTTCGTCGCATTCGGCGTCGATAGCGTCGAGGACCCGCTCGGTCATGAAATCGCCCGCGTGGAGAACATGGTCAGCCTCGCGGACAGCATCGAGCGTCCGACCTGACAGTCGATGGTCGTCCGTCCCGTGTGTATCTGAGATGACAGTGAGCATACCGCCGGTAACGGAGCCAGGTATAAATCCAGAAGCATTTTGCGTGATGGATGTGACGGAAAAATAATGGCAGGGAGCAAATCAGTCGTCATCGCCGCACTGATAGCCAACGGCGCGATTGCGATTTTGAAGTTCTTCGGCTTCCTCCTTACTGGGAGTGCCGCGATGCTGTCGGAGACGTACCACAGCATCTCAGACACCGGAAATCAGGTATTCTTGCTCATCGGGATTCGGTTCAGCGAGCGGGAGCGGGACCGTCGCCACCCCTTTGGCTACGGCAAGGCGCAGTTCTTCTACAGTTTTCTCGTCTCCGTGTTCCTGTTCGGCATCGCCGGCTGGGAGAGCGCGAAACACGGCTACAACCAACTGACCGCCGGCGGGCACGGCGGCGGTGGACACGCCGGCGAGGCGGTTGAGTTCCTGTTTTTCTCCTTCCAGCCGCCGGCATGGCTGGACCCGCTGTGGGTCAACTACACCGTCCTCCTCGGTGCGTTCGTCTTCGAGACGTACGCGCTGATAAAGGCCCGCGCCGAAATGAAACGCCAGATCGACCGGAACGACTGGTCGGGCTACCGCGAGGCGTTCCGCAAGACCAGCGACGTGACGACGCTGACCGCGCTCACTGAGGACACCATCGCGCTGGCAGGTATCGTCATCGCGCTGGTCGGCCTGTTCCTCGAACAGCAGACCGGCAACCCGTTTTTCGACCGGATCTCCGCGCTGCTCATCGGGATTATGCTGATGGGCTTCGCCCTGGCCCTGGCCTGGGAGAACAAGCGCCTCCTGTTGGGGGAAAGCCTCCCGACGGACGAGGAACAGCGACTCCGTGACGTCATCATGCAGAACGAGAACGTGACGGGGATCATCGGCTTCCGGACGGTCTACTTCGGGCCGAACGAGGTCATCGTCTTCGCGGACCTACAGTTCGACCCGGCACTCGATACTGAGTTGATGGACGACGAGATAACGACCCTCGAATCAGCGATGCAGGACACTAACGGCGACATCAGGAAAGTCTACATCGAGCCGGAGTCGTAGGGGTCGCTGTCTTCGAGCCACCACGGAATCGGGACGCGCTCGGTGTCGGTCGTGACCGTCACTGTCGTATCGATGTCCGGCCGGTCCGGTCGACGTTCGGTGTGTTCGACGTATCTGATTACCCCCTGTCGGTCGACGTACAGCCGCGACCGCCCGATTTCGGACTCGTTCTCGCCAATCGGCGTCTCGACCGTCTCCGTCGCGGCCAGAACAGCGACCGGCCGTCCGTTCCACTGGAAGGAATCCACCTGCCGGTACTCGGTATTCGACAGGAGTTGTCGGAGCAGATTAGTCCCGGCTGTCGAGGTGACCAGCGACGTGTTCGGTGTCGCGGGCGTGGTGGCGTACGGCGTATCGGGAT
This sequence comes from Haloarcula amylolytica JCM 13557, assembly GCF_000336615.1. GTDB lineage: Archaea > Halobacteriota > Halobacteria > Halobacteriales > Haloarculaceae > Haloarcula > Haloarcula amylolytica. Next base: position 151,642 of record NZ_AOLW01000006.1, read on the forward strand.
CGTCTCGGACGTTGGTGTACACCGTCCCGTTGGCGAGGACCACGTCATCAGATATCGGACCGAACCGCCGTCTGACGCGCTGGACCTCTCGCTCACGGTCTACCCAGACGTCGAGCGTGTTCTGTGGCCCCGCCTGTTCGACATGGCGGTGGAAGCTCCGGGTCGAAAGCACCTGCTGGTGACGGTCCAGTAGTCGGTCCACGTCGACGGTTCCGTTGCTAGTCGGGACTGTCACTGTCGCGTCCGGCGAGCTAGTGGGGACGGGCGCTGGCGTCACCGGGTCGCCGCCGTCCGCTGTCGACCCGGCCGAAAAGAGCCCGGAACAGCCCGCGAGAAGCGCGATGGCGACAGTGAGCGTGACACGCCACATACGTTTCAGGAAGGGCGCTCGCGGCAAGTAGCTGTGGGCCGAACCCTTTTGCCGGTGAACGGCCAATCGAGAGTACGTGGCAACGACGGACGACGGCTACATGCGGTTTTTCCCCTTCGAGGAGCCGTACGACCATCAGCAGGAGGCGATGGGAACGATATACGATGCCCTCGACGAGGGCCGGGATGTGCTGTTCGAAGGGGCGTGTGGGACCGGCAAGACGCTCGCCTCACTGGTCCCCGCGCTGGAACACGCCCGTGAGACGGGCAAGACCGTCGTCATCACGACGAACGTCCACCAGCAGATGCGTCAGTTCGTCGAGGACGCCAGAGCGATTACCGCCCAGGAGCGACTGCGAGCGGTTGTCTTCCGGGGGAAAGGGTCGATGTGTCACATCGACGTGGACTACGAGGAGTGCCAGGCGCTGCGGGATACGACCCGTGACCTGGTCGAAGTCGAGAGCGACATCGCCGAACTCGAACAGCGCGAGGGGGAACTGCTCTCGGACGGCCAGGCGGGCAGCAGCGAGGCGATGGAGGCTCGGAACGCCGTGGTCGAGGAACTCCGGGATCTGCAGGACGAGCGTGAGGAAATCGAAACCGAGCGGTCGACCTGCGACCACTACTACCGGAACCTGACCGTCGACACCAGCGAGTTCTACGCGTGGCTGTTCGACGACGTGCGGACGCCCGACGACGTGTACGAGTACGCTCACCAGCAGGGGCTGTGTGGCTACGAACTGCTGAAGGAGGGGATGGACGGCGTCGACCTCGTGGTGTGTAACTACCACCACCTGCTGGACCCGACCATCCGCGAGCAGTTCTTCAACTGGATCGGCCGCGACCCCGAGGACATCATCGCCGTCTTCGACGAGGCCCACAACGTCGAGTCCGCCGCCCGCGACCACGCCCGGCGGACGCTCACCGAGAACACGCTCGATCAGGCGCTGGAGGAACTCGACAGCGAGGAGGACGCCCGAACGGACGCCGCGGCCAACGTCATCGAGACGTTCCGGGACGCGCTCGTCGAGGCCTACGAGGACTCCTTCGAGTTCGGTGGCCGTGCGGCCGTCGACGAGCACTGGGACGACATCACCATCGCCAACGACGACCGGAAGGACGACCTGACGCTTGCCTTCCTCCAGGGGTACACCGGCCCCGGCTTCCACGAGGAACTGGACCGCGCGCTGGAACTCGGCCGGGACCTCGACGCCCGCTACCAGAAGGCGTTCAAAGAGGGCGATCTGGACACCAGAAAGGAGTGTCAGACCCTGCAGGCCGCCGGCTTCATTTCCGACTGGCTCGACGAATCGGACGACACCGGCCAGTATCCCGTGGTCAGCGTCCGCCGCGACGAGTCGACCGACGACGTGTACGGCCGCGCGGAGCTGTACACCTGCATCCCCGAGGAAGTCACCCGCGACCTGTTCGAGGACCTGCACGCGGCGGTGCTGATGAGCGCCACGCTCCGGCCGTTCGACGTGACCGAGAACGTGGTCGGCGTCGAGGACCCGGTAACGATGGCCTACGGCGCGCAGTTCCCCGAGGAGCGCCGCCGAACCTACGCCGTCGACGGCCCCGCGCTGTTCTCCAGCGAACGGGACGACCCCCAGACCCAGCAACGCATCGCCCGCACGCTCGAAGACATCGTTCGCTTCACGCCCGGCAATACGCTCGTCTTCTGTCCCTCCTACAGCGAGGCCGAGCGCTACCACGACATGACCGCCGTCAGCGCGACGCGGTATCTGGACGAACCGGGAACCCAGGCGCGTGACCTCCGCGAGGCCTTTACCGACGGCGACGACGGAGTTCTGTACACCTCGCTGTGGGGGACGCTTGGCGAAGGGGTGAGCTACGACGGCGACGACGCCCGGACGGTCGTGGTCGTCGGCGTTCCCTACCCGCACCTCGACGACCGGATGGACGCCGTGCAGGACGCCTACGACACGACCTTCGGCGATGGCGAGGACGATGCCGGCTGGCGCTACGCCGTCGAAATTCCGACCGTCCGCAAGACCAGACAGGCCCTCGGTCGCGTGGTCCGCTCGCCGGACGACTTCGGCGCGCGCATCCTGCTGGACAAGCGCTACACCGAAGCCGCCGAGATGGAGATGCACGACTACGCCGTTCGCGGAACTTTTCCGCCCGAGGAGCGCCGCGAGATGGTCGACATCGGCCCCGAGAAACTCAAGTTCGCGATGCTGAACTTCTATCAGGACATGGACGCCTACGACGGGCCGCCACCGAAGCCGTAGAGCGGATCTGTGACGTCTTCCCGTGAGTCCGTTGCATAAAGAGCCTCAGACTCAGAGAGGGGTGCTGCTCCCTGCTCTTGTCGCTGTGTTCGTCACAGGATGATTTTAATTTTGATGTCAATTTGATCATAAAGTTGTCGATACGTCGGATCGTTTGCAAGGATTGGAAAACTGCTCGTGACTTTATTCTCCGGTGTTTTGAACCGGACGTCCTGAGAAAGTGCGATGAAACCAACGACAGACATCTCACGTCGCGAGTTCGTCACGGTGGCCGGCGCAGTCACTACCAGTGCGCTAGCGGGTTGTTCCGGGAGCACCGTTGAAACAACGGAATCAGCGATGGAGACCACTGATGGGAGCACAACAGGCGCGAATACGACCGATGGCGGAGCAACAGAGACAAATGACCTCGTCAAGGCTATCGATAGCCAGGCAGTTCCGTTCGAACTGAGATCCTCGTCCAGTGGGCTCGACGACATCGCCACCCGACTCGCTGAGACGCCTATCGTCGGGATCGGAGAGAGTTCACACGGGGTGAAGGAATTCAAAGCGATCCCTCGACAACTCGTTCAGCGACTGGTCGGCGACCACGGCTACCGTCTGGTGGCGATAGAAGGGACACTCGGGGACTTCGCTCCCGTGAACGCGTACGTCACTGGCGGGGAAGGTGACCTCGACGCGGCGCTGTCGTCACTCGAATTCTACTTCTGGCAGACCGACGAGATTCGCCGGCTGTTCCAGTGGCTACGGGAGTTCAACGACGGGCGACCCAGTGCGGACCAGGCTGTCGTGCGGGGGTACGATGCCCAGTTCTATCACATCAACGCGAGGGCTATCCGGTCGTACCTCGATAGCGTGGACCCGGAGTATCTGGCGGAGATCGAGGACTCGCTCGAACCGTTGACGACGCGGTTTCAGGCGACCGATCCCTCCGCGGTCGCGACCGATTCCCAGGTGGCACTGATCGAGGATCTCGAAGAGCGGCTGCGGACCCACGAGAGTCGCTACGTGGAGCAGCGTTCGGAGACCGAGTTCCGGCTTATGCAGCGCCACGTCTGGACGCTGGAGCGAGGGCTACGGTTCGTGGAGAAACTCGCTGCCGAGGAGTACACACAGGGTAAAACGATCCGAGACGCAGCGATGGCCGACAACGTCGCGTGGCTCCGTGAGTGGACGGGTTCGGAGCGCGCCATCGTGATGGGGAACGCCAACCACACGATGAGAAATGTCGGGGACGCATCGGAGAACGGAGCGCGAATGGGGCAGCACCTGACAGAACGGTTTGGCTCGGACTACTACTCGCTCGGACTGCTGTTCGGGTCGGGTTCGTTCGCAGTGCCGGCAAACCACGAGAGAACCGAGTTCGAGACGTTCGACCTCGGTGGCCCAGTCGCCGAGACGCTGGAAGCGACGCTGGCGGAGGCGTCACACCCACAGTTTTTCCTTGATTTCGAAGACGTACGGGAGCGGGACTCGATCGACCGCTCGGTCGCGAATACATCGAAGATGCAGGTGACGGCCCCGAAGGCACCCCAAAAAGGTGCGATGGGGATTCCAGTACCTCCCTACGAACTGATGGATGGCGTCGTTTTCGTCCGCGAGGTCTCGCCCGCAGCGTTCTCCGGGTCAGCGTAGCCACAGCGAAGTCGTCTTTTTACAAACCGGTCACGACGGCTGGTTCAGGTTCGCGTCAGTATGTCCCGTATTCGCGGCGACTGCTGGTGCTCCCAAATCAGGACCCGAGAGAGGCGCTGTGAGACCGGTCCGGCGAGATGGAGAGCCCACTGCGGATCGTCGGATACCCGCTCGGCGTTGTCGGTTGACCAGCCGAAACCGGATGTTTTGAAACCCTCCACGCGAAACTCGGGGGCAATGCTAGTCGCTTTCGACTTCGACGGGACGCTCTCCGATTCGGAGATGACGGTCCTGCTGGGGAGCCAGAACGGGACGGCCGAGGACATGGCCGACATCACCGAGCGCGCGATGAACAACGAAATCGAGTACGCCGAGAGCCTCCGCCAGCGGTGTGCGCTCCTCGAAGGTCTCTCCGAGGAGAAGGCACAGGACGCCTTCGACGAGGTCGCCCTGCGCCCCGGTGCGGCGCGGGTCATCGAGGCGCTACGGGACGCCGGCGTTTACGTCGCTATCCTCACCGGCGGGTTCGAACGCGGCGTCGAGGTTGCACTCGAAACGGAGGGGGTCGAGGTCGACGCCATCGTCGCCAATCGGCTGGTTATGCAAGACGGGGAACTCACCGGGGAGGTCCGCGGCCCGCTCATCTCCGGAACGAAAGACGACGCGATGGAGGTCGTGACCGCAGTCACCGGCGAGGACCGGGACACGACGGTCGCCGTCGGCGACGGAGCCAACGACCTGCCGATGCTCGAAGTCGCAAACCTGGCTATCGGCTTCGATCCGAAGCCGGCCGTCGCCCCGTCGTGTGACACGTCAGTCGAGACGATGGATGAACTGTACGACCTGCTGGAAGCCGAAGACGTCCTGTAGCGCAGTTTCCGCGCTCGCGCTCCGGATAGCGCATTGAAGCCGTTCTCGCCGCTGAACAGTATCGGATGAGAGATTGAAGCAGGGAGAGGCACGCTCCCCACGGATGCGAGCATTCGTTGTCGGACCAATGACAGAGTATGGTTGAGCGTGAACCGACGCGTGCTCGCTATCGGCGACGGTTCATTGAATACATTATCCTCTCCCGTAATAAACCTAGTGAACAGGAGGATTCTTGCGCCGCTTTGGTACGAGTGTCCAGATATTTTCCCCAGAATACTGTATCTTCGGTTAGTTGGTTGCCTGACCGATAGCCTGATCGAGGTCGGCTTTGATGTCCTCGACAGATTCGGTCCCGACAGAGAGACGGACCATGTCGTCGGTGACGCCAGCAGCGGCCTTCTCCTCGTCGGTGAGTTGCTGGTGGGTGGTCGAGGCCGGGTGGATGATGAGCGTCTTCGCGTCGCCGACGTTGGCCAGCAGTGAGGCGATCTCCGTCGATTCGACAGTCGTTCGGGCGGCGTCGTACCCCGCTTCGAGGCCGAACGTTATCATGCCGCCGTAGCCGCCGTCGAGGTACTCGCTGGCGGTGTCGTGGGTCTCGTGGTCTTCGAGGCCGGGGTAGGTGACCCACGAGACTTCGGGGTGGTCCGCGAGGAACTCGGCGACGCCCATCGCATTGTCGCAGTGGCGGTCCATCCGCGCGGGCAGCGTCTCCAGACCCTGCATCGTCTGCCACGCGTCGAAGGGAGACTGCTGGCAGCCCAGATCGCGGAGGCCGCGGGCGATGGCGGCGTAGGTGAAGGCCGCGTCCTCGAAGCGCTCCCGGAAGTTGACGCCGTGGTAGGCTGGGTTGTCGCCGGCGATTTCGGGGTACTTGTCGGCGTGTTCCTCCCACGGGAACGAGCCGCCGTCGACGAGCACGCCGCCGACGGTGGTGCCGTGGCCGTGAATCCACTTCGTCGTGGAGTTCCAGACGAGGTCGGCCCCGTGCTCGATTGGGTTGCAGAGGTACGGGGTCGCGAAGGTGTTGTCGACGAAGAAGGGAACGCCGTGGTCGTGGGCGATCTCGGCGAGGCGCTCGAAGTCGGGCGTGACGAGCGACGGGTTGCCAATAGTCTCACAGTGGACGTAGGCGGTGTTCTCGTCGATAGCCTCGGCGTAGGCGTCGTAGTCGAGCGTGTCGACGAAGCGGGTCTCGACGCCGTTGCGCGGCGCGGTGTGGGTGTAGTAGGTGTAGGTCCCGCCGTACAGCGACGACGCCGTGACGACGTTGTCGCCGACGTCCGCGAGCAGGAACGTCGCCAGATTCAGCGACGCCATTCCCGACGCGGTGGCGACCGCACCGACGCCGCCCTCCAACGCCGCCAGCCGTTCCTGCAGCATCCCAACCGTGGGGTTCATCAGCCGCGAGTAGATGTGGCCCGGCTTTTCCAGTGCGAACTGCTTTGCGGCGTCCTCGGCGTCCTCGAAGACGTAGGAGGTGGTCTGGTACAGCGGCGGCGCGCGAGAGCGGGTCTCGGCGTCCGGCTCTTCCTGCCCGACGTGCAGCGCGTCGGTTTCGAATCCGTGGTCTTGGTCGTCACTCATACACCCCGCTTTCGCCTGATAGGTCTTAATAACAGCCACACCGGTCAGCCCCGCCACTGCTACGAGATACCGGTGATTCTTCGCACTAATGCCGAATGGGTTCGGCCATGGGTCGACAGGGTACAATCTGGGCGGTGCTGTCGAGACAACGTACAAACAGGCGGACGGCCGGGAGCGAGTGGTGCGACGACTGTCGCACCCGAAGCGACCCGGGGAAGGGCAGGCCTGCGGTCGTGCCGGGCGGTTAGCATACCGGTCGCCTGGCGACCGGTTTCACCGGACGCGAACGGAGTGAGCGTCCGGCCTTTTTCGCCCACGTTTTTGTACGGGGGTTGAGCGCTCGGCCCCGGCGAGCGCGAGGCCCCCGTGGAAAAACGTGGTTTAGCTGAATTTGCGGACCGTCATCGAAAGCGTATCGAGGTCCAGAATCGGCGCGAAGCCGGCGTCCGGGTCGATGTTGACGCTCTTCTGGAACTCGGTCTGGGCCTGCCAGCATCCTGAGTTCAGCGCAACGACGTTGTGATACTCGCCCCAGCCGAGCTTGTGGACGTGGCCGGTGTGGAACACGTCGGGGACCTCCTCCATCACCAGATAGTCGCGGTCCTCGGGGGCAAGCCGGGTGTGGCCCCCGTACTGCGGCGCGACGTGGCGCTTTTTCAGGAGCTGATACATCGCCTTGTGTGGCTCCTCGTAGCTGGCCTCCTCGTCCGGGAGTTCGGCGATGACCTCGTCGAGCGAGACGCCGTGGTACATGAGAACGGTGACGCCCTCGACGGTGACCAGCGAGGGGTTGGAGTGGACCTGGGCGTCGTGGGCGGTCATGATATCTCGGAGTTCCTCGTCGAAGCCGGGCTGGGGCTCGGCCAGCCGAACGGCGTCGTGGTTGCCCGGAATCATCCGAATCTCCATGTCGCCCGGGACCTCCTTGAGGTACTCCGAGAACGCGCGGTACTGGTCGTAGATGTCGATGATGTCCAGCTCCTCGTCCTGCTCGGGATAAATGCCAACGCCCTCCACCATGTCGCCGGCGATGAGCAGGTATTCGACGTTCTCGGCTTCGGAAGTGTGGAGCCAATCGGTAAAGCGGTGCCAGGCGTCTTCCATGAACTCCTGGCTCCCGACGTGAACGTCGGAGATGAGCGCCGCCTGGACGTGCCGGTCAGCGGTCGAGGGACTGTGGGTCCGGGGCACGTCCGGGAAGTACAGCGAGTCCACGAACAGGATGCCGGCGTCGTCGGCCAGCGTCCCCTCGACGGCGATGACCTCGTCCATGAGCAACTGCTGGACGAGGTCGGCGATGGGCCGGTCTTTCATCACGAGGCAGGGGAAGGTCCCGTTCGTGTCTTCCAGTTCGACCAGCCAGTGCCCGCTGGCGGTCGACCGAATATCCGAGACCATCCCGATGAGTGCGGCGTCGCTGCCACCGCCCATGTTCTCGGTGGCGTCAGTCGGTCGGTGGTTCACTCTGCCGCGCAGCTTGCCCGCCAGTTTCTCGTAGCGGTCCCGGAACACCGCAACGAAGTCAGAGTACTCGCCGGTCCCAGTGGACTGGCCGGTCATGTCGTTCGCGACTTCGATTGCCCGGAGGGATGTGTCCACGTCCCGTGACCCCCCCGTTTCAGGTGGAGCGGACGCACCCGGTTCGGTCGACGAGGCTGCGTCAGTTCCAGTTGAAACGGAGGGGTGTGATTGAGTCGGAGCGCCGGTTGTTTCGTTTTCGCGGTCTGGTTCGGTATTTGACGTTCCCTCACCGTTTTCTGTCGGTTCAATCACAGATTCGACGTGGTCTGTTGTCAGCTTCAGCGCGTCGTCGGGGAGGGTTTCGAGTGCGCGTTCCAGCGTCGCCGATGGGTCCGGTGTGTCGGCGATCCGAGTCACTGCCTCGCGCTCCGCGTTGTAGCCGTGGCTCGCGAGTTCGCTGACGATTCGTGCCGGCGTCTCCAGAGGCACGTTCCACACTCAGTGTCTGCGGGCAAAAGGATAGCGAACCAACGGCCGTCACAAGATTGATACGCCGCTGTCGGCAATCCGAGATAGGATGGGCCGGGACGAACCGACCAGTAGCACGCCTCCAGACGGGACAGAGGAGTCTGTGGAGGCCAGCCCTGCGTTTCGTCTCGCGCTATACGTCCGTGACATCGGTACGAGCGTCGGGGCCGTGGTGCTCGTCGGCGCGTTCCTGTTTGCTGTCAGCGGGGTGTGGCCGCCACTGGTCGCCATCGAAAGCGGGAGCATGGAGCCACACATCGACACCGGCGATATGGTGTTCGTCATGGACGCGGAGCGGTTCTCGGGACAGGAGGCCCGTCACGGCGTTGTAACGGCAGCGGCCGGGACAGAGACCGGGTATCGGACCTTTCAGCAGTCCGGGGACGTCATCGTCTTCGAACCTAACGGTAACGAGCAGCGAACGCCGATCATCCACCGGTCGATGCTGTGGGTCGATGCCGGCGAGAACTGGTACGACCGCGCGAACCAGACGTACGTCGGGAGCGCGGACAGTTGCGACGAACTACAGAACTGTCCGGCGCCGCATGCTGGATTTATTACGAAAGGTGACAACAAAGTAACCAACACTAGATACGATCAGGTCACCGGGGCGAGTACCGTTGTCCGTCCTGAGTGGGTCATTGGGACCGGTACTTTCCGAATTCCGCGTCTGGGATACGTGCGGGTCCAGCCGTCTCAGCTGTGGCACACGTCGGTGTCGATACCGGTCGGAGGAGCTACAGCACCAGCGGCAGCCTGACCAAACCGGAAGATAGCGTTCGGTCCAACAACAGAAAGTTGATTGGCCGCCTCCGAGTATTCGTGGTACGAATGGCCGGGTCAGACCGTCGGTCGTCGGACGGAGACGAAACCGAAGGACCGGGAGGGATGATGTACGTGGCCGATATCGTCAGTAGCGCCGGCTCGGTCCTGCTCGTCGGGGTGTTGCTGTTCGCCGTCAGCGGTGTGTGGCCCCCGCTCGTCGCTATCGAAAGCCCGAGCATGGACCCCCATATCAAGGAAGGCGACCTCGTGTTCGTGATGGAAGAGGAGCGGTTCTCCGGCCCGGGTGATCACGAGGGTGTCGTCACCGCAGCGAACGACGACAGCTATCGGACGTTCCAGCGTCCGGGCGACGTTATCGTATACGAGCCCGACGGCAACAGTCGGCAGACTCCGATCATCCACCGAGCGATGCTGTGGGTCGAGGAGGACGAGAACTGGTACGACCGCGCGAACAAGGACTACATCGGCAGTGCGGACAGTTGTGACGACCTCAGCTCCTGTCCGGCCGACCACGCCGGCTTCATCACCAAGGGCGACAAAAACGGCCGATACGATCAGGTCGGCTCTCCCCCGATCAGCGAACCGGTCAAACCCGGGTGGGTCGTCGGTACGGCAGAGATACGCGTCCCGTTGCTGGGACAGGTCCGACTCCAGTGGAACAAGGCCGGAGCGACTGGTGTAGTAACGGACGAGGCGGGGCCGACGGTGACGGACGAGACGGGACCCACAGCGGTGAACGGCACCGCGGCCGGGTAGCCGTAGCACTCGAAGGGGACTGTTTCACCTGGAACGGCCGAGCTGTCGAGCGCGAATACAGTTCGCAGGTCAGTTGTCGAACCGGGCCTGGACGAACGGCTGGACGTCGTCGATATCGCCGAGTCTCGAATCCGACAGGAGCACCGCCTCCGTTTCTTCGGTTGGAACCGAGAGGGAGATCTCTTTCGTGCGCCCGTAGCGGCCCTTCGAGACGACGACGGCGTTGACGATGCCGAGCATGTCCAGCTCCGAGATGAGGTCTGTGACGCGGCGCTGTGTCAGGATGTCGGCGTCGATCTCCTCACAGAGGTTCTTGTAGATGTTGAACACCTCGCCGGTGTTGATGTTGTGGACGCCGTTCTTTTCCAGCAGGATGATGGCAAACAGGACGATCTTCGACTGCGTGGGGAGCGTCCGGACGACCTCGACGACGCGGTCGAGTTCGATCTTCTCCTGAGCCTGCCGGACGTGGTCTTCGAGGACGTTGTCCGTCTGGTCACGCTCGGCGAGTTCGCCGGCCGTCCGGAGGAGGTCGAGCGCCCGGCGTGCGTCCCCGTGTTCCTGTGCGGCGAAGGCCGCACACAGCGGGATGACGTCCTCAGTGAGCGCGTCGCCTTTGAACGCCACGTCAGAGCGTGCCTGTAGGATGTCCCGAAGCTGGTTCGCGTCGTAGGGCGGGAAGACGATCTCCTCCTCGCCGAGGCTGGATTTGACCCGTGGATCGAGGAAGTCGGTGAACTTCAGATCGTTCGAGATGCCCATGATGGAGACACGGGAGTTCTCCAGTTCGGAGTTCATCCGGGAGAGGTTGTACAGCGTGTCGTCGCCGCTTTTCTCGACGAGCTTGTCGATCTCGTCGAGCATGATGACGACCACGCGCTCGTGGTAGTCGACGGCGTCGAAAAAGGAGCTGTACACCCGATCCGTCGGCCACCCCGTCATCGGGACTTCCTCGAACTCCGCCTTGTCGGCTTCCAGCGATTCGATTTCGGTTTCGATGTCGTCGAGGGAATCGAACGCCGTCTCTTCGAGTGCAGCCGCGTTCTCGCGTGCGCGTGATTGAACATCCTCGAGTTCGGCGATGCGGTCGTCGATGAGCTGGGCGTTCTTGTCGATGAACTTGTTCGCGAGCTGGGCCAGCACGCGGTACTGGGTGTCGGTCACCTCGCAGTTGATGTACTCCACTTCACAGGGGACCTCGTACTTCTGTGAGGTCGTTTCGAGTTCCTCGCTGACGAACTTCGCGGACGCGGTTTTCCCCGTTCCAGTCTTGCCATAGATGAGGATGTTCGACGGCGTATCGCCGCGCAAGGCGGTGACGAGAATCGTCGCCATGTTGTTGATCTGCTCCTCGCGGTGGGGGAGTTTGTGCGGCGTGTAGGAGGGGCGGAGGACCTCCTTGTTCTCGAAAATGGGTTCCCCTTCGAGAAGGTCGTCGAACAGGCCGCGGGACGCCTCGTCTGAGGGATCGTCGGATCCGGCATCGAGATTGTCGAGAATAACGTCATCGAGATCGGACGGCCCGGTCGATGTCCCGGAGTCCGTTTCGACATCGAGTTGCTCGTCGGACCCGTCGGCGTCGTTCGACGTCTCTGTCGTCGACGGGTCGGATGCCGGGGCCGAGTTGTCGCTTTCGTCAGTCATAGTCGAGAGAGTCCCCTTCGTTTCGTGTGGAGAGAGTTGGAGACACCGGAACAGAGGGAGCGAGGAGTGCGTCAGTGCCGTCGTTAGTGAGCATCAGCGCTCTCCGGTGCGTCCAGTTGAACCACATGAACCGTACCGTGAGTCGATATTAAATATTTCGGTACACCACCCATGAAACATATATGTTGTCATATTTATGATTTCTCCCGCATGGGTTCCGTTGTCGTAAAGAGGACTATAGCTTCAGTTTCACTGGGTTAGACGGGCATGGTACGGCAGGGGAATGAGTGGAGGGGAGGGAAGCCATGGAGTGGTTCCGGGAGCTGGTACGCTGTGTGAACACGACTGGTGGTACCACGGAAGGACGGGACCTGTAGGACAAAGCGACCGTAACGGGCCAACCCCCCCACCCCTTCGTTTCCGGTGGAACGGGAAACAGGCCCGGGGGGAGGGGGTGAGGGGGGCGAAAATGCCCTCTAGTAAGGAGAAAGGTTTAATACACTACCTCAAAAACCAAAGCCGTACTAGATAAAACAAATTCCTAGTAGAGGGTAGTGTTCAGTTTTCTAGTGTCTAGGCCGTTCTAACTAGTGGTATCGCAAGTCGCGCCGATTTGAACAGCTGGTCCGCTCCCGATTTGATCGGTAATTCTCCACCCCCTCCCCAGGGGTGTCTGTCGTTCCACCTGAAACAAAGGGGTGGGGGGCTAGGATGGTCCACCCCCAATCCGAATCGCTGGGTTTCGGATGACCGGACTCCACCCGAACAGTTCCCGTCACGATCGCATCCGCGGAAACGCGCACACGCTGATCTGTGCTATGCCTCCCCATGTCAGAAAAAGGACTAATGTCTGACGTAGGCTTAAGTGAATTCGCCTATCTTTTACGGGCAGAGCCGCCATACCGGACGACTCCGGGCGGCGGGAGGATAGGATGGGATTGTTAACAAACCTCAAAGATAGCATCTCACGCGCGGCATCGACGCTGTTCTCCGAAGAGGATCCGAAGCGGATCGGTATCTACGGCCCGCCGAACGCCGGCAAGACGACGCTGGCAAATCGCATCGCACGCGACTGGACCGGCGACGCCGTCGGTCCGGAGAGTCACGTTCCACACGAGACTCGCCGTGCGCGCCGAAAGGAGAACGTCGAGATCGAACGCGACGGGAAGAAAGTGACAATCGACATCGTCGACACGCCGGGCGTGACGACGAAGGTCGATTACACCGAATTCCTCGAACACGACATGGAGAAAGACGACGCCGTCCGTCGCTCCCGCGAAGCGACCGAGGGCGTCGCCGAAGCGATGCACTGGCTCCGCGAGGATGTCGACGGTGTCATTTACGTGCTTGACTCCGCGACCGATCCGTTCACGCAGGTCAACACCATGCTCATTGGCATCATCGAGAGCCAGGACCTTCCGGTGTTGATCCTCGCGAACAAGATCGATCTGGAGGAGTCCTCCGTCCAGCGCATCCGAAACGCCTACCCCCAGCACGAGACGATTCCGCTGTCGGCGCTTGAGGGAGACAACATGGACGAAGTCTACGACAAAATCGCGGAGTACTTCGGGTGATATAATGGCAGAAGTCAAAGACCCAGACGACGGCGTCCAGATCGACCTCATCAGCGGCGAACGCATGGCCGGACTGGCCTCGATGGAGAAGATCCGAATGATTCTCGACGGGGTTCGTGACGGCAACATCGTCATCCTCGAAGAGGGACTCTCCCCCGACGAGGAGTCCCGCCTGATCGAAGTCACGATGACGGAGATCAGCCCCGACGAGTTCAACGGCATCGAAATCGAGACCTACCCCAAGTCCGAGGCTGCCGACGCTAGCATCCTCGACCGGCTGATGGGCAAACAGTCGACCCAGAAGCTGACAGTCATCGGGCCGGCGAACCAGATAGAGACGCTCCATAAGGACGAAACGCTCATCAGCGCGCTCGTCTCCCGGAAATAATGCCCCACCAGTGTACGGACTGTGGCCGTGGCTTCGACGACGGGTCGAAGGAGATGCTCTCGGGCTGTCCCAACTGCGGCGGGAACAAGTTCCAGTATCAGCCCGAGGGGGCCGACATCTCCGAGACGCCGGACGCGGAGCCACCGGAACCACCGGGACCTGACAGCACTGTCGCCCGTACCGTCGGCAAGACCGCCGCCTCGGTACGTGACTTCGTCAGTGGCTCCGCTCCGGACGGCGACCGTCCCGCCGAACAGTCCCATCTCGACGCCGACCGGTCGGCTGACTCACAGCCGAGTGACCCATCCCACACGTCCGGCTCGCCGTCGACCGAACCCGACCGCACGTCTGCGGCTGAGGATTCAGCCCAGGCAAGTGCCCGCGGCGATATCGTCGAACCGGACGAACTCCCGTCCGACGCACCGTCGGCGTCCGAATCAGAACACCAGTTCCGCCCTGTCGGTGCGGACCCTGACCCACCGGCGGAACCAGAACAAGAGGACCGCCCCGACCTGGAGGAACTGCGCGCGGAACTCAACGACCAGTTCGAGTCGATCAAGGTACTGGAACCCGGCCAGTACGAACTGAACCTGATGGAACTGTACGACCGCGAGGAGTACATCATCGCGCTGCAGGAAGACGGGCACTACTCGATTCAGGTCCCCGAAACCATCCGTTCCGAGTGACCGACACGGTCTTATCGCCGCTTTCACCCATTCGTTAGCCCGAATTATGCCGTAGAACGGCTGCACACTCCATTGAGTATCAACGCGGGCACAACCATTATATAATATGCCGTGGATGCTTCGGATAACGCCATGAGCCACCGAGAACTCTCGACATCGGATTCACACCTCGAAGAGTGGGCGTCACTCCTCGGTGCTGATATCGACGACGACGGGCGTGACAGCGACTTGCTTGACGACCAGGACGACCCCGCTTGACATCCTCTCCGCCCTGAAGGGCGAAGATTCCCGACTGCCGTTGGGATATTGTGGTCTACGGGACAACCTGTTCTTGTGGGCGTAATCTGCCCGTTGATTTATCGAACAGGCGCACCGATGGCTGTGCCAAACAGCCGTTACTCCTATCCTGTGACGGACTCGGAGTTACCGTCGCTCGCATATTCTCCGCCGCATTCAGATCACTGTTCGCAACCAAATCACACTCTGAACACACATACAACCCGCGCTCAACACGGTTAGAATCCGCTTCTGTGCCACACTCACAGCATGTTTTCGAGGTTTTTAATCCGCCTTCGGGAACGCGCTCTATACTGATGCCGCGTTCTTCGGCTTTGTATTCAATGTGGCTCAACAGCGTTTCAAACGCCCAATCGTGCAGCCGCTTGTTCCCGTGGCGTCCCCAATCAGAGTCGTCACGAATCTTTTTCGGATGACCTATTGCTATCGTCCCGACATTGCGAGTGGCGCATTGCTCCACAATATCTTTCGATAGTGCGTGCAAGAAATGGTCTTGCCGCCGGGACTTCTTTTGTCGAAGTCGCTGTGCCTCATTGCTCGGGCCGTTTTCACCCTCTGTGTTGTATTCTTCATGACGGAAGTAGTGAGTATCTTCTTTCAGGGCGTTGCCCGGATACAATAGCGTCTCGTCACCGATAGAGACAGCCGCCGTGTTGCAGATACCAAGATCAACACCAGCCGTCTTCTCGCCGGGACTCTCCGACGTTTCAATCTGCATTTCGCAGACGAAATGCAGTTCCCACTGGTTGCCAGTCCAGACAGAACGCACCGTCTGGACGGTTTCAACATCGGAAAGCGTCTGGTCGTCTGCTTGGATCGTGTATTCACAGAGGATGTAGTCTGCGGCGTACCGAGACTCCTTCATATTCGTGCCCTTTGAGAGACGAACGCGGTTGTACTCGGTATCCAGTTTGAAGCCCTTATTTTTCCACGTCACGGTTGAACGCGGGTGTTCGTCGCCGTGTTTGCGATAACCGGGCGGATTCGCGTCAGGATCGTCCTGCTCGTACCACGAGACGAACGCCTCACCAAGTTCTTGGAGAACTCGTTGACTGGACTGAGAATGTAGGTCCGCGTAGCGTTCGTGATTTTTGAGGTACGAGCAGAGTTCGTCGGCGCTTGGGATATGGTCGATAGCGTCCCAAACACGAGAGATTGTCCATCGCCCGATGTTCCAGAGTTTGCTGGCGGCGAAGCCATGCGAATCAAGGTCGTCAGAGACTTGCGAGTGATTAGTGACACTCGCTTTCAGTGTCCGAGTGACGACCTGATTCGACACACGTAAGCATAGTATTATTACTTATATAATTGTTCGGGTGATGTCTAATAGTGGAATATCCAGCCGTAGCTACGGGTGTAGCATGACGCCAATTTGTCGGATTCATGGCCGCCGTGAACGGCGAGGCTTTCTCCTCGTTTTCCCGTAACGATCACGGTTCGTCAGGGAGCACCTCTCGCAGTTACAGCCACGTCTCTCACACCGCTGGCGAGGCGAAAAATACAGCTCGGGACGGATACCGTCCCGAAACCCGTCGGTCGCGAGCGATACCGGGTTACGAGATTTTGTCGTACTGGTCGGAGAGCTTCTCGGCGGCGTCGGCCATCAGGTCCTGCTCGTAGTCGTCGAGGTCCCACTCGACGATTTCCTCGACGCCGTTGCTCCCGAGACGGACCGGAACACCGAAGGCGGTGTCCTCGTGGCCG
The DNA here is from genome assembly GCF_000336615.1 of Haloarcula amylolytica JCM 13557. Taxonomy (GTDB): domain Archaea; phylum Halobacteriota; class Halobacteria; order Halobacteriales; family Haloarculaceae; genus Haloarcula; species Haloarcula amylolytica. Next base: position 168,182 of record NZ_AOLW01000006.1, read on the forward strand.
AACTCGCCCTCTAACTTGACCGAGGCCGGCAGCACCTCGCCCGTGTCGTGGAGGATAGCTTCGACCATGTGGGCGACGCCGCGTGCCGGCCCCCACTCGGTCGCGCCCTTGCGCTCGATGACGTCCATCGCCGATTCCTGCAGGTCGCCCAGCAGCGCCTCCTTCTCGTCGTCGCTGAACTCGGGGTCGGTGCCGTCGACGCGGACCTTCGAGAACACGGGGACCTGTGCGTCGCCGTGTTCCCCGAGAATCGTCCCTTCGACGTTCTGAACCGGCGCGTCGAACTCCTCGCTCAGCACGTAGCGGAACCGCGCGGAGTCCAGGCGGCCGCCGAAGCCGATGACCTGCTCGCGCGAGCGGTCGCCAGCCTCGTAGAGGTGGCGGTTGAGCAGGTCGACGGGGTTCGACGTGGTCAGCGAGATATAGTCGTCGTTGTGCTCGTCCAGCGAGGACTGGATGTCCTCCATGATCGGCGCGTTGTCGCCGGCGAGGTCGATACGGGTCTGGCCGGGCTGGCGGGGGATGCCGGCCGTGATGACGACCACGTCGGAGCCGGCGGTGTCCTCGTAGCCGCCCTGGCGGACACGCGTGTTCGAATCGTAGGCGATGCCGTGGTTCGTGTCGGCGGCCTGCCCGACCGTGTCGTCTTCCTTGTCCGGGATGTCCACGAAAACGACTTCGTCAGCGATGTCACGGAGCGCGATGTTGTACCCTGCGGCTGCGCCGACTGTGCCGGCTGCGCCGACTACGCTTACCTTTGTCATACCATTCGGAAAGGCTCGGGCGCGAACGTTAAACGTGTCGAAACCCCGATTCCGCCGCACAGCGTTCAGGCAATACCGACATCTCGCACCCGTAAACTGTTTTCAGCCCCGTGGCGTTGTGACTTGTATGAGCGACTTCGACAAGGAAGCCGAACGCGAGAAACTCCGCGAGAAGTTCGAGCAAGAGGAGGACAACCGGGCGGCGACAGAGCAGATGAGCGAACTCCTGTTGAAGGGCGCGACGATGACGAACGCCCACTGCAGCGAGTGTGGCGACCCCATCTTCCGCTACGACGGCCAGGAGTTCTGCCCCAGCTGCCAGAAACCGGTCGCTCGTGATACGCAGGCCAACGGCACGGATGCGTCGGACGCTCCCGAACAGGCGGGTCAGAGCGATGACAGTGACCAGATTGAGGTCGCCGACCCCAGCGACGAGGCCCGCGTTCAGTTCGGCGACTCCGACGAGGGGGCAACCGAAAGTGCGCCGGACGCGACGGACGAATCCGGGGCGACGCCGTCGACGAGCGACCCGGCCGCTCCACCCGAAGCGGGGGGTAGCCAGACGCCTCAGCAGTCCGGCCACTCGGAGCCAGCGACACAGACCGCCCGAACAGGCGTTTCATCGGAGCAGGACCGGCAGACTGCAAACGAACAGCCGTTTGAGACGGAGACACAGAACCCCCCCGTTTCCGCTCGACAGACAGTCCCGTCCGATAGCAATACCGACGATATTGCGGCGAATATGGACGCGGCGTCGGCGCTGCTAGCCGAGACTGCCCACCGTTTCGCCGAGCGTGCGGCCGCGACCGAGAACCCGCGCGAGGCTCGCGAACATCTACAGGCAGCCCGAGAAGCAGCGGAAGCGCTGGACGCGGCGTGGTTCTGAACGGAGCCCTAGCTACGGGTCGTAGTCGCTGGCGATAACTTCTCGAATCCGGTCGGCGGTCACGTCGCCGATGCCGGACACGCCCAGCAGGTCGTCTTTGTCGGCGGTCATCACCGCCTCGACGCTACCGAAGGCTTCCAGCAGCGTGCGCGCGGTCACCGGCCCGACTTCGGCTATCGAGGCGACGACGTACTCCTGTTGTTCCGGGAGCGTCTTCGACTGTTTCTCCCCGTGAACGCTCACCTCGCGGTCGGCCACCTCCTGTTCCCGTTCGGCGATGACCTCCAGCAGGTCGGCGGTCTCGTCTTCGTCGCTGGTCCGGAGGACACTCGCGCCGAAGTCGACGGCCAGCGACGCGAGCGCCCCCTGAATCGCCTTGTGGTGGACGTTACGCGCGCCGAAGAGGTCCTCCCCCTCGATAACGACCACGGGCCGGCCGTAATTTCGCGTGGCGTCGCCGACCTGCTCGAACATCGACCGGTCGCCGCCCGTCAGCGTGTCCATGAAATCAGCGACGGTCTTGCGCTCGACGACCACGCGGTCCGAGAGGACGTAGTCGCCGACGGCCAGCGTTTCGAGTCGGGTCTCGATACCGTCCCGCGTCGAGAGGTCCCGGGCGATGTTCGAATCGAGCTCCCGCTGGTCGGCGACGATTTCGACGGGGTCGTCCTCGTCGTCGCGGCCGGCGCTGGCGCCCGTTCCCTCGTCGGCCGCTGTCCCAGCGGTCCCTTCGCCACCTGCAGTCCCGGTGTCTTCCCCGTCGCTCTGCGTCGCGTCCCCGTCGACTTCGGCCGCTTCCGACGGGTCGTCTGCGAAGGCGTCCAGCCCGGCCTGCCCGTCGCCGTCGTCGTTCTCATCGGCTGACTTGTTAGCTTCGCTACCCCTCCCGTTTCCAGTGGAACCCGACTGCCCTGTTGCGGTTTCCTCCTCCCCGGTTCCACTCGAAGCGGTCCCCTCGGCGTCCTCGTACTCGTCGAGACCGGTCTGGTCGAGGCGGGCTTCCAACTCGCCGGCGACGCTTTTGAGCTCGTTCAGTTCGCGTTTCATCCGCTTCTGGTCGTTGCGGGCCTTCCAGAAGTACGCCTCGTCGCGGGTGTCCTCGGCCAGCAGGACGACGACGCGGCCCTCGGCCTGTCGGCCAGTCCGGCCCTTCCGCTGGATGGCTCGAATCGCGGTCGGCACCGGTTCGTAGAACAACACTAGATCGACTTCGGGCACGTCAAGCCCCTCCTCGGCGACGGATGTCGAGACGAGCACCTCGAACTCGCCGTCCCGGAACCGGTCCAGCGTCTCCTGTTGCTGGCTCTGGCTCATCCCCTCGCTGCCGTCGGTGTCGCTCTGACCGACGAACTTCTGGGTCGTGAAGTGGTCCGAGAGGAAGTCCACGAGCGTCTCGGCGGTGTCCCGCGATTCGGTGAAGACGATGACGCGCTCGCCGTTCTCGATGCCCAGCGTCTCGGCCAGCAACATCCGGGTCTGTCGGAACTTCGGATGCAGGTCGTCGTAGTCACTGGCCTTCCGCATCGCCTCGCGGACCTTCGGCTCGCTGACGAGGCGCTGGTCGGCCTTCGACGCGCCGGAGGAGCGGGCAGCCTCCTTTAGCCGCTCGAAGTACCGCCGCAGGGACTCGACGCTCTGCGTTTCGACGTACGTGACGGCAGTCCGGAGCTTGCGGACCTCCGCGAGAAAGCTCATCCCCTGGTAGCCCTCGCTCTGGTCGTTGTTCATCAGGTCCCGCAGTTGCCCCTGAATCTGCTGGATTTCGCGCTCGGAGATGTCCGCCGAGGATTTGTTCGTGACGCCGAGTTCCCGTAGTTGGTCCAGCCGGTCTTCGATGACCTCGTTGATCGCGTCGCGGATCTCGACGACGACCTCGGGCAGTTCGATGCGGTTCCAGTCGACGCTGGTGTCGTGGGTGTACTCGGCCACGTCGGCGTCGTTCTCGGTCATCACCGCGACTTCGGACAGGCCGAGGTTCTCACACACTTCGAGTATCGCCTCCTCGTCGTCGCCGGGGGAGGCGCTCATGCCCGTCACAAGCGGGTCTTCGGCGTCGGCGTGGTAGCGGTCAGCGATGTAGTTGTAGGCGTAATCGCCGGTCGCCCGGTGGCACTCGTCGAAGGTGCAGTGGGTCACGTCGGCAAGGGAGATGCGGTTGCCGACGAGGTCGTTCTCGACAACCTGCGGCGTCGCGATGACGATGCGGGCGTCCTCCCAGAGGGCGGCCCGGTCGTCGGGTCGGACTTCGCCGGTGAACACGACGACGTCCTCGTCGTCGATCTCCAGGGCTTCGCGGTAGAACTCGGCGTGTTGCTGGACCAGCGGCTTCGTCGGGGCCAGCATGAGCGCTTTCCCGCCGACGGCGTGCAGCCGTTCGGCGGTCACCAGTAGCGAGACAGTCGTCTTGCCCAGCCCGGTCGGAAGACAGACGAGCGTGTGGTCTCCGCTCGCCGTCTCCGCCAGTTCAGTCTGGTAGCGGCGGTTCTCCAGGAACTCCGGCGTCACCAGCGGGCGCTCGACGTGCTCGCCACCGGCGTCGGTGGTCGCCATTACCCACGCGTTCGTCCTGCCGGTGGTTAAGGGTTCAGATACCAGGGTGAAAGTGAACGGACGGCCTCAGAGGCCGAAGCCGGGCAGGTACTGGACGCCGACCCACATCGCCAGCGCGCCAAGCACCGGAATCGAGAAGTTGTCGTCGATGACGTAGCCGGCGATCCGGGGTTTGACGCCGTCGGCGAACGTCGCCGCGATACCGCCAAGCACGGCTGCCGCGGGGGGGACGAACGGGGCCGCAAGCAGCGTGCAGACGCCGAACATCACGAGCAGGACCCAGGCCTGTTTGACGTTGCTGGCATCAGCCGAGCCCAGCAGGCCGCTGATGGGGTCGCCGATGGCGAGCATCAACATCGCCGGGACGGCGACCGTCTCGGTCATACTCGGAAGCTCGACGGCGAAGGCGACGATGGCTATCCCGACGATGTACAGCGCGTAGCCGGCGGGGTTGTCCTGTTCGTACTCGCGGGTGAGCCGGTCGTACACCACCCAGTCCAGGCCGGTCGTCAGCCGTACGGCTTCGAGAACACACACGACGACGAGCGCCACGGCTAGGAATCCCTGTACGACGCGCCACGTAATCAGGTCCGGCCGCAGCAGATGCGCGAGCGGGACCGCCGCACCGGTGACGTGGACGAGCCGCCGGGATACCTCGTCGGCCATCTACAGGTCGGCGAAGGTCAGGTCGCCGGTTGCGAGCCGTTCGAGCCGGTCGGCGAGCCCGTCGATGGGGAGGCGTTTCTGCTCGGTCGTGTCGCGTTCGCGTACCGTGACCTCGCCGTCTTCCAAGCTCTCGTAATCTATGGTCACGCAGTAGGGCGTCCCCACCTCGTCCTGGCGGCGGTAGCGCCGCCCGATGGCCCCGGAGTCGTCGTAGGTGACCGAGAGACCGGCGGCCCGGAGGTCGTCGGCGATGTCGCTTGCGAGCTCGGCCATTCCGTCCTTGTCCATCAGCGGGAAGACGCCGACCGTGGTCGGGGCCTGCTCCGGCGGGAGGTCGAGGTAGGTCCGCTCCTCGCCGTCGACCTCGTCGGTCTCGTATGCGTGTGCGAGCACGGTGTAGATGATCCGGCCCACGCCAAAGGAGGGTTCGACGACGTGTGGGCGGATGTGTTCGCCGTTCTCGGTGACCTCGTCGACGCTGAAGTTCGTCTCCTCGACGGGGACGGTGTGGGACTCGCCGTCGACCTCGACGGTGACCTCGTCGTCATCGAAGGCGTCCGGGTTCCGCTCGGCCAGCGCTTCGAGCGCGTCGGCGACCGCGCCGGCGTCCCCGCCGAACTCCGGCCCGAGGTAGCTCATGTCGGGATCGACGGTCGCGCGCTCGACGGTGATCGGCTCGTCGTACTGCTTGAACACCGTGTAGTCCTCGCCGGAGTGCTCGGCGTGTTTCGAGAGGTCGTAGTCGCCCCGATAGGCGAAGCCCGTGATCTCTATCCAGTCGCCGTCGACCTCGCTCTCGGCGTCCCAGCAGTCGGAGGCGTAGTGGGCGCGCTCGCCGGCCAGGTGCTGTCGGTAGCGAAAGCGGTCCATGTCGACGCCGACGCGCTCGTACCACTCCGTGGAGACACCCAGGTAGTAGGCGACCCACTCGCTCTCGACGACGCCCTCGTCGACGGCCTCGCGGACCGTGAGTTCGCGCTGGCCGCCGTCCTCGCTCTCCTGTGCTGCGGCGGAGTACAGCGGCAGCGTCACGTCCTCGACCTCGGCCAGCGGCGGTTCGTCCTCCTCGGGGTCGATGAAGTGTTCCAGTTCGGCCTGGGTGAACTCCCGGACGCGGACCAGCGACTTCCGCGGGGAGATCTCGTTCCGGTAGGCCTTCCCGATCTGGGCGACGCCGAAGGGAAGCTGATTCCGGGCGTACTCCGAAAGCTGCGGGAACTCCACGAAGATGCCCTGTGCGGTCTCCGGGCGGAGATAGCCCGGCGACGACGACCCCGGGCCGATGTTGGTCTCGAACATCAGGTTGAAGTTGTCGACCGGCTGGTCGGCCAGGGACGTGTGACAGGAGGGACACTCGATGCCGTGGTCGGCAATGAGGTCCATCACCTCCTCGTTGGGGAGCGATTCGGCCTCCTCGATGTCCGTGTTGTCCTCGACCAGGTGGTCCGCGCGGTGGGTCGCCCCGCACTCGCCACATTCGACGATCATGTCGTCGAAGCCGTCGAGGTGGCCCGAGGCCTCGAAGACGGGCTCGGGCATGATGTCGGGGGCCGAAATCTCCTGGTGGCCTTCCTTGACGACGTAGCGGTCCCGCCAGGCGTCCTCGATGTTCGATTTCAGCGCAGCGCCCTGTGGCCCGTAGGTCCAGAAGCCCGCCGTGCCGCCGTAGGCGCTCGACGAGGGGAAGTAGAAGCCGCGACGCTTCGCCAGTTCGGTGAGGCGTTCGCCCTCGCTCATAGGCCTCGCAGCAGGTCGATATCCCGGACGATGCCGGTGAGCTCGTCACCCGACAGCAGCGGGATCTGTTCGATGTCGTGCTCGATCATCAGCTGTGCCGCCTCCTCGGCGGTGCGGCGCTTGTTCACCGTCACGACCTCGTCGGTCATGAACTCGCGGACGGGCTCGGCAGGGAGCTCGACGTTGCGAGTGGGCATGTACCGACCGCCGACGGCTTTGATGCCTTCCCAGGCCCAGTCGTCGTCCTGGTTGGCGATGGAGTCGCCGGTGTCGTCCTCGCCCTCGACGACGCGGGCGACCGCGATGATATCGACCTCGGTGAGCATCCCCGACATGTCGCCGTCGTCGCCGAGCACGACGCCGTATGGGACGTTCGCGTGGGAAAGCTCCCGTTCGGCGACGGTCAGCGGCGTGCCTTCGTACACGCAGTTGATGTCGCGGTTGGCGAGATCACCGACGATCCTGTCGCCGTCGACGTCGCCGTTGGCGATGGACCGAATCACGTCGGTCACTGTGATGATCCCTTTGAGCTGGCCGTCGACGATGGGGAGGCGTCGCTCGCCGTCCTCGACCATCACCTGCGCGGCGGCTTCGATAGACGTGTCCTCGCTGATCGCCGGGACTTCCTCGACGAGCAGGGCTAGCTGGTCTTCGTCGGGGCTCTCGATGAGCGCATCGCGTGAAATAATCCCTCTGAACTCCTCGCCCCCGTCGGTCTCCTTGATGACCGGGACCGACGAGAAGGCCTGCTCCTGGAGGTACTCCAGTGCGTCATCACGGGTCCCAGGAATGGTGACCGTGACGACCTCCGAGCGTGGCGTCATAGCGTCTGCGACGTTCATACTGCCAGAACTTCCTTCCCGCATCTACTAAGTCCTTAACATCCGTCCGTTTTCGGCATCCGGGTAGCACGCCGGCCGGCCATCGGCTCTCGCCGACGACCGTGCAGACGCCTTCTCGGAAACCCAGGGACTGTGCCGCCTCGAAAACCCTTCGTCTTCTGCCATATTGATGTTCCGCATCTTGGTATGAACAGAACCACGGAGACAGCCGCTGATAGTTGATGTATAAGGCTCTGTGTGTACTGGCTCACGGACCATATCGTCCCAATATTGACAGGATACGAACTATTGTCAGACAGTTGGCGCTGGATCATACTCTTGCCCTCTATGGGTTTCGCTAAGTTTTTATATGGTTGTTACATATTATCATGCATGGAGTCGGATACTGTCGCTCCGGTTGAGATGGCCGCGGACGGAGACATCATGGCATCCGTCGAAGAGGGTCCAACGGACCAGTTTATCGTCGCTGACGTGACCCGAGACGACGCCTATCTCACAACCCCGCTCGCGGACGCTGCCTCGCTGCCGGCCTGGCGGTAGGGCGGCCCGGCCGAGGCACAGGTTTTCCGGTTAATTAACCCAGTCAACAGCCCCCGGCCGTGCCGTGGACGGGCCTTGGCGCTGGTTCTCGTCCCGGGGACTCGTAGCGAGGTAGTTTAAGGCGCTGTAACACGTTTGTCTATAAATGTCACAGGACGAGTACGAAACTGAACTGACAGGCAGTCGAACGGACATCGCGGCGGCGATACACGGCGTGGCAGACGGCGTGCTCGCAGGTGCTATCCGCCTGGAAGGCGGTGAGGAGGCTCTCACAGTCGACACCCCGGAGTCGCTCTCACTCGAAATCGAACTCGAAACGGACGACAACGATGTGAGCCTGGAACTCGAACTGGAGTGGTCCGCTGCTACTGTGGACTCCACTGAGACCGGGGTGGCCGTGTCACCGGCCGAAGTGTCGACAGGAGTCGCGGCGGCCGATGGACAGTCGGACCCGGACGAGGAGACAGGGATCGACACGGCGGCAGAATCGGGAGTTGATGCGGAGGCGAAACCGGAAGACGGCGCAGCAACGGAAACCGACACCGACAGCCGTTCCGACGCCGCCGCTGTTCCGGCGGCCGCGGCCGACGCGTCGCAGTCGCTCGCCCGGTTCGAGGTGTTCCGCGACAGGCGCGAGGAGTGGCGCTGGCGGCTCCGACACCGAAACGGCAACGTTATGGCGACCAGCGGTGAGGGGTACACCCGCAAACACAACGCCTGGAAGGGCCTGCGCAGTGTGATGGCGAACTCACCGGAAGCGACTGTCGTCGACGAGTCCCTGGAGTAGGGGTGGCGACGCACGTACGCCACATCTGTTCTGTCGGGCAGCCACCAGCACCGACGCCGCTCCGTTCGGACGGAGAAAACAAGCGTTATGCCGCCCCAGTAAGTTCGATTCGGTATGAAGGTACTCGTTACGGACCCTATCGCTGATGCCGGTCTCACGCGGCTCCGTGAGGCGGGCCACGACGTCGAAACAGCCTACGAGGTCGAGGGCGACGCGCTCCTCGACGCGGTGGCCGACGCGAACGCGCTCATCGTCCGCTCGGGCACCGAGGTCACCGAGGAAGTGTTCGCGGCCGCGCCCGACCTCATCATCGTCGGTCGGGCCGGTATCGGCGTGGACAACATCGACATCGACGCCGCGACCGACCACGGCGTCATCGTCGCCAACGCCCCGGAGGGCAACGTCCGCGCCGCCGCGGAACACTCTGTTGCGATGGCGTTTGCCACCGCGCGCTCCATTCCCCAGGCCCACGACCGCCTGAAAAGCGGCGAGTGGGCGAAAGGCGAGTTCCTCGGAACGGAGGTCAACAACAAGACCCTCGGCGTCGTCGGCTTCGGCCGCGTCGGCCAGCAGGTCGCCAAGCGGCTCGGTAGCTTGGGCATGGACATCGTCACCTTCGACCCCTACATCAGCCAGGAGCGCGCCGACCAGTTCGGCGCGGAACTGGTCGATGACCTCGACGACTGTCTCGCCAAGTCCGATTTCATCACCATCCACACGCCGCTGACTCCCGAGACAGAGAACATGATCGGCGAGGAAGAGCTCGCCGAACTCGAAGGCGGCTACGTCGTCAACTGCGCCCGCGGCGGCATCATCGACGAGCCGGCCCTGGCCGAGGCCGTCGAGGACGGCGTCCTAAAGGGCGCAGCGCTCGACGTGTTCGGCGAGGAACCCCTGCCCGATGACAGCCCGCTGCTCGACGTTGAGGACATCATCGTCACGCCCCACCTGGGCGCGTCGACGGAGGCGGCACAGGAGAACGTCGCCACCTCCACGGCCGACCAGATCATCGCCGCGGCCAACGGCCAGCCCGTCGCCAACGCCCTGAACGCGCCGTCGCTGGACGAGGCGACGTTCAAGCAGGTCGGGCCGTACCTCGACCTCGCCGATACTGCCGGTCGCATCGCCGTGCAGTTGTTCGGCGGTCACATGTCCGAAGTGCAGGTCACCTACGCTGGCGACATCGCCGAGGAGGACGTGGAGTACGTCACCGCCAGCGCGCTGAAGGGCGTGTTCGCACCCTCGGATCTGCAGGTCAACGCCGTCAACGCCCCGCAGATCGCCGAGGACCGGGGCATCGACGTGACCGAGTCCAAGACCCGCTCTTCCGAGGACTACCAGAGCCTCATCACCGTCACCGTCTCCGACGGCGAGGAATCCGTCTCCGTCTGTGGGACCCAGTTCGGCGGCGAGGAGCCCCGCATCGTCCGCATCGACGACCACCGCATCGAGGCCGTCCCCCACGGGCACATGCTGGTCGTCCGCAATCGCGACGAGCCCGGCACCATCGGGTACATCGGGACCGTGCTGGGCGAGGCCGACATCAACATCGCCGGGATGTTCAACGGCCGCGAGACCATCGGCGGAGAGGCCCTGTCCGTCTACAACCTCGACGAACAGCCGCCACAGGACATCATCGAGCGACTCAACGGCGACAGCCGCATCATCGAGACGACCTACGTCGAACTCGGCGACGAGTAACACGCGGCGGAATTTTTCGAAAGTCAGTCGCGGGTTATTTGCTGTCGATAAGGCGCTCGTACCGGTCGACGACGGCCTGGCGGTGTTCGCGCTCCTGTTCGAGCGCGGTTTCGAGTGTCGCCACCTGCGAGCGCAACAGCGCGATCTGTATCTGATAGATCGTACTGGGCGTCTGTCGGGCCGATGGTGACGGGGAGCCCGACCGGTCCCCGGAGTCGAACGGCGGCGCTGAATCGCGGGACGAGGCCATACCCGTGACAGGACCGCCACAGGCAAAAACACCCGTCGGACGGCCGTCACGCGCCCGTCTGTCGACCTGATGAATCCGGGTGCTACTGTCGCTCACATGAAGTCCGCGATGCCCGACTGCTTGTTGTGGTCGTTCTCGAACACCGACTCGATTTTCCGTTCCAGTATCTTGAGCCGCTGTTTCGTGTAGTCGCGCGCGCCGAACTCGTCGGCGACGCGGATGGCCGTGTCGATGTACTTGTTGACCGACCCCTCGTGGACGGTGAGGTTGACGCGGCCGCCACACTCTCGGCAGTCGCCGGTCAGGGGCGCGCGGCGGAACGACTCCCCGCAGTCCAGACAGCGAGTCTCTTGCCGGGAGAACGCCCGGAGGTTCCCGATGAGGTCCGGCAGGAAGTGGTACTCGATGATGCGCTCGGCCACGTCGCTCTCGACGACGGCCCGGAGTTTCCGGGAGATCTCAAGCTGGGCGTCCATCTTGTCTTCCATCGACCCGAGCGTCTTGTACGCCGAGAGGTCCGGCCCGGCGGCGATGTTCGCCGTGTCGTGGGTGTGGCGGAACTCGGTGTACTCGCGGTCGGTCCCCAGCGTCTCCTCGGCGATCTTCATCACGTCCTCGACCTCGGTCGGGTCTTTCATCTCGCGGGTGGCCTCGTAAAACTCCCGAGGGTAGGACGCCATGATGTCCATGTTGTGGGCCTCGTCGTCGATCTCGCTGGGGTCGATGCGCGAGGACATCACCAGCGGGGCGTCCATCTGTCCGCCGCGCTGGTTCGGGAGGTAGGACTTCGAGAAGTTCAGCAGACCGTCCATCAGTAGCATCACGCAGTCCTCGTCACCGTCGCACTGGCCGACGTAGGTTCCTTCGACGGCAACGCGGTGCGTGTCGGCGACCGTGAGACAGTAGACGTGGTCCACGTCGCTTTCGACGTACTCGACAGTCTCGACGGTGTCCGTCGGGGCTGCACCGTCGGTGGCTGCCGTCGAGGCCTCGCCGCGTGCCGTCATCGTGGTCGTCTCGCCGCCGTCGTAGGCCGGGAGTTCGTCGCCGGGGGTCAGGTCGCTGGCCGGGACCTCCTCGATCCCATCGGGACCGGCCCGGAGCATCGTGTGGTCGGGCGTGACCCGGAGTGTTCGGTCCCCGACGGAAATCTCGACGAGGTGGTCCGGTGCGGGGTGTTTCGAGACGGCGTCGACGGGCTGGCGACAGGGGCCGTCCTCGCCCAGCGACGACACGGTCACCTCGCCGTCGAGTTCCTGTACGAGCGTGCCGAAGTCGTCTTCCTCGGGGTCGTCCAGCCGGTCTTCGACCAGCTCCTCGATAGGACCGTATTCCCAGCTGCCGCCTTCGTCCTCATACCACAGTCGGGTGTCCGGGTGGAAGCAGTTCCGGCGTTTGGCGGCGTGGAAGTACGGATGCGCGTAGCCGACGGCGGCGGAGGTGAAGCCGACGACGCGGCCGACCGTCGCCGCGCTGGTGTGTGGGGCCATCCCGAACACGAGTTCGCCGACGAGGTCCTCGCGGTCGTCGAACTCGTAGAACCGCTCCAGGCCGTAGTACTGCTCCAGAAGGTCGTCGACGAAGCGGGCGGTCTGGAGCATGTGCTCGGCCGCGCCGTCCGAGAGCACGATGTCCTGGACCTTCAGTTCGACCAGCTGGTCGCCGTGGGTCAGCGGGTCGCCGTGGATGTCCTCCGTATAGCCCAGCCCCCGGAGTCGCTCGGCGGAGACGTCCAGTTCCGAGGCCCGAACCGCCGTCACCGGCAGGTCCGTCATGTCGTAGCGGACGGTGCCGTCCTTGAACGCCGACACGTCGTGTTTCGCCCGGAGGATCCCCTTTTCCATCGGCTCCGGAACCTTCTCCTCGGAGGTGAGCCCCTTGACCGCTTTCAGTTGCTCGAAGGCCGTCTCGCGCTCGCCGACGTTCTGCAGGGCATCGCGGTAGGCCTCTTGCAGGTCGAGCACTTTGTACTGGGTCGGCGAAGCGAGCGTCTCACAGCGCGAACACTCCGCCCGGCCGGACTCGTCGCGCTCGACCTCGGCCTCGCAGTCGGGGCAGACGTACACCGGCTCGGTGGTGCCGCCGCAGTCGACACAGTTCGCCTGGTGGGTCTCGGTCCCGCAGTCGGGACAGCGCCGGCGGGCGATCTCCACCTCGACGCGGCCGGGCGTGTCGCTCATCCCGTCGGCGTGTTTCGTCGCCTTGGCCACGTCACGCTGTGCGCCGCCGGCCTCACCGATGGGGCTGAGCGTGTGGACGGCCGGGGAGAGGTCCCGCCGCTCGGATTTCTCGGGGCGACCCATCCGGTTGCCGATGCGGGTCGGGGCGCGCTCACGGACCTGAAACGGCGCGATCTCGTTGATGGCTTCGATGGCGTTCTGGCCGTCTTCGCGTTCGGCGTCCTCGGCAACCCCGATTGCGTCGAGCGACTCGCTCTCGCCGTAGGTCTTGGCGCGCTCGGAGAGGTCCGCAGGCGTCCAGTCCCGCTCTAACGAGCGGGAGAACCCGAGTGTCCGCACCAGCGGCACCCAGTCGGTGACGGTAATCGTGTCGTCGTCTTGGGTGTGCTCGACGAGGAGGTGTTCCAGCGTCTCCTGGACGGCATCGGTGCGGGGCAGGACGAGCGCGCCGTCGTCGCTGTACGTCTCGCCCGCTGTACCATTCACCTCCGGGTCGGCGTACGCGCCGTCGGCCTGTGCGACCTGTGCATCCTCGACGGCGTCGGCGAGCGCACACACCTGGTCGACGCTCACGTCGTGCCAGAGGTAGGTGTATTTCGGGTGCAACGGGGCGTCGTAGTCGGTCGCCCACTCGATGGCTTCCTCGGCGCTCGGGTCGGCGAGGTCGACGTGGGGCGAGTCCTGCATCGCCTGCACGTCCGCGCCCGCGGCGTCGAGGTCCTGTTCCCACCACTCGACGGTGTAGGAGGCCGGCGCGAGCGGGTGGTTGTTCTCGACGAACTCGCCGTAGTTGACCAGGTACTCGCCCAGGTCGAGTATCTTCTCGACGCCGTTGCGGACTTCCAGCGCCTCCTCGGCGTCGTCGATGCGGCGCACGTCGCCGTTGGCCAGGCGGACTGTTGGCCCCTCGATGGTGTCGACCGGCACGACGCCAGCGGCTTTCCCCGGCCGCTCGGTCTTGATCTGTGTGCCGGTCGCGAGGAAGTCGTCGACGAGATGCATCGTCGCCGGGTGGACGCCCGCGGTCGCGAAGCCGTGGTTGCGCGACCGCCCGTAGCGAAGCCGGAACCCGCCCGCCTTCGACGGGTGGGAGAACACCGGTCGGCCGGCGATGAGGTCCCGGAGGTATTTGTCGGCTGGCTCGACGCGGGGCGGCCCCGACTGCTCGTCAGCGTCGTCCTCGCCGCCGTCGTCCGCTCCCTCGCTCGCGTCGTCTCCACTCGCGTCTTCCGAGCCGTCCGCCTGGTCGGCCTCGTCCTTGCCGATGGTCCCGTCGATGAGATCCTGCAGCCACGGCCAGTCGACCTCGTCTAAGTTCCGGGTGTAGCGCTGGATCTTCGGCGCTTTCAGGGCAATCCCTTCGGCCAGTACCAGACACATCCCGCCACGCGGCGAGTTCGAGTCGACACGTTCGAGGTCGCGATACCCGGACACCTCCTCGTCGCCGGTCGCCTCGCCGTCGAGCATGATGGGCATGTGCTCGGCGATGAACTTCGTCTCCTTCTCCTTGGGCGAGTACTGCAGGCCGGTATCCTTGTCGTAGAGGTCGATCTCCTCGGCGTAGCGGCCGATCTCCTCCTCGCGGGCCTTGTACTGGTCGATGCCCAGCAGCGCGCGGGCGTAGTCGGCGACCAGCACCGACAGCGCTTGCGCGGTCCCGCCGGCGGAGCGGATCGGGCCGGCGTAGTAGACGTTGATGAACTCCGTCCCGTCGTCGTTTTCCAGCAGTTCGACGCGGTCGATGCCCTCTATCGGGGCGGCGACGACACCCTCGGTCAGCAGGGCAACGGCGGTCCGGACCGCCCCCTCGACTTTCCCTTCGCGGCTGTCGTAGTCGCCGACAGTCCCCTCGACGAAGTCCTCGACCAGTTCCAGCGCGGCCTCCTCGCGGGACATCTGCCCCTCCAGCTCTCGAACCCGCTCGGCGACGCCGTCGATGCCGAGGATGTTCTCGACCCGGTCGGCCATGTCGCGCGCGGTCGGGATTTCGACTTCTGGCTTCGGGTCGCCGCCGCGCTCCTTGGCCCGTTCGGCGACGTCGAAGGCGGCTTCGAGCTGGGTTTCCAGCGTCTCGAAGTACTGTTCGTCGGCCTCCCGCATCTTAGATGTTCCAGAGGTCGAGGTCGGTCGGCTCGTCGTGCTCCCGTTCCAGTGCCGTGTCGAACCCGCGGACGTACAGCTCGCCCGCCCAGACTGTGCCGGCGTTCAGGTGGCCGGCAATCGCTTCGCCGTCGGGCCGCGAGAGAACGGCGTGAGTGTGGGCGAACCGCTCCCCGTCCAGCTGCGAGATGTTGCCCATACAGGCGGCGACTTCCAGCGGTTCGTCGAAGGTCAGCGAGTCGTACTCGGTCCGGTCCTGGTCGTAGAACATGAGCTCCGCGTCCTGGACCGCCCCGAGCCCGTAGAAGAAGCCGGCGTCGATGCCCTGTTCGTCCGCGAAGGCCTCGATTTCGCCCCGCCAGTCCGCGCCGTGTGCCAGTCGGCAGACGTACTCGGACGTACTGTCGACTTCCCGGTAATCCATATACGTACTCGATGGCAGGCCGCTCCAAAAGCGTTGCTTTCGGTGCGACCGTTTATATCCGAGGCCGGGATCACCGCCGCCGTGACGTAGCCACGACCCGGCGCGCTCAGCGATTGCGCGGCACACCGCGCCGGGACCGACCCGTGCCGCCTGTTCGCCATTGTGCCGGGACAGACGACCGACCGGCGTTACCCCGGCAGCGACACCCGACTGACCGGCTGGTTCCGGTCAGCGTCGTAGAACGAGAGTTCGTCGACGGTCCACCGGATCGGCTCGATGTCCCGCTCGACCAGCCGAGCGGCCGCGTCGCGGTCCCCGCCGCGGGCGACGGTTACGTGCGGGACGTACTCGTCGCCCTCCATGCCGTCGACGGGATCGAACCGCTCGCAGAGCCGCTCGTGCAGGGCGACAAGCCCCGGGCTCTCGACGGCGAGATACACCACCGGCGATGGACCGGTCACGGCCGTCTCGAACTGCTCGACGCCCGAAATCCGCGCCTCGAACGCCGGCTGGCCGCGAAGCGCCTCACGCCCCTGCGCTTCCAGTCGCGCGTAGGCCGCGTGGTCGCCGCTGCCCAGTCGCTTGGCGACTAACGTGTGCTCGCCCCGACCCCGCCGCTGTGCGAGCGGCAGTTCGGCTGCGAGGTCGGCCGCCAGCGACGTGACTGCCGACGGGAGCGGGACGTTGATGCTGTACACAGTGAGCGGGTCGCTCGCTGCGGGCAAAAAGAGCGCGGTCCTACAGCCGGTCGAGCAGCCACAGGACGATGAGGACGATCAGCACTACGCCGAGTATCGGCTGGAGCGGCCCGAGAAGCCACCCCAATACCCCCAGAATCCCACCGATAATTTCGAGCACTAACCAGACCACAACGAGGACGAGGACAATCTTCAGCAGTGTGTCCACGTCCAGTTTGGCTCTGTCCATGCTCGACAGGACTCCCTCGTGGGGCAAACCCCTTGTGGCTGTGGGAGCTGACCATTCGGGTGCGGCACGGAAGCGGCCTGTGATGCAAGGCCGCTGACTATCAGTTCACACAATCGGCAATAAACGATATACCTGCTGAGGGGATAGCCGCGGTAGGATGGGCCGGAGCGCTGGAACGCTGGTCGTCGTATTCGTCGCGATAGCACTGCTTGTACCGACAGCGACCGGAGTCGGTTTCGGCAGCCTCGGCCAGCAGTCCGTCGACGCGGACGTGGTCGTGATGACGGCGGACGTGAACCCCGATGGAACGGCCGACTGGACGGTCGCCTACCGAATCCGACTAGACGACGATAACGCAACGCAGGCATTCGAGGACCTGCGGGCGGATATTCAGGCCAACCCGTCGGCGTACACGGACCGCTTCGAGAGCCGGATGCAAAGCACCGCTGGGGCCGCGGAGAACGCAACCGGCCGCGAGATGGCTATCGAAAACGTCAGTGTGACCGCGCGCGAGGAGACGTTCGGCCAGACGTACGGCGTCATCACCTATCGGTTCCAGTGGACGAACTTCGCCGGTGTCTCCGGCGACCGCATCGAGATCGGCGACGCGCTCTCGGGGCTGTTTCTGGACAGCGAGACCTCGTTGACCGTGCGCTGGCCGGCGAACTACCAGGCTGACTCCGTCGCGCCACAGGCCGACGAACGGGAGAACGCCTCTGTCACCTGGCGGGGGCAACAGACGTTCGGGGAAAACGAGCCGCGAGTGGTCGTCCGTCCGGGGGACGCCGCTAGCGGGGAGGACGGATCGAACGGACTCCTCATCGGCGGACTCCTCGCGCTGGTTGGCATCGCCGTCGGGGCGTACGCCCTTCGGCGGTACGGCGTGCTCGGCGGCGGTGAGCCGGCCGAACCGCCGGCGTCGATGGTCGAGTCGGATGGTTCCGAAGCGGAGACGGCCGCCGGCACGGACCCCGACGCTGGCGCACCGCCGGCCGAACTCTTGAGCAACGAGGAGCAGGTCCTGCAACTGCTCGAATCGAACGGCGGGCGGCTCAAACAGCAGCAGGTGGCCGGCGAACTCGACTGGACCGACGCCAAGACGAGTCAGGTCATCGGCGGCCTGCGCGACGAAGACAAGGTCGAGACGTTCCGTATCGGCCGGGAGAACGTGGTGACGCTGCCGGACACCGACGTGACTGGTGGGGACGGTGACGGGAGCGACGGAGCCGACAGCGGCGGCGAAACACAGTAATAAAGGTACCGACAGTTCACCCGAACCTATCACTTGATACGGTCGCAGTACTGCGGTTTTAATTCGGCTTAATCGGCGCTAACCCGGCATCATTGACTCCTGTTTATAGGGTGTTCGGTGGTCAAGTAACGGCTATAATGAGACGAGCCACTCCGGTATTGCTGGCAGTCGTGCTCGTGGTGAGCACGCTCGCCGCGGTGCCCGCCGCGACGATGGCACAGGAGACTGAAACGATGACCGAACAGGCCGACGAGAACGCGACGGCCCCCGGCGCACAGCTGGCGGGCGTCGTCAGCGTGCAGGAAGCTGAACTTGACGGTGAGGTCCAGTCACGGACGTTCGGGATCCGCATCGCGCAGGCGAACACTGACGACGCGAAGGCGTCTGTCGTCGCCGACCAACTGAACGACTCCGAGGAACGACTCGCGGAGCTGGAACAGCGAAAGCAGGCGCTCGCCGAGGCCCGCGAGAACGGCTCGATGAGGGAGGGCGAGTACCGGGCGAAGGCTGCACAGCTCCACGCCGAAACGAAGAACGTTCAGCGACTGGCTAACGAAACGAACGAAACCGCCAGCCAGCTCCCCGCCGGAGCCCTGGATAGGCAGGGCGTCGACGCGGCGGCAATCAAGACCCTCTCACAGCGCGCGAGCGAACTGAGTGGTCCGGAAGTCGCCGCTATCGCACAGGGTATCGCCGGGCCGAACGTCGGACAGCAGGCTCGACCTGACGCTGCCGGCGACCGCGGCGGCGATGCGGTGAACCGCTCCGAGGCAGACGACCGTCCCGGGGTCGAGCGGGAACGAACTCAGGCAGGTGAACGGACAGACGATATCGATGCCACGCCGGCCAACGAGACGGCCACCGATGGCGGTGAAACCGAGCCGCCGACCGACGTCGGGTCCGACACTGTCGACGCTGGCCAATAGCACAAAAGAAGGCGAAGATACTGTTTAACGCTCGTCACACAGCGGTCTGCGTGCCGCTACTGGCCGCTACGGGCGATGCGATGGCTACTGTGTCCATGTGTCTGGGGACCATACACACGCCACTACTAACACGGAAACTATTAGTACTCGAATCACACAGCAGGTAGTACATGACGCGGACCTCTCGCTCCACGATGCTCGCTGCGGACAGCGAGGGGTCCCTCCGTTTCTCCCCACGACGACGACGACCGGGCCGTTTCTAGGCCCACTACTACTTACTCTTCACTCGACAGGTTCGTTTCGTCGCTAGACGCCGTCGTCGTCGGTTCGATGGGATACTCGATCTGTTGTTCGATCGAGAAACCGACAGGCACACCACGGAACCAATTCAGAACACATCCATGCCAGAAGGAAACGGAACCGTCGCGCTCGCCTTCTCGGGCGGGCTCGACACGACAGTCTGCGTATCGCTGCTGAAAGAAGAGTACGGCTACGACGAGGTCATCGGCGTCACCGTCGATGTCGGCCAGCCCGACTACGAGTTCGAGGAGGCCGAGGAGACCGCCGAGGCGCTGGGCGTCGAACAGCACGTCGTCGACGCGACCGAGGAGTTCGCGGACCTCTGTATGGAGGCCGTCAAAGCCAACGCCGACTACCAGGGCTACCCGCTCGGGACTGCCCTCGCGCGCCCGGTCATCGCCAAGGCCATTCTCTCGGTCGCTGAAGAAGAGGGCTGTTCGGCCGTTGCCCACGGCTGTACCGGCAAGGGCAACGACCAACTCCGCTTCGAGGCCGTCTGGCGTGACTCCGACCTGGATGTTATCGCGCCGGTGCGCGAACTCGGACTCACCCGCGAGTGGGAAAACGAGTACGCCGCGGAGAAGGGCCTGCCCGTTGAGGGCGGCGACGGCGGCCGCTACTCCATCGACACGAACCTCTGGAGCCGCTCCATCGAGGGCTCCGAACTCGAAGACCCAAGCACTATCCCGTCGGACGACATCTACAAGTGGACCGACAACCCCTCCGACAAGGACGCCGAACTCGTCGAGGTCGCGTTCGAGGACGGCATCCCGGTCGCCGTCGACGGCGAGGAACTCGGCGGCGTCGAACTCATCGAGCAACTCAACGCGCAGGCGGGCGCCCACGGCATCGGCCGTACGGACATGATGGAAGACCGCATGCTCGGGCTCAAGGTCCGCGAAAACTACGAACACCCCGCGGCCACCGTCCTGCTGACGGCCCACGAGGCGCTCGAGGGGCTCGTCCTCACGCAGGAGGAACGCCAGTTCAAGGCCCAGGTCGACCAGGAGTGGTCTCAGAAGGCCTACCAGGGCCTCGTCGACGCGCCGCTGACGGGCGCGCTCGAGGCGTTCATCGACGACACCAACGAGCGCGTCACCGGGACCGTCACGGTGAAACTCGAAGGCGGGCACTGCCGCGCCGTTTCGCGTGAATCCGACTACGCCGTCTACAGCGAGTCGGCGGCCTCGTTCAACGAGGAGGACGTCTCCGGCGGTATCACCCAGCAGGACGCGACCGGCGTCGCGAAGTACCACGGTTTCCAGTCCCGTCTCGCGAACAAGATTCTGAACGATGCGAAGAAAGGGGCCGCCGTGACGGACGGCAGCGGCGACCACGCCGCGAGCGAGGCCACGGAGGAGTAAGCGAATGAGCGACGGCGAGGACCACGAGACGGGAGACGCGAGCGCCGACTCCGGCGGTGAGGCGGTCGTCCGCCGCGACCGCTTCGCGGGCGGGCCCGCCCGGTCGTTCCTCTCCTCGCTGTCAGACGACGAGCGCATCTTCGCGGCCGACCTGGCCGTCGACCGCGCCCACGTCGTGATGCTGGCCGAACAGGATATCATCGACCGCGAGACGGCCGGCGAGGTACTGGCCGCGCTGGCGGATGTGGAGGACGCGGGCCACGAGGCGCTGCCCGACGGCGAGGACGTGCACGAGGCGATAGAGAGCGCGGTCATCGAGCGCGTCGGTCCCGACGGCGGGAAGATGCACACCGCCCGCTCGCGCAACGACGAGGTGGCGGCCTGCATCCGCTACCGGCTGCGTGCGGACGTTCTGGACCTCGTCGAAACTGTCGTCGGGGCCCGCGAGCAACTCATCGAAGTGGCTCGCGCCGAGCGCGAGACGGTGATGCCGGGATACACGCATCTCCAGCCCGCCCAGCCGACGACGGTCGCCCACTGGGTACTGTCCTACGAGCAGGCGCTGCAGCGCGACACCGCACGTCTGCTCGATGCCTACGAGCGGGTCAATCAGAACCCGCTTGGGTCGGCCGCGTTCGCCGGGACGCCCTTCGATGTGGACCGCGAGCGCACCGCGGAACTGCTCGGATTCGACTCGGTGGCGGAGAACTCGATGGACGCCTCGGCGACACGCGATTTCCTCGTCGAGGCCACCAGCGCCGTCGCGACGCTGGCGACGAATCTGTCAGGGCTGGCTGAGGACGTGGTCGTGATGGCGAGCAAGGGCCACGTTGACCTCGACGACGACTACGCCTCGACGTCGTCGATTATGCCCCAGAAGAAGAACCCCGACACGCTGGAACTGGTCCGCGGTCGCACGGGCGACGCCGTCGCCGGGCTGAACGGCCTGCTGACCAATCTGAAGGGCCAGCCCCGGGCGTACAACCGCGACCTCCAGCGCGCCGGTCGCCACGCCTGGGACGCCATCGACAGCGTCACCGAGAGCACCGCGGTCGCCGCCGGCGCGGTCGCGACCGCCGACTGGCCCGCCGAACGGCTCGAAGCCGCGGCGGCCGACGGGTTCGCGACGGCGACCGGCGTGGCCGACCTGCTGGCGATGGCCGGCGTGCCGTTCCGGACGGCCCACGAGGTCGTCGCCGAGGCCGCCGCGCAGCTGGGTCCCGAGGAAGACGCGCCCGAGTACGAGGCGCTGTCGGCCGTCGCCGAAGACGTGCTTGGCGAACCCCTGTCAGCCTACGTCGACCGCGAGGCGCTTTCGGCCGCACTCGACCCGACCGAAAGTGTCGCGATGCGGGACTCTCGCGGCGGCCCGGCCCCCGACGCTGTTGCCGAGCAGGTGTCGGTAGCAGCGGACGCTCTCGCCGCTGACCGCGAGGTACTGGCTGACCGCCGGCAGGCTGTTTCACAGGCGGCTGACCGCCGCCAGACGGAGGTGGACCGGTATGTTTGAGCGACCACCGTCCCCTCGTGGGACAATTATACCATAATTCTGATATACGATTCAGAAACGTAGTGGATTCGGGCCTTTCACACCATTAGAGTGCTGTCTGTGTAGTAAATTTATTCTGATATGTTCGAAGGCTTTAAGTGGATCCCTGTCACAGGATGAACTACAATGGCAGAATGCATCGAGTGCGGGGCGGACGTGTCCCTGCACGACAACCTCGAAGTCGGAGAGATCGTTGACTGTGCCACCTGCGGTGCCGAACTCGAAGTCGTCGGCGCCGACCCCGTCGAGCTCGACAGCGCACCCGAGCTCGAAGAGGACTGGGGTGAGTGAGGTGTTCGCGGTGGCGCGGCGCTCGACGCCGTACGTGACCGTGGCGCTCGACGCCGCGAGCCGCGAACCCACGGAGGACTCAGTATGAAAGTCGGACTCCTCTACTCGCGCATCCGCCGGGACGAGAAGCTCCTGCTGTCGGAACTGCGCGAGCGCGACCACGAGATCGAGAAGATAGACGTTCGCAAACAGCAGTTCAACATCCACGAAGCCCCCGAGGCCTTCGAAGATTTGGACATCGTCGTCGACCGCTGTCTGGCGACCAGCCGCAGCGTGTACGCGACGAAGTTCGCGAAGGCCTACGGCGTCCCCGTGGTCAACGGGCCAGAGGTCGCCGACACCTGCGCGGACAAGGTCAACAACAGCCTCGCGCTGGAAGCGGCGGGCGTGCCGACGCCCAACACCGACGTGGCGTTCACAAAGGACGCGGCGCTGGAATCCATCGAGAAGTTCGGCTACCCCTGCGTCCTGAAGCCCGTCGTCGGCTCCTGGGGTCGCCTGATGGCGAAGATCGACTCCCGCTCGGCCGCCGAGGCCATCCTCGAACACAAGGAGACGCTCGGCCACTACGAGCACAAGATCTTCTACGTCCAGGAGTTCGTCGACAAGCCCGGTCGCGACATGCGCGTCCTGGCCGTCGACGGAGAACCCATCGCGGCGATGGTTCGCTCCTCGGACCACTGGCTCACGAACGCCGCGAAGGGCGCGGAGACCAACGAGTTCGAACTGGACGACCGCGCACTGGAACTGGTCGAGAAGGCCTCCGACGCGGTCGGCGGCGGACTGCTCGGTATCGACCTGATGGAAGTCGGGGTGTCGCAAAGCGACACCCAGGACGCGCGCGAGTTCGAGGACTACACCGTCCACGAGGTCAACCACACCGTCGAGTTCAAGGCGCTGAACGAGGTCACCGACGTGGACGTGCCCGCGAAGGTCGTCGACTGGCTCGAACAGAAGGCGGCGACGGAAGCCGACGCCGAGGTGACAGCATGACGTACACGGCGAGTGTCGTCGGCGGCTCCGGCTTCACCGGCGGGGAACTGCTTCGCATCCTCGATGGCCACCCCGAGTTCGAACTGGCCCAGGCCACCAGCCGCTCGAAGGAGAACAAGACCATCGGGCACTCCCATCCGAACCTCCGGCACTCGGACCTGCGCTTTTCCTCGCCGGCGGACCTGGAGTCGGTCGACGTGCTGTTCGCCGCGACGCCCCACGGCGTCTCGATGGAGCAGATCGATGCCTTCCAGGAGGCCGCCGGCACGGTCGTCGACCTCTCGGCGGACTTCCGACTCGATTCGGAGGCCCAGTACGACGAGTGGTACGACGGGCACACGCGCCCGGAACTGCTTGACCAGAGCGAGTACGCCCTGCCGGAACTCAACCGCGACAATCTCGAAGGGGCCGACCTCATCGCCTCCGGCGGCTGTAACGCCACGGCGACGATTCTGGGCCTGCTCCCGCTGTTCGAGGCCGACATCCTTTCCGGCGACGAGCAGGTCGTCGTCGACGTGAAAGTCGGCTCCAGCGAGGGCGGGGCCGGCGGCGGCGAGGCATCCTCGCATCCGGAGCGCTCGGGCGTCGTCCGCCCGTACGCGCCCACGGGCCACCGCCACGAGGCCGAGATTCAGCAGTTCCTCGGTCTCGACGTGTCTTTCACCGTCCACGCGGTGGACATGATCCGCGGCGCGAGCGCGACCTGCCACGTCTTTCCGGAGGGCCCGGTTTCGAAGGGCGACCTCTGGGGGGCCTACCGCGGCGAGTACGAGGACGAACCGTTCGTCGAACTCGTCGCCGGCGGCGGTGGCGTCTACCGCTACCCTGAGCCCAAGTCGGTCGCGGGGACGAACCGCGCCGAGGTCGGCTTCGAACTCGACCCCGGCAACAAGCGACTGGTCGTGTTCTCGGCTATCGACAACATGATGAAGGGATCGGCGGGCCAGGCGGTCCACGCGGCCAACGTCGCCCTCGGCATCGAAGAGACGGCGGGCCTGGAGTTCCAGGGGCTCCACCCCGTCGGCGCACCGTAACTCCTGGAGGTTGTTTTTATGACAGTAGTTATCAAAGTCGGAGGCGCTCGCGCGGTCGACCCCGCGGGGGCGCTTGCGGACGTGGCATCGTTAGTGGCCGATGGTGAGCGCGTCGTCGTGGTACACGGTGGCTCCACCAAAGTCGACGAGACGCTCGAACGGCTCGGCGTCGAGCCCGAATACGTCGAGACGCCGTCGGGCGTCGTCGGCCGGTTCACCGACGAGACCACGATGGAGGTGTTCGAGATGGCCTTCGGCCACCTGAACACCCAGCTCGTCGCCGGCCTCCAGAGCGAGGGCGTCGACGCGGTCGGACTCTCCGGCGTCGACGGCAAACTGCTCTACGGACCACGGAAGTCCGCAGTGCGGGTCGTCGAGGACGGCAAGAAGAAGATTCGTCGTGGCGACCACTCGGGGACCATCAAGCAGGTCAACGGCGACCTGCTGGAGACGCTGCTCGACGACGGGTACACGCCGGTCGCTGCACCACCCATGGCGGGAGATGACGACGGCGAAGTGATTCCCGTCAACACCGACGCCGACCGCTCGGCCGCGGCGATTGCCGGCGAACTCGACGCGCAGTTGGTGCTGTTGACCGACGTGGAGGGCGTCTACGCGGACCCAGATGACCCGTCGACGCTCATCAAGTCGGTCGAGACGGCAAGCGACTGGGCCGCCCTCGAAGCCGCTGCTGAGGGGTTCATGGGCCGTAAAATCATGGCCGCCGAGGAGGCGCTCGACGGCGGCGCACCCGAGGTCGTGGTGGCCGACGCCAACGCCGACGAGCCGATTCTGTCGGCGCTCGACGGCGACGGGACCCACGTCCACGCGAGCGCACTCGAACAGGACACAGACCAGACAGCGACGGAGGAACAATGAGCGGATTCGTCTTCAACGAGAAACCCATCCAGATCGAACGTGGCGACGGTGCCTACGTATACGACGACGGCGGCACAGAGTATCTAGACATGGGCGCGTCCTACGCCTGTGTCCCGCTTGGCCACGGCCATCCGGCGGTCCAGAGCGCCGTCAGCGAGCAGCTAGAGAAGATCACGTACGTCCAGGCGTCGTATCCGAACGCCGAGCGGACGGCGCTGTACGACCTGCTCGCCGACACCGCACCGGACCCCATCGACAAGACCTGGCTCTGTAACTCCGGGACCGAGGCCAACGAGGCCGCGCTGAAGTTCGCCCGGTCGGCGACGGGGGACTCGAAAATCGTCGCGACGATGCAGGGCTTCCACGGCCGGACGATGGGCGCGCTGGCGACGACGTGGAAGAACAAGTACAAGAAGCCCTACGAGCCGCTCATCGGCGACGTGGAGTTCGTCCCCTACGACGACAGCGAGGCGCTGGACGAGGCCGTCGATGAGGACACGGCCGCGTTCATCGTCGAACCGGTCCAGGGCGAGGGCGGCATCAACCCGGCCTCGGACGGCTATCTCGAAGCCGCACGGGAGATCACCGAGGACGCCGGGGCCGCACTCATTTTCGACGAGGTCCAGACCGGGATGGGCCGGACCGGTGCGCTGTGGAACTCACAGCGTGCCGCCGTCGCGCCGGACATGATAACCGCGGCGAAGGGGCTGGGCAACGGCCTCCCCGTCGGCGCGACGCTGTGTCGGGACTGGATCGCCGAGAACTACGGCTCCCACGCCTCGACGTTCTCCGGCGGGCCGGTCATCTCGGCGGCCGCCGGCGCGACCGTTTCGACCGTCATCGACGACGAGGTTCCCGCAAACGCCGCCGCGATGGGCGACTACCTCCTGACCGAACTGGAGGCTGCCATCGGCGACGAGGTGCGGGACATCCGCGGCGAGGGCCTGATGATCGGCGTCGAGGTCGGCCGCGGCGCGAACGCGGCGCTGAAGGAACTCGCACTGAACCATCAGGTGCTCGCGCTGCCGGCCGGCCGCACGGTCGTCCGCCTGCTTCCGCCGTTGACCATCGACGAGTCCCACGCCGACGCCGTCGTCGACGCGATGGCGGAGGTGGTGGAATGAGCGAAGCCGCGAGCCGCGAGGCCGACACGGAGGCCCGCGACCTCCTCGAAGCGGTCGTCCGCACCCCGTCGGTCTCGCGGAACGAGACAGAGGCGGCCGAACGACTGGCGGAGTTCTTCGAGGCCCACGACCGCGAGGTGTATCTCGACGAGGTCGGCAACGTCCGCGCGCCAGCCGACGACGGCGTCCTCCTCACCTCCCACATCGACACCGTCCCGGGTGACATTCCGGTCCGCGTCGAGGAGACCGAGGACGGCGACGTGCTGTGGGGTCGCGGCAGCGTCGACGCGAAGGGCCCGCTGTGCGCGATGGCCGTGGCCGCCGTCCGCACGGGGGCCTCCTTCGTCGGCGTCGTCGGCGAGGAGGTCGACTCCCGCGGCGCGCGCCACCTCGTCGAGGACCGCGACGAGGCCCCAGACGCCGTCGTCAACGGCGAACCCTCCGGCTGGGAGGGCATCACGCTGGGCTACCGCGGCCTGCTGGCCGGAACGTACGTCGCGACGAGCGAGTCCGGCCACTCCTCGCGCCCGGAGAACAACGCCATTCAGGACGCCATCGACTGGTGGTCGGCGGTCGACGACGAGTTCGAGACGGACGAGTGGCACCCGGTCTTCGAACGGGTCACCTGCAAGCCCGTCGACTTCAAGGGCGGCACGTCCAGCGACGGACTGAGCGTCGAAGCGACGATGGACGTGCAACTTCGGGTCCCGCCGGAGTACAGCACTGACGAGATCCGGGAAATCGCAGACGGGTTCCTGGAGAACGGCACGGTCAACTGGGACGACAGGGTCGAACCGGTGATGCAGAGCCCCCGGACCAGCGCCGCCCGGGCGTTCCGGGCCGCGATTCGGCAGGCGGGCGGCGAGCCCACGTTGCTTCGCAAGACCGGCACCAGCGACATGAACGTCTACGCGAAGGTGTGGGACTGTCCGATGGTGACCTACGGGCCCGGCGACTCGGACCTCGATCACGCACCGAACGAGCACCTTCCGCTCGACGAGTACGACCGCTCCGTCGCGGTGCTCGAAACCGCGACCGAACGCCTGCTGGAGGACTGACATGGACATACTCGACGTCGACGACCTCACGACCGACGAACTGGCGACCGTCCTCGACCGCGCCGCGGCCATCAAGGCCGACCACGGCGGGGGGAGCCCGAGCGACCTGCTGGATCAGCAGACGCTCGGCATGATATTCGAGAAGCCGTCGACACGAACCCGGGTCTCCTTCGAGACGGGGATGACGCAACTGGGCGGCCACGCCGTGTTCCTCGGCCCCGACGACATCCACCTGGGCCACGGCGAACCGGTCAAGGACACCGCCCGCGCGCTCGGGCGCTACGTCGATTTCATCATGGCGCGCGTGTTCGACCACGCCGATGCCGAGGAACTGGCCGAATACGCCGAGGTCCCGGTCATCAACGGGCTGACCGACGATGCCCACCCCTGCCAGACACTCGCCGACCTGTTGACCATTCGCGAGCAGTTCGGCGACTTCGAGGACGTGTCCGTGGCGTGGGTCGGCGACGGCAACAACGTCTGCCAGTCGTTCGTCATCGGCGCGGCGATGGTCGGTCTCGACCTCACCGTCGCCACGCCGAAGGGCTACGGCATTTCCGACGACGTGGCCGACCGCGCCGCCGCCTTCGGCAACGCGCCCGAAACGACTCACGACCCCGACGCTGCTGTGGCTGACGCCGACGTGGTGTACTCCGACGTGTGGGTCAGCATGGGGCAGGAGGACCAGCGCGGCCGGAAACTCGAAGACTTCGAGGGGTTCCAGATCACGACGGACCTGCTGGAAGACCGGCCGTTCATGCACTGCCTGCCCGCCCACCGCGGCGAGGAGGTCACCGACGACGCCATCGAGTCGGACAACGCCATCGTCTGGGCGCAGGCGGAGAACCGCCTGCATGCGCAGAAAGGGCTGCTCGTGTGGCTGTCTGAGCAGGCGTAGACCGTTCCGAGCGGAGCGAGGGGCGGCGTTTTCCCACCGAAAGACTCGTTTCGCTCCGCTCAGCAAAAACGTGGCCTAGAGAAACACCGACGAGGCCCGCTTGACGAAGTCCACTGGGTCTGACCTGAGCTGATCGACGTACCTGAGCGGGTCGGACTTGACGGCTTCGATGGACATCCGACCGTTTCTGGCGACGCGGGTCAGATACCCCTGCTGGAGCATTCGGTTTTGCTCCTTGCTGTAGACTGGTTTGTTCGTCTGCATAGCGATCGTTCGGGCCTGGGAGTGTGAGCTCTCGATGAACAGCTTGGCGTCCGAAGATCCGTACACCTCGGCCTTGTACTCGCCGTGGTTGCCCGCGGCGACCCGCGTAGCCTTGTCCGGGTACTGCATCATCACCAGTTCGTCGTACTCGATTCCGTGCTCGTCGAGCCAGGCGGCGGTCTCGCTGCGATACTTCTCCAGTCGGCAGGTGACGATCTGCCCGATTTCCACCGAGGGAACACAGATCGGGTCGACAGTCGAGATAAACTCCCGGTATTTCGGCCCGTCGTCGTTCTCTTCGGGCGTCGGATCGCGACAGAGGATGCCGTCAAGGTCGACGCAGGAATCCACGAGGAAGTCGTGGTGCATCATGTTCCACTCGAATACCCTCGGGAACGGTAGGGTCTGGGCGTAGGTATCGACGAACCGCTCGGAACCCTCGTCCACGTACACAGCGCCGTAGTACACGTCCGCGGACAGATCAAACCCGTCAATGGTCGACTGCGCATCGGTCATTTCGCTCCCGGTGTAGACGGTGTCGTCGACGACCAGTATCGTCGAGAACTCCGAGAGGTCGAACTCACCGTCGTACCGTTCCCCCGTCTGTAGGAGTCTGCCCTCCCGCAACCCGTCGATATCCGTCATCGGGAGATTGAGATGCAGCGAAAGTAAGTTTGACACTAGCATCCCGCTTCTCGGTATTCCGACGATCAGATCCAGGTCGTTTGGTAGATCGACGATCCACTCCTGCGTATCAGCACTGAGGTGGTCGAAACTCCTGTAGTTCATTGGTTTCTGGGATCGGGAAGTATTAGCATCCTCGTCGTAGCTCGGACACCACGAGGAGAAATGCGCTTACTTCTTTTAAAGTGACATTAGCCGGTGAGTATTAATGCTTTTGATATGTACTTCGACGAGACATTCTTATGCGGATATAGGTGATCTGTGGCAGCTCTGGTTCGTATGAGGACAATTTCCACCCGAAACAGCACCCTTTTCGATGTATTCGGCATTGTTTCACACAGTACTAGTTACTATTGGAATCCTGCTAGCTGGTCCCTCTAGCTGAAACAGTAACTATCCCTATATATTCGACAACTGTTCACAGGGGTCTGTTTCCCGAGCCGCTGCCGACAGCTCGGAACCGGATGGAAGCGGACAGCGACGATTCCGTCGCGGTGAGGTTGAGGTAACGACCCAGTTTATCCGGGTTGGAATAATACAGAGGGGTATGTCTGTCAACCCCTCTCCGGACCAGTTCCACGAGCTGATGGTCGACGACGAACCGAACCTCTCGGACGTGATGGCCTGTGTTTTCGGCGTTCAGGAACACGAAGTACGGACGTACCAGACATTGCTTGAGACTCCTGCAAGCACCGTCGAGGAACTCGCTGACGAACTCGGTCGGGACCGCTCGAACGTTAACCGGTCGCTGTCGACGCTCCGGGAGAAGGGGCTCGCGACGCGGAAACGACGGTTGCTCGACGGCGGCGGCCACGTCTACCAGTACGCCGCGACACCGCTGTCGGAGGCCCGTGAACTGATGCACGAGACCCTCGACGAGTGGACTGCCGCGGTCCACCACCGCATCGACGAGTTCGACGCCAGCCCCAGCGAGTGACAGCCTCCGTGCCGTGAGTGCCGGTGGTATGGCCGACAACCGTCCGACTTTTGCCCACTGGGAGCATGGTCCCGACAATGGCTGACCTGCAACTCACCGACGACGTGCCGCCGGTTGCCGACGACGGCGTCTGGCTGGCCTGTATCGAGTGTGGTGAGACGTTCGCTCCCTTCGACGCGATTCGCTACACCTGCGACGACTGTGACGGTCTGCTCGAGGTCCGCTACGACGACCTGCCGACCTTCGACGAGTTCGAGGGGTCGGGGGTCTGGCGGTACAACGCCGCCCTGCCCTTCGAAGAGGGTGTCACGCTCCCCGAGGGTGACACGCCGCTGCACGAGATGCCGCGCCTGAAAGACGACATCGGCGTCGACGCGCTCCGCGTGAAACACGAGGGGATGAACCCCACCGGCTCGTTCAAGGACCGCGGCATGACCGTCGGTGTCCGGGTCGCCCAGGAGGTCGGCGTCGACCGACTGGCCTGTGCCTCGACGGGCAACACCTCCGCGGCGCTTGCGGCCTACGGCGCTCGCGGCGGGATGGAGACGCTCGTCCTCCTGCCCGCCGGGAAGGTCGCGGCCGGCAAGATCGCACAGGCGAGCCTCCACCGCGCGCGCATCCTCGAAGTCGACGGCAACTTCGACCAGTGTCTCGACATCGTGCAGGACCTCGCACAGCGCGGTGAGGCCTATCTCCTCAATTCGCTGAATCCCTTCCGTCTTGAGGGTCAGAAGACCATCGGGCTGGAGATCATGGAGGAGTTCTACGCCGACCACGGCGAGTATCCGGACCGCATCGTCCTGCCGGTCGGCAACGCCGGCAACACCGCGGCGCTGTACAAGTGCTTCCGCGAACTCGTCAAAGCCGGCGCAATCACCGAGGACCAGGTACCCAAACTCACCGGCGTCCAGGCCGAGGGGGCCGCCCCGATGGTCGAGGCCATCGAGGAAGGGTACGAGGACACCCGCCGCTGGGAGGACGTCGAGACCCGCGCGACCGCCATCCGCATCGGCAATCCGGTCAACGCGCCGAAGGCGCTGCCGGGCATCCGGGAGACCGGCGGCACCGCCGTCGCCGTCTCCGACGAAGAGATCACCGAAGCGCAGCGCGATATCGCCGGGGAAGGCGTCGGCGTCGAGCCGGCTTCCGCGGCCTCCGTCGCCGGCCTCCGGAAACTCCGGCGCGAGGGCGAGGTCGGTAGCGACGAGTCGGTCGTCTGCCTGACCACGGGCCACCTGCTCAAAGACCCCGAGGCGGCCGCCGAGGCCGGGAACGAGCCGGAGCCGGTCGAAAACAGCACCGAAGCCGTGCTGGACCTCATCGAAGAACCGTCGTCGGTCGCCCAGACGGTTCGCCGACAGGCGTCGAAGGCCGCCAACGCGCCGCTGGTCCCGGCGCTGGTCGCCGGCGGCCTCGGCGTCGCGTACCTCTACCGAAAGTTCCTCTCGAAGAAGTAACGCCGGCGAGCGCGGTCGCAAACCGCTCCGCGGCTGTACTGATGCCTCCGGCGGAAAACTGACTGCACGGCGCTCCGTTCGATATTTTCCTGCCACCTACCCAGTAGAAATATCTATCTGCCACGGAAATAGCGAGCCGATGGACGAACGGACCCGTGGTGCGACGGGAGCGCCGTACCGGACCACTGCCGTCGAGACGCCGCTTGTACTGGCGACGCCACCGGCTCGGGTGGTGCTGTGACGGGCGTCTACGAACGGGCGCTGGGCGAGGCCGCGGCCGACCTCCATCCGAAGGTCCGCGACCGCTACAGTCTCGGCCCCGACGACGGGACCGTCTGTGTCGGCCGCGGCGAGATGGACATCACCCGCGGAACGCTGGTGCTGCCCGCGCTGTACGCGATGACGACGCAGAATATGCTGTTTCCCGAAGCCGGCGAGGACGTGCCGTTTTCGGTGACGACGGTGGCCTACACGACCGATGGCGGTCACGAGGCCATGACGACCCGCCGCGCGTTCGACTTCGGCGACACCACCCGCCTGTTCGACTCGCTGACCGTGTGGGACGCCGAGGCCGGGCGGCTGCTCGACTTCCTGGGGACCCACGGGCGAATCGCCAGTGAACTCCACCCGCGGGTCGAGGACGGTGCGCTCGTGGTGGCCGGCGGCCGGCAGTGGGCTCGGCTGGGTAATCGGTACGTTCCTCTGCCGGGGCCGCTGGCCGCCGATGTCGAGGTGCGCGACCGCTACGACGAGACCGACGAGCGGTACCACGTCACCGCGACCGTCGAGAACGACCTC
Organism: Haloarcula amylolytica JCM 13557; assembly: GCF_000336615.1. GTDB lineage: Archaea > Halobacteriota > Halobacteria > Halobacteriales > Haloarculaceae > Haloarcula > Haloarcula amylolytica. Next base: position 200,344 of record NZ_AOLW01000006.1, read on the forward strand.
GTGGGCCACATGCTCGGCTACCGCGGGACGTTCACACAGGAGCAGACCAGCGGTGACGGGACGCCCGACGACCTTCGAATCGTCCGCGGGCTCGACCGGCTCCCGCCGCGATGAGCGACCGCGCCGGCGGGTCCCGGCAGCCAGCGCCCGGCAGCGTCGCCCAGCCGACAATCGGGAGCATTGCCGTGGCGGACCTGAGCGCGGCGCTCGGGGCGGTGGCCTGGCTGGCGCTGACTGTCGCTGGCGAACTGACCGCCATCGAACGGGCGCTCGCACTCGCGCCACTCGTGCTGGTCCCGCTCGCGCTCCGAACGGCGGCGACTGGGGCGTTTCAGGGGCCTGCGAACCGGTTCACGACCACAGCCATCTGGCTTCAGCCGGTCGGCGCACTCCTGTTTGCGGTATCGCTACTCGTCCCGTCCCCGTCCCCCCTGGCCGCCGGGCTCGCAACACCGTGGCTGGCCGTCACCGGTCTCCTCGGACTCGCCGCGCTTGCACGGACGCGGGTTCGAGGCGACCTGACGCTCCCGGAGACTGCTATCGACGCCGGCTTCGCCTACGTCTCAGTCGGTGCGGTCGCACTCCTGCTCGCACATCTCGACTTGACGTTCTGGTTCGACCGCGTTATTATTCGACTGACGGCGGTCCACTTCCACTACGCCGGGTTCGTCCTCCCGGTTGCGGCGGGACTGACCGGACGACACCTCGGTGACCGCTCGCGGGGATTCCGCACCGTTGCGGGTGTCATCCTCGTCGGCCCGGCGCTCATCGCGGTCGGCATCGCCTTCTCGCCGCTGGTGGAGGTCGTCGCAGTGAGTCTCTTCACCGTCGCCGTCGCGGCCTTCGGCGTCGTGGTCCTGCGTCGCGTCGCCCTCACCTGCCCTCGACCGCAAGGGGTCTTGCTTGGCATCGCGGCCGTGGCGCTCCCGATTTCGATGGCGCTCGCGCTCGGCTACGGGGTGTCGACGTTCACCGGCCACTCGCTGGGTCTGACGATTTCGACGATGGTCGCGCTCCACGGCTCGCTCAACGCCTTCGGGTTCGGGCTGTGTGCGACGCTCGGGTGGCGGCTCTCGGTCCAGTGACGCCGGTCAGTGCTCCGCTCGCTCCGGCTCTAACCGGTAGCGCGTCGTCTCCTGTCCGTCGAACCGGGGGCCGTTTCCGGTGGAGGTGAACCCGACCGCCTCGACGGCGGCCCGGACTTCTGACTCGTCTTCCGGCAGCAGTAGCTCCACGGACATGTGTTCCCGGCGCGCGAACTCGATAGGGTCGGTCAGGAGTACTTCGCAGGCGTCGCTCGACCCGGCCAGCTGCGTTACGTGGACGGTCCCACGCTCGGCGTCGAAGCTCACGAACCCCACGATGTCGTCGTCCTCCTCGGCCACGCGGACGGTGCGGTCGTGAACGAGGTTCTGCATCACGTCCGGCGGCCCGTCGGCGAGGGCAGCCAGTCGCTCGGCGTCGTCCTCGATAGCGTCGCGGATATCCATGCATATGTGTGGGAACCCCACGCAAATAAACGGTGTGTCGGACGCTTCGGGTCGCGTTCGCTTCCGTAGCAATAGGTCGTCACGCGACGGACTCTGTCGGGTCCTGCCGACAGTGCGGTGTGGAAACAGATGGACACAGTTATCCCGAGCGACGGATAACGCGAGGGCAATGACTCACGTACACATGGACACGGTGGTAGCATGCGCGTAGTCGCCAAGTTCGGTGGGACGAGCCTCGGCAGCGGCGACCGCATCAACCGGGCCGCTGACTCGATTGCTGCGGCCGTCCAGCAGGGCCACGAGGTCGCGGTCGTCGCCTCGGCGATGGGCAACACGACCGACGAACTGCTCGACGAGATTAACTACGACGCCGACTCCGCGGACCGCGCCGAAATCGTCTCGATGGGCGAACGGACCTCCGTCCGGATGCTCAAAGGGGCACTCGCCGCCCGCGGCATCGAGGCCGTCTTCCTCGAACCCGGCAGCGAGGACTGGCCGATCATCACCGACGAGTACGGCGAGGTCGACGTCGAGGAGACACAGAAGCGCGCCCACGCGCTGGCCGGCCAGCTCAAGGACGTCGTCCCGGTCATCACCGGCTTCCTGGCACAAGACTATCAGGGCAACGTGACGACGCTTGGCCGTGGCGGCTCCGACACGAGCGCCGTGATGATGGGCGACTACATGGACGCCGACGAAGTCGTCATCGTCACCGACGTCGAGGGTGTCATGACCGGGGACCCGCGCGTCGTCGAAGGCGCGCGGAACGTCGGCAAAATCTCCGTCGACGAACTCCGTTCGCTGTCGTTCCGCGGGGCCGAGGTGGTCGCGCCGTCGGCGCTATCGTACAAGAGCGACGATCTCGGTGTTCGCGTCGTCCACTACCAGCACGGCGACCTGCTCGCCGGTGGCACGTCCATCGAGGGCGAGTTCCAGAACCTCATCGACCTGCAGGAACAGCCCATCGCCTGCGTGACCGTCGCCGGCCGCGCTATCCGGAACAGTCCGGGCATCCTCGCGGACCTGGCCAGCGCTATCGCCGACGAGGAGATAAATATCGAGGCCAACTCCTCGGGAATGGACTCGCTGACGTTCTACGTCGACGAAGACGACGCCGAGGAAGCCGAAGCACTGCTGCACGCCCGTATCGTCGACGACGAGACGCTCTCGTCGGTCACCGTCGAGGACGATATCGCCGTCATCCGTGTCACCGGCGGCGATCCGAGCCAGTCGGCGCTCGCCCATCAGGTCGTCGCACCGCTGGCCGACGCTCACATCCACCTCTACGACGTGATCACGTCCGCGACGTCGGTCTCGGTGTTCGTTCCGTGGGAGGACCGCGAACAGGCCCTCTCGCTCGTACAGGACGTGTTCTGACCGCTGGGTTCTTTTTAATCGGTCGAGGAGGCCTGCTCGAACCGACTCGCGGGCAGCAGGAGTTCGCTGACTTCGGGAAGGTGTTTCAGGTTGTAGACGATCCTCGCGTCGTCAGACACCGGTGCGGCGATACACGAGAGCCGAATCCCCTTCTCGGTGAGGTCCGGCGGGAGAATGTGGCTCGCCGGCGACGGCATCTCGCCCTCGACGACCGCGACGGCACAGTTCGTACACGCGCCGCCGCGACAGGCAAAGGGCCACGCGAAACCGTTCTTCTCGGCCGCTTCCAGCAGCGTGTCGTTCGGATCGACGTAGAACCGCCCGAAATCAGACGACCGCAGGTTCGCGTCGGCGGCTTTCTCGAACAGGTCATCGTCTTCGAGCGCCCAGCCGTGGTCCTCCAGCACCTCGAAGTTGAGAAACTCCACCAGCGGGTCGTCCGGTTCCGGCGGGGCTTGCTCGGTCTCGGACCCGGGTTCGGCCGTCGGTGACTCGTCCGGCAGCGGGTCCCCGGGCTCGTAGCCGTTCTGCAGTCGCTCGTAGGCGTCTTTGACCGCCTGGAACTCCTCTGTCGAGCCGCCCTGGTCCGGGTGGGCTTCCTTCACCCGCTCGCGGTACGCATCGACGATCTCCCCGTCGTCCGCGTCCGGCAGAATTCCGAGGACCTCGAATGGGGACTCCACACCACACGGTAGCGGTCACGGACATAAATTCCCTCCTCCCGCTGCAGTTTCTGCAGGCTGCCGGCAACAGGCGACGTACACTCCCTGTGGCTACCGGCCCTGCGTCAACCGGAAGCCGATTTGCCGCGGCAGGTCAGCGTCGGTAACCGCGTCGATGACCTCGCTCGTGTCGTAGGCCACGCGGTGCTCCTCGACAGTCAGGTCCGCGAGGTCGAGCACGGCGTAGGCCGCCCGGTGGTCCTTGTCGCGGGGCTGGCCCACGCTGCCGGGGTTCATCACGATGCCGTCCTCGTACACCTCGTGGTGTTGATGGTGTGTGTGCCCCATCACGAGTACGTCCTCGTCGCCCAGCAGGTCCGGGCCGAACTCCTCGGGGTAGGTGTAGTGGTCCGGGTCGTCAGGGTGGCCGTGGACGAGTTTTACCCGGTCGTCACAGACGCGGCGCTCGTCGGGCAGCGCCGCCAGCCACTCGATCTGCTCGTCGGATAACTGCTCCGTGGCGTGTTCGACGCCGGCCTGTGCCATCCCGTTGAACGCGAACGGCGTCTCGGCGGCGACCGCTCTGTCGTGGTTGCCCATCACCGTCGGGACTTCTTCGGTCGGCCAGGGAACGTCCGCTGGGAGCCCATCGGTGTGCCCCCGCATCGCGTCGACACAGTCGGCGTGCCAGGGGTTGTAGCCGACCACGTCGCCCGCACAGACCAGCCTGTCGACCGGCGGCATGTCCGCAAGCACCGCCGCTAGCGCCACCCGATTGCCGTGGATATCAGAGAGTATGCCGAGTTTCATTGCTAGTGTCTACCCCCTGTGGGGTCTTGAGTGTCGGTCCTGACTCAGTATCTGTGCCCGCTGTGCGGCCATCCGCTCACTCCCCGTTGTACACTGCCACGTCGAACTCGCCCGCTGACCCCGCGACGCCGGCCGAACAGACGGCGTGCTCGTACTCGTGGTCGTACACCTCGCGGGCCACCTCGCCGGCCTCGGTCGCAGCCAGGTCGAACGCCGTCGGGCTGTTCTCCTCGTAGGTCGCCACCAGCGTCGGCTCGGTGACCTCCTCGACCAGCAGCGCGTCTCGGCGGACGGTCCCGATGACCGCTCCCGGCCCGTCGGCGTTGGTCGTCGGGTCCGCCCCGTCGACGCCGACGATGCCGGCGACCCGTGGCGTGTCGTAGTCGTCCTTCTCGAAGTCGAGCGAGAGGAGCGGCTCCGCGATAGCGTCCCGTGCCGGATAGCCGAGTTCGAGCTTCTCCGCGATTGGGTCGACGTGGGAACCGTTGCCGACGACCGCGCCGCGCTCGGTGACGCGGACGCCGTTGTAGGAGATGTATGGGTTGTCCGTCTCCGGGGCGTCCGGCGTCGGCTCGACGGTCACCGTGCCGTCGCGCTGTACTGTCTGGCGGTTGGGGAACGAGCGCGAGGAGACGCGGTACGCGCCGACCTCGGGACTGACGACGACGAATCGTCCGACGTACATACGCGAGTGTGCACGGCACCCCGAAAAAGCGCTGTCGATGTTCGTTCGTGGTGTCGCAGTAGCCGTTCGCTTAGACCATTTTGTGACCGCCCAGAAAGGTAACTTGAAATATACTTCTATGTCAAACTGATATCGTGACAAGCGAAGAGGACTGTGTTCGAGCCCTCCGCAGCGCCGCTGTGGAACTAGGCGAGTCGCCGACGAAAGCGCAGTACGAGGAACTTGGTGTGACGCCGGCATCTGGCACGATTCAGCGGGTGATGGAAAGCTGGAACGGTGCGAAGAAGGCTGCTGGATTAGAGACCAATCATTCTCGCGGTTCTCGACTCGGTACGAAACCTGCCGACGTTTCGCTCCCTGATGGTTCTTCGTGGGCTGACCTTTCTCAGGACCAGCGATGGCACTACAAAAACGCTGACCGGAATCAACAACGAACCCTGAACCGGCGGGCAAAACACCGGGCATGGGTGTATGAGTACAAACGAGATAGTGGCGGCTGTTGTCGTTGCGGAGAAGCCGACCCAGCGTGTCTCGATTTTCACCATCGCAACGATTCAGACAAAGAGATGACTATCTCCAAGATGATTACATACGGCTTCTCGAAGTCGAAGCTCCGCGTTGAGATGGATAAGTGTGACATTCTCTGTGCTAACTGCCATAGAAAAGAACATCATGAGGTCCCGACTGGGGTTCGACCGACAACAGCCGGGCAGGTGGATGGCGAGGAGTGACATAGCCGCCTGACTCCGCAACACTGAAATACGGCAGCCGGATACTGAATATTGCAATCAGTCCATTGGGGTAGAGGCCAATCCTGAAGCCTTCTGGGGGCTTCGACCCTGGTTCGAATCCAGGATGGACTATTTCTGCGGCGAGCAAACTCGCGAGCCGCGAAATCGTAATTACTGATTCGAACCCCGCCAGTCGCGCGCAGCGAAGCGAGCACGTCTGGCTCCGGTTCGAATCCAGGATGGACTACTCTTGTCGCGAACAACCCGTGAGCGACAGCGTCGTGATTAGTGGATTCGAGCCCTGGAAGACGAGCGAAGCGAGTCTTCCTCCGGTTCGAATCCAGGATGGACTATTTCTGCGGCGAGCAAACTGGCGAGCCGCGAAATCGTAATTACTGATTCGAAACCTACCAGTCGCACACAGCGAAGCGAGTCTTCCACTGGTTCGAACTCATGTGGGACGGGCTTGACACACATCTGGCAAGCGCCGGCTTGCCCGTGGCTACTTGTAGCTTCCTGCCAGAGAGAACATATGGCACCGACGCACGTCCTCGTCCCGCTGGACGGCTCACCGCTGGCTGACGAGGCGCTGACGTACGCGCTGGAGACGTTCGACTGTCGGATTACGGTCCTGAACGTCGTCGCGCCGCTCGATACGGGAATGAGTGAAGGTGGGATGCTCGAACCGGGCGCGGATCGCCGGGCGGCGGCCGACGAGCGGGCCGCGACTCTCGTCGACCGGGCGTCACAGCAGGCCAGCGAGGCCGGTCAACAGGTCGAGACGGCCGTCGAGACCGGTAATCCAGCCGAAACGATCCTGGACTATGTCGAGGCGGTCGACGTGGACCAGGTGGTGATGGGTGGTCACGGCGGGACGCGAAACGAGATCGCCCGGCGGTTGCTCGGGACCGTTGCGACGGCGGTCGTCAGCGAAGCGCCGGTGACGGTGACGGTCGTCCGGTAGCCGTCGACCCGGAGACAGTACGCGGGACCGTCTCAGGCCTGGCTGCCGAGGGCCGCTTCCAGCACCTGATACACGCCGAAGCCGAGCGCGACGCTGGTGACGAGCGTGATGAGCCAGAACCCGACAGTCACGCCGATCTTCCGGCGCGAGACACCAGCGGAGCCACCGGCCAGGCCGCCGCCGATGACCCCGGAGATGATGTTATTGAACGAGATGGGGATGCCCAGCGCGATGGCGGCCTGTGCGATGATGAACCCGGGAACCAGTGCGGCGATTGAGCGCCGGACGCCCAGCTGTGCGTACTCGCGGGAGGTCGCCTGTAGCAGGCGGGGCGCGCCCATCCACGCGCCGCCGAGGATACCCACGGCACCGAGCGCCAGCAACACAAATCCGGGCAGGCCGAGTTCGGCGCGGTAGAGGTTCTCCAGTGGTCCGGTCGCGAGGCCGACCTGACTCCCGCCACTGGAGAAGGCGACGACGCTGCCGAGAACGACGAGAAAGGTCTTGATACCCTTGTCGACGGAGGCCTGGGTCTGCAGGCGGATGTAGTAGAAGCTCCCGGCGGCAACCAGCAGCGTCGCGGCGACGGCGGCGATATCCGTTCCGGTGACCATCGCGGCGAAGCCGGCCAGCGAGCCCTGGTCGGTGCCGGCCGGCGACGGGATGATGCTCAACTGGACGTTGGCGACGATACCGCCGACGACGCCGGCGAGTAACGGGACTCCGACCGTCTCGGGGATGTCGTCCCGGCGCAACACGGTCGCGGTGAGATAGGCCAGGCTCCCCGACACTGGCGGGACGAGCAGCCAGAACGTGACGATGCGGCGGTAGGTGTCGAAGACCGGCTGGCCGCCCAGCGAGAGCCCGACGCCGACCATCGCGCCCGTCGTTGCGAACGCCGCCGGAACGGGGTAGCCCGAGTAGATCCCGAACGCCATGAACCCCGTCGCGGTCAACAGGCCGGCAATGGCCGCGAGCGATGTGATGGCGACACCGTCGATGAGGCCGGCTCCGACTGTCTCGGAGATACTCCCGCCCTGGGTCAGTGCGCCCAGCGCGGCGAGGATGCCGATCATGAAGGCGGCACGCATCGTCGAAATGGCGTTCGCGCCGATAGCCGGGGCGAAGGGCGGCGAGTTGCTGTTCGCACCGAGTGTCCAGGCCGTCACCAGCCCGGTGAGCGTCGCGAGGGCGACCAGCGCCCCGAAGACGACGGTAGTCACCGCGTGCTGGGGCCCGTCAGGGCCTGCCAGTTGCTGCTGTGTGAACGCGACCAGACTGTCATTGCCAGCCGTTCACACCCAGTACATAAAATGTCCGCGGCGTCGGTATCGACAGCTGATCGGCCCGCCTTGCCATGATTTGTCGCCGATGTGGCTAATGTGCGACACCGAAGTCTTTAACGCCTATCGACACCGCTGGTGGGACATGTCACAGCGGAGACGCACGTTCATCAGTAGTGTTGGTACCGCAACTGCAATCGGGTTAGCCGGATGCCTCGGTGGCGATGGCGGGGACGGCGGCGGAGGCGACGGCGGGGACACCGACAGCGATGGCGGGGACGGCGGCGACAGCGGCCCGGCCGCTCGTGTCGGAATGGTGTACGCGACGGGCGGGCTCGGTGACGGGTCGTTCAACGACCAGGCTCAGACCGGCGCTATCCGGGCGGCAGACGAGCTGAGTATCGAATACGACGAGTCTCAGCCGGAAGCGGCACAGGACTTCGGCAGCCTCCAGCAGCAGTACGCGCAGTCCTCGAACCCGGACTACGACCTCGTCTGCTGTATCGGCTTCCTGCAGGCGGACGCCCTCACGGAGACCGCCGAACAGTACCCCGAGCAGGACTTCATGATCGTCGACTCCGTCGTCGAGGCGGACAACGTCGGCTCGTACGTGTTCGGTGAGCATCAGGGCTCGTTCCTCATCGGACTGATGGCCGCTAAGCTGACCAGTCAGGACTTCTCGGCTGGAGCCGGTGCCACGCAGGGTGACTCCGCGAGCGTCGGCTTCGTCGGCGGCGTCGAGGGTGACCTCATCGGTCGCTTCGAGGCCGGCTACAAAGCCGGCGTCAAGCACGCGGAGGAGGACGTCGAGGTGCAGTCAGCCTACGTCGGCGATTTCAACGACCCTTCCGGCGGACAGGAGGCGGCCCTCTCGATGTACGAATCCGGTGCCGACATCGTCTACCACGCGGCCGGTAACACCGGGACCGGCGTGTTCCGTGCGGCCCAGGAGGCGGGGCGCTTCGCAGTCGGCGTCGACCGCGACCAGTCGGTCACGAAAGAGGACTTCAGCGACGTCATCCTCGCGAGTATGGTCAAACGCGTCGACAACGCGGTGTACACGTCGGTCGAATCGGTCGTCAACGACAACTTCGAGGGCGGTGCCGTGAACACGCTCGGTCTCGAACAGAACGGTGTCGAAGCGGTGTACGGCCAGCAGATCGGCTCGGAGATCCCACAGGGCGTCAAAGACGAGGTGTCCGAGGTCCGCCAGAGCATCATCGACGGCGACATCAGCGTGCCGACTGACCCCGACAATGCCTGAGACGGATTGTTAAAGCGATTTGTCGATCTGTTCCGCCCCGCGGTCGGAATTATCCGAAAATAATATACAACAACCCGTCCCAGTCACCGCGGCCACACACGCAGTTGCCGCATATTTTTGCCAGACATGTGGAACCGTGAAGTTAAAACAACGGGAAGGTAACGGCTCAGAGTATGGAACAGGCCGTCCACCTCGATGGTATTACAAAGCGGTTTCCGGGGGTAGTCGCGAATGACGACGTTGATCTGGCGGTTGAGAAGGGGACGGTTCACGCACTGCTCGGCGAGAACGGTGCGGGAAAAACCACCCTGATGAACGTCCTCTACGGGCTCTACCAGCCCACCGAGGGGACGGTCAACGTGCACGGCGAGACACAGCAGTTCGACTCGCCGCGCGACGCCATCGACGAGGGTGTCGGTATGATCCACCAGCACTTCATGCTGGTCGATCCGATGACCGTCACCGAAAACATCACGCTTGGGAACGAGCCCCGCAAGTGGCTTGGACTCACGGTTGACAGTGAACAGTCCCGAGAACAGGTACGTGAACTGTCCGAGCGATACGGGTTCGACGTGGACCCCGACGCCCGCATCGAAGACGTCGGCGTCGGCGTCCAGCAGCGCGTCGAGATCCTCAAAGCGCTCTACCGCGGCGCAGACGTCCTGATTCTGGACGAACCGACGGCAGTACTCACGCCACAGGAAGTCGAGGACCTCTTTCGCGTGCTCGAAGAGCTGACCGACCAGGGCAAGACGATTATCTTCATCACGCACAAGCTCGGCGAGGCGATGGAGGCTGCCGACGAAATCACCGTCCTGCGCGAGGGGAAAAACGTCGGGACGGTGCCCGCCGACGATATTACTCGGGAGGAACTGGCCGAGATGATGGTCGGCCGGGAGGTGCTGCTGGATCTCGACCGGGAGCCCGCCGAGCCGGGCCGGTCTATCCTCGACGTCGATGACCTCGTCGTGGAGGACGACCGGGGCGTCCGCGCGGTCGACGGGATTTCGCTCGAGGTCCGGGCCGGCGAGGTACTCGGTATCGCTGGCGTCGACGGGAACGGCCAGTCGGAACTGGTCGAAGCGATCACCGGGCTCCAGATGCCTGACGAGGGGACGATAACGTACGACGACGTCGACCGGACCACCGACAGCCGTCGGGAGCGCATCGAGGCCGGGCTGGCCTACATCCCGGAAGACCGACAGGAGCGGGGACTGGTGATGGACTTCGACCTCGTCGAGAACGGCCTGCTGGGGAGCCAGCACGCGGCCGACTACACCTCGAAGGGGCGCATCGACTGGAACCACACGCGCGACCACGCGGAGGAGATAATCGAAGAGTACGACGTTCGGCCGCCGGATGCCAACGCCCACGCCAAGTCCCTCTCCGGCGGGAACCAGCAGAAGTTCGTCGTCGGCCGGGAGTTCGCCCGGGACCCGCGTCTCGTCGTCGCCTCCCACCCCACCCGTGGCGTGGACGTAGGGTCGATGGAGTTCATCCACGATCAGATCAACGCGCTCCGCGAAGCAGGACGGGCCGTGTTGCTCATCTCCTCGAACCTCGACGAGGTCCAGTCGCTCTCGGACCGTCTCGCCGTCGTCTACGAGGGCGAGATCGTCGACATCGTCGACCCCGAGCGCGTGACCGAGGAACAGCTCGGACTGCTGATGGCCGGGCAGCAACCTGACGCCGTCCCGACCATTGCGGCGAACGGGGAGGGTCACCAATGAGCGACGACGGCCCGTCGCGGAACGGCGACGACCCGCCGGCACCGGCCTCGGACGACCGATGGTCACAGTACCGGCAGCGACTCATCAGGCTGGGCCAGACCTCCGTCGGCGAGCGGATTCTCATCGCCGTCTCGGCGCTGTTGCTCTCTCTCGTCGTCGGGACGATTATCGTCACCGCTGCGGGACTGATGGCGACGTGCCGGTCGCCGGTCCTTACCTTCGGTTCCACGACGCTGTGCTACGACCCGTTCTACGTGTTCAACCGCCTGTTCCTCGGCGCACTGGGTGACCCCTTCACGGGCGGCTGGTCGCCGCTGAACGCGCAGTTCGCGGCGACACTCCGGGAGACGACGATTCTGGTGTTCACCGGACTCTCGGTGGCCTTAGCCTTCCGTGCGGGCATCTTCAACATCGGGACGCAGGGCCAGCTCATCATCGGCGCGCTGGCGGCCGCACTGACGGTGCTGTGGGCCGGTTCACTGGTCTCCGGAACGATCGCGCTCGTTCTGTTCATCCCGCTCGGGCTGCTCGCCGGCGCAATCGGTGGCGGCCTCTACGGTGCGATACCCGGCGCGTTGAAAGCTTACGCCGACGCGAACGAGGTAATTACCACTATCATGCTCAACTTCGTCGCTGTCCGGGTCTCGCTGTATCTCGTCCGGAACCACTTCGCCGACCCGACGAGCCAGGCGACACAGACCCGAACACTGCCCGTCGAGGGGCAGTTCCCCTCGATACTGTTCGACCCGCGGACGGACTTCTCCTTGCTCGCGCTCCTGATTGCGCTCGTGTTCGTCGGCGGCGTCTACTACCTGCTCGAACACACGGCCTTCGGCTACGACCTGCGGACCGCCGGCATCCAGCCCGCGGCCGCGGAGTACGGCGGTGTCGACTCCGCCCGGACCATCCTGACCTCGCTGACGCTGTCCGGTGCGCTCGGCGGCATCGGTGGGGCCGTGTTCGTGATGATGACCCTCGGGAAGTTCCAGACTGGCATCCCGAGCTACGGCTTCGACGGGATCACCGTCTCTATCCTCGCCGGCAACAACCCCATCGGGGCCGTCTTCGCCGCGTTCCTCTTCGGCGTCCTCAAATCCGGGTCGAACGTGGTGGCGTTCGCGACTAACGTGCCGCCACAGTTGGTCGGTGTCCTGCGCGGGCTCATCATCCTGTTCGTCGCGATGCCGGAGTTCTTCCGTATCATCGGTCGGCGGCTCGCAAGGGGACAGAGCGACAGACAGGCCACCGCGACCGCGGGAGGTGGTGCCGATGACTAACGACAGCGCAATGGATCGGCTCTCGTCGATGTCAGGCCGGCTGTTCATCGCCGCCGCGGCGGTCCTCTCACTGGCCGTCCTCGCCGGCTTCGGCCTCCTTGCGCCGGCGTCGACGCCCGGGCAGATATTCTGGGTACTGGCCTCAAAATCGACGCTGTCCTCGACGCTACGGCTCTCGGTCCCGATCGTGCTCGCCGCGCTCGGTGGTATCTTCGCCGAGAAGAGCGGCATCATCAACATCGGGCTCGAAGGCCTGCTCATCATCTCGGCCTTCGCAGCTATCTTCGGGGCCGACGCCACCGGGTCGCTGTGGCTCGGGTTCCTCATCGGCATCGTCGCGTCGACGCTGCTCGCTGCCGTGTTCGCCGTCGTCTGTATCGAGTTCCGCGCCGACCAGATCATCGCCGGCCTGGCCGTCTGGCTCATCGCGCTCGGCCTCGCGCCGTTCGCCTCGCAGGTGTTCTACGGCGGGCCGAACACCAGCAACGTCGGCACCTTCGATACGATAACAGTCCCAGCGCTGGCCGACATCCCGTTCTTCGGCGCGCTGTTCGACGCCTCGCCCGCGGTGTACATCATGTTCCTCGCCGTGGCGGCGTCGTGGTACGTGCTGAACCGCACCACCTTCGGCCGCTGGGTCCGGGCCGCCGGCGAGAACCCGAAGGCGCTGGACACCGCTGGCGTCGACGTGTCCCGCGTCCGCTACGCAGCCGTCCTCCTCTCCGGCGTTCTCTCGGGGATGGGCGGGGCCGCGCTGGCCATCAACATCGGCCAGTTCACCGGCAACGGCCCGACGATGGTCAACGGCAAGGGGTTCATCGCCATCGTCGCCTATCTGTTCGGCAACTACAACCCGGTCGGCGCGCTGCTGTCGACGACGCTGTTTGCCGGCCTCGACGCCGTCCAGTTGCGCCTCCAGACGGCCGATGTCATCGCCGTCCCCGATTCACTGGTCCAGGCCATTCCGTTCGTCGCCGTCATCGTCGTCCTCGCGCTGGTGGGCAAAACCCGCCTGCCAGAAGCCGCTGGCGAGCACTACGAGTCCGGCGAGGAATGAGCTAGGAACAACCTTCTCTGGACTTGTTTCTGCCCGCAGCAGTTGATCGAATGCGAACAGCCAGAAAGCCCCTGCCGTCTCGGCTCCCGCGACTCGCTGTCGTTCGAGAGAGCGAAGCTCTCTCGTGATGACGAAAGACGCTTCGCGTCTTTCGAACCACCCCCGAGTTCAGCCAGGGCGAGAGCTTCGCTCTCGCGGGCAATCGGACGCTGCGCGTCCGATGACAGCCGGGGCTTTCTGGCTGTACACAACCACTGTCTCACTACGACTCGCCACCTTTCCTAGCCGAACACTCATGTGCGCGGCAGGCACAGGACGAGGTAGCAAATGTCGCGCCGATATGACCACGCCCGGGTTCAAGAGTACTGGCAGCAGGCCTGGGAGCGAGACGAGGTCTTCGAGTGCCCCACTGACGCCGCGGACCCGACGTACGTGCTGGGGATGTTCCCCTACACGTCCGGCTCACTGCACATGGGACACATCCGGAACTACGCTATCACCGACGCGTACGCCCGGTACCGGCGGATGGGCGGTGACGACGTGCTCCACCCGATGGGGTGGGACGCCTTCGGCCTGCCGGCGGAGAACGCGGCCTACGAGCGGGACACCGACCCCGAGTCCTGGACTCGGACGTGTATCGACCAGATGAAAGACGACCTCCGGGAGATGGGCTTTGGCTACGACTGGTCCCGGGAGATCACCACCTGCGACCCCGAGTACTACCAGTGGAACCAGTGGCTGTTTACCCAGTTCTACGACGAGGGACTGGTCGATTACGGCGCGGCGACGGTAAACTGGTGTCCGGATTGTGAGACGGTGCTTGCTGACGCACAGGTCGAGACGTCGCCGGAAGCGGACGAGGGCGAGACGACTGCCGGCACCGGCCACAGCCACACTCACGGCGGCGGCGTCTGCTGGCGCTGTGGCACCGGCGTCGAGCAGCGCGACCTCGACCAGTGGTTCTTCGCCATCACCGACTACGCCGAGGAGCTGTATCACGGGCTGGACGACCTGGAGGGCTGGCCCGACGGCGTGCGGGACAGCCAGCGCAACTGGATCGGCCGCCAGGAGGGCGCTCGCGTCTCGTTTACCGTCGGCCACGACGACCACGACACCGTCGAGGCGTTCACGACGCGACTCGACACGGTGTACGGCGCGACGTATCTGGCGCTCTCGCCGGGCCACGACCTCGCGCGAGCGCTGGCCGACGAGGACGACGCCGTCGCCGAGTACGTGGAATCAGTGGCGAGCACGGACGACGCCGGGATGAGCGGCGTCGAGACGGACCGCACCGCGACCCACCCGTACACCGGCGCGGAACTGCCGGTGTACGTCGCGGCATACGTGCTGGACGACGTGGGCACGGGCGCGGTCATGGGCGTGCCGGCCCACAACGAGCAGGACCACGCCTTCGCCGCGGAGCACGACCTGCCCGTGGAACAGGCTGTCGAACCGGTCGACGGCAGCGGAACGGACCTCCCGCACGCGCCCTACACCGGTGACGGGATGCTCACGGACAGCGGCGAGTACGACGGCCTCGCCAGTTCCGCCGCCCGCGAGCGCCTGCGCGAGCACGAAGCTGCCGAGTCCGCGGTGACCTACCGCCTGCGGGACTGGCTCATCTCCCGCCAGCGCTACTGGGGAACGCCGATTCCCATCGTCCACTGCGACGACTGCGGCCACGTCCCGGTTCCCGAGGACGACCTGCCGGTGGAACTGCCCGACTACGTCCAGACGACCGGGAATCCACTCGATGCCGCTGAGGAGTGGAAACAGACGACCTGTCCCGACTGCGGGGCCGACGCGGTGCGGGAGACGGACACGATGGACACGTTCGTCGACTCCTCGTGGTACTTCCTCAGGTATCTCTCGCCGCACTTCGAGGACGCCCCCTTCGACCAGGAAACCGCCGACGAGTGGCTCCCGGTCGACGTGTACGTCGGCGGCGAGGAACACGCGGTGCTCCACCTGCTGTACATTCGATTCTTCACAAGGGCACTCTCAGATATCGGCCTGCTCGACCGTGAGGAACCGGTCGACCGGCTCATCAACCAGGGGACGGTGCTCCACAGCGGCGAGAAGATGTCCAAGTCCAAGGGCAACGACATCGCGCCCCACGAGTACGGGGCCGAGACGACGCGGCTGTTTGTCCTCTCGGCGGCCCACCCCTCTCAGGACTTCGAGTGGACTGTCAAGGACGTTTCAACGGCCTACGATTTCCAGCAGACGCTGTACCGGCTGGTCGCCGAGTACGCCGACCGTACCGAGACCCGAACCGAGAGCACTGACCACGACGCCTACCTGGAGCGGGAAATCGACCGGACAATCGCGGCCGTCACCGAGGAGTACGACCGCTTCCGCTTCCATCGGGTCATCGGCGAAATACAGCGTTTCGCCCGGCTGTTAGGGCGCTACGCGGGCTACGACCGGCCCTACCAGTTCGCCTACGGCCGCGGCCTGCGGGTGCTCGCCGGCCTCGTCGCACCTATCGCCCCCTTCCTCGCCGAGGAGATGTGGCAGCTGCTCGACGAGGACGGCCTCGTCGCCGAGAGCCGGTGGCCGGAACCGCTCCGGGACGTGGACGACTACCGCATCGAGCGCCAGGTCGTCCGGCAGACCCTCGACGACGTGCGCGAAATCACGGAGGTCGTCGACATCGAGGCGCCGAACGAGATCGAACTCGTCGTCGCCGCCGACTGGAAGTACCGGGCCTACGAGATCGCCCGCGAGTCCGACCCCGACGACGCCATCGTCGGGGAAATCATGGCCGACGAGGACATCAAACAGCACGGCGACACGGCCGCCGACTTCGCCGACCGCCTGGCCGACCGCGGGGCGGGCCTCGAACCGATTATCGACGGCGAGCGCGAACTCGATACGCTCCAGCAGGCCGCGTGGCTGTTCGAGGACGAGTTCGACTGCGACGTGGTCGTCCGACGGGCCGCACCCGACGACGACCTCGCAGCCAAAGCGCGGCCGAACAAACCCGCGATCCACATCTCCTGATTACTCGGTCGCGGCCGCTGTCCCCTTTCGGGCGGCTTCGTGGGCGGCAGTCACTGCACTGAGTAGCCGGTCCCGCTGCTCGTGGTAAATCAGGTGTGAGCGGCAGTCACAGTCCGAGCAGCCGAAGGCATCGACGCGGTCGAACCCTTCCGCTGCCGGTCCGTCGACCCGCTGGGCGACGGCGCACTCGACGTCGGCCTCGGTCGTGACGACCCGGTCGACGGTCGTCGCCGCGTCGCCGAGCAGGTAGTCGACGTGCCAGTGGCGGGTGTCGTTGTCCCCGGCGGCGACCGCGCGGTGACGGTCGATGCGGCCGAAGCCGCCGCTACCCAGCGCGCTCCCGGTGTAGGCGTACCAGCCCGCCGGGAACTCGATTTCGCCCAGCGCGCCGACCGCAATCGACTCGCTGGCATCCCGTTCGAGAATCAGCGTGTAGGTTCCGCCGGGCATGTGCCCGCTCAGGTCCCGATGTCGGGGTCGGCGGCGATCTCGCCGAACCCGTCGATACGGAACGCCCGGGAGTCGGTGCAGTCCTCGTTCTCGGCGGCGAGTTCGCCGATGACCCAGTTGAACTGGCGGTCGAACCCGTCGTAAGGCGCGTCCGCGAGCAGGTCGGTGACGCGGTCGCTCGTCAGATCCTCGTCGTACGCCTCGGCGAAGTCGGCGATGTTCTCGGCGGCTGTCTGTGCGATTTCCTCGTCGGTCTCGTCGGCGAACGCCGTGGTGAGGGCATCGGTCAGCTCGGACATACGCGACATAACGCGACGATGCCACGTATGCGTTCTGAAACGGGGGGCTGTCCGAGCGTTTCTTGTATCGAGGGCGACAATACAGGCTCAATGAAGCCGCTGCGTGAAAGCCCCACCGTGGTCACGCTGGCTGTCATCGTCGGCGTGTTCCTCGCTCAGCAGGCCGTCGGCGTGGTGACCGCCCCGCGGAGCCTGTTCGCCCTCTCGCCCCCGCTGCTCAGTCGTCCCTGGACGCTCGTCACCAGCGTGTACTCCCACGCCGGTCCGTCGCATCTCCTCGCAAACGCCGTCGGGCTGGCTCTCGCTGGGGTCGTCCTCGAACGCCGGACGTCGCCGCTCCGGTTCCACGCCTTCTTCGTCTCGACCGGCGCGCTCGCCGGCGTCTCACAGGTCTCGATTACCAGTCTCGTCGGCCCGCTCGTTCCTGGGATGGTCAGCCACGTCTCCGTGCTCGGGGCCAGCGGCGCGGTGTTTGCCCTCTTCGGCTACCTGCTCGCTGCCAACCGCCTGACCGATACTGTCATCGGGGGCTTCGAACTCGCGCCGCGCGTCCAGTTGGCGCTGGCCGGCATTGTTGCCGCCGCAATCACCCTCGCGACCGCGAACCCCGGCGTCGCGCTTATCGCACACTTCACCGGCCTTTTGCTAGGGTTCCTTGCCGGGCGCGTCCACCTGCTGCGGCCGACGGACTCGTCACAGACGCCAGAGGCCGCCAACTACTGAGCAGCACGTCGTTCCGAGACAGCTTCGCCACGCCAGTTCTGATAGGACGCTGCTGATACTGGCCCCACACTTCGTAGGAGCCTGGTAACAATATGTACTGAGCGCGTAGCGCAGTGTATGTGGGACAGTGACATAGAAACGGCCGACCCACCGCTGGGGAGGTGTCCGGCCTGTGACGTGAGGATTCCCGCGACGAATCTCGTCATCGCGTACGACACGGCTGGCGACTGGCCGCGGATGCTCGCGACGTGCCCGGATTGTGAGGGCGCGGTGAATCCGGTGTGATTCCTGCTGGAACAGACATGACAGAAACCGTGGACGTGAATACACATAGACACGCCGAAGCGGCCGCCTATATGTGTAACAACCACCGATTAGGTGCGGTATACTGTTGTTTCGACCAATGATACCGAGGCCAGACAGGGTGAGTGACGGTGGGGTCATCGAGCAGCGATAACCCCCCGTTACCCCACCAGAGCGACACCGATAGATTACGACCGACGGACACCGGCCGATACCTCGATACGCTCGTGTTTGCGGTCCGCGGGCTCTGGACCGTGACGCTCGTCGGTGTCCGACCGTTCGCGTTCTGGGGAGCCGTACTACTGCCGCTGTTGTATCTCCCGTCGCTCTACGGCGTCGGCATCGGACAGGATACGGCGCTGTTCCTCGAACTCGTTGCCTGGCACGTCGCTTCTATCGTTCTCGGACACGGGCATACGCCCTTCTGGAGTCGATAACTCGATACGCCTGGGTTCATCAGGATCATTTGATATTCCGTCACACTTCCACACTCCACTCGAAACAATGGGGGTATGGTGACGGTTCACGACCGGTTTGTCAGCCGACGAAAACCTGCTCGTCAAGCCGCTGAGTGGCGGTTTCGGCCAGCGTCTTGAGGTTCACCGTATCCTCCTGATTGTATGATACCAGTGTTTCGAGTGCACCGTCTCGGCCCTGTTCGTGTTCCCGCCAGAGCCGTACCGCGTCTCGCCCCGAAATGTCCGGTCGGTCCCGCTCGATGCCGATGTCTTTCTCGACCTGTTTGAGGCCGCCGGAGAGGCCGATTTTCTTGCAGGTGTACATCAGGTCCAGATGCGGGCGGTCGAGGTCGACGTCGAAGTTCGCTTCGAGGAAGGGCACGTCGAATCGCTTGCCGTTGAACGTCACCAGCAGGTCCGCGCCGTCGAACGCGGCCCGAAGGTTCTCCGCGGTCAGGTCGTCGCCGGCGATGAGCGTCTGTGTTTCCCCGTTCTGGTGGAGGCTCACCGTGGTCACCTGATTCCGGTCCTGGTCGAGTCCGGTCGTCTCGATGTCGAAGAAACAGGCCCGCTCGCGGAAAGTCTCGTACAGCCGCCAGCGCTCGCTGTTCGGGAACGCGTGGTCGAAGTAGGTCACGTCGGTCTCGGCCACGCGGTCCCGCCCCTCGTCGATGAACTGCTGGATGCGGTCGCCGCGCTGGCCGCCGACGACGGACGGTTCGAACTCGTCCCAGTGAGTCACGCCCTGCTCCCAGATCGACCGCTCGGTCTTCTCCCCGACGCCGTCGGTGCCGATGAAACTGTTCTCGACGCGCACGCTCTCGGGTACAGGTTGGGCTGTATGTAAGCCCGTCGGTGCGCGTGACAGGCGACCGGAGCGTCATGTCCCACCCGGCCTACCGTCCACACATCGGAAGGATGCTGTCGTACACTGATTGACTTTCCACGGAGACGACGACTGTGCTATCGCAACTGTCACACACTGACTGGGGCCGGCCGAACGTCCGCTCACAGAACGGACAGACGAACCGTACCGGGTCCGGGGTTTCGGATAGGGGCATGGCTTCGCAAGGAGTCCCGTATATGAGTAGCCAGCCGCTATGTGTATGCTACGCCCCGATTCTGTTGCTATCTGTATAGTTGTCCTTCGCTGTGGTGCGCTGCTGACGAGCGAAAGCACGAAGCCGAGCGACGCCACAGTGTAGCCCATGACGACGTTTCTGCTCGCCACCAACTCGGTTCACGTCACTGCGGCCGCCGCTGACTACCTCCAGAAGCGCCTCGATCCGGCAGCTGATGACGACATCGTCGTGGTCGCCGTCCGCGACCCTGATGCTCCGCCGCGTGACGCGGGTGACGCAGTCAATGTCGCCCGCTCGCGACTCGCGTCGTTTATGCCCGTAACGGAAACGAAAGACGGTGAGCCCGTGACGGAGATACTGGCGGCGATTGACGAACACGACCCGGACGAACTCCTCATCGGCCCGAGCCGCGGGACCGACGGTAGCGATGGTATCGGTTCGACGGGCCGGGACCTCCTGACCCGCGTTGACCGCCCAGTCATCGTCCTCCCACTTCCCTAGCGGGAGAACAGGCCGTCGTCCTCGAAGGTCAGGCCGAGGTCGACATCAAGCAGGTCCTCGGCCATCGCAGCGACGGTCGGTGCGACATCGGAATCGGGGTCCGTCGCAAGTGGTCTGGACGCGCCCGCGCCGATGTGCGGAACCGTGTGTGCGGCGTCCTCGACGGGTTCGCTGTCATCGCCGTGGACACGCGTCGCGACGACGGCAGAGGCCGGCGCACCGATGTCTCGAAGCCGGCCCTGCTGTCTCGGAAGGAGGTCGCCGCCGCGCCGGCTGGCTGGCACCACGAGCGCCCGCCGCTGTGCGGTCGTGGCAGCGGCGACGCCCTGATTCGACGCAATCGGCGGCACGTCGAGCAGGACGTGGTCGTAGCGACCGGCCACCTCCTCGATAACCCGTTCGAGCGTCTGTGCGCTCTCGGCCGTTTTCGCCCGCGCGAGGCGCTCGAACGGCGCGTGGGCCGGACAGAGCGCGACCCGCCCGTCGGCGTCGATATCCCACTCGAACAGCGCGTCGTCGACCGGCACGTCGCCGACGGCCACCGCAGTCACGTCGGCGTCGAGCCGCCCGTCGACGTACGTTGCCAGCCCCTGCGTGCCGAAGGCCGCGTCGACGACGGCGACGGACCGCCCACCCCGGGCCAGCGTCGCCGCCGTTTCGACTGTCAGCCTGGTCGTTCCAGCCCCACCGGTACACCCCACGAACGCGAGCGTCGGAACCCCCATGCGTCGCTGTTGGATTATCTTTCGATAAAAAGATACGGAATTTTACGCCTGCTCGGCCACGATGTCGTCCTCGATGTCGTCTAGTTCGTCGTCGGAGAGGTCAGGACGGTCGGTGACCAGCGCGTGGATCGGCCGGCCGCCGTCGTCTTCGAACCGCGGGACGATGTGGCCGTGGACGTGCGGGACTTCCTGGCCGGCCGCCTCGCCGTTGTTGAACGCGACCGTGCTGGCGGGGGCGTCGACGGCCGCCTCGACGGCGGGGACGAGTTCGTGCAGGGTCGACAGCACCTCGCCCGCCACGTCAGCCGGCGTGTCGTTCAGCCGTTCGTGGTGGGCCTTCGGGATGACGAGCGTGTGCCCCGGCGAGAGGGGATTTGCATCGAGGAACGCGAACACGGTGTCGTCCTCGTAGACGGTTCGGCTCGGGATGTCACCGGCGACAATCTGGCAGAAGATGCAGTCCTCGCTCATGGTCGTCCCTGTGTCCGGCGGTCACAAGAAGGTTCTAGGTGTCATCGACACTGGTGACCGTGTCGGCGATGGCCGCCGTGTACTCGTCGTAACTGTAGCCCAGCCGCGAGAGCCAGACCTCCTGATACGAGGGGTGGAGCAGCGGGACCACGGGAACGCTCAGCGCCTCGCTCTGCAGCGGGTCGAGCATGCTGTCGAGAAACCCGTCGAGGCTGTCGTCGTCCAGCGCCAGCACGGTCTTCGTCGCGTGCTTGCCGGTGGTCAGCACCGCCGCTGGCTCGATTGCTTCGACTTCCTCGACGAGGGAGGGGCGGCAGTTCGCCAACTCCGCGTCGGTCGGGTCGCGGTTCTCCGGCGGATGGCACTTCACGGCGTTGGTGTAGTAGCAGTCGTCGTGGCCGAACCCGGCGTCGGCGAGCACCTGCCGGATTTTCCGGCCGGAGCGCCGCGAGGTGTAGGCCATCCCGGTCAGGTTGCCGCCCCGCCAGTGCTCGGCCTCGGGGTCCCCGTCGGCCGGGGCTTCGCCGACTACTACGAGATCGGCCGACAGCGGTCCGTTGCCCCACGAGATGCAGGTCCGGCTCTCGGCGAGTTCGGGACAGCGCTGGCAGTCTTCCGCGAGGGCGTTTCGCTCCGCTCCCTCCGGCAACTCTGGCACGTTCGGTGTGAGGGCTGTGAAGGGCAAACCGGTGGCGGTCAGCGCACGATTCAGTCGTCACCCGGCACAAAACGTTTGTCGGTGGCCGCTATCACAACGCGTGTATGCCCTCCTACGAATACAAGACGCTCGATGTCGATACCGGGATGTTCGGCAGCAGTAGCGTCCCGACAGACGAACTGAACGACCTCGGCGCGGACGGCTGGGAAGTCGTCGCGCCGATAACCGAAAACAGCGGGCAGACGGCCGGCTTACTCCTCCAGCGCGAGCGCTAACCGTCGCCGCGGGGTTGCCGACTGCACTGTCTGAACGGCACACACACAATCGATTGTCCTTTATTGCCGGCGGCGGATGGAACGGGTATGGAACGTTTCGCCGCTGTCGACGACCAGTACGACCCCGAGGACGTGGAGGACGGCGTCTTCGAGTACTGGGACGACGTCGACGCCTACGAGCAGACGAAGGCCCACCGGGCCGACGGCGAGGACTACTTCTTCGTCGACGGACCGCCCTACACCTCCGGCGCGGCCCACATGGGGACGACATGGAACAAGACCCTGAAGGACTGTTACATCCGCTACCTGCGGATGCAGGGCTACGACGTCACCGACCGACCGGGCTACGACATGCACGGCCTCCCCATCGAGACCAAAGTCGAGGAGCGACTCGACTTCGAGAACAAGAAGGACATCGAACGCTTCGGCGAGGAGAACTTCATCGAGGAGTGCAAGGACTTCGCCGAGGAGCAACTCGAAGGCCTCCAGACGGATTTCCAAGACTTCGGCGTCTGGATGGACTGGGACGACCCCTACAAGACGGTCAACCCCGAGTACATGGAGGCCGCCTGGTGGGGCTTCCAGCAGGCCCACGAACGCGGGCTGGTCGAGCAGGGCCAGCGCTCCATCAACCAGTGCCCGCGGTGTGAGACCGGCATCGCCAACAACGAGGTTGAGTACCATGACGTGGGCAAGCCGTCGATTTATGTGAAATTCCCTCTATCGGAGCAGGAAGGCAGCCTGGTCATCTGGACCACGACCCCGTGGACCATCGTCGCCAACACCTTCGTTGCCGTCGACGGCGACCTCGACTACGTGGGCGTCGACGCTGAGAAAGACGGCGAAACCGAGCGGCTCTACGTCGCCGAGGCCTGCGTCGAGGACGTGCTGAAAGCCGGCCGCTACGACGACTACGAGGTCGTCGAGGAACTCACAGGCGAAGACATGGTCGGCTGGGAGTACGACCACCCGCTGGCCGAGGAAGTGCCGGACCACGCCCAGGGCGAGGGCTCCGGGCAGGTCTACACCGCTGACTACGTCGAGGCCGACCGCACGGGCCTCGTCCATTCCGCGCCCGGCCACGGTGAGGAGGACTTCGAGCGCGGCCAGGAACTCGGCCTCGAAATCTTCTGCCCGGTCGGCAGCGACGGCGTCTACACCGACGATGCCGGGAAGTACGCCGGCACGTTCGTCCGCGACGCCAACGACACGGTCATCGACGACCTCGACGACAACGGTTTCCTGCTCTCAAGTGAGGAGGGCCACACCGTCCGCGAGGGGCAGTGCTGGCGCTGTGACACCGACATCGTCCGCATTGTCACCGACCAGTGGTTCATCACGGTCACGGACATCAAGGACGAACTGCTGGCCAACATCGAGGACAGCGAGTGGTACCCTCAGTGGGCGCGGGACAACCGCTTCCGTGACTTCGTCGAGGACGCGCCGGACTGGAACGTCTCGCGGCAGCGCTACTGGGGCATTCCGATTCCCATCTGGCTTCCCGAAGAGTGGAATGGCTCGATGGACGATGCCATCGTCGTCGGCGACCGCGAGGAACTCGCCGAGCGGGTCGACCAGGACATCGACCCCAAAACCGTTGACCTGCACAAGGGCACAGTTGATGACCTCACCATCACCGAGGACGGCACGACCTACACCCGCGTCGGCGACGTGTTCGACGTGTGGCTCGACTCTTCCGTCGCGACGTGGGGAACCCTGAACTACCCCGAACAGACGGAGGACTTCGATGAACTGTGGCCCGCCGACCTCATCATGGAAGCCCACGACCAGACCCGCGGCTGGTTCTGGTCCCAGCTGGGCATGAGCACCGCCGCGACCGGCGACATCCCGTACAAGCAGGTGCTGATGCACGGCTACGCCAACATGCCCGACGGCCGCGGCATGTCCAAGTCCAAGGGCGTCCTCATCGACCCCCACGAGGTCATCGAGAAGCACGGCCGCGACCCGATGCGGCTGTTCCTGCTGTCGGTGACCGCTCAGGGCGAGGACATGAACTTCTCGTGGGAGGAGACCGCCGAGATGCAGCGGCGGCTGAACATCCTCTGGAACGTCGCCCGATTCCCGCTGCCGTACATGCGTGCGGATGACTTTGACCCAGAGGAAACGACGGTCGAGGACGTTCGGGAGGACCTCGAACTCGTCGACGAGTGGGTCCTCTCCCGGCTCCAGAGCGTGACCGAGGCGATGACCGACTCGATGGAGGACTTCGAGAACGACAAAGCAGTCGACGAACTGCTCGAATTCGTCGTCGAGGACGTCTCCCGGTTCTACATTCAGGTCGTCCGCGAGCGGATGTGGGAGGAGGAGGACAGCGCCTCGAAGCAGGCCGCCTACGCCACGCTCTATCGCGTGCTCGAATCCGTGGCCGCGCTGTTCGCCCCGTTCACGCCGTTCGTGGCTGAGCAGGTATACGGCGCGCTCACCGGCGACGCCGGCCACCCGACGGTCCACATGTGCGACTGGCCCGAGGTCGACGCTGACCTGCACGACCCCGCACTCGAACGCGAGATCGAGGTCGTCCGCGAGGTCGAGGAAGCGGGCTCGAACGCCCGCCAGCAGGCCGAGCGCAAACTCCGCTGGCCCGTCACCCGCGTCGTCGTCGACGTCGACAGCGACGACGTGGCCGACGCGGTCCGCGCCCAGGAGGCCATCATCGCCGACCGACTCAACGCCCGCGCCGTCGAGGTCGTCGGCGCTGCCGATGAGTGGGGCGAACTCCAGTACTCCGCCGAGGCCGACATGAGCGAACTCGGCCCGGCCTTCGGCGACGACGCCGGCCGCGTCATGAACGCGCTCAACGAGGCCCGTGTCGCCGAGCAGTCACTCGACACCCTCGAAGGCACAGTACGCGAGGCGCTCGGTGAGGACATCGACCTCACCGAGGAGATGGTCGAGTTCCGCCGCGAGACCCCCGAGGGCGTCACCGGGACGGAGTTCGCTGCGCTCGATGGCGGCGGCGTCGTCTACGTCGACACGGCGCTCACCGAAGACATCGAGAGCGAGGGGTACGCCCGCGAGGTCATCCGCCGGGTCCAGGAGATGCGGAAAGACCTGGAGCTGGACATCGAGGCGCGCATTCTGGTGGACTTGGCTATCGACGACGAACGCGTGGACGACCTCGTACGCGAGCACGAGGACCTAATCAAAGAGGAGGTCCGCGCTGACGAACTCGGCAGCGTTGAGGACGGCCACCGCAAGACGTGGGACGTCGAAGGAACCGAGATGGAAATCGCGATAGCACCGGTCGCTACTGCTGAAGCGTCTGATTAGAACAGCACGCGACCAGCGGGAGCGTGCTGCTTTTTCGCCCACGTTTTTCGAGGAGCGGTTCGCGAGTATCGCGAGCGAACCCGACGCTGAAAAAGGTGGATGCGGGATTACGATTGCGCCGTGCGAGGCCGACCAGCGGGAGGCCTCGGAACAGGCGAGCGGCGACTAAGAGGAGCCGCGAGCCGTGGCGGCTGCGGAAGCGTCGGATTAAGTCTGTTCACGGCACGGCCGGCCGCGAGGTGTCTACAACTGGTCTGCGACGACCGGCGCGGCGCTGACCTCGCTGACAGCGCGTTCCAGCGTGTCCGTCCCGTAAACTGCTTCGACGCCGGCGCTGTTGAGTTTCGTCAGGGCGTTGCTGGCGAGCATCGGGTGGACGCAACTGACGAACACCCGCTCGGCGTCGCGGTCGCCGAGGACGCCGACGGACTCGCTCATCGTCGACCCGGTAGCGATGATATCATCGACCAGCACCACATCACGGCCCTCGACCGGCGCGTCGCTGGGGCTGATCTCGATGTCGCCGGTGTCGTAGTCCCGGTCCTTCTCGAAGAAGTCCGTCTCGCCCTCGCCGTATGCGTCCCGGACCGTCGTCGCGAGGGCGATTGCGCCCTCGTCGGGCGAGAGAAAGAGCGGGTCCGTCAGGTCCGCAGGCAGCGGGTCGGCGAGAACACTCGCCGCGTCGACGTTGGTGGCTGGCACGTCGAAGAAATCGCAGACGGCCGGTTCGTGGGGATTTACGGTCAGTACGCGGTCAGTTCCCGTCGAGATGGCGCGGGCCATCGCCCGCGAGGAGACCGGCTCGCCGGGCTTGAACGCTTCGTCCTGGCGGGCGTAGCCCATGTACGGGATGACGGTGACGACCTCGCTCGCGCCGCTCTCGCGGGCCGCGTCCTGCAACTGGAGTAACTGCAGGTGCGCGTCGCTGTCGACGGTCGAGGCAACGACGACAGCGCGCTCGCCGGAGACTGTTTCGGGAACCCGGACAACGTGTTCACCGTCCGGGAACCGCTCGTACTCGACCCGTCCCAGCCGCTCGCCCGTCGCCTCGGCGAGGGTCGCCGCGAACGCCTGCGTGTCCGCCCCGGGGATAATCATGTGCGGTGGGTGGCTGTCCGGGCTAAACCTCTTTTCGATTCCGTAAGCGGGTGTGTCCCGTGAGACAGGCACGCGGCCGCTCGGCTCCGCCGGGCCGCGTCACCGCCGGGTGTCAGGCCACAGCGACGCCAACGACATCGGGGACGCCCAGCGAGCGCTGTCGCCAGCCGCCCTGTCCGTCGGCGGTCGCCTCGGCGGCGGTCGCGACGAGAAAGGTCCCGTTCTCGGTGATAGCGTAGGTGTCGTCGCCGTACGTCACGTCGACGACGCGTTCGGTCGCCGGCAACGAACAGGGCTCCCACGCGCCGTTTGACAGTTCATACAGGCCGTCCGCCGCGGCAGCGTGGACGCGCTCACCGTCGCTTGCAACCGCCAGATGTCGGCCCGACCGGACCTCGCTCCACTCGCCGTCGCTGTCGGCGCTCTCGCCGTCGTAGCGGTACAGCCCGCTCTCGGTCGCGGCGTAGTCGCCGGCCACATCGGCCACGTCCACCAGGCCGAGTCGGTCGAGCGACGGCAGGGCGTACACGCCCTCGGCCGCGGCGAGGTGGTCGCCGTCGATGGCACGGACGTCCGCGATTTCGCCGACGTCTCGCCACTCCCCGTCGTACCGAGCGACGCGGCCGTCGCCGGCTGCGAGCAGCCCGTCGCTGTCGTAGCCGACGGCGGTGGCCGGCCCGAACCCGGTCGGAACGAAGCCGTCGTCGGTCAACACGAGCACGTCCTCGTCGGTGGCGACCGCGACTTCGCCGCTTGCGCCGGCCACATCACGGGCATTGCACCGTTCGCTCAGGCTGAACCGCCCGATCTGGCCGCCGGCCGTCTCGACGCGGGTGACGCCCAGTCCTGACGCGACGTACGCGTGGGTCTCCGGACGTTTCGCCCCGTACATCCGCTTCTCGGACAGTGCGATGTCGTCGTCGCTCACCTCATATCGCCTCTTTGTATGCTTCGAGCGCATCCTCTATGTCTTCACCTGTGTGGGCATCACAGATGAACTGTGACTCGAACTGGTTCGCCGTGAGGAACACGCCCTGGTCCTTCATTGCGGGCCAGAACAGCCGCTCCCACCGCTCGGTCTCGGCCTGTGTCACGTCGTGACCGGTCTTCGGACAGTAGTCGAAGCGCGGACAGGACTCCCGCTGCCGGCAGCCAGCCTCGCAATGTCCGTCGAAGGAATCCGGGCCGTCACGGGTGAAGATGACCTTGAACATCGAATCCCGGCCGACGACGGTGTACTCGGGGGCCTGGTCCTCGAGGATGTCCTGGAGGCCCGCCCGGAGCCGTTCGCCGAGGTCGTTGACGTGATCGTATACGTCGTGTTCAGCTGCATACCGCAGCGTCTCCAGGCCGGCCGCCATCGTCACGGGGTGGCCAGAGAACGTTCCGGACTGGAACACATCGCCAGCGGGGGTGAACTGCTCGATGATTTCGCTTTTGCCGCCGATGGCCCCGACCGGGAAGCCGCCGCCGATGATCTTCCCGAAGGTGGTGATGTCGGGGTCGATGTCGAACGCGCCCTGGGCACACTGGAGGCCGCCGACGCGGAAGCCGGTGATGACCTCATCGAAGATGAGCAGGGACCCGTGGTCGTCACACAGCTGTCGGAGCGTGTCGTGGTAGCCCTCGACCGGGTGGACGATGCCGTAGTTCCCGAGGATAGGTTCGGTGAGAACGGCCGCGATATCGTCGCCGTGTTCCTCGAACACCTCGTGGGCGGCTTCCTCGTCGTTGAACGGCACGGTCAGCGTGTGTTCGGCGAAGCTCTCGGGGATGCCGGGACTGGACGGGGCGGTGTGGTCTCCCTCGCCCTCGACCAGCGTGGACTCCTGTGCGCCGTGGTAGCCGCTCTGCATCACGACGATTTTGTCCCGCCCCGTGTAGCCACGAGCCAGGCGGACCGCCGAGACTGTGGCCTCGGTCCCGCTGTTGACGAACCGGAGCATCTCGACGCTGGGGACGTGCCGGGTGACGAACTCGGCCAGTTCGACCTCGACTTCGGTGGGTGCGCCGTACATCGGCCCCTCAGCGGCGTGTCGCTGGATGGCTGACTGGACCTGCTCGGGCAGGCTGTGGCCCAGCAGCAGCGGACCATAGCCCATGACGAAATCGATGTATCGGTTCCCGTCGGCGTCGATGACGTGCCCGCCGTCCCCTTTCTCGACGAAGAACGGGTAGGGCCGTGTCGCTCGCACGGAGGAGTTGACGCCGCCAGACAGCACCGACAGGGCGCGGTCATACAGCGCTCGCGACTGCTCGTGGTTCATACGCTGCCGTTTGACCGCTGTCAGAAAGAAACTGTTGTTAGCTCGCGGTCCCACCGACCTAGTGGACGGATGTCATGCGTTCACCGGTAAAATAAATATTTCGTAAAGAGTCACTGTTATACGGTGCGTATTCATCTATGTAATTACGATAATGGCATCCGAACGTACTGCGATATCATGCCAAACTGGACAAATGGGCGTCTTGACGGCGCGTGGGCGGCTGTGAGCGACTGGGTACCGACGACGTGTATGCGGTGTGCCGTTGGCTGTGGCCACATGCACCAGGGCGCCGACGAAGGGTACGGTATCGACGCTGTTCGTGGCGACGCCGCCCATCCGGTCAGTCAGGGACTCGCCTGTGCGCGTGGCCTCCGGGAGAGCAAGGCCCCCGACGGGGAGTGGCTCACCCGACCGATGGTCCGCAGCGACGGCGAACTCCGCCAGACACAGTGGGACGTCGCGCTGGCTCGCGCCGTCGAGGGACTCCAGGCCGTCCACCAGCAGGACCCCGACTCCGTCGCCGTACTGGGCAGCGGCCAGCAGACGAACGAGGCCGCATACGCGCTGGGGAAGGTCGCCCGCGGCGGCTTCGGCACGACGAACTACGACGCCAACACGACGCTGTGCATGGCCAGCGCCGTTACCGCCTACTACCAGGCCTTCGGCAGCGACGCGCCGCCGTGTACCTACGCCGACATCAGCGACGCCGACCGACACGTCGTCTGGGGGGCGAACCCGGCGGTCGCCCACCCCGTGATGTTCCGCTGGATTCAGCAGTCTGCTGACGAGGATGGCGTCGAAATCATCGTCGTCGACCCCGTCCGCTCCGAGACCGCAGAGAACTCCGAACACCACGTCGCGCCCGACCCGGGGAAGGACCTCGCGCTGGCCCGGGCTGTCCTCGCCCGCATTGTCGAAACGGGCCGAGTCGACCGCGAGTTCGTCGCCGAGGCGACCGCCGGGTTCGAGGATCTGCTCGCGACGCTGCCCGACGCCACGGACGCAGCCGCCGAGGCCGGCGTCGAGATGGCCGAGGTGGACCTGCTGGCCGACGCGATGGACCAGCAGGCGCTCATCTACTGGGGGATGGGCATCAATCAGCACGTCCAGGGGACCGAGACCGCCCGGGCGCTCATCGACCTGACGCTGGCGACGGGGAACCTCCGGCCCGGCGGCGGCCCGTTCTCGCTGACCGGCCAGGCCAACTCGATGGGGACCCGAATCTGTTCCTCGAAAGGGTCCTGGCCCGGCCAGCGGGCCTTCGAGGACCCCGACCACCGCCGCCTCGTTGCCGACCACTGGGACGTGCCGGTCGACCGCCTCCCCGATGACACCGGCCCCGGCCCGGTCGGGATGCTCGAAGGCGAGCCGGACGCCGTCTGGGCCGTCGCCACGAACCCCGTCGCCGGAATGCCGGAAGCCGATTCAGTCCGCGAGACACTGGAAGACGCCTTCGTCGTCGTGCAGGACGCCTTCCACACTGAAACGACGGAAATCGCCGACGTGGTCCTGCCCGCCGCGACGTGGGGCGAGAGCGACGGAACGACGACGAACATGGAGCGGACCATCTCTCGGGTCCGGTCGGCGACCGACCTGCCAAGCGGCGTCAGGCCGGACCTGGACATCATCGCTACCATCGGTTCACGGCTGTTCCCCGGCCTGTTCGAGCGCACGTCGCCGGACCCGTCGGCCGTGTTCGACGAGTTCACCGCCCTCACCGAGGGGACGGTCGCCGACTGTTCGGGCATCACCTACGAGCGGCTGGACGATATCCACGCTGTCCGGTGGCCCGCGCCCGACGAGGACAGTGCCGGCGGCTACCGCTACTACGACGACGAATCGTGGTCCTTCCCGACCCCCTCGGGGCGGGCGCAGTTCTCGACCGGCCGCCAGGGGTCGCTCCCCGAACCGACCGACGACGACTACCCACTGACCCTGACCACCGCCCGCGAGGCCGACGGGTACAACACCGGCGTCCGGTCCCGCGGCGGGGAGGCCGGTCCGCTGGTGGCCCGCATCCACCCCGAGACGGTCGCGGAACACAGCGGCCTCGTCACCGACGACCGGCTGACCGTCGAGACCCGTCGCGGCTCCGCGACAGTCGACATCGACCGCGACGAGGGCGTTCCCCGCGGGATGGTCTGGCTGCCAATTCACCACCCGGCGACGAACCGGCTGACGCTCTCGGACCGTGACCCCCAGTCCGACGAACCGAACTTCAAGCAATGTGCCGCCCGCCTCGTCGCCGCCGAGGCTGAACTGCCGCCGGCGACGGCTGACTGAGCCGATATCGGGCGCAGCCCCGACGGCTCGTCGACACACGCTTCTCCATCGGCGTCCCAAGTAATCCAAATATGTCCAATTATTCCCTCGTCCGCTGGGCGTTCAATGTCCTTAAAGAGGGGATATCCGATGATATATTTGCGGTCTATCCACTCAGACCGGAGAGAATAGTCGCTCTGTAAAGGGTTACTGTTATTAAATGGTGGGTCTTTCGAACTTCATGTACTGATGTGGGCACACATCCAAAATAAAAGCGGATTGGTGGACAAAGTCTCGTTACCGACCGTGAACAATGCCGGGTCCGTAACCGAGGTGTCGGCATGGGACTGATCAAGATGACGAAGTACCGGACGCTGCTGCTTGCGACTATCGGATTCAACTTCTCGTTTCTCATCTGGTTCTCCTTCGCGCCGTTTACCGGCCCAATGGCCGAGGAGTTCGGGCTCTCGACCGCGGAAATCGGTATTCTCGCCAGTTCGGCCATCTGGATGGCACCGTTCGGCCGGATGCTCACCGGGTGGCTCTCGGATAAGTTCGGTGCGCCGGCCATCTTCGCCATCGTGCTGGCGTACGTTGGCGTATTCTCGATCGGAAGCGCCTTCGCACAGGATTACTCCGTGTTCTTCGTGCTGCGACTCATCGTGGCGACGGCCGGCATCACGTTCGTCATCGGCATCCAGCACGTCGCCGAGTGGTTCGAAGAGGAGAACCTCGGCCTGGCGGAGGGCATCTACGCCGGCGTCGGGAACGCCGGTGCCGCCGGCGGCGCACTGATTCTCCCCCGCGTGTTCGGCTCCGACTGGAGCGGACCGCTGTTCTCGACGAACTGGCGAGCCGCGTTCTTCTACACCGGCATCGTCTCCATCTTCCTCGCAATCGCCTACTACACGCTCGGCGAGGCCGCGAAAAGCGAGGCGAAACGTCAGGCGACCAAAGAGAACACCAGCTTCAAAGGCTGGATGCACACGGCCACGCGGTACGGCACTGTCGTCCTCGCCGCCGCGTACATCATGTCCTTCGGCCTCGAACTGTCGATGAACGGGTGGCTCGCCACCTACTACCGCGAGGCGTTCAACCAGGACAACCTCGTCATCGCGAGCACGTTCGCGGCGACGTTCTCGATTGCCGCGGGATTGCTCCGGCCGTTCGGTGGCTACGGCAGCGACCTGCTGGCCCGCAAGGAGAAGGACATCCTGCCGTTCTTCGAGGGCCAGTACCGCGAGCAGTGGACGTTCCTCGGCCTCTGCTTTATCGTGCTGATGATGTTCGCCATGACGCTGGCCGGCCTCTCCGGCGTCTTGCTGAACGCTGTCGTCATCGGCTTCCTCGTGGGCACGGGCTGTGCCTGGGCCGAGGGCGCCATCTTCGCGCAGGTACCGGCGATGTTCCCGAACGACTCGGGTTCGGTCGCGGGCGTCGTCGGCGGCGTCGGCACCGTCGGCGGCATCGTCTACCCGCTGTTTTACTCCGCGCCGTGGCTGGCGAATCTCCACATCGGGTACTCCGTGGCCGCCGTCACCATGATTCCGATAGTGCTGCTGTCCGCGTGGGTGTTCCAGCCGGAAATCGCCAAAGTCGCCAACACGGCCGGGTTCGTCGGGGGCACGCAGGAAAGCCCCACCGCCGCC
This sequence comes from Haloarcula amylolytica JCM 13557, assembly GCF_000336615.1. GTDB lineage: Archaea > Halobacteriota > Halobacteria > Halobacteriales > Haloarculaceae > Haloarcula > Haloarcula amylolytica. Next base: position 233,192 of record NZ_AOLW01000006.1, read on the forward strand.
TCCGGCGACGACTGACGCCTATCGGCCTCGAAGACCCTTTTTGTCTCTTTCCTACACGCTATAGTAGCCATTGAAAATCAATGCACACCTGATCGCACGACTGCAGTGCGATCAGTGTGTAAATCGTTTCAATTGTTACTATAGCACCGGTGGACCAACTGCTGTGCCGCGTGTCGTCCTCCGTCGGCTCGCCGCGCGCGCGACTGCCCCCAGTTCTGCGGGGTCACGGCCCGGTCGGGCGAAGCACGCACGCGGAGTGCGCCCGAAGTACCGGTCCGGCACTCGACCGACTATCCGACTGCCGTCCTGCGTTTTTGCCCGTTTCACTGGGGCAGTGTATAACCTCTTTAAAGACCTCTCAGACGGTATAATTCTGGACGGTCGTTTCCTAACCACCTCTAACTCTTTACTTCTTTAACGAATACCGTTATAAGGAGTCAAGCTCAGTACTTAGACGTGAATTAGCGGACATTCAGATAAATATGAGAGATAAAAAGCTACATCCATTAAGAACGGGGGAGCGCGAAGATGGCACATAAAAAGGAGGAGTACAAGGCGGAGCTGTACGGCGACGAGGTACGGGAAAAGTTAGAGGAGTTCGCCGAGAAGGGCTGGGACTCCATCCCTGAAGACGAGCGCGAGAAGTGGTTCTCGCGGTTCAAGTTCTGGGGCGTGTTCCACCACCGCGGCGGGCAGGAGTCGTATTTCATGATGCGGCTGACCAACTGCGGCGGCGTCTTGGAGCCCGACCAGCTCCGGGTCATCGGCGAGGTCGCCCGGGACTACGCGAAGGGACCGGCCGAGAACCCCGAGTTCGGGAACGGCTGGATCGACCTCACGACGCGACAGTCCATCCAACTCCACTGGCTCAAGCTCGAGGACATCCCGGAGATCTGGGAGAAGCTCGAAGCCGTCGGCGTCTCCTCGCGCTCGGCGGGCGGGGACACGATGCGGAACATCTCCGGCTGCCCGGTCGCCGGCAAGGCCGAGGAGTACGTCGAGTCCCGCCCGATTCTGGACGAAATTCAGGAGACCATCCGCGACGACAACGACCTCTCCAATATGCCCCGGAAATTCAACATCTCAGTGACGGGGTGCAAGCAGGGGTGTGCCCAGGACAGCATCAACGACATCGGGCTGGAGCCGGCCCACAAGATCATCGATGGCGAGGAAGTCGAGGGATTCAACGTCCGTGTCGGTGGCGGCCTCGGCGGCCGCGAACCGCGCGAAGCCCGCCCGCTCGACCTGTTCATCCGGCCCGAGCACGCCGTCGAAACGGTCCGGGAATTCGTCGAATACTACCACGAAGCGGGCAACCGCCAGAACCGCTCGAAGAACCGCGCTCGGTTCTTCGTCGACGAGCACGGCACCGACGCCATCCGCGAGGAACTGGAGGAGCGGCTGGACTTCGAACTCGAAACCGCCGGCACCGACTTCCGCGGGGCGTACACGTACAACGCCGGCAAGTCGGCCGAGCACGGGGCCCACGACCACGTCGGCGTCTACGACCAGCAAGGCGACAAGAACTACGTCGGACTTTCGGTGCCGGTCGGCCGACTCTCCGCCGAGGACGCCATCGAGCTCGCGGATCTCGCCGACGCCTACGGCTCCGGCGAGGTACGACTGACTCGCCGGCAGAACCCGCTCATCATGGACGTACCCGACGGGAAGCTCTCGAACCTCCTCAACGAGCCGCTGCTGGAGAAGCACTCGCCCGAGCCGAACCCGTTCGTCCAGGGCGCGATGGCCTGTACCGGGACGGAGTTCTGCTCGCTCGCGCTCACGGAGACAAAGGCGCGCATGGCCCGCCTCCTCCGCTGGCTTGGTGACAACGTCGACGTGCCCGACGACGTGGACCGCATCAAGATGCACTTCTCGGGCTGTACGGCCGACTGCGGCCAGGCGATGACGGCCGACATCGGCCTGCAGGGGATGCGCGCCCGCAAGGACGGCCGCATGGTCGAGGCCGTCGACGTGGGGGTCGGCGGCGGTATCGGCGAGGAGCCGACGTTCATCGAGTGGGTGCGCCAGCGTGTCCCTGCCGACGAAGTGCCGGGGATGATAGCTAACATCGTCGAGGCCTACGCGGCGCTCCGCTCGGAGGGCCAGACGTTCCGGGAGTGGGTCGACGCCACCGGCCACGAGACGATCGTCGAACTGGCCGAACCCAACGAGGTCGAGGGGTACACCGACCCGTGTCTGGCCGACGGCAAGCAGTCGTGGTACCCCTTCGACGACGGCGACAGCCCGGCCCCGACCGACGCCGAGGGCCAGCCGATTTCGGCGGACGACTGACCATGACGGACAGTTCGACCGACAACGACGAGGCGGCCGACCGGTCGGAATCTGTAGTCAAGGGGGTGGCATACGACGCGGCACCGGAGCTACTGGAGTAACGCGGCCCCGGCTCCGAACAGCCGGATACGCCGACGTGACGTGCCCGTCTCAGGGCGCGTCCGTCTGCCTCTGACAGCTGGGGACTGCTCGTGTCCACGTCCCCGCTCGGTTCTCCGTTTTCCGTCTTTGTCTCGCTCAGTAGTCGCTGCGCTCTGGCTCTAGTCCCCGTAGTCTCCGAGTTCGCATTCGGCGGCCGGGCCGCCGTCACAGTCGTACCCGACCGCCTTCGTGACGCTGAGCAGGTCGTAGAATCGGCCGAGAGACTGCCCGGACTCGGGAAGCCCTTCGACTACCGGCACGCCACGCTGGGCCTGATGGTCACAGCTCCGCATCGTCTGGCTGCCAAGCCCGACCGAGTATTCGTGGTCTTCCAGCTCCCGGATAACCGCCGGCGGGTAGAAGGTGCCGGCCCGCTCGACGGCCGCGGCGTACTGGAGCGTCTGCGCGTAGGCCAGATGGGCCACGCCGGAGGGCCGCTGTGCGTTCCCGTACTCGGCGGTGAAGGCGTTCTTGAACTCGTTTGAGAGGTCAGACGAGACGCTGGTGTCCCACGCGACCGTCCCGACGACGCCGTCGAGCGCCTTCGAGGCGTTCTGTGCCACGATACGGTTGTACAGCGGCACCACGATCCCCACCTCGTCCGGGAGGATTTCCTGGGCTTTTGTCAGTGAGTTCGCGGCGTCCAGTCCGTAGTGATCGAGGAAGACGACCTCCGCGCCGGCGTCCCGGGCCTGTTTGAGCGGCTCCTCGTAGTCCGTCGTCCCGAGACGCGTCGGGATGCTCGTGAGTTCGACCCAGCCGCTCGACGTGAAGAAATCACGTATCGACGACTCCATGGTCTTGCCCCAGTTGTAGTCCGCGTAGATCTGAACGTACTGGGCCTCCCGGCCGAACCGTTCCTTGAGCACCGGAAGCAGCGCCTGTGCGGTCATGTACGCGTTGAACATCTCCCGGAAGCTGTAGCGGACACAGTCCCGTCCCGTCGTGTCGTTCGAGTGGGTCAGACAGCACATGTACGGGACCTTCTGGGCCTGTGCGACGTCCTGCTGGGCGATGGCGACGGAACTGGACGAGCCACCGGAGAACATGATGACGTCGTCTTGCTCGATCATCTCCTCGGCATTGGCCGTCGCAACTTCCGGCTTCGTCTCTGTGTCCGCAGTGACGTACTCGATGGTCTTTCCGAGCACGCCGTCGCCGCTGAGTACGTCAAAGGAGCGCTGACCGACCCAGCCGCCGCCCTCGTTGAGATGTGTGACGGCGAGCTCGTACCCCCGGAGTTCGTCGCGTCCTTCGGCGGCGTAGGTCCCCGACTGTGGGACGTTGAAGCCGAGTGTGACCGCGTCACCTTCGACCGGATAGTTCCCGAGCGGTGGATGCTCCGGTGTGTTTTCGGTTGTCGAACCCCCGCCCTGGCACCCCGCCAGCCCGGCGAGGCCTGCGGTACCGACCCCACCGGCAATCTGTAGTACGGACCGCCTGTCAACTGCGTCTCCCCCTCTTTCCGATCCCATACCAGCTGTTTTGATGGTAAATATATATAATACTTTTTTCAGTAGGAATGGGTGAACAATTAGCATAGAAGGCGCTGGTATCTGGTAGTGACGGTCTTCAGACTGTCTTCTCGGCGATTACATCCACCCTGGCCGCGCGAGGAACACGGGGAAAAGAGATAGGGGACCGATGTCAGTCGAGAATGTCGCTGGCTTCGGTGTCTACTGCGACGTCGGTATCGAGCTCGATGTCCTGGATGAGCGCGACGAGGTCCTCCAGTTCGGGGAACGTGTACACGGTCATCCCGAGGTCGCCGTCATCGACGGTGATACGCGAGTCGACGACGAACACCAGGTCGGAGTCCGGCCAGCCGCCCATCTCGTCGACGATGCCGTCGGCCGGCCCGAACACGAAGTTCGGTGTCCCCATGTCGATGGTCGTCTCCAGCACGTTGGCCCACCCGTCGATGAACGCGGAGGTCATGATGTTGCCGATCTCCTGCATCGCCGACCGTTCCATGTCGGAGAACCCCTCGCCCTCGCTTGGCTCACCCATTCCACCCATCATCGCGCTGGCCATCTGCTTGCTGTCGTCTGGTTCGAGCAGAAACAGGACGTAGCCGTAGGGCGGTTCGTTCAGTTCGACGTAGATGCCGACGCCCTTGTCGTCGCCGATGTGTGTTTTGACGTCCTCAATGTCGAGAAAATTGATCTGTGAGGTCCGAACTGTCGCGTCGAGCCCGGTCAGCTGCCCGAGGTTTTCCGCGACTGTCCCAGACCCCTCCTTTGCCATCTGATTGAAAAGGTCCAGCTTCCGCACGTCCACTTTCAAGCCCATATCTTCTGGAGCGGCGCGAGCGGCTTAACGCCACCGCCCCTCAACTGTCGGCCGTCTCGGGTTCGTACGGTCCCAGGTCAGTACACTCGCTTGCGGGATACTCCTCGCAGCCGTACGCGACGTCAGTCGAAATCTGAATGACGTCGAGTACCTCGGGGCCTTGATTGGCTCCTTCGACGACGGGAACAGGCCCCATCGACTGGTGATCGCACGCTCGTAGCGTCGCCTCGCCGCGTCCGGTCTGGTACGTGGTGCCTTCGAGTTCACGGATGACGGACGGCGGTTCGAACGTCCCGGCCCGCTCGACGGCCGCGGCGTACTGGAGCGTCTGCGCGTAGGCCAGTCGAGCCTGGTCTGACGGGACCCGGACCTGATCGTCGGCGTACGCCGCATCGAACGCCTCCGTGAACGCCGTTGAGAGCGGTGTTTCGATGCTGTAATCCCACGAAATAGTGCCGACGATACCGGCCATGTCGGCGCCGACATCGCGGGCCAGTTGCCGACTCACGATCGGCATGACGATGTCCATCTGTTCCGGGACTATATCCGTCGCCTGGTTCAGCGCGGTGACTGCGTCGCGCCCGCGGTAGGACAACACGATGGCGTCGACGTCAGTGTCCACGGCCTCCTGCAACTGCGGCCTGAAGTTCTCCGTTCCGACCCGCGTCTTCGTCGCGCCCATCTCGCTCCAGTTCTCCGACTGGAACCGGCGCTTGAACTGCTCGGACTGCGTGAAACCGAAATCCGAGCTGGCGTGCAACTGGTAGAACTCCGTTCGCCCGTCGAACCGCTCGGTCAACACCGGAGCCAGCGCGTTGGCGGCCATCCGACCGTTGTGCATCTCCTGAAACCCGTACCGCGAGCAGCCGATCCCCGTAACGTTCGTCCCCGGCGCGAACCCGAGCATGTGGACCACGCCGCGGGTCGGACAGTACTTGAGCAACTCCCGGGCTGTGTTCGTCGACCCGCCGCCGGCGACCATCACGGCACCGTCCTGCTCGACCAGCGTCTCCGCCACGTCCCGGGCCGTTTTCGAACTGGACTCCGTGTCAGCTATGACGCTCTCGACCGTCCGGCCGAGAATGCCGTCCCCGGACAGCGCCTGCCACGCGTCGGTGTCGACCCAGCCGCCGCCCTCGTTGAGGTGGTCGATGGCCAGTTCGAACCCGCGCTGCTGGCCGGTCCCAAGCGGCGAGAACGACCCCGACTGCGGGACTGTGAGGCCAAGCGTCACCTGGTCGTCGTCGACCGGCTGGTTCGCGTACGCTGTGGCACTGCTTGTCGGCGTCGTGGCGCGACTGCCCCCGCCACAGCCGGCAAGTCCGGCGAGCGAACTCGTTCCGACGGCTCCGAGTAGCTCCCGTCGCGTCACCGTTGACCCCCGAGCATCCCAATCCATGATGAAAAATATATTACTACTGCTGTAATTAAACCTTCCTTCATCGCTCAATAGGTCTCCAAACCGATACGGGACGCTACTCACTGCTGTGGTTGCCAGTCGGAAAAACAGGCGTCGTCCTCAGGCGTCAGTTCCGTCGACCGGGAACTGCTCGTGTTCGCACACCGTATTCAGTACGACTGACGTCGAGGCAGATCGGATATCCTCGTCGGTCAGCAGCGTCTTTATCCGCTCGTTCATCGACTTTGTGTCGGTGAACTTCCCGACGGCCACGATGTCGTGGTCGCCGGTCACCTCGTAGACAGCGATCATCTCGCGTCGATCCCGTAACTGGTCCACCACCCGTCCGAGTCCGTCGCCCTCGACGGAGAGCTGGAACACGGCGGTCACGTCGTAACCCAGCGCCCCGTAATCGATGTCGACGGTGTATTCGTCGATCACACCGGTCGCCTCCAGGTCGTCCATCCGGCGCGATACCGTGGTCGCCGCGATACCGGTCGCGGCGGCGACGTCACGGGCGCTCGCCCGGCCGTCCTGGAGCAGTGCGTTCACTACCTGTCTGTCGGTATCATCGACCATTTCGTCCGCTTAGACTGCCTCTGGGCCTTCTTTGCCGGTTCGGACCTGGTAGGCGTTGTCCACGGGGAGGACGAATATCTTACCGTCACCTTTCTCGCCGGTGTGAGCGCCGTCGGCGATGGCGTCGACGACATCCTCCGCGGGGATGTCCGCGACGACCGTCTCGACTTTGACCTTCTGGTGCAGGTCGACGACGTACTCCTCGCCGCGCCACTGCCCCTTCTTTGCGGGCTGTGAGCCGCGGCCGGAGACGTTCGTCACTGTCAGCGAGGGCGCGCCGACCTCCGCCAGCGCCTTCTTCACGTCCCCGAGTTTGTCAGGGCGAACCATTGCCACTACCATCTTGATCTCTGAGTCGTCGGTTTCAGTCATCTTTGGAACCTCCGTCAGTACGCATGCTCGGACTCACTTTACCACCATCGGCGACAACGCTTTCGCCACCACCGAACTCGGGGTAGGTCTCGACGCCGTGCTCGCTGACGTCCAGCCCTTCCTGCTCGTGTTCGGGCGTGACCCGAGCCTGGCCGGCCGCCTTGAGGGCGTACCAGACGACTCCGGTTGCGACAATCGTCCAGCCCGCGATGGCGGCGACACCGATCAGCTGTGCGATAAAGGCGTTAATGACCGACCCGACCGTGCCGGACGTGGCGACGAACGGGAACAGCAGCGTGCCGAGCACACCGGCGCTCCCGTGGACCGGGAAGACGGCACAGACGTCGTCGATTTTCATCCGGTTCTCGATGAAGCTGAACACGACCGGCAGCTGTCCGCCCGCGAGGCCGCCGACGACGATTGCGCCCCACCACGTCGTGGTGTCGGGGATCGCCGTGATGCCGACCAGCCCGGCGAGCAGTCCGTTTGCCACGTACAGGGTGTCGACCTTCCCGGTCTTCAGCCACGCGACCAGTCCGGCACCCATCGCACCGCAGGCCATCGCGATAGTCGTCGTCATCGCGACACGGCCGACCGTCGCGAACGCGCCGAGGGCGAGCGATCCGTCCTCGACGACGAAGACGGTCGCCGCCGTCCCGACGTTGAAACCGTACCAGCCGAACGCGAGGATGAGCGTTCCCAGAACGGCGAAGGTCAGGGAGTGGCCCGGAATGACGTTCGCGGAGCCGTCCTCGTTGTACCGGCCCATGCGTGGGCCGAGGACGTACGCCGCCGTGAGGCCCGCGATGCCGCCCATGCCGTGGACGATCATCCCGCCGGCGAAGTCGTGGAACGCCTCGCCGCCGAAGCTGATGTACGCGCCGGCCCACGTGATCCCGGTGACAACGGGGTAGATGACCGCCGCCAGCAGGAACGTGTACGTGATGTACGCACGGAGCTTGGCCCGTCCGGCGACCGCGCCGGAGACGATGGTCGCTGCCGTCATCGCGAAGACGGCACCGAACAGCCAGCCGACGTAGTCGTTTGCGGCCCCGGCGCCGAAGGCGGGCGAGAAGCCGCTCCCGCCGACCAGGGCACTGATCCCCGAGCCGATCAGGAAGAACACCGTCACGCCGACCGACCAGGTCAGGAGGTTCTTCGTTAGCTGGTTCGCGACGTTCTTCGAGCGCACCTGCCCCGCCTCGAGCATGGCGAAGCCCGCGTGCATGAAGAAGATCAGGAACGATACCACCAGTACCCACAGCAGGTTAACCCCCTCTGCGAGTACGCTCGGATCTACCTGTAGTGCAGTGTAGCTCATTTCTAGCTCACCTGTTTCGTTTTCGTATCTGCAGGCGTCTGAATGTCCAACTTCACTCCACTTTGGCTCAACTTCTTCAACTCTTTCACGAGAAAGGCTCTGGTAACAACACTACATAAGGTTTGCCTTTATGAACACGGAAATTAGAGGGGATATGGTAGACGACCGTCCAGATTAGGGTATGATATTATGGATATAAGGTTGTTCTCCGTCAAGAAAGTCCGTATATGCACACTGGAATTTTGGACGTTTGTTGCCCCCAGTTCCGGCTAGAGGGGGCCAAATAGGCCGTTTTCCCTTGCGCGCGCTCCTGTCTGGCGGGTGTTGCCAGCGACAACAGGGTTATATCTCGCGAACACAGATTCGGATTCAGTATAAATTCCCGGAAATATATGGGGAGACGTGGCACAAAGTACCGATAAACTGTACAAACAAATCACCCACCGGAGGATTCATAGCTGATTATGGCTTCGGATCACTACCCCTCCGTTCCGGACCAGTCGACGGCCGTGACAGAGGAACGGGCAGTCGCGAACGCACAGGGTGCACTGGATGTCGTTCAGGCGGCGTCGGCGACCGTCGGCGAGCAACTCGCGGCGATTGACGACCGCGCAACGGCACAGGCGACCGACGCACAGCAGATCGCCGACGACGTCTCGTCGCTTTCCGCCACAATCGAGGAAATCGCTGCGACTGCGACCGAGGTCAGCGAGCAGAGCCAGCGGGCGACGGATGCGGCAAACGACGGCCGGGAGGCCGCATCCGACGCTATCGACTCGATGGATGAAGTCCGCGAACTGGGGCAGGCAGTTGCCGCGGAGGTGGCCGCTCTGGAGAACCGGGTCGACCGTATTGCCGATGCACTGGCCGGTATCGACCGCATTGCCGATCAGACGAACATGCTCGCGCTGAACGCCTCGATAGAGGCGGCGCGGGCGAGCGACACCACCGACACAGACGGGTTCGCCGTCGTTGCAGACGAAATCAAGGGGCTCGCCGAGGAGTCCCAGCAGCAGGCTGCGGACATCGAAACGACGCTGGCTGCGGTTCGCGAAGCCACAGACGACACCGTTGCACAGCTCAACGAGGCCATCGACGGAATCGACACTGGGGCCGAGCAGGTCACTACGGCGATGGCACGACTCGACGACGTGGCCGACACCGTCGCGGAGACGGCCGACGGTATCGCCTCTGTCTCGGCAGCGACCGACGAGCAGGCGACGACAAGCGAAGCGGTCGCCCAGCGGTGTGAGACGGTTTCGGACCGCGCCGCCGCCATCGAGGACGACCTCTCGGAGATACGTGCCGCTCGCTCCGAGCAGACCGCGATGCTGGACGAGATCGACGACGTCCTCGCCGCCGCCGAGGCCGACCGGCAGGACCGACTGGCGGACGCCCCGACAGTCCCGACCGGTATCGACGGCCTCGACGACCTCTGTGGCGGCGGGCTCGTCATGGGTGGACAGGCCGTCCTCAGGTACGCCGATGGGACGCAGGTCGCCGGCGCCATCGCTCAGTTGTGCGCGACGGCCGTTGCCGCCGACCGGGCGGTCTCGCTGACGCCACCCCCGTCCCTGGACCGGTCGACGCTGGCCGCCGCGTTCGCGGCGACCGACCGCTCGCTCACGGACGCACTCGACGGCGACGCCCTGTTCATCCTCGACTCCTTCGGGGACTGGGACGCCCGCTACAACGTGTTCGACCTCGAACGGACCTCGCTGGCTGCCGCGAACGAGACGACGGCTACCAGGCGGGACGCCCCGCTGGTCATTGTCGGAAACATCCAGGGCGAGATACGGATGATGGGCGAACAGGCGGCCAGAGAAGCCCGATACGAGAACGACGACGGCGTCTTCGAACCCCACGACACGGTGGTCAACGTCATCAACGACGACGCGGTCCCGGCCACGCTCGGGGCGTTCTACTCGGGCGCTGCCGACCAGGAACTCACGCTGGCACGGACTGACGGCCGCGAGTACCTGACGCTCACGGCCTCGCCGCGTGGCGCTGTGGGGGAGAAACAGGCGGTATCGCACCTGTCGAGCCCACCCTTCCTCCGAATCAGAGACAACTGATGTTCGGCATCGACGACACTGGTCGGTTCACGTTCGCGACGGACGAATTCGCCGCATTGCTTGGGCGGACGCCTGCCGAACTTGTTGGAACACCTGTCGAGGCGGTGGTCGCAGCCGAGGACCGTGAGCCACTGAGCACAGCGAGACAGGCCGTCAGCAGTGCACCAGACAGGCTGACCGAGGCCTGTCAGGTCAGGTTCCCGCAAAGCGACTTCTCCGGTCCGGTTACTGTCGAACTCACGACGGCAACCGGCGGGTCTGTCGTCGGGACTATCTGCCGAACTGCCGGGACATCCGACCCGTTCCAGTACTTGTTCGACCTCATCCAGGACGCGGTCGTCGGCTTCGAAATCGTCAATTTCGTCCCGATTGTGCGAACGGTCAACCCCGCGTTCGTCGAGACGTTCGGATACGACCGGGACGAGATCGTCGGCGAACCGCTCAACGAATACATCGTTCCCGGCGACCGCGTCGAGGAGGCGGTTAACTACGACCAGCGAACGGCGTCCGGTGAAATCAACTACGCTATCGTCTCCCGGGAGACGGCCGACGGCTGCCGCGAGTTCATCTACCGCGGCGTCCCGTACGACACGGCCGACGGCCGTCGCTGCGGGTTCGCCATGTACACGGATGTGACAGATAGCAGGCGACAAAAGCGGCGCCTCCGCGTGCTTCACCGCGTCCTGCGGCACAATCTCCGCAACGAACTCTCTGTCGTGCTCGGGACGGCCGAATACGTCCGTGCCCACGCAGCCGACTCGTCCGTCTCGCTGGCCGCGTCGCGCGCCCTCGACGCGGCTGACCGCCTCGTCGCCGTCAGCGAAAAGGCCCGAAGCGTCGAGACCGCGCTCGACGGGGAATCCGATCAGCCGGTCGACGCGGCGGCGCTGGCTCGGTCCGTCGCCGACAGTTATCGCCCCGATACACCGGTCGAAACAGCGCTTCCGAGAACACTCCCTGTCACCGGAGGGACGGCCGTCTACGACGCGCTCGACAACCTCGTCGAGAACGCGGTGAGCCACACACCAGAGAGCACCGCCGTCCGAATCACGGCCGAGCGGACCGGTGGAGACGCGTTCGTCCGCGTTCGCGACGACGGCCCCGGTATCCCTGCTGTCGAACGGGCAGTCGTGTTCGAGGACGCGGATATCACCAATCTCCAGCACGGGAGCGGCCTCGGTATCTGGCTCGCTCGGTGGGTCGCCGAGGCGGCCGGCGGCGGCATCGAGTACAAACGAACCGACGGGTGGACGACCGTCTCGCTCAGGCTCCCGCTCTCCGATGCTGACGACGTACTTATGCTGGCTGAGACGCTGGAATCAGCGGCCGAACCGACGTCGAAGTGATATCCGCCTTCTCCCGTCCGCTGTGGCGCTAGCGCCTGAGCGCCGCGGTCAGCGCGATTGCGCCCAGCACGACGCTCGCCAGCGCCAGCGGTGACAGCGGCGGTACATCGAGCTGAAAGAGCAGGGTCGTCACCACGACAGCCCCTCCGACCAGCCCTGTCGTCCCCGCGACGTGCGTGAGTTCCACGGGCGTTCCGGGCGCTGTTCCGAGGTCCGCATAGAGGTCGATAGCCGCATGGGCGAACGTCCAGGCCAGCACCGTCGCGCCGCCGGCAACCAGTACTGTCGTCGTCGTTGCTCCCTGAAGGGCGGCCACTAACAGCGCCAGAAACAGCGACGCGCTGGCGAGGTCGACCAGCCGCCCGGACTGAATCAGTTGCCCGCCGGCGAGCAGCACCACGCCGACGAGGGCGGCGGCAGTCGAGACGGCGCTAATGCCGGCGACGAACAGCGTCACGACACCCGCCGCCAGCGCTGCGCTGCCACAGACGGCTCCGGTTCGCGGTATCATTGGCCACCTCGCCAGGCTCGTTCAGTGACTCGTTCCAGCGGCTCAGTTGCGGGCCAGTCGTGGACGGCGATGCCGGCGGCTCGCAACCGACGGAGCCGCTCGCGGCGTTCGAGCCGCGCCAGCCGGTGGCCCGCCGTGTCCGTCGCGGTCGGGTCGGGGCTCAGGACCGTCACCGGGTGGCCGCTGGCGGCCAGCCGGCGGACCAGCGCCTCGCTGTCGTCGTCACACAGCGGGCCGAGGAAGACGACGTTCGCCGCCGTCGGCAACTGTGCGATGAGTCTGGTCGTATCCGGCGTTCGGGTGACCGACGTCGCGGCGAAGGCACGGTCGGTTCTGAGCAGGTCCCGGGCCTGTTGCTGGTGGGCGGCGCTCGTGCCCGGTGCGAGCCACGCGTCATGTGGCGAGTACGCCGCGACGCCGACCTCGTGGCCGTCCTCGGGGAGCCCCTCGACGAGGGCGACGGCGGCCATCGTCGATCGCTCGATCGCCGTCTCGGCGTCCGGTCGCGGGGCCAGCGCGGCGGCCGACCTGGCGTCGACGACGACCACCACCGTCGCGGACTGCTCGCGGCGGAACTCGACGGTCCGCAGGTCCCCGGTCCGGGCGTACTGATTCCAGTCGACGCGCGAGAGCGGGTCGTTCGAGCGGTGCTCCCTGACCGCGTAGAAGGAGACTCCCTCACCCCCCTCATCGACGGGGACTGTCCCAGGCCGACGGGCGACCGCCGGGACCAGCGGCAACAGCGCCGAACTCGCTGGCTGCTCCCAGGTGACGGTGTCGGGTTCGGCCGTGACGTGCGTTCGTCGGGCGACGACGCCGACCACGTCCCTGACGACGACCGTCGCCGGGTCGAACACGCAGCGGTCGGTCCCGCCGGTAATCTCGTAGGTAATCGTCGTCGACGCGCCGGGCCGCAGCGCCGTCCCCAGCGACGCCGACCCCTCGACGACCCGCACGGTGTCGGGCACGCCGTCGGCGAGCCGGAGGTCCGGAATCGTTCGGCTCCCATCGTTGCGGACGGTGAGCGCCACGGTGACCCGCTCGCCGAGCGCGGGTTCTGTCGGTGTGATGGACCGCTGTATCGACACGCCCGCCGCCGGCGGGACAGCGACCCGGTCGTACGCGCTTAGCGTGACGCCGAGCCCGCCCAGCAACACGAGCGCGGGGACCTGGCCCACCAGCCCGACGCCGACGGCGACCAGCGCGGCCCCGGCCAGCCCGAACCAGCGGCCGGTCCGTTGGGTCTCGCTCATCGCTCCTCGTCGCGCCGCCGGAGCTCGGCCGTCGCGTGGGCTACACGCCGCTGGAACGGGCGGACGCCCGAGAGCCATCCGGACAGCCGCGCCCGGAGCGATATCGGCGTGCCGTCGAACAGTTCCCGCGCTGGCTCCCTGTCCGTCCACGCGCCGGACCGGAGCGCGTCCGTTGCCTCGTCGGGAGAGAGCCCGTCGCGCTGGAGGACGGTGACCGCGACTCCCTCGACACGCTGCCGGATGGCTTCCTGTCCGGCCCCAGCAGCAAGCGCCTCGTCGATATCGTCGCCGGGGACCGTGACGTACTGGCTGTCAGTGTCCGGCAGCGCCACGCCGCGCTCGCTGTCGAGGGAGCGAACGAGGAGCGCCAGCAGCGCGACACCGCCGGCGAAGACGGCCACGGCGAGTATCGGGAGGTCCGAGACCGCGCCGGAGGGCAACAGCGGCGCGCCGAGGGCGGCGAGTCCGATTCCGATGGCCGTCGCGACGAGGCCGAGCGCCAGCGGGACCCGGCGCAGTGTCACGCCTTGCCCTCCCCGACTGACCCGTCGGCGTCTTTGTCCGCAGAAGGCATCTCGTCGGGATTCGCCGCGATGTCGTCCGCATCGCCGGCGGCCCGTTCCAGCGCCGCACGGGCTTGGGACTCCAGGTCGGCGTCCGGCCGCTCCCGGCCGTAGCGAACCCGCTCGAACACCGACCGGAGCGAGGCGACGGCGTCGGGGTCGGCCCCGGCCGCCGTCGCGTCCGCCTCGATGTCCTGCGGGGACGACGCATCGTCGTCCACGGTCACCGCGTCTTCGAGGGCAGCCCACGCGCGGTACACGTCGTTGGTCAGGGGCACGTCGATTGCAGCCGCGCTATGCGAGGGGGTTTCCGCGGCGTCCGCGGTTGCGACGGCTGGCGTCTCGCCGCCCGTCTCGTCGATGGTCCGGCTCTGGCCGGCCAGCCGCCAGAGGACGACCAGACCCACTGCGAGGCCGACGGCGAGCGCACCGACTGCCGGAGCGGGGACACTCGGCAGCAGCGCGCGGGCACCGTTCTCGCTTTCCGGCGGATCGATGCTACCTGGCGGGTCGCTGAGGCCCTGTCCGTCGGGGTTGTCGATTTCGCTGTCGTCCCGGGTCATCTCCGCCTGGTCGGCCCCGGTGGCAGCGTCGAGGCTCGCGGCCCCGACGCTGAACGACAGCAGCGCAATCGCGGCGACAACCGCCACGAGGAGGGACTGTCGCTGCATACAGCTACTCCGCTCCTGGCACATGAATAGGTTAGGGACCTGTCTGCAACTGGTCGGCCAATCCGGACTGGGTGGGGCTGAAAGGGACCGAGCGCTGCGAGGGCGAACACAGCGGGCTCGCACGTCGCGTGACCGAGCCCCTCTCTAAAACCGTCCCTGAGTTGGCTATTCAGAGTTCGTCCGCGAGGTCCTCGGCGAAGTAGGTCAGAATCAGGTCTGCGCCGGCGCGTTTGATGGACAGCAGCGACTCGTAGGCCACCGCTTCGAGGTCGAGCCAGCCCTTCTCGGCAGCGGCGTGTAGCATGGCGTACTCGCCGGAGACGTTGTAGGCGGCGACGGGATGGTCGTAGGACTCCCGGATTTCCTTGACGATGTCCAGGTACGGCAGCGCGGGCTTGACCATCAGCACGTCCGCGCCCTGCTCGACGTCGAGGTCGACCTCGCGGCGGGCCTCGCGTGCGTTCGCGGGGTCCATCTGGTAGTGCCGCCGGTCGCCGAAGGCCGGCGCGCCGTCGGCGGCGTCCCGGAACGGGCCGTAGAAGGCCGACTCGTACTTGGCGGCGTAGCTCATGATGGGTACGTCGGTGTTGCCCTGGTCGTCTAAGGCCTCCCGAATCGCGCCGACCATGCCGTCGATCATCCCCGACGGCGCGACCATGTCGGCCCCGGCCGCGGCGTGGCTCGCGGCGATTTCCCCCAGCAAATCGAGGGTCTCGTCGTTGCGCACCGTCAGCCGCGGGTCCTCGGCGGCGGCGTCTTCGAGGACGCCGCAGTGGCCGTGGTCGGTGTACTCACAGAGGCAGACGTCCGTGATGACGTAGGCGTCGGTTTCGCTCGTGATGCGGCGCGTGGCTTCCTGCACGACGCCGTCTTCGGCCCAGGCGCGGCTCCCGCGCTCGTCTTTCGATTCGGGGACGCCGAACAGCATCACCGCTTCGACGCCGGTTTCGAGAATCTCCGCGACGCGGTCGACCGCCGCATCGACAGGGACCCGTTCGTGGCCCGGCATCGTCTCGATGGGGACGCGCTCGTCGGTTGTCGCGTCGACGAACACCGGTGCGATGAGGTCCGACGCCGAGAGGTCCGTCTCGCGCACCAGCGGACGCACGCCGTCGGTTCGCAGGCGGCGCGGGCGCTGTGTCAAATTCATACTGCCATTTCAGTCCGTGACTGGCATGAACCCACCGTTTGTGTGCTTAAACGCAACCGCTATTTTGGCGGACGGAAGCCTATATCAGGGATGTCGCTCTGTCGTCGTGGCCCGATTTACGAATATGTCGCCGAACTGGCCGTATTACAGGCTGTAACTGAATATCCCGGCCGGTCTGGACAGTCAGGCCACGCACTTCACACGAACTTGAGCGAAGCTCTCCCATCCATACACTGGCTTGTCCCGATCTATCTCTTACCGGTGGCATTGAAGTCTCAATAGGAGCAGAATACGCAACTCAGCAAGGAGCGACGGTATCACCGGACAGTCTTTCAGTCCCTGTTTTGGTTACGAGATAGCGGGCATAGTGCTCAGCGTCATACACTGCTTCGCCCTTTGCCGTTGAATATGGTCGTCTAACCCGAACAGTGATGCCACGATCTGAGTGGTTTACGACGGTCACCTTTGGACCAACAGTGAATGAACCGACATCCCAGCTATCAAGACAACTCGCATTCTGAAGCCGCTCAGTCACATAGTTGGTTTCTGAGCGTAATGCGCGTTCTTTTGCTTCAGAGACGTTAATTTGTGCGCCAATGGTCTGAGTTTCTTGACCACTGGTTACGACTGATTTCGGCGTTGCTGGGTCATCGGAAAGCGTAGAACATCCCGTGAGTGCTAGGCTACAGACAATAGCGAGAAGTAGAGCCCTTTGATGGTACATATAAACAAGTAACTGATTGCTGACAAATGTTTTGTGGGTAATCGTAGTCTATGACGCGCCATCTATTGCCGTTCTAGCTGTGCCCGCAGAAGTGGCTACCAGATACTGGGACCTTGTCGCACCGATCCGGGCCGTCACCAGATACCAGGAGCCTGTGGCGGGTTCGAGGGAATCCCCGGAAAGCAGTTCATTCGATATCGACAACCTCGATTCGCTCGCGGAGCCAGGCCGCCGCGTCGGCGACGGTCGCGGGGTCATCGCCGGTGATCTTCACCCGTCCCGGCGTGTCGTCCTTGCGCGGGTAGCTCCCGACGGCAACCGCGAACTGCTCGCGGGCCGCCGTGATGTGCGTGACGAGCGCGCCCTCGGGTGCGGGCGTGTGAATCGTCTTCGTCGTCCGGTCGCCATCGAACTCGTCGGCGACGGTCTCGTACATCGCTTTCAGTTCCTCGGGGATGCCCGGCAGGACGTACACGCGGTCGATGACACAGCCGGCGGCGAAGCTCTCGTCGGTCAGCAGCGCCTGCCCGCCCTCGGGAACTGACGCCCACGCGTCGAGGTCGAGGTCCATGTCGTAGCGGTCCACCAGTTCGGGGTTGTCGTCGGCGAACCGCTCGGCCTTCGCTTCGAGGTGTGCCCGCACGTCGTCGGGAACGACGAGGTCGCGGCCGAACGCCCGCGCCACAGCGGCCTTCGTTATGTCGTCGGGCGTTCCGCCGATGCCACCGGTGACGATGACCGCGTCGAAGGCGTCGTGATATTGCGCCACAGCGTCGGCGATGACCGCCTCGTCGTCGGGCACAGTCAGAACGCGGGTGACGCTCGCACCGGCCTCGGTAAGCTGACGGCCCAGCCACGACGCGTTCGTGTTCTCCGTGTCGCCAGCGAGCAGTTCGTCACCGACGGTGAGCAGTGCGACCTCCATCATCTCGCTGTGAGAGTCTGGCGGCGTTAAGCGTTTGGCTGGACGCAGGTGGACACAGGCTCCGACGTCGTCGTCCTGCTGCGGGCTGACCGCATCTAAATGCGTATAATGACATTATATCTCGCCTAGCCATATTTCGGTAACATACATATACTGGGTCCGGCAAAGCAAAAGTATGGTACTTGTCACCAATTGTGCTGATTGCGTCAAACGGGTGTACCCGAACCGAAGCCGTGTGTCGAACGCGGACCGCGACAGTGCTGACCCAGTCGACGAAATGCCCACAACACGCGCTGGAACGCTGACAGACTGACGCTGCCAGCGGCGCACTGCGCTAGCCCGCCACTGGGACTGGCACCACCCGCCGTGATGTGTCGTACCGATAGCTCAGCAGAGAGCTACAGCAAGGGAACGTAGCGATAGCAGTACAGGGCCGGACCGGTCGCTGCCCCAGCAGCTTTCCAGACCGTTTCTCGTGTTTGTCGGACTGGTCGCCGGTGTGCTCGGATCCGTCACATGACGGGGCAGTGCGACGTTGACACCTGTGTCTGGGAGTCGGCAAACATCCGATACCAGGTCAGTCGTTAGTCCTCGGACAGTTCGGATTCGAGTGTCTCGACCCGCCGTTCGAGTTCGGAAACCCGCTTCTCGTAGCCGCGTTTACCGTCGAGAAAGTTGTAGACGAGTACCATGCCAGCGGCTGGTAGTCCGATGTACACCGCCAGTACGAGTACCATGAGGACTAGTTCCGTTGCGCCGGGGAGTCCCGGTATCTGGAGGAGGGCCATGGTGGGCCTTTTCGTTTCAGCTACTTGGAAATTCACATCCGAGCGGTCAGACTCCCGCGTCCCCGA
Organism: Haloarcula amylolytica JCM 13557; assembly: GCF_000336615.1. Classification (GTDB taxonomy): domain Archaea; phylum Halobacteriota; class Halobacteria; order Halobacteriales; family Haloarculaceae; genus Haloarcula; species Haloarcula amylolytica. Next base: position 251,663 of record NZ_AOLW01000006.1, read on the forward strand.
CCGCTTCAGCGAGTAGCTCCGTGACCCCGACGATTTCGATGTCGTCCTCGTAGCCGCCGGTTTTGCGCCCGTCCTCGTACATCGTCATGCACATCGGGCAGGCGACGACGAACTTCTCGACGGCCGCGCCCGCCTCGGTGTCTTCGAGGGCCTCGCGCAGGCGTTCCTCGCTGGGTTTGCTCTCCTCTTCGAGGTCCATCCAGAGGCCGCCGCCGCCACCGCCACAGCAGAAGGAGTCGTCCCTGTTGCGGGGCATCTCGTGGAGGTCGGCTCCGGTCGCGCGGATGAGGTCCCGCGGGGCCTCGAACTCGCCGTTGTACCGCCCGAGGTGACAGGGGTCGTGGTAGGTGACGGTGTAGTCCAGTTCCGAGCCCGAGAGACCGAGCGCGCCCGAACTGGCGAGGTCGGCGACGACCTGCGTGTAGTGGAACACGTCGTCTTCGCCCCACTCGCAGGCCTCGAACTCGGGGTACTCGTTCATGAACGTGTTGTAAGCGTGGGGGTCCGTCGTGACGATGGAGTCGAACTCACAGTCCAGCATCGCTTCGGCGTTGTCCTCGACGAGCATCTCGTAGAGCCCTTCCTCGCCGACCCGGCGCACGTCGTTGCCGTCGGTCTGTTCGGCCTCGTAGAGGATGCCGTAGTCCACGCCGGCGGCCTCGAAGACGCGAGCCAGCGCGCGTGCTATCTTCTGGTTGCGCTCGTCGTAGCTTGGGTAGTCGCCGACGTACCAGAGGAACTCCACCGGTTCGTCGCGGGCGTCCGGCACCTCGAAGTCGAGGTCCTCGGTCCAGTCCGGCCGGGCGCGCTCGGGGTCGCCGAAGGTGTTGCCGTGCTGGAACACGTTCATCATCGCGTCCTGGACGTGTTCGTCCATTTCGCCGGCCTCGGTGAGCCGGCGGTTCATCTCGGTGAACTGCGTGACGTGTTCGATATCGACCGGGCAGGCGTCCATGCAGGCCATACAGGACATGCAGGACTCCATCGTGTGAGCGTCGATGACCGAGGTGCCGCCGTCGGCGATGATAGGCACGTCCTCGCCGCCGGCGTCGCGCTCCTCGCGGTAGCGTTTCAGGTCGAGGATGACGTTTCGCGGGTCCAGCGGCCGCCCGGAGGCTTTTGCTGGACAGACCGACGAGCACCGGCCACACTTGGTACAGGCGTCGTGGTCGAGCAGTTGCTTCCAGGAGAAGTCGTCGATGTCGCTGGGGCCGATGTCGTCGGGGTCAGCGTCGGCCGGGACGCCCGGCAGTCGCACGCCGGCTTTCTCGTCGCGGGCGACGAGGTTGGCAAACGACGAGAGCATGTGGAACGGCTTCGCGTAGGGAATCCAGGCGACGAACCACAGCGCGACCAGCGAGTGGCTCCACCAGACGAACGGGTACGCGCCCGCTGCCATCTCTGGCGTCATCCCGGCCATAACGAACACTTCCTTGACCGACCAGCCGACGAAGCTCACCGTCTCGAAGGAGACGTCCCGGACCGTCGAGGTGCCGAGAATCCGGATGCCTTCGGTGAGGTAGCCGCCGACGCCCAGCACGAACAGCGCGCCCAGAAACAGGTCGTCCTCGCGGGAGGTGTGGCGGTCGTGGAGGCGGTCGAGTTTTCGGCCGTAGCGCCGCCACAGCGCGACACCGACGCCGACGACGAACAGCAGCCCCATCGCGTCCATGACGAACGAGTAGGAGAGGTAGAACTGGCCGACGAAGAAGGATTCACCGGTCAGCGGCCGATAGAGGTCCATGTCGATACCCAGAATCGTCGTCCCGATGAGTAGCGTCAGAAAGCCCCAGACGATGAACGCGTGCATCACGCCGGCGACGGTATCGCGGTCCAACTGCTTCCGGTTCGACAGCGCCAACTGCGCCGCCGCGAGGGTCCGCTGGGGCAACTCGTCCAGGCGGTCGAAAGGGTCGTCGCTGCCCTGGGCATAGCGGGTGACGCGGTCGTACACACCGTACAGAAAGACGATGATGGCGAGCGCCGCCAGATAGTAGAACAGCGCTTTCCCCACGTCGCCGATACGCCAGAACGTCGGGCGCGTGGTCGTCTGGAGTATAGATGACATACGGTAACACGCACTGCGTGTCCGCTTAAATCTTGCCACGCCCCGTCGCGGTCTTGCGAGAATTAGGGATTTGTTGAAAGTTTTCCCGCGTCACGTTGCCCATCCGACAGATATATCACTCCCGAGAAGTAGTTTCATGTTCGATGGACGAGAAGACCGAAGAACTCCGTGACATCTTCATGGACGTCTCCGACGAGGAGGCTGTGACGGAGTCTCAGGAAGCGTCGAGAGGGTCCCTGGCCGATACTGACGAGGCCGGTGTCGCGGACCGACTCGGTGATATCATCGCGCGGATGCGCGAGCGGTACGAGTTCCGAACCGAACTCGCCGACGAGGCCCTGGTGACAGTGGTCCGACTGTTCTACGAGGGAAGCGACGATGCGGGCATCGCGGCCGAAATCGGCGCGGACGAGCCTGACGTGGTCGAGGCGCGGCTGGACCTGCATCTCCTCCGCGACGAGGACACAGAGGCACCGTTCGACCTGGCCGAGTTCCGCCGCCGCGTCGCCGACGACGACCCGTCCGTCGCCGACCTCGCCGCCGAGTTCGACATCGACGAGTCCTGGGCCGCCCACTACCGCCGCGTCGTCGCCGCACAGGACGCCGCGCGCCGGGTCTCCCACCGGTTCCAGAGCGAGTTCGAGGACGTGCTCACCGACGCCGGGCTGTCGACACAGCACGCTGCCGGCCTCCGCGAAGACGGTCTCGACGAAGCCACTGAGGACATCGACTCGCTGGATTCCGGCGCTGACGTGTCGATGTAACGCTGCGCATTCTTCTGTGCTAGCGGTCGGCCGAGATGGCGGGCCTTTCTGGCTGTGCGAAACACGACCGTTCCGTCCCGCCGAACCTTCTTGTAGGAGTACACGACCAGGCGGGGCCATGTCGACCCATACGTTCCGGGAACTGGAAACGGCCGCCTACTGTCCGCGAAAGCTCTACTACCGCCGCCGCGACGGTGCGAGCGAGATTCCAGACGAAATCGAGTCGGTTCGCCGGCTCGCCCGCGATTACGAGCGGCTGCTGACCGACGACGCCGCCCTGCTGGCCGCCCCTATCGAAGTGGGACCGGACGAGTACCGCGACCGCCTCAGAGGGCTTCGAGAGCGCCTGGCCGACTGGGACGCGCTGGTCGCGCCGGCGGCGACGGACGCGTATCTCGAAGGGAAGGACGCCCGCGGTATCGCACACAAGGTCGTCGCAGGGCGGGACGGCCCCGCGCCGTCGCTCGTGTTCGCCGGTCGACCGCCGGAGGAGGGCGTCTGGGATCCCCAGACCGTGCGGTTAGTCGCCGCTGCGAAGGCGCTCTCCTGGGAGCGCGATCGAAATATCGACGTCGCCTACGCTGAGTATCCGGCGTACGGCGTCATCCGACGTATCGAGGTGAACGCACGGCGGGCCGGCGTCTACCGTCGTGCGGTCAGAACCGCCGACAGCATCGACGGGCCACCGGGGCGAGTACGTAACGACGCCAAATGCCAGCCCTGTGAGTTCAGTGAGGACTGCGGGGTGAAAACGCGGTCGCTAAGATCGATGTTGCGGTGAGTCGGCAGGGCTTGGACGAGTGACCCGCCAGTCAGTCCCGGGCCGCGAGCCACGACTCGACGGCGTCGGCGTGTGCGCCGCGGCGGTGTATCGTCCCGCTGTCGACGTTCACCACCGTCGACCCGGTCCCGCCGTCGGTCTCGCCGGCGTCGAGTACTACCGCGGCGCGCTCACGGATGGCGTCGAGATCGTCGATGGTGCGGGCGCTGGGGTTACCGGAGATGTTGGCGCTGGTGGCGGTTAGCGGCCCGGTTTCGGCAAGCAATTCGAGCGCGAGGTCGTGGTCGGGGACCCGAACCCCGACGCGGTCACGGCCGGCGACCAGCACGTCCGGCACTGCGTCGCGGCGCTCGACGACGACGGTGACCGGGCCGGGGAGGAACTCACGCATGAACGCCAGTTCGCGGTCGCTCGGGCGCGTGTACTCGCGGGCGGACTCGACATCGGGGACGGCCATCGACACCGGCTTGTCGCGCTCGCGGCCTTTCGCCTCGAACACGCGCTCCACGGCAGCAGCGTCGAGCGCGTCCGCACCGAGCCCGTACACCGTTTCCGTCGGATAGACGACCAGCTCTCCGTTGCGGACTGCCGACGCGGCGTCGTCGACTGTCGCCATCGTCAGAGCTGGGCTTCGACTTCGTCGTAGTTCGGGAAGTCGGGCCACTCCTGGGCCACCCAGGCGTATTCGATGGTCCGGTCGCTATCGAGGACGAACACCGACGGGCGCGGTTCCTCGATTCCGGCCATCCCGTCGAGGTCCATGTCGATGTCGTACTGCTCTGCGACGCCGTTGGCCGGGTCCGAGAACAGCCGGTAGTCCCCCTCGATATCCCGCTCTTCGAGCAACTGCTTGTGCTCGTACGGCGTCGAGATGGAGACGCCGACGACGGTGGCCTGCTCGTGCCACGCGCGGTCGCGGATCTCGTTCCAGATGTACGTCGCCGGGAACGCGCCGTCCATCGCGTGGAACACGAGGACGACCCGGTCGCTGTCGGCACACAGCGACGCGAGCGACTCGTCCTCCCAGAACTCGTCGTTGACGAGCGGGCGCGTGAAATCCGGCGCGGTGTCGCCTTCCTCGGGGTGGTCGACCGGGTCGAGGTCGACGACGTCGAAATCGAGTTCCATCAGGCCGCACCCCCTGCCGTCTCCTCACCCTCTCCGTACGTCCGTTCCAGATACGCGACGATGTTCGCGCTCTCGGACATCGTGACGCCGGTGTTCTCGTCGACGATGGCCGGGACGGTCCGCTTGCCGGACAGTCGCTTGACAACGTCGCGGTCGGCGTGCATCGGCTCGACGAACCGCGACTGGTAGTCGAGGTCGTAGGCGTCCAGCTTCCGGACGACGCGCTCACAGAACGGACACGCCTGCAACCGGTACAGCGTGATATCGGACTCGCTCATACTCTGTGGAGTGATACGCGTGAAAGCCGGGTAAGGGCTTCGCTGACAACCCCTTCATGACAAGCCTTAATCCGCACCCATTACAACTTCGACCGTTGATGGCCCTGGATCCACCTGCGCCGTTTGAGCTGTCTACAGCGATGTTGCAGGCTATCGAATACGCCGGCGTCATGATTCCCGAAACCGTGGTGCTGGTCGGTGGTACCGCCACTATCGTCTTCCTCATCGTCCTGTCGGCGTTCTTCTCGTCCTCGGAGATCGCCATGTTCTCGTTGCCCGCACACCGGACGGAGTCACTCGTCGAGGACGGCGTGCCGGGTGCGAAGACGCTCAAGCAACTCAAAGCGGACCCCCATCGCCTGCTCGTGACGATTCTCGTGGGGAACAACCTCGTCAACATCGCGATGTCGTCTATCGCGACGGGACTACTGGCGATGTATCTCTCACAGGGGCAAGCCGTCGCCGTCGCGACGTTCGGAATCACGGCTATCGTGCTGCTGTTCGGCGAGAGCGCGCCAAAGAGCTACGCCGTCGAGAATACCGAATCCTGGGCGCTGCGCATCTCCAAGCCGCTCAAGGTCGCCGAGAAGGTGCTGCTCCCGCTCATCCTGCTGTTCGACTACCTCACGCGCGTCGTCAACAAGATCACCGGGGGGCGCTCCGCTATCGAGACCTCCTACGTCACCCGCGAAGAGATACAGGACATCATCGAGACGGGAGAGCGCGAAGGTGTCCTCGACGAGGACGAACGGGAGATGCTCCAGCGCACGCTGCGGTTCAACGACACCATTGCCAAGGAAGTGATGACGCCGCGGCTGGACATGACGGCCGTCGCCAAGGACGCCTCCGTCGAGGAAGCGCTGGAGACCTGTATCCAGAGCGGCCACGCCCGCATCCCGGTCTACGAGGGAAGTCTGGACAACGTTATCGGCGTCATCCACATCCGCGACCTCGTTCGGGACCTCAACTACGGCGAGGCGCTGGCCCGCGATATGGACCTCGAAGACCTCATCGAGCCGACCCTGCACGTCCCCGAATCGAAGAACGTCGACGACCTGTTGACCGAGATGCGGGCCGAGCGCCTCCACATGGTCATCGTCATCGACGAGTTCGGGACCACCGAGGGGCTGGTGACGATGGAGGACCTGACCGAGGAGATTGTCGGCGAGATACTCGAAGGCGAAGAGGAAGAGCCGATCGAGTACGTCGACGACGACACGGTCACGGTCAAAGGCGAGGTCAACATCGAGGAGGTCAACGAGGCACTGGACCTTGAACTGCCCGAAGGCGAGGAGTTCGAGACCATCGCCGGCTTCATCTTCAACCGGGCGGGCCGACTGGTCGAGGAGGGCGAGACCATCACCTACGACGGTGTTGAAATCCGTGTCGAACAGGTCGAGAACACGCGCATCATGAAGGCTCGCGTTGTCCGCCTCGAAACCGACGAAACAGAGTCAGTCGACGCCGAAGAGGCCACGGACTGATTCCAGTCGGTAGCAGTCGTTTTACCTCGGTCGCCGTCGACAGTAGTGGTATGGGCTATCACCACCTCGCGGTCGACGACATCGAGCCGACACCGGACCGACCCAGTGTCCAGCGCTCCATCAGTGACGCGGCCGGTCTCGAAAACGCGGCCGTGAACGTCTACGAGGTCGCTCCCGGCGAGGATATCCCGCTCGCGTACCACTACCACGATAATCAGGAGGAACTGTTCTACGTCCTCTCGGGGACGCTCGCCGTCGAGACGCCGGAGCAGACCTACGAGGTCGGCGAAGACGAGGCGTTCGTCGTCGAACCGGACAGCCCCCAGCGGGCGCACAACCCCGAGTCGGCGACCGAATCAGTACGGACGCTCGTCGTCGGCGCGCCCGCGGTGGACGACGTCCACCCGTACGACCCCGAGTAAGCCGAGCGTCGCGATCGTTCCGTTGGCCCGCTACTGGAGCGTAATGGCATAGGTCAGTGCGAACAGCAGTATCGCGCCGGTCGCGACGTTGATAGCCGTCAGTTCCGCCGCGCCGATGACGCTCAGCCCCCAGACGATAGTGGCCGCAAACACCGTCGAGAGTACGACGTTCATCGCGATGAGTACCCGCGGGTCACCCTGCGACCCGCTCGCCCCCTCCTCGAACCCGTCCGCGTCGCTCATGCCCACGAACACGGACGGGACGCCCCTTAGCTCTTTGGCAGTGCCCGGCGTGCCCGTCCTGTCCGCTCCGGCCGGGCGCGGTCGAGTCGCGCAACTAAACACGCTCGGAGCCCAACACGGGCGTATGAACGTTCAAAACCGTCATGGGGACCCGGTCGACCCGGTCCCGTTTCTCGTCTGTACCGCGACGGCGGTGATGCTGCTGTTCTCCGTCGGCCCGCTGTACGGCCTCGCGTACGGGCTGCCAGTGTGGGCCGGCCTGACCGTTGCGACAGCCGGCACCGTCGCTGTCTCCGCCGTCGCGTACCACCGTCTGGTCTGGACGGCCCCGCCGCCCTGGGTACAGATCGCCCCGGAACTCCGATTTCAGCGGCTCATCTACATCGGTATCGGCTTCGCTGTCTTGCTGGTTGCCGTCTCGGCTCCGCTGGCCCTGTGATTTACTACCCCGGTACGCATGTGGACTGGTATGCGCGAGGTCGAACGCTCTCGGTTCGTGATGGCGCGGCCGCCGGCTGTCCACCGCACGCTCTCGCCGGAGGCGGTCGTCGCGGCGGAGGGGACGTTCACGGTGACGGCCGTCGAAGAGACTGATACGGGAACCCTGGTTACTGCCGCCGGCCCCGGGATGTCGGTCCCGCTGCGCTTCGAATCGCGGGACGACGGGCTCCGGTACACCGCCGAGGGCGAGGTCGGCCCCTTCGACCATCTGGAGACGCAGATTACTGTCACGCCGGAAGAGAACGGGTCTCGACTCACGATGCGCTCGACCGTCTCGCTGAACCTGCCGCTCCCCTTTGCCGACCGCATCGCCGTCTGGAAGCGCGGCAACGAGCTAGAGCGGGCTATCGAAGACCTGGCGGCCGACGTACCCGGTGCGTGAGCCGGCGACGGCGCATCCGGCCCGTTCGGCGCTGGTCGTGAGACGACTGCACACAACCACGGTACGTTTAGTAGCCGTAATTTCAATATACGATCATGAGCATCCTCGACAGCGTCAAGGACGCACTCACGTCACAGTCGGACACGAAGTCCCGGCCGGACGACGGGTCCAAGGGGGCGTACTGGTGTGACGACTGCGGCGTTCGCATCAGGGATGTCGAACTGGAGGGCGAACCGGTCTGTCCGGACTGCGGCGAGGAGATGCGGTTCGAGCGTGCGGCCGGTCGTGACTGCGCCTGCTAAGGGCTCCGGATAACCGTCTCATCCCCCTGTTCTGCCGGGAACGGCCCCGTGAGCGACTCGCTGTCCGTCCATTCCTCGTCCGTGACGAGCGCGTCGTCGAGCGCCGTCCGAAGGGCGTCTTCGTCGTAGTCTGTTCCAATGAACACCAGTTCAGTCCGGCGGTCGCCGTGTTCGTCGTGCCAGTCGAGTTCCGGCCGGTTCGAGCGGTACATATCCCGCTCGACTTCGGGCAGGCTCGCGATCCAGGGTCCCTGTGCTTCGGCCCGTATCGAGGGGCCGGCCTGGCCGATGACGACGCGGCGCTCGGTGCCCGCCAGCCAAACGGTGCCCTTCGAGCGGACGACACCCGACGGGAGGTCCCGCAGCACGTCGGCGAGCCGGTCGGGGTGGAACGGCCGGCGGCGGCGGTAGGTGTAGGAGGTGACGCCGTACACGTCCTCGGGATGGTGGTGGCCGTCGTGTCCGTGGCCGGTGTCGTCTGCATCACCCTCGACACCGTGGTCGTGGCCGTCTTCGCCATGGCTATGCCCAGCGTCGGCCAGCGCTCGCTTCCAGCCCGGCAGGTCGTTGATTTCGGTCTGATCGAACAGCTTGCGGTCGAACAGCCGGTCGGGAGCGACCTCTGAGAAGGTCGTTCGGATGGTCTCGGCGTCGGGCTGGAGCGCCCGTACCAACTCTTCGGCTTCGTCCAGTTCCGCGTCCGTACAGAGGTCCGTCTTGTTCATCACAACGAGGTTCGACAGTTCGACCTGTTCGACCATCAAATCCGAGAGCGGGCGGTCGGCGTCGGCGGCCGCTGCGTCGGTGGTATCCCCATCGGCGCTCGCTTCCACGGCCCCCCGGCGCTCCGGCGTCTCGCCGGCGAATGAGTCGAGAAACAGTCGGGTATCCAGTACGGTCACGAGCGTGTCGACCCGATACAGCGCGGCCACGCGCGACTCGGTAGTGAACAGCCGCGCTACCGGTGCCGGCTCGGAGATGCCAGAGGACTCGACGACGAGCGCGTCGAAGTCCCGGTCGTTCGCCAGCCGGACGACCGCCGTTTCGAGGTCGTCCTGCAGTTCACAGCAGATACAGCCGTTGGATAGCTCCGCGACGCCGTCGTCGACGTCCAGTTCCGACCCTTCCGCGATGAGTTCGGCGTCGACGTTGACCGTCCCCATATCGTTGACGAGGACGGCGATGTCGCGGTCGCCGGCCTCGGTCAGCAGGTGGTTCAGCAGCGTCGTCTTCCCGGCCCCGAGGCTCCCGGAGAGAATCGTGACGGGAATGGTGTCGCGCATACCTCCCGTTGTGGGCCGGCTCCCTTCAAATCGCGCCTCGTTTCCAGTAGTCAAACACGACCGCGTCCGGCCATACGCATGGGCGCTGTCGACGGGTAACTGCGACAGCTTTTACTCCGTGCCTCTCGCACACACGACCCACGATGGAACTGGCCGACCGAATCGAGCGCTTTCGCCGGACGCTGCGGGAGTGGGCCCGCGGGCTGTACCACGGCATGATAACGCATCCGGCCTACGAGAAAATCGAGAAGGAGGCCGAGGACATCGAGGACGCGTTCATGCTGGCCTGTTTCCCCGACGCCTTCGGCATCCCCTCGCCGGTGTCGTACTACACCGCCGAACTGCTGCCGTACCTCGAAGACACCTTCGAGGCCTGGGAGCGGCGGCTGTGGGACCGGGGCTCGTACATCGAACGCAAGGGACAGCAGTACCACTTCTGATGGAGCCGTTCGTCTTCTTCGGCGGCAAGGGCGGGGTCGGCAAGACCACCGTCTCCTGTGCGTACGGAGTGAAATCCGCACGCGCGGGCCTGGATACGCTCGTCGTCTCGACGGACCCTGCCCACTCCGTCACCGACGTGTTCGACCAGTCGTTCAGCGACGACCCGGAGTCCGTCGAGGGCGTCGACGGCCTCGACGCGATGGAGATCGACCCGGAGACCGAGGCTCAGCGCCACCTGGACGGCATCCGCAACGACCTCTCCGAGCAGGTGTCGGCGGCGATGGTCAACGAGATCAACCAGCAACTCGAGATGGCCCACCAGACGCCGGGGGCCTACGAGTCGGCGCTGTTCGACCGCTTCGTCGACGTGATGCGCAACGCCGACCCGTACGACCGGGTCGTCTTCGACACCTCCCCGACCGGCAGCACGCTCCGCCTGCTCGGCCTGCCGGAGTTCCTCGAAGGGTGGATCGACCGGCTGATGCACAAACGCGAGAAGAGCATCGACCTCTTCGAGAAGGCCGCTATCGGCAGCAACGAGCCCCGGCGCGTCATGGACGGCGACCCGGTGCTTGCCCGCCTGCAGGACCGCAAGGAGTTCTTCGAGTTCGCCGGCGGCGCGCTCCAGGCCGACGCCGCCTTCTTCCTCGTGCTCAATCCCGACCAGCTCTCGGTCAACGAGACGCGGCGCGCCATCGCCGAGATGCGTGAGCGCGACCTCTCGGTTCGGGGCCTCGTCGCGAACAAGCTCACGCCCGAACCGGACCCCGACGAAAACGGCCGCGGGGCCCGCTATCTCAGGGACCGCGTCGCCACTGAGAACGAGCGGCTTCAGGAGGTCCGAGAGACGCTCGACCCGCCGCTGGTCGCGGAAATCACGACCCGCACGGCGGAGGTGAAAGGCGACCTGCTCGACGATGTCGCCGCCGAATTCGACGTCGAGACGGACGCCGAGGCACCGACGTTCGTCTGAGCCGGCGACCCGCCGCTCATGTGTGGGCCGCGCATAACCGATAAGTAATCAGATATTAGATTTTCGTTGATAGTCGAAGCCGTGTGACCGAGCGTATTCTGACGGATTTGAGATATATAAGAAATATATAATAACTATTAATAGCTTGATGTTGGTTACCATTCATGCACATACATGACACAGGTAATCTGGATCGTCCTGGCAGTACTGGTGACGTTCAGCGTGGGGTACCTGGGGTATTCGAAGTACCTCGCGCGGTTCCTCGAACTCGACAACGCCAACGAGACTCCGGCACACAAGTACGAAGACGGGCAGGAATACGTCCCGTCGAAGAAACCGGTGTTGCTGGGTCACCACTACTCCAGTATCGCGGGTGGGGCACCGATTGTCGGACCGATTACTGCGGGGGCCATCTGGGGGTGGGTTCCCGCACTGCTGTGGATCGCCATCGGCAACCCGCTGATGGGCAGCGTCCACGACTTCGTCTCGCTGTCGGGGTCGCTCCGACACGAAGGGAAGTCCATCGGCTACATCGTCGGTGAGTACGTCGGCGAGGGCGGGAAGAACATGCTGCTGTGGTTCGCGTTCCTGACGATTATCCTCGTCGTCGCAGTGTTCGCGCTGGTGGTCGGGATCGTGTTCAACGCCTATCCCGAGGTGGTGACGGCGTCGCTGGTCTACATCGTCCTCGCGCTGGCGTTCGGCGTGTACCTTTACCAGCTCAACGGCCCGTTCATCCCCGGCACAGTCCTGTTCGTCGCAGGCGTTTTCGCCGGCGTCTACGCCGGGATTCAGTTCCCGATTGCCCTGTTCGAGCCGACGGCCGAACGGACCGCGGAGATATCCGTCATCGTGTTGCTCGGCGGGAGCGGTTCCTGGGTGCCTGGCGCGAGCGCACTGGGCGGCAACACTGCGGCGTGGATACCGGTCATCATGGCCTACGCCGCCGTCGCCAGCGCGCTCCCGGTGTGGGTGTTGCTCCAGCCGCGTGACTACCTCTCCTCGTTCCTGCTGTACACCGGCGTCGGCGGCGCGCTGCTCGCCATTATCGTCGGGACCATCCTCGGCTCGTCGAGCCAGCCGCTGGTCATCGACAGCTCGCTGGGTGCGTTCAACGGCTTCTGGGGCGTCGAGGGTGCGGGCCTGTACCCGCTGTTCCCGCTGCTGTTCATCACCATCGCCTGTGGAACCATCAGCGGCTTCCACTCGCTGGTCTCCTCCGGGACGACGGCGAAGCAACTCGATAAGGAGACCGACGCCCGCCTCATCGGCTACGGCGGGATGCTCGGCGAGGGGCTGCTCGCGGCCGTCGCGCTGTCGACGCTCGCGGTCGCCGGCTTCCCCGACCCCGCGGGCGGTATCGGCGCGGCGCTGCCGAACTTCGCGACCGGTGGTGGCATCATCCTGACGAGCCTCGGCCTCCCACAGTCCTTCGGCGCGCCGTTCATGGCGCTCGTCCTCGTGAGCTTCCTGCTTACGTCTACTGACACGGCTGTCCGGCTCGGCCGCTACATGATGGAAGAGATCGTCGGCCTGCCGGCCGGCCAGACGTCGACTGGCCTCGACGTGGGCGGCGGCATCCGTTCGACGCTGGGCGAACTCGGCCGCGGTCGGTACACGAACCCGATCATCCAGTGTGTCCTCGCGTACGTGATGGTCATCTCCGGCCAGTGGGTCGTCCTGTGGGCGCTGTTCGGCGGTGCGAACCAGCTGCTGGCCGCGCTCGCACTGCTGACCGCGACGGTCTGGCTGGCTAACTGGGACAAGAGCAAACAGCTGTACTCCACGGGCGTACCGATGGCCGTCATGGTGGCGATAACCGTGCTCGGCCTCGGCTGGCTCGCGTTCTACCAGAACATCTACCAGACGATTATCGTGGGCGGTGCGAGCGGTGTGCAACTGTTCGCAACGATTATCCAGACGCTTCTGGCACTGACCCTCATCGGCCTCGCTCTGGCGCTGGTCAAGAAGGGGTACGACAACATCAGCACCGTCCGCGAGAGCTACGGCGGCGGTGCCGTCGAACCGAGCGACGACTGACGCAACCGATCACTTCTCCGTTTTTTCGGCACTGACAGCGACTGCTACCCGAGCGTCATTTCCAGAACCGCTTGGCGAGCCGCGAGAGCACCCCTTCCTCGGGCTGGGTCACGTCTTCCCAGAGGACGAACGCCTCGACCACGTCGGCGGCCTCGCCGGCGACGGCTTCCTGCTCGTCCGGAACGACGACGCCCAGATTGACCTCGTAATGGCCGTAGTAGCCGTACTTCAACAGCGTGCGCTCGCGCTGGCCCTCGACGAACGACCGGACTTCCTCGGGCAGTTCGTCGGCGACGAGGACGAACGTGAAGTCGGTGCGGTAATGCTCTTCGTTGGCGGTCACGCGCTCGTCGGCCAGGTCGTGGCCGAGTTCGACCAGCCGCTTCAGTTCGCCAACCGTCGGCCGGGTGACGCGGCGAGCATAGAGGTACTCCTCTGACTCGTGGTCGCCGTAGGACAGCGCCGGGTGGAAGAACTGCTTCTGATTGAGGATCCGCATCTCGCCGTAGAGGTCCCAGCGCTCGCCACGGAGCCGGTGGTCCCGTTCCAGCGTGTAGTTGTACATCAGGCGGTCGCTCACCCGGTCGAAGTACGGGTCGTCTGTCCAGTGTGGGACTTCCTCGATGATTTCGTCGGGCAGCTCCGATTTCGGGACCGCCCCAGTGACGGGGTCCTCCCAGTCGTCCGCACCGTAGTCCGGGGGTTCCTCGACCGGCCCGGGCTCTGTTTCCTCGCTCATCGTGTCGAGCCGCGTGGGCGTTTAGTTCGCACCGGCCCTATGCCGCGGTAGCTCATACCATGCCGATGCCGTGTCGGCGTCTTAAGCGCGTCGGTCAGCCGACGGTCGTTCACGGGCCGTACACGACCGCCGCGGCAGGTTTTTGACGCTGGCCTCCGAATTAATCACCAACAATCATGGCGAAAGACACCGAAGCCTGCGGCCGCTGCTCGATGACCGTCGTCGTCGACGCCGTCGACGAAACTGCGGACGAACAGCCCCACGACCCCTTCGGCGACGACCGCATCGAGGTCGACCAGCGGGACATCGAGCGTATCTCGCCCGAGGCCTGGATGGGCCGGCTCTCGACCCGCGTCAACGAGGCCGTGAGTCGCTACGTCTGGGGTCGCTAAGCGAGTCAGAGGAGTGCGTCGATAATCCAGAAGAGGCCGTAGCTCAGTCCGAACGCCAGCGCGAGCGACCCGATCCAGGCCAGCACCGTCTTGCCCATCTTCTCTCGACTGACTTCGCCGCCGCCGGCGGCCGCGCCGGAGCCGACGATAGCGGAGACGATGATCTCGTTGAACGACACCGGAATGCCGAAGAAGACGGCTGCCTGCGCGATGATGAAGCTCGGAATCAGCGCGCCGATAGACCGGCGCGGCCCGAGCGAGGAGTAGTCCTGTGCCAGCGCTTTGATCATCCGCGGCGCGCCCGTCCAGGACCCGATGAGGAGGCCGAGCCCGCCGAACAACAGGACTCCGGTGATGGGGATGGCTGCCGTCGGCCCTTCCCCGAGTAGCGGGACCAGCGGCCCCAGCGCCAGACCGACCTGGCTCCCGCCGGCGGAGAAGGCCACGAGCCCGCCCATCACCAGCAGGAAGTGCCGTTGCCCGGCGGCCGCATCCGCTCTGATATCCAGATACAGCAGTCCACCGGCGAGCACCCCGATGAGAAGCGTCACGACGACTATCGACGGGACCATCGGCGTCCCGGCCGCCTGCGCGACGGCGCTGGCCACCGATGCCTGCTCGTTACCCGGTGCCAGCAGCACGAACTCGATGTTCGCCAGAATCACACCGACCAGCCCGCCCAGCAGCGGCACGAGCCGTTCTTCGGTGGTGGCCTCGTGCCGGAGCGACCACGCCGTCCCGAAGGCGATGCCCCCGCCGACGAAGGGGGTCAGGACCCACAGCGAGACGATTTCGATGTATTTGGCCGTCGCCGGCTGGCCGCCCATCGCCAGTCCGACGCCGACCACCGCACCGGTGACGGTGAACGCCGTCGCGATGGGGTAGCCAGTGAAAATCCCGATGGCGACCAGCACCGCCGCGGTGATGAGGGCGACGATGGCGGCGATAGCCGAGAGGCCGCCGCCGCTCGGGAACAGAACGAGTTCGCTCCCGACAGCCTCCGTGACGTTGGCCCCCTGCAGGACCGCGCCGGCCAGCCCGAGGATGCCGACGAAGAACCCGGCCCGCATCACCGAGATCGCGTTCGCACCGACGGCCGGCGCGAACGGAGTGGACCCGGACGACCCGGCACCGATGGCCCAGGCCATGAACAGACTCGCGGCTGACGCGACAACAAGCGTCGCAATCGTACTCGTCGCGACCATCTGTCACGGCGTTTGCTCCGGCCTGCAATGAGCCTACCGTTCGCGCGCCCTTGTGAGGCCGACTGCCGACACTGACGCGGGCGTCACAGGCAAACGTTCAGGTGCCAGTGCGTAGTTCAATCCCGTATGTCCGCCTCCGAAGAGACTGTCCGCGTCTGGCTGGTCGAACGAACGTACTCCGACGACGAACAGAACCTCATCATCCTCACGTACGCGACGCCAGACGGCGAACAGTACTTCCGCAAGGAGCGCGCCCTGACCTCGTTTTCCGACGTGCGAGAGACCACAGCTGCCGTCGACGCGGACCCGGACAACCTCGGGTCTGTCGATGACGGCGACCTCCAGGCGCAGTACGCGACCGAAGCGACGCGGATGGCCGAGAAACACGACCCCGACGACGCTATCTGACTGTCTGCAGCGCCACGCTCGCGTTTCGTTCGTCTTCGCCTCTCGGACGCAAAACCGATGCCGGCGGCAGAGCGCCGCCTTAGTTCGTTTTTGCGTCGGCGATGCTGGAAGCCGATGCCGCTCGCCCGGCGGCGAGCTTAGTTCGTCTTCGCATCGGTCTCTTCCCCCGGCTCTGTCGCATCCACACCCTCCGCCGCTTCGACAGCGTCGGTGACTTTCTCGGTGTCGACGTGCCAGCGGTCGACGGCCTGCTCG
This sequence comes from Haloarcula amylolytica JCM 13557, assembly GCF_000336615.1. Lineage (GTDB taxonomy): Archaea > Halobacteriota > Halobacteria > Halobacteriales > Haloarculaceae > Haloarcula > Haloarcula amylolytica. The sequence continues at coordinate 267,752 of NZ_AOLW01000006.1, forward strand.
AAGTCGGCGAGCTTGTTCGAGACGCGCATCTTCAGGTCGTCGTCGTTGACGTTGACCTCGAAGACGTACTCGGGGCGGTCGCCGTCGCCGACGCGGCGGAGGTTCGCGCTGATGAGGTCGTTGTCGAAGTAGTAGGGCGCGATCTGTGTCATCACGTTGCGGTAGACGGTGTCCTCGACCTTCCGCAGGGCCTTCCGGCTGGCGGAGTCGGCCGCCCGGGCGACGTAGTCGACGGACTCGCTCCAGCGCTCCATCGCCTCGTCCGGTTCGTCGAGGTTCTCGTAGGACTCGCTGAGCTTCTCGCCGGCGGTCTGGAGGTCCTCGTCCGGCCCTTTGCCGGCCTGTTCCCCCTTGCCTTCGGCGACGCTCGCCTGGTCCGCGGTTTTCTCGTTGACGTCCTCGTCCAGTCGCTCGTGGCTTTTCGGTCGCCACTCGTCGAACTCACTGAGGGCGTCGTCGTCGACATCCTCGTTCGAAGCGATGTCTTTCAGCGCCTGCGTGATGCGCTCGCCGTGCTCGACGATGTCGACCCAGCCGCCTTTCGTCTTGAATCCTGAAACGCTCTCTTCGATGTCTGCCATGGTATAATAGATCGGTCTATGACAGCCGCGGGACCTGCTGCAGTGGGCTGTCCATCTGTACACAGCGGATTGCTGCTCAGTAGGGTTAAACGTTTCCGCCATGGCGGTAGACATGATACTTACCCGCCCTACTCCTCCCCAGCCCTCGATACCGGCACGCAGACGACGTGCTGCCACTGCATAGCGACCCGCCCGCTCGGCCCGCTTCGCTCAACACCGAACGGCCGCTTATAAGGATTGCACGCGAACGATTGTATGATGCCATCCGCACTATTCGTCGTAAGCGAACACGGGTACTGGGGCGAAGAATGCATCGAGCCGCTGACAACACTCTCGGACGCCGGTCTGGATATCACGGTGGCGACACCGACCGGCGAGCCGCCGGTGCTTGACGAACGCTCCGTCGACCCGGAAGAAGTCGGCGAAGACCTCTCGGAGCACGTTCGGGAGGTCCACGAGACCGACGAGCGCCTGAACAACCCGATCCCGCTGGCACAGGCCGACGCCGAGGACTACGACACCGTCGTGTTCCCCGGTGGCCACGGCGCGGAGTGGGATATCACGCAGGACGTCCACGCCCGCGAACTCCTGTGCGAGAGCGTCGCCGGCGACGACGGCAAAGCGCTCGTCGTCTGTCACACGGTCGGGATTCTGGCGTTCACCAGAAACACTGATGGCGAGTTCCTCGCCGACGGCCGCTCGATCACCGGCTTCCCGAACGCCTGGGAGGAGGGCATCGTCGACGAGAACGACCTGCTCCCCGACGGCCGGAAGCTCCCGTACTGGGTCGAAGACGAAGTGAAGGCTGTCGGCGCTGACTGGGACGCCGAACTCGACGCCGACACCAGCGTCACGGTCGACGGCGACCTCATCACGGCTCGTGGCCCGCCGTCGTCGGCTGCAGCCGCCCGGACGCTTCTCGACGAACTGGACACCAAGTAGTGTTCTGATGTATATAAACGGTCTGGACCGATGAGGAATTCGTAACAGTTTATTTAAAGACTACATCATGTGCTCAATCGAGTGCGATAAGTGATTAATTCGGTAATTTTATTAATTTGTCTAGTTCACTGGATCATGTGAGAGAAACACCATCCGAAAGTCGGAGAAACTATCTTAAGAAAGTTGTCGGAAGTGTAGCAGGTGGTAGTGCCGTTGTCGCTTCAGCAGGAAATGCATCTGCATCATCGAACAAATACGAGCGCCAGATCGAGATTACTGAGCACAATGGAACCAAAGTCTACTATGGGTTCAATGTTGTTGATGACCGGACGCCCACTGATGTACTCCGGGGTGGGAAATCGTGGGCTGAAGCGCAGGATGATGTGGATACGGAGGATGATGCTTTGAGAGGAGATGTTGATCAAGAGGATTACGGAAACGCTTGGACGGCCATAGAGAATATAAATCCGGGTACACCATCTACTAAAGATAAACTAAAGCAAGGATTGCAGTCGTTAAAATTTGAGGTCGTAGGTGCTGTTCAAAACGAGACTGATACGTATACAATTGGCGGTCAAGTATCAGCATTTGTCTTATTTTGTGCACCAGACGAAGACTTCGATCTGGATGGATCATATGTCACAATAGATATATATGGCTGGGAAGGACCTTCTGACTTAGAGAATGCAGTAAAAATAGCAGGAGATGCTTCCCCTTCAAACAAGTCAAGAGTCTCGTTTTATTCGACTGGTGAAATGTCAAAGCCAGGTAATGGTTCATTAGAATCAGATGATTCTCTTGGTGATCTTTACGCCAATAGTTATGTTGACACTGATGGTCTCCAGGATCAATGGAACTTCAAAGGTAGACCTTCATATCTTATAATGGAACCCGGCGAGGGTGAGAGGTACTTAATGTTCAACCGTTATATTAATGCCAGCTGGTAGATATATTAGAACGCAATGAAAATATTTTAACATTTTCACAAGTAATTACTTATAATAATATATATTATTTTAACACTCGTATATGCGTTCTTTCCAAGATACTTAATACATCCCAGATTTATCCCTCCCCATGCCAATTGAACAGCGCGGCGACGCCTCCGTCGTCACGCACGCGCTGGCGCAAGACGAACTGACGAAGATCCGGGATGTCGAGACCGAGCAGGTCGCCTTTCGGAAGGGGCTGGTCCGCCTCGGCCGCATCTGCGGGTACGAGATCATCGACGGTCGGATGGAAACCGAGTACACCGAGGTCCAGACGCCGCTGACCACCACGATGGGCGAGCGGGTCAAGGGGCTCGACGACGTGGTCATCGTCAACGTCCTCCGCGCCGCGACGCCGTTCGTGGAGGGGCTGCTGAAGGCGTTCCCCCGGGCCAGACAGGGCGTCATCTCCGCCAGCCGCGACGAGGCGGCCGGGATGAACGACGACGGCGAGTTCCCGATCTCCGTCGAGTACGTCAAACTGCCCGAGATCACCGAAGACGACACCGTCATCATCGCGGACCCGATGCTCGCGACCGGGTCGACGATGACGACGGTGCTCGACTACATCACCTCAGAGAAGACCGAACCGGAGAACCTGCTCGTTCTGGCTGCGGTTTCCGCGCCGGAGGGCATCGTCCGCGTCTCGGAGTCCCAGTCGGACGCAGACATCATTAGCGTCGCTATCGACGACGAACTCGACGAGGACGGGTTCATCGTTCCGGGACTCGGCGACGCCGGTGACCGGGCCTTCCGGACGACGTAAGCGGTCGCGGTCCGCTCGACCTCTCAACTGCGGGACGAAACGTTTTTATTTGTGGCCCGAATCAGCCGATGATGTCGCGATTTTCCGTCAGCTCCCAGCCGCTGTACCCCCTCGCTTCACATGGAAACCGATAGACGGCAGCGTAATTTCGGTCCAGTTGAAACGAGAATGACGGCCGTGAACCGCCCCGCGGCGACCGGGCGTGGCTCCTGTCGGACAGTGGTGGACCGGGAGGCTTTCGTACTGACGGCACGGCAACCCCGTATGGCTCGACGCCGATATCGCGTCGCGGACACTGCCCAGCAGCTCGTCGGGGGGTTCCTGCTCGCGGGGCCGTTCGTCGTGACCGAAGAGGTATGGGTGCTGGCCGAGAATATGTCCTGGTATCACGCGGTAGTCGTCGTCGGTATCGTGTTCGCTATCGGCTACGGGGCGCTGTACAAGGCTGACGCCGGCCGGGACATCGACACAGAGGCTGAGGTGGCAGGTATTCCAGTCCGCTTCGTCTCGCTGATGATTGTGGCGTTCGGCTCGGTCGCTATCCTCGCGACAGCATTGACCGCCCCGGACACGTTTCTCGTCGACGGCGGAATTCTGCCGGACCCGACGCCGACGACCGTCGCCCTGACGACCCTGAAAGCGATCATCGTCGGTGCGATTTTCAGCGTGGTCGGGGCTGCGACGGCGGACAGCGTGTTCTGACCGCGACCCGCACACTTAATTGGGTGCCACTCTCCTTGATGTGCATATGGAGTATACGCTGGCTATCGACAACGCACCGGAGACCGTTCCGGGTGGCACAGGGGTACTGCTCCTGCATCCGAGTACCGGCGAGACGGATCGACTCGACACGGATTTCCTCGCGACCGACACGGATTCGATGCTCGTCATCTCGACCCGGACCACCGCCCGGGAGGTCAAGCAGAAACTGGAGTACTACGAGGTCGACGAGTCGAAGGCGACTATCCTCGACACGCTGTCGGTCGAACGCGGCTACACCCGTCGCCGCTCCGAGGGCGTTCGGTACGTTTCTGCACCGGATGACCTGTCCGGCATCGTCTCGGAGACCGAGACGTTCCTGCAGGAACACGACGGGAAACTCCGCGTAACGTTCGACTCCCTGACGGAACTCATCTACTACGCCGACGAGGACGGCGCGCTCTCGGCCGTCGAAGACATCCTCGACCTGCTTGCGGAGTACGACGCTGTCGGGATGTTCCACCTCGCCGACGAGGTCCACGACGAGGAGACGGTCGCGGCGTTCCGGGAACTCTTCGACGGTGTCATCGAACTGTCCGAGGACGGAACCATCACCAGTTCCTTCGAGGAGTAACCGGACACGCGCTCCTGAATCCGCCGCTCCTTCGATGAAATTGTGGCAGCCGGCCGACACTACTTCGCCCATCGAGTACCTCGATGCCGTTCCCCTCTCTCGAACGAAACGGTGTTTTCACCCGGCAGCGACGCCAACACCCCGTATGCCAACTCTTACCAGACCAACAACAATTAAGAGGGTATGACCCACATACAGGGTTGTATGCCGGAATGCCAGAACTGCGGTAATTTTGTAACGGCTGACTATGCGCGTGTGTTCACGCCGAACGGGGTCGAAAAGCCCAGGGTCTGTCCGCAGTGCGAGGACAAGATTCGCGACGGGGCAGACGTCCGTGAGGCCCGGTCCACACGTCGCGGATAGAACCGGTCAGGAACTGCCGCCCTGTGACCTGACGGTTGCGGGGACGTTTTCCTCGCCGGCTGCACTCGCTACCAACCGCTGTGTTACTGCACAGGCGTTTCAGCGGCTATGCTAATGCATCTGTCAGGCGTGTCCGTGCTTCCTCGAACACCGCGTCAGCGCGGTCCGCGTCACGGGCTTCGGCGGTGATCCGAACGAGCGGCTGGGTCCCACTGGCCCGCAGGAGGAACCACGCATCGCCGAGGTCGACCCGGACCCCGTCGAGCGTCGTCACGTCGTCGTAGGCGGCGGTCACTGTCTCCCGAACCCGGTCCATCACGGTTTCCTTCTGGTCGGTTTCGACGCTGTCCCGGCGGATGGGGTACTCCGGCACGTCGTCGGCGCGGTCACCCAGCGGGCGCTCGCCGTCCAGTGCCGCGGCGGTACAGGCCGCCAGCGGCCCGTCTGGACACAGCGTTCGCTCGGGCCAGATCCACGCGCCGCTCGGCTCGCCGCCGAAGGCGACCCCGTCCTCGCTCGCGGCCTCGGCGACGTACACGTCCCCGACCGGAGTGTACTCGACGGCCACGTCGATGTCGCTGAGGTGGTCCTCGACGGCGAGGCTCGTATCGACCGGGACGGCGACCCGATCGCCCGGTGACGCCGCAGTACGGGCGAACACGGCCAGCAACACGTCGCCCGAGAGGAAGGTCCCGTCGGCCGAAACCGCCCGCATCCGGTCGGCGTCGCCGTCGTGTGCGATGCCGAGGTCGGCGTCGGATTCGGCCACCAGCGTCGCCAGGGACTCGCAGTTCTCGGCTTTCGGTTCCGAGGGGCGACCGGGAAACGCGCCGTCGGGCTGGCCGTTGAGCGTCTCGACGGAACAGCCCAGTTCGGTGAGTGCGTCGACGCTGACCCGGCCCGCGCCGTTGCCGAGGTCGACGACGACGTGGCTGTCGAGGTCCGTCTCGCCGACTTCCGCGACCAGCGCCTCGACGTGGCGCTGGCCGGCGTCCCAGGACTCGCTGTCGCCGCTCTCGTCCCACGCCGCTGGCTGGAACGCATCCTCGTCCAGTCGCTGTTCAATCGTCTCCCGCAGGGCCGCGTCGAAGGCTTGCCCGCTGGGCTGCCAGAGCTTGATACCGTTGTCCTGGGGCGGGTTGTGGCTCGCCGTCACTGCGACGCCGGCGTCGGCGTCCTGCCACGCCACCGCCCGGCCGATAGTCGGCGTCGCCGCGCCGCCGAGGTCGACCACGTCGACGCCGCTCTCACGGAGTCCTGCCACCAGCGCCGCTTGCAAGTACTCGCCGCTCGCTCGCGGGTCCCGACCCACGACAACCCGCTCGCAGTCGATGCCAAGCGCCCGCCCCACCGAGAGCGCCACCTCGGTCGTGACTGTCTCGCCGACGGGACCCCGAATCCCGCTCGTTCCGAACTGTGTCATTACTGCTCTCTGGGGCGGGCCGCCCCTAAAATCCATCCGGCATCAGACAGGTACTGCGGGCCGGTAGTGCCGACGCCGCTCCGCTACTGCGTCGGCGACCACTCACAGGCGGTCCCGGTCGTCAGCCCCGCTTCGTCGATGTGAGCCGAGAGGCAGCCGTAGTTGCAGAACTGCGCTGTCGGCTTCCCGTCGGGCGTCTCGCTAACGTAGACGGGGTCGTGGTCCTCGACCGGGGAGCCACAGTACGTGCAGTCGGTCATACGTACGCTTGCGGCCGGGAGAACAAACGTTTTGTCCGCGTCTGTCGACCCACCGCACATGAAACAGGGCGGCTCTGATGCGGCGAAACAGGCGGCGGGGGAATCGGCGGCCGAGACCGTTGAGGACGGCATGGTCGTCGGCCTCGGCACGGGGTCGACGGCGGCCCACGCTATCCGCGCTATCGGGCGAGCGGTCGACGCAGGACTCGATGTCGTCGGCGTCCCAACGTCATTTCAGTCCCGCCAGCTGGCCCGGGACTGCGGGATTCCGCTCGCGGACCTCGACGACGTGTCGGTCGACCTCGCCATCGACGGGGCCGACGAGGTGGCCGACGGCAATCTCATCAAAGGCGGCGGCGCGGCTCACGCCCGGGAGAAGGTCGTCGACGCGAGCGCCGACCGCTTCCTCGTCGTCGCCGACCCGACGAAGGAGGCTGAGCGGCTCTCGGTGCCGGTGCCGGTCGAGGTACTTCCGATGGCCCGCTCGACGGTCGCCACGGCGGTTGCGGACTTGGACGGTGACCCGACGCTCCGGTGTGCAGAACGCAAGGACGGCCCCGTCGTCACCGACAACGGGAACCTCGTGCTCGACTGTGATTTCGGCCCTATCGACGACCCCGCCGCGCTCGCCAGCGACCTCGCCGCACTCCCCGGTGTCGTCGAGCACGGGCTGTTCGTCGATGTGGCCGACGAAATCCACGTCGGCACTACTGACGGCGTCACCGTCCGAGCGCTATCGAAGTAGCTGTCGCTGGTCGGCTTGCGTCGAAAAAATACACTGCTTGAAACGACCTTACAGGTCGCGCGGCTGGACCGTCTTCCGGTCGTTCTCGTCGGCTCGGCGGGCTGCGTCCTGGAGCAGCTCTTCGACTTCCTCGTCGAGTGCGTCGTAGAAGTCGGACGCTACGTTCATGTCGTTGAGCTCTTCCTTAACGGCGGCTTTGACGATTAGGTCTGCCATACAGACGAGGTATCGACGGGGGTTACTTATATACTTTCTCCAATTAGTTCGCTCTCGACCCTATTACCGGCAGTTTGAGGCATTATACGACACATAACCCCTTATAAATCCGCATTTGTGTCCGAATAGATCCATCAGAATACGCCATTTCGGCTGCGCCGGACGGCTATTGTCGCGTTACTCCGGTCGAGCGTCGCTCACGCGCGCTCGCACAGGTCGGCCCTGAAACGGGCGATTCGTTCGTCTCGGACCGACGGATAGGAGTGGCCGTATCACTGAATGGGTCCTATGCGCGACATACTCGATTCGGTTGCGGCGGGTGACCTCTCCCCGGTAGAGGCCGAAGCGGCGCTTGCGGGCTACGCGACCAGCGGGGCCGGTCGGTTCGACGCCGCCCGGGAGGACCGTGCCGGCGTTCCTGAGGCCGTCCTTGCAGATGGGAAGACGCCGGCGGAAGTGGCGGATTTGGCGGCGACAGCTATCGAAACGACGGACCGGGCTATCGTGACGCGGCTGGATACGTCCACTGCGACGGCCGTTCGGGAACAGTTGGACGAGACCGCTCCGGACGCGACGGTCCGGTGGGACGACCGCTCGAACTGGCTGGTGGCGACGACGCCCGCGTTCGAACGGCCGTCGCTGGACGCGTCAGTCGGTATTGTCACCGCGGGGACCTCCGACGCCGTTCCGGCCGGTGAGGCCGCACTCATCGCCGAGGAGATGGGTGCGACCGTGACCCGTATCGACGATGTCGGCGTCGCCAGCCTCGCCCGGACGATAGATGCGGTCGATGGCTTCCGGGACCAGGACGTCCTCATCGTCGCGGCGGGCCGCGAGGGCGCGCTCCCGACGGTCGTCGCCGGTCTCGTGGATGTCCCGGTCATCGGCCTGCCCGTCTCGACCGGCTACGGCCACGGTGGCGAGGGTGAGGCGGCCCTCTCGGGGCTGCTCCAGTCCTGCACTGCCCTCTCCGTCGTGAACATCGACGCCGGCTTCACCGCCGGGACACAGGCCGGCCTAATCGCCAGACAGCTCGACGATGCGCGCACATAGACTCCCCCACAAACCGCAGGCATACCCAAGTATTTGGGTAAAGAGCTATGAGAACAACGCGCGTACGCGTATACGTCGGCGGTGGTGTCGCCGACGAACACGATGCCTGAATGTGATCATTGCGGCGCGCACGTCTCAGACCAGTTCGCCCGAGTGTTCGCGGATGAACGCGGACATATCCGGGCGTGTCCCAACTGCTCGGCGAACGCTGGCATTGCCGAGGTATCGAGAGAGCGCGCCCAAAAAGTGTGAGGCCCGCTGGGCCACCAGCATCGTGCGATGACTACCGCGCGGAGCCCTTACCACGTGTACGTCCTCCGCTGTAGCGACAACACGTTTTACACCGGTTACACGACCGATGTGGAGCGCCGCGTCCGCGAACACGACGCCGGCGACGGCGCGAAGTACACGCGCGGCCGAACCCCGGTCGAACTGATCCACGTCGAGCCGTTCGACTCACAGTCCGAAGCGATGAGCCGTGAGTACGAGATCAAGCAGTACTCCAGAGCACAGAAGGAACGGCTCGTCGAATCCAGCGACGCCGAAGCTGACTTCGATACCTGAGCCGCCGAAACGATTGAAGAATTAGCAGCGATACCGCCTCAGATGCCGAGGCTCACCTCTTCCCGTCGGTAGCCGTGAAGTGACAGTTTTGCGATGGGGCGTGATTTTTTGTCGAGGGGCTGAGAACCGCGAGATATGGACAACGACGCGGATGTCGACGCAGGTGCGATCGCCTTCGGGACGGACGGCTGGCGGGCGACGCTGGACGTGTTCACGAAGCCGCGGATCCGGATGGTGGGACAGGCCGTCGCCACCACCCTGCAGGAACGCGGGGCAAGCGGGACCGTCGCCATCGGGTACGACGCCCGCGAAACCTCGCCCGGGTTCGCTGACGAACTCGCACACGTCCTGCGCGCGAACGGCTTCGACGTGCTCTTGCCGGACCGGGACACACCGACGCCGATTGTCGCCTGGACGGTGAAAGACCGCGACCTCGCAGGGGCGCTCCAGATTACGGCCAGCCACAATCCCCCGGAGTACAACGGCGTGAAGTTCATTCCCGGCGATGGGTCGCCGGCGCTGCCGGACTGGACGGCCGCCTTCGAGGAGAACCTCGCCGTGCTCGACCCGCTGCCCGAGGACGAGTGGGGCGAGCGAACGGAGGAGGACCTGATCGGGCCGTTCCACGACCACGCGCTGGACTTCGTCGACACCGACCTCGATGGCCTGTCAGTCGCCTACGACGCGCTGTACGGGAGCGGCCGCGGCGTCACGGACGCACTGCTCGAAGCGGCCGGAGCCGAGGTGACACGCCTCAACTGCGTACAGGACCCCGACTTTGGCGGCGGGTCGCCCGAACCGTCGGCGGAGAACGCCGAGGGGCTCGTCAGCGAAGTCAGCGACGGCGACGCCACGCTGGGAATCATCAACGACGGCGACGCCGACCGCATCGGCGTCGTCACACCCGAGCGGGGCTATCTGGACCCGAACCTGTTTTTCGCCGCGATGTACGACTTCCTGCTCGAAACTGGCTCGGGCGACGTGGTTCGGACGGTCTCGACCTCTAGCATCGTCGACCGCGTCGCCGAGGCCCACGGTCAGTCCGTCCACGAGGTCGCCGTCGGCTTCAAGTGGGTCGCCGAGGCGATGGCCGAGCACGACGCGCTGTTCGGCGGCGAGGAGTCCGGCGGCTTCGGCCTGCCGGACCACCTGCGGAACAAGGACGGCGTGCTGGTGGCGCTGGTCGCCGCCGCCGCCGAACGCGAGGAACCGCTTGACGCTCGTGTCGACCGATTGCTGGACGAACACGGCGAAATCCACCAGGACCGTATCAGCGTCGACTGTCCGGACGACCGCAAGGAGTCCGTCCTCGCCGACCTCGAAACCGCACTTCCAGACACGCTGGCGGGAGTCGCTGTCGACGGCATTAACACCGTCGACGGGTTCAAAATCCGGCTCGAAGACGGGACGTGGGTGCTGGTCCGCCCGTCCGGGACGGAGCCGAAACTCCGTGTGTACGCCGAGGCGTCGAGTGCGGAGCGCGTCGAGGACCTGTTAGAGGCGGGTCGGGACCTGGTCGAGCCGCTGGTCTGACCTCACTTGGTTGTGCTGACGACGTACGTGCCGGCCACGCGGTCACCGAGGCGCTGTGCGTCGTCGCTCACGAACATGACGGCCGCTTCGACGAGGAGCCAACCGGCCATGAGAACGAGCGCGAAGACGAACCCGAATCCGCCGAGAATACCACCGAGCAGGAGCATGATTGGGAACGGGGCGAGCAGTACCGCCGTTCGGAGCAGGCGGTCACGCTGGCTCGGCGGCGACCCGGTCTCGTCGACGACCGCGACGTTCTGGGACCGCTTCCCGACTGTCTCGTTGGTCTCGGCGTAGTAGCCGAAGTAGTAGACGAGTACCGCGCCGATGGCGAGCCAGAGGGCGAAGTTGACGACGATACCCAGAAGCCCCGCAGCCATCACCGATCCACCGCCCATCGCGCCCGGACTCTCGGGTGAGGCGGCGGCCATCGCGCCGACCGAGAGAACCGTGTTGAGAACGAATGTGACGAGCCACAGCCCGAACGCGACGGCGCTCAGGATGGCGAAATCGATGAGGTATGCGACGACGCGGTCGCCCCGCGCTTCGACCGCGTTTTCAGAGACAGTTGCTGACATCGTTTTAAAACCATTCTCGAAACTATTTAAAAAATGTTACGACGGCGTGTCAACTGTTTCCACCCTCTTTGCGCACTTGCGGCCACTACTCACGCTCACCACGAAAGCGGTCGGCTTCGTCGGCGAGCGGCGTCACGTCGAACCCCAGCGCCTCGTAGAACGGCCGAACGTCAGCGTCGAACTCGGCGGTGACACAATCTCGCCGGTCGAGCGCGGCCTCGACGAGCGCCGTCCCGATACCCTGCCCGCGACGACGCCGACGGACAGCGACGGCCTCGATGTGAGTGTCGTCGAGTACGAGTGCGCCGAGGACGCGCCCGTCCGTCTCGTCGTCACCGGACACTGCGACGAGTGTGCCGCCGTCTTCAGCACCCGCTCGCACGGTTTCAACGGCTATCGAGAGGACCGCCCCGTCGAGGACATTCATGACCGCCGGTATCTCGTCGGCGTTCGCTGTGCGGACGTGCATATCTGTTAGCGGGCGCTGCTTGGCGGTTCAGCCGCCTTTGATGAGCCTGACGACCCGAACGTGGTCGTGCTCGACGGGCTGATCCGTCGGAACGTGCTCGCCGTCGACGAGGACTGACACCTCGTGGGGGCTCAGGTCGACCGGCGAAAGCAGGTCGGCGTAGATCGCATCCGCGTCCACCTCCAGTTCGTGGGTGTCCTCGCCGGCGATTTCGACGGTGACGTACATACACCGACTACTCCGCCGACGTACCTGAGACTGTCGAATCACGCGGGGTTTAAGACCGGCCCACGCTTCCCATCGTCCATGAGTGAGGCCGAGTCCGAGTCGCGGGCGGGACGCGAGGAGGTCTGGATCGAGAAGTACCGCCCGCAGACGCTCGACGACGTGATGGGCCACGAGAACATCGTCGGGCGACTCAAGAGCTACGTCTCGCGCAACGACCTGAGCCACATGCTGTTTTCCGGCCCCGCGGGGACGGGGAAGACGACGTGTGCAACCGCTATCGCCCGCGAACTGTACGGCGAGGACTGGCGCGAGCACTTCCTCGAACTGAACGCCTCCGACGAGCGCGGTATCGACGTAGTCCGGGACCGCATCAAGAACTTCGCCCGGACGAGTTTCGGCGGCGTCGAATACCGTATCATCTTCCTCGACGAGGCCGACGCGCTGACCAGCGACGCCCAGTCGGCGCTGCGCCGGACGATGGAGCAGTTCTCGAACAACGTCCGCTTTATCCTCTCGTGTAACTACTCCAGCCAGATCATCGATCCGATTCAGTCCCGCTGTGCGGTCTTCCGGTTTTCCCCGCTGGCCGACGACGCCGTTGCCGAGGAAATCCGAAACATCGCCGCCGAAGAGGGCATCGAACTGACCGAGGACGGACTGGACGCGCTCGTCTACGCCGCCGACGGGGATATGCGGAAAGCCATCAACGGCCTCCAGGCGGCCTCCGTCAGCGGTGACACAGTCGACGAGTCGGCGGTGTACGCGATCACCTCGACGGCCCGCCCGGAAGAGATCCGGACGATGGTCCAGTCGGCGCTGGACGGCGACTTCACGGCCTCCCGTGCGACCCTCGATAGACTGCTGACCGAAGAGGGTATCGCCGGCGGCGATATAATCGACCAACTGCATCGCTCCATCTGGGAGTTCGATATCGAGGACGAAGCAGCCGTCCGAGTGCTCGAACGCATCGGCGAAACCGATTATCGGATCACCCGCGGTGCGAACGAGCGCGTGCAACTCGAAGCGATGCTGGCCTCGCTCGCCCAGGGCGAGTAAGGCCGTACTACCGCTACGATCCGATTTTTCACACCTGATAACTGGCGGGTGAGCTTTATGATGAAAGGAAAGTAAGAATATCAACAACTGAAATGCAACGTTTACGACCATCTACGGAGGGGACGGGTGAGGACCGCGGTCAGGTCGGGATCGGGACGCTCATCGTGTTTATCGCGATGGTGCTGGTCGCGGCAATCGCGGCGGGCGTGCTCATCAACACTGCGGGCTTCCTGCAGAGTTCCGCCCAGGCGACGGGCCAGCAGTCCAGCGATTCGACGACCAACCGCATCCAGGTTGTGGGGATTACCGGGGACCACTTCACCGACAACAGCGAGATCGGCGTGGTTGACATCGTCGTCAGGCGGGCACCGGGTGCAGGCAACGTCGACCTAGACAAGACGACCGTCCAGTGGATCGGTCCGAGCGGGTCGTACTACCAGCTCGCGGCTGGCGGCGCAGACGGCAACCCCGATGGGCGGTTCGCTATCTCTACCGTGCAGGACAACGACGGCTCCCAGCCGGTGCTGAACGACGTTGAAGACCGGTTCAGAATCACGCTCGACCTGGGGACCGATAATTCCGTTGGCGCTGAGCCATTCGGTGAGGAACTGCCCGAAGGAGAGACTGCGACACTCCGCATTACCTCGCCAGCCGGCGGGATGACGACCGAGGAAGTCGTCGCGCCGAAGACGCTCTCCGGGGAATCCTCTGTCACGCTCTGACGGCCAGGGATACCGCCAGCCCCTTCGGAACAGTTTTAGGCGAACGTGGGCCAACTGAACACCAATGAGCGACCTCGACGAGGCCTACCAACTCGACTACTTCGAAGAGGAAGGCTTCCACAGACAGGAGTGTGCCTCCTGTGGCGATATGTTCTGGTCCCGTGTCGAGCGCGAGACCTGCGGCGAACCGCCGTGTGCGGAGTACGACTTCATCGACAACCCCGGCTTCGACGAGTCCCACTCGCTGACGGAGATGCGCGAGGCGTTCCTCTCTTTCTTCGAGGACCGTGACCACGAGCGCATCGACCCGTACCCGGTGGCGGCCAACCGCTGGCGCGACGACGTGTTGTTGACCCAGGCGTCGATCTACGACTTCCAGCCGCTGGTCACCTCGGGGACGACGCCGCCCCCGGCGAACCCGCTGTGTATCAGCCAGCCCTGTATCCGGATGCAGGACATCGACAACGTCGGCAAGACGGGGCGGCACACGATGGCCTTCGAGATGATGGCCCACCACGCGTTCAACGCGCGCGAGGACATCGAGGACCCCGAGCAGTACGCCTACGAGGGCGAGGTGTACTGGAAAGACGAGACGGTCCGGTACTGCGACGAACTGTTCGAGGAGATGGGCGCGAACCTGGACGAAATCGTCTACATCGAGGACCCGTGGGTCGGTGGCGGCAACGCCGGCCCGGCTATCGAGGTCATCTACCGCGGGGCGGAACTCGCCACGCTCGTCTTCATGTCGATGGAGCAGGACCCCGAGGGCGAGTACGAGATGAAAGACGGCAACCGGTACTCGCCGATGGACACTTACATCGTCGACACCGGCTACGGGCTCGAACGCTGGACCTGGATGAGCCAGGGAACCCCGACGGTGTACGAGGCCGTCTACCCCGACATGATCGCCTTCCTCAAGGACAACGCCGGCATTGAACTCACCGACGAGGAGGAGCGCATCGTCCACGAGGCCGCGAAACTCGCGGGCCGAATGGACATCGACGAGGCCGAAGACATCGAGGCCGAACGCGACACCATCGCCGCCGAGATCGGCGTCGGGGTCGAGGAGATGCGGGACCTGATGGCACCACTCGAGGACATCTACGCCATCGCCGACCACTGCCGGACGCTCGCGTACATGCTCGGCGACGGCATCGTCCCGTCGAACGTCGGGACGGGCTATCTGGCCCGGATGGTGCTGCGCCGGACGAAGCGACTGGTCGACGGCGTCGGCGTCGACGCGCCACTCGACGAACTCGTTGATATGCAGGCCGAGCGACTGGGCTACGAGAACCGCGACACCATCCGCGACATCGTCCGCACCGAGGTCGAGAAGTACCGCGAGACGCTGGACCGGGGTGGCCGGCGCGTCCGCCAGTTGGCCGACGAGTACGCCGAGAAGGGCGAGCCGATCCCGACCGCGGAACTGGTCGAACTGTACGACTCCCACGGGATTCAGCCGGACATGGTCGAGGAGATCGCCGCCGAGAAAGGCGTCGCGGTCGACGTGCCCGACGACTTCTACGCGGTCGTCGCCCAGCGACACGGCGGCGACGACACCGCCACCGAGGAGTCACGGACGCCCTACGAGGACCGGCTCGAAGAACTGCCCGAGACCGACCGGCTCTACTACGAGGACCAGCAGCGGACCGAGTTCGAGGCCGTCGTCCTTGAGGTGTTCGACCGCGACGACGACACCTACGACGTGGTGCTCGACCAGACCATGTTCTACCCCGAAGGCGGTGGCCAGCCGCCGGACCGGGGAACACTGTCGACCGACGACGTCTCCGCCGAGGTGACCGACGTCCAGCAGTACGGCGACGTCATCGTCCACACCTGCGACGACGACCCTGGCAAGGGCGAGTTCGTCCGCGGCCAGGTCGACGCCACCCGCCGGCAGCGCCTGATGCAACACCACACGGCGACCCACATCGTCATCCACAGCGCCCGGCAGGTGCTCGGCGAGCACGTCAGGCAAGCCGGTGCCCAGAAGGGCACTGACTCCGCCCGCATCGACATCCGCCACTACGAGTCGGTGAGCCGCGAGGAGGTCAAGGAGATCGAACGCCTCGCGAACGACATCGTGCAGGACAACATCGCCGTCTCCCAGGCGTGGCCCGACCGCAACGAGGCCGAGGAGCGCCACGGCTTCGACCTCTACCAGGGCGGCATCCCGGCCGGCGAGCAGATCCGGCTCATCACCGTCGGCGACGACGTGCAGGCCTGCGGTGGCACCCACGTCGCCCGAACCGGTGACATCGGGGCTGTCAAGCTCCTGAACACCGAGCGGATTCAGGACGGCGTCATCCGGCTAACGTTCGCGGCGGGCAACGCCGCCATCGAGGCCACCCAGCGTACCGAAGACGCACTCACCGAGGCCGCGGATATCCTCGACGTCGCGCCCGAAGCGGTGCCGGAGACCGCCGAGCGGTTCTTCGACGAGTGGAAGGCCCGCGGCAAGGAGATCGAACAGCTCAAGGAACAGCTCGCCGAGGCCCGCGCCAGCGGCGGCGGCGATAGCGAGGAAGTCGACGTGGGCGAGGCGACCGCCGTCGTCCAGCGCATCGACGCCGACATGGACGAACTTCGCGCGCAAGCGAACGCTATCGTCGAACAGGGCAACATCGCGGTGCTCGGGTCGGGCCTCGACGGCGCGCAGTTCGTCGTTTCCGTGCCCGACGGCGTCGACGTCGACGCCGGTGAGGTCGTCGGTGAACTCGCCGGTCGCGTCGGCGGCGGCGGCGGCGGCCCGCCGGACTTCGCACAGGGCGGCGGCCCAGACACGGACGCGCTGGACGAGGCGCTTGAGGACGCCCCGGAGATACTGCGAACTGTGGCGAACGTCTGAGACGGACTGCTGCATCATTTCCGCATCGACCACCTGCGGACGGCGACTATCACGGGAACCAGGGACAGCGTCCGCCTGAATCGTCCCCGTTCTTTCTCACCGCTGGTTCCGTTCTACGCTCGGTTACCTCGGACAGTTGTCCGATTAAGACTCGATATTCTGCCCGAACGGTCCGAATACACTCAAGAGATACAATTACATTTAGTTGTAGTAGGTGTATCTGGATGAGTTTCCAAAAGTATTTTCAGTAACTGCCCATCTATAGCAGATATGAGCGGAGAACGTGACCTCGCACACATTCAGTCCCATACCGAATACATACGGTCACAACGGACGTGTCGGCGATGTGGGACCAGTATTCCCGCTGCTAGCGGCCGTGCTACCGATGAACTGTGTGAAAACTGCAGTGCCACCCGTGCTACCTGACCCATGAGTACGACCACGACGCCCCCGTCGGACACTGACCTGGACGAAGCGCCGGAGTTCGAACTGGACTGCCTGTACGACGACCCCGAGAACCCCTCGGAGCTGACGATTTTCCCCTCGGACCGCCAGCAATCCGTGACCGAGTGGGTCACTGCGGATCGGTCAGCGGCCGTCTCTCTCGACGAACTGCGCTGAGCGGCGCGTCACGCTCGCCTATTTACCCTGACACAGCCGTCTGGCGTCCCGCATCGCCTCGTTGGTCTCGCAGACGAGTGTCAGGTGGTCGCCGCTCGCGAGGCGGAAATCGCTGTCGGGGACTCTGTCTGTTCCGTTACGGCTTACCATTGCGACCAGGCAGCCGTCCGGGAGCTTGTCGGCGGTTTCCTCTATCGTCCGGTCGATCAGCGACTCGTTCCTGAGTTCGACCTCCAGTACGTCCCCCGTTCGCCCGGAGTCCGACAGCCAGTGGGCCAGCGCCGGTCGCTCGACCGCGTCGTCGATGGCGTCGGCGACGGCGAAGCCGGCGGAGATCGTTTCGACGTCGAGGTCCTCGAAGGCCTCGACGTTGTTCGGCTGGTTCGCTCTGGCGACCACGGTATCGACGTCGAACCGAGTCGTCGCCAGTTGTGCGACGAGCAGGTTCACGTCGTCGTCTGCGGTCGCGGCGACGACAACGGACGCCCGGTCCGCCCCTGCTTCTTCGAGGACGTGCGCGTTCGTCGCGTCCCCGTGGACGATGCGGTGGCCGTCGGCCCGCGTCCGCTCGACCGTGTCCTCGTCGCTGTCGATGAGGACGACCTCCTCGCCGCGTGATTCGTATCGTACTGCCAGTTCCCGGCCGACGCGACCGCCGCCGACGATGAGTGTTTGCATGGGAAGGATGTCGAGCGCTTGCGCGAAGTGACGGGCCAGCCCGCCTTGAAACATGACGGTCGTGAAGATGACGAGAAAGACAGTCCCGACGAGGACCGTCGCAGCATCCGGGTTCTCGGGACGCAGTTCGATGGCGAACAGCGTGGCGACGCTGGCCGGGACGATACCGCGCGGCCCCATCGCGCCGACGAACATCCGCTCTCGAACGGTCAGTCGCCCACCCAGCGTCGAGAGGAACACGCCGAGCGGGCGGACGAGCGTGACGACGACGATGACGACGACGAGTCCGCCGATTCCGAGCGCACGCAGGTCACCGAGCGATAGCTGGGCGGCCAACACGATGAAGACGAACGAGAGGACAAACAGCGTGATACCGCCCTTGAACTCGGCGATCTCCTCTTCGTGGGGGAGGTCAGCGTTCCCCAGTACGATACCGGCAACGGCGGCGGCCGCGATGCCGGCCTCCGAGAGCCACATGCTTCCCAGCGCGTACGCCAGCAGCGCCGCGGTCAGGACCACCGCCCGGGCGTTTTGCATGGCGTTGTCCGCCGAAAGGTGCCACCGCCGGAGCAGGAGTGCGATGCCGCCGCCGACGGCGATACCGACGATGTGGCCCACGACCAGCCGGGCGACGAACGCCTCGACGACGACCACCGGCGAGGACTGGCTCGCGATGACGAACTCGAACGTCGCCACCGCAAGGATGGCTGCGGTCACGTCGTTGATGATGCCCTCGGTCTCCAGCGCTGCGGCGACCCGATCCCTGACTGGGACCACCTGCATGATCGGCGTGATGACCGTCGGCCCGGTGGCGATCAGCAGGCTCCCGACGAGGACGGCAACTGGCCACGTCGTCCCGAACACGACCTTGACGGCGACGGCGGTTCCGACGAGCGAGACGAACGCGCCGATTGTCACCAGTCCAAGCGCCTCCCTGGACGCTTCACGGACTCGCTCGACGGTGAGGTGGAACGCCCCCTCGAAGACGATGATACCGACGCTGAGGCCGACGATAGCCTGCAGCCCGGCCTGTCCGAATATCGCGGGGTCGACGAGGTCGAGGGCCTGCGGGCCGACGAAGACGCCGGCGACCAGCAGGAACGCGACGCTCGGGATCTGGAGCCAGTCGGCGACCAGTTGCGCGGCGACACCCAGACTCACGACCAACACGACAGCGCCGATAAGTGATGCTGCTCCGGACACGGGATTGGCGGCCCTTCGACAGCCAGCGCTAAAGACCTACTCACCGAAAGAGACACACCGCCGGCGCGGGAATCGACGGCTAATGCCGACCGCACGCAACCGCGACGTGTCCCTCTACTACGAAGCCGACGGCGACGGCCCCACCGTCGTGTTCATCAACGACGTGGGGTACGGGGCGTGGCTCTGGGGCTGGCACTACGACGCCGTCGCCGGTCCCTACGAGACGGTGGTGTGGGACCTCCGCGGAACCGGCCGGTCGGACGCGCCGGCGGGACCGTACGACGCGGACACGCTGGCGGCTGACCTCGAAGCCGTGCTGGCCGACCACGGCGTCGGGAGCGCCCACCTCGTCGGGGCCGGCCTCGGCGGGATGGTCGCGCTCGAATACGCCCACCAGTACAACCGCGCCCGTTCGCTGACGCTGTACTGTACGGCGGGATCTGGCGATGCGGTGGATCGGGCGGAACTGGACGCGCTCGCGCTGGATGCCCCATCGTCGCTTGCAGGAGCGTTTTCGCCGGCGTTCCGCGAACACGACCCGGACCTCATGGAGCGGATCGCAGGCTGGCGCGCTGACGAGGACGCTACTGGCGCGGCCCGAGACGCGCAGGCCAACGCAATGACGGCTTTCGACCCGCCGCCGCTGTACGAGATTACCCAGCCCGCCGAGGTGTACTACGGTCTGGACGACCCCGTCGTGTCGCCGGCGGCCGCGCAGTCGCTGGCGGCCGATCTCCCCCGTGGAACCGGGGAGGCCGTCGAGGGTCGCCACTGCTGTTTCATCGAGTACGCGCCGGCGGTGACTGACCGATTGCTGGCGCTACTGGACGAGCAGACAGAGTAACTATTGCACCGGGTGGCCGGACGCAATCCACAAATACGCGGCCTGATAGGTGATACGTATGACCGACCGGACGGCGGCCGTCACGCGGACCACGGCCGAGACGGACATCGAGGTCACGCTCGACGTCGACGGCGACGGCGACAGCACCATCGACACCGGCATCGGCTTCTTCGACCACATGCTCGACTCCTTTTCGACCCACGGGCTGTTCGACCTGACCGTGCAGTGCGACGGCGATCTGGACATCGACGACCACCACACCGTCGAGGATGTCGCCATCACGCTCGGCGAGGCCTTCACCGAGGCACTGGACGACAAGCGCGGAATCCGCCGGTTCGCCGACCGCAAGGTCCCGCTGGACGAGGCTGTTGCGAGCGTCGTCGTCGACATCTCCGGCCGGCCGTACTTCGAGTTCGACGGTAAGTTCTCACAGGCCTCGGTCGGTGGGATGACCAGCCACATGGCCAAGCATTTCTGCCGCTCACTGTCGATGAACGCCGGGCTGACGCTGCACTGCGGCGTCGAGGGCGAGAACGCTCATCACGAGATCGAGGCGCTGTTCAAGGGGCTGGCGCGGGCGCTCGACGATGCGACCCGTATCGACGAGCGACGCTCCGACGTGGCGAGTACGAAGGGCGAACTGTAGCCGACCGCGACCCCTCGTTTCGACCGCTGTCGGCACCGATTAGTGGCCCCGCGTCCACCGTTCCGTATGTTCGACGAGATCATGCAGAAATTCGAGGACTCTCCCGGTCAGCAGGACGTCATCCGCTTGCTGCTGGAACGAGGGTTCTCCGTCAACGAGGACGGCCGCGTCGTCTCGGGCGGTATCGAAATCCCGAACACGGGTATCGCCCGCGAGGCCGACGTCGACCGCCGCGTGGTCAACGCGACGACGGACGCGATTCTCGACGACGACGACCTGCGGCGCATCTTCCGCAATATCTCCTCCGTGCCGAGCCTGCTCGATCTCGCCCCGGTGCTCGATCTGCACGCAGTGACCGTCACCGTCCGCGCCGCCGACGAGTCCGGCATCGTCTCGACGGTCACGTCGGCTATCGCCGACCACGGCATCTCTATCCGCCAGGTCCTGAGCGAAGACCCCGAGTTCACCGACGAACCGAAACTGTACGTCATCACTGACGAGGAACTGCCCGGCGACCTCATCAACGAAATCCGCCGTCTGGCGTTCGTCCGGACCATCGAACTGGCGTAATGGCAGCAACGCTCACCGTCGAGACGCCCGCGGGAGAAACCCACGAACTCACCGCCGAACGTGGGGCTGTCCTCCGGGACGTGCTTCTCGATGCCGACCTCTCGCCGCACGGCCGCTACGCCAAGCGGGTCAACTGCGGCGGCCGCGGCATCTGTGCCACCTGCGGCGTCCGTCTCGCCGAGCCGCCCGACCCCGACCACTGGCACGACGACCTCGCCGACCGCTTTGGCTACCCGCGACTCTCCTGTCAGCTCCGGGTTCGGGACGGAATGCGGGTCAAACTGCTTGACAAGCGGGTCTGGGGGTCGCGGCAACCGGACGGCAGGACGGACTGACTCACTGCTGGGAGCGCGAACGACAAACGCTATTCCGACGCCGGGCGTACGCCGGCCCGTGACGGACAGCTATCGGACCGTTCCGGGCCGCGGCGAGGCGCGCTTCGAGGTACGGGGCTCGGAGTTCATCGGCCACGTCGCCCCGGCGACGACCGTCGAAGCCGCCGAGGCGTTCGTCGACGCCGTCAGGGAGGAGTACGCCGACGCCACCCACAACGTCCCCGCCTACCGCGTCCGCGCGGACCCTTTTCGGGAGTATGCCAGCGACGACGGCGAACCGAGCGGCAGCGCCGGCGACCCCGCGCTGAACGTTCTCCAGCAACGCGATATCGAGAACGTCGTCGCCGTCGTCACGCGCTACTACGGCGGGACGAACCTCGGCGTCGGCGGCCTAGCCAGTGCCTACTCCAGAGCGGTGAAAGAGGGCGTTGACGACGCAGGCGTGGTCGAGGAGGTGCCCCACGAGCAGTTCACCGTAACCGTCGCCTACGACGACTCCGGCACCGTTCGGAGCCTGCTTGAATCAGCAGGTGTCGAGTTCGAGGCCGACTACGAGGCAGAAGTCGTCTTCGAGGTTCGGGTGCCCACTGTGGAGGGCAGCGAACTGCGGGACCGAATTCGGAGCGCGACCAGCGGGCGGGCGGCTATCGAACTGGCGTGACCCTCGCTACTCGTAGGTCGGCAACCGCGCCGACTGCGCCGAGCCGTCGATAAAGGGCAGGTCGACCTGCTGTGCGCTGACCGGTTCACCGTCGATGCGGATGGTCAGCGCGTCTTCGGGCCGTTCCCAACTGAGATTCGCCAGCGCAATCGGGGCCTCCCGCATCGGGCTCCGGCCGGCCCGGGTCACGTCGCCGACGTGCTCGTCGCCAGCGAACACCGCGGCACCGGATTCGGGGCATTCCTCGACGGCGAGGCCGACTAATCGTTGAGTGGGGTGTCCCCGGTTCTCGATGCGGGAGACGACCTCCTGACCGACGTAACACCCTTTCTCGAAGTCGAGAGCGTTCCGCAGGCCCAGATTGTTTGGAAGCGCCCCCTCGATTTCGGTGTCGAACAGCGGCGTGCCGGCCTCTAACGTCAGCGTCTCCCAGGTCCGGTAGCCGAAGGGAACGGCGTTGAGCCCGCGGTTGACGAGCGTGTCGAAGACGGCCTCGGCGTCATCGGCGCTACAGACAACGTCGTAGCTCTCCTCGCCGGCGAGGTTGTCCGTCCGGATGACGGAGACGCCGGCGTCGCCGAGTTCGCCCCGCTCGAAGGTCAGCGGTGCCGGCGGGGTACCGGTCTGGTGGAGAACGCTTGCGATTTTCTCTGTCGCTTTCGGCCCGTGGACGCCGAAGACGGCGAAGTCGTCGGTCGCCACCTCGAACTCGACGTCCTGAATGAACGTCTTGTCCGCCCACTCCGCGGCAAGGTCCTCGGCTTTCTGGGGCGGTGTGAACACGAGCAGGCGCTCGCCGGCGTTGTACACGTACATGTCCGTGTCGACGCGGCCGTCGGGGTCGAGCAGGAGCGCGTAACAGCCCGCGCCGTCATCGTCTGGCACGCGGTTCGAGACGGCATTGTCGACGTAGTCGACGCGGTCCTCGCCGGTGACGACAATCACGCCGTAGCCGTACTCCATCGCTCCGACGACGTTCCGAACTGCGCGGTGGGTCCGCTCCGGTCGCCCGTAGTTGTCGACGACGCTCCGACCACCGACCTCCCTGAACGTCGCTCCGTGGGCCTCGTGAACGGACTCGAGAACAGTCATTGTACGGGCATGCGGCCCTCGTGGGGAAAAACGTCCCGTTAGCGCCGTCGGTGTGTGCGGGAAGGGGCTACAAGCCGTGCGGCCATCGTCACGGCGGCGGTGACGCGCTGACCGCTGCCGTCTGTCGCGTCCACGGTCTAATTGTCACCGCGTCACGGCGGACGTCCCTGGCTCATAGCGGAGTAAACAGAGATCGGTACGGCCGGCCGGTACGTGCCACCTACGGCCGTCTGGACTGCTGTGAATCGACGAGACGCTCGACCTCGGACGGTTCGAGCGGTGTCAGCGGCCCCGACAGTGTCCGGGAGAGGGCTGCTGCTGCGACACCGTGGAGCAGCGCTTCGTCCGTGTCAGCGCCGGCGGCCAGTTGCTGGAGCGTCGCGCCGATGAAGGCCTCGTGTTGTCCCGACTCGTCGACGGCGGTCGTCTCGATGGCATCCTGCTCGTGAATGACGCCGTCGTGGTAGGCCACCGCGCCGTACTCGCTCCGTGTGAGAATCACGCGGGTGAGATCGTACTCCGTCGCGAGCGTGTGAACGACTTCGCGCGGACTCCCCGTCGTGTCAAACACCGCGGAAACCTGCTCTTCGGCGGCAAAGAGGGTATCGACGGCCGGTAGCAGGTCTGCAAGCGCGTCGCGGGCGTCTTCAGCGTCCCACAGCCCTGGGTGGAAATCGAGATCGAATGCTCGCATCCCTGCGGCCGCTCTGAGCAGCGCTCCCGTCGTGTCAGCGGCTGTGTCAGAGAGTGAGAGGGTCGCGCCCGAGGTGAACACTACGTCCGCGTTCTGTATCTCGCCCATCGGAAGTTCACCGGGCGTCAGCGTCGCCATCGCGGTGTTACCGCGGTCCTGTAGCAGCCGCTCGGCACGGGGCGGGTCGGCGTCCTCGTGGAACGTGAGCCCTTGCCGTCCAGCGTCCGGGTCTGCCCAGACGATGTCCGTTTCCAGCCCGAACTCGTGGAGTTCCGCGACGACGCGCCGCCCGAGTGGTGTGTCCGGGATCTTCGAGAGCCACCGTGCGTCAGCCCCGAGTCGGCCGGCCGTTGCCGCAACGCCGCTCGCGGTTCCGTCGACGCGAATCGACGCCTCGCGGGCCGTCTCGAATCGCTGTCCGTCAGGGGGTGCAAATCTCAGAGCGGTCTCACCGAACGTTACGAGTGACATACCGCGTGCATCGGGAGACGGAGGTTTAGTTCAATCGGCTGTATCGATTGTTGTGTCGGTGCCGCCCTCTCAGGCTATCGCCGCCGACCGCCGTGTCCGGGGTAATCCCGCTCGAACCGGTCTTCCAGTTCCTGCCGGTCGATGTGGATGACCGTCGGTCGTCCGTGGGGACACGCGTAGGGGTTCTCACACTCGTCCAGCGCGGCGAGTAGCTCCCGGACGGAGCCTTCGGTCAGCGATGTGTTCCCGGTCACCGAGGGGTAACACGCCAGGTCGCCGAGCAGTTCGTCGGCCGCCGCTTCGACCGTCGCCGCCGCTTCGTCGTCGCCGGCGACGAACGCGCCCAGTACGTCCCTGACGATATCCGGGCCGGCCGCATCGGCGATGACGCCCGGAAGGGTCCGGACCTCGACGCTGCGTTCACCCGTCCGCGCCGTGTGGAACCCCAGACTCGCCAGCGCGTCGCTGCGCCGGTCGAACACCTCGGCTTCGCGTGCGGTCAGTTCCAGTTCGACAGGGTTAGCAAGTGCCTGCGTCGTCGTTTCGCCCTCGAACTTGGCCTTGAGCCGTTCGTAGTTGACCCGCTCGTCCGCCGCGTGCTGGTCGACCAGCACGAGGCCGTCGTCCGTCTCCGCGACGACGTAGGTGTCGGCTAACTGTCCGAGAATCCGCATCGAGGGCAGCGACTCGTGGGTCGCTTCCGGGTCGTCGCCGAGGCGTGCCTGCTTCTGGCCGCCGGTGAACTTCCGGTCCTCGTGCTCTGTCTCTGTCCGGCCCGACGCGGACGCTTCGGGGCGTTCATCATCGCTATCTCCACTCGAAACGCCACCCCCTGTCTGCCCCGTCCCCGATCCGCCCGATGCATCGTCCGTTGGGCCGGTCGCGGAGGCCCGTTTCGTGTCGTCTGATTGAATGGATTGGGCTGTGTCGGAGGACTGGCGACCCGCTGACTCGGTCTGCGTGCTTTCCGGGCGGTCTGTGGGCTCGGTATCCGGCTCCTGTGCTGTTGCATCAGCGCTTCCCGTTGCGGTGGTATCCGTCCGTCCCGGCGTTGCTGCTTCGTCTCCGGTGTCCCGGCCATCCGGACTCGACCGCTCGTGCTCGCTGTCGCTCGTCCCGTCCGATTCCGGCGTTATCTCGGTCTGCTCGGGTGCTGACCGGCCACGCGGCGCTGTCGAGCGTAGTAGCCCCTCCCGCAACAGCGCGTCCTCGACAGCAGTCCGGACCTGCTCGCGAACGCCCTCGTCATCGGCGAAGCGGACCTCCATTTTTCGGGGATGGACGTTCACGTCCACGTCGCCCGCGGGCACGTCCAGAAAGAGGACGGCGAAGGGGTAGCGATCCGGCGCGATCTGGGTGCCGTAGGCGTCGATAACGGCGTCGCGAACGGTACCGGCCCGGACGTAGCGACCGTTGACGTACGTCGAGAGGTACTCGCGGCCGGCCCGGTTCGTCTCGGGGTGCGAGACGAGGCCGTGGACGCCGTCGAGCGGCCCGTCAGGGAAACTATCACTCTCGTCGCCATCCGCGTTCGCTTCCGAACCCGCTCCGACCGATATCATCGACTCGGCGACTTCCCGGCCGTAGACGGACATCACCGTCTCGCGCAGGTCGTCCTGGCCGGTCGTCGAGAACGTCTCGCGGTCGCCGTGGGTCAACGAGACCGCCACATCCGGGTTAGCCAGCGCGTAACTGGCGACGACGGTGTTGACGTGTGCGAACTCCGTCGACTCCTGTTTGAGGTACTTCCGGCGGGCCGGGACGTTATAAAAGAGGTCCTCGACTGCTATCGTCGTCCCCTCCGGACAGCCGGCGGGGCCGACCGACGTGACGTCGCCGCCTTCGAGGACGAGTTCCGTTCCCACGTCGCCGCCGCGGGGCCTGGTTCGGACCGTCAGCCGTGAGACCGCCCCGATTGCGTGCAGGGCCTCGCCGCGGAAGCCGAGCGTTCCCACGCCGCCCTCCAGGTCCGCGATGTCGCGGATCTTCGACGTCGTGTGTTTCTCGACGGCCGTTTCGACGGCCTCGCGGTCCATCCCGACGCCGTCGTCCGTGACGCGAATCCCGTCGGTTCCGCCGGCTTCGACGACGACCTCGACCCGGGTCGCGTCGGCGTCGATGGCGTTCTCGACCAGTTCCTTGACGACGGAGGCCGGCCGCTCGACCACCTCGCCGGCCGCGATGCGTTCGACGGTCCGGTCGTCGAGTCGCTGGATATCGGTCATACGTGCCTCCGCATGTGATTGCCACCGGCTAACGGGCGAAGCGACTTGATACTGTCTGCCTTCGCCGCGCCTATCAGTCCAGTCATGAAAATAGTTAACACAGAACAGTCCTGACCCTCGCATGGTGACGACCCATGTGCCACCACAGAGAACGCTCCTGGACCGAAGCGACGGCGGACGACGAGGCAACTGACGAGGACGAGGAAGAACTCCCGTCCTTCCTCAACGAGGAGGCGACCGAAACCGAGGTGCTGACCGACGGCGGCGACGAGGCGTAGCAGCGGCCCGCCCCTCGGCAGCGGTGTTGGCAAACCAGCCGTTTTTTGCTGCGAGTACCGTAAACCCGATAGCTAAAGTGCGCCCGCCGTCAGTCGCCACTATCCTGTGGATATCGACATGGAACAATACGACCAACTCTACCGTCTGTATAAGAGCGTAGACACGACGACGCTGCGCGGCTATCAGGAGTTCGTCGACCTGTTTCCCCCGCTCAGCTCGACCGTCGCGCTGGAACAGTGGGAAACCGCCAGTGACCGCCTCGACGCCCTCAAATCCGACATCACTGACGAGTTTCCCGGGACCGGCGAGACCTATGCGGAAATCGCAGCGCGGCTGACCCGCGACGAGGCCTTTACCGCGCTCGACCTCTACTCGAAGTACGACCGGTCGGTGAACGTGCTCGTGCTGGACGTCGACGAGACGCTCCGGTCGGCCGGTGACACCGACAACGAAATCCCCCGCGACACGCTGTATCTCCTGACGCAGTTCCACGAAGCGGGCGTCCCTATCGTCGTCTGTACCGGCCAGACCTTAGAGAACGTCAAGGGGTTCATGATACAGGGGCTTGGTAACGACCTCGTCTCCTCCGGCCAGATGAGCATCGTCTACGAGTCCGGCAACGGCGTGTTCACGCCCAAGCACGGCGAGGAAACCAAGCGACTCCTCTACGAGCGTCTCGACGACGCGGTCGTGGACGTGTTCGAGACCGTCCGCCGGCGGGTCCTCTCGGAGGCCCCCGACGCCGTCGGCAAGCGCTGTCACCTCCAGGGCAACGAGTTCAACGTCACGCTGAAACCCAACGCCGAGGTCGGCAGCGACAACGCCGTCGAAATCATCGACGAGTCGCTGCGGTACCTCTGTGGACTGGTCGGCGACGCCATCGCCGCGCAGGTCGACGCCGAGGTCGCGGACCCAGCGGCGTACGCCCGGGCCTACTTCAGCCGCGACCCGGAGATCCTCGACGTGCTCCAGGCCGGCGGCCTCTCGACCGACGCCGACATCGACGACGCGCCCGAGGCGTTCCGCGACATCCTCGAACGCGTCGACCTGGGCTACTACGAGGGCGACGCGGCCGAACTCGTGAGCCTCGAACTGGACAAGTCCGCCGGCGTCGAGGAGGCCTTCGACGTGCTCGGCATCGACGACCCGTTCGCGCTCGTGATGGGCGACAGCAAGAGCGACCTGCGGGTGATGCGCTGGGTCGACGAGAATGACGCCGGTATCGCTGCTGCTCCCGCCCATTCCTCGCCCGACGTGCTCGACCACGTCAGTTCGAGGGACGACCTGGTGTACGAGGCCGGCGATGCCAGCACGGTTCTGCGGACGATCTACGGTATCAGCCTCGTCGAGCAACTGGACGAGCAGGGCGAGTGAGCCGACGCCCTACGTGTTGACCGCGGCTTTGCCGCTGCGGTGCCGTTCGGGCCACTCGCCAGCCGACGGTGACTGCGGGTCGACATCCGCGACGAACCGCATCGTCGTGATATTGAGTACGAGCCCCAGCAGTCCGCCGCCCACGATCCCCATGGGGAGGCCGACCGCGGGGACGTTGACGACGACAGCGGTCGCCACCGCTGAGACGAGCAAAACGAGTCCCGCGTAGCCGACTGTGTAGGCGAGGTAGGCTCCACCGTCGACAGCCAGTTCGTACGAGCCCCGAGCCGCCGCCAGCAGGCCGGTTTCGCGCAACACGATCAGATACGGCGTGGCCCAGAACAGATATCCGACGGCCAGCAGCAGCGGCACGAGGATGACGATTACCCCGAGAACCGCGCCACCGCCACCGACCCCTCCGACGCCGACTGCGCCCAGCGCGAACGGCACAACGAACAGATACGGCAACACGGTTATCGCGAGAAACGGGAGGAAATAGGTCCGGACGCTGGTAGCGAAGTCGTCGTCGCGGCCGACGAGATGCGCGGCGATAGCGCCAAAGTAGCCCGCGCTCAGGCCGGCCCGCAAGAGGACCGCCAACGGGACGACCACCACGGCGAACGGAAGCGATAGCGGGAGGCCGGCGTTCACCGACACGCCGGTACTGGGCGGGTCAACGAACTGCCAGATGGTCACGACGGACGCGGGGACGCCGAACTTGATACCGAAGTGGACCCCGTCGTAGGTGAGTACTTGCCGGATACTATCCGTCTGCATGACCGCCAGCAGTATCGGGACCAAGATTAACGACATGTGATCGCCCGCTCTCTTCCAGCCATCGGCCAGTCGGACGGTGAACGTCGGCATCAGTTGCGGTCCCGCGCCGGGCTGGAGTGTTCGTTTGGTACTGACCGTGGTCCACGCAGTGCTCCCGGTTCGAGGCGTCGCTGTGCAGCGATTGTGCGATTGGTGGAGGGCATCGGCTCAGATGTCTGCACACGATTTGATATGTGTTCTGGTGGGGCCGCTCTGGCGTCTCGTTCCCCCTTCACTACCCAACAGTTAGGCGTCTCCTCGCCGAATTACAACCATGAGTCTCGATACCGTGTTCGGGCAGGTGCCGGACCCGCAGTCGTACTCCTTCCCGGACTACTCGCTCCCGCAGGGCGACCCCGTCAAACCCATCGCGCTGACCGACGACGAACTGACGGCGTTGCTTGACCTGTACGACGCGTTCAGCGCTGTGGACCCGACGGGCATGGACTCGAACCCGTTCCTGCGGGCGACCAGCGAGTTCCTCCAGCAGACGCTCGGTGCGCCGCTCACACGGCCCGACGAGCAACTGCACGACGATATCGCCGGTCTTCTCAACGACTTTTCGGATGACCTGGGTGGGCAGTCGATGGGTGTCGTCGACGCGACGCCGGCTCATCACCGGACGCTGTACTTCTTTCTGACCAGTTGCAAGGCGTACCACATGGCCCCGCACCTGCAGTTCGACCCCGACCCGGACGCCGTCGAGACGCTGTATGCCGTCTACGAACGCGTCACCGAGCAGGCGTTCTACCTCAAACGGCCCAAGAGCGTGCTGGAGTGACTGTCAGCCTGTGCCCGGCGGACGCTCCGGTCCGTTTATCGGGGAGCGAGGTAAACTGCCGCCAATGACAGCCGACCAGCCCGAGATTCCGGTCGTTTGCGAGGAGTGTGGGACGCGAACGTCGGTCGCCTTCGAGGACGTCGAGGACGCCGTCGCGCGCCACAACGAACAGCTTCACGACGGTGAGCCGGTCGCCGAGGTCGACCCCGATGTGCTGGAAGAACTCGCCGACCGTCTGGCGAAGGACATCGGTCTGCTGGAGTAGTCCGTCGGTCAGCGTCAGTCGTCCAGCGGGAGCCGCTCGTAGGCCTCGCGGTCAGCGCCGGCGGCGAGCGCCCGCGGCCGCAGCCGGCAGACGTTCTTGACCGTCCGCGGGCCAAGGATGTGTGGCGAGACGAACCGCGGTCGTCCCGGCTCGGTTCCGGGGCCGTCGCCCAGCGCGAGCACCGCACCGTTGAGGTCGGCGAGCGGGATACACGCCAGGTCGCCGTTCGCCGATTCGAACTGGACGTGGGTCGTATCGCCGGGCATCGCCGCCGCCTCCAGCAGGTCGAATACGGCGACGCCGGTGTATTCGCGTTCGATCCGGTCGCCGGAGGCACACTCGAACGCGACCGGCCCGCGGACGACATCGAACGGGAGCGTTTCGGGTGCAACGTCCCAGGGGAGCAATATCGGGTCAGCCCCGTCGATGCGGACCGTCGGCCGTCCCTCCGGTGTCTGCGTCATACGTATCCTTTCCGCCTGAGACCCTTCAGCGGTTCGGGACGGCTGTGATTCGCCACACACATTCCGACTCTCACTCCCGGGAGTGGAGCGAGTATGCGATAAAGAGGACGCCGACGAACTGGAAGGCGCGAGTGACGAGCGTCAGCGGTTGCTGGAACTGACTGGAGAGCAGACCCTGACGAAGGAGGACTGAGCCGGCGAACGCGACCACGAAGGCCACCGCCGTGAGGCAGAACAGCCCGACTGAGAGGTACTGCATCGCGCGGCTGTTGTGCCGGCGATACCCCCGGTAGGCCTGGTAGCCGACGTACCCACCCAGTACTGTCGAGCCAAACGCCAGGGCGGTGATGAGCCAGTCCATCAGCGTCTCGATGGCGACCATATCAGAGATTCTCCCACATTTTTGTGAATCGGTCCGCGGTGTCCTGTTCGTCCTGTCCCGGGAACGTCGGCGGTTCGGTCCGCTCGATATCGGTTTCGAAGTCACCGTCAGCAAGCGCCAGCGAGAACTCCGAGAGCGTGGCAGCGAACACGCTGTAGTCGTTGCCGCCCGTTTCTATCTGGGTCTGTTCCTCGATGAGGCCGTACTCCTGAAGCCACTCGACCCGTCTGTACACGGTCGGTTGTGACATCTCACACTGGTCGGCGAGCTGTTTCGCGGACATGGGTTTGACACTCGTTGCTGCGAGGATGTCCCGGGCGTACTCGTCACTGAGCAGGTCGAGGATGTCGCCCACGGCCGGGTCCTCACTCACGTACTGGACCAACGTCCCGTCCCCGAATAAAAGGTCCCGTCAGTTTCCGAGTCAGAAGTCAGCCGCGTCAGAGAAGGGCGCAGTGTCAGCGGAGACCGGCGGGGTCAGGGCACCGCCCTTGGGCGAAGGTGGGGCGAGGTAGGGGACCAGTTCGCGGGCGGCCTGGCCCACATTCCCCCCAGGGTGGCGGCCCTGGGGAACCATAGGGCAGTATGGTGGACAGACAGCGGCTATTGCCGGAGGGCGCTGGTGGCACGGTGTTGTCAGGGCCGCTGCACTCGAATTGAGGAGCGGTTCCATAATATAACGTGCAGTCGAACTTCTGGCCCAGAAAACGGCGGCTTGATATGCCAGCGAGGGTGCTCACTCGCCGCCGGGACAGCCGATTGACTGGCCGACCGTGACGAGTCGGTCCGCGGACACGCCCTCACCGCGAACGGTGTATCGGTAGCGCTCACAGCTCCACGAAACTGAGGTTGTCAGTCCGTAGCTGACCTGTGCCGGTTGCCCGTCGATTGTCACCGCTCCGCTGGCGCTGTCCCTGTTAGCGGGCCGGTCGTATTTGCCGACAGTGATGAGACTGGTCCGGTTCATGTAGCGGAGGCCGACGCTGTGGATCCGCCCCCGCGTCTGCGTCGCATAGATCAGTTCGTACCCCGGCGGGATGTCGGGCTCCGGAACCTGGATCTCGGTGTCGGCTTCGAGCGCACCGACCGACTCGTAGGTCTGTCTTTCGGGCGTCTCTGGGACAGTGACAGTCGTGTTCTCCGGGAAGCTGGGGGAAAACACGGTATCGGACACACCGGTGTCGTAGGTGACGTTCGTGTGCGTCGTCGTTACGACTGTTCGCTCACCGTCGGCTGTCCACGCAGTGCGCTTTCTCACCGGGAAGAACTGCTCTGTGTCCACCCAGACCGTCTGCTCGTAGGCCGCTGTGTCGTCTTTCGGTGCCACATGAATGACGTAGGCGTCACGCCCGTCGATTGATTCAGTACCGCGATAACTGACGCTCATCGAGCCGGCAGAGACGGTCGGCCGCTGCTCGCCGCGGGGAACGACGGGCAGCGGCTCAACCGACGGTGAGTCGGTCGTCGTGTTGGTTGTCGTCTCCATGTTGAGATTCGCAAACAGACGCTGCAGCCGCTCACCCTGGTCTGAATCGGTTCTGCTGAGAGAGATGCGTGTCGCCTTCGCGCGGCGCTGGTCGTACAGCCACAGCATCGACCCGTTCGACACCCGGCGGTCGTATCGCTCGACGGTGCTGTTGACGACCGCCAGCCGTTTCTTCTGGGTCCCCGGCCGGAGCGCGGCGTCGTAGGTCGTCCGGCTCGCAACTGTCCCGTTCCGGGTGATCGTCGTCGTCTGTGTCGCGTTCACGCCGTCTATCGACTGGTAGCGTTGTTGTACGTCCGCGTCGATCTGGGGCTGATCAGCGGTTCCGGTACTCGCGAACGCAAGCGACCAGATCGCAACAGCCAGTACACCAACGACGACGACCGTCGCGACGGTGAGGACCAGTCGTTCCGATGTGAGGTGTCGAGTGGCCATATATCAGGTTACCGGGTGTGGGGAACTGCCCGACTGCGTTCGGTCTGTCTGAACGACAATATTATGTAGCACATAACTGGCAGCGCAGGTAAAACCTCCTATCTGATGGTTCCGGAACGCTGACTGCTGTGTCGTCCGGGAAGTCGGGGGCAAACTCGTCATGGGGAACTCCGGTGTCGTAGGTGACGTTCGCAAACCTTGTCGTCACGACTGTGTGCTTCTCGTCTGCCGTCCAGGCAGTCCGCTGCTTGGCCGGGAAAAACCGCTGTGTGTCGACCCAGACGGTTTGCTCGTATGCTTTTGTCCCGTTTCTCGGCGTCACATGGACGACGTACGCTTCGCGGCCGTCAACCGGCTCCGTGCCCCGGTAGCTGACGGTCATCCCCTCGGTTGAGTTGACCGGCCGTCGCTCGCCTCGAGGGACAACGGGTAGTGGTTCAACTGACCGGGGGTCCGCTGTCGACTCGTCGAGTTTCGTGAAGAGGCGCTGTAGCCGCTCACCTCTGTCGGACTCAGTCTCGGAGAGGGGTATTCGTGTCGCCCTTCCACGACTGTCGTTGTACAGCCACAGCGTCGACCCGTCCGAGATCCGCACGTCATTCGCCTGTGACGTACTGTTGACGAGTACGAGCCGTCTCTTCTGGGTCCCCGGTTGGAGCGTCGCGTCGTAGGTTATTCTGCTCGTAACTGTCCCGTTCTGTGAGACTATCGTCGTCTGGGTCGCGCTGACACCGTCTATCGACTCGTAGCGTTGCTGTACGTCCCTGTCGATCTGGGGTTGGTCGGCGGCGCCGTCACTCGCGAACACGAGCGACCACGTCGCAACAGCCAGCACACCAACGACGACCACTGTCGCAATGGTGGGCACCAGCCGTTCCGATGAGAGATATCGAGTGACCATTTGTGGGGTGCAGGGCAGAGGACCGCCCGACGCTGTGTGCGTAGCCCGAGCGAGAGTGTTACCTATCACATAACCGGCACCTCAAGTAAAACCTCCTGTCTACCGAAGTCAGTAGTCGCCGAGTACGCCGAGTCGTCTGGCCCGACGGGTCGTGTACTGGAACACGACGTACCCCAGCAGGACGTAGCCGGCCGGAACGCCGACGAGGAGTCCCAGGTCGATGGCCGAGAACTGCCAGAGTCGGGTCCCGTCGACCATCGCCCGCTGGAGGAGCGCGCTCCCGTGGGCCAGCGGCAGCACCCGCGTCCAGCCGAGTTCGAACACGGGCGCGGAGATGAGGATAATGAACCCGAACTGGAGCAGATTGAGCCAGTTCCCGATGCGCTTGTACAACACCGCGACGCCGCCGGCAGCGAATCCCAGACCAAGCACCGAGGCGATGGTCAGCGACGCGACGACGACGACGGTAAGGACGTTCAACTGGAGCGTCGTCCCTGTGATCGCCAGCATCACCGCCAGCACCACCGTCGAGGTAATGAACGTCCGGACGACTTTCGCGATACCCTTGCAGAACGCGACCGGCGCGAAGCCAAACGGCGTCATGACGTGCCGTTCGAGCGTGCCCCACTGGGCCTCGCTTCCGATGTCGTTCGAGATGGACTGGTACGCGCCGACGGAAAGCGACCACAGGAAGTAGCCGACGATGATGCCCTCGATGGAGTCGGTTATCGCCTTCCCGGCCAGCATCCGGCCGCCGTAGAACAGCAGACCGAAGAAAAACACCGAGATGACGATGCCGCCGACGGCGTTGGCCGGATAGCGGACGAAGATGAGGTACTCACGGTACAGCACCGCCCGCGCGAGGTCGAGATAGCCCGCCTGCATGGCGGCTCTGACAGCCTGGGCACTGGTCTCATCACTGTCCTCTGTGCGCGTGTCGGCGCTCGCAGTCATCGTCTCGGCTCCGCCTCTCTCATCGTTTCTGCCCCGTGATTTCGACGAACACGTCCTCCAGATCCGGTTCGACTGTGCCGACAGCGGCAAGCGTCACGTCGTGGTCGCGACACAGCGCAAGCAGGCGGTAGAACCCGTCGCTGTCGGTCGCTACCTCGACGCGCCGGCCCCGCTCGACGCTCGTCACGTCGGCCACCTCGAAGCGCTCCCGGACCGTCGCAAGCAGGTCGTCGGTGATGTCGGGACTGGTGACGGCGAACGCGTTCGCGGTGAACTGGTCGAGGACGGCCGCCACGTTGTCGTCGGCGATGATCTCCCCTTCGTTCATGATGATGACTCGGTCGCAGACGTCCTCGATGACGTCCATGTCGTGGCTGCTGACGACGGCCGTGAGGTCGCGCTCGTCGACGATGCGGCGCAGTTCCCGACGCAGCGTCAGCGAGCTTTCCACGTCGAGTCCAAGCGTCGGCTCGTCGAGAAACACCAGATCGGACTCGCTGGCCAGCACACTCGCCAGCGACACCTTCTGTTTCATTCCGCGGGAGAGGTCCCGGACCGGCTCGTCGGCCTTCTCCAGGAGGTCGAGTTTCGCCAGCAGCCGCTCGTGACGGTCGGCGACGGCATCCGGCTTGACGCCCTTGATGGTCGAGAAATAGCGCAGGTTCTCCCGGACGGTCAGCCGCCAGTAGTCGTTTCGCGCCCCTTCGAGCATCCCGTCGACGTGGCGGTAGGCCGCCCGCGGGTTCTCGCTCATGTCGATGCCCTGGACCCGAACCCGTCCGGAATCAGGCAACACCAGCCCGAGAATCGATTTTATCGTCGTCGTCTTGCCCGCACCGTTGGGTCCCAGCAGGCCGACGACCGTCCCCTGCTCGATGCGAAACGACACGTCGTCGACGGCCGTCACCGCGTCCGCACCGCTGCCGAACTGCTTTGACAACCCCTCGACGGCGAGTGCGGGCGTCGCTCCGTCCCTCGGCGCAGTCGACTGCTCGGCGGTCCGCGAGCCCCGCCGGGGAGGGCGCTGGGATGACATTACCCATACTGAGGGCTTCAGAACCAAAAGGCCAGTCACGTCCCGCAGTGGGCCTGCCGCAGATGTCGCTGGCCCACACTCGGCGACTGGTCTGCCTGCTCAGGCAGGTTCGAGCCCCGTTACCTCGAACCGCGCGCCGCCGGCCTCGCTCTCGGTGGCTGTGACCGTCCACCCGTGGACCTCGGCGATCCGCTTGACGATTTTGAGCCCGAACCCGGTCCCGTTCTCGCCGGTCGAGTAGCCCCCCTCGAACACCTGTTCGCGGTCCTCCGATGGAATGCCCGGCCCGTCGTCGGCGACGTAGAAACCGTGCCGATCCGTGTCTTCGACTGTCCCGACCCGCACAGTTAGCTTCTCCTCGTCGTGTTCCGCGGTGCGGTCGGACGGTGGCTGAGCGCGCGTGGATCCGTGTTCCACGCTGTTCCGGAGGAGGTTCGACACCAGCCGACGGAGTTTCGCCGTATCAGCCCGAATCTGACGGTCGGTCTCGACGACGAGCGTCGCCCGGTCCCCCTCGACGGTCTGCCAGCACTCCTCGACGATGTTCGCGAGCGTGACGGATTCGAGGTCGGTCGCCGTTTCGCCGGCGCGTGCGAAGGTGAGGAGGTCGTCTATCAGCGCTCGCATTCGCTCGTGGGCACGCGACACCTCGTCGAGATAGTCGCTGTCGCGTTCTGTTCTGGCCAGTTCCAGATTCCCCTCCGCGACTGTCAGCGGGTTTCGGAGGTCGTGGCTGACGATACTGGTGAACTCGTCGAGGCGCTCGTTCTTCCGTTCCAGTCGCCGTTCGTACGCCCTGCGCTGGGAGATGTCCCGCCCGATACCCACGGTCCCGGCGACCGCTCCATCAGCGTCTGTCAACCGGGTGCCGGCAAACTCGTACGGAATCCGCTCTCCATCGGCAGTCAGAATCTCGGCTTCGAGAGTTACTCGGCCGGTGGTTCGCGTCTCGTCTATCGCTGCTTCGACTGCCCCGTGCTCGTCATCGGGGAAGAAGTCAGCGACCGCCATCTCGCCGATTTCGTCGTCGCTGTATCCCGTGACTTCGGGGATGCGCTCGTTCCACCGCCGAAGGCTGCCGTCCGTGCCGATGACGTAGAACAGGTCGTCGAGCGTATCCAGCGCCTGGTCGATGAACTCGCGTTCCTCGCGGAGCTGGCGATCACGGTCGAGACGGTTAAGCGCCGCCGTCGCGTGGACCGAGAGCGTCCGTGCGAGTGTGACGTCCGTGTCGTCGAACGCACTGACCTCGCTCGACCCGATGAGGAGGACGCCGTGGTCCCCGAGCGGAAGGATGAGCTCGCTGCGGATGTCCGTCTCCGGATTGTACCGGTCCGGGCTCGACGTGATATCGTCGTGGACCCGGGCCTCGCCGGTTTCGAAAGCCTGCCACGCGAGCGCTTCTCCGGCCTCGAACACCGGGGGCGTGCCGATGAGCGCCTCGACCTGTTCGGTCCAGGCGACTGGATACAGGCTGTCGCCGTCAGCGAAGTGGACGCCGTTGGCCGGCATATTGAGGATGGTTCTGGCGGTGTCCACTGTGACTTGGGCAACCGCATCCTCAGTCGTGGCTCGCATGAACGCCCTGGCGGTGGAGTGTAGCTCCTCGATAGCGCGCTCGCGTCGCGTGTTCTGTGCGTGTTCGATGTTGTCGGCTGTCCGTTCGACGGCGTCGACGACGGTGTGTGCGAGCCGTGCGTACGGCTCGGCGCCGCCGTCGACCCGGAGATACTCGGTGACACCGGCGGAAATCGCGTTGCTGGCGGCTGCTTCGCTCCCCTCGCTGGTGAACAGGATGAACGGCAGGTCCGGCGCTCGCTTGCGGACCGCGTCGAGGAACTCGACGCCGGTCTGCTCCGGCAGGTCGTAACCGGCAACGACACAGTCGAACGCGTCGCTGTTGAGCCGTTCGATGCCGTCGGCAACGCTCGTCGCTGTCTCGACCGTGATGCCACAGTGCTCCTGTTCCAGAGCGCTCGTGGCCGCTTCGACGACAGCCGGGTCGTCGTCGACGTGGAGAACGCGGATCCGGTCGGTCATTGCCTTCTAGCAGTGACAACTCCCCTATACCCTTTCGGGCGTGAGTATCTCCGCTGAAAATCGGGTGGCGTCCGCTACTCGTCGTCCAGTTCGGCCTGCCACTCCTGTACCTTCGCCATCAGCTCGACCGGCGGCGTCTCGTTGACATCTAGTTCGGTCAGCTCCGAGAGAACGGTCTCCGTCTCAGGGTCGAGGGACGCTGCCGCCTCGTCGCCGTCAGGGGCCTCGGCCGCGGCCTCCCCGGTCGCGTGTTCGGGGTCACCGTCGGTCGCGACCGGCTCAGCCGTCGAACCGGCTGATGTGTTCGCCGACTGAGCCGT
Source organism: Haloarcula amylolytica JCM 13557 (assembly GCF_000336615.1). GTDB lineage: Archaea > Halobacteriota > Halobacteria > Halobacteriales > Haloarculaceae > Haloarcula > Haloarcula amylolytica. Next base: position 305,994 of record NZ_AOLW01000006.1, read on the forward strand.
GCCGTCCCTGAACTGCCCCGAATCCAGGTCGAACACGGCCTGCGTCGTCCCGCCGTCGTCCCGCTCGCTGCCCCGAATCTCGATAGCTTTGTCGTCGCGCAAGCGGTCGAGCACCTCCTGTGAGCGACCGACGACCGGCTCGGGGACGCCGGCGAGGTCGGCGACGTGGACGCCGTAGGAGCGGTCGGTCGGGCCGTCCCGGACCGTTCGGAGGAACGTCACGTCGCCGTCCCCCTCCGCGGAGCGGGGCTCGCCGTCGACCGCGACGTGGACGTTCTCGACGGCCGGTAGCTCCTCGCCCAGCGCCGTCAGTTCGTGGTAGTGGGTCGCAAACAGCGTCTTCGACTGGATGGAGTTGACGATGTACTCCGTCGCCGCCCAGGCGATAGAGATGCCGTCGAAGGTAGCCGTCCCGCGGCCGACCTCGTCCAGAATCACCAGCGACTCGTCGGTGGCCGAGTGGAGGATGTTCGACAGTTCCTGCATCTCGACCATGAACGTCGAGCGGCCCTGCGCCAGTTCGTCCAGCGCGCCGACGCGGGTGAAGATGCCGTCCACGAGGCCGACCGTCGCCGACCGCGCCGGCACGAAACTGCCCACCTGGGCAAGCAGCGTGATGAGCGCCGCCTGACGCATGTACGTCGACTTCCCGCTCATGTTCGGCCCGGTGACGATGAGGAACTGCCGGTCGTCGTCCATGTAGAGGTCGTTCGGGACGAACTCCGTGGTCTGCTCGACGACCGGGTGGCGGCCGGCCTCGATAGAGAGTTCGTTGCCCTCGACGACCGCCGGCCGGGTCCAGTCGTTCTCGACGGCGTGGACCGCGAGCGACGCGAACGCGTCCAGTTCCGCGAGTGCCCGGCCCACGTCCTGCAACAGCGTCGCGCGCTCGGCCACCCGCCCTCGGAGTGTCTGGAACCGCTCGTACTCCATGTCGTGGCGGCGCTCCTCCAAGCGCAGCACGTCCCGCTCTTTCTCGTCGAGTTCGGATGTCGTGTACCGCTTCGAGTTTTTCAGCGTCTTGATGTGCTGGTACTCCTCGGGGACGGCGTCGGTCTCGCTCTTGCCGACCTGGATGTAGTAGCCGTCGGTCTTGTTCCGGTCGACCGAGAGGTGGGTGATGCCGGTCCGCTCCTTCTCGCGGTCCGGCAGCGTCTCCAGCCACTCCAGCGCGGCCTCGTGCTCGTCGATGATTTCGTCGAGGTCGTCGTCGAATCCCCGTTTGAACAGCCCACCCTGTCGGACCGTCCCCGGCGGGTCCGCGACCAGTGCACTGTCGAGTTCCGCGGCCAGCGCGTCGGCCGCCTCGCGGTCAGCGCCGTCGAGAGCGTCGGCAAGCGGCGACTCGGCCAGCCGCTCGGTCTCGGTGACGGCGTCGGCGACCTGCCCCAACAGTGCCAGCGTCTCCTCGACCGCTCGCAGGTCCCGCGCGTCCGCACTCCCGGAGGTGGCCCGGGCGGCCAGCCGTTCGAGGTCGTAGGCGTCCGACAGCGTCTCTCGAATCCGCTCGCGGGCCATCGCCGCCTCCGACAGCGCCGCCACGCAGGACTGCCGACGCCGGAGTTCGGCCCGGTTGCGCCGGGGTCGCTGGAGCCACTGCTGGAGCAGTCGCCCGCCGGCGGCCGTGACGGTGTGGTCGATGGTGTCGAACAGCGACCCCGAACTGTCGCCCTGCATGGTCTCGGTGAGTTCGAGGTTGCGCTGTGTGGTCGCGTCGAGGTCGACGTGGTCGCGCTCGCCGTACGCTTGCAGGCGCGTGACCGCCGCCAGCGTTCCGACGCCGGTGTCCTCGACGTAGGACAGCACCGCACCGGCGGCCTGTACCGCCACGTCCTGGTCGCCGATGCCGACGCTGTCGACCGTCTCGCCCCCGAACTGCTCGCGGACGGTGTGGCTCGCCCGTCCCGGCTCGAACGATGCTGAGTCGTGCAGCGTCAGCGCCGCGCCCGTCCGCTCGCGCAGGCGGTCCAGGAACTCGTCGTCGTTCCGCAACTCCGGTCCGGGAAGAATCTCCGCCGGTGCGAACGTGTACAGCTCCGTCAGCGCCTCGCCCGCGTCGGCGTCGTCCAGTTGCGTGACCTGGAACTGGCCCGTGGTCACGTCCGTCGCGGCGATGCCGTAGGTGTCACCGCCGTCCCGGCTGGTCTCTCGGACGACTGCGGCGAGGTACTGCGCCGACTCGTCGCCGGTCTCCAGATGCGTCCCGGGCGTAACTACCCGCGTTATTTCGCGGGCGTGGCCGTTCTCGGTCTCGTGCTGGTCGGCGATGGCGACCCGGTAGCCCCGCTCGACCAGCGCAGAGACGTACGGCGTCAGGTCGTCGACCGGCACCCCCGCCATCGGGTACGACGAGCCATGGGAGGACTTCTGGCTCACCTTCAGGTCGAGTTCGTCGGCGACGATCTCGGCGTCCTCGGCGAAGAACTCGTAGAAGTCGCCACACTGCATCGCCAGCAGGTCCGCGTCGGTCCCCTCCTTGAGCGTGAGGAACTCCCCGACGATTCCCGTCGCCTCTGTCATACACGTCCGTGTGGCCGTCCGCGGCGTAAGGATTGCGGGTCCGGTGTGTACTGGTGCTAAAACACTAACTGGTGTTTCCAACAGCCAGAAAGCCCCCTCACGGACGACTCGTCTGACTCGGTGCGCGCCTCGTCAACTCCCGTCGGTCGTTCCTGCGGTGCTACTGTCGCCAGACTCGTCCTCCGCTCACGGGTCACTACGTTCCCCGTTCACGCAATGGGAGGGCTCACTGCGTTCGCCCTCACAGCGCTCGGCCCCTTTCAGCCCCACCCAGCCTGGATTGTTTAAGCGGCTACAAGTGAGACTTTCCGGCTCTCTCTCTGTATCGCTGCTGTTGATATTCAGATGACTGTAACCCCACCCCGACGAATCTATGGGTAATCACCAGGTGTGTCAGTGAAGTGGCTGGCCGCTGTACGAAGGTGTATGAACCCCAGAGAGACCATCGCGGCCTACTACGCGGCACTTCGGGCCGGCGAGCCGCTCGGCCCCTTCTTTGCCGACGACGCGGACCGGTCGGTCGTCAAGTTCGGCATCTCCGAACAGCTGGTCGGGACTGACGCCACCACGACAGGCCTACAGGAGCAGACCGAGACGACGAGAGACTGGACCGTCGAGAGCCGTGCGCTCCGAGTGACCGAACGCGAGGGCTACGCGTGGTTCAGCGACGCCGTCGACCTGTGCTGGCTCGACACCGAGGCCGGAGTCCGCCACGAGTACGACACGCGCTGGAGCGGGACGCTGGAAGCCACCGGTGGGGCACGCGAGTGGCAGTTCGTCGGGATGCACGTCAGCACGGCCGACGACTTGGGGGAGTAGGCGGTCGCTAATCGCCGTCGAGCGTGGCGAAGACGAACTCGCTATCGCTCCCGAGGGGGTCCGTCGCGGTGACCGTCTCCGTCTCGCTGAAGCCGGCGTCGGCCAACTGGTCGAGGGTCGTTCGCCGACCCGGTGCTGAGAAGAACATCGACCCGCCCATCCAGCCGCGCCGGACGGTTTCGAACTGGCCGCTCGGCAGCGTCATCAACACAGTGCCGCCCGGCCGGAGGACGCGGGCGAACTCCCGGTAGACTTCCGGGTGCTGGTCTCGCTGGACGTGAAAGACGGCGTGGTAGGCCGTGACGGCGTCCACGCCGTCGGTCGCAATCGGGAGCGCCGTCATATCCCCCTGAACGAGACGGCTGTCCGGCACCGTCTCGGCGGCGAGGTCCAGGCCCACACGCGAGAAATCGAGCCCAACGCTGTTCGACGGAAGATTCGCAAGCGTTCGCGCGCCGTCGCCACAGCCCACGTCGAGGACTGTCGGCGTTTCGGGGAGCCGTTCGAGCAGGTCGTCGAGCAGGGCTGCGTCCGACCCGCTCGGGTCGCGCCGTTCGGCGTAGGTCTCAGAGACGCTGTCCCATGCGCGACGCACCTCGTTGCGGTCCATATCTACATTATGGGTGCGAGCCGGATAGGCGTTCAGCCACCCCTCATTTCGGCTGCAACGCGATATTCCGATGGTGTTCACTGCCTCACTGACCAACTGGTACGTAATTCTAGGTGAACTTTTATTATTGACCCGTGGCAGGAACGACTCGATGTTTGAAGAAAGATCACAGCCTAAATCAAAACCGAGCCGAAGACAGTTCCTCGGTGGGATTGGTTCACTCCTCGCCGCGTCGGCGTTCTCGGTCTCCGTCTCCGACGACGCTGCCGCACAGGTGACAGCGGGCGACGACTCGGCCACACGGACTGTCTCGTCGCCCGACGGGACAGTCACACTCACTGTCGATGTCAGCGACGGTGTGCCAACATACGAGGTTGCACACGACGGGACGACGCTCATTGGGGCGTCGGAACTGGGCTTCGAGTTCCGGAATCAGGATGCCTTCGCCGCTGGCCTGACAGTCACCGGGAGCGAGCGGACCGAGGTCGACACCAGCTGGACGCCGGTCTGGGACCGTTACGACGAAATCACCGAGCGGTACACGGAACTCCGGCTGGGGGTCGCGGAGTCGGCCGGGGCGGAGCGGTTCGGGACGCTCGTCTTCCGGGTGTTCGACGACGGCGTCGGCTTCCGATTCATCTTCGGGGAGCCCTTCGGCGACCAGTTCGTCGTCACATCCGAGCGGACCGAGTACAATTTCGCCGGGGACTACACCTCGTGGTGGATTCCCAACGACTACAACAACTTCGAGGTGGAGTACGAGGAGACGCCGCTGAGCGAGGTGGCCGGCGAACTCGACGGCACTGGCTTCGACGGCGTCCACACGCCGATGACGATGCGAACCGACGACGGCCGTCACCTCGCCGTCCACGAGGCCGACCTCACGGACTACGCCTCGCTCGCGCTCACACCGTCGGACGCCGGTGACACGACCTTCCAATCGACGCTCGCGCCGCTGCCCGACGGGACCAAGGTGTCGGCGTCGGCCCCGCACGTCACCCCATGGCGAACAGTTCAGGTGGGGACCAGCGCCGGCGACCTCGTCGAGTCGAATCTGGTGGTGAACCTCAACGAAGACTACGACGAGGAGGTGTTCACGCAGGGCGTCGACTGGATAGAGCCCCAGAAGTTCATCGGCGTCTGGTGGCTGATGATAACCGGCCGCGCCGACTGGGAGTACACCGGGGAGACCTCCGGCAACCACGGCGCACAGACCGGCCGCGCCACGCAGTACATCGACTTCGCCAGCGAGCACGACATCCCCGGTGTCCTCGTCGAGGGCTGGAACGAAGGCTGGTCGAGCTATCCGGGCGATGGCAGTGGATTCGATTTCTCGACACCGTATCCGGACTTCGACCTGGCGGAAGTGACCGACTACGGTGCGAGCCTCGATCCGCCGACCCAGATGACGATGCACAACGAGACCGCCGGGGACTTCAAAAACTACGAGTCCCAGCTCGACGAGGCGTTCTCGCTGTACGACGACCTCGGCATCCGGACTATTAAAAACGGCTACGTCTCAGACAGCGGCGACCTCGCGGGGGAGGGGTTCAACCACCACAACCAGATACTCGTCAACCACCACACGCTGGTCGCCGAGACGGCGGCGGCCAACCGCCAGATGCTCGACGTCCATGAGCCGATTCACCCGACCGGCCGCCGACGGACGTACCCGAACTTGATGACCCGCGAGGGCGTCAAAGGCCAGGAGTACGACTCCTTCGGCGACGTGAGCCCCGAACACCACGTCACCTTCCCGTTCACGCGGATGCTGGGCGGGCCGGTCGAGTACACGCCGGGCATCTTCGACATGGACTCGGGGTCGGGCGGCATCGAGACCACCCGCGCCAAGCAACTGGCGATGTACCCGACGTACTTCAGCGGCCTCCAGATGGCCGCCGACCTACCCAGTTCCTATCTGGCCGACCAGCCGTCGACGGCCGCCGTCGGCGAGGTCGCCCAGGCCGAGTGGGGCGACATCGAGGGCTTCTCGACGGCCGCCCGCTGGGCCAACGCCCAGGGCGAGCAGTACGTCGCCATCGACCCCAACAGCGCCGCGCCCGGTGCGACCGTCTCCTGGGCTGTCGAAGGTGCGAGCGAGGGCGAGTATGAGGTTCATTTCCGGTACGCCAGCGACGCCGAGGAGAACGCCGTTTCGCCGGACACCGACCGCACCGCGACGGTGCTGGTCGACGGCAGCGAGGCCGGCCAGCTAACGTTCCCGCCCACCGAGTACTGGGACGTCTGGGAGACCGTCTCGACGACCGTCTCGCTGTCGGGCGACGAGGACGAACTCGCCCTCTCGCTGACCGCCGAGGACACCGGCGGCTTCAACCTCGACTCGATGGCGGTCACCGCATCCGGCGAATCGATGCCCGAACCCGAGACGCCGCCCATCCGCGGCGAGACCGTCGAGGCGTTCCAGTTCATCGAGGACGTTCCGGCCGCAGGCTGGGACGACACACGCGTCCTCGACGCCGAGATCGGCGATTACATGGTCACTGTACGGCAGAAAGGCGAGGAATGGTATCTCGGCGCGATGACCGACGAGGGCGGCCGCGCCGTCGACGTACCCCTGGAGTTCCTCTCGCCTGCCTCGGACAGCAACGGACAGGGGCCGGGGAACGACAACGGCGAGAAGAACGGGACGAACGAAGCCGGCGGCAACGGCAGGAAGAACGGCACGGGCAACGGTAACGGCCCCAGCGGCCCGAAGTACGTCGCCGAAATCTACGCCGACGGCATCGACGCGGCCTACGACGAGAACCTGACCGACGTTCGCGTCGACGAGGCAATCGTCACTCCGGGGACGACCCTGCTCGCGTCGATGGTCGGCAGCGGTGGGACGGCCGTCCGCTTCCGACGCGCGACGGGGCAGGAAATCAACGATCTGCCGGCGTACGAGCGGCCAGCACAGGACTTCGACGTCACCATCGGCGACGAGGTGTTCATCCAGGAGCCGTTCATTCGGGCCACCGGGCGCAACGACGGGGCGTTCATCGGCGGGACCACGGTGACGCTCCGCGTCGGCGGCGAGACTGTCAGGACAGAGAACGTCCGCTTCCCGCCCAACACAGGCGACGCCACCTACGAGTTCGGCTACAGCATCGACGCGGCTGGCGAGTACGAGGTGACGGTCACGCTCCCGGACGGGACGACGCTGGCAAGCGGAACGGTGACGGTCAAGCCGCCCGCGACGGTGGCCGAACTCGCCGACCCGTCCGGCGACGACACCGGCCCCGGCGAGTACACCTACCCGACCAGCGACGACTTCGAGTCGGGCGCGTTCGATCTGGAGTCGCTGACTGTCGAGCAGACGCCGAGCCTCCACCGCTTCACCTTCGAGGTGGCGAGCCTCTACAACGCCTTCGGCAGCAGTCGCGGCTTCTCGCCGCAGTGGTTCGTCCTCTGGCTCCGAGACCCGAGCGCCGACAGCGGGTCGACGACCAGCCTCGACGACCTCGGCGCGACCGTCGACTTCGAGGCCCCGTGGCAGTACCGCATCGAAATCAGCGGCTTCTCCAAGAGCGCGGTCGACGCCAGCGGTGCGGCGCTGACCGACGACGACGGGGAGGCGGTCTCACTCGGTGAGGCCGTCGACGTAGATGCGGGGACGGTCACGCTCTCCCTCGACAGAGAAGCCGTCGGCGGCGCGGACGCGGCGGACCTCGAAGTCGTCGCGATGGTGCAGTCGGAGGACCGCGGGTCGCTACGGCCCGTTGCCGAAGAAGCCGAGGCTTACGTCTTCGGCGGCGCGAAGCCGGATGCGGTCGAGAACGCCCCGCGAATCATGGACCTGACGACGCCCGAGGGAGTGAGCCAGTCCGACGCGCTGGCCTACAGCGCCGACTCGCGGGCGACGCTGCCGTTCGTCCCGCTCGATTAATCCTCGGCGAGCGCGTCGATCGCCGCGTCGAGCGTGAACTGCCCCTCGTAGAGCGCGCTGCCGACGACGACGGCGGCGGCCCCGGCCGACCGTAGCGATAGCACGTCGTCGATGGTCGCCACGCCGCCGCTTGCGATAACCGGGATGTCGACGCTGTCGACCAGCCGGCGGACCGGATCGGTCCGAACCCCTTCGAGCTGCCCTTCTACGTCCACGTCGGTAAAGAGGATGCCGCCGGCCCCGAGGTCGGCGTACCGCTCGGCGGCTTCCGCGGGGTCCAGACCGGTCCCTTCGGTCCACCCGGAGACGACCACCTCGCCGTCCTTCGCGTCGAGGCTCACGAGCACACTGCCGGGGTGTTCGTCGCTGATTTCGCGGACGATCTCCGGCGTCTCGACGGCCGCCGTGCCGAGGATGACGCGGTCAAGCCCGCGGTCGAGCAGTGAGATGGCGTCCTCGGCGGTCCGGATGCCGCCGCCGAGTTGCACGCCCACGTCGTCACCCACCGCGTCGAGGACGGCGTCGATGGCCGCCGCGTTCTGTCGCTCGCCCTCGAACGCGCCGTCGAGGTCGACGAGATGAAGCGTCCGCGCGCCGGCGTCGACCCACCGCTGAGCGGCCTCGACCGGATCGCCGTAGGTCTTTTCGGTGCCGCGTTCGCCGCCGACCAGCTGGACCACCTGTCCGTCCTGCATGTCGACTGCGGGGACGACCTCGAATTCGGGGAACATGGCCGGTGGTCCGGCGGCGGCCGTCGAAAGCGTGTCGGTCCGATACGTGCGGACGGCCGTCTCCCTCCAGTGACCCGCATCCTTTTAAGCCGTGATAGGGAAGGTTCGCCATGGTTACTGCCACACTCGTCCTCACACCGCTTGCCCGTCGGCTCGAAGCAATCATGTTCGGGCGGTACGAGCGCGAGTACCGGCTGTTCGAACAGGCCGTACTGGTCACCGCCGTCGGCCTGGCGCTGGCCTGGGGTTTGGCTTCCTTCGGTGTCCTGCCGCTGGGTGCCGGCACGACGTCGGTGCTCGCGACTGCCGCGAGCGTCGCCATCTCGGCATTCGTCGTCGTCGGCTTGCTACAGTTCCTCGTCCTCGCGAACGTCCTCGAACGGACGAACGAGGACGTCGCCACGAAGGCCGCTGAACTCGAAGAGGCCGCCGAGCAACTGGAAACGACAGCCGAGGAGCTAGAGACGACCGCCGACGAGGTCGAAAACGCCGCCGAGACGGTCGACGAGGCTGCCGAAGATGTCGAACAGACCGCGGACGAAGTCGAGCAGACGGCCGGCGAGGTCGAGCAGACAGCGGACGAAGTGGAGGAGACCGTCGACGAGGTCGAGCAGACAGCCGACGAAGTCGAGCGGACGGCCGACGAAGTCGAACAGACTGCGACCGAGACCGGCGACGAGGACGCCGCCGAGAAGGTGACCGAAGTCAAGGACAAGACGACGGAGGTCAAGGACAAGACGACTGAAGTGAAAGACAAGACGACACAGGTCAAGGACAAGGCGACGGACGCGAAAGACCGGACGACAGAAGTGAAAGACAAGACCACCGAGGTCAAAGACAAGACCAGCGACGCGAAGCAGACAGCCGAATCGGTCACTGACGAGGTTGAAGCGGCCAAGGAAACGGCAAGCGAAGTCGAGGAGACCGCGGCGGCGGTCGAGGAGACGATGCCGGCTGACGACGAGCACCTCGCGGAGGAGGGTGGCAAGTCCGACACCGACGAGGGTAGCTCGGACGAGCGGTCGTCGTAGCGGCGGTCGCCGTCGCTTGGCGCAGTACCCGTTCGGTATGTTTTAACCCAGTGAGGGACTGGCACCTGTATGGTCGAAGTTCTCTTTGCCCTCGGTGTTCTGGTGGCTATCTTCGTCGGCTTCAATATCGGGGGGTCTTCGACGGGTGTCGCGTTCGGGCCTGCAGTCGGGTCAGATACGCTTTCGAAACTGTCCGCGGCGGCCCTGATGACCATCTTCGCGCTGGCCGGGGGACTCATCGTCGGCCCGGAAGTCGTCGAAAGCCTCGGGAGCGACCTCGTCGAGACCGCCTTCTCGCCGCTCATCAGCATCGTCGTGCTGTTTTTCATCGGCGTCGCGCTGTTTCTCTCGAACGTGGTCGGCGTCCCGGCGTCGACCTCGATGACGGCTGTCGGCGCTATCGCCGGTCTCGGCCTCGCTCGCGGGACGCTAAACGCCGCCCTGATGCTCGAAATCGTCTCGTGGTGGCTCGTTTCCCCGATTATCGCCTTCTGGGTCAGCGGGGTCATCGGCCGGTACTTCTACCCGCGCCTCGTCGAGTGGTTCGCTGTCTCCCAGAGCGAGGGGTCGCTACTGGATTTCGACCGGTCCGGCTCGATTCCACAGCCGTCACTCGGCGAGAACACGACGCCGCGTGAGTTCGTCGGGACCGTCGTCGTCATCGGTATCGGCTGTTACATGGCTTTCTCGGCGGGCGCGTCGAACGTTGCCAACGCCGTCGCCCCCCTTGTGGGGAACGGCTCGCTAGATATGTACCCGGCTATCCTGCTCGGCGGCGGGGCCATCGGTCTCGGTGCGTTCACCATTGCCCGCCGAACGATGGACACGGTCGGCAACGACCTGACCGACCTCCCGCTGGTCGCCGCCATCGTGGTCGCGGCGGTCGCCTCCACCATCGTCACCTTCCTCTCCGCGCTGGGTATTCCGGCGAGTTTCGTCATCATCGCCACGATGAGTATCGTCGGTCTCGGGTGGGGCCGTGCAACGCGAACGACGAGTATCTCCGATACTGTGCATGGTGAGACCCCCGTCGCGTCTGTCGGTGCGCTGACCACCGACGCGGAGGCTGCGGACGCGCCGACCGTCGGCGGAAAAAAGGGGACGCCGAAGCCGGCCGAGACCGAACCCATCGGCGAGGAATCACGGGAGGACATCCCGTCGGCGTCGGACCTGTTCGAACCCGGGACCACCGCCAGAGTGATTTTCCTCCAGAACATCGTCCCGTCGATTGCGACGCTCGCGGCGTATCTGGTGTTCAAGTTTTTGCCGATCGCCTGAACAGTATCGGCCCGAACAGATGCCGTCAGTTCCGACGAATCCCCGCGTTGTCCCTCATTATTTTGCACGGCCTAAAACCGAAGGGCAAAGTCTAACAGGGCGGGGTTCGAACCAATCAGGTGATGCCCACGGTAGAGTACCTTAACTACGAAGTAGTGGACGATAACGGCTGGGACATGTACGACGACGACGTCTTCGCAGAGGCGTCAGATATGGACCTCGACGGTGAGGACTACGGGTCCCTCGAGGTGAACGAAGGCGAGTACATCCTTGAGGCCGCCGAGGCGCAGGGCTACGACTGGCCCTTCTCGTGCCGCGCCGGTGCCTGTGCGAACTGTGCCGCCATCGTTCTCGAAGGCGACATCGACATGGACATGCAGCAGATCCTCAGCGACGAGGAAGTCGAAGACAAGAACGTTCGCCTGACCTGTATCGGCAGCCCGGACGCCGACGAGGTCAAGATCGTCTACAACGCCAAGCACCTCGACTACCTGCAGAACCGCGTCATCTAACGCGGCTCCTGCAGCGCACTACACTTTCTTCTTCCAGCAGCGACTGCCTTGGACAGCCGTCGTACCGGAACCATTAGGGGTACCCCTGTATTGCGTACAGCCGTGCTTGGGTCGATACCGGACCTGCTTCGGCTGGTCGCCGTCCCGGTGTTCGGGTGGGCGGCCTACCGCGACGTGAAAACCCGCCGGGTGCCCAACCGGACCTGGACCCCGCTTGCCGTGCTGGCGGTCGTGCTCCTGCTGTGGGACGCCTACACCGTCTGGGCCGGCCCGACAGCGGTCGGCCAGCGGCTGTTCTTCGTTCAGGTCGCGATCAGTCTCGGCTTCGTCATTCCGCTGTCGTACGGTTTCTGGCTCATCGGCGGGTTCGGTGGGGCCGACGCGAAGGCGTTCATGCTCGTCGCCGTTCTCTTTCCCGTCTATCCGGTGTACTACCTGCCCATGCCAAGCGTCGCCCTCCCGCTCCAGCAGAGCGCTATCGGCGTGTTCTCGCTGACGATCCTCTCGAACACCGTGCTTGCTGGCATCGTCTATCCGCTGGCCGTCGCCGCCGGCAACCTCGCTCGGGGACGCTTCTCCCTAGCGATGTTCATCGGCCGGCCCGTCGCCGCCGCCGACGTCACTGAAGAGTACGGTCGACTGCTCGAATCGCCCGACGGGTTCGACCGCGGCGGCCTCGACCTCGACGCCCTCCGGATGTACCTGCGCTGGCGCGGTTGCTCGCTCGCCGACATCCGGGCCGATCCCGACCACCATCGGCGTCCGACTTCCCTCCCGGCGGTTCCGAACGACCCCGGCGACGGTTCCCTGGCGACCGACGGCGGCGATCCGGTGGCCGACGACGTAGAAGGACCGGCAGACCGTGACGCCGGGGCCGATGAGACCGACCGTCCCGCCGCCATCGACGACCCGTGGGGTGCCGAGCGGTTTCTGGACGACATCGACCACTCCGCCTACGGCACGTCGCCGGCCCAGCTCCGTGACGGACTGGACGTGCTCGCCGAACAGGACGAGGTGTGGATTTCGCCCGGGATTCCGTTCCTCGTCCCGATGTTCGCCGGGCTGATCGTCTCGCTCACCTACGGCGACGTGCTGTTCTCGCTGTTGCAGGCTGTTGGGCTGGCCTGACCCCCCGCAGCAGAAGACCTATTTTGCGGACACGCCTCGGCCCGAGTATGACCGAGGTCGACCTCGCGTTCGACGAGCAGGAGTACATCCCCGCTGTCGCACAGGACGCAGACACCGGCGAGGTGCTCATGCTCGCCTACGTCACAGAGGAAGCGCTCCGGAAGACCCGCGAGACGGGGGAAGCCCACTACTACTCGCGGAGCCGGGACGAACTCTGGCACAAGGGCGGGACCAGCGGCCACACGCAGGCCGTCGAAGAGGTGCGGGTCGACTGCGACGGGGACGCGCTGCTGTACGTCGTCGACCAGACCGGCGGGGCGTGCCACACCGGCTACGAGTCCTGCTTTCACCGGACTGTCGACGGCGAGACGGTCGGCGAGCAAGTGTTCGACCCCGACGACGTGTACTGATGGCGCGATCCGATACTGAGATCGAAAGCAGTGCAGGAACTCCCGACACCGTTGAGCGCCTCGAACAGGCCGCCGAGACGCACGACCGGGCACAGGAACGCGTCGAGGAGGTCGGCGCAGACGCGCTCCGTGACTGCCGTGGCATCTACAGCGAGCTGTGGAACCTGCTCGAAAGCTACGACGGGCGGGCGACCGGCGGCGGCGACTTCGAGGCGTTCATGGAGTTTCAGGGCCGCGTCGGGACGCTGACCGACGACCTCCCCGAGGACCTGCCCGAGCGCGATACCTTCGAAGAAGTCGACGACTTCCTCCAGCAGCGGCGACTCACCGAGGGCGACTTCGAGCAGGCCCGCGAGATGCTGTCGCCCGTCGGCGACCTCGTCGGGCGACTCGACGAACTCGACGACGCACGCGAGCGGTACAAGAAGGCCCGGACCGAGGCGAACCGTCGACGCGACGAACTGAGCGACCGCATCGACGACCTCGAACGCCTCCAGCGCCTCGGCGACGCCGACCTCGATGCGCCGGTCGAGCATCTCCGTGACCCCATCGAGCGCTACAACGACGCCGTCACCGAGGCGTTCACCGAGTTTCGGCGCAACACGCCGGCCCGGGAGGCCCTGGCCGTCATCGAGCGCGCGGAGGCGTACCCGCTGGTCGAGTTCCGGTCCCCGCCTGCGGAACTGCTGACCTACGTCCGCGAGCACGACGCCGGGACGGAGCCGATTCCGAAACTACTGGAGTACGCCGACTACTCCGCCTCGAAACTGGACCACTACGTCGACGACGCCGCGGCGCTCCGCAGCGCCGTCGCCACCCGACGGACGTACCTCCGTCGGCTCGATGCCGAGCCGGTCAGAATCGACTGGCCGCCGCCGTCGGCCGACGCTCTGCCGTGGTTCTGCCGTGAGTACCGCTCGGTTGTCGCCCGCTTCGCCGACGAGTCCGTGGTCGCAGGGCTACGGGAGGTGCGTGGACTCGCGGAGCGGGACGACTACGAGCGGCTCCGGGAGAGCGCCGTCGCTCGCTCGGAACTCACGGAATCAGAGCGCGAGCGACTGGCAAGCGGCGCTGTCGAACAGGAACTATCGACCGCCCGCGAGGCCAGGGCGGCTATCGACGACGCGCTGGAGACTTATTCGCCGCTGTAGGTGTCTGTCCGCTGGGTCGCTCGACTGACCATCGTTTCGGCCAGCTCTTCAGCGCGGTCGAGTGTCCGCGCTTCTGCGTAGACCCGGACGACGGGCTCCGTGCCGGACGGTCGGGCCAGTACCCAGCCGTCGCCGTAGTCGAGCCGGTAGCCGTCCGTCGTATCGAGGTCGGCCGTCGCGTCGTTGGCGTGGGCCTCGATGCCTTCGAGCATCGCCTCGCGCTCGTCTTCGGTCTCGTATTCGAGGTTCCGCCGGACGTTGTAGTAGTCGTCGTAGTCCGCGGCCACCTCGCTCGCGGGCCGCTCGGCGACGAGTTCGAGGAACTTCGCGGCGGTGAACGCGCCATCCCGGGCGATGCGGTAGTCCGGGAAGAGGATGCCGCCGTTGCCCTCGCCGGCGATAGCGACGTGCGTGCCCTCGTCCTGCAGTCTGCGGATGCGACTGACGATGTACGTCGAGCCGATGGGGGTAAGCGAGAGTGTCGCGCCGGCGTCCTCGACCACGTCCACGAGGCGCTGGGAGGCGTTGACCGCCGAGACGACGCCGTCGCCGGACTCGATTTTCGCAGCCGCGAGCGCCGCCAGCGCGGCGTCGCCTTCGATGTGTGTCCCGGTTTCATCGACGAACATCCCGCGGTCGGCGTCGCCGTCGTGGGCAAAGCCGAGGTCGGCGTCGGTCGCCCGGACGAACGCCCGGAGGTCTCCGAGGTTCTCGGCGACGGGTTCGGGGTCGCGGCCGGGGAAGTGGCCGTCGGGCTGGGTGTTGACGGTGTGGACCTCACAGCCGAGTTCGCGGAACAGGTCGGGGCTCGTCAGCGAGCCCGCGCCGTGCCCGGGGTCGACGACGATAGTGAGGTCGGCGTCGGCGATGCGGTCGCGGTCGACGGCAGACAGCACCTGCTCGCGGTAGCGGCGGCGGGCGCTATCGATGGCGGTGTCGGACCCGACTGTCTCCCAGTCCGCGTAGGCCGGGGTGTCGTCTCGCAGAGACTGCTCGACGTGGTCGAGCGTGTCCCGCGTCAGTTCGACGCCGTCCGCGCCGATGAGCTTCACGCCGTTGTACGCGGCCGGATTGTGACTCGCAGTAATCATCACGCCCGGAACCCCTTCACGCTCACAGTAGGCCTGCAGCCCTGGCGTCGGCACGACGCCGAGGCGGTCGACGTCGAACTCGACGGTCGTCAGGCCGCTCGTCGCGGCGTTGATAAACGTCCGCCCGGTCGTCCGCGTGTCCCGGGCGATTGCCACGCGGTCGTGGTCGTCACGCCAGACGTCCCCGGCGGCCTGTGCAACCCGAAGGACGTACCGCGGTGTCAGCTCATCGCCCGCGACACCCCGGACGCCGCTCGACCCGAAAACTTGCATTCGAGCGAGTGTCTGACGCGGAGGGGCTTAGGAATGTCGCTGTCCGAATTCAACAGTCATTAGCCCCGTGACCGTGCAGTGAGCGTATGGCAAACGACGACCTCATCGCGGCGCTACGGGACGCCGACGCCGTCAAGTTCGGGGAGTTTGAGCTCTCCCACGGCGGCACGTCGAACTACTACGTCGACAAGTACGTCTTCGAGACAAACCCCGACTGTCTGGATCTCATCGCCGGGGCCTTCGCCGAGCGCATCGCCGAGTGGGACACGGACGCCACGCTCGCCGGCGTCGCCCTCGGTGCGGTCCCGCTGGTCGCAGTCACCAGTGTCGAGACGGGCATCCCCTACGTTATCGCCCGCAAGCAGGCAAAGGAGTACGGCACGGGCAACCGAATCGAAGGGGATCTGGCCGACGGCGAGGAGGTCATCATCCTCGAAGACATCGCGACGACCGGCCAGAGCGCGGTCGACGCCGCCGAGGCGCTCCGCGAGGCCGGCGCTGTCGTCAATCGCGTGCTCGTCGTCGTCGACCGCGAGGAGGGGGCCAGCGAGAACCTCGCTGACCACGACCTCGAACTGTCCTCGCTCGTGACGGCGTCGGACCTGCTGGCCGACGCACCCGACGATATCGACGTGTAGCGCTGGCCGGAACGCTCTCGGCCCTGCGCGGCCGGGACACACCACCGATGTGTTCTTGACGCTGGCTCGCCTACCCACGAGTGCAAATGGCTAATCTCGAACTCTACGAACTCGAGGGGTGTCCGTACTGTGCGAAGGTAATCAAGAAACTCGACGAGCTGGGCCTCGACTACGAGTCCCACATGGTCCCGCGGTCCCACGGCGAGCGGACCGAAGTGAAGGAGGTTTCGGGCCAGACGGGCGTTCCCGTCCTCGTCGACGAGGACAACGGCGTCGACGGGATGCCTGAATCCGACGACATCGTCGAGTATCTCGAAGAAACGTACGGGCAGTAAGACATCTCTATCGCGGTCGCGCTACGCGCGACCGTTTTTCGCCCACGTTTTTCGAGTCGAGCGGGACCGAAGGTCCCGCTGACCATGCGAACGGGCGCATCGCGCCCGTGAGCAGAGACCCCTCCCGCAGCGAGTGGAACGAGCGAGGAGGGGTAAGGACGAAAAAGGTGGATTGTCGAGTATCTCGAAGAGACGTACGGGCAGTAGACCCGGGGCTTGCGGTGGTTCTCGTTTTTACGTGACAGCGAAGACTGAGAGCGCCCGCTCAGGCGACTTCCTCGCGGTCCTCGCCGCGCTCCATAATGAGGTCGCGCAGGTCGATGGCGTCCTCGATGTTCTCCATCTCCTCTTTTTCGATGAGCGCGGTCCCCTCGACGGACTCCCGCCGGAGTTCGTCGACGACGTACACCGACCGGGTCCGGGTTACCTCGCCGACCGAGGACATGATGCGCGCCCGTTTCTCGGCCGTCTCGGTGAACGCCGAGTGACCGGCAAGGACCTGCCCGTGCTCGTCGTCGCTCTCGTTGACGCTCTTGAAGGGCGCGCGGTCCGTCGGGTGGACCTCGAAGCCGATACGGGTGAATACCGTCACAATCGGCTGGTCTTCCGGTGCGACATCGGGGTCGTCCGGTGTCGGCTCGTCGTCCCGGACCTCTTCGGCGCCGTCGAGGACGCTCACCGGCGAGGTCAGCGGCGCGTCGAACAGGTCCTCCAGTTCGGCGGCCACCTCGACGGAGGCGTCCATCCCGTCCTCGTATTTCGAGACTGTCCGCCGGGAGACGCCCAGTTCCTTCGCCAGTCGGCCGAGCGACCAGTCGCGGTCCTCGCGCACGTCGGCAAGAATCTCCGAGTCGATGTTGACGTAAAGCCCGCCCGGAGCGGCGTAGATGAGCGGTGGGACCTCCTCGACGAACAGGTCCATCGCGGTGTCGGGCGACAGCACGGGGACGCCGTGCCGGAAGTAGACGACGCCGGGTTTCAGTTCCTCGTCGCGCGTCCGGAGGCCGATGACAATCGGCGTGGCGTTCAGGTACGTGCCCAGTCGCCGCATCTCGCCCCCAGTCTGTGCGTCGAAGGCGTCGATGTTGCCCAGTATCTTCAGGAGCAACACGTCCTCACCGCGACGAGCAGCGATGTCGAAACTCTTCGGACGAATCGCACAGCGGTCGCTGACGAGGAAGCCAGCGTCTTCGAGCATCGCCATGACGTTTTCCACCAGCGCCGACCGTGACATAGTACTCTGTACCTCTACTGAGTCTAGACCGTTCACCCATTATATGCATTGCGCCGTTCGTTGAGGTTTCAGGCCGGGAACCGGGACGTGACGAAAGGGGTTTGACTGTTTCGGGGCTACAGGCGCTTGTGACTGTCGTCGGCCTCGATGATACTGACTCGCGCGAGCGGGGGATGTGTACGACCTACGCCGCCGCCACCCTCGCGGAGGCGATACGCGACGCCGGGGGGACCGTCGAGCGACTGCTCCTCGTTCGACTGAACCCCGCCGTCGAGCACAAGACCCGCGGGAACGCGGCGCTGGCGGTGCATACTGACCTCGACGCCGACACGGTGCGTGGACTGGCCGAGGACGTGCTCGACATGGCCGAGACCGACGACCCGCGGACCAACCCCGGCGCTGTCGTCGCCGACTGCGACCCCGAAGACGTCCCACCGCAGGTCGCAACGTTCGCCCGCGAGACAATCCAGTCGATACAGGACCCGATGGCTGCGACGACGCTAGCCGACGTGGTCGGGTTCGCCCGTTGCCAGCGGGGCAACGGCCGCGGCCTCGTCGGCGCGCTCGCGGCGGTCGGGGCCTGGGCCGCGCTGTCGGACTGGACCTACGAACACATCGCCTACCGGGAGCAAGACCGGTGGGGCACTGAGCGGGCGGTCGACGGCGAGAGCGTCCGCGCCGTGGCGGCCGAGTACTACCCCGACGTGTGGGACACTGTCGACCGTGCATCGGGCTATCCGGTCTGCGTTCCCCGGACGCCGTGTCCGATTCTCTACGGGATCCGCGGCGACGACCCCGACACCTGTCGCGCCGTCGCCGACGCGATCGACAGCGAACCCATCGCCCGCCGGGCGACGTTCGTGACGAACCAGGGAACGGACGTTCATCTACAGGACGCCGCTGTCGACGCGGTCACGGCCGACAGCGCCTACCGCGTCACCGGCAATGTGGTCGAGGCCCCCGAAACGCGGGAGGGCGGGCATGTGTTCGTTACGCTCGAGGGCGACGATACGACCCTCGACTGTGCGGCCTTCGAGCCGACGAAGGGCTTTCGCGACCGGGTCCGCTCGCTCAGGGTGGGCGACCGAATCACTGCCTGTGGCGAAGTGACCGACGGCACGCTCAAACTGGAGAAGTTCGCAGTTCGGGAACTCGTTCGGACGGAACCCGTCACGCCGGACTGCCCGGACTGTGGGCGGTCGATGAAATCCGCCGGCCGGAACCAGGGCTATCGGTGTCGGGACTGCGGGACCAGCGCCGACGGCAAGACCGAGCAGTCAATAGAGCGGGGACTGGAACGCGGCTGGTACGAAGTGCCGCCGGTCGCGCGCCGCCACATCGCCAAGCCGCTGGTCCGTGGCGGGTTCGACGCGCCCACTCACCCGTCCCGCTGAGACGGATTAGCGTCGCGGTGTACCGGTCTCTCTCGACCTCGGGGACGACTTATGCGGAAATGAGCGATAACAATTCGAATGCGGTGTGATATCGTCACGTAAACCTCCCACCCGACGATCAATCGTGGCCCTGGTCCTGTCTTCCATCTGGTTCGAACCGGCTACCGTCGAGTAAGCACCACGAATATTCCGGTAATACGGGGATATATCTCGATTTAGACTACGGATAACAATATTGATATACCGTTATGTGCGGCCATGAGCACCGAAGGGGCAGACACCCAGCGGCGAAATACGGCCGACGGCGAGGTCGCCGAGAAGCTATTGACTGTCGAACACGAGCCGGCTGCGGGCGGCGGCCAGCGCTCGATCCTGTATCCGCCCGGCAGCACGCCCTCCGAACTGGAAGCGAACTGGCTGGCCGTTTCGTCTGACCTTCTCGTCCCGCTTGACGACGTTCAGTAGCCCTTACGCCCGATAATCGACAGGTAACAATAATGATACCTGTCGTGAATCGAGACATGGACTCCGATACCCAGTCGACGAGTGCGGTGACGGCAGCGGCTGACGCTGACGAGGGAACGCTACCTGCCGTGGTACGCTCCCGTCCCGACGGTAGTGAGCGACTCATCTGCTACGCGCCAGATGTCGACACGACAGACGTAGAGGACCAGTGGCTCTCCGTCGATGCCGACTTTCCGGTCTCGACACTGCTGATGCGGTAGGCTAGTCGTTTCGTCCGGTCAACGCAACAACCACGTCGTCACCGTCCTGGAGTTCTCCCCGCTCTCTGAACTGAGGGAGCGCCGCCGTCGCCGTCGCACACGTCGGCTCGACGTGAAACCCTGCCCCACTGAGTCGGTCGCGCTCTCGCTCGGTTGCCGCCGCGGAGACGGCGACGGCGGCACCATCGGTTTCGTCGATTGCATGCCGTATCTGATGGGCACGCGGCGGGTCACGGATGTGGATCCCGTCGGCGAGATCGTTGGCAGCAGCGGCGTCCGGTGTACTGCCCTCCTCGTCGGCGATGGGACTGTACCCGACCGCTTGCGTCCCCAGTATACGCGGGATAGCGTCCGTCCATCCAGCTTGCTCCAGTGCCCGAAACCCGCGGTAGAGGCCGAGAAACAGCGTCCCGTGACCGAGCGGTGTGACGACGGCGTCCGGCACGCTCCAGTTTCTCTGGGCGGCGATTTCGTAGGCGGCCGTCGCCGTCCCGGCGAAGAACGCGGGGTTCCAGGCGTGGCTGGCGTACCAGCCCGCCCCGTTCTCCACGGCGTCGATACAGGCCGCGGTTACGGACTCTCTACTCCCCTCGACCGGGACCACGTCGGCTCCGGTCCGTTCGATGCGGCGAACCTTCGCTTCCTTCGCGCTCGCCGGGACGTATATCTTCGCGTCCAGGCCCGCTCGTGCCGCGTAGGACGCGACTGCCAGCCCGGCGTTGCCCGAGGAATCTTCGAGCACGCGGTCGGCTCCGACTTCGAGCGCTTCGGCGATGACCGTCGCCGCGCCGCGGTCCTTGAAACTCCCCGTCGGGTGGAGATACTCCAGTTTGAACGTGGCGTCCCACTCGGGCGCGTCGACCAGCGGCGTCCAGCCTTCGCCTAAACTGACCCGCTCACCCATCGGGAGGAAGTCAGCGAAGTCCCAGACGCCGCTGGCCCGCGAGAACTGCGCCGGTCGGCTGTCGGGCAGGGGCTGGCTGGCGTAATCAAGCGGAGCCCCGCAGGAACACCGCCAGGGTTCCTCACGGGGGTACTCCCGGTCGCAGACGCTACAGGTGCGCATGGGCTTGCTCCGTGGCGAACCGTCCAAAAGCTGGCGGCGTCTGTGGCGCGGTAGTCGGTGCCTGCGGCTGGGCTGGCGGAGCGCACAGAGCGATGGCCGGGCGGCCGCTCCGCGGCCGAGGCCACCCTCCGAAGTGAAAAGTGGTTGTTAGTAGGTATCCACGTTCGTCCCGACCGAGCAGACGTACTCGCCGGTCGCGACCTGCGGGAGTCGACGGGCACGCCAGAACACGCCGCTGGAGTCGGCGGTGATTTCGGCCTTCGGCTCGCCGAACACGTCGGTCACTTCGAACAGCGTCTCGCCGCGGGCGACGCGGTCGCCGAGGTCGGGCTTGAGGTCGATGAGGCCGCCGACGGGAGAGCCGTACTGTTCGAACCCGGAAGCGCGGGTCTGGGGGCGCGTGTCGTGGTGACCGTCGAGGAACCCGTAGTAGTTCAGTACGTTGAAGACGCCGTTGATACCGCGCTGGATGGAATCCTCGTCCCAGCCGACACAGCCGCCGAGTTCGGGGTCGATTGTCGGCACGCCCTCGTCGGGGGCGGCGCGGGCCAACTGGCCGTCGGGGCCTTTCTGGTCGAGGATGTAGCCACAGCCGAACACTTTCGCGAGTTCGAGACACTCCTCGTGGAGGCGGTGGCGGGTGCCACACCGGACCCGCACCTCGTCGATCATTTGCGAGGTCGACCCCTGATGTAGGTCGAGCACGTAATCGGCGCTGATGGCGGCGTTGAACGTCGCCGCGGCGATGCGCTCGCTCGACGTGCCCGTTTTGTCGCCCGGATACGCCCGGTTCATCTTCGTGTCGTCGATCGGGTTGCGGTGCTCGGCGACCTGGAACGCGTGGTAGTTGACGACGCCACAGACCAGAATCGTCCCGGATAGCTCCGTCGGGTCGAGCTGCGGGAGTGTTCGCTGGATGACGCCGACGCCGTTCAGTTCGTCGCCGTCGCTGGCCGCCTGTATGTAGAGTGTCCGTCCGTCGTCGACACCGTTGACGACGGCGACCGGTAGCCCGAACGTCGACCCGTCGCGGGTCTCACCGACCTCCAGCCGCCCCGTGTCTTTCTCACCGGGGGCGGCGGTCGCCGTACCGAAAGTAACCATTGTTCCCACGTTTGCCTTGGGAGCCTTTACTGGTTCGGATTTCGCCAGCAGTTGCGCCGGACCGACGGCATCTTGGGGCCGCCGGCCCTATCGACAGGTGTGTCCCAGTCCGAGCCACAGAGCGGGAAAGCGGCGATGGTCGCGGCGCTGAACGTGCCACGGAACGCGAAAATCGGCTTCGTACTCGCCGGCCTGTTCACGGCGGGGCTGTTCGCCCTGTTCGTCCTGCCGGGGACCCAGCGCCCGATGGGGTTCTACGTGGCGCTGGGGTTCGTTCTCGCGACGTCGCTGGGCGGTCTGCTGACGGCGCTGTTCACGGCCCTGTCGGCTGTGCGACTCGCAAGACAGTAGCAAAACGCTATTTTCCCTCGGCCAGTTCTGTAAGCCGACCGCCGCCGGTTCGAGTCCCCTTCGCGATGAGCACGTCGCCCGTCTGAATCTGCGTTTCCGGCCCTGGCGAGACGACCCAGTCGCCGCCCTCGCGCCCGGTCCGTTCACTCTCCCCGGCCCCGCGACGTATCGCGATGATCCGCATACCCGTCGCCGTCTTGACCGCCGCGTCGCCGATGGTCGTCCCCGCGAGATCGCTGTCGGGGTACACTGTCGTCCGAACGATGACCTCGTCGGACTCCTGGACGGCCTCGGCGACGACCGGATGCGTCGACAGCCCTCGCAGGACACCCTCGCTCATCTCCAGTGCGGCGTCGGAGATAACCTCTGTCGACCGGGCCAGGTGGACGAGGCCCCGCAGCGACACGGGGTCGTCGATGTCAGCGGCGGCCCGGAGCGTCCAGGCCTCGAAGCGGGACTGCAGCGCGTCGACCTCGGCTTCGAGTTCGACGACCTCTTCGGCGACCTCTGTGCTGTCGAACAGTACCGCGCCGTAGGCTAGGTCAACCGCCAGCTCGCCCATGTCTTTCATCAGGACGATAGAGTCGACGGCGCGTTCGAGGTCCCGGACGCCACCCTCGGGCGGTTCCGGCGGTTCGTACACGTCGCCGGTCGCGTCCTGATACACCTCGGCGATACCGTCCTCGGGGCCACGGAACAGCACCACGTCGTCCGCTTCGAGGCGCGTCTCCCGGTCGGGGTTGAGCAGCCAGTTCCCCTGCCGGCGAATCGCCAGCGCGCGGACGCCGGTCTCGGTTTCGAGGTTCAGGCCCCCCAGCGTCTCATTGGCTAGCCGAGAGTCCGAACCGATTGTCGCCCGCACGAGCGTCTCGACGGCTTCGGGCAGGGCCGCCCGCATCGTATCCGGCAGGCCGATATCCTCTAGGACTATCTTGGCGATGTCGCCGGCGGCGTCGCTGATCTTCTCGGCGGCCCCGACCATCCCCAGGACGGGGGCCAGCGACTCCGCGTCCGCCGTCGACCGGCAGGCCATCAGGAGGCTCATGCGTGCGCGCAACTGGAGCACGTCCATCTTCTCCTCTAACTCCAGCACCTCCGCGGCCACGTCGTCGCTACCCAGCAGGACAGCCGAGTACGAGAGGTCGATGAGCAACTCGGCGGTGTCTTTCATCTCGGCCAGTACCTGCTTGACGCTGACCGGTTCGTACTCGACCGTCCCTGTCGGGTCCATGGCCGCCGGTTCGATGCCCCCGAGCAAAAACGTTCCTCACTGTGTGAGGAGATAGCGCGCCCCGCTATTGGCTATGACTGGCCGTTTGCATACCAGTGTGGGTGCTACGTTGGGGTATCGACCCAAATAGACCGGTAATCAGATGGACAGTCGTCCAATAACTGTTCCTGACATTGTGCCACACACGCTCGGAAAGAAAATGTTTTTCCCGGAAGGTAGGGAAGAGATTGCGTATGTCCGACGACCTCAAGAAGGGACTCGAGGGTGTCATCGTCGCCGAGTCCGAACTCAGCGTTATCGACGGCGACGCTGGCAAACTCGTGTATCGGGGGTACACCATCGAGGACCTCGCGAAGGGTGCCAGCTACGAAGAGGTGCTGTACCTGCTCTGGCACGGTCACCTGCCGAACCGGGACGAGCTCTCCGAGTTCAAGCAGGCGATGGTGGACGCGCGCGACGTGGACGACGACGTCATCTCGACCGTGCGACAGCTCGCCGAAGCGGACGAGAACCCGATGGCAGCGCTGCGGACCGCGGTGTCGATGCTCTCGGCGTTCGACCCTGCGCCCGAGGACGCCGAACCGACCGACGAGACGGTCAATCTCGAAACTGGGCGGCGGATCACGGCCAAGATTCCGACCATCATCGCGGCGTTCACTCGCATCCGCGACGGCAAGGAACCCGTCGCACCTCGCGACGACCTCGACCACGCCGCGAACTTCCTGTACATGCTCAACGGCGAGGAGCCCGACGACGTGCTCGCCGACGTGTTCGACCAGGCACTCGTCCTCCACGCCGACCACGGGCTTAACGCCTCGACGTTCTCGGCCATCACGACGGCGTCGACGCTATCGGACGTTCACAGCGCGGTCACCTCCGCCATCGGGACGCTGAAAGGACCGCTCCACGGCGGGGCCAACCAGGACGTTATGGAGATGCTAAAGGAGGTCGACGACGCCGAATCCGACCCGCTGGACTGGGTCAAGAACGCCCTCGACGAGGGCCGCCGCGTCTCCGGCTTCGGCCACCGCGTCTACAACGTCAAGGACCCGCGCGCGAAGATTCTCGGCGAGCGCTCGAAGGAACTCGGCGAGGCCGCCGGGACGCTCAAGTGGTACGAGATGTCGACCACCATCGAGGACTACCTCATGGAAGAGAAGGGGCTGGCCCCCAACGTCGACTTCTACTCGGCATCGACGTACTACCAGATGGGCATCCCCATCGACATCTACACCCCCATCTTTGCGATGTCCCGCGTCGGCGGCTGGGTCGCCCACGTCTTCGAGTACATCGAGGATAACCGTCTGATCCGACCCCGCGCCCGGTACGTCGGCAAGAACCCCGACGAGACGGAGTTCGTGCCGCTGGACGAGCGGTAAGGCGCTCCCGCTGTCAGTCGTCCGTAGCCTATCACTACCGCGTGGCCGTGAGCGCGTTTCATCGCGCGAACCGGGGAAGGGCAGGGCGGCCAGCGTCCGGCGGCGACGCCGCCGGTTCTCGGAATCGGCACAAGATGCATCTCTTGTCGAGTCTCTCCAATATCGAACTCTGCGGTAACGGACGCGTAGCGACTGTCCGCGAACGAAGTGAGCGGTTCACCGAACGCGAGCATAGCGAGCGTTCGGCCTTTTTCGCCACCGAAAGACTCGCGAGGCTCGTCTTTCGAGCCTTGCTTCGTGGTTCGAGAGAGCTTCGCTCTCTCGTCATCACGAGGGGCGCAAGCGCCCCTCGAACGACTCCGCTCAGCAAGACCACGTTTTTGCGCCGAGCGGTGCGTGAAGCGCACCCGAGGCCGAAAAAGGTGGTTAGCCAAACACTGACTTGAACCGCGTCACGCCGTCGTCGGTGCCGGCGATGACGAGCTTGTCAGTCGGTTCGATAGTCACGTCAGGACCGAGGTCGGTGATGACTGCGCCGTCGCGTTCGATGGCGACGACCGTACAGCCCGTCCGCGAGCGGACATCGGCCTCGCCGAGCGTCGTACCACCGAGGCCGTCGGCAGCGACGCGGATGACCTCGACTTGCTGGTCCATCGAGATGACGTCTTCGTCTTCGAGGATCGTGGAGGCGAGCATCCGGCCGCTGACCGTCGACAGCGCGAGGACGTAGTCCGCGCCCGCCCGGTACATCTTCTGGACGTTCTCGCTTTCCTCGGCGCGGGCGATGATTTCGACATCTGGGTTGAGGTCACGGATGACAAGTGTCGCGAACTCGGTGTCGGTGTCCTCCGATAGGGCAAGAATAACCGTTCTGGCCGCGCCGATGCCAGCGTGTCGCAGGTCATCGGGCTCCGTGGCGTCACCGACGACATCGACGCCGGGCTCGTCGGTCTGATCGAGCACTGTGTGCGGCACCCCGGCGTTCGTGAGCGCCGACGTGATAGTCTGGCCGACCTCGCCGGCACCGATGATGACCGTCTCCCCGCGGCGGAAGCCGCGCACGCTGGAAAGCGTCATTTCCTTGAGCTTTTCCAGTTGGCGCTCGGTCCCCGAGACCAGCAGGACGGTACTGCCGTCGAGTTCGGCGCTGGGGTCGGGCGGACTCACGAACTGGCCGCGGAACCACGCACCGATGACGTTGACGCCGGTCCCCTCGCGGATGCCGCTGTCGGCCAGCGTTGTTCCGACGAGGTCGCTCCCGCGGTGGATCGGCAGTTCGGCGATGTCGAAGTCCTCGCCGATCTCGATCGAGTCCCCGAGCGTCGTCGAGACGCCGGTCGTTACCTTGCTTGCGAGGCTCTCGCCGAGCAGGCCTCGCGGCGACAGGACAGCGTCGGCCCCGGCGAGGTCGTGATACTTCGCGCGGTCGGGTTCCTTGACGACGCTGACGGTCTGGACGGACTCGTCGACTTCGCGGGCGGTGAGGATGATACTGGTGTTCACCTGGTCGGACGCGTCGGCCACGAGCGCGCGGGCGGACGACAGATGGGCCCGTTCGAGCCCGTCGACGGACTGCGGGTCGGCGTGGATGACGTAGTACCCGTCTTCGTAGAGGTCGTTGGCCCGGTTCCGGTCCGGTTCGACGACGACGTAGTCGACGTCCCAGGTGTCGAGTTCGGTGACGAGCGTCTCGCCGCGGGGGGAGAACTGACAGATGACGACGTGGTCGCTGAGACCGTTTTCGACCGTATTCGGGGCTTTCGTCTCCATCGCCTCTTCGAACAGCGGAAACAGCAACACCGGCAGTGCGAGGAAGATGAGCACGACGCCGGTGATGTCCATCACGATGACGAGTAGCCGCATCTCCGTAGTGCTCCACGGCGCGTCCGAGCCGTACCCGGTCGTGGTGAACGTTTCGACCACGACGCGAAGCGACCGCAGGAACGGTTGCGGGTCGTTTTCGAACGTCGCCATTCCGTAGTCGTACGCGAACGCGTACCCCAGGATGATGCCGCCAAGTGCGACGATATACACCAGCGTCCGTCGCAGCCAGGTATCCATCTACTACGTTCTGGGATACCGAGTGTAAAACAGTTCTGTCCGGCTAGCCAACGTTCACTTCATGTGATGAACGACAGGTGGGCAGCTCCACCCGAACGCTGTCATGCACTTTCACTTTCACCGCGCTACGACGGGATTTAAGTCAATCGCGTTCGTTCTCCCGCATGCAGTCACACGCTCCCCCCTTTCCGTTTCAGGACATTACCCGAGCAGTCGCGGCTATGGCGACCGTCGATGCCGCATGGTCGGCCGACAGTATAACATGGTCCGGTGAATAGCCACTCCCATGCTCTCATTTGAGGACGTCCTCGCGGCACAGGACACCGTCTCTGAAACGGCCAGGCACACACCGCTCGATTACTCGCACACGTTTTCGGCGATGACCGGCGCGGATGTCCATCTCAAGCTCGAACTGTTCCAGCGCACGGGGTCGTTCAAGATACGCGGTGCGACCAACCGCATCGCGTCGCTCTCGGACGCTGAACGGGAAGCCGGTGTCGTCACGGCGAGCGCCGGCAACCACGCCCAGGGAGTTGCACTGGCCGCCACGCGAATCGGCGTCGATTCGAAAATCGTGATGCCGGAACGAGCCCCGGTCTCGAAAGTGAAGGCGACCCGGAGCTACGGCGGCAACGTGGTCCTCTACGGCAGGGACTACGACGCGGCCGCCGAACACGCCCACGAACTCGAGCGCGAAGAGGGCCGGACCTACGTCCACGCTTTCGACGACGAGAAAGTGATGGCGGGTCAGGGGACCATCGGACTGGAAATCTACGAGGACCTCCCCGGTGTGGACACGGTCGTCGTTCCAATCGGCGGCGGCGGGCTCATCAGCGGCATCGCCACGGCGCTCAAAGGCAAGGACGAAAGTATCCGCGTCGTCGGTGTCCAGGCCGAGGGAGCGTCCAGCGTGGCCGAATCCCTGGAGAAGGGCCACCGAATCGAACGTGACAGCGTCGAGACCATCGCCGACGGCATCGCCACTCGTACCACCGGCGAACAGACGTTCGAGGTCATCAGCGAACGCGTCGACGAGGTCGTGACGGTGTCGGACTCCGAGATCGCTGTCGCCCTGACGACGCTGTTAGAGCGCTCGAAAACACTCGCCGAGGGCGCGGGTGCCGTCGCGCTGGCCGCCGTCATGGAGGAGAAGTTCGATTTCGAGGACGACGAGACGATTGTCCCCGCGCTGTGTGGCGGGAACATCGACCTGAACATGTTGACCAACGTCATCATGCGCGGCCTCGTCGAGACCGGCCGCTATCTCAAGATCCGGACCGTCCTCCAGGACCGCCCCGGCGCGCTGGAGGAACTCGTCGAGGTCCTCTCGCGCGAGCAGGTCAACATCTACGGCATCGAGCACGACCGGACCAGTCGCGACGTGGCGATGAGTTCGGCCGAGGTCGAACTGGATCTGGAGACCCGCGGCCACGACCACGTCGACGAACTCATCGACGCGCTCACCGACGAGGGGTACGAGGTCGACGTGCTCGTCTGACTGGGTCTCTCCCCCGAGCCAGAGCGCGCCGAGCGAACTGTTCTCGACTGATTCCGGCGAGGCTTTAGCCGTGGCGGCCACCGCTTCGTGTATGCGACGGCTCGCACGGACAGTACCTGCCGATACAACAGCACGGAGCGGAGGGCGCTGATGGACCCACGAACGAAGGGCAGCATCCTGTGGGGCGTCGTCGGGAGCCTCGCGTTTCTGGTTCTCGTTCAGGGTTACGAACTGCTGGCCGGGACGCCGGTGTCGATATCGGCCAAAGCTGGCGTCGCCGTAGCCGTCGGCATCGGGGCGACGCTGGCCTCTTACCGCATGCAGCCCCGGCTGTTCGGAAACGAAAGCCCTTAATCGCCCGCCCTCGCACTCTCGAAATACGTGCCAGGATGGCCGAACGGTAAGGCGCACGCCTGGAAAGCGTGTTCCCTTTCGGGATTCTGGGTTCAAATCCCAGTCCTGGCGTTTTCTGTGACTGACTGCGAGTGAGGAGCGACAGCGACGAGCGAGCCAGCAGTCACGAAACGTACATTGACTGGGATTTGAGCACGCGAGTCGCAGCCCCGGGAGCACAGCGAAGCGAGCACCCCGGAACGTCTCGCCATCGGTTCAAATCCCAGTCCTGGCGTAGGGAAGTTCGAACGAAGTGAGAACCTCCGGAAACGCAAACGGCGAACGGAGTGAGCCGTGAGCGGATGTTTTCTGTGACTGACTGCGAGTGAGGAGCGACAGCGCCTGTCACATTGCTGTTCCGCCTGCCAGTGCAACCACCGCACCGTTTTCCCGGCCCCAGCACTGATACTCGGTCGATGGTCGAACAGCGTGATGGCGACGAGATAGACCTGCTGGACTCCTCTATTCGGACGAGCAGCGGGGCGCTGTTCTCGACGACGCTGTTCGTGCTCAGCGGCATCGTCTACGCGTTCGTCACGTCGCCTGGGGCGACTGGCACGTATTTCTTCATCAGCATCTCGGTCTCGCTCGTCCTCCGTCCGATCCGGGGTATCAGCCAGACGCTGCAGAAGGTCGGCAGCGAACGGGGCGAAGCTGTCGGCCCGTATTTCGGCCTGGCGATACTCTTTGCCCTCGGCTATCTCGTCGTCGCCGGTGGGGCTGTGGCCGCGCTGGCCGGCGTCATCGTCCGCAATACCGTGGTGTCCCCGGGACTGCTCGCGCCTGTCGGTCTGTACGCCCTTGCGGTTGCACTGTCGATGATCGCGACGAGTCTGGTCGGTGCCATCGGCTACCCGAGCGTACAGACGTGGCTTAACGGCGTCCAGAGCGCTATCCAGCTCATTATCCTGCTGGCGCTGGCCCCGACACTGACGACCGCCAGCGACTTGCTGTTCGTCGTAGCCGGGGTTCGCCTGGCGGTGCTCGTTCCCGTGACCGTCGCGCTGGGTGTCGTCCCGGCGCTGCCGGATCGACACGCCGTCGAGCGCGCCTGGAACTTCGCCAAGTGGAGCGTCCCGGACCAGGTCCTGGACCGTCTGTCGTACAACATGCCGGTGTACGTGTTAGGCGTGGTCGCGACCCCGGCGGCCGTCGGTATCTACGAGGCCGCCGACCGGTTCGCCGACTTCGGGGCGACGATCTCCTGGCGGCTCTCCTCCCCGCTGCTCACGAAGGTCAGCGGGGACTCCTCCGCCGGCGACACGCAACTCGCGTACCTCGACGGGGCTGTTACCGGCGGGACGGGCGTCACCTTCGTCGTTTTCGGCTACCTGTTGGCCGCACACGACGTGGTTGCGCGGATCGCTTTCGCCGGCTCGGAGGGTGTCTTCTCGACGACTGTCTTGCTCGTCGGCGGCGTGAACATCCTCCGCGGCTTCTGGACGCTCACGTCACACGCCATGGAGGGTGTCGGGAAACCGAGCGTGACCTTCCGCACGAAGCTCTACGGACTGGCGTTCAGCGTTCCAGTGCCCGCGATCTTCGGGGCGGAGTTCGGGGCGGTCGCCGGGGCCGCCGGGTACGGCGTCATGAATCTGGTCGTCTTCGGGTACGTCATCTACTACGCTCGGGGCGTCTTCGGGCGGATTCCGCTCGAACCCGGGATTGCGGCGTATCTCACTATCGGCCTCGGCGTCTCGTTTGCACTCACGACGGGTGCAGTCGCCGGCCTCACGCGTGCCGGCCTCTCCCCGATTGTCGTTGCCAGCGTGGCCGCCGTGACGTGTCTCGTCGGCTTCGGCGGCTTCCTCGCTGCGGTGTCCGCACCGGCCCGACTCGTCGCCACCCGGACGGCAGCGTTGTGGCGCAGCCGGGTGCGCTCCCTGCTTGGGTGAGCACTGCTCGTTCGCCGTCGGTCCCGCCGCTCAGAGCCAGCGGTAGAACTCCAGCGTGTACCCTTCGGGGTCCTCGACGAAGGCGGCGAACGCGTCGGCGGCGTCGATTTCCGTCGGTTCGAGCACCGGCGCAGCGCCGGCGTCGATAGCTGTCTCGAAGGTCGCCTCGACATCGTCGACGGTGAACGCGATGTGGTCCACGTCGGCGCGATTCGGCGCGATTGGGGTGGTACGGCCGGGGTCGTAGCGCAGTTGCAGGTCGCCGTCACCGTCCCGGCCGAGATAGACGTTCTCGACGCCGTCTAACGTGAACCGATTCGTCTCCTCGAAGCCCAGCGCGTCGTAGAACTCCATTGCGCGGTCGAGGTCCGAGACGCAGATCGCGGTGTGTGCGAGGTCCATGCCGCGGCGTTGTGGACGGGGCGAAATGAGTGTGCCGGTAACGCGGCTGTCGCGGTCGCTTACAGCAGATCGCCGCGAGCGACGGGGACGACGCTGCCGCCGACCCGGACGCTGATGTCCTCGCCGCTGCCGTCAGTCGAGAGGTGCAACAGCGACGGCCGCCCCATCTCGTAGCCCTGCTCGACGCGGGCCTCGACGGCAGGACTGCCNAGGACTGCCGAGCATCTCGTGGCGGGCGAGATACGCGGCCAGGCAGCCGTTCGAGGAGCCGGTCGCGGGGTCCTCCGGCACGTTGTAGAACGGCGCGAACACGCGGACGGCGAGGTCGTTGTCCTCGCTTCGCGGCTCTCGACAGACCGCCAGGACGTTCTTCGCGTCGCGGTCGCCGGTCACGGCGTCGTAGGCGTCGCGGTCCAGTTCGATGGCTTCTAGCGCGTCGCGGTCGGCCACCGGCACGACGATTGTCGCCAGTCCCGTCGAGACGATTTCCACTGGCCAATCGTGGTCCAATCGGTCAGCGGGCAGGCCGAGTACAGCAGCGAGGTCCTCGTGGGCCAACTGTTCGCCGAACTCCGGCGATTGCTGTGTCATCCACAGGGTTTCCCGCCCGTCGCGCTCTCGCACTTCGACCGGAACCTCACCGACGGGCAGGTCAAGTGTCACCGTTTCGGGATGCCCCTCAGCCAGATGGTCCCGGATGACCTGTACCGTCCCGAGGGTCGGATGGCCAGCGAAGGGAACCTCGGCCGCGGGCGTGAAGATGCGGACCGGCCACGCGCCGTCGCTCGGCTCCCCGGTGACGAACGTCGTCTCCGAGTAATCCATCTCCGCGGCGATAGCCTGCATCTCGTCCTCGTGCAGGTCATCGGCGTCCGTCACGACGGCGAGCTGGTTGCCGGTGTATCGCTCCTGCGCGAACACGTCGACGATGTGAAACGGGTGGGACATACCTGTCCGCTCGGCGGCGTCGGCAAAGAGCGCTCCGGACAACTGTCGGACGGTACCGAGACCCGCACAATCACCGGGCTATTTGCCGCTGTCAGCCGTGTCGTGGGCATGGACACTGTCGCCATCGCCTGCTTCGACGGGTTCGACGAACTGGACGCCATCGGCCCCTACGAGGTGTTCGAGAACGCGGCGCGCTTTGGCGCGTCGTGGGACGTGACGCTTCGCTCGGTACGCGAATCGGATATAGTCACCGCGAGCCATGGGCTTCGGGTCGAGCCTGACGGCCCGCTCGCCGACGTTGTGCCGGACTTGCTCGTCGTGGCCGGCGGCGGATGGAACGACCGAAACGAGGCCGGCGTCTGGACAGAGGCCGAACGCGGGGACCTGCCCGAGGCCGTCGCGGCGGCACACGACCGCGGGACGACTGTTGCCGGCGTCTGTACCGGCGGGATGGTCCTCTCCCGGGCCGGTCTGCTCGACGGCCGGCCCGCGGTGACACACGGCGGGGCAATCGAGGACCTGCGGGCGACCGACGCGACAGTGGTCGATGCCCGGGTCGTCGACGACGGCGACGTCTTGACCTGTGGCGGCGTCACGTCGGGGCTGGACCTCGCGGTGCATCTCGTCGAGCGCGAGTGGAGCGCGGACGTGGCTACCGCTGTCTGTGAGGAGATGGAGTACGAGCCCCGCGGCGATGTCTTCCGCGGTGAATTGGCGTAAAACGCGGAATCAGGCGTTCGCGCGGGCGTCGTCGAGCAGCGCCTGCACGTCGACGGCCTCGCCGGTTTCGCTACTCTCGATGGCGGCGAAGACGATGGCCATCGATTCGAGGACGCTGTCGACGTTCGTCGGCATCGGGTCGCCGCCGTCGATCCAGTCGCAGAACTGCTCGATGAGCCAGGCGTTTTTCCAGTGGGGCCGCTCTGCCAGCGGCACCGTCTTGCCGTCGCCCTTGCCGATGCTCTCGAAGTTCCCGGTGTCGTATGCGTCGGCGTGGAACCGCTCGACGTCGCGTCGGTCGAGGAGGACCGTCTGGTCCGAACACTCGGCTCGGAACTGCTCGTGGCCCCAGCCGTTCAGTGTCGTTGCGTTGGCGTAACTGCCCTCGTACTGGGCGCGGGTGCCATCAGCGAAATGCAGCGTCACGAGGCCGCTGCAGTCACCGTCGTAGTCGGCCTCCTCGGGCGTCCACGTCTCGGCGTACACCCGCTCGCAGGGCGAATCGGCCAGCGACGCGAGGATGTCGAGGTGGTGGATTGCGCCGTCGAGCAGGAGCATGTTCTCCATCTCGTAGACGTAGTCGGCGTAGAACCCTCGCTCGCGGACGTTACCCGTGTACCGAGCCGTCAGATAGTCGATGTCGCCGGCCTCCTCGACAGCGCGCCGGAACGTCGTCTTGTCCCGGTCGAACCGGTGGCTCATCGTGACCCCCATCTTCTTGCCGGCCTTATCGACCTTCTCGGCGACCCGAACCGACGCCTCTAGCGTGTGGGCGATCGGTTTTTCGGAGATGATGTGCAGGTCGTGGGCGAGCGCCGTCTCCACCACGGCCTCGTGGGTCGACGGCGGCGTCACGATAGAACAGATGTCGGCCGGCCGCTCCGAGAGCGCGGTTTCGAGGTCGGTGTAACACTCCTCGGGCGACAGCCCGAGTTCCCGTTCGGCTACTTCGTGCCGTTCCGGGTCGGTATCGACCGCGGCGACGACCTCGATTCGGTCGTCGTGAACGTTCGGCGGAATCGCGTCTGTCGCCCAGGTAGAGCCCTGGCCGCCCAGACCGACGTGGACTAATCGGTGTGTCATGGCTCCGTTATTGCTTCAACGAATAAATGCTGCACTATCTCATCAGTACTCGTCCGCGTCCGGGAACTCGACACGTCGCTCCATCCCGTCTTCCGCGAGCACGACCTCACCGTCGAACGCGTCGCGGGCTTCGTCGACTAACTGGTCGGCGCTCGCGGCGTAGCGCGTCGAGATGTGCGTCAGCGCCAGCGTCGACGCCCCAGCCTGTCGCGCCACGTCGGCGGCTTCCCGAGCAGTGGAGTGGGCCGTCGCCTTCGCTCGTTCCTTCCGGTCCTCCGCGAAGGTGGCGTCGTGGACGAGCAGGTCCGCGCCCTCGCTCGCCTCGATGACGCTCTCTTTCGGGAGCGTGTCGCCGGTGTAGACGAACCGTCGGCCGGGACGGGGCGGCCCGACGACGGCCTCCGGCTGGATGGTCTCGCCCTCGTGTTCGACGGGTTCGCCACGGTGGAGCTTGGAGTATTTCGGCCCCGGCGGAATGCCGAACTTCTCCTCGGCTTTCTCCCGGTCGAACTTCCCCTTCCGGTCGTCCTCGTCGAGGACGTAGCCGACGCTGGCACAGCGATGGGCCGTCTCGATGGCTCGAATCTCGTACTCCGGCCGGTCGAGGACTACGTCTCCGGCCGACACCTCGTTGATGCGGACGGGAAACGAGGGTGTCGTCCCGTTGGCCTGGATGAGCTGTTTGATGTTCCCGCGCGTGCCCGCCGGCGTGTGGACGGCAATCGGCCGCTCGCGTTCGTTGAAGTCCCACGTCTGGAGCAGCCCTGGAATCCCGAGGACGTGGTCGCCGTGGAGATGCGTGACGAACAGGTGGTCGATAGCGAAGCCGGTGCCGTAGCGCATCATCTGCCGCTGTGTGCCCTCGCCGCAGTCGAAGAGGAGGTAGTCGCCGTCGCGGTTGACGAAGATGCTGCTCGTGTTGCGCTGGGTCGTCGGCACGGCCCCACTCGTCCCGAGAAACGTCACGCGCATAGTCATCGAATCCTCTACTGTCGACGGGTAAACCGGTGTCGAAAGGGTGTCGTCACAGGTGCGGTAGCACTCTTCGTCTTGTCACTGCGACGCTCGTTTGTGTGTCGGGATGTGACATGACTGTTTCTACTGACCGGTAATAGCGGCTGCTTTCCGGCGTCACACACTGTCTCGCGCGCTTCTCCGTCGAGACCTTAACCACCAGCAAAACAATTTAATACTGGGTAAGTGTCACCCAGTCTCACTTTCCCGAGCCAGCAGTAACAGATGACGGCTTAGCAGGTTATTATATTCTATTGAACTGTCTCGTCAGTTTATGTGTTGGCCACCCGTTGCATCGTTCGCATTGCCTTCCGATCACCGCAGAACTACATCATGATACGCACACGCACACTCGCCGTTTTCGCTGCGCTACTCGTCGTCGGCGGCCTCACCGCACAGGTCGGGGCTGTACCGGGCGTGACAGCGCAACAGGCATCGCCGTCAGAACAAGCCGGGAACACAGGCGTCGCAGTCGATTCCCTGACTGCCCCGGAGAGCGTCGCACCGAACTCGACTGCTGACGTGGCCGCGACGGTCACGAACAACGAGAACACTACAGTGACTGAATCCGTGGCGTTCCGGTTCGACGGGGCTGTCGTCGACCGGACGCTCGTCACGCTTGAGCCCAACGAGACCACCACAGTCCAGTTCTCCGCGGACACAACCGGCGTCGCGCCCGGTGACTACCGCCACGGTGTCTTCACCAGCGACGACGGGCAGGTCGCTCCAGTTACCGTCTCTGAATCGTTCACCCTGGAGAGCCTCGACGCACCGACGACCGCTACCGCCGGTGACAACATCACTGTCGACGCGTCCGTCGCCAACCCGAACGACTTCAACACGACACAGACCGTCGAGTTCCGACTGGGTGGCCAGCCGCTGGCCTCCGAGTCTGTGACCCTCGACGCGAACGAATCCACTGACGTGACGTTCACCGTTGACACGACCGGCGTCGAGCCGGATACGTACACTCATAGCGTCTTCACGCGCGACGACGGCGCGTTCGCCGAGATAACCATCGAGTCGGCCGTCGATGTGCCCGAAGAGCCGCCCGCAAACGAGACCGAAGAGCCGCCCGCAAACGAGACCGAAGAGCCGCCAGCTAACGAGACCGAGGAGCCGCCCGCAAACGAGACCGAAGAGCCGCCCGCGAACGAGACTGAGGAGCCGCCCGCGAACGAGACCGAAGAGCCGCCGGCGAACGAGACTGAGGAGCCGACCGAAGGCGAAACTGAAGAGCCGCCAGCAGACGAGACTGAAGAGCCGCCAGCAGACGAGACCGAAGAGCCGCCAGCAGACGAGACCGAAGAGCCGCCAGCTAACGAGACCGAAGAGCCGCCGGCGAACGAGACTGAGGAGCCGCCAACGAATGAAACCGAAGAGCCGCCGGCGAACGAGACTGAGGAGCCGACCGAAGGCGAAACTGAAGAGCCGCCAGCAGACGAGACCGAAGACGGAACCGAGGAGACTGACGAAAGCGAGGAGACTGACGAAACGGACAACGCGACTGAAGAAGCCGCGACGACAGAAGGCTAACGCGCGCCACCCTGTCACCCGTTCACATTTTTAATGGTGGCCGTCGTACCGTCGTCCATGAAGTTCGTTATCGTTGGCTATGGCCGCGTCGGCATTCGGACCGCACGGATTCTGCAGAGCGAGGGTCACGAGGTTGTTATCGTCGACAACGACCCCGTAAAGGTCGAACGGGCCACGGAGACCGGGTTCGAGACTGTTCAGGGTGACGGCAATGAGGAGAGCGTCCTCATCGATGCCGGCATCGAAACCGCGGACGCTATCGGCGGCCTCACGGGCGACCTGAACACGAACTTCACCGCCTGTATGATCGGCAAGGAGTTCGGCTGTCGAACCGTCCTGCGGATCGACGCCGACTACCGCGAGGAGATCTACGAGAAGTACGCCGCCGACGTGGACGAGATCATCTACCCCGAGCGGCTGGGCGCGGCCGGCGCGAAGACGGCACTGCTGGGCGGTGACTTCAACGTTCTCGCCGACCTGACCGAACAGCTCTCGGTCGCGAGTATCCGAATCCCCGACGACTCGCCGTTCGTCGGGAAACGAGTCGTCGAGGTGGAACTGCCCGGTGACGCACACATCTACGCACACGGCAAAGACCACGAACCGATGACGATTCCGCTCCCACAGACCGAAATCGAACCGGGCGACAGCGTTGCGATCATGGCTGACCCCGGCGGGCTGGACGACATTCGGGCGACGCTTCGTGGCGACGCGTCAGCCTGAGATTCCGGGACCGCATCCCGCGTTGTCGTCTCTTTTTCAGGACGATAGCGCTTGCTGTCTGCGGCGAAAGCCGGGGGGAGTAGAATATGAAAGGGAGGATCGCGGTGTCCGGGCGCGTCTGGGGAGGATAGGATGGCACGCAGTGGCACCGACGTCCACTGGAGCCGTGGAAACGCGCCCGTACCGGGTGGAATGCTACCGGTAGACATAAATACCCGTCAGACAGGCGGCCGACGGACGACAGACGGCACGGCTTTTTGCCCGTTCAGCTACTGCTTCCTGCTATGACCTGGGCGACGTTGTTCGAACGCGCGGCGGACCACCAGACCACGGTCGACGCTGTCCGTGTGGCCCTCGACGAGCACCGGGCGGAGGACGACGATGCGTGAGCCGTCGCCGGCGCGTGTCGTCGCAGACGCCGACGTCCTCGCCGCCGATCTGCTGTGTGGACCAGACAGCGATGCCCGTGCCGCTATCGACCACATCCGCCGGCATTCGTGGGTCACGCTCGTCGCGAGTGACCACCTGTTAGCCGATGCTACTGCCGTCATCGCCGACCTCGCTGACGACGACCTGGCAGCCGATTGGCGGGCGCGGATCGAACCCGACTGTGACATCGTCGACCACCCGGCCGGCGACCAGCCCGCGCTGGCATCGGCCTATCGGGGCGGCGCACAGCACCTCCTCTCCTACGATGATACCCTGCGCAGCGCCCGGACCAGCGCGTCGCTCAACCGTCATATGTCTCTGAGTGTCAGACCACCGGACGCCTTCGCGCGCCTGTTCGACCCGGAGTCACTGTACCCAGTCGTCGAGGACGGCGAGTATCCCGGTCCGGACCGTGACCCACGCGCGTAGCGAGTGGTCTTGCTGCTCAGTCGTCAGCCGTCGTTACGGTGGTTGTGGCGCCTTCTCCCGACGGCCCGGCTGCGTCCTCGGCAACGTCGAATTCCGCAAGCACCTCACGCAACTCGTCGGTCTGGGCTGCCATCTCCTGTACTTCGGTGGTCACTTCGGTAATCGTCGCGGTCTGTTCCTCGGTCGCGGCGGCGACGGCCTCGGACTCCTCGTTGGTCTGCTCGCTCACAGTCGCGACTTCGTCGACCATATCGACGACCTCCTGCGTGGTCTCCGCCTGTTCGGAGGTAGCTCCCGATATCTCCTGAATCGAATCGTTGACTTCGCCGAGCACGTCGACGATGTCCTCGAAGTCCCGGAGCGCCGACTCGATGGTCGCGGCGCTGTCGGTCACCTGCTGGTTCGTCGCCTCTACGTCGCTGACGGTCTCGCTGGCCTCGTGCTGGACCGATTCGATGCGGTCCGACACGTCTGTCGCGGCGTCGCGGGTCTCCTCGGCGAGCGTCTTCACCTCGTCGGCGACGACGGCGAACCCGTCACCGCTTCCGTCCGCCCGGGCCGCCTCGATGGAAGCGTTCAACGCGAGCATATTCGTCTGCTCGGCGATGTCCGTGATGACCTCGACGATGTCGTCGATTTCGCTGATCTGGTCGACCAGACTCTCGACCGCAACGGCGATGTCGTCGATACGAGCCTCCATCTCGTCGAGTTCGTCGATCGCCTGCTCGGCGTCCGCGCGCCCCTCTCGGCCTCGCTGTGTCGCCTGCTCGGCGGTCCCGGCGGCGCTTTCGGCGGTCGCGGTGATCTCTTCGACGGTGGCAGACAGCCTGTTCATCTCCGAGGCGACGTCGTCGTGACGCGACGCCTGCTGACTGGCTCCGGCCGAGATCTCCTGAACCGACCGGGAAATCTCGTCGCTCGCATCGTCGATCTCTTCGACGCTCCGGGTGACGTGATCGCTCGTCTCGTCGACGTCCTCTGCGAACGCGGCGACGGTGGCAACTGTCTCCCCCAGCGTCGTCACGAGGTCGTTGTAGTTCTGGACAACGGCGTCGAACTGCTCGTCGTCGGCCTCGAAGTCCTCGTCGATAGTGGCCGTCAGGTCCCCGTCTTTCGCCCGTTCGGCGGCGTCACCGAAGGCGACGACGAGGTCGTTCAGCGCCTGGGAGCGCCGTTCGAGGTCGCTGGTCATCGTCTTGAGTTCGGTGGTGTAGTCGTCCATACTGGCGGCCATCTTCTCCAGCGACTCTCCGAAAGCTCCGGGGACATCCTCATCAAGCACATCGGCGTCGAACTCCTGCCGGGAGAGCGCGTCGGCTTGCCGGGACACCGTTAGCAGATAGGATTGCATCGACCTGAACGACGAGAGCAGTTCGGCGACCTCGTCGTCGCGCTCGCTCTCTGGCAGTTCCACGTCGAGTTCGCCGGACGCGATGTGGTCCGCACCCGCGGCCATGGCTGTGATTGGCTCGACGAAGTCCTCGCGGGTGATGAACACCGTGTTGGCGAACGCGACGATAGCGCCAGCGAGCAATACACCGGTGACGACGAACCGGACGGTCCCGCTGGCGACGAGAGAGACGACTGCCAGCGCGACCGAGGCGGCAAACTGTAGACCGACGGCCGCGAGCACCTTCCGCTCGACGGAGCCGGAGACGCCGAAGAAGTCCAGTGATTCGCGTATCACCGCTTTGTACTGTCCGACCAGATCTGTGAGCATACGAACCCTTTTCTTACAGTGTTTAATAATGTTCCAGTCTAATTCTCGGATATTGAAAAGGAATCAGTAGACGAAGACTCAGAACATGGCGATACGAGCCTCGTTCAGATGGCATTCTCGCTCTTGATTCTCTACCGGCCTCGATTGACCAGCGCTGCGACGCGCCGGACGACCCAGCGCGGCGTCACCCTGACCAGCCGGTCGATAAGCCGCATCGACCGCCGCGGAATCACGACAGTCTCGCCAGTGGCGGCCCCTTCGTAGGCCGCCGATGCGACTGCTTCGGGCGTATTCGAGGCGACAGATCCAACCATCGAGTCCGCCATCCCGGCTCGTTCCTGAAACTCTGTGTCGACCGGGCCGGGACAGACGACCGTCACATCGACCGGAGTCTCACGGAGTTCCTCGGCCAGCGCCTCGCTGAAGCTGTTGATGTACGCTTTGCTCGCGTAGTAGCCAGCGAGATTCGGTCCCGGCTGGAACCCGGCGACTGAACCCACGTTGATAACCGCGCCGCCGTCGTCGAACTCGTCGAGGAATAGCCGCGTCAGTTCGACCGGGAGCATGACGTTCAGCCGCAACTGCGTCCGCTCGGCGTCGAGATCGCTTTCGGCGAACGGGCCGTAGGTCCCCACGCCGACGTTGTTGACGAGGACACCGATGTCCAGCCCGCGGTCCAGCACCTCCTCGTACAGGGCTTCGGCGGCCGCCGCGTGGTCGAGGTCCATCGTGATTGGTGTCGCCGTGATGCCCCTCGTTTCGAGATCCTCGGCCAACCGCTCCAGTTTCTCCTCGCTCCGGGCGACCAGCACCACGTCGTGCCCGCGTGCGGCGAACTCCTGTGCCAGCGATTTGCCGATGCCCGCCGACGCACCGGTTATCAGGGCGGTGCCGCCGGTCCCGACGACCGGCACGTCGCTACCGCTCACCGTACCACTCCGCGACCGGTGTCGCTTCGGGTTCCAGCGCCGTCGGCCCCTCGCCGCTGGAACTTCCGAGGGATGCGGCACATCCCTCGACGGACGGTTCGCTACCGCTCACCGTACCACTCCGCGAACTTCGACAACGCCCGCCCGCGGTGGGAGATCGCGTTTTTCTGCTCGGTGCTCATCTCCGCGAACGTCGTTCCGTCGTGCTCGAAGATCGGGTCGAAGCCGAACCCGCCCTCGCCGCGCGGGGCGACAATCTCGCCGTTCACGCGCCCCTCGAACAGCTTTACCGGGACTGTCTCGCTGCTCCTCCCCGCGCTCCCGTCGTGGACCTGTTCGTCCGTCGTCGCCGCGCCGCGGTCTTCGGCCGCCAGGTCCTGTCCGCGCCGGTCCTCGCGGTCGATCCCGCCCGGATCAGGCGTCGCCTCGAACCCTTCGCCGTCGCAGTAGGCGATGACCGTCTTGAACGCCGCGCCGCGGTCGTCCTCCGGCTCGGTCATGCGCCAGACGCGCTCCACGCCGACGGTGTCCTCGACGTAGGAGGAGTACGGCCCGGGGAACCCGTCGAAGGCGTCGATGAACAGCCCTGCGTCGTCGACGATGACTGGCCCGTCAGCCGCTCGGTAGGCCGCCCGCGCCCCCTCGGCCGCGACCGTTTTCAGGTCATCGGCCTGGACTTCCGGGTAGTCGAAGTCGAACTGTTCGACCTCGTCGTCGAGATACTCGGTCGCTTCCCGTACCTTTCCGGGATTGGTCGTGACAAAATTGAGCATACCGGCACACAGCGACCGGCGATAAAAGAGCCGTCGAAACTCCGCAACCGCTCAACCAATCCGTCTCAGTCGACGACGACTTCGACCGGTTCGTCCTCGCTCTCGGACTCGAACTCCTCGCTGCTGCCGCCGCGTTCGAGATACAGCATCACGCCGGCGACCGCCAGCACGACCCACGAGCGCCAGTTCGCCAGGTTCAGCGTGTAGCCGATGCCGAACGGCTTCTCCACCAGCATGTCATCGCCCGGCTTCCAATAGGCCGACACCAACCGCTTGAGGCTCGGTCGTTCGAAGTTGTACGGCACGCCGAACAACGTTCCCGACTGGGGTTTTTCTGCCATACCGATTCCTATTCGGGCCGAGGTTAAACCATTTGTCCACCACCTTTTTCATCGTCACCGTTCCTCGCTCGCTTCGCTCGCTGCGGGGACGGCTCCTCGAAAAACGTGGGCGAAAAAAGCGCGAATCGCGGAGCGATTCGCGTGAAACCGCTCGCTACGCTCGCGGTATGCTTTCTCCGCCGACCGCGACTCAGCACCTCCCTTGGTTCCTATTCTACTGATACCGGCCCCGCCCCTCGATGT
Organism: Haloarcula amylolytica JCM 13557; assembly: GCF_000336615.1. Classification (GTDB taxonomy): domain Archaea; phylum Halobacteriota; class Halobacteria; order Halobacteriales; family Haloarculaceae; genus Haloarcula; species Haloarcula amylolytica. Next base: position 348,028 of record NZ_AOLW01000006.1, read on the forward strand.
CGTCGAGGCTGGCGAACACCGCGTCGGCGTGGTCGCTCTCGGTCCGGTAGGCGTCTTCGGCGGCCGACAGTAGCGTCTCGGGGTCGTCCGCGGTCCCGGCGAGCGACTGGGCGAGGACGTGGAGGTCCATCGCGTGGTCCTCGGCCTCCTGCGTGTAGTAGCCGAGGCCGAAGTCGATGAGGAAGGTCCGGTCCGTCTGGTCGTCGTGGCTACCGACTCGGACGTTCCGTGTCGTCGGGTCACCGTGGACGAATCCGGCGTCGTGGATGCGGGCGAGCCAGCGCCCCACGTCCGCGACGCGCGCCTCCGACAGCCCCTCACGGAGGTCCGCCTCGCCCACGCGCTGGAAGACGATGCGGGATTCCTGCGGGTCCACGTCCCGCACGAGCGGCGTCGGGACGCCGTGTCGGCGCGCCTCGCTGGTGAGGCGGGCTTCCTGTCGGGTCCGCTCAGTTCGGAGGCGCTCGTCGAGCGTCGGATGGCGGTAGCTCCGTGGCACGCGCTCCTTGATGACTCGGTCCTCCTCGAAGCGGACGGTCGCCTCCGCGCCCTGGACTTCGTCGTCCGCCGCTCGATAGCTGTCGACTGACTCCTCGGCCCCGCGCCAGGTGACGGTCACTTCGTCGGGCCGGAAGTTCGAGTCGATCTGTGAGTCTTCGATGGCGATTGTGTCGCCGGCCGCGTACATCTTCGCGCCGAGCATCGCGATCATCCCGGCGTTGTCCCGCAGGAAGCGGTCCTCGGGGGCGTAGAACGCCGCGCCGCGTTGCTCGCACATCTCGCCGAGCATCCGCTGGAGGCGGTCGTTCTGGCCGACACCGCCGCCCAGCACCAGTTCGTCAGCACCGGTCAGCGACAGCGCCCGCTCGGAGACTTCCGTCAGCATCGCGAAGATGGTCTCCTCCATCCCGCGACAGACGTCGTCGACCGGGACGCCCTCGTCAACGGCCTGCTTGGCAGCGCTCATGATGCCCGAAAAGGAGAAGTCCATCCCCTTGACGACGTAGGGCAGTTCGTGGTACTCGCCGTCGCGAGCGTGCTGTTCGACCTTCGGTCCGCCGGGATGGGACCAGCCGATGTGGCGAGTGAACTTGTCGATAGCGTTACCGACGCCGGTGTCCATCGTCTCGCCCAGCACGCGGTAGCGACCGTTCCGGTAGCCCAGAATGTGGGCATTCGCGCCGGAGGCGTTCAGACACACCGGCGAATCGAAGCCCGAGCGATGGCGACCCACTTCGAGGTGAGCGACCATGTGGTTCACGCCGACCAGCGGCACGTCGAACCGTTGGGCGACCGCCCGAGCGGCTGTGGCGACGATGCGAAGACAGGGGCCGAGTCCCGGACCACGAGCGAAGGCGACGGCGTCAATCGGCGCGCTGTCGTCTCCGTCCCCGTTCGTACCGCCAGCGGCCGCCCGCTCGTGTGCATGTCCGATGGCCGTCTCGACGACGGTCGGGATGGCCTCGCCCATGTGCTCGGCGGCCTCGCGCGGGTGGATGCCGCCGCTGTCTGGGGCGTACGCGTCAGTTTCGATAAAAACGTAGTCGTCGTCGGTTACCCGGGCTGGGTCCGGCGTCTCGAACACCGAAGCACTGGCTGCCCAGGCGGTACCTTCGATACCCAGAATACGCATCGGGCGGCCTTACTTCCACTCGGTGTAGCCGCACTTGCCGCAGTGCTGGCGGTCCTCGTGCTCGGCGAGGACGGTGTCACCGCACCGGGGACAGGTCTCGCGGTCGAGTTCGCCGTCGTCGCTGTAGTACTCGTTGTGTGGCATCTATGCTTCCTCCGCTTCCTCTTCGCCGTCGGCGACGATCTTGTTGCGTTCGAGCATGTGGTCCTGCTCGACGTCGCGGGCGTACTCAGGGTTGTCGTAGACCTTCGCGTAGCCGACCGTCTTCCGCATGCCGAACTTGGTGTCGAGCTTGTGGATGACGACTTCTTCCGCGTCCTTGTTCAGCGTGGCCGCAAGAGAGTCGCGGACAGAGAGACGGGAGGGGGTGGCTTCGTCGTGGACGACCTCGAACCGGACGTCCGTACGGTGCAACATGGGATTCTCGTCTTCTTCGATGATGTCGATATCCATGGTTCGTTGTCCGTATCTACCCGCCGAAGCGCGTAAAAGGATTTCGAAGCGGTTGACGCCGCCTCGGCGGCTGAGCGTCCGCGATTCCATGTCACCGCGCCGTATCGCGGTTCGGCAAGAGGCGCGGGAACGTACAGTAGCGGCCGGCTGTGTCCCGTACAGCGCCCCAGAGCATTATCGGCCGGCAGCCGTTCCCTACCGCTCGCCCAGTTGTGCGAGGAAGTGTGAGAGATGGATTCGCTCGTTGGCCGCGTCCACGAGCGCCATATCCGTCTCTCCGGCCATCTCGTGAATCTCGGCCAGTCGGTCCCCGGAGTAGCGTGACCGAGCCACTTCCAGCATATCGTCGAGGATATCGGACGCGCCGTATCCCTCGTCGACGAGCAGGTCGTCCAGCGTCGACCGCGCGTCGGTAAAGCGCCCGTCCTCGGCCGCGTCGATCATCTGCTCGACCTGGTCGTCGGCCTCGACGGCGTTCAGCGTCTCGAAGGCGGCGTCCATCGTCACCTCGCCCTCGGCTTCGGCAGTCGTCTGGGCGGCCAGCACTGCGGTCCGGAGGTCACCCTCCGCGTAGCCGGCGACGTACTCGATGCCGTCGTCGTCATGGTCGACACCCTCCGCGGTGACGATGTCCTCCAGTACGGACGCCGTCTCCTCGTGAGTCGGTTCGCGCATCACGACCGGGAAACACCGCGAGCGGATCGGCGGGATAACGGCCGAGGGCTGGCGCGTCGCGATAACGAACTGCGTCGCCTCGTAGTACTGCTCCATCACCCGGCGCAGTGCCTGCTGGAAGTCCTCGCGCATCCCCTCGGCATTGTCCAGCAGGATGGTCTTGTAGCTGCCCGACACCGGCGAGTAGCTGGCGGACTCCTTGAGGACGTGGTTGATGAGGTCTGCCTTCGAGGATTCGCGGCGGCGCTTGCTGTCGATGAACGACGCGAACCGCGGGTCGTTCGAGACCTCCTTTTTCGTCATGCCGAACACGTCGGCCATGTTGAGTTCCGTGAAGTCCGCGTCGGGGTTCTCGTGGACTTCCCGGGCAAAGGCTCGGACAGCGGCCGTCTTCCCGCTCCCTTTCGGTCCGTGGACCAGGAGGTTCATCGGCTCCTCGATGGCTCCTTGCAGGTGCTCGCGGGCCTTCGGCTGGCGGATGTCCGACAACTCCGGGGCGTGTGTCTCCGTCCACAGCGGCGCGTCCATCTGTTGGCACTGGGTATGCCCGGCCCCGACAAGTATCCCGCGGTCCGCGGGCTGTGTCGCTCACACTGGGAAACGACGGGAAGAATGCCTCGGCCGGGAGTGAGCGAACCAGTCCGTTCGCGAACATCGGACAGTAAACGACCGCAGGGAATGCGCCGGCCGGGAATTGAACCCGATGGCGAGACTCACTCTGTTCGCCTCGCGTGATTCAATTCCCGTGGACTGCATTTGCTGCTCGCGACTTGCTCGCATCAAAATGCGCCGGCCGGGAATTGAACCCGGGCTATTGCCTTGGGAAGGCAATGTCCTACCACTGGACCACCGGCGCGCATCGTTCACTACGTTCACTCGCGCGCCGAGGCTCGCAAATCCGTCGGATTTGCTCACCACCGGCGCGCTGTGGTAGACTGCAGGTCGGTCGGACCTGCGAACCCCGTATCGAACTGTCAACAGCGACCGCACTTGAACGTAGCGTTTCGACTGGACGGTCGTCCGAAAATATCGCGCCGATGGATGGGTATTAGTTCCGCCCGGCCAACTAGTAGATATGGCAACAGCGGACTCCGTCGTACGGGCCAACGACCCGATCGACCTGACGTTCTCCGAGGCTGAACTGGACGCCCACCGCGACCATATCACGTCGTTCATCGAGGAGCAGGTCGACGCCGCCGGTGTCGACACCGTGGTGCTGGGGCTCTCGGGCGGCATCGACAGCACACTCGTCTCACACCTGGCTGTCGAGGCGCTCGGCCGCGACGCTGTCCACGGCCTCGTGATGCCCAGCGAGGTCAACCGCGCGGACAACATGAGCGACGCCGAGCGCGTGGCCAACGACCTGCTCGGCATCGAGTACGACGTCATCGAAATTAACCCGCTCGTCGACGCGTTCCTCGACGCCTATCCCGACGCCGAGGGTGACCAGCTCGCCGTCGGCAATCTCCGGGTTCGCTGCCGGGCGGTGCTGAACTATCTCGTCGGGAACCACGAGAACGCGCTGGTACTGGGCACCGGTAACCGGAGCGAGGCGCTGGTCGGCTACTACACGAAGTACGGCGACGGCGCGGTCGACTGCCATCCCATCGCGGCGCTGTACAAACAGCAGGTCCGGCAGCTGGCGAAACACGTCGGCGTCCCCGACGACCTCGCGGAGAAGACCGCCAGCGCCGAGATGTGGGCCGGCCAGACCGACGCCGACGAGATGGGGATGGACTACGACACGCTCGACTCTATCCTCGCCCTGCATATCGACGGCGGCGTCCCGGCGGCTGCGACGGCCGACCGGCTCGGTGTCCCGCTGGATGTTGTCGAGACTGTCCGAGAAATGTACGAATCGAGCGCCCACAAGCGAGCGATGCCGCCGGGTGCGGACCCGCTGTACTGAGGCCTGTTCCTTCGAGTTAGCCGTCAGCGGACCGGGTTCTCCGGCCCGCGGCCCAGATACTCCGAGAGGAACGCGTGGACGGTGTCGGCGTCGTAACTGTCCAGCGTTAGCTCGTGCCGCCACGCCGTCACGACGTAGGTCGCCCGCGGGTCGTCGTTGGGGTTCGGGACGGCGACGACGCTCCGCCAGGTGCCGGTGTGGGTGCTGGAGAACTCCCGAAGGCTCTCTCTGGCTTCTGGGGAAATTGCATCGGGGTCGTAGTAGACGATGACCGCGCCGTGTTCGAGCGTGTGGACGAGCGAACCGAGCAGCGGCGTCGCCTCGTAGAAGCCTGCATCGACTGTCGAAGCGTAGTGCGTCCCGGAGAGTGGCGGGACCCGCTGGTAGTCGATAGCACTGCCTTCTTCGACGTGGGTGGTCCCTCTGTCAGGGAACTGCTCGACGCCGGCCAGTCGGTCGCTGTCGCCGGTGTCGTCCAATGGCGACGCTTCGACCCCGGAGGCCTCGACTGCCGAAAGCGGCTGTGCGCCCGCCGTCCCGACGAGGTCCGTGTCGCTGCCGCCGTCCCCCCCACTTAGCTGAGTCGCGTATGCTGTGAGTCCGATCGCAAACACCACGACGATGCCGATGATGATTGGACCCATCGGAAGGGTCCCGTCGTCCTCGCCTCCGGTGTGTTCCTCGACGCGCCGACGGTCGATAGCCCCCAGTTCGCCGTCGTGGGCGTCGGCGAGGTGGTCGAGATAGGCGTCGTCACCGTCGAACGATTCCGCGCAGTACTCACAGTCGACCATTGGCGGCCCGTATGCGAGGCGTCGTCTTGTACCCTTCCCTACTCCGTCTTCGCGCTGAGGTCGGCGAAGGCCTGCTGTTCACGGCGCTCCTGGGTCTCCCTGTCGGCGTCGTCCCGCATCCGTGCTTTCAGCACTCGTAGCGCGTCCGTGTCGACGGCCGCCACTTCCTCGGCGACGGCCCGAGGCTCCGCAGTGACCCGCGAGACAAGCCCCATCTGCAGGGCCGTCTCGGCATCAAGCGTTCGGCCAGAGAGCGCGATATCCAGCGCGTCGCCGGTCCCGACGATGTCGGGGAGCCGCGCCGTCCCGCCCCAGGCCCCGAACAGGCCGAGTTTGACCCCGGTTTCGGCCAGCGTTGCGCCGGGCGTCGCCACCCGGATATCGCAGGCCAGCGCCAGTTCGACGCCGCCGCCCCGCGCCGCGCCGTCGATACCGGCGACGACGGCCCCGTCGTAGGATTCGAGCGTCCGAGCGACCCGCTGGCCCAGCGCCGCGAACGCCTCGGCGCGCTCCGAATCGAGGGCCTTGACCTCGTCGAGGTCCGCGCCGGCGCAGAACGCCTCGCCAGCGCCGTGGAGGTACAGCACTGGCTCGGTCGCTGACTCGACTGCTGCTTCGAGGTCACGTAGCGCCGTGCTGGTGAGCGCATTGCGCTGGTCGGGCCGGTCGAGCGTCAGGGTCCGGATACCATCGCCGCTCGTGGTCTGTACCATGCCTGCTGTGACTCTGCGGTTTCCAAAGGTCTTTGCCCTTCCCGTCGCTAGACCCTCATAATGGAGGAAGTGGCGGCAGTTCGCCGAGCGGCGTTGGCGGCAGTCGACGATGTCGAGCCTGACCGGCTTCACGAGCGGATCGCCGCTCGCCTGGACGACGCGTCGCTTGCGCCCGGCGTCCTGACGCTCGTCAGCGCGGGCGCGACCAGCGACCCACCGGTCGACCTGGCTGACGGCGTCGCCGACCGAGCCGCCGGCGTTCAACTCATCTACGAGGGACTCTCGCTCACTCGCCAACTGGCCCGCGACGACCCTTGGGTCAACGGCGACCGCGACACGGCCGACCTGGATATCCTCATCGCGGACATCCTCGTCTCGCGTGGCTTCTACCTGCTCGCCAGGACCGAGGCCGCCGACGCCGCCGTCTCCGTCGTCCGTTCGTTCGGTCACGACCAGACAGTCCGTCAGACGACCAACGACGACAGTCTCGACACCGCGCTCGAAACTGACATTCTGGAACTCGCCGTGGTCGCCGGCGTCACCGCCGCCGGCATCCGTCCCACCCCGACACTCCGCGAGTACGCGACTGAACTGGCCGTCGACGGCCTCCCGCCCAACGCCGAGTTGCTCCGTGAGGACGTCGCCGACGCGCTCCGGGCCCGCGCGGGGGCCGAACAGCCATCCGGCGACGGGACCGAGGCCGCGGCCGACCACTGATACTAATCGACACACCGGCCCCGAATCGAAACGACTTTAGACAATTGCCGGATACACATTGATGCGTGCCTGGGTAGCTTAGCGGTAAAGCGCGTCCTTGGTAAGGACGAGACCCCGGATTCAAATTCCGGCCTAGGCTTTTTCCTCCGTACACTCCTTGTACGCGCACTTTTCTGGCTACACACTCCTGAACGAAACCCGTTCAAGATTCGCTTCTCTCGCTAAACAGGGCATCCCTCGCCGTAATGCGATTCGTCAAACTATCAGGACACATAAACTAATTCGCAGACAGCGGCGGATTAGACCCGAAATAGACCGGGGGCGCGTCCCCTCAAGCGACATCCCGGATTTCGCTAATCCACACTCACAGGACGGACGATGAACCGTAGTCAGGAATGTGATAGAACTGCTCCTTGATGCGGCTATCCACGTCGGTTACGCGGTGAGTGAGCCTCCGCCGAAACGACTATTGGTAAGACTAGCGTATTACGTCTATATGTCTGAAGCAGCTACGAATGATGACGGCGGGGACGACATCGCCACGGTGAATTTCAAGCTCACCGAGTCGTTCCTCGAACAGATAGACGATACGTGGCAGGGACGTGGGTTCAACAGTCGGAGCGAGTTCATCCGGTACACGCTTCGAGACGCCGTTGAGTTCCCGACGTTCGACCGCGACGAACTCGTCGCCCTGCTCGAAGCCGAGGAAGACATCCGCGAGGGACGAACGACGAGCGCCGAGGAAGCCCGCGAGCGGTTCGGCACGAGCGATGAGTGACGACGGGTGGACGTGGGAACTCTCCTCGACGGCCGAAGACGACCTCGACGGACTGTCCCCTACCGACCAAGACCGGATACTCGACAAGCTCGATGAAATCGTCTCCTCGCCGTGGCGCGACCCGCCGGACTACGGTGAGCCGCTCCAGAACAGCCCGTACAAGAAGATACGCGTCGGGGAGTTCCGGCTCTCCGTGAGCTTCCGGCAGGACGACCGACGGCTCGTCGTCGCACGTATCAAGCGTCGGGGCGGCGCGTACACCGCTGACGACGACTAAGTGACGAAAGGCCCTCGATACGGCGAGATACGGGTGAAGGATTCGGTGGATTTGGCCCCGGTAGTCGTCAGTCGTGAGCCACGTCATCGAGGGAACTGTTCTTTCTGCCCCTCAATGTGGTGAGTAGCTTCGGTAAGTTCGGAGGAAATGCTCCACAATCATTATCTCATCAGGCATCAACTCATTATGTACGATGAGAATTATTTGGGCACTCGCTGCGGCATACGTTCTTGTTGGACTCGGTCTATTCTATAGTTTAGCGATAGATTCCAGCGAGCTATTTTTGGGAATGACTGCTCTCATTTATCTTCTAATGAGTCCGTTAGCATATCTTATTTATAAAAAACGAGTGGTAAACGAGTAATCGGTCAATTCGCACGCTCTACTTTCTAACTGATTCACCACAGCATATCTGAAACGTACATACTATCATCCACGCTCGATGTCGTGGGGCCACACGTATGAACCGCACAGCACCCCTCACAAATATGGTGTGTCGAGTAGGGCAACGCTCACCCGAACACGTTTGTCGTTTTCCGGTGTCCACAGACGGCATACGGGGCTGAATACCCAATTCTTTTATAAGTAGCGTTGCTAATAGAGAGATAAGAAGCACGCAAAGTGGGCGTTTGCGGCAAAGGTAGCCGCTTTCAGGGCCGAAGGCCTCCTCGGTAAAGCAAGTCCTTGGTAAGGACGAGACCCCGGATTCAAATTCCGGCCTAGGCTTTCTACAACGAATTAACTGTACAGAGCGACGGGACTCCGTGATCTGGTGAGGCAATAGCGGCAGTTGCAAGCCCGAAATTGCACCGAAGCGTGGAATCCCCGAAACCTTCAGTTCTGCTGACTGCTTGCAAAGGGATATACCGCTGTAGGCCTAACAGTGCATGTGAGTACCACACACGACGAGGCGGCAGATGCGGTATCGCAAGCCGAGAACGGCCGCGCCATGGGGCCCGCCGCGCTGGCGTCCGTCGCGTCCGTTGCCCTGGCGCTGTACTTCTACTACGTCCGGGGTGACAAACAGCGGGGCCAGTTCATCGGTCTCTGGCCCGCGACTATTCTCAGTCTCGCTGCATACCTCAAACTCGGCGAAATCAAACGGCTTCTCGAAGAGGGCGCTGACTGAACAGGAACTGACGCCGGATTCCGCCGTGGTATCGAGTCACAACTAGCCGGCCGTCCGACCAGCCACCACTATCGACACATGCGCTCAACCCTCGCCCAGACCATCACACGCCTCGACCTCGATACCAGAATCCAGTACGGACTGATGCTCCTCTTCGGAGGACTCTGCCTGCTAGCGGCGGTTGCCCCGCTTGCCACCCTCACGAAAGCCGTAATCGTCTCCGCCCTGTTCGGCTTCACCGGCGGACTCTGGGTGTCTCACCTCGTGCAGATCATTCAACGGGCCGCGGCAACGGCACAGTCCGAGGCCGAGCAATGACCGAAGACGTTGCCGAGGACCCCCCACAGACCTCTGGCTTCCTCGCCGGACTCGAATTCCTCACCGGAGACGACCCCAGCGCCGGTTCGTTCCTGCTGGTCGTCGGGATGGTCACCTGCGTCTTCATTGCCGCGTTCCAGTTCACGCTGAACCCTCCGATATCGACACTGCTTACGGGGCTCGTCCTGGTCATCGCCGTCATCAGCTTCATCATGGGCGCGGTGCTGGATATGCTCAATTACTTCGACACGCCGCGGAATCTCGAACGCTGAGTCCAGAGCGCGAACGTACCCGGTCCCCAGCGATGCTCTGCTATGGCTCGTTCTGGCTACCGCTCTGGCTCTTCTGCGAGCGCCGTCTCGCGCAACTGCTTGCACGCCTCGCTTTCGGCCGTCAGCTCGGGGACAGGCGTCGGTTTGCCGTCGTCGACAGCGACGAAGGTGGCGTAGGCGCTCGTCGTTTCCTCCGTTTCGCCCGTGTGTGGGGCCTCGCGGGCGACTTCGATTCGAACCCGGACGCTGGTCCGGCCGGTCGCGTAGGCGTATGACTCGATGAGCGCGGTGTCACCGATGGGTATCGGGCGCTCGAAGTCGACGCGAGACATCTGTGCGGTCACGCAGGACTCCCTGGCGGCCCGCATGGCAGACATCGCCCCGATCTCGTCCATCCACTTCATCACGATTCCCCCGTGGGCGCTGTTGTAGTTGTTCGCGTGGGTCGGCTGGACGCGCTCCCGGTTGACGATATGGGTATCGGCGATGGTCGGCATACCGTCTCGTAGAGCGTGTTTCGGGAAAACGGTGTGGTGCGCCGCTGACGGGATTCAGCAGTGACCGTACGCACTCATACTGTCGCCGTGGCTCGCAATCGCCAGCCAGACAGCTGATTTACCGGACTTACCCGGTGAACTGGTGATATTCGAGGCCTTTGTGCTTCATCTCGTTGTGCTTGCGTTCGAGGAACGAGTAGACGGAGCCGTGGGGAGCCCCGTCCAGAATCATCTCGGCGGCCTCTCGCACGGCGTCGACCTGCTCCGGGCCGCCGATGATGCCCAGCGTCGAGCCGTAGATGACGACGGCCGCGCCGGAGAGTTCCTGCATGAGTTCCCGCGTCCGGCCGCCCTCACCGATGAGCCGGCCCTTCTGGCGGCGGAAGTCGTTCTTGTTTCGGGAGGCGGCCTCGATGTCGATGAGTTCGAACATCATCATATCGTCCTCGAGCAGCGCCAGCGCGTCGTCGGGCGCGAACCCGCGGCCGATGGCCTTCACGATGTCGGGGCCTTTCAGCGCCGTCACGGGGTCGCCGACGGACTCGACTTTCACCGTGCCGTCCTCGGAATCGATATCCAGCCGGACCTCTGCGCGCTCCTCGATCTCGCGCATGGTCTCACCTCCCTCGCCGATCAACACACCGATACGGTCCTGCGGAATCTTCACGTGTTGCATAAGTATACCTCTCTGTAGGAGGGTCTGCCTGTTTAAAACTTCGGCAGTCGCGTGACTGTAAGATGCCGGGCGCCCGTCCGCCGGCAGAAGCCATTTCAGTCCAGGAACTCGACGCCGGTAATTTCGAACCGCGCGCCGCCCGTGTCGCTGTCGGTGACGAGGATGTCCCAGCCGTGTGCGCCCGCGATGGTCCGGACAATCGAGAGCCCGTAGCCGCTGCCGTCTTCGGCAGTCGTGAAGCCGTGGTCGAACACGTCGTCCTGATTGTCGGCCGGGATGCCGGGGCCGTCGTCCTCGACGTAGAAGCCGTGGTCCAGCGGGCCGACGCGGACGATAACGGCTCCGTCGCCGTGTCGGATGCTGTTCTGAAAGAGGTTCTCGAACAGTTCGATGAGGCGGTCGGCGTCGGCGCTCACCGGGCCGACGTGGTCGTAGTGGAGCGTGGCTCGCTCGGTGGTTCCGCCGGCCCCCTCCCAGGCGGTGTCGACGACGTCCTTGACGTTCGTCGTTTCCGGATCGGTGACGACGTTGCCCTGCTTGGCGACAGAGAGCAGGTCATCGACGAGGCGGGCCATCCTGTCGCTCGTCTCTTCGAGCGCGTCGAGGTGTTCCTCGTCACCGGTTTCGCGGGCCAGATGCACCCGTGAGGAGATGACGCTGAGTGGGCTCCGCAGGTCGTGGGCGAGGATATCCGTGAACTCCTTGAGCCGGTCGTTCTGGCGTTCGAGCATCTTGTCGTACTGGTGTTTCTCGGTCGTGTCCTGGCTGACTGCGACGAACCCTTCGGATTCCCCATCTTCGAGCGGTGAGAGCGAGAGTGTCGCCCAGAACACCGACCCGTCAGCCTGTCGGTGCCAGTGCTGTGTCTCGATGGGCTCGTCCACCGCCTCCGCCAGAAGTGATTCGACGGTCGTCTCCATCTCCTCGGGGTCGGCAAACAGCATGTCGACGTGGTGGCCGACCGCCGCGTCCCGGTCGTAGCCGTACAGCGTCGCTGCCGGGTCGGGCCAGGTCGTGATGGTGCCATCAGCGTCGAGCATGAACACCGCATGCGAGGACAGTCCCTCGATGAGGCGCTCAGACACCGAGGCGTCGCTGTTCGCGGTCTGCTGATCCGAACTGCTGTCTGATGGGGTGGTGTCCATCAGCCGCACCTGCTTGGAACAGGCCAGCGCCGACTCACACAGCATGGGTAGCACTGTGACAGGTCATCCATGTGTATATATACGCCCTCTAACATTTTACGTACCGTGGTTTTCACAGTCAAACCGGGTTGTGAGGAAGCGGGTAACAACGGCAGTGTGCTGCGGTTTGTCTGCCGGAACTCAGTGCCATGGGTGATAATGGCTACAATTCACATATCGCCGCTGCGATAAGATTCTACCCCCCCAAAAAACATCACGCGAACAGAACGCTGGTGGTTACTCGTCGTCACGACGGTCGGCTGGCGTCCCCTGCGGGACGGCGTCGTCGTCGCTCCCCGGGGCGGTGTCGTCCTTGTCCTTCGGTGTCGCGTACTCCCGGACGTACGCGAGCAGGTCCTCGGGCGCAGCGTCGACGCCCTGTCTGGCGAAGAAGTTCGCGACGTTGCGGCAGTCCCGTTCGAGGAAATCGTCGGCGTTGGGGTGGTGGATGGTCACCGCCTGGCCCAGGTCGATGATGTACAGTTGGCCCTCGTGGAAGACGATGTTGTACTCCGAGAGGTCGCCGTGGACGAGGCCGGCGTCGTACAGTCGGCGGGTGTACTCCTTGACGACCTCGTAGGCCGTCTCCGGGTTCTCGATGTGGACCTCGCTGAGACGTTTGCTGCGGCCTTCTTCGGTTCCGAGGTACTCCATCACGAGGACGTTCCGCTCGACGGCGATGGGCTCCGGCGTGCGGACGCCCGCTCGTCGGGCGCGCTTGAGATTCGAGGACTCCTTGCGGACCCACGCGGTGACGACCTTCTTCTTGTCCGAGCCGATGCCCTCGAACCGGGGGTCGCCGTCGAGATAGCTCCGCATGTCCTTGAAATCGGAGGCGTTGATGCGGTACACTTTGACGGCGACCTCCTTGTCGCCAGAGAGTGCGGTGTAGACGTTGGCCTCTTTTCCGGTCGAGATTGGGCCACCGAAGGCGTCGATGTGGCCGTCCTGCACGAGCTTGTACAGCGCGCCGTAGGTGGCGTCGTCGAAGACGCTGGCCTCGACCTTGAACTGGTCGGCGTCCTTGATGCGCTCGCGGAACTCGCTGAACTCGCGGTCCCGCTTGCGGGCGATGCGGTCGGCTTCCGTGTCGGAGACGTCGACCTCTTCCCATTCGTCACCCGGTGAGTCAACGTCGTCCGTATCGAGCAGGCCGAACTGCCCCTCGGTCACGCTTTTGCCTCCGTCGAGCCCGCGGCCAGATACATGTCAGGCTACTCCTGGATGTGCCCCTCCTCGCGCAGTTGGTCGGCGTCCTGTTTCTCATAGCGCCATGTGATGTCGGCTTTCTCGTCTTGCCAGTCCCAGGGTTCGACGAGGACTACGTCGTCTTCGCGTATCCAGATCCGCTTTTGCATCTTGCCCGGAATCCGGGCTGTGCGCTCGACGCCGTCCATACAGCGTACCTTGACGCGGTTCGCGCCAAGCATGTCCATGACGACGGCGAACACCTCGTCCTCTTCCGGCATCCGCAGGTTCTTTCTGCTGTCGTTGTCGCTCATAGACGGTACTTCGACGGGGAGAGGTTTAAGGTTTGGAAAAGTTGGACCGAGAACCCGGTCCGTGGCCCCCGTGACGGTGTGGGACAGACGCTGGGGCCGTACGGAAAAGCGATGTCGTCGCGTCAGTCAGCGCCGAGACAGCCGACCCACGAGCAGTCGGTGCAACTCTCGATGCCGGTCGCCGTCGTCGTCTCCCCGCGACAGCGCGGGCAGACGGAGCCGACCTCCGGCGGCTGGACAGACTTACTCATCCGTGATGATGTCCGCCGACAGCCCCTGTGCCATCTCGATGTCCTTGGAGTTGTTCAGCGTCCAGGCGGTGCGCTCGGTGACGGCCTCGATGACCTCGCGGCCGCTCGGGAGGCCGTTGCCGGACTTCTTGACGCCGCCGAAGGGCAGGTGGACCTCCGCGCCGATACACGGGAGGTTGCCGTAGGCGAGGCCGATTTCGGCTTCGTCGCGGAACTGGTTGATCTGGCGGTAGTCCTCGGAGATGATGGCGCCGGCGAGGCCGTAGTCGACACTGTTGTGCATCTCCAGTGCGCGGTCGAAGTCACCGGAGTATTCCAGCAGCGCGACGTGGGGCCCGAACACTTCCTCGTTGATACAGCGCAGGTCCTCGTCGTAGTCGATCTCGTAGACGAACGGGCCGACCCAGTGGCCCTCCTCGTGACCCTCGGGAATCTCTTCGGCACCGAGGTCGGCGCGGTCGACGAGCACATTTGCGCCCTCCTCGCGGGCGAGGTCGTTGTAGCGTTTGAACTTCTCGACCTGGTCGTCCTCGATGAGCGGCCCCATGAAGGTGTCTTCCTCCAGCGGGTCGCCGACGGCGATGTCCGCGGCGATGTCGACGAACCGCTCCTTGAACTCGTCGTAGAGGTCCTCGTGGACGATGAGCCGCTCCGAGGAGACACAGCGCTGGCCGGTCGTCTTGAAGCTGGACATCACGGCCGAGTGGACGGCGATGTCGAGGTCGGCTTCCTCCGTGACGATGACGGCGTTCTTTCCGCCCATCTCGCAAGCGGCGATCTTGCCGGGTTCGCCGCCGACCTTGGAGGCGATCTTGTGGCCGACTTCCGCGCTCCCGGTAAAGAGGACCGTCTCGACGCGGTCGTCCTCGACGATGGCGTTGCCGGCGTCGCCGTAGCCCTGCACGAGGTTGAACACGCCGTCCGGGATGCCCGAGTCCTCGAACATCTCGGCGATGATGTGGGCACACCACGGCGTCTGCTCGGCGGGCTTCCAGACGACGGTGTTGCCCTCGACCAGCGTCACTGCGAGGTGCCAGAACGGGATGGCGACCGGGAAGTTCCACGGGGTGATACAGCCGACGACGCCCTTCGGCTTACGCCGCATGTAGGCGTCTTTGCTGGCGATTTCGGACGGTACCACGTCGCCGTGTGGATGGCGGGCGTTGCCGGCGGCCCACTCGACCATGTGCCAGGACTCGGTCACGTCGGCCAGCCCTTCGCTGATCTCCTTGCCACACTCCATGGTGACGATTTCGCCGAGTTCCTCGTGGCGGTCACGCAGCTCGTGGTAGATGTCCCAGAGGTACTCCGCGCGGTCGATGTGCGAGAGCGAGCGCCACTCGTCGTACGCGTCCTCTGCCGCAGCTAGCGCGCGGTCGACGTCGTCTTCGGTCCCGCGGTGGAACGAGGCGAGCGCCTCGCCCGTGGCCGGGTTCTGACTTGTGAACGTTTCGTCGCCGGTGCCTGTCGTCCATTCACCGTCGATGTAGTGTCGCCGTGAGTCGTCTGTACTCATGGTAGGTACTGTACGCGTCCCCCACCAATATGTTCCACCGTCCATGGTCAGGGGGCCGGTCGTAGCCTGATATGTCATTTACAATCCGGCATTATCTCCCATGGTCGGTGTTCCCCTTATGAACCGCACCTTTATCTGCGTCCATATCGTGACTGTCTTTAGCACCCCTTCATACGGAGGGCGCCCAGTATGAGTGAAGCACAATCAGAACACGGGGGACTCCAGCTCACCCTGAGCATCTGGCATCCTGACTGCTGGACCCTCGAAGTCACCGATCAGACCGCGGCGGGCCTGTTGGCTCACGGCGTGTACAACACGCAGAACGGCAGCGTGAAGGGCCTGTTTACGGCGTACGCAGACAGTATTAACGACGTCGAGGACCTCATCGACGCGACCCGTGATTCGTCGTTGACCGACTCCGTGCTGGAGTTACGCGAGCGCCACGGCGCGACTGGCACGGGCTCGTCGCCGGGGAACACGACCCGCGAGCTGTTCGTCGAGTACGACCCGGACAACACCATCAGCGACAGCCTCCTCTCGCGGGGGTTCATCCACAACGACCCGGTTCGGGTCCGTCACGGTCGCGAACACTGGCCGGTGTTTTTCCCGGACTCCCGCGACGAGGCCGAGTCGCTCCTCGACGAGATCCGCGAGGAACAGTCGGCCGATATCGAAGTCACGCGAATCACGTCCGCCGGCGGCGGCAATCCGCAGCAACTCCGGCGGATGGACCGGCTCTCGGACAGCCAGCGCGAGGCGTTCGAACTCGCCAGACAGGAGGACTACTACGCGTGGCCGCGGGGCATCTCGACGCGCGAACTCGCGTCGAAACTCGGCGTTTCGAAGACGACGCTGCTCGAACACCTCCGGAAAGCAGAAGCGAAACTGCTCGACCCGGACCAGTAGCCACAGCGAGAGTGGCGTGAATCGCCTCGGGGTCAAGCCCCGAGGCTTCCCGTTTCCACGACGCGCTTTGCAGACACACGCTGAAAGTCAGGTGTGTCCGTAGGGAGCGCAGTCTCCACGGGCGTCTCTTCGGGCCATCCCAGCCCTAGTTCAGAAAAGCCTCTCTGCAAGACGTTCATCGCCGCGTTCGCGTCCCTGTCCGTCTCGAATCCGCACGACGGACAGGAGTGCTCACGCACCCAGATGGACTTCGCTGTCTCCACACCACACGACGCACATTCTTTGGTGGTGCCTCGCGCTTCGACCTGCACGACGTGACAACCGTACAGGTCGGCCTTGTAATCAAGGAGAGTGATGAACTGTCGCCACGCCGCGTCCTGCTTGTTGCGAGCGTTGTGCGACTGTTCCAACATTCCCTTCACGTCCAAATCCTCGACAAACACCGCGTCGTACTCACGGACGAGCCACGTCGTAATCTTGTGCTGGTAGTCCAGCACCTTCTGCCGAATGTGACGCTTGACCTTCGCCACTTCCCGACGCTGTTTCTCGTAGTTGTTCGACCCTTTCTGCTTCCGTGAGAGCTTGCGTTGCTCGCGGCGGAGTCGCTCGTACTCGTCTTCGAGGTCGAGCCAATCCACCGTCTTGCCGTCGCTGGTGTGGACGTAGTTGAAGATTCCGAGGTCGATACCCACGCTGTTGCTTGAATCTAACTCGTCCAGCGCGGGTTTCTCGGGCAGGGCAGCGTCGTCGGTTTCGAGACCGAAGGAGACGAACCAGTCACCGGTCGTCTCTTTTTTGACCGTGACTTCTTTGATGTCCGCTTCGTCAGGGATTTTGCGGTGGTAGCGGATTTTGATGTCTCCGATTTTGGAGAGCCAGAGTATCGCGTGTCGGCCACTCGTGTTTTTGAGTTCGAAGCCGGACTGCGAATACGTCATACTCTGGAACTCCCGAGGTGACTTCCACTTGAGCTTCCCCACCTTGTTCCCGTTCTGTTTCTGCTCGGAGAGGCCGTCGAGGTTCTGGTAGAACCGTGTGACGGTTCGTTGCAGAGCCTTCGAGTTGACCATGGTGGACTGGGAACTGTGCTCCTTCACATCAACCAGATGGATGGCTCAAATACGTTCTTGAATGTCCTGAAACCGTTTACCATTGGAGCCGCTACTGCCACGTGTGCCATGGGGATAACACGCCGTCATTTCGTGCAGGCTCTCACCAGCATCGGGGCGGGGCTTTCCACAGCTGGTTGTTTCGCTTTCGACGGGGCTGACTCAACTGAGACGCCGGCAGCCACAGCGACGCCGACGCCGGCCACTGGATGGGCGATCCAGATTCCGGAAACGCCCCCGAACGTGTCCTGCTCGGCCGCTTCGAGACCGATGGCTGAGCCAGTCGACCGGAAGGGGGCGCTTGCTCCCCGTGGGTATCCCGGGCGGCCGCCATCGGAGCCGGCAGGCGAGGGTGCGGTGGAGTACGCCACTGCGTTCGAACTGGCCTACCGGCAGAACGCCGAGATGCTAGCGAACAGGGACATGACGACTGACGGCCAGTCCGACAGCTACCTGACCCAGTTCGACATCTCTGTCCAGGATTTCTGGGTCGCCTCGGGGCCCGCTAATTCGGCCGTCGTCCGACTGCAGTACGTCGGTTCCGGGACGATTCACCCCGGTACGAACTTCGACTATATAACCCAGTACGTCACGTACTATATCAGTTCGACGCGAGTTGTCCGGGCCAGAACGACGCGAAACGATTTCGATGGGGCCGACGCGCTGGACCCCGACCCCTGGGAGAACGGGAACCCGGTTGCCTGTTTCGAGGGGGAGGGCCGTACACCGTCGAAGTTACTCTAGCTCAGCACGGCCCGGACAGCGAACAGCGCGTTCTCCTTGCGCTCGCGGACGCGCCGGTAGAAGTAGGAGAACCACTTGTCGCCGTAGGGGATGTACTGCCACATCGGGACGCCCTCCGCGGCGAGGTCACGCTGGGCGTCGTCGCGGACGCCCATCAGCATCTGCACCTCGTAGTCAGTGCCGTACTCGTCGTGGAGGTCCTTCGCGTAGTCTATCATCGCCGGATCGTGGCTGCCGACGCCGATGCCGCCATCGAACTCCTCGAACATCAGTTCGAGACAGTCGCGGTAGGCTTCGTTGACGCGCTCTTTTTTCTTGTAGGAAACACTCTCCGGCTCGGAGTAGGCCCCCTTGACCAGCCGGACCTTCCCGGGAAGAGGCGCGAGCCGTTCGAGGTCCTCGGGCGTCCGCTTGAGGTTCGCTTGCGTACAGACGCCGACGCCGCCCTCATGGTCCGTGACGAGTCGCTCGTACGCGTCGAGGGTCACGTCGGTCGTCGTGTAGTCCTCCATGTCGACCCAGACGAAGACGCCGTGGTCGTCGCCCGCCGCAACGATCCGTTCGAGGTTCTCGACGAACACGTCGTCGCCAACGTCGAGGCCGATCTGCGAGGGCTTGACCGAGATAGCGCAGTCGAGGCCGCTCCTGTCAATTTCTTTGACTAACTCGATGTACTGGTCTGCGTCCTCGTCGGCGGGCTGGCGCTCGTCGTAGTGTTCGCCTAACAGATTTAGGATGCCCTTGACGCCGTCGTCGTTGAGCGAAGCGACGTGGTCGAGCGCCCCCGGGGCTGTCTCCCCGGCGACGAAGTTGTTCGCTATCGGCGGAATCATTATCGAAACTACGCCACTATATAGGCCTAAACGCACCCCCTACCAAAAAAATCCCATCTCAAGACCTGAAATTAAGTGAGTGTGAAACTGCCGAGCGTATCGTCGTCGTCCCGGTAAAACGTGTGCTCGCCCGTGATATGCGCTGTACCCGAAACGACCGGGCTGGTCACGGTGACACCGCCGTCGACGTTTGTCTCGCTGATATACCCCTCGAACGCCGACCCCGCCGGGCCGGTCACTTCGACACGCTCGCCAACAGCGAGGTCACCGTCGACGTGGTGAAGCGTCAACCGCGCACACGTCCCCGTCCCACAGGGAGAGCGGTCGATAGACCCGTCGGCGAACACCACACAGCTCCGGCTGCTGTCGCCTCCGGCGGTGAGTTCGACTGCCGAGACGGTCACTGACGAACCGGTGACCGGGTCTTCGGGTGCGACGTCGTTGACTGCTCGGCGGAGTGCCAGTGCGGGCTCGATACACTGCGTGGCATCCTCGCCGTCGAGCGTGACACCCAGGCTCTCAGCGTCGACGACGGCGAAGTAGTTCCCGGAATAGACGATACGAGCCTCGACCGGGACACCGTCCTGTTCGACGGAGACCGTCTCACAGACGTAACTGTCGACGTTCTCGAACGCGACGCGGCGGACGACGCCGTCAGCTATCTCGACCGTCACGTCGACCAGCCCGGCCGGGGTTTCGACGGTCATTTCCCGCGTTTCGGGGAGTTCGCCCCGTTCGACGAGTGCGGTCACGACCCCGATGAGGCCGTGGCCACACATGTCCAGATAGCCGTCAGTGTCCATGAAGAAGACCCCGAGGTCGGCCCGGTCGGTTGGCACCGGGACCGCCCCGAACATATCCGCGTGTCCGCGGGGCTCCTGCATGAGGAGTTTTCGGACGCCGTCTGCTGTGGCTGCGAACCGGTCGCGTCTCTCCCGGACGGTCTCTCCGGCGAGTGTGTCGGCCTCGATGCCGTCGAGTACGATGCGCGTCGGCTCTCCGCCCGTATGCGTGTCTACCGTGATAAACTCCGTTCGTTCCATAGCCGTAGCGATACTCTATGCGGGAAAGGCGTTCCAGAAGTATTAATTGACGGCTTTCCGTACGCCGTCCAGAACAGGGTGCCTACCATGGACGGTGACAGGGTTATACAGGGACTTACGAAAAAGGATATCAGTATACCATGAACGACCATGACAAGCGCTCGATCGACAGGCGAAGCGTAATCAAAGCCGCTGCCAGTGCCGGACTCGTCGGCCTCGCCGGTTGTTCCGGCGGTGCTCCCGAGGACGGTGATGGGGGTGACGGCGACGGCGGTGACGGCGGTGACGGCGAGTCGACGGACTCCTCGACGGACTCCAGTTCCGAAACCTACACCATCGGGATGGTCGACAGCCTCTCCGGGTCGCTGTCCGCGTTCGGCCAGCGGAACCAGCGCGGCAAGGAGATCGCGCTCGACGACATCAACTCGGTCGGCGTCGGTGGCGGCGAACTGGCTATCTCACAGGAGGACGACCAGAGCACGAGTCAGGGCGGGGTCAGCGCGGCCCAGACGCTCGTCAATCAGGAGGAGGTCCCGCTGCTCATCGGGACCGTCGGGAGCGGTGTCAGCACGGCCATCCACGAGAGCGTCGTCCAGAACACGGACGTCGTCCAGATCAGTCAGAACAGCACCAGCCCGAACCTGACGAACTTCCCGGACCTGCTCCGGATGCCGCCGGCCGGCAAGGCACAGGCGGAGGCGATCTCGACGCTCCTCGACGAGGACGACAACGAGTCCGCCGCGCTGGCCTGGATTAACAACGATTACGGGCAGTCTGTCGGCGAGGCCTTCGTCGATGCCTTCGACGGGGAGATCGTCTACAACGAACCCCACGACCAGGGGCAGTCCTCCTACAGCAGCACCATCTCCTCGATGGCTGACACCGACGCCGACGCGTGGGTGTTCATC
This sequence comes from Haloarcula amylolytica JCM 13557, assembly GCF_000336615.1. Lineage (GTDB taxonomy): Archaea > Halobacteriota > Halobacteria > Halobacteriales > Haloarculaceae > Haloarcula > Haloarcula amylolytica. The sequence goes on from NZ_AOLW01000006.1 coordinate 368,865, forward strand.
ACCTACCAGCCGGAGTTCGCGACGATGTCTCAGGAGGCGTTCGACCTGGGCGTCACCGACCAGGCCGCCTGGTACGGCGGCGACAGCGTCAAAGGGCCGAAGGTCCTCGAATCCGCTCCCGAGGGAAGTCTCAATGGAATGAAAGCAGTGGTTCCGAGCGTCCCACAGGACGCCGAGAACTACCAGGGGTTCGTCTCGGAGTTCGAAGAGCGCTTCGGCGAGGAACCAACGTCGTGGTCGGCGTACGCCTACGACGCGGTGGTCGTCAGCGCACTCGCTATCGAAGCCGCCGACGAGTTCACGGGCGCGGCACTCAGTGAAGTCGTCCGGGACGTGACCCGTCCCGAGGGCGAGGAGGCGACCACGTACGCGGACGCGCACGAGATTCTGGCGAACGGCGGCTCGCCGTCGGACGTGGACTACACCGGCGTGAGCGGCCCGATCGACCTCGACGAGAACGGCGACCCTGTCGGGTTGCTACAGGTGTTCGAGGTCGTTGACCACGCGTACGAATCCGCCGGCTTCATCGAGGGCTAAGGCGGCCACGACTCTTTCCCATTTTCACCAATGGCGCAGATATTACAGTACCTGGCAAACGGGCTCGTTTTCAGTAGTATCATCATCCTCGGGAGTATCGGGCTCTCGCTGGTCTACAGCATCGCCGACTTCGCGAACTTCGCACACGGCGATACGATGACGCTGGGTGCCTACGGGGCACTCGTCGCGTTCGGCGTGTTCGGCGGTCTCGGCGGCACCGTTCTCGGTCTCCCGATCGGGTTCTTCATCGCCCTGGCAGTCGGAATGGCGCTAGCGGCCGTCGTCGCTGTCCTCACCCATATTCTCGTGTACAAGCCCCTCGATACGGATTCGATTGGGTTGCTCATCACGAGCATCGGCGTGGCGTTCGTCTACCGCGCAGTGCTACAGGCGTCTTTCGGGACGGACTTCCTGCAGTACGATATCCGCCGCAGCGGGCCGATTCCGGTGTTGCTGGACACGCTCGACGTCGCAGTGACACAGCGCGACGTCGCAATCATCGTCAGCGCGGCGGTACTCGTCGTCGCTCTGCACCTCTTGCTCCAGCGGACGACGCTGGGCCGGAAGATGCGTGCGACGGCCGACAACCCCGACCTCGCACGCGTGAGCGGCATTCGAACCGACCGCGTCATCCTCGTCATGTGGGTCGTCGGCAGCGCCCTGGCCGCCGCCGGTGGCGTCTTCCTCGCGCTGTACAGCCAGCTCGACCCGCGCATCGGGTTCAACATCCTGCTGGTCGTGTTCGCCGCGGTCATCCTCGGCGGCATCGGCTCGGTGTACGGTGCGATGCTCGGCGGGCTGCTCATCGGGATGCTCCACGAACTGACGCCGCTGCTCGGTGATATCGGCCTCCCGATCAGCAACGCCTACGCGCCGGCTGTCGCGTTCGTCATCATGGTCGCAGTCCTGCTTGTTAGGCCCCGCGGCATCGCGGGTGATATGACATGAGCACGCTCGATGTCGGTGGGTATTCGCCCCGGGAGAAAGGCGTCGCGGGGCTGCTCGGCGCGCTCGCCGCGCTCCTGCTCCTTGCGGTCATCACCGGCTTCCTCGCCCCGGCGTACCTGCTGTATCTCGTCGGGCTGTCGGCGATGTATATGCTCCTCTCGATGGGGCTGAACGTCCAGTGGGGGTACGGTGGCATGATCAACTTCAGCGTCGCGGCCTTCTTCGGCCTCGGCGCGTACGGGACCGCGTTGCTGACGGCGTCCGGCTCGCCGATATCCGGCGGTGTCAGCCCCATTGTCGCGCTGTTCGGCGGTCTCGGTCTCGCCGCGGTGCTCGCAGTCATCATCGGCTATCCGACGCTGAAACTCCGCGACGACTACCTCGCAATCGCGTCGCTGGGGCTCGCGGAGGTCGTCCGTATCTTCATCCTCAACGAATCCCAGTGGACGGCGGGCAGCGCCGGGCTGACCGGCATCCCGCTGTTTTTCTCCGACTGGCCCGTACTCGGCGACCTGACCTACCCCTACGTGTTCAACGTGGGCGGGACCTCGCTGTTCTACATGAGCCAGTCGGTCGTCACCAGCGCGCTGAACGTCGTGCTGGTCACGGTGATCGTCGCGGCCGTCTACCTGTTCCTCCGGCGCATCCACCAGTCGCCGTGGGGCCGCGTCCTGCGAACCATCCGGACCGACGAGGACCTCGCGGAGACGCTGGGCAAGAACACGTTCGCGTTCAAGATGCAGGCCTTCGTTATCGGGAGCCTCATCATGGCGCTCGCGGGCGTGTTCTACTCCCACCTCGTGTTGTTCGTCAGCCCGCAGGACCTCCAGCCGATCACGACGTTCTACGTCTGGGTCGCCGTCATCCTCGGCGGCACCGGCAGCGACCGCGGTGCGATGCTGGGCGGGTTCACTATCGTCGCTATCCAGCAGGGGACCCGATTCATGACCGACACCGGCGCGCTGCCCATCGGCGCGGCACCGCTCCGGCTCATGCTGGTCGGCCTGCTCATCATCTTTATCGTCAGGCTCCGCCCGGAGGGGATTCTCCCGCCGGAGCGCGAACTCATCTGGCCCGACTCGCTGGGCGGTGGTCGCAATGAGTGAGCAGTCACTCGTCTCCGACGGCCCGATTCTCGGGAAGGAGGACCCCGTCCTCCGTGCCGAGGGCCTGGAGAAACGCTTCGGCGGCCTCGTGGCGACGGACGACGCGTCCATCGAGGTCGAACGCGGCACCATAACGGGCCTCATCGGTCCGAACGGTGCCGGCAAATCGACGCTGTTCAACCTCGTGTCGGGCTTCTACGAGCCCGATGCGGGCTCCGTCGCGGTCAACGGCGTCGACGTGACCGGAAAGAAGCCTCACCAGATCGCCGATCAGGGGATGATCCGGACGTTCCAGACGCCACGCAAACCGGAGGGAATGACCGTCCGGGAGGCGCTGTTGGTGGGACCGCACAACCAGACCGGGGAGTCGATTATTCCGCTGTTCACCTCGCCTGACACCGTCGAACAGGAGGAACGGCGCTCGCTGGAACAGGCCCAACAGATGCTCGAACGGTTCGAGATCGGTGACCTGGCCACCCAGCCCGCGACGGACCTCTCGGGCGGGCAGATGAAACTGGTCGAACTGGCCCGCGGGATGATGGCCGAACCCGACCTGCTCCTGCTCGACGAGCCCGTCGCCGGCGTCAACCCCGTGCTGGCCGACAAACTGGCGGGGTTCATCGAGGAACTCAACGAGGAGGGCATCACCTTCCTCATCATCGAACACGACATGAACTTCATCATGCGGCTGGCCGACCCGATTATCGTCCTCAATCAGGGGAGTGTCCTCGTCGAGGGGCCGCCCGAGGCGGTCCGGAGCGACGAGCGCGTCATCGACGCCTATCTGGGAGGGCCGTCGGAATGACCGACCCGATCCTCACCGTCGACGGCGTCGACAGCGGCTACGGCGAGGTCCAGGTGCTCGACGACCTCTCGCTGACGCTCGGCGAGGGGGAGATTGCCTGCCTCGTCGGCCCGAACGGAGCCGGCAAGTCCACCGTCCTCAAGACGGTGTTCGGGATGCTGGAGCCCTGGACTGGCTCGGTCCGTCTCGGCGACCGCGAAATCGGCGGGATGGCTCCCGAAGACATCGTCCGCATCGGCGTCGGCTACGTCCCACAGACCGAGAACGTGTTCGGCTCGCTGACCATCGACGAGAACCTCCGGATGGGCGGGGTCGCCCGCGACGGCGGCCTCGACGAGGTCGTGGCCGAACTGTACGACCGGTTCCCCATCCTCGACGACAAGCGTACCGCGAACGCGAAGACGCTGTCTGGCGGCCAGCGGCAGGTGCTGGCCTTCGCCCGCGCGCTCGTGATGGAACCGGATGTGCTCCTCATCGACGAGCCGAGCGCCGGGCTGGCACCGAACACCGCCAAGGAGGTGTTCGACGACGTGGAGACGGTCAACGAACTGGGCACGTCTATTCTGATGGTCGAACAGAACGCTCGGGAGGGGCTGGGCATCTCCGACCGCGGGTTCGTCCTCGATCAGGGGACGGTCAAGTTCGAGGGCGAGGCGGACTCGCTGCTCGATGACCCCGAAGTCTCCCGGCTGTATCTCGGCGGCGAATCGCGCCGCTGATACCACCACCGTTCCAGTTTCGAACCAACGACACACTACCTATGCATCTGATGCCATCTCTCTCCTGTCGCCCAGTTGCGACTGGCCGAATATGATGAGCCGGCTGGACCGAACGATTGGCGTGCTTGCGCCGCTTCTGGCCGCGGTCCTCTGGGGCGGCATGTACGTCGTCAGCAAGTGGGGGTTCGGGGCGATTCCGCCCGTCACGCTGGGGTTTCTCCGCGTCGCTATCGGGGCAGTACTACTGGTCGCCGTCGTCAAATCCACGGTGGCCACTCGCTCGCTGACCCGAGCCGACTGGCGTGGGTTCGTCGGTCTCGGCGCGCTGGTGACCGCGACCATCGTCACGCAGTTCGTTGGGACCGACCTGACGACCGCCAGCCAGGGGTCGCTTCTCACCGTCGCAACGCCGGTCGCCGCACTCTTGCTGGCCGCCGTCGTCGTCGACGAGCGACTCACCCGTGCGAAAGCCATCGGTGTCGGCCTCGCAATCGCGGGCACGGTGCTCGTCGTCGTGGACAGCGGTCTCGACGGAACGCTCGACCCGGCGGGCGTCCTCGCGCTGCTCGGTGCTGGCGTCGCGTGGGCCGCCTACACCGTCTGGGGCAAACCGCTCGTGGCGCGGTTCTCGGCCCTGGAGACCGCTACCTACGCCACCGTCACGGCGACGCCGATGCTCGCGGTCCTGTCGGCCGGCGAACTGTGGCTACTTGGCCGCCCGATCAGTTCGCTGCCGACGGACCCGGCAGTACTCGGCGCGGTCGCATATCTCGGCGTGTTCGCTACCGCGGCGGCGTGGTACCTCTGGTACAAGGGGCTGGAATACGTCGACGCCGGCACCGTCTCGGTGCTGTTTGTCGCCCAGCCACTGGTCGGGACCGCGCTCGGCGCGGCCCTGCTCGGCGAGCGGGTCGGCCCATGGTTTCTGGTCGGGGGCAGTCTATTGCTCGCCGCCGTCGTGGTCGTCGGCCGGGCGCGGGCGTAGTGGCGGAGGACAACACAGAAAAGCCCCCCTTGCATACCGCCTGCCAATGACTGTGACGCTGCCGACCGAGGCCGATGACTGGGCTGCCGCGTGGCGCGACCGGATAAACGACCGGTCCGAGTTCGCCGACAGCGCCGACGACTTCACCGCTGTATTCTGTTTCGAAATCCGCGCCGACAACGCCTACACCGGTGAACCGATACAGTTCGTCGTTGTGATCAAGGACGGTGTCTGTACCGCCGCCGGAACGGTCGCAGACCCCGAGTACGACTTCGCGTTCCGTGGCCCCTACAGCGAGTGGGTCACGATGCTGCAGGGCGACCTCGACATCTCCGCCGCCGCGATGGACGGAACCTTCGACGTCGAGGGCGACACGATGCGGCTGCTGCGCCGTCAGGACACTATTGCCGAGATGGTCGCGGCGGCACAGAACGTCGACACCGAGTTCGAGTACTGACCGACGGGCTTTTGTCCGCCCGCTTGGCCTACACGGGTATGTTGGATAAACTCGGTGCGGTTGGTATCGGCGGCATCGTCGTGTTGCTCGCCGGCATCGGTCTGGTCGCGTGGAAGGCACCCATCGTCGCCGTCGGCATCGCCCTAGTCGTCGGTGGTCTCGGGCTGGTCGTCTACGGTCTCGTCACGAGCCTGCTCGGCGCGTTCGGACTCGGCGGCGGGATGGGCGGGATGGGTGGCGGCGGCATGGGCGGTGGCGGCATGGGCGGCGACGGTATGCCCTGACGCGAGCGCGACTAACAGGCGGTGTCCGCATCGACGTCGAACTCGAACCGCGCGCCGTCGTGTTCTCCCGCTGTGGCACGTACTGTCCAGCCGTGGGCCTCGGCGATTGTCCTGACGATATAGAGGCCGAAGCCGGTCCCGTCAGCCGCCCGTGACGCGCCCGGCTCGAACACCCACTCCCGATCGTCGGGGTCGATGCCCCGACCGTCGTCCTCGACCGCGAAGCCGTCGGGCGTCGGCACGACACGAACTGTTATGCCGGTCGCGTCACCGTCGCGTTCCTCGCCAGACGCGCGTTCGTCGCGTTCTGGGCCGTGTGTGACGGCGTTGGCGAAGACGTTCTCGAACAGCCGAAGTAGTCGCTTTGCGTCGGCCTCGACCAGTACCGACGGCGGCGGTTCAAGCACCGCGCTGTCGGTCTCGACGTGGGCCCACGCCGTCGTTGCCACGTCGGCGATATTGATAGTCCGCTTGTCGGCCGCCAGCGTCCCCTCCTTGGTCGCGGTCCGCATGTCGTCGATAATCGCTTCTAACCGTCCCAGCCCGTCTCTGGCGGCTTCGATACGATCAGGCGACAGCTCCCGGGCTGCGAGTTCGAGGTGGCCGCTGGTGACGGCAAGCGGCGTCCGGAGGTCGTGTGCCAGGAGGTCGGCGAACTCGGTGAGCCGTTCGTTCTGTCGCTTGAGATGCCACTCACGTTCACGCCGGTCAGTGATATCGCGACCCACACCGCTGAATCCCTGAACTGTGCCGTCGTCCGCCGTGAGAAGCCGACCGCTGAGTTCGAACGTCACCACTCCCTCCGTCGTCTCGGCTCGCGCTTCGACGGTTGCTTGCCCCGAGTCGAACACCTCCTCGATGGCTGCTTCAACGGCTGGACGGTCGTCAGCGACGAAGAACTCGGTCGGGTCCGTTCCCGACAGTTCGCTGTCCGTCAGGCCAAACAGTTCGTTCAGTCGGGCGTTCCAGTAGGCAAGCCGGCCGTCCGCGTCGTAGACGTAGAAGACATCGCCGAGCGTTTCGAGTGCGGCCGCCAGAACACGACACTGGTCATCCATGCGAGAGAGAGGTACCCGAAGGATATAACCACTCAGTACAGACGGCTCGTCGGCGAGTCAGTGACACGCCGAACGGGTTCCATACAGCTACTGTCCGCCGACAGCCCGGACAGCGCCTAGTTCTCGCTTGTCGGCCGGTCGGCCCGGTGTTCGCTGATGATCTGGTCGACCATCTCCGCGTTCTGTTCCTTCCGGCGGTCGGCGGCGCGTTCCTCCCAGTCCTCGATTGCGGCCTCGATTTCGCCCTCGCGGGCGACGGCCAGTTCGTCGACTTCCTGCACGGTGACCATCTCCGCCGGCGCGACGGGGATGTCGTTGTCGAACAGGACCTGATCGGCGATATCGGAGAGATTGCCGTTCCGGAGGACGATTTCCGGGTCGATGTCGGCCAACTGCTGCGCCGTCGACCGGCCCGCGCCCGAGGCGTCCCGGAACATGATGATGTCGTCCTCGACGAGGCCGAACCGCTCGTCGGCGTCCGCGATGGCGTCCCTGGTGAACTGCTCGACCACCTTGACCGGGGTCAGTCCCTCCTGTTTCTCCGACACGTCGGCGAAGTTCGAGTGGTCGAGCTTCCACAGCGCCTTCAGCCGGTCGAGCTTGTCGGAAAGCGCCTCGCGTTTTTCCTCCTCTTCCTCGACTTTCCGTTCGAGGGCCTCGTTGCGTCGCTGTAGCCGCGTCACCTCGCGGTCTTTCCTGACTTCGCGCCGGCCCTCGCTGCGGGCCTTCTCCAGCTGTTTGTCCTTCTCGGCGAGCTGGTCGTCCTTGCGCTTGATCGTCTCTTTGAGGTCGTCGACGTGTGATTCGAGCCGTTCGATGCGGGCGTTCAGCCGCTTGATTTCCTTCTCGTCGTCGGTGAGTTCCCGCGGTTCGTGGGCCGTGCCGTCCTCGTCCTCGCTGTCGTCGTCTTCGAGGTCCCGCAACACCGTTTCGACGCTCTCCTCGCCGGCGACGACGCGGTCGATGACCGGCCCCACGTCGTGCTGTGGCGGCACCTTGCTCGCGACGCGCTCGAACTGGTCGGCGTGGTGGTCGAAGGCGTAGAGCGCGGCGGCCATCGCGTCCCGCTCGTGGTCGTTGTCGTAGGCCTCCTCGCGGGTCCGGTGTTTCTTCTCGTCGACCGGGAGGTCCGTGTCGGGCTCCCAGCCCGCGGCGCTAAACGAGCGCCGGAGCTTCTCGACGGTTTCGGGCATCGGCGTCACGTCGGCGGCGACGACCACGGGGCGCCCGCGTTCGATGATCCACTCCGTCGTCGCGGCGGCGTCGTCGGTGCGCGAAGAGTACACGTCCAGTACAGTGCCGTCGAGGGAAACGATGGCGACAGCCGTCGTCGTCCCGGGGTCGACGCCGACGACGACGTGGTCGCGCCGCTTCGCCAGCGGCTTGAACTCGATGCCGTCCCGCCGCTGGCGCTCGATTTCGACGCGCGTATCGCCCGAACGCGCTCTCGATACGGGGATCTCCTGCGGTCGGGCCGACACCTGAAACACGGCGTTGGAGAAGCCGCCGTACTTCTCGGTCACGTCCCGTTCGTACTCCAGACCGGCCGCGTCGAGTTCGGACTCGATTTCACGGGCGCGCTTCCGGACTGCGCCGTGGATGCGCCGCGTGTAGCGGTCCTCGGACCACCCGCCTTTCCCGGTCGAGCGGCCCCGCGAGACCTTCACCTCCGTCGTGTCGGTGAACGCCGACACTTCCTGACCGACGTTGGCAGCGGCCAGTCTGGCTGCGGCTTCGGCTTCCTCCATCGGGTCCTTGCCGTAGGGGACGCCGTGGCGCTTGGCGACCCGCGAGAGCGGTTCCGGCCGCTCGTCGCCGGTCACCTGCACCAGTTTCGTCTCGTCGGGGAGCGACCCGAGGACGTGGATCAGGGCGTCCTTGTCCTCGGCGAGTTCGTACATGTTGTCCGTCGCGACGATAGCCGGCTCCTCGTCGTCGATGCGCCGGCGGAGCTTCCGCCGCGAGACCACGTCTCGCTCGACTGATTCCCCGTCGAAGACCACCAGCGCGTACGACGGCGCGTCACCGCGCACGTCGCCGCTCTGGATGTCGACACCGAAGACGACTGCGTCGAGCGCTGCCGTGCGGTTCACGAACCATGGTAGGCGACGGTCGACTATAAATCCGTTCCGGGCTAGCAGTATGGGCACTGTTTCGGTACGTGAGTGAGACTTCGAACAGCCAGAAAGCCCCACCCCGCGTGGATTGTTCAACTGGCTTGCGGAGGGGGTTATTGTTCGGGATTGCCAACCCCAACACCTCTTATCAGGGCGCTCCGACGGCCCACTATGAGTATCCCTCGCTACGCAGTGAGTGACACTTCGGAGGCTGGTCGCCATGTCCTCTGAGAAGGAGAAGATGCTCGCGGGCGAGCGCTACGACGCGAGCGACCCGGAACTCGTCGCCGCCCGCGAGCGGGCGAACGAACTCACCCGGGAGTACAACCGGACTGACCCGTCGGCGGCCGACACCAGACAGGCGCTCGTCGAGGACCTGTTCGGCTCCGTCGGCGCGGACTGCCACGTCGAACCGCCGTTCCGGTGTGACTACGGCGACAACATCCACGTCGGCGACGGCTTTTACGCGAACTTCGACTGCGTCGTGCTGGACGTGTGCCGGGTCGATATCGGCGACGACTGCCTGCTCGGGCCGGGCGTCCACATCTACACCGCGACGCACCCGCTTGCCCCGGCCGAACGACGTAGCGGCGTCGAGTACGGGAAGCCGGTGTCTATCGGTGATAACGTCTGGGTCGGCGGCCGGGCAGTCATCAATCCGGGCGTCACTGTCGGCGACGACGCCGTCATCGGGTCCGGCGCTGTCGTCACTGACGACGTTCCCGCTGGCGTCGTCGTTCAGGGGAACCCCGCGTCGGTCGTGCGGGAGATCGAGGACTGACGGCCACGCACAGCAACCGCGGCTGAGCGGCTGTGACCCGTCGCGGGGTTCTTCGCGCTGTGGCACGTACTGACTGTATGGACACCACGACCGAAGATATGGACACGACAACGGAACACGGCGTTCGGACGGTCGAAACGCGGGACGAACTCGACGACGTGCTGGCGACGGCCGACCGCGTACTGGCGATGGTTCGGACAAGCGGCTGTACAATCTGCAAGTCGATGGAGCCGATACTCGACATCGCCGCGAAGGCCACCGACGCGACAGTAGTCGTATTCAATCCCGAACGCGACCTCGATGCCGTCGACGCGTTCGACGTCCGGAGCGTCCCGACGCTCCTGCTGTTTGCCGACGGGGAGCTTATCGACCGCCGTGCCGACGGGTTCGTCCCGGCCGAGGAGCTAATCGAGTTCGTCGAAAGCGGGTCGGAATCGGACGCGTGAACCGAGTGGCTTTCTCACACTGAGACAACACTTATGCCCCCGCTTGTCGAAGCGCTCCCCTGATGGCCCTCCAAATCGGCTCCGTCCTCGAAGAGGCGGGGTATCGGCTGTTCAGTCGTACCGGCGCGATACTACTCGTAGCGTTTTTTGCCCTGATGGCTAGCTTTCAAGCACTGTTCAACACAATCCTGGCGACGACCTACGCCAGAATGGGATACGGTGAGATTGCCGCAGCCCTGCCGCTGACCCTCGACATCTCGCTCAATGTCGCTGGTGCCGGTATCGCCATTGGCTCTGTGGTCTCACTGTATCTCACCATCGTGTCCTTCCGGACGTTCGCTACCGGAACACGCGACAGTTTCCCCGAGGGAGCGTTCACGCGGAACGTGCCGCTAGCGATGGTGAACGTGCTTGTTGGCGGGATCGTCTACGGCCTACTGGTGTTCGTCGGGTCGGTCCTGCTCCTCATCCCTGGCATCTTCGCCTACGTCGCGTTCATCTTCATGATGCCGTACGTCATCGTCGAAGACCGGCACTTCGTCGCGGCGCTCAAGGAGAGCTACCGGCTCACCGAGGGCGACCGACTGACGCTGTTCGGACTGCTGTTCATCGTTATTGCCGCCGCGGCGCTCGTCGGCGGTATCGTTGGGCTCGTCGGCGCGCTGGCGCTCCCACAGCCGGCCGCGCAGTTGCCGACCGTCGTCATCCAACCCCTGGTGTCGCTGTACCTGTCTCTTATACACATCTCTGAT
>NZ_AOLW01000007.1 GCF_000336615.1 Haloarcula amylolytica JCM 13557
AGATGTGTATAAGAGACAGCTACGGCGCCACTCTGTCGGACCGTGACTGTCTTATTCATTCAGTTTCCTACCGGGAGCAATGCGACGGCATCGGGTCGGGACAAGTCTGTACGCCGGCGTGCTGTTCGTCGTCCTCGGGACGCTCGCGTGGGCGAGCGGGCAGCCGTTCATCTTCCCGAGTCTCGGCCCTTCTGCGTTCATCCTCGCGTTTCAGCGGGACGGCGACCGGACGGGGCTGGGCAGCGTCGTCGCGAGCCATCTCATCGGCGGCGTTGCGGGGCTGTTCGCGTACAGCCTGCTTGCTGGCGGCGTTTCACTCGTCGCGGACCCGACCGCGTTCTCGATGGCCGGGCTCCGCCTCGTCGCGAGCGCGACCCTCTCGCTCGTCGTGACGAGCTGGGGGATGATTGCAACAGATACGGTCCACGCACCGGCCTGCGCGACGACGCTCATCGTCTCGCTGGGGCTGCTCTCGACGCCGCTGCAGGTCGCAGTCATCGTCGTCGGTGTCGGCGTTCTCGTCGCGTTCCACGCCCTCGTGCTGTCCGCCTACCATCGAGCTATCGGCTCGTCTCTACCGGACCAAACTGACCGGTGAGCGGACTGCAGTTCGGCAAAAAGCACTATACTATCGCCACGCCAGCGGCCTGTATGGATATCGCTAGAATCGCCGTCCACGAGTCAGTTGCGAAGGCCTGTCCGCTGGAGGCGATGGTCGCCGCGCTACAGGGACCCGACGTACCTGTCGAGACTGTCGGTGATGACGCCTCATTCGATGCCAGTGACTGCGTCGTCACGTTCTCCCCGCGGGAGGCGTTTCTGGACGCCGCCTGGGTCCACGGCATCCGCGCGGGCTACGACGAGTTCGACGTGGACGCCTACGAGGCGGCCGGGACGGTACTGACGAACAGCACTGGTATCCACGGCGACACCGTCCCGGAAACCGTCGTCGGCTATCTGACGGCGTTTGCCCGCCGTCTCCACGTCTATCGGGACCGACAGGGCGATAGCGACTGGACGCAGGAGCCGTACGACGCGCCGTTCACGTTGACCGGCGAGCAGGTGTGCGTGGTCGGGCTGGGCACCATCGGTCAGGGCGTCGCCGACCGGACCGACGCGCTGGGGATGGATGTTGTCGGCGTTCGCCGCTCCGGTGACCCCGCTGAGAACGTCGAGCGCGTGTACACACCCGACGAACTGGACGCCGCCGTCGCCGACGCACGCTTCGTCGTGCTGTGTTGTCCGCTCACCGAGGAGACCGAAGGCATGGTCGACGCCGCTTTGCTCGCGCAGATGCGGGCCGACAGCTACCTCGTCAACGTCGCCCGTGGGCCTGTCGTCGTCGAGGACGCGCTGCTGAACGCGCTCGACGACGGGACGATTGCCGGGGCAGCCCTCGACGCCCACTGGGAGGAGCCGCTACCAGACGACCATCCGCTCTGGGACCACGAGTCGGCTATCGTGACGCCACACGTCGCTGCGTCCACGAGCCGGTATCACGAGGATATCGCGGCCCTCGTTCAGGAGAACGTCGAACGGATCGACCGCGGCGAGTCGCTGCGGAACCGCGTCGCGTGAGGGCCGTCCGCGGATATCTGACCGCGCCGCTCAGGTACCTTCGACCAGCCGTTCTAGCTGCTCGGGCGGCACCGCACCGCGTGCGGCGTGGCCGTCGTACGCGAACGTCGGGACGCCGGTGATGCCCTGGCGCTTGGCCGCTGTGAACTTCTCGCGGACCGCAGACCGGAGGGCGTCGTCGGCGAGCGCCGACCGGATTTCGTCGCCGTCGACGCCCGCGTCCTCGGCGAGGTCGACCAGCAGGTCTTCGTCGCCGATATCCGCTCCGTCCTGCCACAGCGCCTCGAAGATGGACACGTCGAAGGCCAGCCACGTCTCGTAGTCGTAGTGCTCTTTGACGTAGTAGGAGGCGATCTGGGCGGGCAGCGAGTCGATGTCGGTGGCGATGTCCAGGTCCATCTCCACGTCGTATTTCTCCTGAAGCCGGCGGACGCCCTGCTTGGCCTGCTCGTAGTAGTCCTCGTCCTTGCCGTCGTCGACGGAGTGGTCGATAGAGCCGTCGGGGTTGCGCTTCCCGCTCCGGAGGTCGAAGGGGTGCCAGTCGATCTCCAGTTCGTCCTCGCGCGTCGACTGGTACTGCCTGAGCGATTCGCGTCCGAGATAACAGAACGGGCAGACGTAGTCCGAGAAGACCGTGATCCGCTCGCTCGACTGAGTCTCACTCATACGTCCGGGTATGCGTTGCTCGCGGTTAAACGCGGCCACCGTCTGTGCCGGACCAGCGCACGACCGACTGGCCCGCTACCCGTCGTCCCTGACGGTCTCGTGGACTGTCTCTACTTGAGAGACGAGGTCGTCGGCGTCCGCTGCGAGCAGCATTGCGCGGCCGTCGGTACCCACGCCCTCGCGGCCGACGACGGCGACCGGCGTTCCGTCGCTGGTCCCGAACGCCCGGTCGACGCCCCACTGTGCCGTGGCGTCGTCGGAAACCCCGTTCGGGCGCTCACCGGGGTCGTACGCAGCGACGCGGCCGTCCAGCGACGCCAGCGCGTCCTCGACGGCGTCGGTCAGCCGGCAGTCGACGGCGAACCGAATCGCCGGGTCGTGCTCCCGGGCGGCCAGGAGGGCGCGAGCCACCGTCGTCGATGCGCCAAAGCGGACGCCGCGGTTCGGCCGGACGCCGTCCATCGTGCGGGCGATGCGGCCCTCGACGGCGGCGACCGCGTCCGGCGTCTCCGCGTAGGGCGTCGCGCCGGCGACGGTCATCCCTCGCTCGGGGACCAGCGTCGACACGTCCGCCTCGACGAGCGCCGACACAGCCCGCTCGACGGCCTCGCTCGTCGGATGGCGTGCGGCGTCGTTGCGCGTCTGGACGAGGTGGTGGACCGCACCCGGGCCTTCACCAACGTCGAGGTTGTACCGGACCGCGCTCGCAAGCAGGTCGATACTGTCTCCGACTGCCGTCGGCAGGTCGTCGCCGTGGGCCAACTGCGTCGCGATGGCAGAGGACAGCGTACAGCCCGAACCGTGGGTGGCCTCGGTGTCGATGCGGTCGTGGCGGAACGTCGTTACCCCGTCCTCGGTCACGAGGGTGTCGACCACGGCGTCGCCCGGGACGTGGCCGCCCTTCACGAGCGCGCTGTCGGCCCCCATCTCGACGAGGTCGCGGCCCGCTCGTTCCGCGGTCTCGGGATTGTCGACGTCGCGGCCGGTCAGGACGGCGGCCTCGTCGGCGTTGGGCGTGACGACCGCCGCTTCGGCGATGAGGGCCTCGTAAGCGTCTTCGGCTTCAGCGGCCAGCAGCCGGTCGCCCGAGGCCGCCACCATCACCGGGTCGACGACGAGGTTCGGCAGGTCGGCGGCGTGTTCCACGACCAGGTCGATGACGTCACTCGTCGCGAGCATCCCCGTCTTGACCGCGGCCACGTCGAAATCTCCCGTGACCGCCTCGATCTGGGCCTCGATCTGGTCGATCGGGAGCAGATGCTGACCCTGTACGCCCGTGGTGTTCTGTGCCGTGACGCTCGTAATCGCGCTGGTCCCGAAGCCGCCACAGGCCTCGATGGTCTTGACGTCGGCCTGGATACCGGCCCCGCCACCGGAGTCGCTGCCGGCGACGGTCAGCACGACTGGCGGCGTCACTGGGGCGTCCGCTCGTGTCATACCTGATGACTTCACTGGCGGCCACATATCGGTGCTGGTCTCTCAGTCGGACGAAACTATGTGGCCAAATCCTAGTATGCTAATAATATCCCATACTACATTTGAGAAACATTTATGTGTCACTGTGTCGGATGTGCCCTTGTACCACAATGGAACCAGCGTCGCGCGATACTACCGACTCCGACGAGCAGTACGGCAGCTTCACAACTGGCGGCGGCGACGTCGTCGTCTACGACACTGAGAACCCGACCGCGTGGCTTCAATCGAGCTATGCGGTACAGGTCGGCTGCTCGTCGGAGCGAAAGTCGGTCTGACCTTTTTACCCGACCGATATCATCGCGATACCGACGATAGCCAGCCCCGCAGCGGCCAGGCGTGCTCGGAACTGCGCTTCGTCGAGAACAATCGCGCCCAGAATAACGGCGACGATGGCTTGCCCGTTGACGATGGGTGAGACGATACTCGCCGGGAGCAACTGGAAGGACAGCAACACGATGTGGTTCGCGTAGGCGACGAACATCGCCGCGACGACGAACTTCGGGAGGTCCCCCCGCCATCCCGGCGGGACCTGATACCGGAACGCGAGCGGCGTCATCAAGACGGCGATGCCGACGGCCATCACCGGGATGTACGTCGTCGGTTCGACGGCCAGTTCCTGCATCAGCACCCGCTTGCTTACATCGACGAGCGCGAACGCCGCAGCCGACAGTAAGGCTAGCTGTGCGGGCCGGGACTGCCGGGCCCGCTTGAGCGGGGCCAGTAACGCTGTGCCCTGCCAGTTCGCGACGTAGACGGCGGCGGTCGCGACGACGACACCGCCGACCTGTAGCGCCGAGAGATGCTGGCCCAGCAGGCCGACTTCCAGCGGCAACACGAACACGGGGACGATTTTGCTGATCGGCGAGACGTAGGAGACTTCGCCGACGCGGATCGCCCGAAAGAGGGTGAGCAGTCCAACCGCCGTCACCGCCGTCACCGCGAGAACCGACGCGAGGACGTTGACGCGGTTGCCCGCCGGGAGGAAGGGCTCGTTGCTGACGAAGACGATGGGGAGGTAGACGATGGGGACCAGGCTGTACGTAAGCAACAGGAACACCGGCGACGGATACCCGGTGAACCACCGCTTCATCACGAACAGGTACACCCCGAACACCAGCGCCGACAGAACGGCGTACGCGATTCCGACGTTCACGGTTGACAACGGCTAGCCGACCGCAATAACTGTTCCCTTCGGGCTCGTGTCAGGAACCGCGCTGGCGGGCGATCAGGACCGCAAGCAACACCGCGAGACCGGTCACGAGCACGGTGAAGCCGTTGCCCTCGCCGGCTGTCGTCTGTGTGTCTGTGAGCCGCTCCGTCGGCGTCGACGTTGGTTCCGCTGTTTCGGTCGAGACGACCACCTCGACCGCCGTCGCGGTCCGTCCGTCACCCGCCGACAGCGAGACTGTTCCGGGTTCGCCGAGGGTGACCGTCCGCACGACTGTCGTCGTCGCCTGTGGCGGGAGATACAGCCGTTGCTCCGCGAACACGGTGTCGTTGCGGCGGAACTCGACCGCGATTGTCCCCGGAATCTCGTTGTCGTTGGCGACAGTGGCGGTCACGTCCACACTGTCCCCCTGCCTGACTTCTTGCGGACTCGCGGTGACGTCAGTGACGCTGGCCGCTGCCGGTTCCGTCACCACGACAGTGACGGTGTCGCCGTCGATACTGATCACGTATCGGCCGGGGTCGGCAAACGTGTGTGTCACTTCGACCTCGGTCCGCTCCCCCGGTTCGATCTGGCCCTGTTTCGCGGCGACGACGGTCTCGTTGACCGCGAGCGTCACGTTGTACGCCCCTGCCTCGCCACCGGCGTTCTCGACGACTGCGTCGACCGCGAGCGTCTCGTTGGTCGCCAGCCGGATCGGCTCGCTTCCGCCGACCGGTGTGTCTGACCGGTAGAGACTGTCTGCGCGGTAGGCGTCCGCACGGTCGACCGGTGGGAGACCGTAGCCGATACGAGCGGGAATCGAACCGAACAACCGCCGGTGTGTCGTCTCGTTCCACATCGCCACCGTCGTTGTCGTTTCGGTCTCCGTCGCGGTCGTGTTCCGGGCGCTTGCCCCGCCAGCGGCCTCGACCTCGGTGAGGAACTGCGATTGCGTGACCGGGTCGCGGTAGCCGTTTAGCGACTGGAACACAGTCTGGAGTGTCTTGTTGCGGTCAGTAGCCGAGCGGATATGGACATCTGTCCGCCCAGCCACCAGCGAACCCTTCCTGTAGTTCGCGTCGTTCGTCCAACTCGACCGGTCCGTCAGCGCCACGTCGCTGTAGACGGGGCGTCCGCCCGCTGCGAGCTGTGCCCGGAACTCGTCGAACCCGATCCGGTCCTGTTCCAGCGCCAGGACGGCGGCGTAGTACGTCGCCCAGCCCTCGACCGTCCACCGCGTCTCCCGCGTCGTCTCGTAGGCCTGCCGGCTGTGGACGTACTCGTGGAGCCAGACGTTGTTGGCGGTATCCAGCGATTGCCGGGACTGGACCCACATATCTGCGTCACCGATCTGATACCCCTCGACGCCCCACTCGACGGCCTCGGACGGCGCGGCGACGACGAACACCTGCTCGTCACGGTCACCGACCCGGAGGGCGTTCGATGCGTTCGCCATCGAGTCGAGGACCGAAATCGGCGAGGCCGTCATCGTCGCCCGCTCTGGCACAGCCAGCGTGAACGTCTGGTTGTGCGCCGTCTCCTCGAAGGTCGCTACCTCGCCGAGGTACACGATCTCCTCGCCCGCCGCACCCGGGCCTGCCGTCCGGACCGTGCGGTTGTACCTGACTGGGTCCTGGCCAGTGTATCGCCAGCGCGTCGGCGTCCGTGAGCGCGTGAGCAGCGCCCAGTCGCCCGTATCGACGCTGAGATAGCGGCCCTCGGCTCCCTCCGGACCGCTCTTCTCGATGGTCCGGTTCGGGTTGATGCGGTAGCTGACCGTCGCCGTATCCGTCGTTTCTTCCCACTCGTACACGGACTCGTTGACGCGCTCGAACCCGTCCGTTTCGGTCACCGTCGCCGCCGCTGGGACGTGCGTTTCGAGGTCGACGACCCGGTCCGGAATCTCGTAGGTCAGAGTCACCGCGACTTCGCCCGGCTCCTCCGGTATGCGCGCGTAGGTCTGTGTCTGCTGAATCACGTCACCGTCGCTGGTCTGTGTCGCACCCGACGTGGCTGTCCCCGTTCCCATGTCAGCCGCTGTCACGGCTTCCGTTCCGGTTGTGTCCCCGCCCAGTCCCCGCGGCTGGCGTCGATGTGTGTCGGCACTTCCGACCCGGGCTAGCGAACCGTTCGCCTCGGCAGTGGCCGTTGTCTCGACTATTCCACCACTATCTTGCTCTGACGCCCTATCAGCCTGATACGTACTGTTCTCGCTGGCTCCGCCGACTGCTGTGTCGACACTGGACCAGGTCACCGCCCCGTGGTCAGCGCTCGCCGCCACCGGGAGCGACGCGAATCCCCCACCGAGGAGAAGGACCACGAGTCCGACGGCCACCACCCGTCGGGGTACAACGAACATTGCAAACAGTTACCTCCCCGTGGTTGAAATAGTTGACCGCCGATTATGGGTGCTGGTATCATGCAACAAAATCTGTCTCGACCGGTCGCTACCAGAAGCGCCCACGACGGTAAAAAACAGCCAGACCCGAGCCACTCGTGGCCGGCCGCAGCGAACACTCGCGAGCAGACCAGACTGAAAAGCTGGCGAGCAGGTCACAGCGGCGGCTTGCCACGGCGCTCTCACGAGAACCGTTGGCAGTCAGGAGTTCAGGCGACGTTGAAACCTTTGTCGCGGAGGAAATCCTCGACGCGGCCCGTGTGATTGCCCTGGAGCTCTATCTGCCCGTCCTCGACAGTGCCACCGCAGGCGAACTTCGATTTGAGGTCTGAGGACAGCGAGTCCATGTCGACGTCTTTCGGGTCGAATCCCTCGATAATCGTTACCTCCTTCCCGTAACGGCGCTCGTCGATGCGGATGTTAATCTCCTGGGACTCCTTAGCGACGTCCTCACAGACGCAGAGCTCCTCAGGCAGCCCGCACGTCGAGCAGACTTCCGACATTACAATCGCGCCTACGAACACGACCTATTAAACACTGTCGGGGACTACCGGGCGGAGACGATTCTATCAGCGATTTCGACGGCCTCGTCGGCAATCGCTTCGTCGACCTCGCCGCCGTACCGGAGTCGTTCCCGTAGCGCCGCCAGCCGACGGACCCGGTCGTCGGCCCCTATCGCGTCGAGATACGCCCGTACCGTCTCACCGCTCTCGCGAGCCCGGTGCTCCTTCGAAAGGACGTACATGGCCCGCTGGAACGCCCGCTCGATGTCGGTCTCGGGGTCCACGCGGCGCTGGTAGCGCAGCCACACCGCCCGGTAGGCTCGCCCGCTGAGGCCGGACCGACGCGCACCCGCCGCGATGCCGAGCAGTGCAACGACGCCGAGCGTCATCTCCTCGCGCGATGGGAGTTCCGGCAGACTCGGCCCCGCATCATCGCCCGAGCCCGGCTCCCTTGCAGTGCCGGCTGGCGTGTCGGTTTCTGTGACCGTTGGTGTCTCAGTCGGCTCGGCCTCGGTCTCGTCGGTCTCGGTCAGCGGGGCGGGTGTCGACGTGTCGGACGGCGTGTACTGTTCGACCGGGTTGTCGTCGCCGACAGTGGGTGACGATTCGTCCGAACTCGCCTCCTCGATACGCTGCTGTCTGACCGCCTCGCGCGGCCCGGACGGCGTCGGGTCGAACTGCACCCAGCCCTGGCCGGGGAAGTACACCTCGACCCAGGCGTGGGAGTTGAGCCCGCGCACGACCCACTGGTTCTCGTCGATTCGCTGGCCGGACGTGTAGCCGACGGTCATGCGCGCCGGGATGCCCTGCGTCCGGAGCATGGTCACCATCGTCGTCGCGAAGTAGACGCAGTACCCCTCGTCCATCTCGAAGAGGAAGGCGTCGGCGACGTTGAAGTCGGGTCGGTCGACGTCGAGCGAGTAGCCCTTGCTCTCCTGCAGCCACCGCTCGACGACCAGCGCCGTCTCGTAGGGGTTTTCGGCGTTTGCGGTGAGGATAGCCGTCCGTTCCGTGACCCGGTCCGGCGTGCTGTCGGGGAGCTGGGTGTACAGCTCCGCGGTCGCGTCGTCGTAATCAGTGCCGGCCTCACGCAACCCGTCCGGCGTCGCCACGAGCAGTTCGCTCCTGACCTCGTAGCTGTCGCCCGTCGACAGCGTGCCGTCGGGCTGGAACCCGCCCTCGCTGGAGACCGATACCGACGGCTCCCCCGAGTAGCGGACGGGCTTCCAGGCGGCCGGGACGGTCCCGATGGTCGACTCCGCCCGGAACTCCTGTCGCAGCGTCCGGGTCTCTCCCTCAGGAGAGTCGAGGCGCTGGTCGTCGTACGGGGTGGGGTTCCCCGTCCGAACCCACCCGTTGCCGGTGTAGCGGTCGTAGGAGGCGACCCGCCAGTAGCGCGGTTCCTCGCTTTCGACCGTGTACCGTATCTCCGGCGTCAGCGAGATGCTCCCGAGTACTGAGAGGGACTCTCCGGCGTCGAAGAGGCTCCCTTCGACGGTCTGGCCGTCCGACCCGTCGTCGTACGACAGCAAACTGTCCCGGGTAATCGGGACCTGCGAGAGCGCCGCCGGGACGACGATTATCGCCGCCAGTTGTTCGAGGACGGCACGCCGCCCGGCGTCGATGCCCTCGCTGTCGTCGTCCGTCTGTCCCGTCTCGCTGCTGCCGGACATCGCATCGGGTCGCTTCGTCAGGTCCGCCGGCTCGTCCGCCGACAGCGTATCGAGCGTCCCGAAGCCGATGGTCGCCGCGATGCCGACCACGCCCAGCAGTGTCGTCACCACGCCGGAGTCGGTCGTTAGGGCGAAGAACGCCAGCGCCGTTCCGGCCGCCACTGTCGCCGTCACGTACCAGCGCCGCAGGGCGAAGTACCACGTCAGGAACACCGGTGCCGGCGCGAACGACAGCACCCACAACCTGACCTTGGCGATTTGAAGCAACGACCGCCCGGTCAGCAGGGCGGCGGTGTCGCCCAGAAGTTCCGTTATCGCTGGATTCGTCGAGAGGTTCAGGATGTACGCACCGAGGCCGCCGGCGAACAGCACTGCGCCGACGCCGACCGCGAGGGGCGGCCTGAGTACGCGGGCCAGCAGCGTCGCGCCGACGAGCGAGAGCGCGGTGAGCGCCAGAAACAGCGTCGGGTCGCCGACTACGTCGCTGAGATAGTACATCGTCCGCAGCGGCGCACCGATGGCCAGCGCCGCCGCAAGCAGCGCCAGTATCCGCGACCCGCTCCACGGGACTCGGCGGCGGACTCGTTCGACGACGGCGGCGCTCATCCGTTCACCTCGCCCGCGAGGGGGTTGTCCCGACTGGCGGTCACGTCGGCGAAGGACTGCCGGCGGCCGTCGACCGACACTGTGACGCCGTCGCTGTTGGCCGTGACGACCACGTCGGCGTCGTCCGCCCGGCCGGTCCGGCCCGCGTCGGCCCGGGCCAGCAGTTCGAGCAGTCGCGTCCGGTGGGTGTCGCCGTACCCCTGCTCGACTGTCCCGTTCGGGACGACGAGTTCGACCGCGAGACCGCTCTCCAGCGCGGCCATCGCGATGGTTGCCGCCGCCGCGGCCATCTCGTCGGCGTGCCCCTCGCGGGCTTCAGCAGCGACGAGCAGGTCCCTGTCGCTCCGGTTGTCAGTGAACTCCTTGACCAGCAGGTCCTCGCGCTTGGCGCTGGATTTCCAGTGCACGTCCCGTAGCGAGTCGCCGCTGACGTACTCCCGCAGTCGGTCGAACGACTGCCGGTCCTCGCTCTCCGGCGTGAACGCTCGTGCGAACGCGTCCGTCCCGCCCAGCCGGTAGACGGGCGGATACACGAGCACGTCGGCCCTGCTCTCGATGGTGTAGCGCTCTTTAATGAGTCCCAGCGCGTCCGTCACCGTCGCCTCGACGGGGCCGACCCGTTGCTCGCCCCGGGCCGTGTAGGTGACTCGGTAGGTCACCGTCGCCGGCAGGGACCTGGTAGTTGTCGTCTCGCCGTCCAGGCCCTCGGAAAGCCGGTCGGTGACCGTTGCGATGCCGCTGCCGTCGACACGGAACTCGACGGGTTTCGTCTCGCCGGGAAAGCCACGGCGGAGGCGGCTCCGCTCGACAGTCGGCGCGCCACTCCAGCGAACCTGCACGGCGGCGGCGAACACGCCGACGAACAGCGGGCCGGCGACGGCGGTGAGCCCGGGCTGACCGAACCTGGCACTGACCAGAAGGGCGGCAACGGCGACGGCGAGAACGGCGAAACCGCGGCGCGTCGGTCTCATTCGACGTAGACGGTATCGAGTGCCTCAGCGACGAGCGCCCGGGCGTCCTGCTCGCTGCTCTCGGTGCGGATGCGATGCGGGAGGACGACTGGCGCTTCCGTCTGGATGTCGTCGGGGATGACGTAACTGCGGCCGTCGAGGACGGCCCGGGCCTGTGCCGCCCGCAGGAGGGAGATGCTCCCCCGCGGGCTGACGCCCAGTTGCGCGTTCTCCCGCGTGTACCGCGCCAGCCGGGTCGCGTACGAGCGAATGGGTTCCTCGACGGTTACGTCCGCCACCGTCTCCCTGGCGGCAGACAGCGCTTCGAGGGTAGCGACCGACGTGAGGTCCTCGATGGGATGGTGGCCCACCACGTCACCCAGCATCTCCGTCTCCGCCGCCTCGTCCGGGTACCCGAGGTGCAGCTTCGTCATGAACCGGTCGAGCTCGGCCATCGGCAGGTCGTAGGCCCGGTTCTGCTCGACCGTGTTCTGCGTGGCGATCACGGTAAAGGGCTGTGGCACGGGATGTGTGGTCCCGTCGACGGACACCTGCTGTTCCTCCATCGCCTCAAGCAGCGCCGACTGCGTCTTCGGCGGTGCACGGTTGATCTCGTCGCCGAGGACGACGTTGGCGAAGATCGGGCCGGGTCGGAACTCGAACTCCTGTGTCTTCTGGTTGTAGACGTTGACGCCAGTCACGTCGGTCGGGAGGAGATCCGGCGTGAACTGGATTCGCTTGAACTCGCCGTCGAAGGAAGCCGCGACGGAGCGGGCCAGCATCGTCTTGCCGACGCCGGGAACGTCCTCAAGTAGAATGTGTCCGCGGCCGAGCACCGCCGTCACGATGTGCTCGATTGCGTCGTGTTGCCCGACGATGACCTGCTCGACGTTTTCGATCACCTGATTGGCGACGCGTGTGGCGTCGCGGAGGGGACTGTCCGACTGTTGACTGCGTGAGGTGTCAGTGTCTGTCATAGTCGCGATCTCGTGGGACGACGCCTTGGCACGGGGACTGGTGAGATAGTTTGCCCTGTCGACCAGTAAGTGTCTTGTGTGGGTGCCACATCCTCCGGGCCGTTCAGTTGTAGCCCTGTCTACGGCGTGAGCGTATGTAACTCTGTGGATGAGTGAGAACAACACACATCCGATTTACGGCCGGTAGCGGGGTTCACCAGCACTTGCAGGCCCCACAGACGAGGAGTCCGTCCTGTGTCCACCGGCGCTCGACGACCTCGCCACACTCGTCACACGCCGCTCCCTCGGGCGACCACGCGTACGTCGTCACGGCCGGGTCGACCGCGTCAGTCGAGGCTCCGGAATCGGGGGCTTCGCTCTCCGTCTCTGTAGTATCGTCTCCCGCAGAAATACCGTTGTCCCCCTCGTCCTCGCTCTCGCTGCTATCGTCGAGAAAGTCCTCCAGCGAGGCGTCTTCGGCCATACACCCTGGTTTTGGTTGCGGTCACAAAATACCCTGTCGGTCGTTCCGACGCCGTGCGCTGCTGCCTGCCTCGTTATTCGGTGGCGACGCCGACGGTCAGCAACGTCCCCAGTTCGCGGTAACGCTCGACCATCGCCTCGCGGGTCTCGAACTCGTCCGTGGGGAACCCATCCGCCGGCGGAATCTCCACCTCGCGGTCGGGGATTGTGTCCTGCGACGCAACGGCCAGACCGGCCTCGCGGAAGGCCTCGCGGTACTCCGGGCCGCTCCAGCGGGTCATCTCGATGTCGATGAACTCCTGCCACTCGTGGGAGTGGACGTTCTCCTCGTAGTAGTTCACCGCGATGTGGGCGGTCCCGCCCGGTCGCAGCACTCGCGCGATTTCTTCGAGGGTGTGTGGCGGGTCGCTGGCGTAGTAGAACGCTTCCATCGAGAAGACGTGGTCGATACTGTCGGTCGCAAACGGCAGCGCGTCGAAGTCGCCGCGCAGGAACCCGATGCCGTCGTCGTCCGTGTACTCGCGGGCGTTCCGGAGCATCTCCGGCGACCCGTCGAGGCCATAGCAGGGACCGGCGTCGTTGGTGTCACGGAGCGCACGGAGTGCGTAGCCCGAGCCCGTTCCGAGGTCGAGCACCGTGTCGCCCGGTTCGACCGGCATCCGGGCGAGGACGTGCTTGGCGGTGTGCCAGTGCCGGTCTTCCATCCCTCTGTCTTTGCCTTCGGCCGCCCACGCGTCGAATTCCTCGCGAACGCTCATACGTCCCTCCAGCAGTTCTGGCCTCAAAATGCCCGCTATTTCTGCCTGCCGGAAACAGGTACCCCGCCGGCCGCTCAAAGGCTGTATTGTCGACCGCTAGCGCCCGTCTCTCCTGTCCACCGATACCCGTACTCGTCTGCTAATGGACATCTCAGCCCACTTCTGTACACAAAATATCAGATGGGGAATAAGTCAATCGGCGTCCTGCGACACAGCATGCGCTCGTACAAGGCCAAATCGGTAACCTCGATACAGCTTCTGCCCCGTGAGCGACGCGAGACAGCGCTCGCCGAGGCCGGGCACAACGTCTTCAACCTCGCTGCAGAAGACGTCTTTATCGACTTGCTGACTGACTCGGGGACTGGCGCGATGAGCGACGACCAGTGGGCGGACGTGGTCCGCGGGGACGAGGCGTACGCCGGTTCGCGCTCGTTCAAACGCTTCCGTGAGACGGTCGCTGACGTGATAGGGTTCGACCGCGTGGTGCCGACACATCAGGGCCGCGGCGCGGAGAACGTCCTGTTCGGGGCGCTACTGGACGAGGGTGATGTCGTACTCAACAACACGCATTTTGACACCACCCGCGCACACGTAACGAATCAAGGCGCTACTGCAGTCGACTGCCCGGCAGAGACGGACCTGACCACTGATAGCGTCGGGACGTTTGCCGGCAACTTCGCCACAGAGCGAGGGTGGGACGCTGTCGAGGAGTACGGGCAGGACGCCGTCTCGGCTGTCGTCCTGACGATCACGAACAACTCCGCCGCCGGCCAGCCAGTGTCGATGGCGAACATCCGCGAGACGGCCGCCTTCGCCACGGAAATCGACGCAACGTTCGTCATTGACGCCTGTCGGTTCGCCGAAAACGCACAGTTCATCAAGCAACGGGACCCCGAATACGCCGACACGCCCCTCAGTGAGATCGCTCGCGAGCAGTTACGCCCCGCGGACGCAATCACGATGAGCGGGAAAAAGGATGCCCTCGCAAACATCGGCGGGTTCACGGCCGTCCGCGACACTTCCCTGTTCGAACAGTGCAAACAGCGCGCGATCCTCTACGAAGGGTTCCCGACATACGGCGGTCTCGCAGGTCGTGACCTCGAAGCGATGGCCACCGGTCTGCGGGAAGCGGTCCAACCGCCGTACGTCGCCGAGCGGATCGAACAAGTCGCGACCCTCGGCGACCTCCTGCGTGAGCGCGATATCCCGATCGTCACGCCGACCGGCGGCCACGCCGTCTACATCGATGCGGCCGCCCTGCTCCCGGACATCCCCGCCGACCAGTTCCCCGGGCAGCGGCTCGTCTGCGAACTCTACCGCGAAGGCGGCGTCCGGACAGTCGAACTCGGCTCGTTTGCGTTCCCCGGGACCGACCGCCCGGAACTCGTTCGGCTCGCCCTTCCTCGCCGGACGTACTGGCGAGAACACCTCGAACACATCGCGGAGACCGCTGCTCGCGTTCGCGACCGTCGCGACGAGTACACCGGCCTGAAAATCGTCTGGGAGCCACCGATGGAAGAACTCAGACACTTCTCAGCGGAACTCGAGCCCGCCGCGTAGGTTCGTCCGCCCGTGGCCTCGGACGACAGCGACCCACGAGCAACCACGTTGTGGCCGGGAACGCAAACACAAAGTAGGGCCACGCTAACGTTCAGGTAATGCAAGGACTGCTGTCGGAACTGCTCCAGAGCGTCATCGACATGCCCGGCTGGTTCATCGACGTGGCACTGAACGACCCGCTGGCGGCACTCATGCTCGCCGTCGGTGCCGTCATCACGACCGTCTCGGTCGTCTTCTTCGGGTACCTGTCGCTGGGGGCCGTGCTGTCGCTGTTCAGTGGCTCCGGCGGTCGAGGACCGCCCCAAGCAAATCGATAGCTGTCTCGACGTCCGGCCCGAGCGGTGACGCGAACACGATACTGTCAGCATACTTTTCTAGCTCCGCCGTGCGCTCAGCGACTGTCTCCGGCGTTCCGGCGATACAGAACGCGTCGAGCATCGGTTCAGTCACCGCCTCGAACGCGGTCGGGAACTCGCCGGCCGAAATTGCCTGCCCAATCTCCTCGGCGGCGTCGTGGTCGATGCCGTGGCGGTCGAGCACCGGCGGCGGCGACCCCGCGGCGACGAACGCGACCGGCGGTCGGGCGGCCTCCCGCGCCTCGGCCTCGTCCTCGGCGACCGAGACGCTGGCGTAGGCCGCGAGGTCGAACTCGCCGTACTCCTCGGGCCGTTCGTCGGCCATCTCTTCTACTTGCTCGCGTGCCCACGCGAGGTCCTTTGGATGCGCTCCGTTGTACAGTGTGCCGTCGGCGTGCTTCGCCGCCATCCGGGTCATGTGTGGCCCCTGCGCGCCGACGTACACCGGAATCTCGCCGACCTCGTAGTTCAGCCCGGCGTCGACCGCCTCGAAGGTCCCGTCGTGGTCGACACGTTCACCGTCCCAGAGCTTCCGGGCGGTCGTGAACGTCTCAAGCACGCGGCGCAGGGCGTCGTCGTGGTCGAAACCGAGGTTGCTGAGCGTCGATTTATCCCCCGGCCCGATACCGAAGACGGCCCGGCCGTCGCTCAGTTCCTCCAGCGTCGCGGCCCGCGAGGCAAGCGTCACCGGATGTGTCTCGTAGGGATTAGCGATGCCGGGACCGAGCAACACGTCGTCGGTCCGCTCGGCCATCGCCGACAGCGACATGAACTGGTCGCGGTTGTTGTAGTGATGGCTGGCGAAGACGCCGTCGAGTCCGTTTGATTCGGCCTGTGCTGCGAAGGAGGCGAGCTGATCGACCGGGTGTTCCGGGGTGAGTTCAATCGCGTACATGAGACCAGTCTCTGAGTGCTTGTCTGACTACGTCCTTCTCCGGGTCGCGGAACAGTTGCTCGCTGCCCGCGTGGTCGCCGAAGTCGAAATCGCGGACGACTGCGGCGGGCGTCCCGCCGTCGCCTTCGCCGGTGACGAGGTTGGCCGCGGCGGCGAGTTCGTCGACGACGGCCTGGACGGTGGCTTCGAGTTCGCGGCCGTCACGGTCGTGTTCGCCCCGCCAGTCCCGAGAGGCAGGGAGCCCGGCCCAGCCCAGCGCGACCCCGCGCTGACCGAGTCGGAACGGCCGGCCCGACGTGTCGGTGACGATAACGCTGGGTTCGACGCCCGCTTGTTCGCGGATACCATCGCGGATCGCTTCGGCCTCCGCCGTCGGGTCCTCGGGGAGCAAGAGGAGGTCCGCGCCGGGCACGTTCGAGCGGTCGATGCCCGCGTTGACGGTGATATGCCCGAACTCCGTCACGCCGAGGATGAAGGGGGCTTCGACCAGCACCTCAGTACACTCATCGAGAATCGCCTGTGCCATTCGAGGGTCTTTCTCCTCACCGGCGATGTCCTCGATGGTCGCCGCGATGCGCTCGGCGCGCTCGCCTGGCTCGTACGACGACAGCGACCGGCCGCGTCCGTTGGCCTTGGAAACGATGGTGCTGGCGACACAGACCACGTCGTCGTCCCGGAGGTCGGCCCGCTCGACGAGCAGTTCGGTCACGTCGTCGCCGGGGCGGACCTCGGGCAACCCCTCGACCGCGAACACTTCCATACCGCCTCTGCGGTCCCTGCGGGAAAAAGACCCGCGTTCGCTGCAAAGCCGGCCAACAGCGGCAACGGCTGCCGCCATCTCTCGGTGGCCGCTCACAGTGTCCCGCGCCTGCCGCGTTGTGCTACAGTTCGTGCTTGGCCACGTCGAGCGTCCCGTCCTCGACCGCCGCCGTCAGCATCGTCGGTCGGCTGGCCGGCGATGCCCCCGTGACGCTACCGGGATTCAGGAGTCGTACTCCCTCGTAGACAGTGTCCGTCAGTTCGTGCGTGTGGCCGGCGACGCCGACGGCGCTGCTGTCGGCCGCTTCCCGAACCGCTCTCGCGACGCGGTCCGCCCAGCCCCGCGGCGACCCGGTGCCGTGTGTCACGACGAACGTGACGCCGCCGAGTTCGACTGTCGCCCGGTCCGGCAACCCGATCTGCGGATCGATGTTGCCCGAGACGGCGGTCAGCCCCGTCGCCATGTGGCGGATGTCAGCGAGCGCCCCCTTGCTGTCGAAGTCACCGGCGTGGATGACGTGGTCGGCGACCTCGATGCGTTCCCGGAACGACGGCGGGATTTCGTGTTCCCGGGACGGGATGTGCGAATCGCTGATGAGAGCGACATCCATACAAACCCATCGCGTCGGCGTTCAAAAAGGGTTACTGCCACGGAAACGGGTGCCGACTGGTCGTCCCGTCGGCGCTACTCCGCGGCCGCAAACACGTCCCGCAGTCCGTCCAACTGCTCGACCAGTCGGTCGATTCCGTCGTTGATCGTTGCGACCCGCTCGTCGATGTTGTCTACCGGAATCGCTCCCTGCGGCGTCGGCTCGATGAGTTCGTCGTCTTCCAGCATCCGCAGCGAGTACCGCACCTTGTGTTTCGGGACCCCTGTCTCCTCGGCGAGCCGAACGATACCGATCGGCCCGTTCTCGATGACGGCTTCGAGGATCGACAGGTCCCGCCCCTCCTTCTCGACCTGATCTTCCAGTCGGTCCATTCCCATAGCAAATCGTATCTGTGCATTTAGGGCCGTGACACATAAACGCCTCAGTTGCGGCACTGCGACGCGGGTTGTCCCTCTGTACCGCTCTCTGCCTATGTGAACCGTCAGTCGCTACTCGTCTGAGACCGGCGTCCGGCGAAGTTCGTCGAGCTGGTCCCGGAGCTTGCTCAGCTCCGTCTCCAGCTCTTCGCGGCGGTCGATGAGCGCACTTAGCTCCTCCGTGTTGACCGAGTAGTCGTTGTCCATCGCCACGTCCAGCGCGTCGGTCGTCGCGCCCGTGAGGTCTGACGCGACCCGCAACACCTCGCTTGGCGTCCCGCGAGATTCGTACAGCTCCTGTTCGCCCGACAGCGGGCTGTAGGTCACCATCGGCGACTCGACGCCGCGGTGGTAGCTCACCGCGTAGCTCGTGTCCGTCACCGGGTTCAGCCGGTCGTCCGCCCGCTCCGTTCGGACGATGTTGAACGGCTCGGCCAGCGCGGGAAACGTGTCGGCGAGGTCCCGAAGCCGGTCCGCGGCGGTCACGTCCAGCTGTGCCTCCACGTCGCCGAAGAACTGCCGCGAGTTGGTGAGGCTAAAGGCCACGGTGTAAAACACCGACTCGTCGCTGTCGGCCAGATTGCGAACGCGGTCGCGGACCTCCTCGTGACGGCCCTCGATAGTGAGCTTCTCCAGTTCCTCAAGCAGCGCCCGGACGCCCTCCTCGCGTTCGAGGAACGCCTCGACGATCGCGCCGGGCATTTCCTCGCCATCCACGTCCTCCATGGCCCCTCTTTTGCGGGGGCTCGTAAACAGTTTGTCGCTGGCAGCCGCTAATCGGCACGGCTTACAACCAACACAAAACATATGCCGCACCGCGTGAAGTGATAGCACGTCCGGCCCGGTGGACGGACACTATGACAGGCCAAGGGGGCACTTCCCCGGACGTCTGCTATTGTGCCGCGCGTGTGGTATCAGTATATGCCGTTTTATCGACCAGTAGGCGGTGTTTACTGTCTGCTGAAGAGTCAGCAAAACGTGCCCGGAGGGGAGTGAGCGCCCGGAGCGGGATTTGAACCGGAGCAAGACTCGCGGTGCTCGTCTTGCGTGATTCAAATCCGCTCGTTACGGATTCCCGACTCGCGGATTTGTTCGTCGGAAAAGTACGCCCGGAGCGGGATTTGAACCCGCGTCACGACCGTGACAGGGTCGTATGATGGGCCACTACACCATCCGGGCAGCCTACGAGCACATACTGCACGGTGCTCGTCAGTTAGGTCGCAATAGGAACGCCCGGAGCGGGATTTGAACCCGCGTCACGACCGTGACAGGGTCGTATGATGGGCCACTACACCATCCGGGCCTTCGTTGCATTTCTTCGTACCTTGGTGTCGGTATTAAGACTTTCCAAAGAAACCCGCCCCGTGATGAGTGCACATGACGGGACCCAAAGTTCTATGTCCGCTCTGCTTCATGTGGGTGGTAGGAGCAACCACGCCCGCAGTCCGTGAGGGTGGGCGGGTCCGGTAGCCACAGCAGAGCGACTTGGTAAGTGTTATATGCGCCCCGACAGTACGGCCCTGTAGTATCTCGTGACAGCCACCTTCTCCAGCAGCAGGCCAAACGCACACGCACACACATGGTAGATGTAAGTCAACACGACCTCGTCCCAGACCACAGTGTCGTCGACGAGGACGACCTCGAAGCAGTACTCACGGAGTATGAAATCAAGAAAACGGACCTTCCGAAGATCAAGCGCACCGACAAGGCGCTGCCCGATGACGCCGAAGTCGGTGACGTGGTTCGGATCGTCCGCGACTCCAGAACGACGGACGAAGCCGTCGTGTATCGACTGGTGGTAGAATAATGGACACACAAGATCGCCGCGCTATATCGCGTGAATATTTCGCCAAGGAACGGCTCGCCGAACACCACTTCCGCTCGTTCAACGCCTTCCTCGACCGGGGGATGCAGCAGGTCGTCGACGAGAAAGAGACCATCGAGACCGATATCGGTGACAAGGAAGGGCAGGAACCGGTGTGGGTCGAACTCGGCGACGTCCGCGTCGTCACCCCACGGGTTCGTGAGGCCGACGGCAGCGAGGAACTGCTGTACCCGCAGGAGGCCCGCCTCCGCAACATCACCTACTCCGCGCCGGTGTTCATGGAGATGGCCATCGTCCGCGGTGGCGAGGAGGAGCCGGAGGAAGTCGTCGACCGGACCGAGACCAAGATCGGGCGAATGCCCATCATGGTCGGGTCGAACAAGTGCAACATCGCGGGCTTCACCGACGAGGAGCTCATCGACATCGGCGAGGACCCCGCAGACCCCGGTGGCTACTTCTGTGTCAACGGCTCCGAGCGGGTGCTGATGACCAGCGAGGACCTCGCCCCGAACAAGATTCTGGCCGAGTACGACACCAAGTACGGCGACGAGGTGCAGGTCGCCAAGACGTTCTCCCAGCGCCGCGGGTACCGCGCCCTGGTGCTGTGTGAACGAACGCGGGACGGACTGCTGGAAGTCTCGTTCCCGTCCGTCTCTGGCAGCATCGACTTCGTCACGCTGGTCCGCGCGCTGGGGCTGGAATCGGACGAGGAGATCGTCCACCGCGTCAGCGAGGACCCGGAAATCGTGAAGTTCATGCTGGAGAACTTAGAGGAGGCCGAGGTCCAGACGACCGAGGAAGCCATCGAGACGCTGGGCAAGCGTGTCGCCTCCGGGCAGGGCAAGAACTACCAGCTCAAGCGGGCCAACTACGTCATCGACCGCTATCTCCTCCCGCACCTGCACGAGGAAGGCGTCGAGGAAGAGGAGGTCCGCATCAACAAGGCGTTCTACCTCTGCCGGATGGCCGAGGCGTGTTTCGAACTGGCACTGGGCCGTCGCGAATCCGACGACAAGGACCACTACGCCAACAAGCGGCTGAAGGTCAGCGGCGACCTGATGACCGACCTGTTCCGGACGGCGCTGAACAAGCTCGCCCGGGACGTGAAGTACCAGCTCGAACGGGCCAACATGCGGAACCGTCAGCTCTCCGTTTCGACGGTCGTTCGCTCGGACGTGCTGACCGAGCGACTCGAACACCCGATCGCGACGGGGAACTGGGTCGGCGGCCGCTCCGGCGTGAGCCAGCTGGTCGACCGGACCGACTTCATGGGGGTGCTGTCACACCTCCGGCGACTGCGTTCACCGCTCAGTCGCTCTCAGCCCCACTTCGAGGCACGGGACCTGCACGCGACCCAGTGGGGTCGCATCTGTCCCTCCGAGACGCCTGAAGGCCCCAACTGTGGGCTGGTGAAGAACTTCGCCCAGGCGATGGAGCTGTCACAGGACGTGTCGGACCCGCAGGGTCTCAAACAGGAACTCGCAGAGATGGGGGTCCAGGGCATCCCCGGTATCGAGTCGATAGAACAGCAGCCCGCGGACGATTAATATGAGTCAGGGACGCGAAGCCAAAGTATACGTAAACGGTAGTCTGGTCGGGACACATCCCGACCCGGAACAGCTCGCAGAACAGGTACGACAGGCGCGACGACGGGGGGACGTCTCCCAGATGGTCAACGTCTCGGTCAAGAACCGGACCGGTGAGGTCATCATCAACGCCGACGCCGGCCGTGCCCGCCGCCCGCTGCTGGTCGTCGAGGACGGCGAGCCGCTGATGACCGACGAGGAGGTCGAGCAGGTCAAAGAGGGCGAGCTCGAATTCGAGGAACTCGTCGAGCGTGGCCTCGTCGAGTTCATCGACGCTGAGGAGGAAGAGGACATCCTCGTCGGCGTCGACGAGGACGAACTCACGGAGAAGCACACGCACCTGGAAGTCGACCCGCAGCTGATGTTCGGTATCGGTGCCGGGATGATTCCGTACCCCGAACACAACGCCTCGCCCCGGATTACGATGGGGTCGGGGATGATTAAACAGTCGCTGGGCCTGCCGTCGGCGAACTACCGCATTCGCCCGGACACGCGCCAGCACTTGCTGCACTACCCGCAGCTCTCGATGGTCAAGACCCAGACCACCGAGCAGATCGGCTACGACGACCGCCCGGCGGCACAGAACTTCGTCGTCGCCGTGATGAGCTACGAGGGGTTCAACATCGAGGACGCGCTGGTGATGAACCAGGGGTCGGTCGACCGCGCGCTCGCCCGCTCGCACTTCTTCCGCACGTACGAGGGCGAGGAACGGCGCTACCCCGGCGGTCAGGAGGACCGCTTCGAGATTCCCGACGACGAAGTTCGTGGCGCACGCGGCGAGGAAGCGTACACGCACCTCGACGACGACGGTCTCGTGAACCCCGAGACGAAGGTCGGCGAGAACGCCGTCCTGCTGGGCAAGACGAGCCCGCCCCGGTTCCTCGAAGAGCCGGACGACATGGGCGGCCTCTCGCCCCAGAAACGCCGGGAGACGAGCGTCACGATGCGCTCGGGCGAATCCGGCGTCGTGGACACGGTCACGCTGATGGAAGGCGAGGACGGCTCGAAGCTCTCGAAGGTCTCCGTTCGTGACGAACGCATCCCCGAACTCGGGGACAAGTTCGCCTCGCGGCACGGCCAGAAGGGTGTCGTCGGCCACATCGCCCCGCAGGAGGACATGCCCTTCACCGAGGAGGGCGTCGTCCCGGACCTCATCATCAATCCGCACGCGCTGCCGTCGCGGATGACCGTCGGCCACATCCTGGAGATGATCGGCGGGAAGGTCGGCGCGCTCGAAGGCCGGCGCGTCGACGGCACTGCTTTCACTGGCGAGGACGAGGAGGAACTCCGGGGCTCGCTTGAAGAGCACGGCTTCGACTCCAGCGGCAAGGAGACGATGTACTCCGGTGTCACCGGCGAGAAGATCGACGCGGAGATCTTCGTCGGCGACATTTTCTACCAGAAGCTGTACCACATGGTCTCGAACAAGCTGCACGCCCGCTCGCGCGGGCCGGTGCAGGTACTCACCCGCCAGCCCACTGAGGGGCGCGCCCGCGAAGGTGGCCTGCGTGTGGGTGAGATGGAGCGGGACGTGCTCATCGGGCACGGCGCGGCGATGGCGCTCAAGGAGCGCCTGCTCGATGAGTCCGACCGCGAGTGGATCAACGTCTGCGGGCAGTGTGGGATGACCGCCGTCGAGAACGTCGAACAACGGCGCATCTACTGTCCGAACTGCGAGGAGGAGACCGACATCCACGAGGTCGAGATGTCCTACGCGTTCAAGCTCCTGCTCGACGAGATGAAGGCGCTCGGTATCGCGCCGCGGATCGAACTGGAGGACGCAGTATGAGCTCACAACAGACACCCCAGGAAATCGGTCAGCTCAGTTTCGGGCTGATGGACCCCGAGGAGTACCGCGAGATGTCGGCCACGAAAGTGATTACGGCCGACACGTACGACGACGACGGTTTCCCCATCGACATGGGGCTCATGGACCCACGGCTCGGAGTTATCGACCCCGGCCTGGAGTGCAAGACCTGCGGGAAACACAGCGGGTCGTGTAACGGCCACTTCGGCCACATCGAACTCGCTGCGCCCGTCATCCACGTCGGCTTCGCGAAGCTCATCCGCCGGCTCCTGCGCGGGACCTGCCGGGAGTGCTCCCGGCTCTGTCTCGACGAGCACGAGCGCGAGGAGTTCGAAGATCGACTGACACGGACCCAGGACCTCGGTCGCGACCTCAACGACGTGACCAAGGCCGCCATCCGGCAGGCCCGCAAGAAGGACCGCTGTCCGTTCTGTGGCGAGAAGCAGTACGACATCAAACACGAGAAGCCGACCACGTACTACGAGGTCCAGGACGTGCTGGCTTCGGACTACCCCGAGCGGATCGCCGCCGCGATGGAGGAGTCCGAGGACCCGATTTCGCCCATCGAGCTCTCCGAGGAGACCGGCATCGACAGCAGCCGTGTTCAGGAGATTCTCAGCGGCGAGTTCCGCCCGCGTCAGGAGGACCGCCGCGCCCTGGAGAAGGCGCTGTCGGTCGACCTGACCGAGGAGGACATGAACAAGCTGATGCCAAGCGACATCCGGGACTGGTTCGAGGACATCCCGGACGAGGACATCGAAGTGCTGGGGATGAAACCGGCCCGCTCCCGCCCGGAGTGGATGATTCTGACGGTGCTGCCGGTGCCGCCGGTGACGGCACGGCCCTCGATTACGCTGGACAACGGCCAGCGCTCCGAGGACGACCTCACCCACAAGCTCGTGGACATCATCCGCATCAACCAGCGGTTCATGGAGAACCGCGAGGCGGGTGCGCCACAGTTGATTATCGAGGACCTCTGGGAACTGCTGCAGTACCACGTCACCACGTTCATGGACAACGAGATTTCGGGGACGCCGCCGGCGCGACACCGCTCCGGCCGCCCGCTGAAGACCCTCTCTCAGCGCCTGAAAGGCAAGGAGGGCCGCTTCCGTGGCTCGCTGTCCGGGAAGCGCGTGAACTTCTCCGCTCGTACCGTCATCTCGCCGGACCCGACGCTCTCGCTGAACGAGGTCGGCGTGCCGGACCGGGTCGCCAAGGAGATGACCCAGACGATGAACGTCACCGAGCGCAATCTCGAAGAGGCCCGCCGGTACGTCTCCAACGGGCCGGAAGCCCACCCCGGCGCGAACTACGTCAAGCGGCCGGACGGCCGCCGGCTGAAGGTGACCGAGAAGAACTGCGAGGAACTCGCGGAGAAGGTCGAAGCGGAGTGGGAAGTGTCCCGCCACCTTGTCGACGGCGACATCATCATCTTCAACCGCCAGCCGTCGCTGCACCGGATGTCCATCATGGCCCACGAGGTCGTCGTGATGCCGTACAAGACGTTCCGGCTGAACACGACGGTCTGTCCGCCGTACAACGCTGACTTCGACGGGGACGAGATGAACATGCACGCCCTCCAGAACGAGGAGGCCCGGGCCGAGGCCCGCGTCCTCATGCGCGTGCAGGAACAGATGCTCTCCCCGCGCTTCGGCGAGAACATCATCGGCGCGATTCAGGACCACATCAGCGGGACCTACCTGCTGACCCACA
Source organism: Haloarcula amylolytica JCM 13557 (assembly GCF_000336615.1). Classification (GTDB taxonomy): domain Archaea; phylum Halobacteriota; class Halobacteria; order Halobacteriales; family Haloarculaceae; genus Haloarcula; species Haloarcula amylolytica. Next base: position 24,726 of record NZ_AOLW01000007.1, read on the forward strand.
CCAATCCGAAATTCAACGAGACGCAGGCGCTGGACCTGCTTCGGGCGACGCGCATCGACGAACTGCCCGAGGCCGACGGCGTCGACGAGGACGGCGAGGAGTACTGGACCGGCCGGTCGCTGTTCTCGGAACTGCTGCCGGACGACCTGAACCTGGAGTTCACGTCCTCCGCCGGCGACACTGTCGTCGTCGAGGACGGCCAGATGACCGGCGGCACCATCGACGAGGACGCCGTCGGGGCCTTCGGCGGCGAAATCGTCGACACCATCGCCAAGGACTACTCGCGGACCCGTGCCCGGATTCTCGTCAACGAGGTCTCGGCGCTGGCGATGCGGTCGATCATGCACTTCGGGTTCTCTATCAGCATCGACGACGAGTCCATCCCGCGGGAAGCCGAAGAGCAGATCAACGACGCCATCGACAGCGCGTACGACCGCGTCGAGGAACTCATCGAGACCTACGACCGCGGCGAACTCGAATCGCTGCCCGGTCGGACCGTCGACGAGACGCTGGAGATGAAGATCATGCAGACGCTGGGCAAGGCGCGTGACTCCGCCGGTGACATCGCCGAGGACCACTTCGGCGAGGACAACCCGGCCGTCATCATGGCCGAGTCCGGTGCGCGTGGGTCGATGCTGAACCTGACCCAGATGGCCGGCTGTGTCGGCCAGCAGGCAGTCCGTGGCGAGCGGATCAACCGCGGCTACGAGAACCGAACCCTCTCGCACTTCGAGGAGAACGACCTCTCGGCGGACGCCCACGGCTTCGTGGAGGCGTCCTACCGCTCCGGGCTCGGCCCGAAGGAGTTCTTCTTCCACGCGATGGGTGGCCGCGAGGGGCTGGTCGACACGGCCGTCCGGACATCGAAGTCCGGGTACCTGCAGCGCCGGCTCATCAACGCCCTGTCCGAACTCGAAACGCAGTACGACGGGACCGTCCGGGACACAAGCGACACCATCGTTCAGTTCGAGTTCGGCGAGGACGGCACGTCGCCGGTCGACGTCTCCTCTAATCAGGAGGGTGACGCCGTCGACGTCGAGCAGATCGCAGACAGCGTCCTCGACGAGGAGTTCGAGAGCGAGAAGCAGAAAGAGAGCTTCCTCGGCACGCGGACCGAGCGGACCAACCTCTCGGAGCACGCGGACGACTGGTGGATGGCCGAGGGTGACGACTAACAATGACAGCACACGACGTATCAGCAGACATCGAGGCCGTCGTCGAGGACACTGAGCTGCCGCGACGGCTGAAAAACGAGGTGTACAGCACCGTTGAGGAACGGGGCGTCGGCGTCGACGATGCCGACCGTATCGCCAAGGCCGTCGAGTCCCGCTACCTCGACACGCGCGTCGACCCGCTGGACCCGGTCGGGACCGTCTCGGCCCAGTCTATCGGCGAACCGGGAACGCAGATGACGATGAACACGTTCCACTACGCGGGGGTCGCCGAGATCGACGTGACCCAGGGCCTGCCGCGGCTCATTGAGCTGGTAGACGCCCGGAAGACCCCGGACACGCCGATGATGACGGTCCACCTCGACGAGGAGTACGCGGACGACCGCGAGCGCGCTCATGAGGTCGTCTGGAAGATCGAGGCGACGCGCATCCTCGCGCTGGGTGACATCTCGACGAACGTCGCGGACATGCTCGTCGAGATCGACCTCAACGAGGACACCCTGCTGGAGCGGTGGCCGACGGTCAACGACACGGACGCCATCGCCGAGGAGATCGCCGAAACCATCGAGTCGAACCTCGGCGTCTCGACCCGGCAGGCCGGCACCGTCATCGAGTTCGGTCCGGAGGAACCCAGCTACCGCGACCTGCTGCAACTGGTCGAGGAGCTCCGGGAGATAGTCTTCAAGGGTATCGAGGAGATCACCCGCGTCGTCATCCGCAAGGAGGAGACCGACAACGGCGAGGAGTTCGTCCTCTACACCGAAGGATCGGACTTCGGCGAAGTGCTGGACATCGAAGGCGTCGACGCCTCCCGAACGACGTGTAACAACATCCACGAGATCTACCGGGAACTCGGCGTTGAAGCGGCCCGCGAGACGCTCATCAACGAGACGATGAACACGCTCGAAGAGCAGGGGCTCGACGACGTGAACGTCCGGCACCTGATGCTCGTAGCCGATATCATGACCAACGAGGGGACCATCGAGTCCATCGGCCGCCACGGTATCTCGGGGTCGAAAGACTCCGTGCTTGCCCGTGCAGCGTTCGAGGTGACAGTCAATCACTTGCTCGACGCCGCCATCCACGGCGAGGTCGACGAACTCGACGGCGTCACGGAGAACGTCATCGTCGGGAAGCCGATCAAGCTCGGCACCGGCGACGTCAACCTCCGGATGGGTACGACCCAGGACTGATGCGGGTCGAACTCTCGGACGAAGCGCGTCGACTGGTCGCCCTCTTCGAGGACGAAGCAGCCGTCACCGTCCGGGATTGCATCGTCGACGAAGACCACGACCAGGTGGTGTATCTGGTCAAGCGCGGGGAGATGGCCGACGCTATCGGCCCGGGCGGTCAGACGGTCGAGCGTGTCGAGGAGCGTCTCGGCCGCGAGGTCAAACTCGTCGAAGCCGCCGAGACGGCCGAGGACTTCGTGGCCAACGCGCTCGCGCCGGCCGCGGTGTACAACGTCACCGTCTCGGAGAACGACGACACCGTCGCCTACGTCGAAGTGGCACAGGAAGACCGCGGGGCCGCTATCGGTCGCGAAGGCCGAAACATCGACGCCGCCCGGCAACTGGCCAAGCGACACTTCGAAATCGACGGCATCGAACTGACCTGAGCGGGGTGATTTGAGCGGGTCCACGGACCCGCCTGCTCGGGCAGTCGATGTGGGGACGGACAGAAACCGCTTTTTTGATTGGTCGTGAACCGACTGCTATGCCTGCACTCCGGCGTCCAGACGGCGGCGACCTGCTGGCTCCGCTGACTATCGTCGGCATTTACCTGTATCACGCACACGTTCTGGGGAACCCCCCGTCCGGACTCGAAGGCGCGTTTATGCTCGCGCTGTTCGTGTTGGTGGGGGCCACGAGTCTCGTCGAGGGACTGCTCGCGTCACCGGCGTACCCGCTCGTCGGCGGCGGACTAACCGCGGTCTTTTATCTCGTCCGGTTCAGCCAGCGACAGGATATCGGCTCCGCGCTCGGCGTTTGTGCCGGGGTTCTTTTCGGTAGCTATGGCCTCTACCAATTGGTCACGTCGAGCGCCGAACCGAAACTGTAAGTGGCAGATGAAACAGGAGGCGACGCTCAGTCGTCGCCAGTGGCCGGGTCGTCCGTGCCGTGTTCGTACACGTCGGTATCGCTGTGCGTGGTGCCGCTGTCAACATCGAACGTCTGCAAGAGTTCGCTGAGGTCGCCGGCCTGGTCCGAGAGGGACTCGATGCCGCCGGTGACTTCGTTGATCGTCGCGGTCTGTTCCTCCGCGGCGGCGGCGACGTTCTCGGCGCGGGACGCGGTTTCCTCGCTGATTGTCCCGACCTCGTCGGTCATCGCCACTGCTTCCTCCGTCGTCGCGGCCTGCTCGTCGGTGGCGTCGCTGATGGACTGGATGCCGTCGTTGACCTCCTCGACGCGGTCGACGATCTGTTCGAGGGACTTGATCGCGTCGTCGACAGTGTCGATACCGTCCGTGACGGAGTCGCCCATCTGCCTGATGTCGGTCACGGCGTCACCGGTGGTGTCCTGCACGTCCTCGATAACCGTCGAGACTTCTTCGGTGGCCTCGGTCGTTTCCTGGGCGAGGCCTTTGATCTCGTCGGCGACGACGGCGAACCCTTCGCCAGCTTCGCCGGCTCGGGCGGCCTCGATAGAGGCGTTCAGGGCGAGCATATTGGTCTGCTCGGCGATGTCGTCGATGAGATCGACGATGTCGCCTATCTGCTCCATCTCCTCGTCGAGGGACTCGACGCGGTCGATAGTCTCGTCGGCTCGCGTCTCGATGTCGTTCATCACCTCGATGGCCTCCGACGCACGCTCGCTACCGGTCTCACCGATTTCGGCGGCCTCGTTCGATGTGGTCGCGACTTCGTCGGCCTGTGCTGCGACCTCTTCGACCGTCGCGGAGAGGCCTGACATCTCGTCGACCGTCTCTTCGATGTTCTCGTACTGCGTCTCCGCGCCGTCGGCGATCTCCTGCACGGATTCGCTGACCTCCTCGCTGGCGTCACGGACCTCCGTGGCGCTCGCGGTGATCTGGTCGGCGGAGCCGTCGACGTCGTCAGCGAACTCCCGGATACGCATGACTGTCTGGCCGAGCTGGGCGAGCATATCGTTGAACGCGGCGGCGATGTCGGCCATCGCGTCGTTGTCCGTGTCGGTGTCGAGTCGCTGCGTGAGGTCGCCGTCGGCCGCTTTCCGCATCACGGCCGAGAACTCCTCGGCCTGCCGTTCGAGCGTTCCGGCCAACTCCTCAGCCTCCTCTTTGGACTCTTCGGCCTCTTGCTGGGCCTGTTCGAGGTCGCTGATGAACGATTCGAGGTTGCCGTGCATGCTCGATAGCGACGCCCCGAGTTGGCCGGGGATGTCCTCGTCGAGCACCGGGTCGTCGAACGCCTGTCTGGAGAGTGCGTCGGCCTGTGCGGCGACGGTGTCGAGATAGGTCTTCATCTCGTAGAAGGCGTTCTGGACGTCGCCGATCTCGTCGAGGCGGTCAGACTGTTCGATGTCGGTGTCGAAGTTCCCCACCGCGAGGGCTTCCGCCTGTGTCGAGAGCCGTCTGAGCGACTGCATGATGCCGCGACCGACGAGGACGCCGATGAGGGCGAACCCGGCCAGTGAAACGCCGATGATGGCGACGAAGCTCCCCTGAATACTGTCACGTAACGCGAAGGCGGTCGATTTCGGGGCCTGCTTGACGACGATCCACGGCGTGTCATCGACGGACTCCGCGGCGAGCAGGTACGGCCCGCTCCGGGCCACGTCGCTTTCTCCCGCTGTGAGTGCGGTCAGGTTGGCGGAGACGTTGTACTGCGTCCCGATAGTCGAGGCGTCCTCGGCGAACTGGACCGTGCCGTCCTGTCGGATAATCCGCGTTTCACCGCCGTCGATGGAGTTGCGGAACTGGGCCGTCCGCGCGGTCACGTTGTGGACCACGACGACCAGTTTGTCGCTCCGGGCGACCGGGCTCGCGAAGGCGATGTACTTCCCCCCGTCATAAGTGTACACTGTCGACATATCGACCGAGTTCGACCCGGTGACCGAGAGGCCGCCACCTTCCCACTCGAAGTCGTCAGTTCGGAGCGACGTGTCGCGTCGGTCGCTCAGCGACGACTCCTCGATTTCCAGGGTCTCCTCGTTGACGTAGTGGATGGCATACACTGAATCCGGCTGGTAGAACGCTTGCCGCTGTAACGCGCCACGGATCATCGTTGGACTCCCCTCCTGAACGTCGGACAGCGTTGAGAGAGTTCGTGCGGCGTTTCGCTGGCTACGGACCCAGTCCGCTGTTGTCGTGGCCGTCTGGATGGTACCCGTCTGCAGTTCGTTCTCGCGCTGTTCAGTCAGTTCGTTTGCGACCGTCCGCTCCGCAGTGACGCTGACACCCGCAACGAGCAGGGCAATACAGAGAATGATGAGCGTCAACTTCCGGAGGTACGTTCGCCGGACGATGTCTGGGAGACGTTGTTCGAGTTTCATAGATACTACCCGCAGGTCTGTCTGAATAACTCAAGCGCCGGTACTAGAAACCATCTGCCCAGTTATCACACCTGATTCCATGTGGCCGGGCTATCTCCCGGCCTGGCGGACTGGGACCGGTGTCTGTGACTCCTGATACGTACACTGTCGGGTGTGACGAATTCCGCAGACCGATGCTAGTGGAGTCTCCCGAAATAGTCTCAGAAAACTCTGTGAAGCCTGAAATAATCGAAAATGGGTTCCCGAAGGACCGCCGGGAACTGCTTTGCGCGTCATACGCCGACTGAAACACCTTGTTACCCGTTTCTTTCCCGCTGTTGTGACCTCTCTTCGCGTTATCTAACGCAGGTCTGCACCTGATTTCCCCCGTCTATGGCACAGAACGCCACACACGGAAGCGCTACCGGCTGAGTCCGAAAGAGGAGTCTTAAGTACCTCCGAAAGGTACCAGTGCCTACTATGGCGAACGGCAAGTACGCCGCGCGCAAGCTCAAGAAGGACCGCCAGAAGCATCGGTGGTCCGACACTGACTACGCGCGTCGCGAACGCGGCCTGGGCAAGAAGTCCGACCCGCTCGAGGGTGCGCCCCAGGGACGAGGTATCGTACTGGAGAAAGTCGGAATCGAGGCCAAGCAGCCTAACTCCGCGATCCGGAAATGTGTCCGCGTCCAGCTCATCAAGAACGGTAAGCAGGTCACCGCGTTCTGTCCCGGTGACGGCGCTATCTCTTTCATCGACGAGCACGACGAGGTCACGATTGCGGGTATCGGCGGGGCGAAGGGCCGCGCGATGGGCGACCTCTCCGGTGTCAACTACAAGGTCGAGAAGGTCAACGGCGTCTCTCTCATCGAACTCGTTCGCGGGAACGCGGAGAAACCGGTCCGATAACCATGAGTGCCGAAGACACACCCGAGGCTGACGCTGACGAGGCTGCGGAAAGCGAGCCGGAGACGGCCCGTGCGAAGCTGTTCGGCGAGTGGGAGATCACGGATATCGAGTACTCCGACCCCTCGACTGAGCGCTACATCACTGTCACGCCGATCGCCCACACGATGGGGCGACACGCGGACAAGCAGTTCAAGAAAAGCGAGATCAGCATCGTCGAGCGGCTCATCAACCGCCTGATGCAGACCGACGAGAACACGGGCAAGAAGCAGCTCGCGACCTCCATCGTCACTGAGGCGTTCGAAATCGTTCACGAGCGCACCGACGAGAACCCGATTCAGGTGCTCGTCAGCGCTGTCGAGAACAGCGCCCCGCGAGAGGAGACCGTCCGCCTGAAATACGGTGGTATCTCGGTCCCGAAGGCCGTCGACGTCGCGCCACAGCGCCGCGTCGACCAGGCCCTGAAGTTCATCGCAGAGGGCGTGTACGGTGGCTCGTTCAAGACCACCACGAGCGCCGCCGAGGCGCTCGCACAGCAGCTCATCGGCGCTGCTAACGACGACGTCCAGGCCTACGCGGTCAACCAGAAAGAAGAGAAAGAACGCGTCGCGGCCGCCGCTCGCTAACCCGGCTGTCTCCGACATCTTTATTCTTCTTTGCTCTGCAGTGAAATCTATGCGAAAACCGTGCCAGGACGGCGGGTCTCGTCGCCAGTATCTCGCCGCGCTCGCCGCCGCCGGGGCGACCGCGCTGGCCGGCTGTCGCGGTGAGTCCGGGACACAGGACGGTAGCTCGGACCCGACGCCGACAACCACTACGGCGGCAGACCCGGCTCGGGCGCTGGACCATTACGACGTATCCATTAGCCACGAGCGCAGCCAGTCACCCGACACCGACTGGGCGGCTCCGACCGCGTCGCCGACAGACGCGCCGCTCGCCACCGAACCGCTCATCGAGGACCTCGAAATCCCGTGGGACCTCTCGTTTGCCGCGGACGGAACGCTGTTTCTCACCGAGCGGGTCGGCCGCGTCCTCTCGTTTGTGGACGGCAGCGTCCGAACAGTCACCGAACCCGCAGCGGTCATCGACGCGGAATCGAGCGACGATGGCTGGTGGGTAACGGGCGGCGAGGGCGGCACGCTCGGCGTCGCCGCGCACCCGACTTACCCCGAGCCGCCGGTGGTGTACGTCTACTACACGACGACAACCGACGACGACGAGCGGTTCAACCGGGTCGTCGCCATGGACGTCTCGGCCGAGGACCCGGCCGCCACGGAGTCCGTCCTCGTCGACGACATTCCCGGAAGCAAGATACACAACGGCGGTCGGCTCACGTTCGGCCCCGAGAACTACCTCTGGATCACGACCGGCGACGCCGGGTCCGGCGAACTGGCCGCGGACACCGACTCGCTCGGTGGGAAAGTCCTCCGCGTGACGCCCGCGGGCGACCCCGCACCCGGAAACCCGGACCTCGGTGGTGACCCGCGGGTGTTCACCTACGGCCACCGGAACCCACAGGGGCTCGCGTGGCTTCCGGACGGCACTGTCGTAGCTTCCGAGCACGGCCCGACCGGCCGGGACGAACTCAACCGCCTCGTGGCTGGGGGGTACTACGGCTGGCCCGACACCCGCAAGCACGAGGAGTACGCCGACGCCGGCCCCGAAGTCCGCCGCCCGCTCGCAAACACGGGCAACACCGGCGGCTGGGCTCCCTCCGGGTCGCTGTGCTACACCGGCGACGCCGTGCCGTCGCTGCGGAACCGACTGCTCACTGGCGGCCTGAAGGGCCAGAAACTCCTCGCAACGACGCTGACGCCGGCCGGTGGGGACCTGCCACCGGGTGACGACGCCGAGGTGTACGACGCCGACTGGACCGACGACGCCTACACCGCGACGACCCACTCCCTGCTGGCCGACGAAGTCGGCCGGATTCGCCACGTCGAGCAGGGGCCCGACGGCGGCCTCTACCTCGTCACGTCGAACCGCGACGGGCGGGCCGGCGACGGCTTCCCGCGGGAGCGCGACGACGTGCTCGCCCGCATCACGCCGGCCGAGTGACGGGTCGGCCGGCGACACCCGTTCTGTGAACCACTGGCTATATTTCGGTTGACGAGAGAGGGAGACCCATGGCAACAGAGCAATCCGTCGACCTCGTCGACGACGACACTGTGGGCTTGTTCACGAAGGCGGTGCTGCTCGCGGCGCTGACCGCGGCGCTCGCACAGATATCTATCCCGCTCCCGGGGCCGCTGGTGCCGTTCTCGCTCCAGCCCTTTGGGATGTTTTTCGCCGGTCTGGTGCTGGGGCCGCTGTGGGGCGGCGTTGCCTTGCTACTGTACATCCTTGTCGGGATTGCTGGCGCTCCGGTGTTCTCGAACGCGAACGCGGGGCTTGGCTACGTCATCGCCGGACAGGGGACCGGCGGTTTCCTCGTCGGGTTTCTGGTCGGCGCGGTCGTCGCCGGCGCTATCGCGCACCGGAGCATAGCGCCGAAACCGGTCGCTGCTCTCTCTGTCCCAGTGCAGGTCGTCGCGCTCACCGCGGCGGTCCTCGTCGTGTACGCTATCGGCATCCCGTGGATGTCGTTCGTTACTGGCCTTCCGCTCACTCGCGCTGCGACCGTGATGGCCCCGTACATACCGCCGGACCTCCTGAAGCTCGGTATCGCGATTGCCATCGTACAGGGTGGGTATCTCGCCGGTCGATGATCGCGGTCAGCGACCTGCGCTATCGGTACGGCGACGTCGACGTCCTCGACGGGCTCACGCTGTCGATACCCGACGGTCAGTACTGCCTGCTCGTCGGACCGAACGGGAGCGGCAAGACGACGCTCGTCCGACATTTCAACGCCCTGCTGACCCCGGACACCGGCACGGTCACCGTCGATGGGACGGACGTGACGGACGACCCCGTCGTCGCCCGGACACGCATCGGGATGGTGTTCCAGCACCCTCGCGACCAGTTCGTCGCGGCGACCGTGGCGGCTGACGTGGCCTTCGGTCCGGAGAACCTCGGCCTCGACAGGGACGAGATCGACCGCCGGGTCGAAACGGCACTCGACGCCGTCGACCTCGGGGGTGCCGCCGATAGCCGTATCGACGCGCTTTCCGGCGGCGAGCAGGCCCGCGTCGCCATTGCCGGGGCGCTCGCCATGGAGCCGGACTACCTCGTGCTCGACGAACCGCTCGTCGGCCTCGACTGGCCGGCCAGGGAGTCGGTGCTCGACCACCTCGACGCGCTGGCCGCCGATGGAACGGGCATCATCGTCGTCACGCACGACCTCCGGGACCTCCACGAGCGGGCCGACCGCCTCGTCGCGCTGCAGGATGGGCAGGTCGTGCTCGATGCGTCGCCAGCCGAAGCACTCGATGCGCTCCCGGACCTCGGTATCCGCGACCCACGATGTTGAGCTACCGGCCCGGTTCGACGCTCGCGCATCGGCTGGACCCGCGGTCGAAGCTGCTGGTTCAGTTCGGGCTCGCCATCGCCGCGGTCGCTCACCCCACGCTCCCGTGGCTCGTCGGGACGACCGCGTTCGCGCTGGGGACGCTCGCTGCGGCACGGCTCTCGCCGCTGGCCGTCCTGCGTTCTTATCGGGTCGTCCTCGCCGTGCTGGCACTGGCACCGGTCGTCGCCGGCGTGGCGCTCGGCCCGCCGTGGTTTCGGGTCGACCCGGCGCTGCGCTCGGCCCTGCACGTCGGGCGTATCCTCCCGGTGTTGCTCGTCAGCGCCGCCTACCTCACGTCGACGCCGGTCCGAGACACGCGGGCGGCGGTCCAGCGCCTGATACCCGGCAAGCCCGGCCAGATTCTCGGCATCGGGATGGCGCTCGTCGTCCGACTGTTCCCGCTGGTACTCGCGGACGTTCGGGAGGTGCGCGATGCGATCCACGCTCGCGGCGGTGAGGCCCGACCGCTCCGGGACCGCGTTCGACTGCTCGCCGTCCGGTCGCTGGAACGGACGCTCGACCGCTCGGACCGGCTCTCGGTCGCCCTGCGGGCCCGCTGTTTCGCGTGGAACCCGACACTTCCGCCGCTTTCGTTCGACCGTCGTGACTACCCGGTGCTCGCCGTCGGCATCGCGCTGTCGGTGTCGCCGCTCGTGCCGGTTTAGCCGGTCGCCTGCGTGCGCCCAAGTACAACGGTGGTTGGTGGTTTCGCTATTCTGTCACTCCACGATATCGACACCGGAAATCTCGAACCGTGCGCCGCCCTCGCTCCCCTCGTCGATAGTTACTGTCCAGTCGTGGGCGTCGGCGATCTCCGCGACGATCCAGAGTCCGAACCCAGTTCCGGCATCCGACGTGGAGTACCCGGTGTCGAACACGCGCGACCGCTCTGATTCGTCGATGCCGTCGCCGTCGTCTTCGACGTAGAAGCCGTCGTCAAGTTCTCCAACGGTGACCGTGACGTCGTCGCCGTGTTCCACGCTGTCGCCGGCCCCCGGCTGACTGCTTGTGGAGCCATGCTCCACACTGTTGCTGAACAGGTTCTCGAGCAGTTGTTCCAATCGGCTCCTGTCAGCACGAACGACGGCGTCCGTCTCGACAGTGAGTTCGGCGTCGTTGGTTTCGACGTTGTGCCAGCACTGTTCGGCCGTGTCCGTGAGCGCCACTACGCCGGCGTCAACCGCTGACTGCTCGTCGCGAGCGGCCGCGAGCAGGTCGTCGATGAGCGTCCGCATCCGCGCGAGCGCGTCGCTGGCGCTGTCGAGGTGTTCGCTGTCGTACTCCTGTTGGGCCAGTTCGATGCGTCCCTCGGCGACGGATAGTGGGTTCCTGAGGTCGTGGCTGACGATGCTCGTGAACTCTTCGAGACGTTCGTTCGTGTCCTCCAGTTCCTGCTCGCGGCGCTTGCGCTCGGTGATGTCACGGTCGATACCGATTGCCCGGACTGGCGTCCCGTCGCTGTCGGATTCGACGCGGCCCTTTGCCTCCATCCAGCGGACCTCGCCGTCACGGACGATTCGGAACTCGGCTTCGTACGTGCCGGTCTCGGTCGCCGATTCGATTCGGGCCGCAACTTCCGGCTGGTCCTCGGGATGGACCAGCGGTAAAAACTCGTCCAGCGACTCGATGTCAGTGCCGTACAGCGTCTCGGACCCGGGGTAGTACGACAGGTCGCCGGACTCGAACTCGCGGTCCCAGACGACCGTATTAGTGGTCTCTAGCGCGATTTCCATCCGCTCGCGAGTCCCTTCCAGTTCGTGCTCTCGGAGCTTTCGGTCCGTGATATCCTGGACAGAGCCCCGGAGTTTGACAACGTCGCCGTTCTCGGTGACCGGTTCACACAGTGCGCGGACCCATCGGTCGTGGTCGTCGTCGCCGATACGCACCTCCATGTCGTATCCCTCTGCTGTTTCTATCGCCCGCTCGAACTCGGTCATGACCGTCTCCCTGTCGTCGGGGTGGTACAGGTCGACGATAGAGTCGACGCTCAGTTCGTCGTCCGGAGTCAGGCCGTGCAACCGGTAGAACTCGCTTGTCACCGTCATATCCGGCGGCTCGCTCGTCACGTCTATCTCCCAGCCGCCGACGCTCGCGATCCGCTGGGCCTGGTCGAGGAGTTCCTTCGTTCGCGTAAGCTCCTGCTCGCGTGCCTTCCGTTCGGTGATGTCCCGGCCGATGCCGGCCAGCATCGGGTTCCCGTCGGGGTCTTCGACGCGGGTCGCCGTGAACTCGTGGGGGATCTGGTCCCCCGATTTCGTGATAAACGGCACTTCCACGCGGGTCGTGTCGCCCTCGAACACCGATTCGATAGCGGCCCCAACGAGGTCCCGATACTCCGCCGGGAAGAACTCGGCTCCGTGGGTCCCGGCGACTTCGGCGGCCGAGTAGCCGGTCACGTTCAGCAGACTCTCGTTCCAGCGCCGGAAGCGGCCGTCGCTGTCGAGGACGTAGAACACGTCGTCGATGGCGTCCAGCATGTCGTCGGTGTACTGCTTGTACCGCTCGAGGCGTTGCTCGCGCTGCTGGCGTTCGAGTTCGTAGCTCACCCACTGCGCCGCGAGATGGACGAACGTCTTCTCGTCCTCGGTGAAGGGGGTCTTGCGGGCCTCCCGGTCGACGAAACAGAGGCTCCCTGAATGCGCGTCACGGACACGGACCTCGGCGCTGATGTACGTCTCGTATTCCCAGCGGTCGTATGCTGGGTCCGAGGCCCACCCCTCTTCGGACGCTTCGGCGATTGCCATGACGCTCCCTGTGTCGATCATCTTCCGGCAGTACGCCTCCGACAGCGGCGTGACGGTTCCCGGCTTGAGCCGTTCGTCGCTCCCGCTCGCATAGCGGACGGTGAACTCGTCGCGGTCGGCGTCGTTCGCGGACAGGAACGCGCTGGCGGTCCCAAGGCGCTCCCGACCAAGGTCCAAAACCGCCTGTATCTTCTCTTCAAACGAGGCGTCGGGGTCGGCGCTGATCTCGTAGAGCCTCCGGAGCGTCTGGTTGTGCTCTGTGAGCTGGTTCTTGGTGGCTTCGAGTTCGCGCTCGCGGTTCCGCCGCTCGGTGATGTCACGGGCGAACCCAGCCACGCGAACGACCTCGCCGTCGTCGTTCGTGATCGGCTCGCCCTGTATCCAGACCCAGCGCTGATACTCCTCTGTTGCGTTGACACGGCATTCGACGTCGGCCGACTCGCCGTGTATGAGACGCCGCATCGCGTCTTTCATCAGTTCGCGGTCCTCGGGATGGATACCGTTCAGGAAATCGTAGGGGTTGTCACGGAGCTTGGCCACTGACCGCCCCCAGATATCCTCGTAGGCGGAGTTGATCACGAGGACTTCGCTCAGGTCGGCCGTGAACTCCCAGAGGATATCGTTGGTTGCCTCGGTGAGCTCCCGGACGCGGCGCTCTGACTCGGCGGCCTGTCGCTTCGCGCGGTACTCGGAGACCGCGTTTTCGATGCGGTTGGCCAGTAGCTCGTACACCTCGACTCCGAACGACTTCTGTAGATAGTCGGTGACGCCCATCGAGATGGCTTCGCTGGCCACCTCTTCGCTGCCCTTACCGGTGAACAGAATGAACGGCAGATCCGGGTCTGTCTCCCGAATCGCATCGAGCAGATCGATGCCGTTCATCTTCGGCATATCGTAGTCGGAGACGACGGCGTCGAACCCGTTTTCGGCGAGCTGGTCGAGCCCGTCTCGTGCGCTGGTCGCGGTTTCGACGGAGATCCGGTCGTCCGCAGCCTCCAGGGAATCCGCTGCGACAGCCACGAAATCAGGGTCGTCGTCGATGTGTAACACCTGAATCCGTCCGCCGACGACATCGGTTTCCCCGTCGAGATGCCGGCCGCGAAGCGCCTCGGTCATAGTCAACTAGTTCACAAGTCCACGCAAAAACAGTTCTGCCAGTTAATTTGTGTTCGCGCGCAAGCGAAGCCGGCAGTCGGTGGCGACGAGGCTATCGCCTGCGTGTGACAACACCCGGCCGTCAGTGAGCCGATCTTCCCGGGACATTCGGTTTCAGTCTGCCGCTCGGCCGCCGCCGCCGGCGTACGCGCGAGTCACGTCGACGAGCGCCTTCCGGAACTCGGACTCGTTCGGCTCGGGCGACAGCGAGGCGAAGTGGCGCTTGAACTCCGTGAGGTCGACCGATTCGGCGTCCTGGGCCGCGGCGTGGGCGAGGTCGTACAGCCGGTGGTCCGGTTCGACCAGGTCGTGGCGCTCACACAGCGCAAGGGCGAACGCCGCATTGACGGCCGTGATATCCGGGTCTGCAGCCGGCGTCAGCCGTGCGGCCGGTTCGCTGGGGTGGCGCACTCGGGTCGGTGACGTCGAGCGGTCCCAGGTCGGCGGATCGCCGGGGCGGTCCGCGACGGCGGCCGCGAGGCTGGCTTCCAGAAACGGGACCAGTTTGTCGCCGGGCACCACTGGCATCCAGATATCGTCGGCGTAGACGTCTTTCATGTGGTTGGCGATCTGGTAACAGTGCGTGAGCTTTCGCTGTTCGACCGAACGCCCCGCCAGCGCGAGGTAGATGGCTTCTCGCGTCGATTGTGTGTGCGACGGATGCCCGCATTCGTGGTGGTGCATGTGTGCGTACTCGTGTAACGCCAGCTCGCGGGCCATCGCGCTCGTCGCGGCCTGACGGGAGATTGTCAGCCGGTGGGCGTCGTCGCTGTGGCTGACGCGGGTACGTTCATCAGGGTCCTCCCGGACCCGGACTGTCACTGGTCGTTTCAGGTCGTGTTCCGTCGAGAAGAGGTCCCTCGCTCCGAGAAATGGTTCGGCCGGCCCACCCTGCACGTGCACGTCCATGTGTCACTTTCTCATGGGCCACAGAGCTATTAATCCACGGGTGGGGGCAGCGTTCGCACGCAGCGCTCAGGACTCAAGCGCCGCGAAACCGCGCTCCAGATCCGCCCGGAGGTCCTCGACATCCTCGATACCGACTGAAAGGCGGATGAGCGTATCAGAGATGCCGAGTTCGTCCCGCGCCGCCGGTGAGAGCGGTTCGTGCGTCATCGCCGCCGGAAGCTCCGCTAGACTTTCGACGCCGCCAAGGCTGACTGCCAGCGTCACCGTCTCTAGAGCTTCGAGAAATTGTTTTGCGTCGGCCATGTCTCCGGCCAGTTCGAACGAGAGCACGCCGCCAAAGCCCTGCATCTGCTCGCGAGCCAGGTCGTGCTGTGGGTGGCTCTCTAACCCTGGGTAGTGGACCGCTTCGACGTGCTCGTGGTCGTCGAGGTACTGCGCAAGGGCCATGGCGTTGTTCTCGTGGCGAGTCATCCGGACGCCCAGCGTTTTGATACCTCGTGAGATGAGATAGCTGTCGAACGGGGCGAGCATATTCCCGAGGGCGATTTGCTGGCGGAACTCTACCCGCTCGGCGACCTCGGGGTCGTCGGTAATCAATGCGCCGCCAACAGCATCGCTGTGGCCGTTGAGGTACTTCGTTGTGCTGTGGACCACCAGGTCCGCACCGAGCGACAGCGGCTGTTGGAAGTACGGACTCGCGAAGGTGTTGTCGACCCCGACCGTCGCGTCGTAGTCGGCGGCGACGGCCGCAATCGCATCGATATCACAGAGTTTTATCAACGGATTTGTCGGGGTCTCGACCCAGACTAACTCCGTTGCCGGCGTCATCGCGGCCGCGACAGCGTCGGCGTCAGTCGCGTCGACGAACTCCACGTCGACGCCAAGCTGGTCCCGGAACAGCGTTTCGAACATCCGTCGCGTGCCCGCGTACAGGTCGTCGAACGCAACGACGTGGTCGCCCGGTTCGACCAGTGAGAGCACCGCTGTTGCAACGGCCGCTGTCCCCGAACTGAAGGCATAGGCTCGCTCTCCGTCCTCTAGCGCGGCTAACTCTTGTTCGAGGCCGTGTCGTGTCGGGTTCGACAGCCGCGAGTAGAGGAACTCGCCTTCACCGGGGTCGACGTCCTCAAGAGACAGGTCCGTATCGAGCCCGGCCAGTTCGTAGGTCGACGAGAGGTGTATCGGGAGCGTGACATCCCCTGCTGCTGACGCCGTCTCGGTATCGACTGCAATCGTGTCGAGGTGTGGACGTCGAGTCATACGCTTCCGTCTGCTGGCTGGCGCTAATACCTTTGCAATCATTACTCATCCGACTGCAAATAATTATAATCGCTGGGTATACTCCTCTGACTGCGAGCGATTGCTAATGCGAGACTATCCCACGCGAACGGCCGAATTTCAAGCGGTCACGGCCGTAGTGAAACACTATCCTTTTGACCCTGCTGTTGATAGAAAGCTGTATAATGGGCCGACGTAAGAAAATCGTCCAAGAATGTGAGACACTGATGGACGATCCGGAGCACATCCGGAACATCGCCATCGCTGCTCACGTCGATCACGGAAAGACGACACTGACAGACAATCTGCTGGCCGGTGCCGGCATGATTTCCGACGACACCGCCGGCGAACAGCTGGCGATGGACACTGAGGAAGACGAACAGGAACGTGGGATTACCATCGACGCGGCTAACGTTTCGATGACCCACGAATACGAGGACCAGAACCACCTCATCAACCTCATCGACACCCCCGGCCACGTCGACTTCGGTGGCGACGTGACCCGTGCGATGCGTGCCGTCGACGGCGCGCTGGTGGTCGTCGACGCCGTCGAGGGCGCGATGCCCCAGACCGAGACGGTGCTCCGGCAGGCGCTCCGCGAGGGCGTCAAGCCGACGCTGTTCATCAACAAGGTCGACCGCCTCATCTCCGAGCTTCAGGAAGGACCCGAGGAGATGCAGGAGCGCCTGCTCGCGGTCATTCAGGACGTCAACGACCTCATCCGCGGTATGACCGAGGAGATGGACGACATCGAGGACTGGACGGTTTCCGTCGAGGAAGGGACCGTCGGCTTCGGCTCCGCGCTGTACAAGTGGGGCGTCTCGATGCCGTCGATGCAGCGGACCGGCATGGACTTCGGCGAAATCATGGAGCTCGAGCGCAACGACAACCGCCAGGAACTCCACGAGCGCACGCCGCTGTCCGACGTGGTGCTCGACATGGTGTGTGAGCACTTCCCGAACCCTGTCGACGCCCAGCCGATGCGCGTGCCGCGTATCTGGCGTGGCGACGCCGAATCCCAGCTCGCCGAGGACATGGCGATGGTCAACGAGGACGGCGAAGTCGTCCTGATGGTCACCGACATCGGTGTCGACCCCCACGCTGGCGAAATCGCCGCCGGTCGTGTCTTCTCCGGCACGCTGGAGAAGGGCCAGGAGCTGTACGTCTCCGGAACTGCGGGCAAGAACCGCATCCAGAGCGTCGGTATCTACATGGGTGGCGAGCGCGAGGAAGTCGAGCACGTTCCCGCCGGGAACATCGCCGCCGTCACGGGCCTCAAGGACGCCATCGCTGGCTCCACCGTCTCCAGCGAGGAGATGACGCCGTTCGAGTCCATCGAGCACATCTCGGAGCCGGTCATCACGAAGTCCGTCGAGGCACAGAACATGGACGACCTGCCGAAGCTCATCGAGACGCTCCAGCAGGTCGCCAAGGAAGACCCGACCATTCAGGTCGAGATTAACGAGGACACCGGCGAGCACCTCATCTCCGGGCAGGGTGAACTCCACCTGGAAGTCATCGGCCAGCGTATCGAGCGCAACCAGGGCATCCCGATCAACACCGGTGAGCCGATTGTTGTCTACCGCGAGGCCCCGCAGGCAGACAGCCGCGAAGTCGAAGGTCGGTCGCCGAACAACCACAACCGCTTCTACATCAGCATCGAGCCGCTCGGCGAGGACATCGTCGAGACCATCAAGATGGGCGAGGCGTCGATGGACATGCCAGAACTGGAGCGCCGTGAAGCGCTGCAGGAGGCCGGCATGGACAAGGACGACTCCCAGAACATCGAGCACATCCACGGGACCAACATCCTGCTCGACGAGACGAAGGGTATCCAGCACCTCAACGAGACGATGGAACTCGTCATCGAAGGCCTCGAAGAAGCCCTCGACGACGGCCCGCTCGCGTCCGAGCCGGTCCAGGGGTCGCTCATCCGTCTCCACGACGCTCGCCTCCACGAGGACGCCATCCACCGCGGCCCGGCCCAGGTCATCCCGGCCGTCCGCGAGGCTGTCCACAACGCGCTCATCGACGCCAGCATCAAGCTGCTGGAGCCGATTCAGCAGGTCCGCATCGACGTGCCCAACGACCACATGGGCGCTGCGAGCGGCGAGATCCAGGGCCGCCGTGGCCGCGTCGACGACATGTACCAGGAAGGCGACCTGATGGTCGTCGAAGGCGTCGCGCCGGTCGACGAGATGATCGGCTTCTCCTCCGACATCCGCTCGGCCACTGAGGGCCGTGCCTCCTGGAACACCGAGAACGCCGGCTTCCAGGTCCTTGCCGACAATCTCCAGCCGGACAAGATCAGCGAGATCCGCGAGCGCAAGGGCATGAAGCAGGAACTGAACCCGGCTATCGACTACTTCTAAGTACCTTTTTACTTCGTCGGGTTTCCTCGCGCCGCCGACGGCGGCGCTGCGGGAACCACTCCTCGTAAAAATCTACGCTAAAAACGACCTCCGAGTCGCGCTCTGCGAGCGCGCTCGGAGTGAAACCGCGCGCCGTCGGCGCACGGTATGCCTTCCCGCGCTTTGACCCCTCTTTGTTCCGCCACCGAACAGCTCTCACTCTCCCGCTTGTCCCCGCAACCGGTCGATTCGGTTCCCCAGCGGTGGCGATTTCGAGAACGGGTTCGCGAGCCGTCGTCTCGACGGTTCCATGTCGTGGATGTCGGCGTACCGTTCGAGGGCGTCCGCGACGGCACCCGGGCCGACGCGCTCGGCCGCGTAATCGTCGGCGGCCCGAACCCCGCGGCGGGTGACCCACTGGCTGACGACGATGAGTCCGAGACTCGCGCCGACGAGGGGCCACAGCGGGCCGATGCCGGCCAGTGCCACGAACAGCGGAACTACTGCGACGAGCAGGCCGCCGACGACCCGGGCAAGGACTCGGGCGTTCTGGCGGCCGGCCTGGACTGCGAGCAGGGCCGTCGCCGTCTCGTCGTCGAACACGTCGAGGAACGTGCTCGTCAGGAACAGGCGACGATAGCCGGGGACGCCGCGCACGGTCACGTTCGCGGTTCTCTCCTGTTCGGTGTCGAACACCCGGACGTCTCGGACAGTCAGTCCCGCACGCTCTTTGAGTCGCTCCAGTGTCTCTGCTGTCGGTTCGTCCGGCCTATCGACCGACCGCACTAGCGGGATGAACCACGGTGAGACGGCCTGTACGGTGACAGCGAAAACGGCAACGAGAGCCAGCAGTCCGGGGGGCGACAGCCCGGCTTCGAGCGGCACCACGACGACAGTCACCAACGCAGTGATTCCGAGGACGTACCGCCCCATCCGGACCACCGCCCGACCGGTCGAGAGTTCGATGTCACGGACGCTGCGGATACCCGGGACAGTCGGCGCGTAGGCGGCCAGTCCGACGGTGCCGGCGGCGAGTAGCTCGGCGAACGTCGCTACCACTGCTCCGACGACTCCGGGCTGCCCGCCGGCAATCAAGTGGCCGAGTCCGAGCAACAGAAAGACGACGTACGACAGCAGCGTAAACGGGAGTATGATAGCGAGGAACAACTGCCGGTATCTGGCGACGGGGTTCGAGAGTCGTCGTACGACCGCGCTTCCGAGCGCGCCGATGCCCGCTCCGACGACGGCGAACGTTCCGACGGCGAGCAGCGCTGCACCTGTCGACAGCGATGTGGCTTGGAGGGCGTACACATACGAATCCCTCTGCTGTCAGGCAAAAAAACGTAGCGTTCACCTGTCTGTATCCGGCACGAGTAGGGTTGAGCCCCACGTTTAGGTCAACCGACGTCGAACAGCACGGTATGAGCGACCGCCTGCATCAGATTGTGGACCTTCTCGTCGCTGCTGTCATCGCCGGCACGTCGACGTTCATTTGGAGTTTCGTCCTGCCGACGGGGCTGGCACTGACGCTTGCGGGGATGTTCGCGGCGATGTACTACTTTTCACGCAATCCCTGGGGGTCGCCTCGCGGCGAGGCGTACAACGAGTGGATCGACGACCTGTACGACCGCTTTCTGCCGTGAGACCAAACGAACGGTTTCTTATACGTGCCCCTGCTGAGTCATCCACAATGAGCCGAGATACTCAGGAGGTGAGCGGGCGATGAGCGACTCGACCGACGAGGTACGGTCCTACACAGTTCGGCTGGAGCTGGTCGACGAACCGGGCGAACTGCTGCGGGCGCTCGAGCCCATCGCCACGAACGGCGGGAACCTCCTCTCTATCTTCCACGAGCGGGGGAACGTGACCCCGCGGGGCCACATTCCCGTGGAGGTCGACCTGGAGGCGACCCCCGAGCGGTTCGACGGGATCGTCGACGCCCTCCGCGACGCGGGCATCAACGTCATCCAGGCCGGGGCAGAGCAGTACAGCGAGGCGCTGACGATCATCCTCACCGGCCACCTCGTCAACACAGACCTCTCTGACACACTTTCGCGGATTCACGAATCTACTGACGCGACCGTGACCGACCTCTCGCTGTCGGCACCGGAGGGAACCGACGACGCCTCCAGCGCACGCATCCGACTGGCGACCGAGGAAGGGGCAGTCGACGAGACGATGACTTCGATTCGTGCTGTCGCCGACGAGAAGGGGCTCCACGTCATCGAGCCGCTCGCTGCGGGAGGTGAGGCATGAGACTCGCCGTCATCGGAGCCGGCGCAGTCGGATCCAGCGTCGTCGAATTAGCGAGCGACCACGGCCATTCGGTCACCGCGTTCGCTGACTCCAGTAGTGCCGTCATCGACAGCGCCGGCATCGACACTGCCGAGGTGCTCGACCGGAAGCGAACCGACGGCGTTGTCGGCAGTGCCGCACCCGAAGACGCGCTTTCGGCCGAGTACGACGTACTCGTCGAGGCGACGCCGACGACGCTCGGCGACGCCGAACCGGGATTCAGCCACGTTCAGGCCGCGCTTGAACGAGACTGCCACGCCGTGCTGGCGAACAAAGGCCCGGTCGCAGAGCGGTACGCCGACGTTCGCGCGCTGGAACGCGAGAGCGAGGGGGGCGTGCTGTTCGAGGCAACCGTCGGCGGTGCGATGCCGGTCCTCTCGACCATCGACGACTTCGACCCGAGCCACATCACCGCCGTCCGCGGGGTGCTCAACGGGACGGCGAACTTCATCCTCTCCCGGATGGCGACCGAGGGTCTCGATTACGAGCACGTCCTCGCGGAGGCACAGGACCTCGGCGTCGCCGAGGCCGACCCGACCTTCGACGTCGACGGCACCGACGCGGCGCTGAAAGGCGTCATCATCGCGAACGTCCTGGCCGATGACGAGACGGAATACACGCTCGACGACGCCGAAGTCGAGGGCATTCAGGATATCTCCGGCAGTGCGCTCGAACTCGCACGGGCTGACGGCCGGACCGTTCGGCTCATCGCCGAGGTCGTCGAGGGCTCCGTCCGCGTCGGCCCGCGGCTCGTTCCGGACAACGCGCCGCTTGCCGTCTCGGGGACCCGCAACATCGCTCAGCTGGAAACCGAGCACGCCGGCCAACTCAACATTTCCGGCCGCGGTGCCGGCGGCCCGGAGACGGCGAGCGCGGTGCTTGCCGATATCGGCCGACTGTAACGAGACAGCGGGATTTCCGACACGCCCGCATCGTTCTCTTATTCACTGTGCTTCCCTCAGTTGGCAGTCCCGTTTGTCACTCCGAAGGACACAAACCCGGCCGTGACTGTCGGTATCGGTCGTTCTCCCTGACCAAGCTATTGGGTGCCACACTACCATGCCATGTCGTGCCGAATCGCAAGAAAGCGACGGGCTGACGCTTACACGCTTTCGAAATCGTTTTATGAACCACCAGCTAATAAACCCGATACAGCGCCTCTGCGCGTGAGAGATAACAATGAGCGACGAACAACACCAGAACCTGGCCATTATCGGCCACGTCGACCACGGGAAGAGCACGCTCGTCGGCCGACTCCTGTACGAGACAGGATCGGTACCGGAGCACGTCATCGAACAGCACAAGGAAGAAGCCGAGGAGAAGGGCAAGGGCGGATTCGAGTTCGCCTACGTCATGGACAACCTCGCCGAAGAGCGTGAGCGTGGTGTCACCATCGACATCGCCCACCAGGAGTTCAGCACCGACGCCTACGATTTCACCATCGTGGACTGTCCTGGTCACCGCGACTTCGTGAAGAACATGATTACCGGCGCGTCCCAGGCCGACAACGCCGTCCTGGTCGTCGCCGCGGACGACGGCGTTCAGCCGCAGACCCAGGAGCACGTGTTCCTGGCCCGCACCCTGGGCATCGGCGAGCTCGTCGTCGGTGTCAACAAGATGGACCTCGTCGACTACGGCGAGTCCGAGTACAAGCAGGTCGTCGAAGAGGTCAAGGACCTCCTCACTCAGGTCCGCTTCGACCCTGACAACGCCAAGTTCATCCCGCTCTCGGCGTTCGAAGGCGACAATGTCGCCGAGGAGTCCGAGAACACGGACTGGTACGACGGCGAAATCCTGCTGGAAGCACTCAACAACCTGCCGGCTCCGGAGCCGCCGACGGACGCGCCGCTCCGACTGCCGATTCAGGACGTCTACACCATCTCCGGTATCGGTACGGTCCCGGTCGGCCGTGTCGAGACGGGTATCCTGAACACCGGCGACAACGTCAGCTTCCAGCCGTCTGACGTCTCCGGTGAAGTGAAGACCGTCGAGATGCACCACGAGGAAGTCCCGAAGGCCGAGCCCGGTGACAACGTCGGGTTCAACGTCCGCGGCGTCGGCAAGGACGACATCCGACGCGGTGACGTCTGTGGTCCGGCCGACGACCCGCCATCGGTCGCCGAGACCTTCCAGGCCCAGATCGTCGTGATGCAGCACCCGTCCGTCATCACGGAAGGGTACACGCCGGTCTTCCACGCCCACACGGCACAGGTCGCCTGTACTGTCGAGTCCATCGACAAGAAGATCGACCCGTCCTCCGGCGAGGTCGCCGAGGAGAACCCCGACTTCATCCAGAACGGGGACGCTGCCGTCGTGACGGTCCGCCCACAGAAGCCGCTCAGCATCGAGCCGTCCTCCGAGATTCCGGAGCTCGGTTCGTTCGCTATCCGCGACATGGGTCAGACCATCGCCGCCGGCAAAGTCCTCAGCGTCAACGAGCGATAACGTATGTCCCAGCAGGCACGCGTTCGGCTCGCGGGCACAAGCCCCGAGGACCTCGACGACATCTGCGCCGACGTGCGGGAGATTGCGAACAAGACCGGGGTCGAACTCTCCGGTCCGGTTCCGCTCCCCACCAAGACGCTTGAGGTTCCCACCCGCAAGTCCCCCGACGGCGAGGGGACCGCGACGTGGGAACACTGGGAGATGCGCGTCCACAAGCGGCTCATCGATATCGACGCCGACGAACGGGCACTGCGCCAGCTGATGCGCATCCAGGTTCCCAACGACGTCTCCATCGAGATCGTCCTCGAGGACTGAGCCTCGGGGCCTGTCGCTTCGCGACAGCGTCGTTGTGCCACCCGTCCGAACCGCTGGCCGGGACAGTGTGAATCGCTATCGAAGGCCGCTCTCACGCGCAGGGTTTTTATAACTCCGCGTTCGAGTGGCAGACCACGCGGGCTCGTAGATCAGTGGCAGATCGCTTCCTTCGCAAGGAAGAGGCCCCGGGTTCAAATCCCGGCGAGTCCATAGCGTTATTTCGTTCTGGCGAACTATCCCGAAAAGCGTCGGCTACGCCCTTCTATCTAAATCTTACTCGCAGATCCATCTGCGTATAAACTCGAAATCAAATCGAACCACCAACGGTTACGAATCATTTGGGGTGCAGTCTTGCGATTTTGCGAAGGAATTGGCCGTTTCCCGAGCGGGGGTGGTTTCTCTTGAGTAACCGACTTGTCGAGAACGAAACTATCGAGAAGTCGAACTGCCAGCACTGCGGGGCACACGTCTCGCGTGACTTCCGACGGACGTTCGGCGACGGTGATGATATCGCCCACCGCTGTCCAGCCTGTGACTGTATGCCCCGTATCTCGCGGGGAACTGCAGCTGGGAAAGAGCTCGACTACCCCGATCCGGAAGACCAGCCACAGCGAAACCAAGGTGGTCGAGTGGAAGCCCGGACTGACGGGGGTGAGAGTCTGTGAGTCCACAGTCTTCGCTTTTCGATTACGAACCGGACCTGTCGCCACTGACTGACGCCGAGCGAGAGGTGTACGAGGCTGTGGGCATGGGCCAGTATGGGCCACGGGAGTACGCCCGCAAAACTGGCCGTTCACCCGGTACTGTGGGCAACCTCCTTGGCCGTGCTCGCGAGAAAATCGAGGTGGTTTCGGCGTGACTGGGTTCGTTCGTGCTTCAGAATTATATGACGTAGAAGCAGGCGAACCCCTTCAGTTCGACTGGACAAACTTCCAACCTCTCGCAAAGAGTCAAGCCGAGGTCGAGCGGGCGGTGACCGCCGTTGAGACTAACGGGGGGCGATGCGAACGATAGGGCTGGCCCCTCACGAACTCCACGCCAATCTCCTGTTCAATAGCGACGGCCTTGCGCCGTTTTTCGCACTGGACAGTGAGGTCAAGGCTGGTGAGGGGTCAAAGAGCGGCGAGTTCCTGCAGGACGGCGAGCGGTGGGTCGTTCGCCTCTCCTACCAGGACAGCAATATCGTTCACCCCGGCGAGCGGACACCACAGGGAACGGACTGGCAACTGCAGAACATGCGCGAGTATCGGCTGAAGGTCGCCCGTCATCCCGAAGAGGATTCGGTCGGCCAGCAGGATTTCGTGGCCCATGTTGCCCCACGCTGGCCCGGGATGCAGGGCGAGCGTGATGACGGGAGCCGTATTGAGATTCCCGTTCCGGATGGCTTCGGCGAAGGTGTGAACGTCTGTGTGAAAGGCTCAAATATCGAGTTCCACCGATATCCCGAACTACTCCAGCGGGCAGCCATCGAGATCGGTGTCACCGGTCGGTACTTCAAGAAGCCACACTCCTACAGCAACGTTCAGGACGCCGAGAAGTACGCCCGAGTTCACCGCGACGCCAGCGGGCCGGTCCACGCTCGGGATGGGCCGATTGCGGCGATGGGTCACCTGTTAGAATCCGACCGCCGTGGCTATCGGAAAATCGTCCAGAACGATGACGACGAGCGCGGGCGGAACCTGCCAGGATACTACCACACGGCCACACTCGGCCCGAAGCGGATTCGAGAGGCGTTCCCCGACCACCACCTCCCCAAGGAGGTCAAGCACTACTACGCCCGTGAGGCGCTGTCTGTGCCCGAAGACCATCCGCTATCCCACCCGAAGGTCGGTTCGTCTCTGCAGGCATCGCTGCTAGATGATGACGAAACTGTCCGGTGGCGCGACTTGGAGACGCTGGAACGGGAATTAGATCAGACTGTGCTGTCGGTATTAGCCGATGCGGGTATCGACATCGCACCGTCTGGTTCCGGCCCATTCGTCGAAGATTCGTACTTCGAGCCGGAGGTGGATCACTCCGGCCCCGAACCAGTAGGTTTGGATCTAACGCGGGTCGAGCAGAAACAGGAGAGTGTCGTTGTGCGCCACCTCTCAGATGGGCTCTCGCCGGTGCAGTGGGAAGCCCTGGAAATGTTGGTAGCAGACGGTGGGCAGGTTGCTCCGTCGGATATAGCGGACGAGTACGGCCGTCATGTCGAAAGTGTCCGGCGAGCGCTTCGAGAGATGGAAGACTTGGTGATATCGGACTATGCCGACGTGTCGCTCCGGTCGGAGTACGTCGCGGAGATGGTTCACGTCGCCGTTGACGAAGCGCGTGAAGCCACCCGGCGGGCTGTCGATACGGCGGCGAAGGCTGCAGAAGCCGCGGAGCGTGGGCTGGAGAACACGATGAGCGCGTTTATCGCATGGGCAGCCCGCCACGGCGTTGACGTGAACGACGCTCGCGAGGCACAGATGACCCTGCGGTTCGGGGAGATCGAAAAGCACGGGAAAGCGATCCGCGAAGGCTTCCGGGTGTGGAAAGACGCGGGAATGCCCGAAGAACGCTACCGGCAGGCCCAGGTGCAGCTCGCAGACGGTTCGCGAGGGACGGCCTGGCGCTGGCTCGCCACCGAGTAGCGGCCCGCCTGTTGAGAGGCATCACTATCCAGCACCCCGAAAACACTACTTGTTTTGCCGATTTCTCCCCCTGTCCGGCACGGTTGCCGACGTGATCGAGGCTTAACCGAGCCAATGGCCCGGCCGTCGCCCGAACGGAATCAAACCCGGGGGGTTGTGATTCCGTTTAGAGGTGTGGCTAAGGCCACTTCACCAAAATACACCGCACAGCAATTTCTATGACTGCACTATGATATATTATCTGCTGCTAAACCAATTGAAATAAGTAACAATGAAGTACCAGACAATAAGAGCGCAAATAGGTATATCTGAAATCTTTTGTTATTAATATTCCTGTTGTTTTCATATGCATTTTTTAAATCGGTGATCATCGCTGGCAAAGCTGTGCCTTCATTCTCTTGAATATATTCGTTATAATAGTGTCTACTTCCCGGTCTTTGGTATTCATATTGTCTGAGTGCTAAGAGACCCAAACCAGCTGATACTAATGCGAATGCAGCAGCCAATTTAAAGAACAAGGTACTCGTTGATTGTAGTCCAGATCCTAACAGCGCCACAATAGCTCCATCTAGTGCAAAAACTATTCCCAATTTGCTCTCCAGCGTACTTCTTCTATTGATTTCGTCATCAAATCGTCTCCTAGCTTCTTCCAGTATCTCTCTCCGAACCGAACTGTCCACATTTTGATCATCATACAGTTCAATATCTATATCAGCTAAGTCCAATTTTTGGGCCCGAGTCAATGCATACCTATATAAAAGGAGGCTCAAAACTATAAGAGATACTACAACTACTAAGGAGATTCCAATCGTAATTAAGCGGGGATTTTGACTGACCTGCGATTGGTTAACTTGTTCACTAAATAGTATATGTGGCTGGATTGATTGCTCTATCATCGCTATCACAAATGTCGAAATTACACCGACGACATGGCTGGTTTTTCGGTGTCGGATTGGAGTGTGAACACCAACATCTCGGCTTGGGTACATCCGGCCACAGTTTCGCTTCAACCCTTTTCCTCACCTCTGGGTTCGATAAATCTATGTCTTTTATTTCAACAGCGGGAGCAGGAGTTGTCCCTGTACCACCAACTATCATTTGTTGTCTACAACAGTGACAAAGAGGTCCACCGCTCATGATTACTAGTGTCAATCAGTGTTAAACAAAATACTTTTTATTAATAATTGACAGAATTCGCAATCTCTCCAACCTGTATTTTAGATTGTAGCGCATTACGATGGTTCCCTCCCCCGTGCCAATTTAATCGTGGAATTCTCGAAGAGTGACGCATTTCCCATTGCAGAACCTCGACACCTCTTCCTCGTATCCGGTAGATGCCGAAAACATACCATCCATCTGCTGAACGAAGTTCTTCATGATAGCTGTCATAGAGTTTGAACGTCCCGGGTTTTCCATTACTGTGCTGATGCATCGCTGATTTGATTTCAACAGGCGTCCCGTCTGGTCGCTTCGCGTCGTGCCAGCTGCACCGATCTAATTCGAGGTTATACCGCTCGGCGGCTTTGCGCTCGACGAGCGTACCGTAGTGATTGGCTTTGTGGCTTCGACTCATTCGCGCACCTCGCGTGCGTCATATATAGATACTCCTCCGGGTTGTTTTCGGCCGTTGCCCATGGCTCGCGCGTGCTCGCACCGCGAGCGCACGCCATGGGCCAACAACAGGGCTGCGCCGGGGGGTTGGTTGTTGTTGGGTTGCTCGAATTCTATCGCTGTCATGCGGTTAGCTCCGTCACCTCACCAACCACGTTGTGGTGCTTTCCATCATCTTGGTACTCGTTCCAGCGTTGACGGACCCATTCGGCACTGTACGGTACGAAATCGGCAATTTCGTGGTTTGGTCTGTCTGGTTCAGATTCCTTTGCCGTGATGACTGTGTAGATCGCAAGCTTCCGAGAGAGGTCTTCCGGGTCTACTTCGCCACCGTCATCCTCTCCGCTCGACCAGGACCACGTAGTCGGTTCCTTGTCGTCGTAGCGCCAGTCCGTTTCGGGGATTCCCGACACGGAGAAGATCGGGTTGACACCCTTCCGGTTCCGTACATCCTCGTAGAAGGTCGCTTCTTTCAGCCCTTCCTTGTGGACACAGACACCGAGTTCCCGAACGAGCGGATGTACGTCACGGCCGTCGTGACCGATGATGATGAGAGAACCGCCGTACTTGCGGATCTTGTACGTAAGCGGCCCGAGTTTCGTCTTCGTCTCGTAGCCGTCCGACCCACTCCCACCGGCGTTACTGCTGGCCTCGTCGAAGATGAACAGTTTCGGGACCTGCTCGTTGTGCATCGGGTCACCATCCTGTTTCAGCCACTCGTTCAACTCGCCGTAGTTCGCCAGCCAGCCGTCACGACGGTCGCCGTCCGAGTCGGTCCACTCGTCAGTTTCTTCGAGCGTCCGGATGTTCGAGGCGACCAAGGCGTCGGAGGGCTGTTGCTCCTTCCAGAGTTGTCCGAGTAGACAGGCGAAATTGGATTTACCAGTGCCGGGTTCGGCCCATTCGTAGAACATCGGTGCGGGGCCGGTCATTTGTGCCCGGAGTTGATCGATTGCTTTGATCCCCGAGATATCGGCCCGCTGTCCGGCGTCTCCGGTGAAGTGCTTCAATGACTGCATATCTCCGTTCGCCATGGCCCGCCGTGCCGTCTCGGTCCCCTCAATACGAACAATCTCCCGAACGTGCGAGAGGTCCTTTGCCTGACCAGGCATCTTCTCTGGACGGTCGCAGTGGCGTGGATCGTAGTGGGTTTCGAGAATCGAGAGATAGCGTGATAGCTTCTCATCGCGAACGATTCCGGCGTGTTGGTGTACCTCGTCGGGATCGCGCTGGCCATAGCCGTCCTGATACTCGCGAAACTGTGCGGGCGTGTAGAGGTCGTTACCGTCGTCAGTCATCGTTCAGTCGTGGGTCCTGCAGTTGCTCGGTGGTCGGTTCGTCCTGCCCATAGCCCACAGCGGCGTCTGCTGTAGGGTCGGGGGCGTCGGTAAGGTCGTGGATGGTGGGTGCGTCTTCGGGATCTTCGCCGTCTTCGATGAGATCGCCGAAGGTCTCCTTCGCTGCTGTCTTCTGGATCATCTGGCCGCGCTCGTTGGCTTCGGCGTCAGCGGTGACGAGCTTCTTTTGCAGCTCGACACTGCCACGACTCCATCGGCCACGAATTGCAGCGAGTTCTTCGGCGCGGTCGATGAGCCAGCTGTGAATATCTTGCATCTGTTTCTTGCTGGTCATCAACTGCGTATCTTGGCAGCCTTCGAGCCAGACGCCCTCGACGCGAAGCTGGCCGATGTCTTCCAGGTACTCGTACTCGCGGACGGCCCACGCACTACCACCGTTGACGGGGTACGGATCGGGGCCGTCGATTTCTTTCTCGCGCCAGAGTTCTGGCGGGACGTAGTACTTCTCGGTCGTGTCCTCGACGGCGTTGACATGATGGACTTCGACCCAGTTACGGCGACGGAGCCAGCGGGCGATTTTCGCACCGACGAGATAGCAGGGGATTGCCAGGACAAGCCAGCCGACGGCAACCGCGGGAATCCACGTCGGGAGGGTCGGCAGTTGCGGCTGGTAGTAGGCGAACAGCACGGCCGCACCGACGAGCATCCCACCGATGAGTAGCTTGTACTCGGCCAGCAGGTAGACAAGCCGGTCGCGGTTGTTCTGGAAGGTCGGTGCGGGCTTCATGCTACCTCCGGGCGGCCGTTCTCGCCGCGAATAACGTTGTAGCCGGCGACGATCATCCAGATGAACGCAACAGTTGCCCCGGCGAGCCACGCCTGCAACGACGAGAGCGCGCGGAGTATGTCGAGCCCACCACCGGAAGGCTGCTGCACGATTTCGGCGTACAGTGGCGTGTTCTCCGTGGAAATGGCGACACCCACGTAGCCGTCTTTTTCTGTGACGGGAATCTCGACAGTGGCGGTGTCGTCCGAGCGCATAGCGACCGTGCGGACGGGAATCTTCCCGCCTTCTTGGAAGCGGCCGGCGTCGGAGATCGTCACGGTTTGTACCGCGCTCGACCGGAGGGTGATGCGAGCGATACCCTTGTCTGGTAGATACTCCGAGCCGACAATCTCGGTCTGCCCGTCGATGCGCGTGGTGTCGGTGGCGTTTACTGTGGGCTGTGGGCCGGGTGTTTCGGCGGAGAAGTTCCCTGCAGACTGTGCGGCGGTCGGGGCGCTGACGCAGCCAAGGCTGACCACGAGCAGCGCGACAAAGAAAATGGAACGCATGGGTGGGTTAGTTCTGGAGAACGACGATAGCCAGTAGCGTGCCGATGACGGCCAGCGCCACGACGGGTGAAACACTGCCACCACCGAGTAAGCCACCGCCAGCAGATTGTTTCATAGCCTTTTCGCGGGCTTCGATCTGTGCCCGTCGGTATGCCAGATCCTCGTACTGCTGTTTGAGTTCGGTAACATTCGTCGTCTTGTAGACTGTTTTCTGTATGGTGGCGTTCTCGGTAGTCTCACCGCTTGTCGTGGTGATTCTGTCGATGGTGAATGTCCCATCTAACTCTACGATACGGTCACTGGTGACGACGTACTGCGTACCACCGATATTGGTCGTGTTGTAGGTCGTCCCGTTCTCGAATTGCCCGCTGGCAGGGTTCTCCTGACTGAACAGCACGCCTTCGTACTGCGTGCCGTCCCCAGTGGTGACGTTGAAGCTCCCGATCTGGTCGAAGTTATTTGGGCTGTTGGTCCCGAGTAGGGTGAGCTGTGCGGCAGCCCAGCCCTGGAAGTCGTCACCCGGCGACTGCTGGTTAGCTAGGACGTAGGGGTCTACGAGGTCGCTATTGTTGATTTCTCCCTGCTGGTAGGCGCTATACGTGTTTTCCGCCAGTGTGTCCATTTCTGATTTGGCGGAGGTAGACTGCGATTTGATTTCTGACCATTGTGCGGCGTAGCGGACGAAATCAATGGATTTGGCGGTGCTTGTGCTGCTATCGCCTTTGACTTCGACGCCAGATATGTCCGTAGTCCAGTCCCCGCTCTGGCTGTCCTGTCCTGTTGGTGAGAGATACTGACGTTCACCGCTATCAATCTGGAATTGATAGGTTTGGCTGTCAGAACAGGAACTACAACCATCATCGAACACCTCGACTTGATACACTTGGCAGTTCGCGGAGTCGCCGTTTTCGAGAGTTAAGGTTGTTGAGGCAGTCGATCTTTCAGTGATGCCGACATACTGGCCGGTATTTGCCATCGCGGGGTACTGTTGGGTGCTCGAGATACCCGACTCATTATCTTCGACACCCTCAATATACTCGTAGTTCGCCAACTGACGGTTCCACTCTGATATAAGATTACGCTGTTTCGAAGCGTAAAATTCGTCAATCGCACTCTTTGCCTCAGCCTTGGCTGCGGCCTTGCTACTGCCGTTGTTGAGCGCTCTGATGTAGGCGTTCTTGCCAAGAATAAGTGCCTGAGTCCGTGCGCCCTGAAGGTTGTTGTCCAGGCTGGTGTGGTAGTTCTCAGACGCCGCCTTGCTGTTCTGAGCGGACTGGTAAATATCTAATTTCGTCTGTTGAGCATCTGTACCTGTCGTGTTTACTGTTGTAGTGCCCGGTTGTGGGGAACAGTCCAGGTTCTCCACATTAGACAGCAGTTCGTCAAGTTGATCACGAGCAGTACACAGTGTGTCAGTGTCACCGCCTGTACTGCCGATACTGGTATGTGACCCGAGCGTGTTGGATGCCACCCCGCTCTTGGCATCGAACTTCGGTTCTCCGCCGGTAGCGCCGGTGACGGTAACGTTCACCGTATCATAGGCTCCTTCGTTCCAGAGAACCAGTTTGTCGCCCTGGATATTGGCGGTATTGTGGGTCTGACGCGCTAAGACAGTCGGACTTCCCGGCCCCTCCATAGTTCTAAACTCTACTTCGATATCCACACCGGAGTCAATAGCAGAGGTATCGACGATTAACGCTCTCTCTCCGCCCGAGAACTCGTACCCGACAGGCCCGCCATCCGTCGTGGTTGGGGTCGGAGTGGCCGTGTCCGTCGTCTGTGCCAGCGCAGGACCGGCGGCCCCGACAATGGTAGAACAGACAATGAGGGTGGCGAGCAGGAGCGAGCGAGTCCGGGTCACTGTTGACGCCCTCCGTCGGCTTCGACCTGCTCGACGCTGGTGCGAACGTCTTGATCATCAGCGCCAGCTGTGGTATCTCGTTCTTTGACGTGGTGCGCCCCGATCACGGCAGCGGCGACGATGGCCGGGACGACGACGGGGAAAGGATCACCGACGACAGCCGAGGCAATTGTGGACCCAGAGACGCCGATAACGCCCATAAGCCCATAGCTGAGTATGCGGTCCATCGGATTCACCCCAGGTAGCTGATGACGTAGTAGCCGGCAGCCTCAACGGCAACGACGGTCAGACCGATAGCGGCCGAGCCAACCACGATATCCTGCGCGCCGAGGATGTTTAGCCCGGTGAACAGGACGATGACGAGTGTCCCAAGCGCGAGGTAGGTTTCGACAGTGGCCGACCCTTTGGCAATCTCAACGAGATCGGTGTCGAGTTGGTAGTTCTTGTTACGACTCTCGTTGACGCGGTTGGTGGCATACGCCATCGCCAGGGCGGCGAGCGACAGCAGAAACGCGAGGTCGACGCTCGTGCCCTGGACGGTGAACACAGACGCGGCGAGGTCGTAGCCGAGCAGACTGATCGATGCGATACCGTTGGTGACGAACGCGCTGGCGGTGAAAATCACACCAGCCAGAGCGTCTTCGATGTCTATCTTTCCGAACATGGGTTGCACCGGCCGTGAGTACGACCGTATTCCGGCCGTGCAGTCTGCTGGCTAGAAAGCACCGAATCGCGGTATTCCCGGGACTCAGTAAATTTTAGTATCGGGACTGCACCGCCGGTGGCATGGAGATGCGAAAACTCTCCCCGGCAGGCGGCTGTGTGACCGTCTCGATACCGATAGACGATCTCCGCGAGCGCGGTGTCGTTGACGAGGATGGCGAGCTGGTGGGCAACCACTGGGCGAAGGTCGAGAGTCTTGACCAGGACGACGAAGGCGACTACCGATTAGAGTTGGTCAGCCCATGATGCGAGCCCGACCCCACGGGGTCAGACTCAGATGTAACGCCAATCCTCGATGTATGCACCTGTGGGCTGTGGGCCGTGGGCTACGGTGCATAGAATCGATCCGGTTGGGCTGGGAGATCGCCCCGACCAAACCGTCGGCCCGACCCCAGTTTATGAAGAACCACCCTGACGCTCACTCCAGAACAACGGGAACCAACCCCCGGTACATACAATCGTTTAAACAATGACCCGACGCACTAGTCTCAAGATCACCGACGAACGGCAGCGACTACTGGATAAGGCGAGTGCGATTGTCGCGAGCGATCAGCACGACGACCCACCGATGTCCGACGTGCTGGACGCGGCGCTGACGCATCTGGTCGAGAGTGAAGAGAATATCCAGAACGCGCGAGAAGAGCTAGACCCCGAGACGATACAGTGGTTCAACACTAGTGTTCTCGGGTTACGATACCGAACGAATGTGGAGAGTCGGTGGCGGTAGCATTCTCTGTGAATACCTATTCTGTTGCTCTTCTCCCTAATGTAAATACAAACATAGCTACGAGTAGCGCTCCAATAATCGACTCAAATAAAGCCAAGCCAGCAACCGAGTCAATAGGTGCGTAGTACACATTGGAGGGAGTCAAAAATCTGCTAATAGACAATTGAAATGGGGATAGCATTCCCCAGGTCCACTCTCCAGAGAGTCTATATTTCAACACTTGTCCAGATTCTAAATCTCGAACTCCTGTCAGCCCATAAGCCAAAGCAAATAGAACAATAGTCAGGCCAGCCACAGCCAGTACCCTACCCGGACTTTCACCGTGACGCATAGTGAGCCGGTGGAATGCTAATCTTAACCAAGAGAGAGTCTTCCTACCGAATTGAATCTTTCTTTCTACTTCTTTTTCTCGGATTGCAAACCAGCGTTTGTGTTCGGTTACAAGACTATTATCGTACACTCGCTGAAGATCTCTGTACCAACCTACAGCAGTTCTGAGATGCTCACTTGTCTTATCAGAACCTCTATGTGAAATCCGGGATCTGAACCGTGAGAGACTATTTTTGCCTTTGTCTGTGTGGTTGATTGTTGAGAGATATTCTTTTACCGTATAATCCTCAGGCTTCACACCAAGCGACTCTTCTATAGTAACCTCAGAAGGGGGTGATGTGAATATATCAAAGTCGATCTCATTTTGCCCTTCGTGAAATCGGTCTGATGCAAACTCATAAACACTAACCCAGTCAAAGTCTGTATCCTTATCTACTATACTCCCTCTCAAATCCATATTCTCAGTTCTTGCCCAATTGAATTCGGCTTGACGTAGGTCAGAACCAGAGAAATCGGCTCCTTTTGCAAACGATCTATTAAAATCGCCATTAAAAACATCAGCTTTCTCGAAACATGTCCTCCTTATATTTGCTGCTTCAAACTCTACGTCATGTAGCTCTGCTTCTCTAAATGATCCGCCTGAGACATCTGCACGATTAAATTTCACTGAACTTCCTGTGGCTTCGTCAAAACATACCTCAGATAATACCGACTCAGAAAAATTTGCACCCTTTATTTTTGAGTCACAAAAACATGTATCAACCATTTTCGTATCACTGACAGTTTTACGCAACCTTTCGCTATCAAACTTGGACCCTTCGAGACTCGCTTGTGAGAAGTCTCCATTATGAATTATGGCCGCTCTGAAATCTGCGCTATCTATATTAGATTCCTGAAAATCAGGGTTATAAAGAGTGAAACTCTTGAAGTCTATTCGATTTTGCAACTCAGCCTGTCTGAGGTATGCATCATCAACTCTCTTCTTTCCAGCATCTGCAGACTTCTTTAGTTCTGCAATTGGCTTGTTAGTCTCCTCAGCGTGCCATACACAGTCTCCATCTTTCCAAACATCACGAGAACAACTCCTTGGTTTAACCCCGTTAGGAAGATCTGAAGCGTCAGCTGAGTATCCACATATAGAATCTTGTTCACCAGACACTAACGACATCATATTGAGAAGAAGATTAGTATGTTATGGTTTGACGAGAATCATAATATGAGTCTGACGAATTCACTTGACTTATGTGAGTGGCCTCTGTTCTATAATTGATGAGCGTCTTCGAAGTTGATAGAAATTCGTTCGAAGACAGTCGTGACTTTCACACCTATCTTTCTCAAAATTATAGCAGGTTAAGCGGTGGAGATCTCTATATCATTGCGGGAATCACTGAGTTGCCCAAGACGGATTTTATTGAAAATATTCAGAGAAACGGATGGGAAATCATAGAAGAGCTAGGAGACGTATTGAAATTAAAAAATGAGTATTCAGAAAACTCTACTGCAGAATCATACCTAACGTTCGATAGACAGGAACAGCTATTCTTTCTGTATACTGACCAGAGAAAGACCGAAGAGATCAAACATGGAATAGAACCACTCTTGGCTAACACACCTGGCCTGCATTACTTGTATATAAGCCCACGTATTCTGCGGGAAATTCGCGAACAAATTGCTGAAGATTACGAAGCAGCACGTGTGACCAGATTTATTGCAAAGCGAACTTCTGGAACGGACATACATGCTAATAAGCGTGCCGGGACACGTAGAACTATAAATTACTACGGATCTGACGGTCTACAAACCATCCGAGAAGTCGAGAGAGAGTACGGTGTTCTACCTCATATCATGACAATATCTATACCAAGTGAACTCACATTTAGTATAGACAAAAGTGGGATATTCAAACTTCAATCCGGCTCTCTACTAACACTCTTTGAGTACTTGGAAGAGTGTATTGAAAGCTGTCTTGAAATCAAGGACGCTTATGACCACACGGATTACAGCACTATCGAAATGGCGAGCGGAGTCGAAATTTCGAAATCGAAACCGGCCGTAGTAGAGCTACAGACTCCGCTTGAACACCCTGATTTGATTGAATTAAAAAACAATCTCAGAAAAGAGGAGTACCTGATATACGATGTCTATACTGATCGCGAAACGATATCTATGTCTGGCAAGGTATACGATGAAGACTACAACATGTTCTTTAACATACAGGTAGATGAGACTCAAATCCGGATTTTTCCGGAAGAGGAGAGTGACATAAGCTCTTTTATCGGGTTCCTCGAGTTTATTCATGTAAACGTTGACGAGCGAGCGGAACCAGTTGCTGTCACCAATTAACAATGGGTATTGATATATCAGAGCTGACAGATGACCAAGTTCTCAACGAATATCTTACTGATATTCGTGGAAATGAGGTATACGAACCTAAATTTGAGGAACGATGCGAAGAATATCTCAATGACGAGGATAAACTGGAAAAAGCCAGACAACGCTACAATTCCCGCCGTGAGCAAGCTCAGCACAGAAAGTGGATTCTGACGACCGTCATGTCTGCATTTATTCAGGGGGGAGTACTCAATGAGGGTACGAAATGGGAATTTGAGACTGCACGTCCGCTCCAAAGGGAACTTGACGAAACAGTTGACTTACTCGTCGGTAAGCGTCCTACTGGCTCTGTATTATTAGTTGCCCATGTCCCACTACGTGAGCAACCTCACACAACGATCAAGAATGCTGATAAGATAGCTAATAAAATCTATAGCAAGATACCCACTTTAGAGGATGAAATATCGATGCCGGTGGAATCCGATGAAATTGAAACTGCAATTGTGGTCGAAGAAGCCAGAGATCGGACCACGGCAGATGCAATTGAAAACTATGAGGATGAAAATTCACCCACAACACCACTATATTTATGGAAGGTAGCCAGTGATGGAGAGATTGTGGAAGATGCAGAGGAATTATTGGATCGTGATGACGACAGAGTAAATACGGATTTGGAAACTGCGCAATTATTCTCGATATATACTGATATCAAAACTGGCACTGGTGACACTCGAAACCACTCTGATAAACTTGGCGAAGAACTGAAAAGTGGTGTAGAAGTTTCACGGTCTGAACGGCCCGTTCCTGACTTCTTCATTAGAAGTCATCACAGTATTTTACTCGAACACTCCGTTATGAAGATGTGTAAAAAGCGTTCGGAAGAGGACATTCCAAATACCCACTTTTCTAAGAACGAGTTGATAGATTACTTTTCAAACACGCTTTCGATTACAAATCCCCGCCCGGTTGCCTCAAGAATGGTCGCAAAGTGCATTCGTCGGTGGGAATATTTAGACGTTATTACAGATATCCCTGCCAGTAAGGATCAGATTAATGATGGAAGTAAGTCATACAGATTTAGATCAAAATTTGAGCGGCCGAAACGGATATTATTAGAGGGAATTGACGTTTACGGGAATTACGAAGATATGTCGGTAGAATTACAGGTAAAAATCGAAGCGATGCGAGAGATTCTTCAAGACTTCTACGATGATGTTGGCCCCCAATCTCCTTTAGACAAGTTTGCGTAACAATCAGATGCCTCTGACTATATCGTACAATCTCATACCCATTTCTGATGTCGCAGAGGACTCATTAAGCATACGTTCTGGATTGCTTCTCTCTCTCCCGGAAGTGTCGCATCTGTTTATATACCCGCCTGTTCTCACCCACACCCAGGATGA
Source organism: Haloarcula amylolytica JCM 13557 (assembly GCF_000336615.1). Classification (GTDB taxonomy): domain Archaea; phylum Halobacteriota; class Halobacteria; order Halobacteriales; family Haloarculaceae; genus Haloarcula; species Haloarcula amylolytica. Next base: position 62,435 of record NZ_AOLW01000007.1, read on the forward strand.
TCGCCGACCCTGCTGTCTTCGACGATGAGCACCTCCCGCGTCGCCTCCTCCATCGAGAAGCCGCTGTTGACCACCTTTCCCGTGCGTGGGAACCGGCACTTGGTGGTGATCAGGCCCACGACGTACTGATTCACGGCCCACCTGGTGTAGGAAAGACAGCGCTGACCAAACACTCTCTACAGAAGCTTACCGGACACGCCGACGTTCAGACAGCCCACGTTCGCTGTCTCGGGAAAACGACCGCCGGTGTTGTCCGCTCAGTTCTTCACGATCTCCCTGGTAGCGACCCGTCGGTGAACGTCCCTCGTGAGGATCTTTGTATCCAGCTCCAAGAGCGCGTCACCAGTCCGGTGATCGTTGTCCTCGACGAGGCTGACGGTCTCCCATCGACTGATGCACTGGACCGGCTGGTAGATGTCGAGAACCTATCTGTCGTCGTTATCTGCCACGACCCAGATGAGTGGCTATCTCGAATTGATGGGAGACTCCGGCGACGGCTGTCATTCGCCGAATTCGGTCTGGACCGCTACAGTGTCGACGAGCTGGCGGACATTCTCGAAGCACGAGCGAACCTTGGGCTTCCGTCAGAATCGATCACCCGCGAGCAGTTGGAGACAATAGCTGATGAGGTGGCTGGCGTTGCACGGAATGGGATACAGGCACTTCGACAGGCCGCGACTCGGGCTGAGGAACTGCAACACGACCGGATTACTGACGAAGATGTGAGCGAGTCGTTCGAGCGGGCACGACGAAACATCCGTGAGTTGAATCTGGAGTCACTGCCGTTCCATCATCAACTGCTGTACGAACTGATTCGTATGGGCGATGGGCTGGAGGCAGGCGAACTACACGACCGGTACGAAGCCGTTGCTGACCAAGCGTACCATGGGCGTGAGCAGACTCCGATCTCGGAGCGGTCGAGGCGACTGAAACTATCGAAGCTGGAGAGTTACGACTTGATTGAGGTAGAAGGAGAAAATAGGCACCGATCATATACAGCCAGTGATAAACGGGTAGAACCAGCTATCCGAGTGAATTTGAAACTTAACTCTAACAACTACTGCCAGTGATACTTGTCTTATCAGAACACATAGAAAGCGACCAAGTATACCCAAGCACTAATTTAGTCAGTTGTAGCTATCCGTTGACTTGCTGGGACTAAGACTGCGGATCTGGGAGGTGATTTGGAATGATATCACTAAAGAACTCATAATGGGTGCTTCCCAGACCTGGCCAGCTCAAGTGATTTCCCAGAGAGACAACATCGAACGAATCAGTCTCACCGGTTCTGAGCGAGGTAGAGATCACATCTGACTCTCTCTCATCACTATAATCAAAGTCCTTAGCTTCATATTCTGCATTCAGTGTCACCTCATAACCGAATTCTTCGATCATCTCAAAGCTAAGGTCTTTCGACATAATCACCACTGTATCCGGATCTACTTTCTCTAACACCTCTTTATTCGTCTCCCGGCAGAACTCTTCATAAGCCTGAACCGCATCTTGGTCCTCTACAGCGTTGAGGACACTACTGTGGGAATCCGAAGTACTAGACCGTAGGAAATATCGGTTCATTTCTACGACCTCACTCAATAATTCGGGTTCATTATTGAAGATGCATCGCTTGACCGTCGATTTGTGACGGTAGTCTACTGAATCGTCTTCTAAGTGTGTCAAATGTCGCATAGAGAAGCCATCTGGGTAGTTATGGAGACTTTTGTGATAGACCTCTCCAGTCTCTTCATCTTCTGTGATGTGTTTCTGCTTATAATTGGGGTTATACCCGATCAATAGAATTGATCTCTCGTCTGTGATTGGGCTTTTAAATACTTCAAATCCAGCTTCCCGAAACCCGAAGTCCGATTCCCAAATGTCGTACATTTCAGTGACTTTCTCTTGTGTCCAGTCTTTATATCTCATAATTATCCAGATACATACCATTCACAAAATACTACTGCAAAATATTCACTGAGAGGATGCAACTATTACTAATTACGAATTAGCCGCTTCTCAAACTCCCTCAACTAAACAATGCCGTGTTGCTCAATGCGATAGATTTGGAATTTAATTCACTCTCTACCTTGGTGGTTTAAAATACCTAAACCGGTATTTTTATTGGGAACACTCCACCGAGTACAAGTCCCAATGATCGAAGAAACAACGTCTCGCCGCCGCTACGAGTGGTGTATTACGATTGAGACTGGTAGTGAAGATCTCGACTCTCTATACCAGGGATTTGAAAGCTCATCTGCACTCGGCAACCTCTTTGCTATGTGGCTAAAGGATCGAGGAGAAATATCAAAATGGTCCGATGCACGTCAGTTTGGCAAAATCGTAGTAAAATATAGCGATCTCACACCCCGTGTCATCGCAGTGTGGCTCGGTCTCTCTCCCGATACATTCTCGGCACAACCTGCTCCGGAAGGTGTGCCGGTTCCGGTCAAGCAAGCATTGTCCTGGCAGTTCACTAGTCCAGATGGACACCCAATGACACTCGAACGGATCATCCGGGAATAGAACCATCGGCTCAGAATCCTAAGATATGGCTACCAAAATTTCCAGTCAACACATGCACATCCCAAATGACGACTTGACACCTGACGACATTCGCCCAGATGCAGACCTCAGTGGGGTATCTCTTGAGGATGCAAATCTCCATAACGCTGACCTCTCTGGTGCAAATCTCTCTAATGCCACACTTCGAAAGGCAGACCTCACCAATGCAAATCTACAGCACGCAAATCTCAACACGGCAACTCTGTCTTACGCAGATCTTTCTGGTGCAATTCTTTACGATGCTGACCTAGCCGGTGCAGATCTTCGATTCGCCACTCTAACTGGTGCGGATCTTCGGAAGACCGGCCTTTCACTCACCGAATTCAAAAAAGCAGGCGCGGCCGTCTGTGGGCAGGAAATACGCAGCGTAGAACACGAGTAGACTTCTCCCGGAAACCTAGCACCTTTTTAACCCGTTTCTTCCCCTCGGTCCACAGTGTATGGAAGGCACAATCGAAGTCTACACTGGTGAGGAGGTGAACGTCGAGCACATCAAAGCTCTCGGGAACGGCGGTGCTCGGTTCGACATCACCGCTGAAGACGGCCGGAAGTGGCGCGTCGACGTGGCCCGCGACGGCGATACAGAGATCGTGACGAGCTGGCACGACGGCAAGTTAGCCGATCTCGAATTACCGGAGTGGGCCGGTGACGTGACGGCACGACTCGCGAGGGTCTAAGAGAATGTCAGTCGGCGTCTTCGACGGGATCGAGTTCGCTGGCGTCGAGTTCCTCGTTGAGGAATGCACGCCCGTCATCGGTCAGTCGGTAGAGACCGCGCCCGATCTTCTCGACCAGCCCGTACTGGGTAAGCTCAGAGAGTCGATCACGGGCGTAGTTGGCAGCGGCTATGTCGAAAGTATCATCGAGAGCTTGGGGTGTCATGTTCCCTTCATCTCGAATCGTTTCCAGAATGGCTTCGTCAGTCTGAGTCATCCAATCAGCACGCTGCCTGGGCACATCAAGCGGTGTGGCTGTGGAACTCATAGGTGTATCGGTGCATTAGACATCTATTTGCAATCACTTGTATCTCAGCGTAGTAGCACAGATTAATCTGTGCAATTCACAGAAAAGTATTTCAGTAGAGGCGTTATACAGGTGAAGTGACCCGCCCATCGGACCAGAAAGGTCCGGCGTGCTGGCACACGCCGGGTGGGTCGTTTCCCGTTTGAGGCTTAGACGACCCATGAAGTACGAGAGCAAGCGGGCTATTGAAAGTAGCCCAACGACCAGCGGTATAGCTATTCGACAGACGATGCCACGCGGGGGTGCGTCCGCGTGAGTCGTACAAGACGATTCGAGCAGGCTCGCGATGCGATCCGTGTACTCGACAAGGTGGACGAGGTCACCATTCGGCGCGACGCCAGCGACGTGCCGGCGTTTATCAGAGTTCAATTGAAAGCCGAGGTGGCGCAGACAACCATCGGAATGACGGAGACGCTGAAGGAGTACGACTTAAAGCTCTGTCTTGCCGACGCAATTCGAGAACACATGGTTATCGGCGTTGCACCGATGGACGAAGAGGTGTTTGCAGAATGACGGCCGAGCTACCGCATCGCGTCGTCGATGAGTGCGTCGAGGTCGAGAGAATCAAGAAAGTCCTCGCTATCGGCCTGGATCTTTTTTCTGGTATCGTCGTCCCCCATCGCCAGGCTGTTGACGCTCTCTTTCAGGTGATCCGCGTCGAAATAGCAATCCGGACAGAGCGGAATCCAGACCGCACCAATGGGTGGGCCGAAGTCCCGTTCCTCTCTAAGATAGTCGGTCCAGTCAAAAGGAGGATTCAGTTCTCGGGGTGCAGGGCTATCGCCGCACTTCGCACACGTTTCGCTCATCTGTCGAGTAGCACCAGTTTGGGCAAGTCAGTCTCACGTAATGAAAGTGCGGGAGGTGTGTCCGCGTGAGCGACCGCGTTATCGAAGACGTGAACAAGTGCGAGACGGACGGCTGTGAGAACTTCTGTTATCCCGGTGAGTCCTGCTGTCTGGGCTGTTACCGGAAACGAAAGCGGGGGCGAGCATGAGCGAGGATCTGATGGATCTCTCGCCGGGGGAAGGTATCGAGCGGTTCCTCCGACACCGCGAACCCTCCGTCCGCGAGAGTACGATGCGGAACGCGAAGACGCGACTCCGGTTCTTCAGGGAGTGGTGTGAAGAGCGCGACATCGAGAACCTGAACAACCTCACCGGCCGCGATCTGGCCGATTTCGTGGCTTGGCGACGGGGTGACATCGCGGCGCTGACCCTCCAGAAGCAACTATCGACGATTCGCGAAGCGCTTCGATACTGGGCCGACATCGAGGGCGTTGACGATGGGCTGGCTGAGAAGGTCCATGCTCCCGAGCTGCCCGACGGGGCCGAAAGCCGCGAAGTCCACCTGAGCGTAGACCGGGCACACCGGATACTCGAATACCTTCACGAGTACCGCTACGCGAGCCGGGATCACGTCGTCTTTCTGATCTTGTGGAAGACGGCGATGCGCCGGTCGGCCCTTCGGTCACTGGACGTTGACGATCTTCGTCCCGACGACTACGCGCTGGTGCTGGAGCATCGAATCGACGAGGGAACGAAACTCAAAAACGGCGAAGACGGCGAGCGGTGGGTCTACCTTGGTCCGAGTGATTACCAGGTCGTCGACGATTATCTCGACAACCCGGACCGCTACGAACGAACCGACGACTACGGCCGCAAGCCACTCATTACCTCGCAGCACGGCCGGCCCACGGGTGACACTATCTACAAGTGGGTGAACAAGCTCACCCAGCCGTGCGTTCTCAATGGGTGTCCCCACGACGCTGACCCGTCGGACCCGTCGACCTGCGAGGCACTGGGTTCGCGTGCGGCCCACAGCAAGTGCCCTTCCTCTCGGTCACCCCACGGACTCCGGCGTGGCAGTATCACGTACCACCTGAACAGCGACGTATCTCCGGAGATCGTCAGCGAGCGATGCGACGTATCGCTCGAAGTGCTGTACGAGCACTACGACGTGCGGACGAATCAGGAGAAAATGGCGGTTCGAAAGAAGCAACTGGAGCGAATCTAACATGAAAGTTACCAAACACAACCCCCCGTTGTCGTGTAAATTTCAGACTACTACCCGGCGAGTCCATTCCGACTTTTCATTGTTCCGAAGGGCCCCTGAGTACGGCTCGAAGCTACTGCAGACCGATCACGAACCCAGAAACCGCTGCATAGAGCCGGTGGATCAGAAGAACTGAAACAGGTCGTCCCGCTGGGCCTCGTGAAGGTGGTGCCGGACGGCCTCGTTCAGCGGCTCGACGGAGCCGCGCTTCGCGCTGATCGGCGCGATAGTCTCCTGCCACTGTTGCCATGGCGGGTGCAGTCCGAGTCGGTCACAGAGTTCGTTCAAGCGGTCGTCCTTGTCGTCGACCTTGTCCATCTTGTTGACGGCGACGACGGGTTCGACGCCCACTTCTCGGAGGAAGTGAAACATCTCCACGTCGTGTGGGATCTCGTCGGGGCCGGAGTGGCGGTCGATGATGTCGATGACCGACTTGCCGTCCACGACGAGGATGCCGACGAGGATGTTCTCGGCGTTCCGCTCGACGTACTGGACCACGTCGGTCTTGATTTCCTCGCGGACGTCTTCGGGGACGCCTTTCATGTACCCGAAGCCGGGGAGGTCACTGATGACGAAATCGGCGCTGGCCCAGTCGAAGTGGTTGGGCGAACGCGTGACACCGGGTCGCTGGCCCGTGTCGAACGTGTGGCCCGTTATCTCGCGCATCAACGTCGATTTCCCGACGTTTGACCGACCGACGAGCACCACCTCGGCGTCCCGGTCCGGTCGTGATTCGAACATACCCCGTGTACTCCGCCGGCGGGGAAAAGCGCGTCCGTTTCCCGAGGACCGACTGTTTCGCGATTCATAGCCGCGTCTCGCTCCAGTTCTGCACCCGGGACCCGCTAACTAGCCGCTTTTTTACCCTCGCGGGTCCCACCCGGAGCCGTGCGGCTGGTACAGATACTGATTCCGACCGGAAAGCGCGACGCCGTCCTGGGCGTGTTGGCCGAGGAGGGCATCGACTACGTGCTCACCGACGAGACGAGCGGGCGGGAGTTCACCGCTGTCGTCACCTTTCCAGTCCCGACCAACGCACTCGAACCAGTCCTCGAAGAGCTGCGGGACGTCGGTATCAACGACGACGGCTATACGGTCGTCGTGGACGCGAACACCGTCATCTCCAGTCAGTTCGACGAGCTAGAGGAGACGTACGCCGAGGAGGAAGACGAAGACCGCATCGCGCGAGAGGAACTCACCTCGAAGGCAAACGACCTCGCTCCCTCGATGTCGAACTACGCGCTCATGACCATCATCAGCGCGATTATCGCGACTGCCGGGCTCCTGCTCGACTCCCCGGCCGTCGTCGTCGGCTCGATGGTCATCGCGCCGCTCATCGGCCCGGCGATGACCGCCAACGTCGGCACCGTTGTCGACGACCACGAGATGTTCATTCAGGGCGTCAAACTCCAGGCCGTCGGGCTCGGACTCGCCGTAGCAAGCGCGACTGTTTTCGCCCTGCTGGTCCGGTACGCCAACGTCATCCCGCCGCTCACCGACGTGACCACGGTCGGCCAGATACGCGAGCGGGTCGCCCCCGACTTCCTCTCGCTGATCGTCGCGCTCGGCGCTGGCGCGGCCGGTGTCGTCAGCCTCACCAGCGGCGTCTCGACGGCACTGGTCGGCGTCATGATCGCCGTCGCACTTATCCCGCCGGCGGCCACGGTCGGCATCGGTATCGCGTGGGGCCAGCCGCTCGTCAGTCTCGGGTCCGCCGTGCTCCTGCTGGTGAACGTCCTCTCGATCAACCTCGCAGTGCTCGTCGGGCTCTGGTACCAGGGCTACCGCCCGGAACACTGGTTCCAGGAGAGCGACGCACGGTCGGCGACTGTCAAACGAATCGGCGTCCTCGTCCTGTCGATACTCGTCCTGTCGGCGTTCCTGGGCGGCGTCACCTTCGACTCCTACCAGCAGGCGACGACGGAGTCGGACATCCGCGACGCCATCCAGGGCAGCGTCGACCCGCCGGCTCGCGTGCTGACGGTCGAAATCGAGTACACCAACACTGCGATATTCCAACAGCCGCGCCGCGTCATCGTCACCGTCGGTCTGCCGCCGGACGCGGAGCAGCCACTGCTTGTCGACCAACTGGATGCTCTGGCTGATGACGCGGCCGGCCGAGACGTTGCGACGGAAGTTCGCTACGTCACTGTCGAACGGAACGGCTGACGCTCAAAGCCGACTTTGAGCGTTCGACGATGTAAATACCACTGGGTGTGTCGGAGACGATATGGTATCACGACCACTCGCAATCGCTGGTGTGCTGGCACTGCTCGTCGCCGGCGGCGTCGGGTTCGCACTCGCGGACACCGGGGCCGTCGCGCCGTCGACGAATTCGACCGTGAGCGTCAACGCTGACGCGACCGTCGAACGCGCGCCCGACCGTGCAACCGTCACCGTCGCCGCCGTGGGCCGCGGTGAGACTGCCGAAGCAGCGCGCAACAACCTCAGCGGTGACGCCGACGCCATTACGTCGGCGCTGGAAGACGAGGGCGCGAACGTGACCTCCTCGCGGTTCCAGGTCCGCCCCGAGTACGAGGAGAGTCGAGAGGGCCGCGAACAGGTCGGCTACGTGGCGATCCACACCGTCGAAGCCGAGACGAGCAACGTTTCGACTGCCGGGACACTCATCGATGCCGCAGTCGACGCCGGCGCGGACCGCGTCGAGGGCGTGCGCTACTCCTTGAGCGAGGAGACGCGACAGGCCGCTCGCGAGGAAGCCCTGACGACCGCGATGGACAACGCCCGAACGGACGCCGAAGTCGTCGCCGCTGCGGAGGATCGGTCCGTCGGTGACGCCGTCACGGTCCAGACCAGCGACCACGGCCGCCCCGTCGTGTACGCGGAAGCGATGGCCGCCAGTGATGCCGGCGGACGGACGAGCATCCAGCCCGGCGATGTCACTGTCGACGCCTCTGTCAGTGTCTCGTACGAACTAGAATAAGCCGTTCTGACTCGCCACTGCGGTTCCTTGTTCGGATTGATCAAGACGCCTCCCGTTGGTGACCGCAGTCCTCGCGGGTCGCTTCGCTCCCCGCTCGGAGTGTTCGAGACGCCTCCCGTTGGTGACCGCAGTCCTCGCGGGTCGCTTCGCTCCCCGCTCGGAGTGTTCGAGACGCCTCCCGTTGGTCGGCGTCTCGCTATTCGTCAAACGGCAGTTCGATCTCGTACCCCACCGCGTCGATAGCAGCCTGCAGGACACCGTCGACGTTGTCGTCTTCGGTGACGCTCATATAGTGGTCGGCCTCGACGTCCGTCGAGAGGTCGCTCTTGTTCGCAATCGTCAGTACGGGCACGTCGAAGCGCGCTTCGATGTCGTTGCGCAGTTCCAGTTGGTCCGCGAGCGGGTAACCACACTCGCCGCTGGGGTCGACGAACACGAGAACGGCGTCGGCGAGGTGTTCGAGCGCGCTCACGGCCTGTGATTCGATCTCATTGCGGTCCTCCGGCGGCCGGTCGAGCAGGCCGGGGGTGTCGACGAGCTGATAGCGGATGCGCTGGTCCTCGAAGTGCCCGACGCGGATCTGCGTCGTCGTGAACGGATACGAGGCGATCTCGTTGTCGGCCCGCGTGACGCGGTTGACGAACGACGACTTGCCGACGTTGGGGTAGCCGGCGACGACGATGGCCGGCTCGTCCGGTCGGATGTCGGGGATGTCTTTGAGGGCGTTGTGCGCCGTCGAGATGGCGGCGAGGTTGTCTTCGACCTCCTCGACCACGTCGGCGATACGGGCGAACGCCTGCTTGCGGAGCTTCCGGGCGGTGTCGATATCGCCGCGGGCGACGCGGCTCTCGTACTCCTGGCGGATCTCGACGACCTTGTCGGCGGCCCACGAAACCTCTGCGAGGTGCTGTTTCAGCGCGTCGATACCGGGGTCGTTGTCTGCGGGGTAGGCTTCGCCGATGACCGCGTCGGCGAGTTCGATATAGAAGGGGTCCAGATCGTCGATCGTCGGCCACGCCGTCACCACGTTCTCCATGTTGTCGGAGGCGATGTTCGACGCCGTCATCAGCATCGACTGCTGGGCTTCGTTCCCGTCCTTGGCCCCGCCGGCGCGCGACGCCCGCGAGAAGGCTTTGTCCACGAGCTCCTCGGCGGTGGGCGTCGTCGGCAGACCCTCGAAGGGATGGCTCATAGGTCACGTTGACGTCCGGAGCGTAAAAGCGCATTCAATCGCTCCCCAAACTGTTGCGAGTCACGTTTTTGAGCGTCCCGACCGCAGTTCCGGTATGGCACAGATTGACGCCGGCGAGATTCTCCCCAACGACCACGTCCAGCAGATGGCCGCCGAGGGACGGGTCACCCAGATGCACCGCGGCCACCAGTACGCCGACGAGGGCGACACGTTCGAGATCGACGGCACCGAGTTCGCGGTGACAGACGTAACACACCGGACACTGGGCGACATGACCGACGAGGACGCACAGCGTGAGGGGTCGGAAGACCTCGACGCGTACAAAGAACGGATGAAGAAAGTCCACGGCAGCTTTGAGTGGGACGACGACAGCGAGGTCGTCCGGCATCGGTTCGCGCCAGTCGAAGAATAACCGCGGTCACCCGGTCAGGGCGCGAACTCGACACCAGTTATTTCGAACCGCGCGCCGCCGCTCTCACTGCTTGTCGCCCGGATACGCCAGCCGTGAGCTCCCGCGATCTCCTTGACTATCGCAAGTCCGAACCCCGTCCCGCCATCTCCTGTCGTGTAGCCGCTCTCGAACACCGTTTCCCGGTCGATTTCGGGGATTCCGGGGCCGTCGTCCTCGACGTAGAAGCCGGTCCCGTCGTCGAGTTCTCCAACCGTAATCGTCAGGTCAGGCTCACCGCCGTCAATGTCGTCGGCCCCCGTCCGACTGCCCGTGGAGCCATGCTCCACACTGTTCCGAAACAGGTTCTCGACGAGCTGTCGCAGCCGCTCCTGGTCAGCCATAATCGGCCGCATCGCTTCGGTTTCGAGCGCTGCGTTCCCAGTCCCGACAGTCGCCCAGCAGTCGGAACTCAGTGGCCCGATGTCGACGGGTTCGACGTCGCTTATTTGCTCGCCCTGCTGTGCGAGCGTCAGCAGGTCCTCGATGAGCGTATCGATCCGCTCGTGGGCGGTCCCGATAGCGTCGAGGTGCTCGCTGTCGTGGTCCGCCTGGGCCAGCTTGAGACGGCCACGCGCGACGCTGAGCGGGTTCCGGAGGTCGTGTGACAGGACGCCGGCGAACCGCTCTAACTGTTCGTTCTGTCGCTTGAGTTCTTGCTCCTGGGTTTCGAGCCGCTGTGTGTACGCTTCGAGCTGGTTCGTCCGTATGGTAGCCTTCGTCTCCTCGATACCGATTATTAGCCCACCGATGGAGCCGAGCATCAGCGCGATGGCCTGGGTCCCGTTCGCCCACTCGACAGTGACGCCCGGATGGAGGTCGCGCAGGAGGATGAACCCGAACATCACGGCGATACCGCCAAGCACCCACGCGATGATCCGCGGATAGTGGTGCTTAGTGATCTCGGACTGTGGCAGCCAGTAGCCCGTGTATATGAGCATGCCGCCCGGGCCGCCGATGAACAGCAGGTCGAGCAGCGCGAGCAGTATCGACCCGGTGGCTCGAAAGGCCAGCACCGCCTGAACGACCGCGAGCAGGATCAAGATCCCACCGGCCACAATGACCACGAACGGCAGCATAGATCTGTCCGATTTCGACGCCGCTCGTCGCCACAGCCCGGCGGAACCGGCACTTTCCGTGTTAGAATCCACGGTCAGACTAGGCTCCGAGCATAGATATTTTGGACTATTTTTACTGTAGGACTGTATTCGAGTGAATACAGCGCACGACTGCCCGCGAGCGGGCTGCCACCGCGCCGCAGACAACCCTTATCAACTACGGTAACTATCAGTAACTACATGACAGAGACGATGAGCAAGTCGAAAGCGGACGATCCGGAGCGGGCGCATCTCGCGGACGTTGCGGATGGCTGTGGCTGCACCGAAATCTGGGAGCACATGAGCGAAGCCCGCGACGCAGACGACAACTGAGCGCCCTATTCTTCCGATGCCACGTCGACGCCTGTAAACTCGAAGCGTGCGCCGCCGCTCTCACTTTCGGTGAGCGTGACCGTCCACCCGTGAGCAGTGGCGATCTGTGAGATTATCGAGAGTCCGAACCCGGTGCCGTCAGTCGTCGTCGAGTAGCCGCTTTCGAACACCCTCTCCCGGTCGGCTTCGGGGATGCCCGGGCCGTCATCCGAGACGGCGAACCCGCCCGGTATTTCGCTAATCGCCACTGTCACGCCTGGAGCGTCGTGTTTATCGGTACCGCCGGACTGCATCCGACTGTCCGTAGCGCTGTGCTCTACGGCGTTTCGGATCAGGTTCTCCAGTAATTGTTTGAGCCGCGTCATGTCCGCCTGTATCTTGCGGTCGGTGTCGACCACCAGTGCCGCGCCGTCGGTATCGACTACCTCCCAGCAGTCCTTGACTGCCGTCGCCAGTGCCACCGTTTCCATCTCCGCGACGCTGTCGCCGGTCCGGGCCAGCAACAGCAGGTCGTCAATCAACGCCTGCATCCGGTCGAGCGCCTGCTCTATCGCAACGATGTTGTCGTCGTCGCACTCTTCTCTCAGCGTACCCAGTCGGCCGATAGCGACGTTTAAGGGGTTGCGAAGGTCGTGACTGACGACTGTCGCGAACTGTTCCAGACGGTCGTTTTGCGTCGATAGTTCCTGCTCACGGTCACGGAGTTGTTTGTCGCGCTCGACAGCGGCGAGGGCCGCCTCCATGTTCGCCGCGAGGATGCGTCCAGCGACGATGTCTGCTTCGTCAAACGCGTCGATAGTCGCCGATGCGGCGATGAGAATGCCGTACTCCCCCAGTGGCAGATACAGTTCGCTGCGTATCGGCGTCTCGGGGTTCTGTACGTCTTCCTCCAACCGCACGTCAGGCACTGCGGTCGCCTCGCCATGCTCGTACACCCGCCAGGCGATGCTGTCGCCCGGCTCGAATGTCGGGATATCACCGACCAACTGCCGGAGCGACGCGGTCGCGGCGACGGGTTCCAGTTGTCCATCGTCGTTGATGAGGTGGACGGCGTTCGCGTCGAGTCCGATAATCTCGGCGGCGGCGTTGACCCCGATACCGGCGACTTTGTTGCGGACTTCTGCGGCCATCAATTGCCGGGTGGCCTCGTGCAGCGCTTCGAGCCGCTGTTCGCGCTCGTCCGTATCGCCCCGGTCGCTGATGACCGAAACTGTGCCGTCTTCGCCGTCCCAGGTCACGTCACACGCCGTGACGCTGGCCTGCACTCTGTTGCCAGAGAGGGTCCGTATCGTCCGGCTGACTTGGCCGGCCGTCTGGCCGTTCTCGACGACGCGTTCAACGGTCTCGGTCCCGCCGTCCGTTGTCGGTTCGACGAGGTCGGTCAGTGGCCGGTCACAGAGGTCGTCGCTGTCTGCTGCGCCGAAAAACCCCACCGCCGCCGGGTTCGCATACACGACGGTGTCGGTCACGCTGACGAGGACCGCATCGCTCGTCACGTCGAGAATCCGTTTCGTCCGCTCCTGTGCGGTATCGGCCGTTGCTTTCGCTCTGACTCGTTCGACTGCGTTTCGGACTCGTTCCGCGAGCACGGCGTACTGCTGGGACCCATGTCTTTTTTGAATATAGTCAGTGACACCGGCCGAGACTGCCTCGCTTGCGAGTGACTCGCTCCCCTGACTGGTAAATAACAGGAACGGCATATCCGGGTCTCTGGCGCGGACCGCCTCCAGAAACTCCAGCCCGTCGATGCCGGGCATGTCGTAGTCGCTGACGATGCAGTCCACGTCGTGCTCGTCCAGATATGACAGTCCGTCCGTAGCGCTCGTGACCCCGGTGGCGTCGATCGCCTCGTCGTTGCGTTCGAGATGTGTCGCGATCAGGTCTGCGTACGACGGTTCGTCATCGACACAGAGGACTGTAACGCCCGACGCCACATGGCCCATACCCCTGATAGGAACTGTGTCCGTGTCAATCTGTCGCGGCCTCTCACCTGGTGACGGATCGTCTCACCGCCGCTTGGCCAACTCCGCCCGCAAATCGTCGACGTCCATGTCCTTCATCGACAACAGGACGAGCAGGTGATAGACGATATCGGCCGATTCGTGGGCGAGCTCATCGGTATCGTCGTCTTTGGCCGCCAGAATTAGCTCCGTCGTCTCCTCGCCCAGCTTCTCCAGCACGGCGTTCTCGCCCTTTTCGTGGGTGAACAGCGACGCCGTGTAGGAGTCCTCGGGAAGGTTCGCCTTGCGGTCCTCGATGACAGCGAACAGTTCGTCGATAACGTCACCGGTGTCGTCGCTCATAGCCGCCGTTCGGTCAGCGGGGCCTTCAGGCCGTCGCTACGACTCCACCGAGTCGAAAAAGGCCAGGTCGTGGATGCGCGGGTCCTCGGTCAGTTCGGGGTGGAACGACGTGCCGACGACCGGTCCCTCACGGACCGCGACTGGGTGGTCGTCCCACGTCGCCAGCACTTCGACGTCCGTGCCGACGTAGTCGATGACCGGTGCGCGGATGAACACCGCCGGGAACGGGTCGTCGAGACCCTCGACCGCCAGTGGGGCCTCGAAGCTGTCCTTCTGTCGCCCGAACGCGTTGCGCTCGACGGAGACGTCGATGACGTTCAGCGTGTCGACGCGGTCGTCCTGTGCGTCGCTCGCGCTGACGATGAGCCCGGCACACGTCGCCAGCACCGGCTTGCCGGCTTCGACGTGGGACTGGATTTCGTCGGCGATGCCCTCCCGGTGGATGAGCCGCGATATCGTGGTCGATTCCCCGCCCGGTAGCAACAGCACATCGCAGTCGGGGACGACCCCGGACTCGCGTATCTCGACGACCTCCGCCGTCTGGTCGTGGGCCGCTGCCGCCCGCCTGATCGCGTCTCCGTGTTCAGAGACATCGCCCTGAACAGCGAGTACACCCGCACGTAGCGTCATACGTCACCGTTAGTGAGCCTGTGCGAAAAGCCTCTCGTCTCCTCTGCAAAGATCCGGTAGCAGGGCCGTCTCTGGCTCCTCCGGCGTCGTCTACGACGCCGTTCAGTGTCCCTTCGGATATAGTCGAACCAAACGGTTAGGTGAGGCGGCCTGTAGACGTGGCACATGGGAAAGCGACGGCAGGACCCGGTCGAGGTAAACGCGGACGGGTCGGCAGACCTCTATGAGATATCGACTTGGGAGCCCCGGTCGAGGCTGGACCGGTTCGCCCACTGGCTCTACCACATCGGAATACGGACGCTGCGGTATCTGGTCATCCTTGCAGCCATTCTGATCCTCCTCCTGCAGGTCGCGTTCGGGAGCCTCGGCGCGCTCAGCGACCAGCCGCTGTTTGCCGGGATGGCCATCCTCTCTGCCGTGCCGGCGCTCGGACTCGCGGCCTACATCTACTACGCCGACGTGACCACCCAGGAGCCGCTGACGCTGCTCGTGGGGACGTTCCTCCTCGGTGTGCTGTTCGCCGGCTTTGCGGGCGTGCTCAACGGCATCTTCGGTGCGCCGATACAGGCTATCGGCTCCGGGTTCGGGCTCGTGCCGTTCCTCGGCCAGGTGTTCGTCTTCTTCCTCATCGTCGGTCCTGTCGAGGAGACGGTGAAACTGCTGGCGGTACGCCTGTACGCCTTCCGCGACAACCGCTTCGACGCCGTCGTCGACGGTGCGGTGTACGGCGCTGTCGCCGGTCTCGGCTTTGCGACTATCGAAAACGCGCTGTACATCACACAGAACGCCGAGATGGCTACCGGGACGGTCGAGTTACTCGCCGCGAGCAGCGACATCACCGCGATCAGAGCGCTCGCGGGGCCGGGTCACGTCATCTACTCGGCCTTCGCCGGCTACTACCTCGGTCTGGCGAAGTTCAACCCTGACGACGCCGGCCCAATCGTGCTGAAGGGACTGCTCATCGCTTCGCTCATCCACGCCGTCTACAACACGCTGGCCGGCCCGGTCACAGCTATCGCGGCCACGATATATAACGTCGACTTCCTCGTCGCCTTCTTCGGCTTTGTCATCGTGTACGACTCGATTTTCGGCCTGCTGTTGCTGAAGAAAGTTCACGCCTACCGGCAGGCGTACAAGCGCGCTCACGAGGACCCGGACGAGACTGCGCTTCGCCCGGAACAGACCGAGTTCGACCCCTAGACCAACTGTTCGACGTATTTCGCGACCACGTCGACCTCCAGATGCACCGGGTCGCCGACTGATTTCTCCGACAGCGTCGTCTCGGCGTACGTCGTCGGGATGATCGCCACGTCGAACTCCTCGGAGCGACGGTCGGCGACGGTCAGGCTGATGCCGTCGACCGTTATCGACCCTTTCTGAACCAGATAGTCCCGGTGGGCCTCGGGCAGGGAGAAGGTGAACGTCCAGTCCTCGCCTTCCTGTTCGATACCGACAATCTCGGTCGTCGTGTCGACGTGGCCCTGGACGATGTGGCCGTCGAACCGGCCGTCCGCGGGCATCGCCCGTTCGAGGTTCACCTGGTCGCCGCCCGAAAGGTCGTCGAAGAACGTCCGAGCGAGGGTTTCCCGGGCGAGAAACACCTCAAACCACTCGCCGTCGGCCGCCTTCTCGACGGTGAGACAGACGCCGCTGACGCTGATCGACTGCCCGTGGTCGAGTCCCTCGAACGGCGCGCCGATCCGCATCCGACGCCCGCCCTCGTCGTCAATAACCGCCTGCACCTCGCCGGTCGTCTCGACGATTCCGGTGAACATACCCCAGATACAGCACGGCTGGCGGAAAGCACTTCGCTTCCCGGAGACGCAATATAGACTCGGAACCGAGTAATTACTTACAACATCCTGGCGGAAGGAATTTATTCTCGCCGCTGGTAGCGCGGTGTATGGCAGCTACGCCCGACGCTGACCACGACTGGACTGGCCGTCACGCACGGACGGAACCGACCGAAACCGGGCGAATCGTCGAGGTGCCTGACGAACTAATCGAGGACTGGGACCTGCGACACGCGGAGACGAAAGGCCGCAGTTAACGCTGTAGCGCTTCGACGCCGACCAGTTCCGCGCCGGTCAGCGCCCGGATGTAGGCCCCGCCCGCGATAGAGACGTGGCCGAATTCGTCTTCTTCCATCCCGTACATCTCGATAGCTCGTGAGGTGTCGCCGCCGCCGACGACGGAGAAGCAGTCGGTGTCGGCGATGGCTTCGAGCACGCCTGCGGTGCCGACAGAGAACCGCTCGTCCTCGAACATCCCCAGCGCGCCCTTCACGAAGACGGCCTCGGAGTCGCGGATGATCGGCGAGTACTCCATGACGGTCTCGCTGCCGACGTCGAGGTAGGAGACGCTTTTCTCCTCGATATCGTCGACAGCCTGCTCGGCGCGGTCGCCGTTCTCGTCCTCGTAGGCCAGGTCGACCGCGAGCGTGATCTGGTCGCGGTGGTCTTCGAGCATGGACTCGATCTTCTCGCTGTTTTGCTCCCACTGCTCGTCGTAGAGGTTCGCGTCGTCGATGTCGTAGCCGACCGGGTAGCCAGCGGCCCGGAGGAACAGTTCCCCGGCGATGCCGCCCAGCAGGAAGTCGTCGACCTTCTCGTCGAGGTGGGTCATGACGTCGATGACGTCGGTGGCCTTCGTCCCGCCGACGACCATCGTCACCTGCCCGTCGAACTCCTTCTCGGCGATGGCGGTGTTGGCCTCGTACTCGGTTTCCATCACGCGGCCGGCGTAGGCGTCCATGACTAGCGGGAAGCCCACCAGTGAGGCGTGTGAGCGGTGGGCCGCCGAGTAGGCGTCGTTGATGTAGGCGTCGAACTCCCCGGCCAGCGTCTGGACGAACTCCGTCTGTGACTTGATTTCGGGGTCCTCCTCGGGCAGTTCGTCGTCGCACATCCGCGTGTTCTCCAGAACGAGTACGTCGCCGCCGTCGAGAGCCGCGATGTCGTGAATCGCCTGCGGCCCATAGGTCTCGTCGACGAAGTCCACGTCGTGGTCGATGTGTTCCGCGAGGATGTCGGCATGTTGCTCGAGTGAGACGAAATCGTCGCGACCCGGGCGGCCCTGGTGAGCCAGCACCGCGATCTCGAACCCGCGGTCGACCAGTTCGCTGATCGTCTCCGCGTGGCGGTCGAACCGTCGATTGTCCTGTACTGTGCCGTCCTCCACCGGTGAGTTGAGATCGAGTCGAACGAGGACGCGCTGTCCGTCGTCGAGGTCGTCGAGCGTCTGGAAGGTCATCACTCGGGAGGAAACCTGCCGACCGCTTAACGGTTTCCGAGTCCGATAGCGGCCGGTTCGCCCGGCCGAGCCATACCGTCACTACGCCTTCTGCCTCGGCTACTGACTCGGAAAGGGAGAGAAGGGATGGGGTGGGAGTGAGTGGTGGTCCCTCGTCCGCTGTACCCAACTGTGGGTCACGGGCTGTCGACTGCGGATACGGCTGACTGCGCCGACACACAGAGCCGACCAGTTGTGTGGAACTGATTCACACTCTGTGTGTACCAAGATATTTTGCGAACAATCGTGATAAACTTTCCTTCTATTTTGACCAGTTCCTGAATAAAACGGCCGGGCGACGACTACTCCGTGATGTACTCGGCCACGTCGAGCATCCGGTTCGAGAAGCCGTACTCGTTGTCGTACCAGGTGAGGATCTTCGTCATCCCGGAGACGACGTTCGTCGACTGCAGGTCGACCTGCGTGGAGTACGGGTCCCCGAGGATGTCCGAGGAGACGACGTCGTCGCTCGTGACGCCGAGCACGCCTTCGAGTTCGCCGGCAGCGGCCTCCTCGAAGGCGGCGTTGACGTCGCTCTCCGTCACGTCGTCGTCGAGGTCGACGACGAACTCGGTGATGGAGCCGTTCGGCACCGGGACACGGATGGCCATCCCGTCGAGTTTGCCTTCAAGCTCGGGCAGGACCTCGGTGGTCGCCTGCGCGGCACCGGTCGAGGTCGGGATGATGTTCTCGGCGGCCGCGCGGCGACGGCGGGGCTTGCCGTTCGGGCCGTCCATCAGGTTCTGCGAGCCGGTGTAGGCGTGGACCGTCGTCAGCTGGCCGGCGTTGATGCCGAACTCCTCGTCGAGGACCTTCGCGACCGGTGTGATGGAGTTGGTCGTACAGGAGGCGTTCGAGACGACGTCTTCGCCGTCGTACTCGTCGTGGTTGACGCCGTAAACGAGCTGTTTGACCGGCTCGTCGCCCTTCGGCGGCGCGGAGATGAGGACCTTGTCGGCCCCGGCGTCGAGGTGCTGGCTCGCGTCCTCCTTGGTGCGGAAGATGCCGGTCGCCTCGAAGGCCACGTCGACATCGAGGTCGTCCCACGGGAGCTGTGTGGGATCTGTTTCGTGGAAGATGCCTGCTTCGAAGTCGGTCCCCTCGACCGTGAGGACGCCGTCGTCGACGCTGGCCCCTTCGAGTTCGCCCATGACGGTGTCGTACTGGGCGAAGTAGTCGATCTCAGAGTCATCCATCACATCGTTGATACCGACGACTTCGACGTTGTCGTTGTGTAACGATGCGCGGAATACGTTGCGGCCGATACGGCCGAAGCCGTTGAGGCCGACGCGGACTGGCTCACTCATTGGTGTCTAGAGAGGCAGTCGGTCAGTGTAAAGTGTTTTCGGATTTGTTGTAAATTTGTGTTTGTTTATGCGCGTTCGAGTGCGAATGATTAATAGTGAAGGTGACCGTTCGTGTGAGAGTACCCGCTCGACGGCGTCTGGTAACAGGTACTATATTCGTCCGAAGGCTTTTGAAACGGACGGACGTACTGGTCTATAGGAATGAGACGCGATGACAGTGACGACCCGTTCGACGAGTTCTTCCGGGAAATAGAGCGGATGATGGACGAGATGATGGGGGCCGAAGGCGACGTCCACATCGACCGGGACACCGGTGGCGGTGGGGCCGACCTCCACGTCGACGTTCACGAAACCGACGAGGAGATCCGGGTCGTCGCCGACGTTCCGGGCGTCGACAAGGACGCAATCGACCTCAAGTGCGACGGCACTGTCCTCACGATCAACGCCGAAAGTCCGGAGCGCGAGTACCACGAACGACTGACCCTGCCGACCCGCGTCGACGAACACTCAGCCGCCGCGACGTACAACAACGGCATCCTCGAAGTCACCTTCGACCCCGAAGAGGACTCCGCCGACATCGAACTGTAGCGCGCCCAATACACGGTTCTGGTTTTCTGCGTGCCAGCAACAGCACGCTTGCACTGCTACTGTTCAGCCGTTTGCCGTATCAACGCCGCCAGATCGTCCCAGAAGCCGTCCTCGTACTTCGTCGCCGAGTCGATGGTCGGCCGGGCGTTCGTCTCGTTGACCACTGCGCGGTCCTCGGTCACCAGCAGGTCGACGCCGAGGTACGGAATCTCCAGTTCGTCGGCCGCGTCTTCGGCCAGTTCCCGTAGCGCCGCTGGCAGTTCCTGCCCTTCGGCTTCGGCCCCGCGGTGGACGTTGTGTTTCCACCGGCCCTGCTCGCGGCTCGCTTCGGAGAGGCGGCGCTCCACCGCGCCGACGTACTCGCCGTCGACGACCATCACGCGGTAGTCGGCGGCGTCGGCGACGTACTCCTGAACGAGAAACGACTGGTCGCCGACCGCGCGGTAGTCGTGGACCAGATCGAGGTAGTCGACGATGCCGAGAAACGAATCCAGATCGTGGGCCTTGGCCACGCCGACGCCGCGGGTCGTCGAGTTCGGCTTCACGACCACGGGTGGGTCGAATCGCTCAAAGGCCGCCGTCAGTTCGGCCTCGCTCGCCGGGTTCGACACGACGACGGTCTCGGGAACGGGGACGTCCGCACGGCCGAGACGCGCCAGCACGTCGGCCTTGTTCCGCGAGCGGAGGATGGCCTCGCGGTCGTTGACCCACGGCACGTCCAGCATGGCGTCGGCGACCGCTCCCTCCATGATTCGGGAGGGGTAGACGAAGCCCACGTCGTACTCACCGAAGGGTCTCTCGTCGAGCGCCAGCGTCCGCTCGGCTGTCTTGACGTGGCCCACCTCGATGTCACGGGCCGCCAGCGGCCCCTGCATCCGCTCGAAGGTCTCGGCGTTCGTGGCGACGGCCAGCCTGTGCATAGCTTGCAGTTGTCGTGGAGGGATAAAACACGCTCGCAGCCGCTCTCGGCACACGATGACCGGACTCTGCTGCGCGTCGCGTGCCTATTCTCGCTAGCCACAGAATTGCGGCGTATAATGGATGAATACGCAACTATTGGCGGAAATGACAGATAAGCGCTAAGTATGTCCGGGAATAATAGACCACGCGTGTACGACGACATTCTCTTCCCGACGGACGGCAGTGACGGCGCAGACGAAGCGCTTGCACACGCGCTCGAACTGGCAGAGACGCACAACTCGACGATTCACGTTCTCTCTGTCGTCGACTCGACCTATCTCGGAAGCGCCGCAGCAGAAGCGACGACCATCGAATCGCTGCAGGAACAGACCGAGCAGGTCGTCGACGAGACGGTCGACGATATCGCTGACCACGGCACGGCTGTCGTCGCCGAGCGCCGAATGGGTGATCCCTACGAGGAGATCCTCGACTACGCCGAGACTGCGGGCGTCGATATGATCGTCATGGGAACCCACGGCCGGAGCGGCCTGGACCGGTTTCTACTGGGGAGCGTCACCGAGAAGGTTGTTCGGACGGCGGACGTGCCGGTGTTGACGGTCCGACTGTCCGACGAGGCGTAGCGGAGCAACTGCAGTCAGCCCCGGTCCGCGTGGCGCGGTGAGCCACCGTATAGCTCACTTGCCGCCGCGCCCTCGCCGGAGCGCCCACAGTACGAGGAGGACACCCTCGACGCGGGCGGCGCTGTACACCCACGGGCGCAGGTCTATCTCGTCACCGTTCGTCGCCGCGAGCCCCATCCAGAAGTCAACGACCTTCTGGGGGCGGAGCAGTTCGATGACGCCAAGGGCCAGGAGTATGACTCGGAGTACCATACTGGTGGTACGCGGAACGGGTGCAAGAACATTATGGGTGCTGGTACCATAGGCCAAGACGCACGCCCCGAGTGTATGGGTTCGCGATTGAGATACGACTCAGTATTCTCCGGAGCGGCACGGAGAACGAGGCAAAGGGGACGAGTTGCGGACGTCTCGCCCTGCGAACGGCGAGCGAACACTGCTTGACTTACGCGACCAGCAGGTCTTCGCCGTGTTCTGCGAACGGTCAGAAGACGTTGTTGACCGATTTACGCGATCAGCTTCTCTTCGCCGCGTTCGACCTTGATGCGGCAAGAGGGCGTGATCTTGTTGTAGGCGCGGCGGAACGCTTCCTTGACGTGTTCCGCGTCTTCGACGTTGCAGTAGGCGGTGAACAACTGTTCGCCGGCCTGGACGCGGGCGGCGGTGCCGACGATCTTCCCGAAGGCGGCGCGCATCCCGTCGGAGACACGGTCGGCCCCGGCACCGGTCGCCTGCTTGTTCTCGCGCAGGACCTGGTGGGGGAACTTCCGGAGGGTCATCTTGTAGTCGCCCTCTTCGCCGAGCTCCTTGATCATGTGGCGGTTGGCCGACAGGCGGGAAGCCTCCAGCGAGCCGTGACGGAGCTGGACGGTCTCCTCGACGATGAGGCTGATCTGGACTGGGTAGTCGTCGGCGTCCTTCTGCTTGCGGCCCATCTTGTGCTGTGCGATCTTCGACCCGGGAATGCCTGTGATGTATTCGCGTCGGGTGTACGCGGGCTTGTCGATGTCCCGGTACATTGAGGCGGGTTTGTCCGACATAGGTACTCTTGGAGAATACGTCGCCGAGCGGCCCAATAAGGGCTTCGAACCCGCCCGGCGGCGTGCCGTGGTGTCCCATACACCGGCCCGCGACCGCCAGCGGCCCCGGACTGACCGTTGCTGTCGTTGCTGGAGTCCCTGCTCTCGGTAGCGTCGGGAACATCGGTGTTGGACCGGTAACACCGCTGTCACCGCGCTCTTTTACCACTCGCGCGCGTACGACTGTTACCATGAATATGCTCGTCGACGGCGAGTGGCGGACTGACGCGTACGAAACGACAGACGAGGACGGGGCTTTCGACCGGCAGGACACCACCTTCCGAGACCGGGTCGAGGACGACCCCGACGCGCGGTTCCAGCCCGAGGCGGGCCGGTATCACCTGTACGCCTGCCGCGCCTGTCCGTGGGCCCACCGGATTCTGGTCGCCCGGAAACTGCTGGGACTCGAAGACGCCATCACCGTCGACTACGTCGACCCGTTCCGCGGTGAGGACGGCTGGCAGTTCACGCCCGACAAGGACGGCTGCACGCCGGATACGGTCAACGGATCGGACTACCTCCGCGAGGTCTACGTCGCGGCCGACCCCGACGCGACCTGCCGCGTGACGGTCCCGGTGCTCTGGGACAAACAGGAGGAGACAATCGTCAACAACGAGTCCGAGGAAATCCTCAGGATGCTCGACACTGAGTTCGACGACGTGGCCGACAACGACGTCGACCTCTACCCCGAAGGCTATCAGGACGAGGCCGACCGGATCATCGACGACATCTACGAGCCCATCAACAACGGCGTCTACCGCTGTGGCTTCGCGAACAGCCAGTCGGCCTACGACGAGGCCGTCGCGGAGCTGTTCGACGCCCTGGACCACTGGGACAGCGTGCTCGAAGACCAGCGCTTCCTCGCCGGCGACCGCCTGACCGAGGCGGACATCTGTATGTTCACGACGCTCGTGCGCTTCGACGAAGTGTACCACACCCACTTCATGTGCAACCACAAGCTCATCCGCGAGTACGACAACCTCTGGCCGTACCTCCGGGACCTCTACCAGCTCCCCGGCGTCGCCGAGACGGTGAACATGGACCACATCACGGAGCACTACTACACCACCCACCCCGACGTGAGCCCGAAGCGCATCGTCCCGATGGGGCCCGACCCCGATTTCGAGGCCGACCACGACCGCGACGAACTGCCGGGCGACCTCCCCGAAACGCTACTTCCGACGGCGTAACCGGGCCGTTTCGCGGCCGGATATCGAACGCTGAGTCGACGCTGTTCCTTTTATATACCCAGTTCTCACCTGTGTTCAATGAGTCGGGTAGACGGGCGAAGTCGGGCCGTGAGCCCAGTCATTGGCGTCGTTATCCTCGTCGGAATTGCTGCAATTCTCGCTGCCACCATCGGTGTGTTCGCGCTCGGCTTCAGCGAGCAGCGACCCACGCAGGCACCGCAGGTCGCTATCGTGGCCGACTACAGCGAGCGGACTACCGGCAATGGGGAGTATCTGAATCTCAGCTTCGAAAGCGGCGAAACCGTCTACCGGGACAACCTCACTGTCGTCGTCTCCGGTGCTAGGAGTTCCGACGGCAGCGACGTGACGCTTGACACCGACCCGATACAGGCACAGGCCTCGACGCGGATTACGTCGGGGACAGAAATCACGATCCATCGTGGACAGTTCTCCGGTATCACGACTGGGGAATCTCTGGACCTGAGCGACGCGACGCTTCGACTCGTCTGGGCTCCCGTGGACGAACCGGAGTCGGAAACGTACGTCATCTATCGCTGGCCGGACCCGAGCCAGCGCAACTGAACGGCTGTTTTGCCTCCGCTGTCGGACTGCTCTCTTCACTCGGCCAGCGAGAGCGTGACTTCGTCGGTTTCGTAGTCCTCGATGAACGACCCGGAGCCGCCCAGCGAGACAGTCCGGTCGCCGATATCGACGACTAGCGTGTGTTCGATGGGGTAGGAGTTGGTCTGTGGCTCGGCGACGCCCTGTTTCGTCTCGACGACGGTCCCCTCGATGGTGGTGGTGTCGTCGTCGGCCTGTACCGCTCGTACTTCTGCGGAGACGTGGATGTCGTGCCCGGCGCGCAGATGGAGCGTCGCCTGGAGGACGGCGTGGCGGAAGTCGTGGTAGGTGGCGGGGAGCGGGGCCGGGTCGGTGACGGTCTCCTCGGTGGCCATCAGCCAGTAGTTCCCGAGGAACGACCCCGACAGCACGGGGACGAGCTGTTGCTGGACGAAGGCGATAGCGCGCTGGTCGGAGTTGGTGCGTGTCACCATCTCCGCTGGGGAGACGAGGCCGAACTGGGCGTCGACGGTGAGCATAATCGGCATCGGCTGGTTCCAGGACCGGACCACGGAGGCCAGCCCGCGCACGTCGTCCGGCTCCAGGCCGTCGGCGCTGCTGACGACCAGCATCACGAGGACGCCGCGGTCGACGGCCGCGACCAGTTCCTCCGAGATCTCCGGGAGGTACTGCTGGGGAACCGACAGCATGATCTCCCGTTCCGCGTTTCTGATGTACTCCGTGAGCCGCTTGATGACTGTCACCCGGGACTTGATGACGTCGAACTGCTGTGGTTCCCGCGCACTCGCCGAGTATCGGGAATCGAGCGCCCCACTCATCTCTTCGAGCCGGTCGGTCAGGGCGTCGATGACTTCCTCGGGCGGCCGGGCGCGTATCGTCGTGGGCACGACGTGGTCGTTGACCTCGATGAACCCCCGGTCTTCGAGCGATTCACTGATGCTGTAGACGTACCGTTTTGAGACGCCGGTGTCGTCGGCGATTTCGCTGGCCGTGGCCTCGCCGCTGCCGAGAATCGACAGGTACGTGTCGACTTCCTTCTCCGACAGGCCCAGTTGCCCCAGCCTGTCCCTGAGAGTCGAATCGTCCATCTGTTCACATCTGGTACCGGCGGCGGATAACTGTGTTTCGGTGCTGTGTGGCCCGCCAACGCCCCCGAAGCCGCCCAATGGGCCGTATCGTCGACTGGCCCACACCGCGCTCACAAGAATGAAAAACTATTACACCATATTTTATATCCCCCGCAGTGGTGTCTCTCACCAATGACGCTCCGGACGGCACTTAACGACTTCAAGCGGACCCGGGACCGCCGCCACCAGTTCCCGGGCGAGTTCCGCTCTACGACGGGCACTTTCTCCGGACTCGACAGCCGGTTGGTGCACGTCGACAGCGATGGCTCGCTGCGGGACTACTCCTATCCGCTGTGTGGGCTCACGGGGATCGACCGCTCTCGGTTCGGCATCGACACGGGTTCGACGACGTGGTTCAGCGCCGACGCCGACCAGCGGTATCGCGGTGACGCCGGCGTCGTCGAGACCATCCACGACTGCGGCGACTGGGCCGTCGTCCAGACGGACTGCACTATCGAGCAGGCTCATGTCACCCGGTTCGAACTTCGCGGCGACGCACCCGCCGACGTGTCGCTTTGGGCGTTCGTCGATTTCGCACCTGACGGGCGGGACGGCCGACAGAGCCTGCTGATGCACGGAAACACCGTCGAGGCCTACCATCGCTCCGAACACGACTTCGTCGGCGTCTCTACCGAACTCGACGCCGTTCAGGGCCAGATTCCCGAGCGGTTCCCCGAACTCGTCGACAGTGAGCCGGTCTCGTTCCCCCGAGCGACAGGGGAACGACGGTACGAGGACACGACGCTGACTGGTGGTGTCCTGCTGTCCGCGCCGTTCGTCGACGGGGGCGTCACGCTGACCACGCTGCTGACGGACACGAACGATATCGGCCGTGACGCGGCGCTGTCGACCATCGACCGGCTGGTGAGCGACCATTACACCTCGGAGACGCTACTCGAAGCGGGCCAGGCACAGCGGCGATGGAGCGTGCCCGCGGACACGCCGAACCGCGAGAGCGTCGTGGCCGACCTTCGCGTCCTCTCGCTGCTTTCGGCCGCGAACGGGGCCAGAATCGCCGCGCCGGACTTCGACCCGTACTACGTCACCTCCGGCGGGTACGGGTACACATGGTTCCGCGACGACGCCGAGATTTCGGCGTTCCTGCTCGAAGCTGACGGGACGTTCGACCTCGGCCTCGAGTCGTGGCACCGGCGCTCCGCCGCGTTCTACTGTCGCACCCAGCAACCGGACGGTAGCTGGCCCCACCGGGTCTGGCCCGGCGACGAGACGCTCGCGCCGGGCTGGGCGAACGCTCGGCTCGAGAGCGGTTCGGACGCGGACTACCAGGCCGACCAGACCGCGAGCGTCACCACCTTCCTCGCGACGTACCTTCGAACCGGCGAGCCGGCGAATCCGGAGTGCATCGAAGCCACGCTCGGGCGCGCCGTCGAGAGCATCGACGACACGCTGGCCGACGACGGCCTCCCCATCGCCTGCCAGAACGCCTGGGAGAACATGCAGGGTCGGTTCACGCACACCGCTGCGACCTTCCTGCACGCCTACGCGGCCGTCGCCCGCGCACCGGTCTCCGCCGCGCTCCGGGACCACGCCCGGTCACAGGCCGAAACAGTGCTGTCAGCCCTTGATGCGCTGTGGACCGGTGACCGCTACGCCCTTCGCGAACACGACGGAGCCATCGACGACCGACTGGACTCCGCGACGCTGGCTCTCCCTGCGGCCTGTCGTGTCGCTGCAGAGGCCATCGACCTGCCGGCGGAGACCCGCGACCGGCTCTGTACCCACGTCGAGACGACACTCGACGGGCTGGAACGGGACACCGGCGACATCCGGGGTCTCATCCGCTTCGAGGGCGACGACTGGCGGCGCGGCTCGCAGGACCGCGAGAAAGTCTGGACCGTCTCGACGGCGTGGGGCGCAAACAGTGCCGCCCAGCTGGGTGCGCTCCTGCGTGACGCCGACGACAGCCGAGCGACGGCGGCCTACGGCCGCTCCCGGGACCTGCTGGACGAGATCCTTCCCGGCGGCTCGCTCGTCCAGTCCAGCGGCTACCTTCCCGAGCAACTGTTCGACGACGGGACGCCGGACTGTGGCACGCCGCTCGGCTGGCCCCACGCGCTCCGGCTGGCAACCGTCGCCCACCTCGCTGACGCCGGGGAGCTCACTGCCGAGCTGCTGAGCGCCCGCGAGTAAACTGCCGAGCCGCTGAGCGCCCGCGAGTGGTTTTTTACGGACCGCGCTGCTCGCGCACTCGCAAACGTAGCGGATGGCCGTAGGGACTCTATAACTGGTCGAAAACAGTGACTACGCCCGGACGTGGACACTGCCTATCCCTTACTGCGGTGCTGCGACGGGCGCGTCCTCGCCGGCTGTAACCGTCTCGCCGGTCCCCGGGTCGAACAGATGGACAGCGGATTCGTCGAACGACACCTGCACGCGGTCGCCGATGGCCGGCTCTACGTCGGTGCTCACCCTGGCGATGAAATCCGGCGCACCGTCGCCCTCGAACCCGGTTTTCGATTCGCCCAGATCGAGATAGAGGTAGTTGTCGCTACCGATGGGCTCGAGCACGTCGACCGTCGCCGGAACGGCGTTCTGGTCGCCGCCGTCGCTGACGGAGACGTGTT
This sequence comes from Haloarcula amylolytica JCM 13557, assembly GCF_000336615.1. Taxonomy (GTDB): domain Archaea; phylum Halobacteriota; class Halobacteria; order Halobacteriales; family Haloarculaceae; genus Haloarcula; species Haloarcula amylolytica. Next base: position 90,303 of record NZ_AOLW01000007.1, read on the forward strand.
CCGGTCGGATACCCAGCACGTACGAACCGCCTTCGATGTCGCCGAAGGCACTGGCACGGCCGCCCGTGAGGTCGTAGGAGAAGTCGTCGTGAGCACCGGTGAGCCGGATGCCGCTGCCGAGTGGCTCCGCGGTCACGTCGAGGAAGTTCATCGAGGGCGAACCGACGAAGCCGCCGACGAACTGGTTCGTCGGGTTCTCGTACACGGTCTTCGGCCGACCGGCCTGCTGGAGCTCCCCGTCGTTGAGGATGACGATGCGGTCGCCCATCGTCATCGCTTCCTCCTGGTCGTGGGTGACGTAGACGGCTGTGATGCCGAGTTCCTCCTGCAGGCGCTGGATTTCCGTTCGCATCGTCGTCCGGAGCTTCGCGTCGAGGTTCGACAGCGGCTCGTCGAAGAGGAACACGTCCGGCTCCCGGACGATGGCGCGCCCGAGCGCGACCCGCTGTTTCTGCCCGCCGGAGAGCTGGTCCGGCGTGTCATCGAGCAAGTCCCCGATACCCATCATCTCCGCCGTCTCGGTGACTCGCTCCTCGCGCTCTTCCTTCGAGAGGTCGGTGCTCATCCGGAGGCCAAAGGCCATGTTCTGGCGGATGGACTTGTGCGGGTACAGCGCGTAGTTCTGGAACACCATCGCCACGTCGCGCTTGCGGGCGTGGACGTCCGTCACGTCCTCGTCGCCGATACGGATACGACCGCTCGTCGGCCGTTCAAGCCCGGCAATCATCCGTAGCGTCGTCGATTTCCCACACCCCGACGGGCCGACCACCGTTACGAACTCCCCGTCGTCGATGGACAGATCGACGTCGTCGACCGCCACGATGGAGCCACCGTCGAACTCCTTCCGGAGACCGTCTAGTTCGAGACTCGCCATTACACAGAGTCTCACACCCATCGCTAATAAGTTTGATGGGATTTTTCATAGAAGTTCTAGCAAAGTTCAGTCGGTCGTGAAACTGAGTGCCGTCAGTGACCGCTCGCCGGCGGTATCACGACGACATCTCCGACCTCGACCGCCCCGCCGCTATCGACCGGGTCGCCGCTGAGAAGGTCGGTGTCCCCGACTGGAGTGTCGAGCGAGACGGTCGCCGTGCCGTCGCCGAAGTGTAGCACGACCACGAGCCTTTCATCGCCGTCGGTGCGCTCGTACGCGACGACGCTGTCCGCATCGCCCGTTTCGACGGTGTGTGGAACCGGGCGTATCCCGGGCGAGCGCAGTGCGGCGTGGTCCGCTCGGAGGGCCGCCAGTCGCCGGTGGAAGTCGGTCAGTGCGTTGTCGCCGTCGTGCCAGCGCATCGTTCCGCGCTGCTGTTCGACGCCCCGTTCCTGGCCGGCGTATATCATGGGTGTTCCAGGCATGGTGAACGTGGCCCCGACGGCCGCCCGCAGTGACGCGGCCCCGCACTCGTCGAGATAGCGGTCCTCGTCGTGGTTGTCGACGTATCGCATATGCGCCGTGCGGTCGGGGTAGCCGTGTTCGACCGTCGCGTCGAGCGCCTCAAACAGCGCCGACGCCGGTTCCTCGCCGGTCCCGATGTCCCGGAGCGTGTCGAACAGGTCCGTGTCGTAGTGGACGTCGAACTCGTTTTCGGCGAAGGCAGCGTCGCGCGGGACCGTCTCGTCGAGCAGCAGGAACTCGGGATCGTCGGCTTTCACCCGCTCCCGGACTTCCTTCCAGAACCCGTGTGGCACGCCCCAGGCGACGTCACAGCGGAACCCATCGACCACGTCGCGCCACTCGTCTACCACGTCGAGCATCCAGCGCCGCACCGCGAGCGAGTCGTAGTTGAGGTTCGGGATTCGCGTCCAGTTGAAGTAGTAGCCCGGCGCGTCCTCGCCAGCCCAGTCGATATCGGAGACGTCCTGTGACGCCGGGATTCGCTCGTAGTGGTCGGCGTACTCGGGGACACCGGCCCGGTGGAGCTGGAAGGCCGGGTGGTCCCGCGAGCTGTGGTTGATGACCAGATCGAAGACGACCCGAATCCCCGCGTCGTGGAGCCGGTCGACCAGCGATTCGAACTCCTCGCGTGTTCCCAGGTCTGTGGCGGTGTCGAAGAAGTCAGTGATGTGGTAGCCGTGCCGGGTCGGACTCGCCTGGACGGGCGTGAGCCACACCACGTCGACGCCCAGCGACTCGATGTACGGGACCCGCTGCTCGATGGCCTCGAAGCTCGTGTCGACGGTTTCGCCGGCGAACGACCGGACGAATATCTCGTAGATGGTGGCGTCACCGGCCCAGTCCGGCGGGTCGGCGGGCCGTGACACGGTCACTGTGCCGTCTGCGGTCGCGTTTCCGGTTCCACTGTCGCGTTCCACGACCAGCGTGTCCGCGACGCTGTGGCGCTCAGCGACGGCGACGGCGTGAATCCGGGTCGTTTCGGGTAGGGCTTCGTGTGGTACCCGGAGTTCGTCGCTGCCGATGGTCACAGCCGACTCTTCCAGCGTGTCGCGGCCGTCGAGATAGAATTCGACCTCCGGCTCGCTCCCCGACGGGGCCGCGCGGGCGTCCGCGGAGACGACGAGGCCCCCGTCCTCCGTCTGACTGGTGAGTTCGACTCGTGGGCGTCCCGGTCCCTCGACAGTGACCTCGTCGGTCGCGGTCGATTCGAAGGAGCCGTCGAAACTGAAGATGGCGTGGTGGGTCCCCGGCGGGAGTTCTGTCTCGATGACCCACTCGTCGCCGTCGCGCTCGGCCCAGTGGGTGCCCATCGTGAAATCGTTGAACTTCCCGATGACGATGGCGCGGTCGGCGACGGCGAGGTCGTCGGTACCGCCGTCGCAGTCGAAGTCCGCCGCCGTGACGCTGAACCGGGCCGTCTCGGTGATGCTTGGGAACGCCCGGACGACTTGCTCGTGTGTGCCGTCCGGTGCGGTTACCGCCGCTCGGTAGACGCCCGGCACGTCGGGTTCGAGGTGACAGACCGGGCCGTCGCCGAGCGCTGCCGTACTCGCCGCTGGCCGCTCGACTAACCGCCACTCGGCAGCCATGCCGGGGTCGGGCTGACGCGGGGCCAGTTCGACCGATTCGCCGACGGTGGCGAACCGTGGCGGGCCTGGATGGTGCATACGCCTACGGTACAGGGTCGGTACTGTGAGTGTTACGTTTCGCGCTGAATTTTAGAAAGAATATTACTTCGTTTGTTCTACCGCACCCAGTTTGCTGAAAACCGATACACGGAGAAGCGACTCCACGCCGATTCTCGAAATCTATCATCATTGTCTCCTTCTATTTCCGAATGATTTAAGTTATGAAGGACTATTTCATCCCATATCTATCCATGACAATGGAACGACGGACGGTGCTCAAACGGATCGGCGGTGTCGGGGCGGCTACGGCCTTGGCTGGCTGTAGTGTGCAAGAGCAGGGCAGTGGCGGCTCGGAGGGGGAAACGGCTTCCGGTGACGGCGATGGGTCAGGCGGCGGGAGTCAACAGTCCGGCGGGACCGCGACGGCGTGGTACCAGCTTCAGGACTCGGAGATACCCGCACGCGAGGACGCGATGGAGACGTTCACGAGCGAGACGGAGTTCGGCGTCGAGGGGTCGGACATCTCCAACATGGAAAAGAAGACCACGAGCGCGATTCCGGCCGGGCAGGGGCCGGAGATCTTCGAGTGGGCACACGACTGGGTGGGCGACTACTACCAGCGGGAGTTCGTCGTCGACCAGTCCGAGGAACTCTCCGTGAGCCTCGACCAGTTCACGGACGCCGCCGCCTCCGCCGTCCAGTTCGACGACGCCGTCGTCGGCCTCCCGCACTCGGCGGAGACGGTGACGCTCATCTACAACGCGGACATCGTCGACGAAGCGCCCGAGACCATCGACGACATGGTGGCGGCGATGGAGGCGTACCACGACCCCGACAAGAGCCAGTACGGCCTCGCCGCGCCGTTCGATCCGTACTTCACGAGCGGCTGGATACAGGCCTTCGGCGGCTACTACTTCGACCCCGAGCAGGACCCGGTGCTCGGGCTGGATGCCGACGAAGCCATCGAAGGGCTCCAGTTCACGCTCGACACCCTCCGTCCGTACATGCCCGACGACCCGAACTACGAACCGCAGGCCGCGACGTTCTCGGAGGGGAACGCCGCCTTCGCGGTCAACGGACCGTGGTACCTGCCGACGCTGAACCAGAGCGACGTGAACTACGAGGTGGCGACGTTCCCTGCCATCGACGGCGGCGAGGTGACGCCGTACACCGGCATCTCGATGTGGTACTTCGCGGACGCGATGAGCGAGGGCGGGGCCGACGCCACGGCCGCCCGGAACTTCGTCGAGTGGTTCGCCACCAACGAAGACCACGCCACGCGACTCGCTCAGGAGCAGGGCGCGATTCCGGTGCTCGACAGTCTCGTCGGCAGCGACGAACTCCCCGACCACGTCCAGACGTACTCCCAGACCGTCAGCCAGGGGGTCCCGATGCCGACCGACCCGCGCATGAACAAGGTGTGGTCGCCGCTTGAGAACGCCCTCATCGAGGCGTTCAACGGCGACGCGAGCGCCGAAGACGCACTGACGACCGCCGCCGAGGAAATCCGCAGCAACTGGGAGTGAGAAACGCCCATGAGTACGGTTTCACGGGCGGCGGACCGCATCGAGTCGGTCCCGTTTCTGACGCGGGACGACGCGTCGTTACTGCTAGTGCTCCCGGGACTGTTCGTCTTCTCGGCGTTCATGCTGTTCCCGGTGCTTTACCTGCTGGGGATTTCATTTACCAACGCCGAGCCGGCCAACCTGTTCGCCGGCGAGGGCGTCGTCGCCGTGCTCACGTTCGGCGACGCGCTGTTCGTCGGGCTAGAGAACTACGCCGACGTGCTGACCGACGGCCAGTTCTGGAACTCCTTCGGCGTCACCTGGCTGTTCGTCGCTACGAGCGTCACGCTCAAAATCGGGGCGAGCCTGGCCATCGCGCTTATCGTGACCAGTGAACTCGTCCGCGGCAAGCGCGTCCTGCGCTCGCTCATCATCTTCCCGATGGGCCTGCCGCCGATTTTCACCATCACGGTGTGGCGCGGCATCTTCAGCTCCGCCGAATTCGGGCTGATGAACCAACTGCTGACCGCGTTCGGGGCGAGTTCGGTCGCGTGGCTCTCGGGCCGCTGGACCGCCTTCGTCGCGTACAACGTCACGGAGGCGTGGCTGGCGTACCCGTTCATGGTCATCATCACCGTCAGCGCGCTACAGGACGTACCCGAGGAACTCCACGAGGCGGCCGTCGTCGACGGCGCGGGATTCCTCGCACGCTTCGCCCACATCACGCTGCCGTCGATTAAACGTCCCGTGCTGTTCGCGTCTATCCTGACCTCCGCGGCGTCGTTCCAGCAGTTCCTCATCCCGTTCGTGTTCAATAAGGGCGGCCCGGCACGGGCGAACGAACTCATCGTCGTCTACGGCTATCGTGAGGCGCTGTCGTTCCAGCAGTACGGCCGCGGTGCGGCCATCAGCATCATCGCGCTCGTGTTCATCGGCGCGTTCATGTGGCTCAACGTCAAGAAAGGCAAACTCGCCGACGGGGTGAACGACTAATGCTCCTCGGTGCAATCGCCAGAAAGCTCGGCAACGACATCAAGACGTTCGCGACGATGCCCGCACGGACGGTCCGCAAGTGGTCCTACACCGTACAGGCCGTCCGTCGGGGCGAACTGCCCGCGTCCGAAGTCCTGAAGGTCATTCTCTCGACCATCGGTGCGACGCTGGTCGTGCTGGCACTGCTCTTCCCGATCTACTGGATTCTGATGGCGGCCCTCTCCGGCTCCGGAAGCTCGCTGTACACGTCCGAGAGCTTCTCGCTGTTTCCCACTAATCCGACGGTCAAACCGTTCATCTGGGTTATCGGTGACCTCATCGTGCCGTCGTACTCGATCTCCGCCGCCATCCCGTTCACCGACCTTGCCTTCGTGTTCCAGACGCCGGGCATCGAGATTCTCGACGCGTCCGACTACGGCGTCGACCGCCCCTCGGAGTTCAAGCACTTCCTCTGGAACAGCCTCATGGTGGCGATTCCCACCGTGCTGATCGCGATGTCGCTCATCATTCCGGCGGCCTATGCCCTCTCGCGGCGAGAGTTCCTCTTCCGCCGGAAGATCCTGTTCCTCTACGTCCTGATGACACAGGTCGGAGGCGGTCTCGGCGTTGCCCTGCTCATCGGGATGTACGCGCTGTACGTCCAGTTCGGCATTAACGACAGCAAACTGGCGCTTGCGGTGTACTACGCGGCGACTGCCGTGCCGTTCAACACCTGGCTGCTGAAGACGTACATGGACGGCATCCCGGTCTCCTACGAGGAGGCCGCCGTCGTCGACGGCGCGCCGCCGTGGCGGGTCGTCACCGAGGTCATCATCCCGATGTCGACCGCCGGGCTGGCGACGGTGTTCATCTTCGTCTTCCTCACCGGGTGGACGGAGTTCGTCGTCGCACAGACCCTGCTGGGGACGGAGAACTACACGCTGCCGGTCGGCCTGTACGCAATGGTCGACGAGTACTCCATCCCGTGGGCGCGGTTCTCCGCGTTCGCGCTCACCTTCGCCTCGCCGATCATGCTGGCGTACCTGTTCGCCCAGCGCTACATCGAGGGCGGCCTCTCCTTCAGCGGGATGGAAGGCTAAGCTGGCGCGACGCCCGTCGTCATCCAGCACCCCTCGTAGGGCGCTTCGGTCTGCTTTTCGACCGTCCACTGGTAGCTCGTCGTCGTTCCGTTCCCATCGACGACCGTCACTGGCTGTGACGCGGTGTCGCCGTCGCGGTCCAGCGGTCCGTACCGCACGCCTGTCGCGTTCAGGAGCGGCTCGAACCCACTTTCGATAGTCCGGACGAAGTTCGAGTACGGTCCCGTCAGGTCCCGGTTCGACGGCGACGCAAACTGCCAGGTCGTGTTGATGCCCTCGTTCGTCGCCGGGTCGTTGTTCTGGAGCGCCAGCACCTGAATGTGGACGACCAGCGCCGGCGGCCGCTCGCAGTTCGGTCGCAGTTCGAGGACCCGCGGCTGTGTCACCGCCGATCTGTTGGTGTCGACGGAGACGTTGCCCCAGTAGCTCCCCTCGCCTGTCGTCTCGACTGCTCGCGTCTCGTCCGTCGGCACGTCGGCGGGCGTTATCGTCGCTTCCGACCCTGCCGAGTCGCCACCACCGAAAAACGCACCGCAGCCCGCCAGTGCGACGACCGCGGCAAGTGCGACGAGCGCCAGCGGCCGAACGGCTGTCATACCCCTGTCTTGGGGTGACGCTCCTTCGATGTTCCGTCGCCGCGTCCGTGCGCTGTTTCGCTTGGCAGCGGTCGATGCCGTCAGCCGAGCCGTTCCTCGACCGCGTCGATGTCGCTCGGTTCGTTGACGTTGTGACACCACCCGTCGAGTTCGACCGCCTCGACGCGGTGGCCGGCGCTCAGTAACAGGTCGATTGCGTCGGGGAGTTCGTACTCGCCCCGCTCGGAAGGTCGCGTCAGCGCGCAGGCGTGGCCGACGGCCGGCTCGAACACGAAAAAGCCTCGCGTGACCAGCGTCGACGGCGGGTCCGACGGCTTCTCGACGAGACCGGTCACCCGGTTCTCGTCGTCCGTCGTGACGACACCGGTCGTCTTGGCTTCGGCCCGCGACACGTCCTCGACGAGCAGCGTCGCGCTGGCGTCGGTCTCGCGGTGGCGCTCGATGGCCCCGTCGAGATTTGCCCGGCAAACGTTGTCGCCGTTCAGCACGACGAAGGTCCCGTCGACGGCCGAGCGGGCCTGTTCGAGCGCGTGGGCCAGTCCTAACTGTTCGTCCTGCCGGACGTACGCTATCGGGGTGTCCCGATACCGCTCACCGTAGCGAGCTACGATGTCATCGCCGCGGTAGCCGATGACGACGACCAGGCGGTCGACGCCGACTGACAGCAGCGTGTCGAAACAGTGTGTCAGCAGCGGCTTTCCGGCCACCTCGACCAGTCCCTTCGGCTTGTCCGCAGTGAGCGGTCGCATCCGCGTCCCTTCGCCGGCAGCGAGTACGACGCCGTCCATATCCGGCCCCACGCTTGCACCGGCTAAATGCCTGTGGGCGAGCGGGTTTTGTCCGTGGCCAGCCAACCTTGACGCATGGCTGAGGAGTGTGACACCTGCGGCCGGTCGGTCACCGTCGATGAGGCGGTCCGCCGGGAGACGTTCGGTGACCTCGACAACGACCGCTGGCAGACGCTGTGCTGTCCGGACTGCGGTGCGCGGCTCCGGACGATATTCGTCGGGCCGGACTCCTGACGGGAAAGAGACAGGTAGCAGCAGTGTGTGACTCTGACGCATGGAAGACGAAGCGTGGCGCTCGGTCGACATCATCCGGGACAACGACGGCGTACCGCACGTCCTCCAACAGAAGCTGCTGGTGTTCACAAGCGGTGTCTCCGAGGAATCCGCCGGCTACACGAAGCCGGCGATGGAACACCGGCTAGTGCCGCTCAAGGAACTCACGAAGTTCGGGCAGTCGTAACGAACAGCCGCCGGAACAGTCTGCGCCGCGGCCGATAGCTCGGGTGCTGGACCGGTTGGACAACGAACACCTCGGGATACACTTTTGCGCCTATCCGAACGAGTATCGATAATGGCGGAACCGCTGTACGTCGGTGTCGACCGGAGCGACGAGTCCTGGGTCGCTGTGGCGCTCACCGGCGACGGGTTCGACCACGCGTCGGTGTTCGACAGTATCGGCGAGTGCTGGTCAGCGTACGAGGAGCGCGCTCGGCTGATTCTGGTCGGAGTGCCGATTGGGCTCGTGGAATCCGGTGATCCGGACCGCCGGTGTGACGAACTCGCCCGGTCGGTGCTCGGCGAGCGGAGCGCGGCGGTTCGCACGCCGCCGGTACGAGAAGCGACCCGGAAACAGCGCTACTCGACGGCCAACCGCGTCCACAAGCGCAAGACCGGACAGAAACTCTCCGAGCGGGCGTTCGCACGCAGCGACAGCCTCGCCCGGGTCGACGAACTCCTGCAGGAACTGCCCGAGGCTGCCGCAGCCATCCGGGAATCCCACCCGGAGGTCTGTTTTCGAGCCTTCGGTGGCGAGCCGCTTAGCTACTCGAAGCGCACCGCCGGGGGATACGCCGAGCGGATGCGGGTTTTGGCCCACTACGACCGCGACGCCGCCCCGACGGTCCAGAAAGCCGCCGAAGCGACCGGCGGCGCGGCGGTAGCCGTTCACGATGTGCTGGACGCCGTCGCTCTCGCGTACACAGCACAGCCGGGCGACGGGGAGTTGTACACGCTGCCGCCCGAGCCGCCGCGAGATGCGGCGGGGCTGCCGATGGAGATCGTCTATCGGGCGGCGTCGCCACTGATCACGTCGTGACGTGTCTCGGCGAGCGCCGTCGCTCGTCGTGAGTTATGTGCATGCCAGCGACACTGCCGTGTACGCTACACCGCGACCGCTGACAAGTGATTATAGTGCTAGACTGTAGACAGAAGCCGTCTTACAGTCGCGTGAGGTTGGTCGCACGCGGACCCTTGTCCGCCTGCTCGATGTCGAACTCGACTTCCTGCCCCTCTTCGAGGTCAGGGCCGCCGACGTCTTCCATGTGGAAGAAGACGTCTTCGTCCGCATCGTCGGTTTCGATGAAGCCGTAACCACCAGTGTCGTTGAAGAAGTCGACAGTGCCTTCCGCCATTGTTAGAGCCGTGTGACGTTGTTGGCGCGCGGACCCTTGTCCGCCTGCTCGATGTCAAATTCGAGCTCCTGTCCTTCCTCGAGGTCCGGGCCGCCGATGTCTTCCATGTGGAAGAAGACGTCTTCGTCCGCGTCCTCAGTGTCGATGAAACCGTAACCGCCAGTGTCGTTGAAGAAATCAACCGTTCCTTTCGCCATTGCAACCAAAGAGATGCCAGCACCACGGATAACAGTGTCGGTACGATGCTCTGGTGGGAAACTGATCTATCCGGCCGCTGTCTGGCGATTATGGAGTGTGTAATACTGGCATGCCACATACGCAGTCGTCTCTCCAATCTAGCTGGAGACGCTCCGGTGTCACGTTCGGTCTTACCGTCTCACTAACCGAATGGAACCAGCCGGAACCCCAATCGTAACTATGCACCGTGGCGCACGGGACCGTCTCGTCGATGACGGGCCGGGGATTCCCGACGACCGGCGTGACAGCGTTTTCGACCCGCGGGCGGGCGACACGCACGGTGGCGGACTCCATCTCGTCGAGACGCTCGTTACGAGCTTCGGCGGCGAGATCTATCTCGCCGACGCCGCCAGCAAACCCGACACGACCATCCCCGACACCGACTTCGACGGCGCGCACTTCGTCGTCGAACTCCCACGGGCATGACACCAGTCCGCACGACCGACGTTTCTTGATTGTGGGAGGCACAGTGAGGCGTATGTTCCCTCGCTTGCGCGCACAGGGCCCGACCGTACTCATCCCGCTCGCGTGGCTGCTCGTGGGGCTGGCTCATCTCGATGTGGTCACTGACCGAACGGTGCTGGTGTTTCACGTCGTCGCTGCCGTCCTCATTGCCGCTTTCGCCGCTCTCTCGTGGGACGAGATGGAGACGGGCGTCCTCCGGGTCTGGCGCGACATTCTGCTCGTCGGCCTCCTCCTGACCGTCGGCGGTATTGTCGGCTTACTCTACGCTCCGCTCCGGATCCCGTTCCTGACGACGACGATACTGGGATGGATGGTCGTTCCGGGCGTGGGCCTCTACTACACCGGGAAGCGCGTTCCAGCAGGCCAGCGGGCGTACACGGCCGGAGCAGTATTGAGCGTTCTCGGTGGGGCGGTCTACGCCGGCGCGCTGTTCCCGCCGGCGGAAACCGCGCTGCTCGCCGGCATCGGGCTTGCGCTGGTCGGCCAGACCGTCGGCATCGTTCAGGCGGTTCGCCAACCGGGCGAGACCGACTCAGGCTAAGGCAGCGTCGAGTTTCTCCACCGGATGGGGCGGTTCGCCGTCGCTTTCGTCCCAGTCGTCCAGTTGCGTGCGACAGGACGCACCGGGCGCGACGACGGTGTCGCCGCGGCTCTCTCCGATCTGGTCGAACAGGATCGAACCGATGGCCTTGCTCATCGAGAAGTGCTCGGCCTCGTAGCCGAAGGAGCCGGCCATGCCACAACAGCCCGAATCGAGCGGGTCGACATCGTAGCCGGCCCGCCGGAGGACGCCGACGGCGTGGTGGTCTTTCTTCGTCGCCTTCTGGTGGCAGTGGCCGTGGTAGGTCAGCGTCTCGCCCGGCGTGTCCCAGTCGGCCCCCTTGTCCAGCCGGAAGGTGTCGAGGTACTCACAGACGCCGTAGGCGTTGGCCGCGAGCGTCTCCACGTCCTCGCCAGAGAGCAGGTCCAGATAGTCAGACTGGAACATCACGGCATCAGAGGGTTCGACCAGCACCACGTCCCAGCCCTCCTCGACTGCGGGCACGAGCGCGTCGACGTTGTCCCGCGCGGTCGCTCGGGACTGGTCCAGAAAGCCCTTCGAGTGGGCCGGTCGCCCGCTGTCGGTCCGGTCGGCCAACTCGACGTGGACGCCAGCGGCTTCGAGCACGCGGACGGCGGCCTTCCCGACCTCGGGGTGGCTGTAGTTCGTGTACGTGTCGGGGAACAGCAGGGCTTGCCTCTCGGCTTCGTCCGCCGGGACCTGCGAGCCGCGTTCGTCGAACCAGTCCTGCAGCGTCGTCCGCTGGAAGCTCGGGAGTGTGCGGTCCGTGGCGATACCGACCGTCTTCTCCAGAACGGTCCGAGCGCCCGGCACCTTCGTCGCGAGGTTCGAGAGCGGCGCGAAGGCACTGCCTAACCCCGCCAGCGAGTCGACGTTGGCGAACACCTTGTCCCGGAAGCTGGACCCGTGTTCCTGGTGGTACGCGTGGGTCACTTCGGCTTTGAGCTTCGCCATGTCGACCTCGCTCGGGCAGTCCTTCGCACACCCTTTGCAGCCGATACAGAGGTCGAGCACCTCGTGCATGAACTCCTCGTCCGTGGGGTCGTCCGGAAGGTCACCGCTCATCGCTTGCCGAAGCATGTTCGCGCGCCCGCGGGTCGTCGTCATCTCCTCCTCGGATGCGCGGTAGGTCGGGCACATCACGCCGCCGGTGGTCTCCTGCGGGCCGCGACAGCCGCCACAGCCGTGACAGAGTTCGACCATCCCCTGCATCCCGTTGTCGTTGTCCCATTCCAGTGCGGGGTCGAAGCCGGCGTCGAACTCGTACGCCGGGTCGAAGCGGAGGTTCTCGGTCATGTCGACCGTACGCGCCCGCTCCGGTTTTGTGCCGGACTCGACCTCGCCCGCGTCGACGCCGACGACCTGGCCGGGGTTGAGCAGCCAGTCGGGGTCGAACGTGGATTTGAGTTCCTGGAACGTCTCCCAGAGGTCCGCACCGTAGAGCTTCTCGTTCCACTGCGTGCGAGCGCGGCCGTCGCCGTGTTCGCCGGAGACGCTCCCGCCGTACTTGACGACGAGGTCGGTCACCGCGTCGGCGATGGACTCCATGGTCTCGACGCCCTCGACTGTCTTTGTGTTGATGAGCGGGCGGATGTGGAGCACACCGGGGCCGGCGTGGGCGTAGAAGGAGGCGAAGGTGTCGTGTTCTTCGAGAATCTCCTGGAAGTCGGCGACGTACTCCGGGAGGTTCTCGGGCGGGATGGCGGTGTCCTCGATGAACGAGCCGTGTTTCTCGTCGGTCGTCCGCGAGAGCAGGATGGGGAGGCCGGACTTGCGCATCTTCCAGAACTTCTCGCGTTTTGCCTCGTCGTGGGCCTCCATGGCGTCGAACGCCCGCACCGGCGCGTCGACGACGGTCCGGCCATCTGTTGGGGCAGCGATCGAATCGACGCCGTTCGTTCGGTCTGCCAGGAGGTCGGCGACCTTCCGCCGGCCGCTCTCCGCGTCGTCGGCGTAGAACTCCACGATGAGGACCGTGCGAGTCCCCTCGGGCAACATGCCGACCACGTCCTCGAACTCGGCGGTGTCCCGGGCCAGGTCGATGAGCACATCGTCGAGCACCTCGACGGCCGCCGGGTCGTGTTCGAGGATGTCCGAAACGTCTTCCATGGCCTCGATGAGCCCCTCGTAGGCGAGCAGGGCCATCGACTTGGTCTCGGGAATCGGCTCCAGGGACACCTCGGCCTCGGTGACGATGGCAAGCGTCCCCTCGCTGCCCGCCAGCAGCGACGCGACGTTGACAGTCCCGTCCTGTGCATCTCCGAGGACCCAGTCGAGGTTGTACCCCGAGACGTTGCGCTTCAGGTCCGGGTAGTGGCTCGTAATTTCTTTGCCTTCCTCGGCGAGTATCCGCTCGATTTCGGCGTAAATCCGGGCTTCGAGGTCACCGTCGGGGTCCGCTCGGTCGCGCAGTTCCTCGCGGGTGACCTCGCCGAACGTGGTGACGGTGCCGTCTGCGAGGACGACCTCGCACTCTTCGATGTAGGCGTCGGTCTTGCCGTACTGCAGGGAGTGTGCGCCGGTGGAGTTGTTACCGATAGCGCCGCCGAGAACGCTCTTGTCGCCCCACGCCGGGTCCGGCGCGAACTTCAGCCCGTGGTCGGCCAGCTCCCCGTTCAGGTCGCCGAGCTTGATGCCCGGCTGGGCTCGCGCTCGCCGGTCGTCGGGCCGGGCCTCGACGAGGTCGTTCATGTACCGCGAGAAATCCAGTACGACGGCCTCGTTGACCGTCTGACCGGCGAGGCTCGTCCCGCCGCCCCGGGGAAGAACCGGAATCTCTCGCTGGGCACAGTAGGACATGACCGCGGCTACGTCATCGGTCGACCGCGGATAGACGACGCCGATAGGCAGCACCTCGTAGAGGCTGGCGTCGGTCGCGTACAACTGTCGCGAGTACTCGTCGAACCGCACCTCGCCGTCAATGCGCGCTCGCAGGTCGTCGACGAGGCCCGACCGGGCGACGGTGTCGTTCTGGTAGTCGTAGTTCGATACCTCGTCAGCCGAAGGATCTATCCGGGTGCCGGAATCGGTTGCCATGGTGTGTCTCGTTTCCAGTCGCCCGGCCACCGACGGACCGGGTACTCGGCGGTTTGCTCTGGCTGTTCTAGCTGTACGCCTGCCAAAACAGTTCCGCTACGGTAGCCCATGAGGCACTTTTGACCCGGTCGAGCGTCTGCCCGGGGCACGCGCTTCTGTCTCCCTGTGATAGCACATGTTACGCAACTGTTAATATCAGTACTAGCCTATATAAGGTGATTATGACACACAGCAACGATCCGTTCGAGACGATGCTCCGACTCTTCGCACAGACGCGACGGTCGATGATGGACGACAGCCAGAGTCGCTGGACAGACGACAGTTTGGGCCGCCGGATGGGTGACGATTCGAGACACCGGATGGACGACAGTCCGGAACGCCGTACCGACCGACCGTCCACGGACGTACGCCGGAGCGGCCACCGCCGGCCCGGTATCGACACGAACCTCCACGTCGACGAGACCGACGACGGATACGCCGTGATGGTCGACCTCCCGGGCTTCGAGCGCGACGACCTCGTCGTCCGCTTCGAGGACGGCGTCCTCAGCATCCAGGGCGAGAGCACGGTCGCTGAAGAGACCAGCGACAGCGCTCGCCGCCACAGCCGACGGGTCGCCGAACGGGTCACTGTTCCCGAACCGGTCGTGGACGACGACATCACCGCCACCTACCACAACGGCGTTCTCGAAATAACGCTGCCGCGCGCGGACGACGCCGACGACTCGAACCGGATCGAAATCGAATAGACTCGCTTTTCGGCTGTTGTCTGCCGACGTTACACGACTGTCCCAGTGAGAACGTCCTTAGCAACCTACTATTCCGGTATTAGTCAGCTGCCGCTCTATTATCGCCTCTATAGTTTCGTGCGACCGCCGGGGACTCCGTGCTGTGAGGCCGTAATATGTCCGACGTGACCTGGGACGTTCAGGACGGCGCCATCGTCGAGCGGCCGCGGAACGTCCGGAAACACCCGCTGTTGCACCGAATCTACGAGCGACACGACGAGCTACTAGCCGAACAGCTCCCGCCCGGCCGGACGCTCGAACTCGCGTTCGGCCAGCATATGCATCCCCGCGCCGATGTCGGACTGGAAGGCTGGCCGTCGAACGCCGAAACCGTCCGCAAGCCGGCGCTGGCTGGTGACGCCCGCGCGCTGCCGTTCGACGACGACTCCTTCGACGCCGTCATCGGCCGCCGGTTCCTCCATCACGTCCCGCCCGCGGACCGCCCGGAAATCATTCGCGAAGCCGCCCGCGTGCTCCGCCCCGGCGGCCGCGTCGCCCTGCTCGAAGGAACGCCGGGGCTGTACCGCAAGCTCACCAAGGGTGCCGCGTTCCGGCTGGGGCTTCTGGAGGAGGACACCGATATCTACGGCCACCTCTCGGAGACCGCCGTCACCGACCTCGTCTCCGGCTCGTTCGAGGTCATCGCGAAACGGATGCTCGGATCACCGCTGATGCTCGCGAGCATCTCCGAGTCGGACGCGTCGGCGCGGCTGCTCGACCTCTACGAACGGACGCAGTTCGTCAAGTGGTGGACGCTCGTGGTGGGCGACCGTCCCGAGTCCGTCGCGTGACTACAGGTCGACAGTCACGCGCAGTTCGCTGTCAGTGATCGTTCCGATGGCGTCGGCGGCGACCTCGATATCGTCCTCGTCGGCGTCACCGAACCCGAGCCCCTGCACCCAGGCTTCGGTGAGATCTGGCTCCGGCTCGACGTACGCGACCTGTCCCTTCGGGTCGACCTCGGTCACGATGCCGATCTGCTCTCCCTGTGCGTCCATGAGGAACTTCCCCTCGTCTTCTGTCGATAATACTGCCATTTCGTCTGACACCACTGGCCGGATCAAGTAATAAACGTCGGTCACGCCGACGCCGGCCACCCGTGTCCCTGCCGTCTGCCGTCGGCCGGCACCCGCTCTGGTCCGCTAGTACCGGGAGAAGTTCTCGTCAGGGTATATCCCCTCGTCGGTGATGTCAACCACGTCCAGCGTCGCCAGCCGACTGAGACGGTCCGCCGCGTCACCCTCGTCGACGCCCAGTTCCACCGCCCGCGCCAGCACGCGGTCGCGGCTGGGTACGGACTCGATGAAGCCGTCGCTGTCCGTCTCTGTCGCCTCTGCGATGATCGCCTTCAGGATGGCCCCGTGTTCCCGCTTCGACGGCGTGGTGCTGTCGCCGGTCCAGTCCACGCTCAGCGTCCCGTCCTCGTTGACGTGGGAGACGACGAACCCGTCCGGCAGCGCTTCCGTCACCGCCGCCACCAGCGCCGCCCGGTCGAGCCGCGCCTCGAATCGGAACCGCTTGCCGTCCTTGGACTGCCCGAGACTCCCGACGTTCGTACCTGCTTCCCCTATCGCCTCCGAAACCGCGTCGGCAAGCCGGTCCTGTACTGCCGCCGCGACGGCGTCCCGCTCCGCACCGAGGGCCGCGAGTTCGTCGGTCAGGGTCGCGTGGCGCTCCATCTGCTCGTGTGCTGGCTCCTCTGTCATACCCATGCCACTCGTCGCCACGGAATTACCTGTTCCGGCGGCTGTGTCGAACCGACCGGGGCGACGCAGCGGTCGCCGCCTAGTCGCCTGCCGTCGCGGTCCCGCGAGCGAACTCGCGAATCGGCCAGATACCAATCGTCGGCGTCGTACACTCGCTCAACTGAAGGTGATCTGATGCCTCGATCTTCGGCCGAAGACGCCGATTCAGGTGGCAGTTACCGCCGATTCTGCGCCACAGCGGCGTCAACAGGTCTTGACTCCGGCCAACCCACCCGTCCGATCGGATGTGGTCCAGAAACCGGAACTCCCCCTCGGGTCGGAGCACTCGGGCAATCTCCGCGAGCATCGGATCGATAGTCGGTACTGAACAGCACACCCCACACTCGACAACGTAGTCGAAGGTGTTGTCACCGTAAGGCAGCGTTTCGCCGCGGCCACTGACCAGCGCCATCTCGACTGTGCTGTCCGCGATTTTCTCCTCTGCCCGCTGCCACATCCCCGGGTCCGGCTCGACGGCGTGGAACGATGCCGTCCCCTCGGCCTCGGACTCGTAGTACGGCAGCATCGGCCCGGTTCCGGGGCCGATTTCGAGAACTGTCCCGTCCAGTCCAGCCGCCAGATACTCCCGATGCTCCGGAACCTGACACCGCTCGAAGTACCACTGTACGGGGTCGTAGAGTGCCGCAACGACTGGATGGAACTGAATATCACCCCCGGCCATGACCTTGTTTCGTCACTGATTCCACTGTACAAATATGTTCGGGTCCCCCCACCCCTCAGCAGGTGATGCGTAGACACGGTCACAAAGAACCCACGTACCATGACGAGCGAGGTACGTTACAGTCTCACCGGACGCTACCGGCGGGACCGTCCGGCTATTCCCCCACTTTTTGCGACGAGTGGTTCGCTTTTAACGAACTGGAAAAAGATGGTATGTCGCTTCTCGGATTGTGACCCACGCCCTGAAATGCTCGCTGTGCCTTTCTGGTCTCGCTCAAATCTGCTTGGGGCTGTGTTCACTGCTCATTTTGTACGCAGGAAAATGCCGCCTCCCGGATTTGAACCGGGGACAGCTCGATCTTCAGTCGAGTGCTCTCCCAGTCTGAGCTAAGGCGGCGTGCACTCCAAGCGATGACGAGGGTAGAAAAAAGCATTTCGAAAGCGGGCGCAGGTTCTGTGGGATCGACCGGGCGGTTCGACCGCCGATTACGGGAGGAACAGGTCCGCGCTGTCGAACGTCTCGCCACAGTCGTCGCATTCGTACTCAGTGCCGTTGGTCGTCGAGACGTGCCCGCTGCAGGCCGGACACGTCGAGCCATCTATCATGCCACGCACTACCACCACTCCGGATATATGGATTACGGGCGACTATCAATCGAGATAGATGCCCTGATATCTGGGCCACGATGTTGCGCGCGACTGGCCGGAATCGAATCCACAGGGACCATCCGCTCCTCACGTCCGTTCGTCGCAGGATGGGTCCGGGCGTCCTCGTGAGCGAAGCGAACGAGGGATCGGGAGAGCAGTGCTCTCCCGGCGGATTCGAACCGAAGGAAGACTCACTGCGTTCGTCTTCCAGGGTTCGAACCGCCCGGCCGCATCACACACGCGGCGCTCGTCAGTGAGCGCCGCGAGAAGTTCAGTGGGTCCGGGCGGATTCGAACCGAAGCCAGACGTGCTCACTGCGTTGCGCGCGACTGGCAGGAATCGAATCCACAGGGACCATCCGCTTTTCACGTCCGTTCGTCGCAGGATGGGTCCGGGCGGATTCGAACCACCGGCCTCGGCCTTGTAAAGGCCACGTCATAACCAACTAGACCACGGACCCGTATGCCACCGTTTTCCATCGGCAGGAATAACGCTTTCTCTCTCGGTCGACAGTGGGCACCGACAGTATTACCCACGGCCTGCCCCTCACACGGAGTATGCAGCGCCCTGCCGTGGTCGTCCTGGGACTGGTCGGCCTGCTCGTCGCCGCTGCCGTGGTCCTCCAGACCGGGCTCTGGGTCGAGGTGCTCGGGACCGGCGAGTACGAGGAGGGCACAGTGACGGTTCGGGAGGGGTCGGACGCGGCGTCGCCGACTGCAACACAGCCCGCGACGGATGCTTCGACGCCGGAGACGACCATCGCGGCCCGTGAACAAGAGGCTGGGGAACCGCTGGGCACGGTCGAGGTTCGCATCGCACAGACGTTCGACCAGCGGTACGTCGGCTTGAGCGAGACGGCGTCGCTCGGACCCAACGAGGGGATGCTGTTCGTCCACGACGAGGCGGGCCAGCACACCTACGTCATGCGGAACATGTCGTTCCCGCTCGACATCATCTTCATCGACGCTAACGGCACCATCACCACCATCCATCACGCGTCGCTCCCGCCGGAGGGGACCAGCGAGAGCGGCCTGACGGGCTACGAGGGGCGGGGCAAGTACGTCCTCGAAGTGAACCGCGGGTGGACGAACCACACCGGCGTCGAGGTCGGCGACCGGGTCGAACTGCCGCCCGAAGCCACGTAGCCCGACGGCCTTTTGCGGGTTCGGTCCCTGAATCCGATAATGGATTTCGACGCGGGTTCGGACGACGACGTGTTCGAGGATGCCAGAGAACGCGTCGATCAGCCGATGCTCCGCCTCTTTACTGACTACGGTCGGGGCCAGTGGGGGGCGTTCGTCGTGGGCCTCTTCAGTTCTATCGTGGCTCGGATGCTGGACCTGCTGCCGCCGCTCCTCCTGGCGCTGGCTATCGACGCCATCTTTCTGCAGGAGGCCGAATACGGTCTCTTCCTAGTCCCGGACACTTGGATTCCCAGCGGGCAAGGCCCACAGCTCTGGCTCACCGCCGGCATCATCGCCGCCTCGTTCGGTATCGGGGCTGTTTTCCACTGGAGCCGGAACTGGGGCTGGAACAAGTTCGCCCAGCACGTCCAGCACGCCGTCCGGACGGACACCTACGAGACGATGCAGCGGCTGAACATGGACTTCTTCGCCGACAAGCAGACCGGCGAGATGATGTCGGTGCTGTCGAACGACGTGAACCGGCTGGAGAAGTTCCTCAACGACGGGCTCAACTCCGCCTCGCGGATGATAATCATGGTCGTCGGCATCGCCACGTACCTGTTCTACATGAACTGGCAGCTGGCGCTGGTCGCGCTGTTGCCCGTCCCGATTATCGCCGTGTTCACGAAGCGGTTCATCGACGTCATCCAGCCCAAATACGCCGAAGTCCGCTCGACGGTCGGCAAACTCAACTCCAGGCTCGAAAACAACCTCAGCGGCATCCAGATAATCAAGACCGCCAACACCGAGCCCTACGAGGCCGACCGGGTCGAGGACACCTCCGAAGACTATCTGGACGCCAACTGGGACGCCATCGAGACGCGAATCACGTTCTTCCCCGGCCTCCGGCTGGTCTCGGGTATCGGCTTCGTCGTCACGTTCATCGTCGGCGGGCTGATGGTCACCGGACAGGCCCCCGGGCCGCTGACGGCGAGCCTCTCCCGCGGGCAGTTCGTCGCCTTCATCATCTACACCCAGCGGTTCGTCTGGCCAATGGCCCAGTTCGGGCAGATAATCAACATGTACCAGCGGGCCTACGCCTCCGCCGAGCGCGTGTTCGGGCTGATGGACACGCCCGGCCGCCTCGAAGAGGCCGAGGACGCACCGCCACTCGACGTGACGGAGGGCCGGGTCGAGTACGAGGACGTGTCCTTCAGCTACGACAGCGACGACGAGTCGGTACTCTCGGACATCTCCTTCGAGGCTGCGGGCGGCGAGACGGTCGCTCTCGTCGGCCCGACCGGTGCGGGGAAATCCACCGTTCTGAAGCTCCTGCTTCGGATGTATGACGTTGACTCCGGTACGGTCCGAATCGATGGCCAGAACGTCAAGGACGTGCAGATCCAGAGCATCCGGCGGGCCATCGGCTACGTCAGTCAGGAGACGTTCCTGTTCTACGGCACCGTCCGCGAAAACATCGCCTACGGGACGTTCGACGCCACCGACGAGGAAATCGTCGCCGCCGCGAAAGCCGCCGAGGCCGACCAGTTCGTCCGCAACCTCCCCGACGGCTACGACACGATGGTCGGCGAACGCGGCGTCAAGCTCTCAGGTGGCCAGCGCCAGCGCATCGCCATCGCGCGGGCCATTCTGAAGGACCCGGAGGTCCTCATCCTCGACGAGGCGACCAGCGACGTCGACACGGAGACGGAGATGCTCATCCAGCGGTCGCTCGACGACCTGACCGCCGACCGGACCACGTTCGCCATCGCCCACCGACTCTCGACGGTGAAAGACGCCGACACGATTCTCGTCGTCGAGGACGGCCGCATCGTCGAGCGCGGGACCCACGACGACCTGCTCGCCGCGGACGGCCTCTACGCCAACCTCTGGGCGGTCCAGGCCGGCGAAATCGACGAACTCCCCGAAGAGTTCGTCGAGCGTGCGATTCAGCGACGGGCGCGGACGGATGCCGACGACTGAAGCGGCGAGGACTCCTTGTCCGAGCCGTCAGTGGTCGGCATTGGCTGATGACTGAACCGGCGAGAACGCTATTCTCGAGCCGTCGAGCGTCGGCAGTTACCGACGACTGAAACGGCGAAAACGCCGTCTTCCGGCCGGCCGGGCACAAACGATTATTACGCATTGTCTTGTAATGGTCTCACATGGCAACCGCGTACCTCGCTAGCACGGCACTAATGGGCGTGTTGGTGATGGCGGTGGTCGCATGGATGGTCCGCGGGCGCGGCTGGTATCAGTACAGTCCGGGGGCGTCGACGAGCAGCCGGTCCCCGGCGTTCGACCGCGAGAGTCGCTTCACGGAAATGGCTGACCAGCCGATGGTCTGGGTCGCCGCGTTCGCGGTGCTGGTCGTCGGCCTTCTGGTCGGCGTCGTCGCATCCATCTCCGGCCCCGTCGAGACGCAGGCAACAGCGGGGCTGGCGGTCGCTGTCGTCGGCGGGGCGGGCCTCTGTGGCTACCTGCTGTTTGGCGTCTACCTGTCGGCGACGCGACGGGGACACCCCCGCTCGCTGGCCGTCGCCGAATCTGCGACTGTCGCCGGTGTGCTCTTTCTCATCGCCATTGGCTTCCAGCTGGTGGCCTGATTTTCAGGTTGTTTGGCCGGTCACAGTATCGAGTATGCCGCTGCGCCGGTCAGCGCGAGCGCGGCGACAGTCCCGCCGAGGACGAGGTACGTGACGGCGCGTGGTTCCCAGCGCAGGTGCTGGTAGTACGCGGCAACGCCCACGGCCTTGATCACCGACAGCACCATGATGAGCGCGAAGGCGGCCCAGTAGGCGCTGTCGACGAGGCCGGCGAACTCGACGACGGCCTGTGCGGTCGCGAAGGCGAACAACACGACGTATATCACGGTGTAGCCTTTCCAGTCCATTGTTCTAGAGGATGTAGAAGAGCGGGAACAGGAACAGCCAGACGATGTCGACGAAGTGCCAGTACAGGCCGAAGTACTCGATGGCCCTGTCGTCGCCCTGGTAGGCCCCGTTCCAGGCCCTGATGGTCATGTACGCACAGATGATGAGCCCGATGGTGACGTGGGCGCCGTGGAGCCCCGTCGTCAGGTAGAACGTCGACGACGCGATGTTCGTCGAGAGGCCCCAGCCGTTCGGGAACGCCTCCGTGCTGATGTGGAACAGGTGCTGCCACTCCAGTCCCTTGTTGATGAGGAAGCCGACCCCGAGCGCGAACGTCCCGACCAGCGCGGCGACGGTCCCGCGCTTGCTCTCGCGCTCGGCGGCGACCATCGCCAGCACGACGAGGAAACTTGACGTGAGCAACAGGTACGTGTTGATGAGACCGGGCATCGTCACATGTTCGGCCGGGATGAGGTCGTGGTGCCAGGCCGTCCAGCCGTAGGCGACCCGGACGAAGGCGTAGGAGCCGATGAAGGCACCGAACAGGACGATGTCGCTGGCGAGGAACGTCCACATCCCGAGTTTCATCTTCTCGACGCGCTCGAAGGGCCACCGCTCGGCGATGGCCATCTCCGGCGCGTGGAACGGCTCGCGGGTCATCCCGACGAGCGACCCGAACGTCGCAACCCCGCCGACGGCCGCCAGCGACAGGTAGAACACGCTCCCCGTCCGCACGCCCGACAGCCCGAGGAAGGCGATGAACCCGCCGAGGCTGACGAGGAACGGCCAGAAACTGGCGTGGCTGGCGTGTTCCTCGCCAGCGGTCTCGTGGGCCGGCTCCATCGCGGTGGCCGTCGCCGCGGCCCTCGCTGTCACCGCGCCGCCGTCCGTCGCGGTCCCGCCGTCGGTCGCCGCGTGGCCGTGGGCCGCGGCTCCGGGCGCGCGCTCGGTCCGCTCCGTGACCGTCTCGTCGTCGAGGAACTCCAGCTTGCCGGTGGCGTAGCTCGGGACGCCGGGGAAGTTCTCCAGCGGCGGCGGCGAGGAGACGGCCCATTCGGCGGAGGTGGCGTACTCCCAGGGGTTCGGCCCGACGTCTTCGCCGCGCCAGAGGCTCATGAAGAGGTTATAGAACATGATGAGGAAGCTCGCGCCGAGGATGAACCCGCCGGCGGTGGCCATCGAGTGCCAGATCTGCAGGCCGTCGGGGTAGACGAACACGCGTCGCGGCGTCTCCCAGGCGATGAACATCGGGAAGTACAGCAGATTGAACCCGAGGAAGTAGACGCCGAACTGTATCTTCCCCAGCGTCTCGTTGTACATCTTCCCCGTTATCTTGGGATACCAGTAGTAGAGGCCGCCAAAGAGGGCTGTCGCGCCCGCGACCATCACGTAGTGGAAGTGGGCGACGACCCAGTAGGTCCCGCGGAACTGGTAGTCAAGCACGATTGCGCCGAGGAAGACGCCGGTGATGCCGCCGATGATGAACAGGATGAGCGCGCCGAGCGAGAAGAGGAACGGCGTGGTGAACCGGACCCGGCCCTTTGCCATCGTGTAGATGAGCGAGAACACCATCAGGTCGAAGGGCAGCGAGATGCCGATGGTCGTCGCCATGAAGATGGTCTTGATTGGGAGGTTGATGCCGGTCAGGAACATGTGGTGCATCCAGACGACGAAGCTCTGGAGCGCCACCAGCACCATCGAGATGATGAACCACTTGCGGCCGACCAGCCGGCGGCCGGTAAAGGTCTGGAAGCACTCGGCCATCACGCCCAGCGCGGGGAAGAAGACGATGTACACCTCCGGATGGCCGAAGAACCAGAACAGGTGCGCCCAGAGCAGCGACGCACCCGGGTTGTCCGCGTCGGTCGCCATCGTCGTCCCGTCGATGGAGTACTGGAAGTAGGTCGTCCCGAGGATGTGGTCGGAGGCGAGTATCATCAGCGCCGCCAGCAGCGCCGCGAAGGCGAACAGCATCATCCAGACGGTGAGGTTGATCGACAGCGAGAAGATGGGGATATCTCGCATCCGAAGGCCTTCGGCACGCATGCGGTACATCGTCGTCAGGAAGTTCACCGACCCCAGCGTCACCGCGGCGGTGAACATGATGAGCGCCAGCACGACCGATGTCGCGCCCAGGCCCTCGCCGGGGATGTACGCCGGCGTGTTCAGCGGGGCGTACATCGTCCACCCGCCCGCGAAGGTAGTCCCCTGGAAGAAGGAGACGCCCATCAGGATGCCCGAGAACAGGTACAGCCAGTACGACAGGGCGTTCAACCGCGGGAAGGCGAGGTCGTCAGCGCCGATCTGCAGCGGGACGATGTAGTTCGCGAAGCCGAAGGCAAACGGAGAGATGAACCAGAACACCATCAGCAGTCCGTGGGTCGACACCGCCTGGTTGTACCCCATCGACCCCAGCAGGTCAGCGCCTGACGAGATCAGTTCCAGGCGAAACAGCAGGGCGAGGACGCCGCCGAAGACCAGGAAGAACAGCGCAGTGATGAGATACAGCACGCCGATGTCCTTGTGGTTGGTCGTGAGGAACCACCGGCTGACTGATGATTTGGGCGGCAGGCCGTGTTCGTGCTCCTGGCTCATGCGGGCGCACCTCCGAGGGCGGTCGCCTCAGCCGTAATTCGTTGGTCCGTTTCGGCAGCGGTCGCCGTCTCGTTGCCGCCTGCATCTGTCTCGTTTGTCTCCGCGTACCACTCCTCGTACTCGTCCTGTGGCATCACAACCACATCTGTCGTCATCAGCGAGTGGCCGCTGCCACACAGCTCGTAGCACTTGGCGGCGTAGGTCCCCGTCTCGTTGGCTGTGAACCAGGCCGACGTGTACTGGCCTGGGACGGCGTCGGTCTTGACTCGCAACTCCGGTATCCCGAAGTTGTGGAACACGTCCGTCGCGGTCACCTGTAACCTGACCACCCGGTCCTGTGGCACGTAGAGCGTGTTGGTCGTGTGCCCGTTCGGGTACACGAAGTCCCAGCCGAACCGGTATCCCTCTACGTCAATTTCCAGCGCCTCCTCTTGAGCCAGATCGGGCCCCTGCTCGATGTACAGCAGTTGCGAGTACGTCCAGGCGATGAGCGAGACGACGATGATGGCGCTGATGCTGAACGAGTAGAACACCTTCCGGCCACCCGCGCCGCCGGTCGGCATCTCCCCCATTTCGGGCCGTTCGACCTTGTCGGCGTACGGGTCCGTTCCGGCCCCGTCGTCGCGGTACTTGAGCGCGTGGTACATCGTGTACGCCACGACGACCACCCCGACGGCCGTTCCCAGCAGCAGGAACACCTCGAAGATCTGGTCGAACACCGCACTGGGTGCCCTGACGTCGCCACCGTGCAAGGGGAACACAACCGTGGCGTATGTTATCAAGGATACCGCCATTTCTTCATGATTCTTCCCACCTTGTAATAGGTATTGCGGACAGATTTCTGACATCTGTCCTTCGCTGGCCTAACGTGTGCGGGAACTTTTTTATCTACTGCCATGTTACAACACACCATGGAAGACACGTCACCCGGCGTCGAGGACCCGCCTATCAACGACGACGGCCTCACAGAGGTCGAGGAGTTCGATAGCCTCGCCGGGATTCTCGCCGACGGTGTCGTCGGTGCTGCCGGCGGGCTGGTCGGGACAGCGATGATGTCCGTCGTCTTCCTCATCGCCCAGTCACTGGGCGCGTTCAGTCTCGACGACTTCGCAATCCTCACCGAGCTCGTGGGCCTGACCGGCTACGTCCCGGAGGTACTGTTCGGCTTCTTCATCTTCCTCGGCGGCGGGATGTTCCCGTGGCCGCTACTGTTCGCTTCGCTGAAAGCGTACCTCCCGGGCCAGTCCGATCCCGTCAGCGGCGCGTTCTTCGGCGGCGCGATGTGGACCGGATTCGTGCTCGCCTTCTACACCGACCAGTCCGGACTTACGCTGGTGCTGTACGCAGTGTTGACGCTCGTCGCCCACGTCGTCTACGGCATCGGACTCGGCGCGGTGTTCAACTACTTCTCGACGCGCCCGGACTCTATCGTCTGAGGCCGAGGAACGTCTGAAACTGCGGGCTATTCCGTCGTTACTGTCTCCGACGCGGTGAGCGTCGTCGCACGGTGTGTCGCGGATGCGACCTGGAAGTGAACGGTCTGCTCGCCGGCCTCGTATGCATCGCCCAGTTGCTCGGCGAGGTCGAGGCTCCCGCTCGTCGAGCCGTCGCCGTAGTGGACGTGTCGCGCATCGTTTGGGATGACCTCGCCGGTCGGCACCGGATCGGTGTTGACGATCGCGTGCAGATGGCCCGTATTCGACGTGATACCGTCGCTGGTGGGGCCGATGGTGTAGTTCTCGGCGGTGGCTTCCCAGTCAACCACGCTCCCGTCGACGCTCGTCTCGACACTGAGGCTGGCCTCGTCGCTGACGGTCAGGCTGACGCTGTCGGTCAGTGCCATCGCCGTGTGTGCGCCGTCCCCCAGTTGGAGGTGGAGCGTGTGCTCGCCGGGGTCCAGTTCCAGCACGCCGTCTCGCTGCCCGGTCCTGTAGTGGATGTGGGCGTCGTCCGTCGGAATTGTCTCGCCCGGCGTTACAGGGTCGGCGTCAACGATGATGTGGTAGTGCCCGGCCCCGCTGGTCACTTCCCCGGCTTCTTCGATGGAGACGCCGTCGGCGATGGCCTGCCACTGTACCGAGGGGCTCGTGAGGGTCGCGCCAGTATCCGGGACTGAAAAGGAGACGCTGGCGTCCTGTCCAACGCCGTTCCGATACGCCCCGGTCTCCGCTTCTGTGGTGTCGGTATCCCCGCCGTTCGATGGCTCTGTCGCCATGCTATCGGTTCCGTCTGTCCGGATAGGTGTCCCCGCGCCGCCGCCCGACTGTTCCTCGCTACAGCCCGCGAGACCGGTCGCTACAGCAGTCGAGACGCCACAGACGAACGTTCGGCGTGTGAGTCTGTCGTCCATATCGCGTGGCCGGAACTGTTGCTCCACGAACACTTAAGTGCTCGACCGGCCGTAAATACGGCTTTGGATAGAATGTCACACCGGTTGCCAGGCACCGGTCGGACCTGTTTCTGTAGTCAACTACACCGAAACCGGGACTTGCGGGACAAAAGTCGCTGGACGACGCAAGCGATGCGCTGGTGACCGGCGGAGAACGCGGTGTGCATTCGCCGGAACGTGGTTAGCTTGCGCTCAGGCTTCGGCTTCCGCGTCGGCGTCGCCGTCCGCCTCCGCGTCCGCCCCGTCTTCACCCTCGAACTCTTCGAGCGTGCTTCGGAGCTGTGGGATCGTCGCGGTGAGGTCACCGATCTGCTCGCGAGCGTCGTCGACGTCGTCGATGAGGTCGGCGATGGTTTCGATTTCCTCGGCGAGGTCATCGGCGTCCTCGAAGGCGTCGGCGCGTTCGCCCATCGTGTACCACTTCTTCGCGTCGCGGAGGTGGTCCTCGGCGTCGCCCACGTCGAGTGCCGTTTTGAGGGAGTTCAGAACGCCGAGCGTGTTGTCGGCCTCCACGTCCCAGACCGAATCGGCCTCGGGGAGCGCGTCGCGAGCCTTCGCGAGCGACTCCTCGACGTCCGTGCGCATTTCATTGGCCGCCTCGCCGAACAGTTCGTCGTCGTCCAGACTTGACTGACTCATACGGAGACGTTGGTGCGGTGAGGGATTAAAAGCCCGCCTGAAAGTGAAAGTGAAACCGCAGGACGTGACCGGTCGGTAATTCCTGAAACCGAAAAGCGGTTGTGGCTACTCAGCCCGGATGGCCGAGCGCACCTCGGGAATCGGGTCCATGTCTGCGTCGATGTCACCCAGCACGAGCATCGCGTAGTACCGCAGGAACGTCGTTAGCGGGACCTGTATGAGCGCACCGATAACGAGCAGGACCAGCAGCCCCAGCAGCCCGACAACCCCGGCCAGGACCACGCCGACGGAATTCTGGAGCGCGAGATACAGCGCAAACGCAACGAGCCCGAACGGGATCAGAACGACGATAAATGCGATGATGCCGAGAATCGCGCTGACGATACCGACACCGATCTGGAGGACGATGGAGAAAAACAGGTAGGCGAGGTACTGCTTGGGGTGGCGTTTCATCGACCCCCAGAGCCGCGACCAACCGGAGAGGACGCCGTCATCGTCCGCCGTCATCAGCGGGACGACAAACACCGTGGTAAAGCCGAAGACGATACCGTAGCTTATCGCGAGTACCGCGAATACGGCGATGAACAGTCCCGATAGCGCGAGGGCGCTCGACATACCGACGTTTGCGGCTTCGCCACCGAGCGCGAGGAAGAACACTGCTGCACCGATCACGAGCGCGATCCCGAGCCAGATAACCCCGAGGACAAGCCGAAACAGGAACAGCCGTATTCCGTTCCCGACGTGCTCGCTGAAGTACCGGCGGACGTGTATCTCGCGGTCGATGAGCGCCTGGGTCAACACGAACTCCATGAAGTTACTCAGGATGCCGTACGCGAATGCCAGCAGGATGAACAGGCCGATGACGGCGAGCACAAGGAGCCCAGCCCCGGCGAGTAGTTCGTCCGGTGCGCCGGACGGGACGCCGGGCTCGGAGACTTGCAAGGCGAGGTTCCCGGGCACGGACATCACAGTTTCAAGCGGCGCGGCCAGTTGAAACTCGCTTCCCGGGCCGCTGGGACCGCCGTTCCCGCCGAAATCACCGAAGTTGCTGAACGACTGGACGTTGTTCAGTCCGACACCACCGCCACCGATGAAGAACACGACGAACGCCATTCGGAGCCACGTTCCCTTCTCGAACGGGAATAGAAACGACTTCGTCGCGTCGATTGCGTCGTCGATATCGTCGACTGCGTGGAGGGCCATATCGGAAGTCTCACAGCCCGCTCTGGTAAAATTTTCGGGCCTGTGTCAGTGATTCAGGCTCCCGTCTGGTCATTCACTCCTGCACTGCGTCGACCTGCATCAGCGGGTAGCCGTCCTCCATCGCCATGCTTGTCTCGACCGTGACGCCCTCGTATTCGATGCGCATCTCGACGTCGATGAACCGCCCAGTAAGTTCGGTGTAGTCCGCCCCGCCCTCGGCGATAGCGTCTTCCAGCGCCTCTGTTCGGACGCTGACGGTGACCGCCTCACAGAACGGCTGGTTCTCGATGGCTTCCTCCATCGCCGCCGCGAGCGAGTCGGCGCTGGCCGGGCTGATCGGGGTGCCGGCGAACTGGTGATACAACGACCCGAACTTGACGCCCGCTTCGAAACACGCCTCCTGCGGAGCTGTGGGTTCCATATGCTCGGTCCGGCTGGGCGACACAAAAGCGAACCGCAAGCTACCTATTGCGTGCGACGTATCGTCTCATACGAATGGACGACCCGGTTCTGCTCACCGGCGCTGGCGGCGCTGTCGGGGCGGCCATCCTCGAAGGCCTCGAGGACGCCTACGAGTGGAAACTCATGTTCCACAGCCCACCCGCCGAGGAGCCCGACCACGAGTACCTCGTCGGGGACGTGTCCAGCGAGGGCGACGTGGCCGCGGCGATGGACGGCGTCAGCGCCGTCATCCACCTGGCCGGCGACCCCCGGCCCGAAGCCCCCTGGGACTCCGTCCTCGAAAACAACATCGACGGCACCCAGAAGATGTACGAGGCCGCTGTCGACGAGGGCGTCGAGAAGTTCGTCTTCGCGTCCTCGAACCACGCCGTCGGCTCCTTCGAAACGGACGAGCGCACGCCCGAGATGTACCGCCCGGACGACCAGTACCGCCTCGACGGGACGGAACTTCCCCGCCCCGGCAACCTCTACGGCGTCTCGAAAGCCACCGGCGAGGTGCTGGGCCGCTACTACCACGACCAGTACGGGCTCTCCGTCTGCAACATCCGTATCGGCAACCTCACGCGGGGCCACCCGCCGATAGACTACGAGCGCGGGCAGGCGATGTGGCTCTCCTACCGGGACTGTGCTCACATCCACGACTGCGCGCTCCAGGCCGACTACGAGTACGAAATCGTCTACGGGATCTCCGACAACGACCGCAAGTACTACTCCATCGAGCGCGCGAAAGAGGTACTTGGCTACGACCCACAGGACAACTCCGCGCACTTCGACGGCGAAGAACGCGTCGCCGAACCGGAACCGTAGCGCCGTTACCGGCGTCAGTGAGCTTTTGCCGCCTGCGCCGATACGGTAGCGTCTCCGAGCAACAGGCTGGTTCGAATCGTCCAGTCGCTCTGTCGGACACCAGTCCGGTTCTATTCGTCCGAAGAAACGATCCCACTCGCTTCGTCTGTTATCTTCTCCGAGATGGGGCCGACGCTCGCTCGCTTCTCGCCGATCGTGGCGCCGACGAGTGCGCCGAGCGCGGCACCACTACTCGCAGCACTTTTACTGAACAGCCCACCGATTCCAGCACCGACGGCAGCGAAAGCGGCAGCGTTCTTGGCACGACTCCACGCACGGATAAGGCGGGACTTCATGTCTCCATCTATTCGGAGTGTTGACATAAGTGCGTGGGTTGGGACACGAACCCAGCAAAAACGCCCGTATCGAAGCCCGTCGCCGAACCGGAGCCGTGGCGGGCACACCACGGACCGCTACCACTTCTCGCCGAGGACGTCGTGCTGCCGGTCCTCGTAGGTCCCGTCTCGAAAGACAGTGACCCGCCCGTTCTCCTCGCTCAGCGTCACCACTGCAAACACGGCGTCCCGAGTGGAGGTCTCCAGCGCACTCATGTGTCGTGTCCCCATCCAGTCAGCATACGGAAGCTGGTCGACAGTTTCCGCCTCCGCTTCAGTCAACTGCGTGAGCCGAACCATCGATGGTCTGACTGTGCCGTCACTGCGGACGACAACTGCGCCGTCACACGCAACCGCAACCGACTGGGCCGCCTCGAACAGCGCCCCGGACTGGTCGAACACGCTCGGGCAGTCCTCGACCGGCCACCGGTTCGACCCCATCGGGTCGGAAAACGCCGTCGTCGGGTCGCGCTCGATGACGACGTACAGCCCCGGCCCCCGTACGTGAGCGTCGTCCCACCGGTCGAACGCCAGACTCACGTCCTCGACACAGCCCCTGATTCGGTCGAGAACAGCACTCTCCGGGGCGGCCTCTCTCTCCGCGTCTGCGGGACTCGGACGTTCAATCGAGTCGCTCATTCGGTCGTCTGTCGGTTGGGCCGCCACGGGCATAGTCGGTGCGGATTTCCGGAAAATCCGTTGTGTTGATTAAATGGGTAACCAGCCAGTCAAGCGGCCCGAGCTACTCGAACAGCCCCCGCACGTCGTCGTCTTTCTGCTGTTCCAGTTCGACGTGGTCCCGGAGCCGCTGGTAGACGACGGGGCGCTGGTCGCGCTCGCGCACGAACGAGAACAACATTCCGACGAACTGCGAGCCGCCGTCGCCGTCGAGTTCATCTCGCGCGCGGTCAACAGCGTCGTCGATGACTTCCTCGTCGTACCGGCCAGCCTCCGCCAGTACCTCGGCAGCGATGGCAGTCGCGTCGAAAGCAAGCGCATCGTAGCCAATCGCTTCGCCATCGTGGATCATCGATGGCGGGTCTGCCGCTGCGTGGTGCGGGTCCGCCGCCGTCGCCGCGAGGAACGACCGGACCCTGTCTAGCGCCACCTCGCGGTACGGGTCGGGTAGGCCGTCGAGGTACTCCGTCGCGCTCTCGGCCAGTCCCCGCGCGCCCGACCAGTTCTCCTCGCTAGCGTGGTGGACGACCGCGGTGAACTGGATGAGACCGTGCAGAAACCGCTCGTCGTCACCTTCGTCGAGGTCTAGCCAGTACGCCTCCCACGCGTCGTGAGCGGCGTGGTAGCGACCTTCGTTGTACACTGCGATGCCGGCACGGAGATGGTCGCGCACACGGTGCGTTGGATTCGCGGTCGGAAAACCACATCGGCGTCTGTGCAAAGTTTCGACAGCGAGACCGTATTACCGTCGCTCGGCGGTTTGCGTCGGTAGAACCGTTCGGACGGAGTTCCAC
Source organism: Haloarcula amylolytica JCM 13557 (assembly GCF_000336615.1). GTDB lineage: Archaea > Halobacteriota > Halobacteria > Halobacteriales > Haloarculaceae > Haloarcula > Haloarcula amylolytica. Next base: position 122,019 of record NZ_AOLW01000007.1, read on the forward strand.
ACGAGCATCGCGAGCGTGGAGCACGTCCAGTCGTGAACGGAGTGAACGTCCGGACGGAGATTTGAACTCCGGTCCCTGGCTCCGCAAGCCAAGAGGATAGTCCACTACCCTATCCGGACTCATTTCCAGAGAGGGTGGTGCACCTAAAAAGGGTGACGGTTCGCGTGCCGTCACGCGACGAGTAGGCACACTTCGCTACAACGCTGGTTTGAGCGACCGGGAGTATCTTTCAACTGGACTACATTCGGGCGAATATGAAGCGGCGACAACTCCTACGATACGGTGGTCTCGGTTGTTCAATAGCGCTCGCTGGCTGCTTTGGTGGGGCGCCCGGTAGCGGGGAAACATCCACAGAGGGTGCGAGTGAAACCCCGAGTGTGAACGAGACAACATTCAGCGTCACCCAGCGACAGTCCGGGTCACAGACGAGTTCGGCAACGGTGGCTTTCGACGGCGATCAAGTCGTCGTCGAAGGCACTATCTGGGGATCTGACGGGTGCAAAACGGCCGACCTAACAGACGTTACGTACGATTCGAGTGTCGATGAACTGCACATCAGTGTTGGGACGAAAGATAAACCGGACGCTGGCGATGTGTGTACGCAGGCCATTATGGAAATCAACTACCGGGCGACGGCGACGTTTGAGAACGGGCTCCCCGGTACGGTGTCTGTGTCGCACGACACCGGCGACGGCCAGAGCCCTGTGACAACAGCGACACGCTAACGGCTGCCCACGACCCTCTCAACACGGTGGCATAACAGTGCCCGCTGTCGGACCCGCGGACGAGGGTTTATATCCCATCCCGTGACCACCTTCGAGTAATGGACGGGAGACCACCGAAATCGACCGACAGCGGCCGTTCGCTCGCCCAACGACAACGCTTAAGCGCGCCCCAGCCCAGCGTCCCATAGATAGATGGGTGCGATAGAGGACATTTACGAGGACTTAGAGACGGACGTCCCCGAGGAGGAGTTCCGCGAGGCCGTCGAGGAGAAGGTCGAGCAGATGGGCGGGCTCGCCGACGAGGAGACGGCCGCGATGCTGTTGGCCCACGAGCTCAACGAGAACGAGGTCAACGCCATCGCCGATATCGAACCCGGGATGGACGAGGTGAAGTTCCTCGCCAAAGTGATGGCCGTCGGCGACCTGAAGACCTTCGAACGCGACGAGGAGGACGAGGACGGCCGGGTCATCAACGTCGAGGCGGCCGACGAGAGCGGCAGCCTCAGGCTCGCTTTCTGGGACGGCCAGGCCGTCGATATCGACGAGGGGAAACTGGAGGTCGGCGACGTGCTCCGGGTCAAGGGTCGGCCGAAGGACGGCTACAACGGGCTGGAGGTGTCCGTCGACAAGGCGGAGCCGGACGAGGACGCGACAATCGACGTGGAGCCGGGCGCTGGCTCGTCAATCGACGCGCTGACGATGGGTCAGTCCGACGTGACGCTGCGCGGGCTCGTCCTCGACACCGATACGATCCGGACGTTCGACCGGGACGACGGCAGCGAGGGCCGCGTCTCGAATCTCACACTCGGCGACGAGACGGGGCGCATCCGGGTGACGCTGTGGGACGACCGAGCCGACCGCGCCGAGGAACTCGACGCGGGCGCGGCCGTCGAAATAATCGACGGCTACGTCCGTGAGCGGGACGGCTCGCTGGAACTCCACGTCGGCGACCAGGGGGCCGTCGACGAAGTGGAAGACGACGTGGCCTTCGAGCCCGACGCCGACCCCATCGCCGAGGTCGAACTCGAAGAGACGGTCGACATCGCCGGCGTCGTCCGCTCGGCCGACCCCAAGCGGACGTTCGACCGCGACGACGGCAGCGAGGGGCAGGTCCGGAACGTCCGCATCCAGGACGCGACGGGCGACATCCGCGTGGCACTGTGGGGCGACAAGGCGGACAAGGATATCGCGCCGGGCGACGAAGTGCTCGCGGCGGATGTCGAAATCCAGGACGGCTGGCAGGACGACAAGGAGGCCTCGGCGAGCTGGAACTCCACGATTGTCGTGCTCGACGACGGCGCGGACCTGGCGACTGGTGGCGCAGGCGGGGGAGCCAGCGCCGAGACGACCGACGCCGAACACGCTGGCCTGTCCTCCTTCGGAGACGGTGCAGACGACGCTGATACCGACAACAGCGGCGACGGGGCGGCCGCAGTCAGTGCTGGTACCGGCGACACGTCGCCGGACGGTGGCGCAAAGAGCGCCGGCAAGCAGGTGGAGTTCACCGGTACCGTCGTCCAGACCGGCGACCCTGTCGTGCTCGACGACGGCGAGCAGACGATGAGCGTCGAAACCGGCGAGCGCGTGCAGTTAGGGCAGGAGATGACGGTCCGTGGCGAACTCCGCGACGACCGACTCCACGCTGAGGACGTGTTCTGAGTCGCCGAGCGACGCTACGGAAACTCTTAAGACCGCAACACTCCCGGGTTTGGGTATGAGTGTCGAGCTACCGTTCGCACCGGTGGATGCGGTCATTCGGCGGAACGCGGACGGGCTCCGGGTGAGTGCCGACGCTGCGGAGGAACTGGCTCGTCGAATACAGGACCACGGCGCTTCGCTTGCCGTCACAGCAGCCACCGAGGCCACCACGGACGGCCGAAAGACGCTGATGCCGGCCGATTTCGGTATCGAGCAGGTCCCGGAGAAGGACGGCCTCGAACTCCCCGTCGCGCCGGTCGACCGCATCGCACGGCTCGACATCGACGACGACTACCGCGTCGCAATGGACGCCCGCGTCGCCCTCGCGTCGCTCCTCGAAACGTACGCCGACGACACGGCCGCCGCGGCCGCCACGTTGGCGCGTCACGCTGACCGCCGGACTATCAAGGCAGCTGACGTCGAAACGTACTTCGAACTCGCCCAGTACTACTGAATGAACTTCGGCTACCGCGAGGTCTGTCTGGATCACGACACCGGGCCGCGACATCCGGAGAGTCCCGACAGACTTCGAGCGATACGGCGCGCGCTCAAGGAGAACCACGGTGTCGAGTACGTCACCGCCGACGACGCCGACATCGACCTCGTGCGCAAGGTCCACGACGCCGACTACATCGAGGAATTCCGCGAGTTCTGTGACGACGGCGGCGGGAACTGGGACGCCGACACCGTCGCGGTCGAGGAGACGTGGGACGCCGCGCTCGCGTCGGCAGGCCTCGCTGTCTGGGCGGCGGAAGCCGCGCTTGACGGCAACTCCGGCCGCAACACACCGTTCTCTCTGGGCCGACCGCCCGGCCATCACGCTGTGGGCGACGACGCCATGGGCTTCTGTTTCATCAACAACGCGGCCGTCGCAGCACAGGCGGCTCTCGAAGCCGACGCCGAGCGCGTCGCTATCTTCGACTGGGACGTCCACCACGGGAACGGTACACAGGACATCTTCTACGACCGTTCCGACGTGTTCTACGCCTCGATACACGAAGACGGCCTCTACCCCGGTACCGGCGACGTCGCGGAGACCGGCACGGGCGACGCCGACGGCACGAACCTCAACGTGAAGTACAAGCCCGGCGCTGACACCGCCGACTACCTCGCCGCGATCGACGAGTGCATCGCGCCGGCCATCGAGGACTACGACCCCGATCTGTTGCTCATCAGCGCTGGCTTCGACGCGCACGAGCACGACCCGATCTCACGGATGCGCGTCTCGACGGAAGGGTACGGCGCAATGACGGATCGCATGCGCTCGCTCACAGACGCCTGTGACGCTGCACTGGGAATCATCCTCGAAGGCGGATACGGACTTGATACCCTCTCAGACTCGGTTACGACCGTTCACGAAGTCTTCGATGGCTACCAGCCGATGGAGCCGGACGACGACGTCAGCGACGATGCCCGCGACGTTCTCGATGACCTCGCCGATCAGGGCTTCGGCTCGAAGTAGTCCGCCAGATCGACGCCGAAACCGTCGGCAAGCGCTGCAATCTCTGTGTCGACCAGTACCTCGTAGCCGCCCTCCAGTGCCGACTCGATCCGCGGCCCCAGCCCCACGTCGAAGACAGCATCACTCGACAGGAACCCGGTAGCTGTGGTGATCGCGCGTGGCCGCTCGACGACGTAGCGGTCGCCGTCGATGAAGGGGCCGGCCACCTCGGGGTCGTCGTCGTACTTCTCGAAGAACCCGATCGCGTGCTCGCGGACGTGGACCGGCGGCCCTTCGTGGCGCTCGACGGCCGGCCGCTCGGCGACGGCAAATTCGAGCAGCAGGACGGCGTCCCGCTGTGCTGGTGATCCGCTGTCGCCGCCGGCGGTAGCTCTTGCACTGTCGACGGCTCGGCCCCCGTCGTCTCCGCTGCCGTCCTCGACGAATGCGGCCGACCGCAGGACCTCGAACCCTCGTCGGTCGAGTTCGCTGCGGAGCCCATCGAGGGATTTCCGGAGTTGCGGCCAGAGCTGGTCGTCGACCACGTCCGGAGCGACGAAGCGAAGCGCCACCGGCGTTGTTTCCCGCCGTGACACAGCGTCTTCGACATCTGCCGCTACGAGCGGCTCAGGGTGGTCCTCGGTGAACAGCGACGCTCGCGGCTCGGCGAGGAGGTCCCGTGCGTAGTGCTGGAGCCTGGCGACGTTCGTTTCGGACAGCACCGCCGCGACGTTGCGCTCCGGGTCTGTCGGGTCGATGACGACCAGCGGGTCGTCGAACGTCTCGCTCCCGTGGTCCTCGGGGTCCAGCCGAACCGGCGGGTGCCAGTCCGCGACTGCCTCGGCGAACGCCCGGAAGCCGCCGTACTCGAGTACCAGCAGCTCCGTCAGATAGCCCGAGAACCCGCGTGTTCGGAGGTCGCTCCCGTAGACGCCGGTGCCTTTCAGGAACTGTTTTGCCACCCGAACCTCGCCCGCGCTGTCGTCGTCCAGTCGATCCTGCAGATATCTGGTGTGAAACGGCGTCCGGTCGACCGCGGACTGGATCTCGGTGGCGTCCTCGACCGCGTAGCAGGGCACCAGATCCACGGCGTACCCCTCGCGCTTGCCGACGACGTAGGGGTGTTCGGCGTACTCCTCACGCCCATCGGGGAGGACTTCGTGTCCGACCGTCAGCCCGTACTCCTCCAGCTCTTCACGGTCGATAGACGGCGGAAAGCAGACGAACACGTCCACGTCTCGGTCGCCGGCGGTCCACGTTCCACGGGCCGTCGATCCGACTTGCACTACCTCCGCAGCGACCGGCAGGTCGGCGACGGCCGCCTCGGCGTCGGCCATCACCGCGTCGGCGACCCGCTGTAACTGCGCTCGCTCGTCGTCGGTTGGCGAGGCCCGTGCTCGCATCTCCTCGACGACGGCGTCGAACTCATCGCTCATACCGCCGCTTGCGCACAAGTGCGTGAAAGCGTGTCGATGCCGACTGGAAACGAAAGCCCTAATTACCAACTCTGGCAATGATTGGATGCGTTCGCGCCGCCGTAGCTCAGTTGGTAGAGCACCTGGTTGTTACCCAGGTTGTCCCAGGTTCGAGCCCTGGCGGTGGCGTCGTTCTTTCACTCCTAACTCGACGAGCGCTGCGAGTCCGTCGCTGTAGCGTCGGCTTTCGGCCGCTGAACCGATGCACACAAAGCGATGCATGGTCTTTCTGTCCTGTCTCGCTTGCATCTCTGAAACCCCACCACTCCAACCCGACAGGCTAAAGATGCGGACTCATCAACACCATTCTGAGGGCCCTTAGCTTAGTCTGGTTAAAGCGATCGGCTCATAACCGATTGAGCGCTGGTTCAAATCCGGCAGGGCCCATCCACAGTTTGCACGATTGTGAGCTAACGGTTTCGCGCTATTCAGTGCCTGTATCGGCTATTTTCTGATTTCGTTGTGGTCCAGAGCCGTGGACTGGTTCTGGAGTTCATCCATACTATGGATGCGGGCCACTGACGTCCCGCCTTCGCTGATGGCTGATACAGGATTCCTAGATCATCCATCATCGATTGCGTGTGTAGCAAATATGCCTGGGAAAGAACCATCTTAGGCCGGAACCGACCGTTTTCTGTTGAGGCATCTCCTGTATCTCAGATATATTCCGATAACCAACGTTTAATAACGTGTTGTCCATCTGTGGAGTATATGTTCCGAATGCCTGCCATCGATACTCCACTAACTATATTTAAATATGACTGATGTAACGTGGAAGTTTCCAGATCAAGCATCGGGGTTAACCGACTATCATTCGATGCCGACAGAGAAAGCGTTAGACAGCGAGCTAGAGACGTTCGTTCGGGAGGTTCTCCAGAACGCGAACGACCAAGGCTTGCCGAACGACGATCCAGTCAAAGTAACGTTCGAATTCAATCGTCTTACTGGAGACGATCTTGATGAATACCTTGAAGCACTCCAATGGACAGGACAGGCGGACCCACCAGCGAACCTAGAGTGGCACGTTGAACGTGCTATCGAAAACGAGCAAGCCAGAGATCCAGGCCTCCGACGTTTCGTCGATAGTTTCGAAGGTGATGAATTGCTTGTACTCACCGTCCACGACGAGAACACGACAGGTTTGGTCGGAGAAGAAGACGACAGCTCCCAACCGTACGGTGCACTCGTGAAAGACTTCGGGGGTTCGGAGAAATTAGACTCCAGTTCCGGCGGGAGTCACGGGGTCGGTAAGACCGTGTTGTGGGCGTTCTCAAGTATCTCGACGGTGATCTTCAATTCCGGTCCACGCGAAACGATCAGCGCGGATGAAGAACCGCCGCGGTTGATCGGTCGGAGCATCCTCCCGGCACACGACCATGAAGATGCAAATCGGACCTACACTAACCACGGCTGGTTCGGATACGCCGACGACTCAGAGATTGACCGTCTGGGCCGGCCCCCTTCTCTCTGGGACGGGGGCAACGCAGTCTCGGAGCTGGCGGATACCTTACAGGTAGATCGACCGAGCAACGAGACCGGTACAAGTATAGGAGTCGTCGGGTTTCGGATCCCGGGCGAAGACATGCATCCCGAACCCGAAGACCTGTCTGAACAGTTCCGTCACGCCGCTGTGAAACACTTCTGGCCGGCCATCTCTCGAGGTGATCTGGACGTTCGAGTCCGTACGCCGGACGGGGACGAGGAAGTCGCGAACTGGAACGACGCTCCAGGTGTACGCCCGTTCGTCGAGTGTTACTCCCAGTTGTTTGAGGTTGAAACTGACGAGTTGGAAGGCCCAGGATCTGTTGCCAAGACGACCGTCGATATCACTGTCCCAGAAGAGAACGAAGGAGTGTTGGACGCTCCCGACCCAGAGTACGAGACGACCGTCGATCTTCTCATCCGGCAGCTGAACCCGACTGATACTGAAGAATTCGACGAGAGCGACGATCGCGATCTGAGCCGGAACCGGGTCGCGAGACTCAGGGGTGCACAGATGATCGTAGACTACGTGGACAAGAGCAGCGTCGCTGATAGAGGCGACGATTTCGTAGCAGTCCTCGTATGTGGAGAAGCACAGTCACCGAACGGAGACACGCCTACGCCAGAGCAGCGGGCGGTCGAGAAGTTCCTTAAGCGCTCCGAACCGACCCAGCACGACGACTGGCAGGGCAGCAAGAACGACTACCTTAAGAAGCACTATCGCGGTACCATAGTGAAAGAGATCGCAGCGCTGGAAGGAGAACGACTCGAGCGGGCGCTGGCAGAAGTGGTTCAGGAAGACGTCGAATCGGGCGATGGGGTGCCAGACATGGATGATGTCGCGCCAATAATGGGTGGACGGACGAACGACGACGAGAGCAAAGGCGGCGGCCCCGTGATGGACTGGGAAGAGGAACCAGGGACGTGGTTCGACGACGGAAATTGGATGTTCTACGGTAAAGGCGGGCCGATCGACGAAGATCACGGTCCGTGGAGTGTCACGATCACCATCGATCGTTTGGACGTCGATGAGTCGTCTTCGGACTCCATACCGGTCCAATCTGTGAAGCCGCTCTCGCCAGGCGTAGGTATCGTTCAAAATGGCGACTCTGTCACACTAGACGTTGATGAGTCCATCCACGAGATTGAGTTCGAAGGTAGCTCCGAGAAGGTCGTAGACGGTATCGGAGACGTCAGAGAAGCGTTCGAAATCGGAGCGATCACCGAAGCGCGGTTGGACGTCTCGGCCGAGATCGAGACGGAGGACGATTCCTGATGCCCGCGAACACTCGTAGTTCGAAGTCACGCGACGAGTCGATGCCCTACCACTACGCAGACGGATGCCTCCAGTTCGGGATCAACGGCTTCTCATTCGATGGTGGTGACGCCGGGAGTCCGGATTATGACGATAGGACGATCCCTCTGTACGATTACGGAGACTGGTCAGAAGTCACGCTAGAGGGGGACGTGACGATTGGTAATTCTGTTGAGCGTGTCTTCCCCGACGACGAGGGACCACCTTTCCCGGCCGAACTGATCGTGATCGTTGATGCCGAAGAGACGCAGCTCCGTTTCGAAAAGAACGTCGCAGATCCACCTGTCTCAGAGGGGAGTTACGACGTAGAGCTCACGTTAGATAGATCGCTCCTACGTGGAGACGTGGTCATGACACCGCGGTTAGTCAGGACGGAACCGTGTCGGAAAGGACTCCCTTACGCACCGAATGACGGGATGCGTGTGGCAGGTGGTGAGAGCTGGACCGTAGTCGTGGATCATCCCACGAAAGATTCCGATGGGTTTCCATTCGTGTACCGTGACTTCTCACAAGACGGTATGCCCTCGGAAGATCTGGTCCACTCGTTCAGTAAGACCCCGAACCCGAAGATGATGATCAACGACCAGAACGAAAACGTCGTTGACGTCCTCCAGAGCGGTAACACGTACGGGTTCCGACCGAATATGAAACGCCTCCTGAAGGCCGACTTCGGCGTCTCACTCTGGATCCAGCTCGTGGTACTCACCGGGACGACGATCGCCGAAGCAGGTGAGCCGGAGTTCGACTGGCAGGAAGGCGTAGTCGAAGAGATATCCGAATCTGAACTCGGTACACATCTCTTCGACGAGAACGCCGACTACGAGGCTGTCGTCTCGGAACTCGGGGATAGAATATCGGATCCATCGAAGCTCCGTGAACTGATAACCGACCTCTGTGAAGCCGTACAACTCTATCAAGGGTACGCCGAAGATCTTGACTACTTCATCCAGGAGCACTCACCATGACGACGATCCACGTACTGGCCGACTCGGGCCAAGACCTCGTGAAGTCCCACGATAGCTTCCCAGCAGAGGAGGATTCCGAACCGCCTGCGGACGAACTCGAGAACCACCTCCGCACTCTCGAAGTAGACGAGGCGACCATCGACTACGATCGACTGGACGAGGCGATTGAAGCTTCGATGACCGTCTTCGACCTCGGTAGACGGAGACAACGGACTGCGATGGACTCAAACCTCGCCCCGATAGTCCACCAGTGTATCGACGTGCCACCGAGAGTTGCAGCGGTTCCTGGGATGTGGCACTACTTGACCCTCCTCCGGTACCCTGACTTCATCACGTCTCGATGGAGCCAAGACGACGATCTCCAAGAGAAGTTTCTCGGAACTCAGAAGGACCTCTACTCCAATCACCTGGCTCGTCTCTGGTGGGGTGCCCACCTCACTTACGACGAGGAGGAAGATCACTATCTCGCGACCCACCGGCTGTTCAACAAACAGCGCTTGGTGAACTACGTACTCGACAGTTCGTTCCGGCGATACCGACCAGCTGCGATCGCGTTCGCCGAAGAACTCTGGGACGAGAGCGGAAAGAATATCACGAGTATCGCCAAGCGGTTCAACAATTCACTCTCGACGACCCAACTTGAGTCACGCTCGAAAGACCAGATCCGTGACCAGCTCGGGAAAATCCGAAACTACGTCGAAAATACGAACTAAGACTGTCTGAACAGCCTGACTCCTTGACCCGCTCATCTGGACGTGGGCTCATCTCTTCCGTCTCAGTTGTTGCCCCAGTCGTACTCCTTACCGTAGTTCCCGTGGTCTCGGTACTCACGGGCTAATAGTCGCTTATCATCGCTTGCTTGTCTATCCCCGTAAGGAACTCTCTCACTCGGTCACCGATGACCTCTCCTAGTTTCGGTGGTACGGCGTTCCCGATCAGACGCCCGATCTTCGTGATTCCGACTTCTTTAGGATCTTCGGCGAAGGAGTAGTCCTCGGGGAAGGTCTGTAGCATCGCACCCTCTCGAAGCGAGAGCGCCCGGTCTTGATCGGTGTCGTAGTGGCCGAACCGTCCACTCCCGAGATTGTAGAATTGTGTCGTTATCGTCGGCGCTGGTTCGTCTGCGACCATCCGACCATATACCGATTCGTAACTCTGTCCACTCACCTTCTTGTGGCACTCAAGTATCAGTTCTTCAGGCCAGTCTCGCCAACTCCCTCCTGGCTCGGAGTTCCGGATCCGTTTCAGGTTCGTCTCGGAGAGCTCTCGAGCTGAGTGGAGTGGGTCACTTTCAGACGTCTCACCTGCCTTCAATGGCTCAAGATGACCTATTCGATCTTCGACGGTCGGGTAACTCTTGGGGTTGGGATTCAGTGGTGCGCCGAGGTCCACACATCCCCCCTTCGACGCGAGCACCACCCACCGGCGTCTGGTCTGTGGTATATCGTACTCTGGACAGTAGACTCGTCTGTCACTTTCCGGATTCAGGTTGTAACCGAGCTCGTCAAGATCTTCGATAAATTCGTCGTAGACATCAGCGTGACGGACTTCGAAGACGTTCTCCATAACCACGAAGTCTGGATCAATCTCTTTGACCAGTTCCAGAAACGCTTCCAACATACCATACTTCGAGTGCTCAGAGCTGTCAGAACCGTGGGTCAGTGGAGAGAACGGTTGGCACGGTGCACAGCCTGCGAGGAGAGTCGCGTCGGCTTCAGTATCGAAGTACTCCGCTACACGCTCTGGTTCGTCTCGGGCGAGTTCGCCGATGTCTTCGAGAAGGAACTTGGCGTCGTTGTTCTGCTCGTACGGATACTCACAGTCAGGATCGATATCGATACCCGCTTCCACAGAGATACCGGCACGCTCCAGTCCGTTAGTGAGCCCGCCAGCGCCGCAGAACAGATCGATAGCAGAGATGTGCATTCGGTCGTTTATATGCTAAGATCTCTCCCGACTAAACATTTTGCTAACGGACACTGCTGCTGCTTCGCCCGGTTTCTGTGGAAGTTTTTGAATCCCGAAACTCCCCGAGACTCCGGTGTTGACTCGGTCTCGTGGGCGGTCCGATCTGGACAAACTTGTACTCTGCCAGATCGACACCGCTCGCGCTCTTCAATTGGTCGAGAGTCTCCTCGGCCAACGACGCAATCTCGATACCACACAACGCTCGTGTATCACAGAGTAACTGTTCGCCAGTTTATCGGGTCTGACGACCACGACTGACTCTGGGGATGCGTCATTGAGTACTAATTCACCATCTCGGTTGGGCACCGGTCATCCGACGAGGGCTCTTACCGAATTCAGTGAAACAACCATCGAGTTAGTGATATTGTCACCAGTTGTCGTGCAAGATATAGAGAGTGAGTCCAACAAAACAAGCGGCAGAAAGGATGATTAACACGTTAATAGACAGATCATACGGTCAAATCATATATTCCTGAAAATCACCAGAAGACACGTCAAACCCACTTTCTAACGATTCCGTCAATCTGTCACCTGGGATTATCCATTCGTTTATGATATTTTCGTTGTCCAGACCAACCAGATTTAGCCAAAAGGCTCCAGTACCCTCGTCTACAGGGGGGAAGTTATTAATTTGATCCACAGTCGGTTCCCATCTATATGGATCTATCTCAATCGGTTCCATACGAACACGAATTATCGGGGACTCATAATCCGTTAGGCCAAAATTGGGAAGACTATGAACGTAAGATAGGTTGTCTAACATCGTCGCTAACTGCCTCACAGTCACATAATCATATGTATCCGTGATTATCGTATCAATAGAGACGGAAGCAACACCTGCAAATGAAAATAGTTCCTCGCCTCCAAACATGTATGAGTCATCATCATCATTATTTATAATAAGTTTAGAGTCGTTAACTTCAAAATTCATATCATGTATGATAGAATGCCGATACTCTTTAAGCTCTGTATAAATGTTTGATATACCTCTAAACATTCGCGGATTTGACTCGAAGATAGAAGGAATATTTGGATTGTCATTTAAATCGAACGAAGTTATTTCATCTACTTTATTTTCGAAAGTCCACTTATCGTTGGAACCTGCTGGGTTTTTTCCGTTGATTTCTAACAACCATTCAACAAAGAGGTCAAGACATTTGTAGCTACTTGCGAAAATTAGCGGGGTAATATCACTAATTACTTGATCCACTCCTCTACCGCCAATTGAAGCACTTGCTCGAAGATATCCAATTCTTTGTCCATCCGATGTGATCTCCCGGTCGATGGGTCTCTCAGCAAGGGTTTCAACCGTGTATTTTTCCAGTTTTATATTACCCGATAATTCTGCTAAACCGGTTAGTGACCATCGTTCATACTCAGTCAACTCGTGGAGTTCGTTGATTTGATCGGTACTTATTGTCATAGACTTACTTTATTTTCTCATATAATAATGCTTTTCTCAGGACATCTATAAGCCAGACTTTCTCAAAACAAGATCAACTGGCCGGTCCTCCCTTGCAAGAGATGCGCCTTGTATCTTGCACTGGCCCACACACCAATCTCCCGATAGATTCCACTGTTTCACTGTATTCGGTAAGATCCCCGACGAGTTACTAAGACTCGTAGTACTCACAATAGTCGTTCGCAAAGCACTGTTCACAGAGCGGACTTGGCTGACAGATCGCTGCTGCGAAGTCAAGGAGAGCCAAGTTGTAAGTACGCGGGTCGTCCGTCGGAAGAAGCCGTTCGGCGAAAGCTATCTGGTCTGATCGTGTCTCTGGCCAGTCTGCTCCGAAGACCCGGCTGTATACTCTCTCAATGTTTCTGTCGAGGATCGGCAATCGGTGACCCCGAGAGAAACAGAGCGTTGCATTGGCGATGTAGTGTCCTACGCGCGGGAGTTCGGTGAGTTCTTCGACGGCTTCTGAGAGTTCGCTCATTTCGGCGGCGATACTCTTCAGAGCTTCCGACCTCATGTTGTAGAACCCGAGAGGTTCGATCACAGCTACGATCTCCTCTTTAGTCGCTGAGTCAATCGCGCGGAGGTCCGGGAATCGTTCTAGAAACTCGGGATATACTTCAGCTACGTTTCGTGCGGGCGTCTGTGTTAGGAAGAACTCGGCGACAAACACCTCGTAGAGAGAACGGTCCGTGTCACGCCATGCGAAGTCACGCAAGTTTCCTTCTGCCCACTCCAGTAGTGCAGAGCGAAACTGTTCCTCTCTGGAATGACTCATCATCGTGACGTACTCCCGCATCTGTATTGAACCTCCAGACTGTATCGACTCCGTTTATACAGTGATTAGCAAATTTTGAGTCCAGATCCCTACTTAGCGATCTGTTCCCTTGTTGCGAGGAGGTACTGACTGAGCTGCTGCAGCGAGAGTTGTTCGGGCACGGCTTGAACGTGATTGTCGCCATGAGAATAGTATGGAATTGCTTGCTCCATCGTGTACTGGCTAAGAATATAATGATCCGTAATGAAAAATACGTTAGTTAGATTGACAATGGAGGCGTGAGTTCTCTCATTCAGCAGTTGGGTCACCGGAGTGAATCTATGCCAGGAAAACAGTGGGACCGTGATGAATATCTCGTCACACTTGACCTTTACTTGAACCAGGATGATTACCTCGAAGACTCCTCAGACGAAACTGTCCAAAAAATTGCCGCGCTGATCGGCCGTAGTCCAGGGGCAGTCGCAATGCGCCTGGGCAACTATCGGGCTTTGGACCCATCAGGAACGAAAGGGCTTACCAACTACAATGAGGCCTGCTACGAGATCTGGAAAGAGTTCTATGGGAATGAGAACGAACTCGCTTGGGAAGCTAAGCGTGCTCGAGAACGTCTTGAGGGAGGTCACGACGAACCAGACCGGACTGGGGGGGACGTTAACGATGGCAGCCAGGGAGAGATTGAAACTGGAGAGAAAATCTCAACTACGACGTCGCGGATCGGACAGTCCGACTTCCGAGCAACGACCCGAGATCGATACGGTGACGAATGTGTGCTCTGTAATATCTCGGAGGTTGGCCTCCTCCAAGCAGGTCACATCCTTGACTGGAGCGACGACGAAGTGTACCGAGGTAACCCCGCGAACGGGCTCTTGCTCTGCTACAATCACCACCGTGCGTTTGACCTCAATCTCTTTACACTGACTGGTGACGGGGAGTTGGTGGTGAATCCCGATTTTGAGCCTGACGACGAGTTCATGAAGAGAACGCTTCTGGACCGGGAGGGTGAGAAAATCAGCCTGCCTCAAGAGCCGTCCTCCGCCGAGTTCCTGGAAAAGCACAACAAACGCATTCCCTGGTGGCCACCCGAAGAAAGGCCCAACGCTTAGGTGGTTATTACTGAGAGCGTGTGTGTCAACGGGTCTGGGTACGTCAGTCGTCGGCGACCCCGGCGCTCACTGCGGGTACTTCAGCACCCACGTGGGAGAGTATCCCTCTGCCGATGTATTCTCCGAGTAGAGGCGGGACCGCGTTCCCGATCAGCCGTCCCAAGTTCTTCACACCGACATCGTCCCACTCGTCGTAGAAGTCGTAGTCTTCTGGGAACGTCTGTAGTAGTGCCCCCTCTAGAAGCGAGAGTGCTCTGTCTTGATCGGTGTCGTAGTGGCCGAACCGACCGCTCCCGTAGTTGTAGAACTGTGTCGTGATCGTCGGCGCGACTTCGTCTGGTTCCATTCGACTGTACGGAGCCTTGTACGATCGACCACTGGACTTCTTGTGGCAGTCTGCGAGCAAGTGGTCTAGCCCTTCCTCCTCCCAGAGCCGCCAGTCACCACCAGGATCCATGTTCCGGATACGTTCGAGATTCTTGTCGGAGAGAGTTCGCGCTCGATGGAGGTCGTGCTCTGGATGAACCTCTCCAGCCTGGAGTGGCGGGAGGTGCCCGATCGTCTCTCGGACAGTAGGATACTCGGATTCGTCTTCGTAAAGCCGATCCGGGAGAGATATCGGTCCCTCTTTCGAGGCCATCATCACCCAGCGTTTCCGATTCTGTGCGATCCCGTACTCTGGACAGTAGACTTTCTTGTCTTCGTCGTCGTTCACGTGGTACCCGAGGTCTTCGAGAGTCTGTACGAATTCGTCGTAGACGTCATCCTTTCGAACTTGGAGGACGTTTTCGGTGACAACGACGTCGGGTTCAACGTACTCAACGATTTTCTTGACATCTTTGAGTAGTCCCCACTTCTGGTGGTCCTCATGTGTCTTGTCTTTCGAGTGACCCATCGTCGAGTATGGCTGACACGGTGCACAAGCACCGAGGACGTCGAGGTCAGAATCCCAAGGGAACATCCTCGCGACACGCTCCGGATCCTGTGAGAGGGGACGTACGTCAGTCTGCCTGTACTCGGCATCGATGTTCTGCTCATACGCGTGATTGCAATGTGGATCTTTGTCAACTCCGACGTTCACCGAGATACCTGCACGCTCCAGGCCATAGCTGAGGCCACCAGCGCCGCAGAAGAGGTCCACCGCGGTAATCTTCATACTATCATTTCCTAGTAGCACATCATAAGTGCTAGTGCACCGGACCGACCGTGGATTTTTGTGGTAGAATTATAACCAGATGTGTATGTCGAACAATTCCGAGCCCACCGAGAGTTACGACGGCTCACTCACAGTTCGTCTCTTGGACGACGACGAGGGAAGAGAAGATGTCCGATGCTCGTCTTACAACGAAGCTATTGGAGTGGTCAGAGACAACCGCTACTCTACGACGGTGATCAAGATAATCGACAGAGACGGAGATGTTGTGTTCGACTCTGTAGATATGGATATCGACAATTGGGAGACCGAGTGGAAACACGCGAAACGCCGGTTGTCGGTCGAAGTAGAAGAACACGATTGCCCGTACGACAACGTCGCGTGTTTCGCTGACGACTTGTGTGTCCAGTGTAAGATGGACAAAGTTCAGAACCAACAGTGAGACGAACACGTGTTCTGGAAGTTGTCCACTTGTCTGCCTAATCAGAAGCATCTGGGATCAACTACCGATATTTGAGTGATTACTACTGTCAGAAGACGAGACGTGATGACCGGCTCGTACGTAGGCAGATGTGGATGGGTGAGACCGACACGTTTATCGAGGTCACCCAATACAACGACGATATATCTATTCTAAAATAATGACTCGAAAGCCAAACGACACAACGGGCGAAGCAGAGTGGTTCTTCTTCAGCGGTGGTCCTGGTGCCCCGCGATATGGAGACGATCCGACGAAACACTCCGTTGATCACGACTCTGAGGCCTTCGTCCGAGAGGTGCTACAGAACGCGAACGATCAAGGACTAGACAACGAAGATCCCGTGCGAGTCACCTTTCGGTTCGTCACCTTATCTGGTGAAGACAAAGAGAGATTCCTCAACACGTTAGACTGGGGATCTGGACTCAGGGGGCGCCTGAATGCTGTCTCTCGTGCCAAACACGGGAGAAGGTACGACGACCTCGTAGACGAGATAGACAACCCCGATTCCGAATTACGTCTTCTGATCGTAGAGGACAGGAACACGACGGGGCTCACAGGCACTTGGGAAGAGGATTCTAATTACGCCGCTCTCGTCCGAGACGAGTTGTACAGCAGCAAACAGGACGACACTGCCGGTGGATCCTACGGGCTCGGCAAGTCGGTTCTCTGGACGTTCTCTGGAGCTTCCACGGTTGTATTCAACTCCTATCCGATGGAGTCGTCCGGGAGTACTCAGGGGCCGCGGGTGATCGCGCGGTCGAAATTCCCGACCCACGAACTGCCGGACGACGACACTACGTATCAAGGTGCTGGATGGTTGTGTGAGCCCGTGCAAACGGAAGACGGTGTCCGTCCCATGTCGATACGGGGCGAGAAAGCGGAACAACTCGCCGAACGACTGCACGTCGGACGCCCAGCCACCAGTGGTACTAGTGCCATGGTCGTCGATTTCCAGGACCCTACTCGAGACGAACGACCTGACATCGAAGACTTGGCGGAAGAGTTCGTTGAGGCTTCGGTCAAGTACTTTTGGCCGGCTATCTTCCGTGACGATCTTGAGGTCACTGTTGAGACTTCGGAGGAGACGTACGAAGCGAAGACGGAGGACGTCCCGTCCATCCGGCCGTTTCTTGAGTGTTTCAAGTCTCGATTCACGGAGAACGAGTTGCTCGACAGTCCTGGTGACGTCGCGGGACTCAATATCCCGCTGAACATCCCTCCACGGGCAGACGGTACCGAGACTCCAGATGGCGAAGTCCGACTGGCTGCTCGCTTGGCCTCTCCAGCAGACGACGACACCTACCTCAACAGAGTGGCCCTGTTCAGAGGTGCAGGGATGGTCGTGAAGTACTACGATCAGAGCCGAGTAGCCTTCGGTGACCGGAACTTCCACGCTATACTCGCCAGCGGGGAGGCACGTACCGACTTCCCACCATCCGACCCCGACCAAGAGGTTGATCGGTTCTTACGTTTCGCCGAACCTCCCGAACACGATGAGTGGGAGTCTACCGAGAATCTACGAGAACAGTACCAGCGTGGGTTCAGGACGGCTCTTGAGGACATGTTCGAGACGATGCGTGACGGCCTCCGTCACCTCGCTGCCAAGAGTAACGGAGGCACAGATATCCTCTCTGATAACGTGCTGAACCGGTTCCCGATCCACGGAAACGGGGCACCCAGGGCGACGGGTAACTCTGCCCCGTCAGAAGTATTCGAGATAGAGAGTTCTTCTCGGTTCGACGGTGAGCGTTGGACGTTTTCGGGCCGAATCGAACCGATCGTGGAAAATTTCCAGGGGTGGACCGCCGAGATATCGCTCACGGGTATCGGCGAGGACGGTTCGAGATCCGACGAGATCCCCGTCGAATCGATCACTGTGGACGCCGAAAACGTGACCAAGATTCACGAGAACGGGACAGCTCGATTAGTGGCAGAGGCGAGTACGGAAAACGCCTCGTTCGAAGGCCACTCTCATGCGACCGACAACGAAGATATGCTGAGCGGAAAAGTCGGTGAGACACAGATCGAGATCAGGGCGGAGATCCAGACCACGGAAGGTGACGAATCTTGACTAAACACACGCAACGTCACAGGAGTACGACCCTCCCGTTTAAATACCGAGACGGTGGCCTTGACTTCGCACTGGAAGAGTACTCCGTAGATGGGTCGAAACCGAAGAGATTAGATCTCAAGGCAGGTCAGACCGAGATTGACTTGACACAGACGCTCCCGTCGCCGGAGGAGAGTGAAGATTGGGGGAAGGTCACCTTGTTCGGACGTTTATACATCCCGGAGGAGACTGTCGAAGACGTGTTTCCGGAGTCAGAGCGTGACGCGCCACCAGCGAAACTCTACGTCGCGGTGCGTTGCCACGAGACGATCTACCGTGAGAAGGCGATCGTATCTGACGAACCCACCGGCCCTGGTTCGTACAACGCGACGGTGAATATACCGAAGAAGATGGTCAGAGGGACGATTGAACTGCGCCCGTACCTCGTACGAACACGAGATAGATCTACTGATGGACAGTACGCTGGACAGAAGAACTTCAGATTGGCTAGCGGGACAATCTACTCCGTCATCGTAGATCTTCCACCTGGAGAGAAACCGCCAGCGATTGACGGTGAAGAGGTCAGCTTCTCACGCGCGGCTCATCTTCCAGAGGGTGACAAGCTCTACTACCTTGATTTCCGTAACGAGAAACGCCCGAAACTGTGGATAAACTCGGATCACCCTCGGATCACCGATATCCTCCAGAGCCAAGGTTCGGTCGGGGCTGAAGCGCGGATGCGAGACGTGATTCTTGACGAGATCAGTTACGGTGTCTGGTCTCAGCTGATCGTTCGGGCAGCCTGTGCAATCGACAAAGACGGTGACGTTGAACACGAGTGGCAACAGACTGTCGTTGAGACGTTCGCTCGAAACCTCTACGAGGTAGACGACGTCTCTGAAGCTGCCCACAAACTGCGAGCGGACGTTGACGACCCTGAGACGTTACCTCACTTGATGGAACGAATCGATCGAGAATTACAGGAGTACATTGACCCGAGAACACAACTCATCAACCTCATGGAAGAAGGACTCCGAATCTGATATGACAGAAGAGAACCAACTATATCGACTAGTCGAAGACGGGCAGCGACTCGTTGGCGAAGAGTTCCTGAAGGGAGAGGCGAAAATCCCCGACGAGGCGTTAGACGAGTACGTTGAACCGATGCCAAGTGGAGCGACGGGCAATCTCCAGACTCTTGACTCAAGTGTCGAGAGAATCTTGAACGAGTATTCTGAAACCGATACTGCGATGGACGGTGCCCTTGCTGAGGACGTCCACCAGTGCTTGGATATCACGCGGCGGACCGCTGGTGATCCTGGTCTGTGGCACTGGATAGCGGTTGATCGGTATCCAGACTTCGTTCGCCATCGCTGGGAGTACCGCTCCGAAGCCGCGATGCGTGAGAAGTTTCTCGGCGCTGGCTCTGATCTCTACTCTAACGCGATCCACCGGCTATGGTGGATCGCCGAACTCACGTCCGATGGAGATGACTACACCCTAACAGAGCAGGTGTTCGCGAACCAGACGATCGTCAACAAGGTTTTCGATCGGTGGTTCGCACGGTATCAGCCAGCTGTCGTCGCTATCTGTGACGAACTTGCTGACGAGAGATCGGGTGTCATCGACGAAGCCACACGACGGTTCAATCACGCCCTGACTAATGTCCAGCTTGAAGCGCTATCCGAAGAGGATGCGCGCAACCTCACGAGACGGGTCATCCAAGACGTCAGGTGATTGCTCAAACGAAGGGTCTGTGAATGTCCCCGTTAGCTGGTGAACTGTCGCTACCCTGCTGGTGACCGGCACTGCCTAAAGTGCGGTTTCAAGTTGCAGGAATAGTGGGAGATGCGAGGTGCTGGATTTTCAGATAGATTCTGAATGTGTGAAGATAAGATAGAATAGCCGACAACAATCCATAAGAACATCGGATGTGACGGTAGTCTTATGAGCGCGGAATACGCCGAAGAGGATCTCCCTGAAGAAACAATCGTTATAAACGGATGTAGCTGGCAGCGGGAGCACTTCGATACTGACGGATACCAGTGGGTCCGTGAGTTAGACGACAGTGAGTATGATTGGGATTGTTCCGAGGTTGATCTCGTTGGCACGGACATACCTATTCGAGTCGTGTCTCTCCAGCATAGAGGTTCTCAGTGGTACGTCGAAGCTGCTGAAACCGCAGGCCCTGACTATCACCGACCTGGTTTTACGGAGTTGATCGGAAGTGAGTATCATACGACTGTTGACGAAGCGGAAGCTGCTTTCGACGAAGTCCGATCGCTCATCAAACGTCTCTCTTGATCTGAACGTCCGACTCGGTAATTCGTAGACTGAGTGGAAATTCGATTTCCGTCGATCCTTCGCCTTGAAATACGCCAAGATACAGCTTATCAATAAGTGAATATAACCCTCTGATTTATGACTCACTGAAATCAACGTTTTTGATGGTCTATGTCTAACAGTGACGTACTTGATATAGAAGGTGGCTCAGCGCCTGTTCTCGTCACCGACGAAGACGGGAGACTCTACTACGAGGGTAAGAGAACAGCTCTCTCACGTTTTGACCGGTCGTACGTTGCTGCTGCAGC
This sequence comes from Haloarcula amylolytica JCM 13557, assembly GCF_000336615.1. Classification (GTDB taxonomy): domain Archaea; phylum Halobacteriota; class Halobacteria; order Halobacteriales; family Haloarculaceae; genus Haloarcula; species Haloarcula amylolytica. Next base: position 142,703 of record NZ_AOLW01000007.1, read on the forward strand.
GAGTGCATACAAGTCGGGTCGTGATATCGCGCTGATCTATCCGTCACCACCTTCCTACGTGCAGATCCCCGTGTTGTTGGCAGTCGGGTTCCAAGCGAGAGGTTCAACTCCGCCTGCCCTGTTCGTGAGTAATCGAACTGGAATCCGTGAGCAGTATTTCAAACTCGGACTCGGCCCTCGTCATCAGCCAGGGGACGACATCGAACCAGAACCACTCGGCCACTTCACCGCCCCCATGGTCAAGACTGGAGACGGTAGCAGACTGTCGTATATTACAGGACACAAGCCTCAGAACTGGGACCCGGACAACCCTTTCACCGCATCCCTTGTCCACACGACGTTCGGAAAGAAAATCGCTAATACGCTCTCTGAAGATCTGCGACTCTCGGGTCTCCTCCTTGACTTCACCACAGGACTCTTGGACGATAGATCGACCCAAGAGACGTATCGGTATCTGGCCGAAGAGCGAGACATTCCCCGAATCATGGTCTTCGACTCACCGAACCACCCATACTTGGATCGGCTGGAAGAAAACAACGATGACCGAGATACTCCGATACTGTTCTGGGGATGGTCACCGTCCGCGCTTGAATCTGCTCCCGAAGAGTTGCTCCATGGAGTCGCCGACGATAGCCATCTCCATGGGCAACGAACTGCTAGTGACGGTGGCTCGCTCCCATCTCCTTTCACCGATGCACAAAACTCGTTACAGAACATCCGACAAGGGATCTCTCGATCCATAGTGCCGCTGACGTACGGCGATCTTGAACCCGTTGCTCGCGAAACTTACCAGCTAATCGGTGAAGCAGCGCGTTTCCCGAAGGGAACAGACGACGAGTACTCTGGTGAGAGCAACGACGTGATCGGTAGCACTTACTTTTTATATATGTATCTCGACACCCTCCCAACTTCGGTAGATTTCCACGATTCTCTCTCTGCACTCGACGACAGTCGATCCTGGGGAGCGAGTAACACCCTCGAAGGGAAGGTTGATCGACTACGGTCGAGAGCGGAGGTTCTGGAACGAGACGTTCCTGGTGCGGGGCCCATGTTAGAAGACGCGTGCGATGGGCTTGAGCAGATGATCGAACTTTTGACGGTACACAACCCGAAAGCCGACACCATTGCCGAACAGATTCGCACCGCGAGAGACGAGGACAAGAAGGTAACAATCCTGACTGCGACCCGCAAGCAAGAGTCGCTACTCCGTTCTTTTGTCGCTGAGAAGACCGAGTTCTCCAGACACGGTGCTCTTGAGGACGAGATCAAGTTCCACAGTTTGTATAACCCCCATACTGTCCCCGAATCGGACGTTCTGATCTTCCCCGGTGTTCCGACGCGGAGTCACTACGCGACTGTACAATCTGGGGCGGCACCCCAGCAACAGTTCCTCTCGTACAAGTGGGAGACCGATCGGCTAGAGAAACGACTCCGTGACGTCTCAGAGACCGCTGACTGGCGGGCTGGGCCCAGTGTTCAATATGGTACTGCCAAGGAACTACAGATCGAAACCGAGGGCCTACGGAGATACGTGTCAGAAGCCGAACCACGGACACCACGACCAAGGACGTACAGCGATCGTCAAGACGAGATCCAGTCTGGACAGACTAATATTGAGACAGAGAAGACCTCATCTGGAGGGCGCTCCAAACCCAGTGCTGACCGAATCGGCGCGAGCCACACCATCTCACCTGACGATATCTCCATCGACTTGCAAGGGCTCTCTTCGGACGGTGACCCCGACGAGTTCTGGGAAGAAGAGCTCTCGTACGATGATGGATCAGAACGTGAGACTATCGACGAAGGTCGGAGCGACGTTACGAGTGCTTCGGGCGAAGAGGGCTATACAGATGCCCTAAAAGTCGAGTTTGTAGACGGAGACTACATGTTCGAAGAGCCTTCTGGATTAGTGTGGGCCCTCGTAGATGGGAAACGAGGAGTGAGTCGAGAACGCCGATCGACAGCCAGCCTGGAACGTGGTGATCAACTTCTCCTTATCGAAGACGACAGCCGACGTGACGTGTTCGAACACGTAGTTGAGAAGATTCACTCGGAGTGCCGTGGGCAGTTCCAGCGCTACCTGTCCATGTTAGATCTCTGGACGACTGGAATCGATCACGTAGTTGAGTTCTGGCGCGACGTCGAAAATGCCCACAACGAAGATCCATCGCAACCGATGATAGACTTGACTCGACATAGGATGGCGGAACTCATCGAAGAGGATCTCGAAGAATACGCCCACGAACACGACGAGCCAGATGTGACTCGAGGCGCACAGGCTATCTACAACTGGCTCACGAAGAGCACGATAGGACCTTCTTCACCAGCCCCGATCCGGGCACTCGGGGAACTATACGATGTCGAAGTGCTCAAAGGACACAGCAAGGAAATATTCGCTGGACTAGAAGAGGTCCGAAGCCTCCACGTCCGCGTCGGAAACAAATTGGGAAGTATCGTTTTTTCGGCTCACGACGCCGATTCAGACGAGTGGCTCTTGGAAGAGTGCGGACTCCGGGTCAGTGACGTCCAAGACGCGACCGTCGCGAAGACTGTAGAGAGTGTCTCGACTGAAACCTACGAAGTCGAAGCAGGGAAGGTCGGAAAAGTGGTCAGAGGGGATTGAAAACATGCACATAATATATTTTCGGCGGCAGATTAATATGCTACCTCTTGGCACTCTCCAGTAGATGTCGCCGTCACATTCGGGGTTCATAGACGAACCACCAAAAGATGCAGGCGATGCACAGTACCGTGATCAGGACCGCCTGTCTCGCTACTTCGGTGACCGTGTCTTAGCAGAGATCAGCGGTACCGGGAAGCGTGGTGGCGACGATAAGGCGATGGCCGACCTCCCTTCAGACACGTACTTTGCTGGTTCGATTATCTCGAGTGAACAGGCCGACTACAGTGGGCTCTCACGAGACCTTCAGGCGAAACTCTCACCGTCTGCTATACAAGCCGAATTTCTTTTCGATCCCCGTACAGCGACAGAACTCACTGTCGTAGTCTCGGGGAACGTCTACTATCGGTCGTTCCCGACTTACGACGAGCAGACCGGTGATGGCGCAGTAGCTGTAGTGACTGATGAAGATTCCGGAAACGAGGACTCTGAAGAAGAGGGCGGCGAAGGAGAACTCGCCCAGGTCTTCCGCCGAATAGAGTTCGAATCGTCTCCTATCGAAGTCACGATCCCCTCCATGGACCAGTTCGAAGAACGTGACATAGTCACTGCTGGCGTCGAACGATCGGTTCTACGCACTCTCACTAATCGGCTACAAGATCGGGTACGCACTATCGACGAAGAACATTCGAGCCCACCAGTTTGGAGAGCCGCAGCTGATCTTCCCGACCCACAGTCAATTACCTTGGGAGATTTGGACGGCGCCGATACTGGCAGCCACGTCAAAGTTGATGATTACACGGGGGACTATCAGCTTCCGCCAGGTTTACTCAGCCGAGACGAAAGCGATGTAGAGCGAGAGAACTTCGAAACGATCGTCGAACGGATCGTCCAGCAGGCTTCTGACTCTCCTTTCGTTCCACCGTGGAACTTAGACGTCCAATGTGAGTTCGCGGAGGAAGACGGTCTGGTCCGTGGGACACTGACGATCGAAAATACGTCGAGTCCAAACGCGGATACCACCGGGTACGATACCGAATACGGAGCAGACACGTACGATACGACACTCTTCGATCTCACCGCAGAAATATCTCTTAGCAAAGGCGAGTTCCAAGACTTCACGTTTGAACGGCTTGACGAAGACTTTCGATACGACCGCAAACTACCGGGGCACGGTACGAACTGTACTGTCACCCGTGTCGACGAATCGACACTCCGAACGGCGTACTTACCTACTCATCGTCAGCGAAGATACGTAACACGCGATCCAGACAGCTTTGCTAACTCGTTAGACACATCTTTCGAGACACTGAGTGATCTTGAGCGTGGTGGATTGGACGCGTTGGAGAACATCGCAGATCAGATGGAGACGTACGGATCGAAAACATACGACGAGTACTTGGAGGAGTACGAGTCGGACCCGGACTTCAGAACAGAGGACAGAGAAGATTTCCAGAAAGACCGTGAGGCGTTTAGACAGGAGATTCAGAGGTTCCGCCGTGGGATAGAGTGTCTCCGCTGGGACTTGTCCAGTGGTGACGGCCACGTTGCTCGGTCCTTTGAGTTGATGAACGAGACTTTTGTCGAGAAAGTAACCGACAAAGAAGGCGACATGGAGTACGATTCGTGGCGGCTGTTCCAGTTGGTCTTCATTCTCCGCGTCGTTCCAGATGTCGCAAGCAGAGAGTACGACGAGTGGGCTGAAGTAAGTTGGCGTGAAGGTGAAGACGCGAAGAATTTCGACGGGAGCGATTTAGAAGCTCTTGACGTGGTAGATATCCTGTGGTTCCCGACTGGTGGTGGGAAAACTGAGGCGTATCTCGGTTTGGCTGTGTTCAACGCTTTCTTCGATCGGAAGCGAGGGAAGCAATACGGCGTCACCGCGTGGACTCGGTTCCCACTACGCCTCCTCTCACTCCAGCAGACCCAGCGTATCGGCGAAATTCTGATGCATGCAGAATTACTCCGCCTTCAGGAAACCGACATCGAGGGAGACGGGTACTTCCCGTTCACGTTAGGATACTTGGTCGGATCGAAGAACACGCCCAACAAGTTGAGTAACTACGCGAAAGGCCGGAGTGCCGAGCCTGAGGACTTCTTGAGGGATTTCGAACGCTACGCGGATCCCGAAGCGGAATCTCTGCGAGAGGAAGTGAAGATCTTCCCTTCTTGTCCGGTCTGCGGGAGTGAGGTGAAGATTCGGGCCACGGACGATCTTCGACTCGCTCATTACTGCACGGCCTCTGCCGACAAGTGCGCCTATCAGGGCCGAGATCGCCACGGGAGCGAGGACTATCGGATCTTCGCCGACGACGAACTCCCGATCCACATCGTGGATAACGAGTTGTATCGATACGCACCGACGATGATCGTCGGGACTATCGACAAGATAACTGCTGTAGGGTACGAGCGTAAGTCGGCTCATCTCTACGCGGGGAAGATGTCCCACTGGTGTCCCGACCACGGCTTCGCAAGTTTCGACGAATGCACCGAAAAGTACGGATGCCACTCTCGATACGGTGGCGATAACTCCGACGAAGGTCGGCACTTGGTCCGGTTAGAACAGACACCCTTCGGAAGTCCATACGATATCGCACCAGGTCTCCAGGTTCAAGACGAACTCCACCTCTTGGAAGAGTCTCTTGGAACCTTCGATAGTCACTTCGAGACGTTCGTAGATGCCTATCAGAGGTACAACGGTGAACAGCGGACGAAGATCGTCGGGGCGACAGCGACAATCGAAGAGTACGACGAACAGGCTCGAGAACTGTACCTCCGGAAGGCGGAGCGCTTCCCGGTTCAGGGACCTGAAGTTGGGGAAAACTTCTACGCGACGACCAAAGACACGACTAGACGGCACTTCGTGGGCATCATGCCTCACGGGAAGACCCACATCAACGCCATCATCCAACTGAATTACTTCTACTTACGAGCCATCGAATCACTACGTCAGGAGGCTCAAGAAGCGCACTCCAAACTGGATCTCATCGCAGAATTGGGGTTCGAGACCGTCCAAAAAAACGACGACCTCTTGGATCTACTTGACCTCTACGAGACGGCTCTCACCTATACGATCAGTAAACGGGACAAGAACCGGTTCACTCAATCGATGCGGGGGCAGATCGCGGGATATCTACGTGAGGACGGCCTTCGTGAGCCGTATCTCGCCGAACTCACCGGAGATACACCCTTCGACGATGTCGAAGACATTCTTGGCAATCTCGAAGACCCTCCTCAAGAAGTCGAAGACCGTTACAACACCATCGCTGCGACGAATATGATCAGTCATGGTGTGGACGTGGATCGTTTCAATTCCATGATCTTCTTCGGGATGCCGCGTCAGACAGCCGAGTACATCCAATCAAGCTCACGAGCAGGTCGTAAGCATCCTGGTGTCGTGTTTCTCTGTTTCAACCCTGCTAGGGAGCGGGATCAGAGCCACTACCACCTGTTTGAAAAGTACCACGAGTATCTCGACAGGCTCGTTGAACCAGTTCCGTTGAACCGTTGGAGTCACTTCAGCGTTCGTCGGACGCTACCGAGCATGATCTTCGCGTGGAACCTCAACCAGTGGCTGTACGAGAGTGGCGAACGGCTCTTCTTCGGTGATCAGACGAGTGACTTGATCCGCTCTCTCCAGTCGGGACGTGGTCTTTCCTACGGGATCAGCATCAACGATAGTACCGAGTTTCAGGAATTATTGGAGAAATCCTACGGCAGCGACTTGATCGGTGAGCTCCCAGAGGCTTTCAGAGAAATACTCGATAGGGAGCGTGATCGCGCCTTCACCAACTTAGAGAACATTCAATCAGATATGGCCAGTGACGCACTCAACCCCGGACCGATGACGAGCCTGCGTGATATTGACGAACCGATCCCGTTCAAACCACACGACCGCGAGAATAGACAACTGTTCAACACCCTTTCACGGAGGTAAAAGATGAGCGACGATGGTTACATGAAACGAGGCAAGTCTCAGGTTCTGTTCAATTACCTTCCGGGAAACACCTTCGACTACACGGGTGGTAGCGGCATACACCAGGTTGTTGGGATCGACGGAGTGGAACGGAGTGACCTTGACGTCGCGTTCCTCGGGCAGCAAGTCCTCAACAAAGTCCACGCGTGGAAAGAGGGTTCTGGATACGGGGCTATCGGATTCCCACAATATCCAGATTCTTTCCAGCTTGTAGAACCACGTGAGGTAGATACCTCTCTGTTCCCTCTCCTCTTCCGCTGTACTACGTGTGAGCGAATACATACGTTTGACGACACCGACGAAGTCGCGACGTACAATCGTAGTCTCAGATGCAAACACGACTCTTGTAACGGAGAGCTACAACAGCACCAGTTCGTGTTCGCCCACGAGTGTGGCGAACTCCGGACACCGAGACCTGGCAGGTGTAGCCAGTGTGGTAGCTTCGACGACTGGAAGTTCGAGAGCTACGGAAGCCAGCGGTTCCGGAACGCAGAGTGGCGGTGTTTGAACTGCCAAAACTCGAAAGACATCGAAGCGTGGTGTGATTGCGACCTCCAGAATCCTCGGATGCAACTCACGGTCCACCGAGCGAGTTCAGCTTACCAGCCCAGGCACTTGACCGTGATCGATATCGGATCTGGCTCGTCTGCCGACGCGTCAGATCCCCGCTTCGCCAAAGCGGTTATGGCTCGTTATCTTGGCATCTCTTCGGATCCTATCGAAGACATAGAGCTGGATGCCCGGCAAGCGAACGAAGAGCGTGAAGAAGTCGAATGGCAGTTAGAGCAGTACCGGAGGATGTACAAGGATAGCGGAGCGAAGGAGATCAAATCACAGATCGAAAATCTTGAAGAACAACTGGAAGAAATGGAAGACGAAGGCGACCCCATCGGGGATCAAGTAGTCCAGATGGTCCCGTTCTTGGATGTGGAGCAACGAGTAGGCGACCGCCGACAGCAGGCAGTCTACGACGTGTTTCAGTACCTCAGTGCCGATCTTCAATTAGACCGGCGTACGGCGCGCGACGTAATCTTAGAAGCGGGTGCCGACGATCCTCAGAGTAAACAGAAGAGACAGCTTCGAGCAGACCAAGTAGAAGATCAACTGGAAGAACTCGGACTCACGGAAGCAGCTTTCATCGAGGATTTCCCTATCACGAACGTCGTTTTCGGATTCACACGTCTCAATCGCGAACCTAGTGACTCCAGACTCGTAGCTTTCACAGAATCTCAGGTCGATTCATCAGGTGACGGTACACCGCTCTTTGCCGATACAGTAGAGACGGAAGCAGTTCAGTTCGGTCTAGAGCCAATGCGAGTCATGCGCTGGCTCCTCTCGAACAGCCGCCTTGACGACGAACTCGCAGAGAAACTTCGAGACGATATCGTCTCCAGTTCGATCCCTGGTGCACGACCGATCCCGACCTTGCAAGACTGGAACGCTGCAGAAGTAGACAGTTGGCTCGGCACGACAGAAGCAGAACCAGCCGATACGGAACCTCTCTCAGAGTGGGACGAAAACGACGTCCGCGCGTGGTTGGTTGCAAACGTCGGCGAGATCCCCGACTTCGAGACGATACCGATCGAAGCCGAGGACGAGCAGGAACGTGCTAGTGCCATCACGTACTTCGTCTACCATCTGGTACACTCGTACTCTCATCTCGTCCTGAAACACGCTACCCAACTATCGGGCATGTCTCGGACGAGTCTCGCCGAATTCCTCCTCCCGAGATCGCTTTCTTTCGTCATATACAGCAATCAGAGGACCGACTTCAACATCGGAGGCTTGTACACTCTTATCGAAGCGAGTCTCCGTGAACTCCTCGGCGAGGTTGATCGTCGAGGTAACGACTGTGTGTATGATCCCGTCTGTAGTCGGGACGGGTCTGCATGCCACAACTGCATGTATCTCTCTGAAGTATCGTGTACGCACCTCAATCGAAACTTGGGTCGAGACTTCGTTTTCGGCTCGAAGACGATGGCCGACCGTAACCTGAACGGGTACATCAATCTCTAATCCGATGAGGGAGAGAAAGTCTCAATTAGAAGATGCCGTCGATCTCGCACTTCTGTTGGGGGATTCCCGTACGATCGACTCAGTCATTGCCGGCGTGATCAAGTCAACGAATTCGGGTGACAGACAGACCGACACCGATCTTGCCGAGGTTGCTGAAGGAATAGAACCTGACGTAGTGTACACGTTCATTGATTTCCTCAATACCCGTGGGTACATCACCTCTCCCACTGGAGCGCTGACAGAACAATACGAAGCATGTGTAGACCTCTTGATAGACGCTCGAAGAGTCAGAAAGGTATTAGACGTGGAATCAGAGGAGAATGACCCTCCCTCGTTTGAGTTTGTCTGTACCCTCCCGAGCCAGGATCCAGCGTTCGAAGACTACGATCCTGTAGACTTCGGTATGCAACAAATCACGAGTCGATTACTAAACTTGTGCCGTGAGTCTGAGGAGTCACTCGTATTGGTTAGCCCGTATTTGGAAGTCAGTGGCATGGACTGGCTCTTTCCTGGTCTGGAAGGGGCGCTGGAGAGGGGAGTCGATTTGATTCTGGTCTCAAGAGAATTGGAACAAGGCGAGCCGAACTTCAGAGCTATCGAAAGACTGGTGTCAGTCGCGGAAGAGTGCGATGGCGAGCTGACTGTGTACGATTATTATCAACCGAGACCAGACTCTGATAAGCCGTTGTATACGTTACATTCTAAAGTACTGCTTGTAGATGACGATACCGCCTATCTAGGGAGCGCAAATTTCACCAAGTACGGATTCAGCGAGAATCTGGAGATAGGAGTTGTACTGCGGGGGACTGAGGTGAATCAATTAGCCGATCTCTTATCTCACGTGATCAAAAACAATGCAGTCATAGTGTGACGACCATTGGTGTTCGGTTAAGACGAGAAATCAGTAGACTGCAGTGAGATAGAGTAGGCAAAAACAACCATAATTTCTTTTTGCAACTGACGAATAATTCTTCAACGCTTTGCGTAGAGCTGGTGATCAGAAGTGTGGTGCACCAAGTGCACTACGGTCAGTTCTGGCGAGCTTGTCGAAGTCGAACGATCAACTCGCGCGTTGTGGTACTGCGGTCTTCATCAGTGTCGAAATATGCTGTGAGGATTGCTTCGACGATCTCGGAGCGGCTGGCTCCGAGATCAACGCAGTCCTCTACAAGATCATCGAGGTGATGAGCAATCTGCGGTGAGGGTGAAATGCCGAATTTCGTTCGTGTCATCGTTTCTTCTCGTATTCTAGTGCACTCAGTGCACCATAGCTACATCGATCAGCATAAGCTTCCGCTCAACATGACACTCACCTCGACGATTCACGAAAATATCGCTCTAGTCTGCCGATTTTCTTAACCGAACACGGATGGTGTGACGACCACGGCCCTCTATTCAGAAAGTCAATTGCAGTAAGTGTGGGAGATATTTCACCGATACAAAACCTGTTCGGGATATCGCTGACGGATTGACTTGTCTGGACTGTTCTCAACAAGAATTGATCTGGTAGTGATACGTGGAATAGCTTATTTTGACGAAACAAACTCAGCTATCAATTCTTTTTGTCGCGTTTTCAGATTATGCTGATCGGTAGAGTAAGTATATACCCATGTGCTGTCCTTTTGTTCAAAGACAGTATGAGTTAGTAAGTCACCATACATTGTCAGCTTCCATTCATTACCTACTTGTTCAACAACTGGTTTATGTGTATATAACTCATAATCAGCCTTACTTGAGAGTCGGTTTAGAACAGCCACCAACATATGGCGCTTTTTTGAACCAAACGGAAATTGGTCTTTATGTACTGGTTTTATAACATATTCTGGCGGCGTGGGTGGTGACTGTTCATTTTCAGTCTCTATAGAATGGTCAACCCGTGACTCATTGTGCATATACTGGAGTACCTTATAAACCTCCACACCCTGCTTGATCCTATTTTCCACTATTTTTGAATCTTGTTCTAATTGTTGTCTTAAATTATCTACAGCAAGCAGGTTACGCTGTTTAATATAAGACTGCATATCTTCTTCTAAATCATAATCTGGATATTGAAGCGTTCTACCAACAAACTCATGTACAACCCCAAGTTCTCCAGCAGTAGCTCTGATGTTGTTAGATTGGAGACACGTATTTCATTCGCTCTTCGACATCTTCACTTGATTCATTGATTAAGGATTTATTTTTAACTATATTTTCCGCCTCTTGACGACGTTCTTCAATCCGGTTTTCAAATTGTAATATCATGTATTCCATTACGTCTATTTGGCCCTCTACGTCTTTGGCTCCGCTTGCCAATATCCCTTGAAGAATACCCCATATTAGCGGCTCTACAGGTGAATCAGCACTAGTTAGCAGTCCCAAGATACGACCCAATTCAAAGCCAAACTGAGCTTCGTTTGAAGAATCAATTGGAGTTAGGATATTTTGATTAGGAATTTTATCAGACCTCTGGTCTACATCAATTAGCTCTTTCCAGAGTTGATCCCATTCATCGGAATCCAGAAATTCTTGATCAGAATAGTGAACTAGCATTATATCATCAATCAGGTCTTGAATTCGCTCAGGAAACTCTTTGATGCGGTTATCTCTAATACGTTCTATCAACTTTGCCTCGTTGTACGACCCACAGTCTCCATGTGCACAGTAGAGCCTATCTTGGCTGTTTAAAACGTATCGCTGGGGTTGGTTTCTCTCTGGATCAATCCACCAAGGATCTGTGTCCATGAAGTGGTTTATAAAACCAAGTGGAGATATGCTTTTCTTAGATTGATTTAAATAACCAATCAGCAAAGGGGGTTTCTTGCCAAGCATCCGTACATCACGACCACCTATGATTTAGTACGCGGATGATAGCGAAACCAGCTCAAACGAACGAAGTGTGCAAGACTAGCCCGTGGACAGTTCAGTCAAATTTCTTGACAGCGAATTCTCCCCCTTTATTAGCTCTGCCCAGTAGTAAAGGGGCAAATATGATATGGTCAGCCAAGGCTGGTCATATCATACCTGAGTATATCACTTCTGTACAGTGGTTAAAAAACGTTGCTGGAGATATTGAGACCGGCGATCTACTGAACTTAGTGAACGAAGAAGGCCGAAACCAGTGTGACTCGATGAGGGGGGTTCTCAAATCATACGTCACACGTGCCACGTGTGCGCGGATCCAATCATACCTCGACCTTTCGCTGAGTGAAAGCGGCACGTCAGATCATATTGACCAAACTGGAAAGCCACATATACAAAATAAACTCAGTGCATTCCATCCGGGAAAAGCTAAAAATAGCGGACCTGAATCCGAGGACCCTGGAGATGATCAAGATGGATCTGATGGCGAGAACGGAGTCATCTATGCTCGAAGGAGTGCAGACGACGACGCCGAGTCAAAAAGCCTTGAAGGCCAAATTGCTGATCTTGAGCAGGTAGCACAGGATCATGATGTCGTGCTGATCCGCGACCCAATTGTTGACGAAGGAGAAACCGGCACAGACTTCAATCGTCCTGGGATTCAGGAGGTCGCAGCTCTGGCCGAAATGGGTGAAATATCACATCTCATAGTGGACGATATTAGCCGAATTGGCCGATCAGCACCAGAAACACTCGCTTTCATTGCTAACCTGAAATCAGATCATGATGTAACTATCCTTACCCCCACTGGGCCCCTTGACATCTCTCAGTTGGAAGATCTCATACAGGCGACGATGCACTCGCTGGTCGCTCACATGTCTACACAATACCGAAGTCGCAGTTCACTACGGTCGAAAATCTCCAACTTTGTAGATGATAAAGACTGGGACTCATGGTATGATAAAGTCCCTATCGGATACAATCTCGCTGATGACGGGTGGTTAGAGGTGTGTAGTGAGGAAGTAGACGTAGTGGACGCGATGTTTGACCGATTCCTCAAAACCCATTCTTACGCTGAGACAGCTCGGTACCTCAACCGCAAATATGGAAACAAAATTGAAAACAACCTCACATATTACGGTGTCAAGCAAGCGATCCAGAATCGCATCTACGTTGGAGAGCCGTCAATTACTATTTACAGTGACAAGATAGACGATGAAGACCGAGTAGTTCCCGACTCGAATCTACAACTCCTCGGAGAAGAAAAATACCAGTCTGCGCAGGACATTGTCGAAGAAATTGGTCGCACGTATTCAGATAGCAAGGAAAGCCCAGACACACTTGACCCTGATACAGCGGCATTCCGGTTCGGACTGTTCGCCGCAACTAGCACCTCGCCAGTTCTAAAAATACTCTGCCCGACCTGTGGTGAGCCAATGCGGTGCAACGGTCAGAGAGAGTTAGATGGTGACTGGTCAGCACACAACTACCAGTGCACTGATTCAGAATGTGCTACACAGCGGAAGTGGCCGTACCTCGATGAGTTCCGAGATATGAAGAGTAGGTCAGATCGAGGAGAGGAGCGGTCAGACTCAGATTCAGAGTCATCAGACGAATCTCAGAATACATAACCAACTCTAGTAGGCCATATCCTACAGTAATAATCAACAATCTCTCGACTAATCTCAATGAATACACCCGCTACACAGCCTGTAAGTCGATACGAGAGCCTTCAAACGGCTGCCAGTACATACCTTACAGCCTTAGAAGATACTGTACCTGAGACTACGTATTGGTCGCACAAGCAAGCAGTCAGGTCATTCGTTGACTGGGTCGATTCAGTACCACCCCACACTGAATTAGAGAGTCTTATCGCTCGCTTTGCTGGCAGACTTACGGGAGCTCCGGACTACACAGATGAAACGGTGTACGGGTACCTGTGTTCACTGGTAAACCTCGTATCGTATATCCGATATGATGAACCCGAAATTGTCGCAATGCGGGTTTCTGAGGAGCTCAGTGAAGAAACAAGCGTGGATGTATCCGGAATCTTTGAGCCTCTACAAGAGCAATCATCACGAAATGAAGACCAACTGTGTTCGTCGGAAGAATCTATCTCTAAGTTACTAGTTTATCTTAAGCAAAGCGCCTACGGGTCTCGGGTGCATGCATATGTTGAAACTATTCTTGGAGTAAAAGGCCGACCTAGCTTAGTCCAGAAATTGGATCTCGAAAATATAGACTTGGACAGAGGAACGGTTCAAATCGGGATATCAGAGACTTACCTCGTCGGTTCAACAAACCTTGTGGAAAGCCGTGAAGTCGATCTTCCCAAGCGAACCTATCGCACTCTGAAAGAGTACATCCGATTGAATCGAACTGCGGCTGATCAAGAGAATACGGAACCCCTATTCACCACACACCATGGTCGAGCTTCTCACTCAACACTACGTCGAGGAATAAAACAAGAAAGTCGAAAAATCAGCTCTGCCGTTCAGAGTTCTACAGAATCGGATACATTGACTACATCACCAGTCCGTCCAAGCGACATCTGGTGGTACGCCCTATCAAACGCTCCCGAGTGAATATCATGACAGATACCCTGGCTAAAGCACTTTCGGACATCAACAACCCAGATACTATTCGCCAGATCCTGACTGCGGATAGTACCAACATCGAACAGAACAGTCCTGCTCTGGGCAACACGGGTCAACCGAAACTAACGGACCTCTACGACCGATTCTTGACTCGTCGACAAGATAGAAGTCCATCTACGCGCTCTCAGTACAAGCGAACTATTCCGCACTTCATTAAGTTTGCCGAAGAGCAAGGAACTTTACAGCCGTCTGAAATCTCTACGGAGCTTGTTGACTCATATGTTGACGAACTACAGGGGAGTTACGACGCGGATGCTACTATCCACACCTATACAAAGAATGTTCGGTCGTGGCTACAGTGGCTAAGTAACCGAAATCTCTGTGACGAATCAGTCTATCGAATACTTGACAAGGAAGAGATTGGCCTATCGCCGGCGGCTCGTGACGAGGCTATCCCGTCAATGCGAGCTAGTCAAATCCTTCAGCATCTTCGAAATAAGAGGCGGGGAACTGAAATTCACGCTCTCATCGAACTGCTCTGGAACGCCGGTCCTCGCATAGGGGGAGTTCATTCCAGCGATGTCGAAGACTTCGACCCTGAAAATAGAGAACTCAGGTTCCGACACAGACCGGAAACAGGAACACGATTAAAAAACGGAGACGGAGCAGATAGAACGTCGGGCGATGGGGAACGAAACGTCGAATTGAGTGATCGTGTCGTTGAGGCAATCCAGCTCTACATTGAGACCACCCGTCCAGACATCACCGATGAGCACGGACGCGAGCCACTATTTACAACACAGCATGGGCGTGCATCACGGTCAACTCTACGGCGCTGGGTGTACAAGGCAACGAGTTGTCGATGGGTTTCGATAGAAGCTGAGGATCAAGTATGTGATGGATCCTGCTGTCCTGATTCAGACGTCTGTTCTCACTCTTACTACCCACACGCTATTCGACGGGGTGCAATCGTTCACCATCTCAGCGGAGGGCTCCGACCTGACTTAGCCAGTGAGCGCTTTGACGTATCAACGAAGATTATCAGGAAGCATTACGACCCGCGGACCAAGCGTCAGCGACGTGAAGATAGAGCAGAATCTGTTAGAAATGCCTGGGAAGTCGATTGACACATATAGTATATTTTCTACTCATCCGGTAGATATCGGCGCCGTTGTTCAACTTTTTCTTGCTTTGTTCGCTGGTCGTAGTGTCGGTCAAGCACATCTATACCAACGTCCATCCGATCACTGACGACCCGCTCTGGAGTGTCGGACTGCAAATGATACGTAATTGACCCACGCCGAATCGGATGTGGGCTCAGTGACGATGGACAGCCGTATGCATACTCAGTTGGCCTCGACTCACATGTCTCTATTTTCCGGTCGTGTGGACACTTGTTTTCGTACACACATGGTCGGGTGAACTGATAAGCGATTGACCGTGCTCGGTTGCGGCTGAGACGACCACGATTAGTAGCAAATAGCGGCCTCCGGTCGAATTCATCTAATTTATGAGGGTGCTTGGCGGAAAGCCAGTCATCTAGTACATCACAAATAGCGTCACTTAATGCTACGAAACGCTCACTCTCAGTCTGATTCTTTAGTGAAGTACCCTCGTCGGGGCGATGCACAAGTCTGAGGTGCTGTCCGTCAGCGTCGTAATCCTTGATATCGAGGCCGACAGCCGCTCCGACTCGAAGTCCAGTGTGCCATATAACTGCAAGTAAGGTGTGTTCCAGTGTTGCGTATTGAAATTTCTCGAGATGCGTGAGCACTTTTTGTGCTCGGTCATGTGTCAGAAGTTCATCGCGAGCATTTTTTCCTGTCGTTGTCGGCAGAAGTATTTTTTCGTCAAGGCCAGGTTCGACCGCATCAATACTCGCGCAGAACCGAAGAAACAGTCGGAGGGTTGCGAGTTGGGACTTCATCGACGCGGTTGCTAGCTCGTCTTTGTTGCGACGTTTGACTCGGAACCGATGGATGTCCCTGCCCGAAATTTCATTCATGTTATCAATACCATCGTCAATACACCACTGAACAAATTGTTTCAAGCGGTATTCATGCGACTGGAGTGTCGCATCTGCTACTTCTTGGCGACGTTCGTCCAAGTACATCTGCTTCGCCGTGGGTGGATCAAGTGGATCGAGGTTGACTGTCATTGTGCAAGCCAGGCTCACCAACAGCCCTGCTTATTTAGACCTCTACTGGCTAATTGAGACAAGGCGATGGCGAATGAGCCTTCGATTCGACTTTTTCTCCAGTTTGACCTAATCAATCGCCCATTGATTGTAGTGTCTCCAACCAAATGCTGTTTCGTGAGGTAGATATTGACTTGTTGTAAGTCCTAAACCTACGCAGCGACGGTCATAAACTTGATTAGTTCTGTTGAAGTCCCTGATTTTGACAGGAGATGAGTACAACATACAGAGAGCCCACGAAAATCCCGTACCTAAGTCTTTGAATCAAAAGTAGACTGGATTGATCGGAAAATCATACGAATTGTGACAAAAACCAAGGTAAAAATATTTAATATGGTCTCATTTCAATCTTATCATAGCGTGACACATACGAATACCTCTCCGATCTCGATAGCAGATTGATAGAGGCTGAAGATTATCCAAATCATGAGTGACAAGTTTGACATAGGCACCGATCTGCCAGAAGACAGTATCCTCACCCCTGAGGACTACCTCAAGATGTACGAGGTGGCCTCAAAACCGAAGCAATACCGGATCATGGAGGCGCTTGCCGAAAACAACGAACTCAGCACCAGCGAACTGTCAATGGTACTTGGTGAGGAAAATAATACACTCCACTATCCACTTCGGACACTGAAAGAGGTGGGACTAATCAAAAACAGACGAGACCCGACCACTGGAACGGAAGAAACATACTCGTACTACGAACTCACGGACATGGGATGGACAGTCCTCACCGAAGGCATCCATGAGGGAATCAGGATACTGGCACGCGAAGAGTCGGCACTAGAAGAAATGTACAGCAAGTAGACTTTTGATAGTCGCTCTTTCGAAAGTAGATACTGCATGCAAGTCACTTACCGTATCGGGAATACCCTTCTCCTGGCCGAGTTGACACGGGGAGTATCTGGATGCTCGTCCTTGTTACGTCCTTCTGACTATGCGCGCTGTACTCGTCATAGTCTTAAAAACTATCAACGACTGTGAGATTTAACGGAGCCACTTAGCCACACTCTGTCTATTATTAGAATGGTATTTAAATCAGATCGAGAGGTAGTCCCGATTGATGAAACAGTGGTTTATATATCTTTACGATCCTTTGCTGATCTCACTTGAATCAACGTCTCCCTTGATATACCCCTTTCCAAGGCCTGTTAGCCTGTAATTCGTAGCATCTACTCGTTGTAATAGACCTGCATTTGCTAATGTGCGGCACCGACGAGAAATATATTCTCCAGTATAATCGATATTTGCTGCAATAACAGATGGTGAAGCGATGATATCTTTCTCTAGTAGGAACTCCATGATCCGTTCATCAGCTTGTGTCATCCATTCAACGCGGGGCCGCATTAACATCTGATGGCGCTTCAATGAACCTAAGAGCCGTACAATATCTGTCTACAGACCATATGAAGTAACTTATAGACACAATTTTTTGTGGTTAAGTGTTGAAACTCATAATGTGTGATCAATCCACAAGCAACTGATCACACCAATGACCGACTCGTTTAGTGAACTCCAGACTATCCATGCCAAACTCCAATCGTGACAAACCAATATCGGTGCTGTATCACGCGCTTCGGGCTCGACGTCGCCGATTGGCGATTCAGATCTTGGCGGAGGCTGACGATACTACAGTCTCGACCCGGGAGTTGGCGCGCGATATAACCAGTCGAGAATGCGGTATCCCCTCGGAGCGTGCGACAGGTGAACCGTATAGGAATGTGTACAATGCACTTTCGCAAACACATTTACCAACATTGGCTGACGCCAGTATCGTAATCTATGACTCAAAGCGCCAGACTGTCTCTCGTGGTACTAATTTTTGTCTTGTACTACTGCTTCTATCGATAGACTCCGCAGCTATCGACACCATACAAAACAAAATCTAAAATTTTCCACTTGTCAATCACCGATTGAGTAAATCTCTTCTTCCCTCTCATAAGGATATGGCTGACAATACCAGTACTACTCCCCAAACTTCGCCAAACTCCGAAGCAGAGACCTGTCTCAACTGTGGATCGAACGAACTGGAAAGTGGCCCACTTGACTTAGGTTCTCTGTGTAAATCATGTGGTGCTGTCGGCGGAGTAGACTCAATGGAACAGCGCCCTGAGAGCCAGGCACCGAGTCAAACTGAACAATCTATTTGGTCGGATTATCACACAGTCAAAAACAGCACTGAACAGCAGGTTGCTACGGCTCTCGAATACATTGAAGAGTTATCTGCACAACTTAACATGTCTGACCAGATTTGCATTCGGACAGCTGAAATCTACGGACAAGCTGCGATTGAACAAACTACGGACGGACGGTCGACAGAAGCTATTGTAATCGCTGCAGTCATAATCGCTTCTCGAGAATTCCAGAAACCTTACGCTATCGGTCGAATTGCAAGTGTCACCGACACCGATGTAAGAGACATCAGGCAAGCACTCAGTAGGGTCAAGAACGATTTGTACCTGTACACACATTGTCCTCCGAGAGCCTATCTGAGTAAGCTAACTGAACCGCTGGGAGTGGATGACTCAACTATAACGATTGCTCAGACGATACTTGATGACCTCTCTAATGAAAATATTGGTGGGAAGCATCCTGCGGCAGTTGCGGGGGCCGCATTGTATGTTGCTGCTGACGGGGATATTACTCAGCGTGACATCGCCAAGGTAAGCGGTGTAACAACTGAGACAGTCCGTATACGAGTGAAGGAGTGCCGGAAAGAACACCCGTCGGAGTCGAACAAACAAGGATAATAGGTACATGAATCTGGATCCACGAGTATCCAAACCAGATGGAGAAACCTCTGGAGATACGGAGTCAGAAAGGCGAGCAGCGATCTATGCCCGAACTTCCTCAACAAGCCAAAAATTCGGCTATTCAATAGACGAGCAGGTTAGGCAGTGTGCACAGCGCTGTCAGATGATGGATTGGTCCGTAGTTTTCGTATATAAAGATGAAGCAGTAAGCGGAAAAGATACTGACCGCCCGATGTTCCAGCAGATGCTGTCGAAAGCAGAAGCAGGACTGTTTGATGTCTTGGTGTTCTGGAAGTTAGATCGGTTTTCTCGAAGCATCATGCATGCCGTCAATCTAGAAAAACAATTTCGAGAGTGGGACGTCGCGCTTTACAGTGCAACCGAACAGATTGACACGACCACTCCAGCGGGCAGATTTAATTTCCGCAATATCGCGAACGCTGCAGAGTTTGAACGTGACATGATCAAACAGCGCACACAAATGGGACACGCTGCTCGTGCGCTTGAACACAAATGGCCCAACAAAACGGCCCCACTGGGGTACGTCAAGACAGACAATGGGAAGCTATCTGTACATCCGAAAGAAGCAGCACTAGTACGTCACATCTTTTCAGAGTATACTGAGCAACGATCGATGCCCTCGGTTGCTGAGATCCTCAATAATGAACAGTGGTCGACTAAGCAAGGTAATAATTGGACGGCAGATGCTGTAGGGAAGATTCTCCGAAATCAAATATACATTGGAGAGTACTCTGTCGGAGAGATTGAGTCGACGGTAAAGGAGTACCAAATATTGAGTCAGAAATTGTTTGATGAAGTTACAGAGATACGGATGCGGTTCAAGAAGGATACACAATCTACTCGGCCAGCGATGGGAAAAGAACGCAAAAAGCAGCGAGTGAAGGATGTAACATCCCAGTACTCAGACTTCTATGAATCTTCGATATCTGAGTAAACACATGTCGCTTGATTTCAGCATATGTATCTCAAAACTTCCGTAGAACCTGACAAAGTACCTCTTGAATGAGTGTTTGTCAATATCGAATCGCATACTACTTTGAGATAATTGACTACCAACCAATCATGAGCTATATGTCCCCCAGCTTGAAGCCCTTACCAGATCAGCCGTACCGAAGAACTCGTTCGACAGACCGACTTTGATGACGCACGACGCGAATTGTAGGAGACGATTCTGAACTGTTCGGCAGAAGCGGGAAATCGCCGAGACACTGGCAGTCTCAGGGACCTACGGAATGAGGGTGTCATACAACAGTTCTCATACCCGGTCTTCGCATCTTCGAGTTGGTCAGTACAGGGGATGTACTGTCGAGTCGTCTTCTCTTTCGTCAGTTGACCCGCCCGATAAGCTTCATCTCTTTGTTGGGAGAAAATATTTGCCAAGTTAACGACTTACTCACAGTATGCGCCGCCGCCAAGCCCTCCTTGGAATGGCAACTGCTATCGGATTTTCGGGCTGTGTTCGTTCGTCTACTGAATCTAATCCAAATGAACGGACCTCGGAACCAACAGAGGATTCGCCTTCAGACGATAGACCTGAATCAAGAGGCCCTATTCGTGGCGAAAACGAGGTCAATATTTCAGTTCAGACCACCGAAACTGATTCGAGCGTCGAGTATTTCCCGAAGAACGATACAGTTCGATTCGTCGGGAGCCGTAGCGGTGACTCAGAAGTGAGTTATTCTACTCGTGACTTCGAAGACTGGGCGGTAATGAGGTGTGCATCCGTAGCAAGAGACCCTGCTATCGAATATGTAGAAGAAGAACTCGGAGAATCAGTTGGCGGGAGTGTTGGAGATGGAGAAGTGTATGTCAATATCTCGATTGAACTTGACCGGAACGGGAACATCACTTCCCGACCGAGTGTGGAGTTCGATGAACTCGTAGCAGTCACCCCGAGAACCATTCAGGTAACCTACGAACTGGAGGATAGGAAACGTACGTGTGAAATCCCAGTCTATGCCAGACAGCAAGTTGTGCACTTGGAATAGCAACTCCCGATTGCACGATAAGCAGACGTACTGAGAAGGTAGTTCTCCATTGGAAGTCTTGAAATAAATCACCTTGTGAACTGTTCTATGACACCCTTACGGAATAGTTGTTGAACTGGACACTGCTGTCGAAATTTTGTCGTCGCAATAGGTCACCGGATAATACGATCTTGAAGTGACCCCGGAGAGGTCCCCTCTAACCTTTCATACAGTTCTATGGTTTGCTGCTCAGTCATGCTTGTGAGAAGATCAACCACGATTCGCGTTCGTTCATTCTTTGTACCTGTCTTATCTAATTCACTAATACGGTCTCGGTATGGTGACGGGATTATTCCTCGGTTCTTTGCCTCTGGAACAGCCTCCTTCATTAGTATCTGGAACAGCTTTCTGATTACCTTTCGCTGGCCATGTTGTTGTGCCATTAAAGCTGAGTTATTTATAATATAGTATCGGGTGAGCTCAATTAGAGTGTCTACTTCACATCTGAGTACTGAGTTGACATGAATATCCAAACCATGATTAGACTTCCTTAACTCAATTGGAGTTATATCTCTGCTTGGGTACCCTAAATATCTCCTAATTAGATGTGAGGTGAATGTATTCATCTCCCCTCCTTGTGTAGGGTCTCCTGTATAGGGCTTTTTTAGCACATCAACCGCAAAATTAGACATCGACTCAATGAACTCCTCTGGGTCCCAACTATCTGTGCCAATGTCGGTGTTTGTTTCTAAATGGTCAAGAAAATCTGATCGCTGTTCACTGTCTTCAAGAATTTGATCAAATGGGAGTAGGCCTGCTCTATAGAAGTCATCGAGATCGTGTACTGCATATGCAACGTCATCAGCCCAGTCCATTATTTGTGCCTCAATACTTTGCTGCTGACCCTGCGCTAACTCTCGGGCAAAATCAAAATCTGTCTGTTCTGTTCGATAGTACCCCCATTTGCCTGATTTCTTTCCATTATCATCCCTTGCCCAAGGATACTTGAGAATGCCGTTGAGCGTAGCTCTGGTCAAATCTAACCCATCATACCCAGATCTATGTGTCGCCAGCTTCGTCACAATTCGGAAAGATTGTGCATTTGCTTCAAATCCTTCGGGTACCCCTTCAGAAGTGACACAATCATCTAACTGCTGTTCCGCCGTGTGCCCGAAGGGCGGATGTCCTAAGTCGTGTGCCAGTGCAGCAGCTTCAACAACAGATGGTATAGGGCCCGTGTGATTCTCGAATACCTCATCTGGTGTGACTTCGCGTAAGTGTTCCGTTAGTCTACGTCCAACCTGACCAACTTTCAATGAGTGAGATAGACGATCGTGATAAATATAGGACTCTCCCGTCCTGGCAACTTGTGTGACTCCAGAAAGTCTATTGAAAGCATCCGTATATAGGAGTCTATCTCTGTCCCTTTGGAAGGCTGTTCGTTGATCGGATTCCCCTCTGTGGCGTCGATCATTTCGTCTTGGTTCCTTAGCGCCAGATAAAGCTGGATGCAGCCGCCCAAGAATAGCTCGTCCAAATTTTGAGATGTTTCTGTCCATAGATGTATCTATCTGGGAGTTGGACCAATAATAAAATACTTGGCTATTTATTCGGTCAGCTTGTACTTCCAATCCATCGTTGATGTGACTTCCCCTCGGTCCACTAGCTCACTAACTGCCTTCCGAGTCTCTTCAACACTCAGGGATGTCTTAGCGGCAATCTCTTCATGTTCCAATGCTTGACTGGAATTTCTGAGTGCATTTTTCACTTCGTCTTGGTTGCCGCTTGTCAGGATCCCCATGGACGTGTCGATATTTGACACCGGACACTTATAATTATGGCATCCATTATCGTATTTCAAAATGTTTA
This sequence comes from Haloarcula amylolytica JCM 13557, assembly GCF_000336615.1. Lineage (GTDB taxonomy): Archaea > Halobacteriota > Halobacteria > Halobacteriales > Haloarculaceae > Haloarcula > Haloarcula amylolytica. The sequence goes on from NZ_AOLW01000007.1 coordinate 165,563, forward strand.
ATCCTGCTCAGGAGACAGAAATATATGTTTGACAACACTTCTCAACTCGATCTGTTCCATTCAAGATTATCTGTTTTCAACTCTTCAGAGTTGAGAAATCCGGATGAATAGTATTCATCTTTGGCGGTCAATCGGTAGTAACCTCTGATTTCGGATACTTTCTTCAAGGTTTTCGACCAGTGAGTTTACGCATCCGCTGACCACCCGCGCCCTCGACGGAGGTGACGACGAGTGAGCGACGATTTCGAAGCACTCTCCCCGAGCGCGGGATCGAGATGTATCGAACAGCTTGCAAAACGAGTACACCGAGGCGATGCTCACGAGCCACAAGTACCGGCCCGAAGCGTTCCTGCAGTGGTGAAACGAGGAAGAATTCGAGTACCTGAACGAGCTATCCGGTTGCAATCTTCACGAGTATCGGAGTTAGCGACGGGAGGGGCAGGTCGAAATCGTCACTCGAGCCGTGTTGAAATGCTAGCGAACGGCGTTAGAATGCGACTCCCCTTCTCTTGCTAACACGCAGTCGAACCCACCCTGATATCGCAGACGATGCTGGATAACTGGTCTTCCGGTCACACAGTACCACTCTAAACACCCGTCTAAGACTGCAATAGTACTACATACGGCTGGCTGACGGTCCAGTACTTTCTGGATATTCCCCGGCAGGGCCCATGTCCACCACTGGCAAAACGGTCTGCAATGCGGTCGGAGTCTCATATTTTCGAGGGGAAGGCGACTCACACGCCCACAACTCACTCGTCCACGACGACGACCTTGACCTGCTGGACACCGCCAATCGCCCGGAGACGGTTGGCTAGCTCCGTGATATTGCCGCCCGCGCCCTCGACGACCAGCGTCTCCATGCAGGTGTCGTGGGAGAGGTGAATATGCTGGACGGACGTGATGATGTCGGCCATCTCGTGTTGGACCGTCTGAAGCTCGTCTGCGATGCCCGAGACGTGGTGGTCGTGGACGATGACGATGGTTCCGTGGTGGTGTTTTTCGTCACCGGACTCCCACTCGTAGGTCGCAAAGAAGTCACGTAGCGAGTCACGAATGGCTTCCGACCGGCTCGCGTACTCCCAGTCGTCGACGATACCGTCGAGTCGGTCGACCATCGACGAGGGGAGTGTCAGGCTGATCCGGTCGAGGTCCTCACTCATGTGTGTCGATAGAGAGGGGCTCGCATATGGATATCCGGGCTTCGGTAATACTCACTCGTCGGCAGTAATACTGCCCGATGAAAAAGTATTATTACCGCGCCGGGGCCAGACCCGGGTAGCATGCACATTCCCGACGGGTATATCGATCTACCGCTTGCGTTGCTGTTCGGTGCGCTTGCGGTCGTCGTTCTGAGCGTCGCTGCCAAGCGTGTCAACGGTGAGATTTCCGATGCGCGCGCGCCGCTGCTCGGTGTCGTCGCAGCGAGTATCTTCGCCGCACAGATGCTTGACTGGCCAATTCCCGGGGGCACCAGCGCCCACTTCGTCGGGGGCGCGTTCGCGGCGATTCTCCTCGGTCCGCATCTGGGCGCGCTCTGTGTCGCGACTGTCGTCACGATTCAGGCGCTCGTCTTCGGTGACGGCGGGCTCGTGGTGCTTGGCGCGAACGTGTTCAACATGGCTGTCGTCGAGGTGTACGTCGGCTACGCCATCTATCGCCTGCTCGTTCCATACGGCGAGTTCCGCGCGGCCTTCGTCGCGGGGTGGCTGGGAATTACGGCCGGCGCGCTGACCGCCGCGCTCCAGCTCGGCCTCTCCTCTGCGTTCCAGTACCAGTTGCTGACGACGCTGTCGATAATGGGCGTCGGGCATCTCGTGTTGGGCCTGATCGAGGGGGCCATCACCGCCTCGGTTTACCGTTATCTGGCCCGCGCTCGCCCCGACCTGCGACCGAACGCCGCCCCGGAGGTGAGTGCGTGATGGCCTGGAATCGCCCCGACTGGCTACCCCGTGCCCTCGCCGCGTTGCTGGTCCTGACGCTGCTCGCACCGGCGTTCGGGTGGGCGGCCGGGCAGGTCGGCTACGCCGAACCGCTCGAAAACGCCGCCGAGGCGACCGATGCGACGGAACACGCCACCGCCGTCGGTACCGCGCTGTTCCCGGACTACGGCGTCCCCGGCCTCGGCGGCGCGACCGGGACGTTCGTGTCGGCCGTCGTCGGGACGGCGCTGACGCTCCTCCTCGGTGCCGGCATCGGTCGCCTGCTCGGGGCGGATACCGACCAGCGACAGTAGCACATGGCCGGCAGAGACCTGCTCGACCGGACCGTCGCAGCCATCGCGGCCAGCGCCCAGTGGTTTCTGCTCGCAGAGGACCTGCCGGACCGGGACGGGTTTCTGCAGGCCGTCACGCCGACGGTCAAGCTCGTCGGCATCGTCGCGCTCGTCGCCCTTACCGTGACACAGCGGACGCTGGCAGTCGTCAGCGCGCTCGCGCTCCTCGCTTCGGTGCTTGCGGCCATTTCTCGGATACCTATCCGTACGTTCCTGGGGCGGCTGACCGGCCCGCCGGCGTTCGCGTTCGTCGTTGTCGCCCCCCAGGCGTTCTTGATGGGCGGCCCCTCGCTGGGGTCGCTCCCGCTCTCGGCCGCCGGCGTCGACTACGTACTCACGTTCGCCGTTCGCGTAACCGCGTGTGTCGGCTTCCTGTCCGTGTTACTGTTGACGACCCGCTTCGCCGATCTGCTGGCGGCGTTTCGCCGGCTCCGGGTCCCGTCGATTGCCGTCTCGCTGCTCGGAATCACCTACCGCTATCTCTTCCTCTTCTTCGCTGAACTCGAACGCATGGTCCGGGCTCGCCGGAGCCGCACCGTCGCCGAGCCGAATCTCCGCCGGAACTGGCGCGACTCGGGGAACTTCGTGGGCTCGTTTCTCGTCCGCAGTCTGGAACGCGGCGAGCGGGTCCAGCGGGCCGCTCGCGCCCGCGGCGGCACCGGCTCGACCCCGACACGGCCCCGGGAACCGCTCGGGCGGGCCGACCTCGCCTTCGGACTGGTCGTCGCACTCGCTGTCGTGGTGGTGGTCGCGTGACTGCCATCGAGGCGACTGCCCTTCGATACGCCTACCCCGATGGGACGCTGGCCGTCGACGGCGTCGACGTGTCCATCGAGCGCGGCGACCGCGTAGCGCTGCTCGGCCCGAACGGGGCCGGCAAGTCGACGGTGCTGGAACTGCTGGGCGGCCTGGTCGACCCCGATGGCGGGCGGGTCCGGTACTTCGGCGAGACGGCCGACGCCGACACAGTTCGCAGTCGCCTGAGCGTCCTCACGCAGAACCCGGCGGACTACCTGTTCAACCCGACCGTCCGCGAGGACCTCGCCTACGGGCCGGCCCAGCTCGACTGCGACCGCGCGGAAGTCGACCGCCGCGTCGAGCGAGTCGCGGACCGGCTCGACCTCGACGGCCTCCTGTCGAAACCGCCGTTCCGGCTCAGCGGCGGTGAACAGCGCCGGGCTGCTCTCGCCAGCGCGCTCACCGTCGAACCGGACGTACTGTTGCTTGATGAACCGGTGAGCAACGTCGACGCCGCGAACCGGGAAACGGTCCTCGACCTGCTCGACGAACTCGCGGCCGACGGCGTCACGCTCGTCGTCTCGACGCCGGACACCGAACTCGTCCCACACGTCGCGGACCGGGTCCTGTTGCTCGACGATACCGGCACGATTGCCGCGAAGGGGCCCACCCGCCGCATCCTGACCGATACTGGCCTGCTGCGGGACTGTGACCTGCGCCCGCCACAGGTCGTCAGACTGTTCGAGGGCCGAACGGAGGACGTGCCACTGACTGTCGACGGGGCCGCCGAACTGTTGGACACAGGCAGTCCGGATACCGTGGAGTGACAGTCTGACGCACAGAGATACTGTGGCACTTCACCCGTCTCTCACTCTGACGCGTCGAGCAAGCGGCCGTGTACATCGATTTCACCGTTCCGAATCCGGGTGCTGCTGATCCGCGTGCCGTCTTCGGCGACGACGAACGGCGGCGTGTGGATTTCCAGCGGGTGGAGCCCCGCGTCCCGCCGCTGCTGATTGAGTTCGTAGGCGCGGCGCTGTGCCTTCGCCTCCGGCGAGGCGACGAGCGCATCCACGTCCGCCCGCGTCGCGGCTGGTCCCTGCGTGTCCTCTAATTGGAGAATCTCGTAGGTGGCGGTGTATGACTCGCCTAACTGGCCCAACTCGGCATCGAGCGCGGCATGGCGGTCGTCGTACGCACCCAACTGCTCCGCGTGTGCCGGGTCGCTACGCGTCTCTGTCGCCAGTTCGGAACTCGTCAGACCGACGATGACGTGGCCGTCGCCACTTCCGTCGTGGCTTGCGGTCTGGAACGCCTTGTGTAGGAGCGCCCGGTGGCCGTTGTGAATCGGTGTGAAGGTCCCGCCGAGAATCGCTGTCCGGTCCGCGTCTGCCATACGCGAATGTCCCACCAGTGTCATATATAACTGCTGTCCGTCGCATGACTCGCCAGTGCCAACGGTTGCCACCGACTGTACCCCGGTAACACTCGCGTCAGCAGTCACTCAAGTAGTTCCGGCACGTATTGCTCCCAATGACCGAAGCCACCCCTACTCCGGGCATCCACCACGTCACATGCATCGCGAGCGATCCCCAGCAGAACATGGACTTCTGGGTCGAAACGCTCGGGCTCAGGCTCGTCAAGCGCTCGATCAACCAGGACGACCCCAGTACGTACCACTTCTTCTTCGCCGACGCCGCGGGGAACCCCGGGACGAGCATGACGTTCTTCCCGTGGGAGGACCACGCACAGGGGAAGGTCGGCTCCGGACAGGTCTCACGCACCGCGTTCCGCGTGCCCGAGGGGAGCCTCGACTACTGGGAGGACCGCTTCGACGAGTACGGCGTCGACTACGACGACCGTGTCGAGCGGTTCGGCGAGACTGTCCTCCCGTTCCGTGACCCGGACGGGCTCCCGGTCGAACTGGTCGAAGTCGAGATTCCCGACGACGACCCGACCGAGCCGTGGACGGAGTTCGTTTCCGAAGACGCCGCCATCCGTGGCTTCCACTCGGTGACGCTCTGGCTCGCTGACCCCGAACCGACGGAGGACCTGCTCCAGAAGATGGGCTTCGAGGAAGTCGGCACCGAGCAGGTACAGGGTGATACGCCCGGCGACGAGCGGACCCGCTACGCCGCGACGGGGTCTGTCGGGAAGTACGTCGACGTGTTGCCGACTATCGAGGGCGGCCGGCAGGGCCACGGCACGGTCCACCACGTCGCCTTCCAGACGCCAACCGACGAGGACCAGCAGTCGATGCGCGAGGCCGTTCGCGGTGCGGGACTGCGCCCCACGTCACAGATCGACCGCCACTGGTTCCGCTCGGTCTACTTCCGGGAGTTCGGCGGCGTGCTGTTCGAACTCGCCACGAGCGGCCCCGGGTACGACAGCGACGAACCGCTTGACGACCTCGGTGGCCGGCTGGTGCTGCCCGGGAAGTTCGAGGGCCGACGCGAGGAAATCGAGGCGGGGCTCACGGACGTGACGATTCCCCGGCCAGCGGCCGCCGAAGCCGACGACTAACGCCACCGAACCGACCGGTATCCGCTTCATTCTTCCTGTTAGCCTGTGAGTAAATATGAGTGTCCGGACTGTTCCGTGTCATATGTCCACAGAGGGGCAGGAGTACGTTATCGCACCGTGGGGTGAGTGCGAGTGTGAGACGACCGATATCACGGTCGATCTGCCGTCCCGGGAGCTCGCGGCCCAGCTGGAAGTCCCGACAGGCGTGCTAGACCGCATGGCACAGCTCGGCGACGAGCACGACATCCCGGTGACGCAGGCGCTCGGGGAGCGGCTGGAAATCAACCGGGCGCGGGTGTCGCTCTGTGCCGCGAAGTCGGTCGACGACGTGGCCGCCGTCCAGCAGCACCTCACAGACGCCCGCGAGTACCTGTCGGGCGTCGAAGCGCTCGATACGGCTGATCTCGAAGCTGACATCGAACACCTCTGGACCAACGAACTCGGCGGCGCGTAACCTCCTCCATGGGGCGAGTAATTGAAACAGAAGTGGCTATTTGTGACCGTAGATGCCCGATAAACCGGTTTATTGATAACGACGAATAATTGGTAATGAAGTGGAAATCGGAGCACTGTCCAGTACGCGTGTGGAATCTATCCCCCATTTCAACGGGTTAGAATACCGTTTTCAGCGCCGCTCCCAATTCTTTACCGTTGGCTTGGAGTTTACAGTAAGTTTAATTCACTGAGTGTCTCACCTGCGTCCGTGGTATTATCATGAACGATGATAGACGACTGTGGTTCGTAGCTGCAGTGTCGCTACTCCTGATATTCAGCGGGAGCGGGCTCGCATGGACAGTACAAACAGATGCCGGTTCCGTCGAGGTTCGCGACGTGAAGTTCTCCGGGACCAACGGGACGATGATGAGCGGGACGCTGTACATCCCTGAGGAGGCGAGCAGCGCTTCCCCACAGCCGGGGGTGTTAGCCGTTCACGGCTACATCAACTCGAAGGAGACGCAGTCGCCGTTCGCTATCGAGTACGCAAGGCGAGGTTTCGTGGTCCTCGCCATCGACCAGACGGGTCACGGTTACTCGGACGCGCCGGCGTTCAACAACGGCTACGGCGGCCCTGACAGCCTCGAATACCTCCGGTCGCTGGACTACGTCGACAACGAAAACATCGGCCTCGAAGGGCACTCGATGGGCGGCTGGACCGTCGTCACGGCGGCCGCGGCCCACCCGGACGGGTACGAATCGATGGTCATCGAGGGGTCATCGACTGGGTCGAACCGCGCCCCCGAAGGCACCGATTCGTTCCCACGGAACCTCGCCGTCGTGTTCAGCGAGTACGACGAGTTCTCCCCGGTGATGTGGGGGACAGCGAGTGCGTCCGACGTTGAGCAGAGCGACAAACTCCAGACGGTGTTCGGCACGGACAGCGCCGTCGAGGAGGGGCGTACCTACGGCAGTGTCGAGGACGGGACCGCACGGCAACTGTACACCCCGGCAACCACTCACCCCGGCGACCACTTCTCGACCGCAGCCATCGGCGCGTCCATCGAGTGGCTCCAGCTAACGCTCGAAGGCGAAGACGAGATGGACCCGAGCAACCAGGTCTGGTACTGGAAATCGCTTGGGACCTTTGTCGCCCTCATCGGCGGTGTGCTGTCGCTGTTCCCGGTCGGCGGTCTGCTCATCGACCGGGCACCGACCGACAGGCTCCGACGGGAGTACCCCGACGGGAAGGGGATGACCGGCGTGAAACGCTACGGGGCGTCGCTGCTCGCCGCGGCGATACCGATTGTGACGTACTTCCCGTTGCAAGACGTTGCACCGGCGATTGTCGGCCTCAGCTGGCTGTTCCCACAGCAGATCAACAACGGCGTGATCGTCTGGGCGCTGGGGAACGCGGTCATCACCGCGGTGCTGTTCGCGGTGTGGCACTACACGAGCAACGCTGACGACCCGTCGGTGTCGCTGGCGAACTACGGCCTTGACACGGGCGATGGTGCACGAACGCTCGGCATCTCGGTTCTGGCCGGTGTCGCTACCGTCGGTGTGTTGTATCTGCTGGAAGCCGTCGTGGCGTTCCTGTTCCAGACCGACTTCCGCATCTGGGTGTTCGCCATCAAACTCCTGTCCCCGGCGCAGTTCCGGATCAGCTTCTCGTATCTCCTGCCGCTGTTTGCCTTCTTCGTCGTCCCTGTCTCTTATACACATCTCTGATGGCGCGAGG
>NZ_AOLW01000008.1:0-67982 GCF_000336615.1 Haloarcula amylolytica JCM 13557
CCAGCCCCTGCCGCTTGGCCACCCGCTGCTGACAATCCTGGCGCTGCAGTTCGTCGCCCTGCTCAGCATCGTGGCCTTCGTCAGCACTTACTTCTTCAGGAAGACGGGTCGGGTCTGGGTCGGCGCGACGATCAACGCCGTCCTCGTGACGTGGGTCATCGTCGCCGGGACGGCGACGCAGTTCCCCGTCTAGATCCGTCGGTTCACTCTCTTCTCGTTGCTGTCGGCGAGCCGTGTTTCGGCTGTAATGACCACAGCCGGAGACCGGCGGTGACTCAGTCGTCGCTCATGACGCCCTCCGCGACGGCCATGTCCTCGACCGTAGGGTCGTCTTCGGACCTCCGGAGGACGAACCGCTTGCGGATCAGGTCGGCCGCGTAGATGGCCGTCCCGAGGATAATGAGCGTGTCACCGGGGAGCCGCGCCCAGAACAGCGTCTGGACGAGCGGCTGGTTGTAGAACGCCACGCTCCGGGCCGCGGCGTAGCTCCCGGTGAACGCCGCCTCCAGTTGGAGGAAGCCCACCGGCAGCACGGAGACGAACACCATCAGCGCCAGGCCGACGTTCCAGCACCAGAACGCCGCCCGGAGCCAGGAGCCGTCCCAGCGGCCGGGCTTGATGGCGAGCTGAAGCATGTAGGTGACCATCCCCAGCGCGAGGAAGCCGAAGGCCCCGAACATCGCGGCGTGGGCGTGGCCGACCGTGAGGTAGGTGCCGTGCTCGTAGTAGTTGATGAGCGGGAGGTTGATGAAGAAGCCGAGCACGCCGGCCCCGACGAAGTTCCAGACCCCGCTGGCGATGATGAACATGAACGGGAGCTTGTAGGGGAACCCGCCGGTTTCCGACATGGCCCGGTACTGGCCCAGCGCCTCGTAGAGGATGAACACCAGCGGGAGCAGTTCCAGCGTCGAGAACACGCTCCCGATGGGGACCCACATGTCGGGCATACCGACCCACCAGTAGTGGTGAGAGACCCCGATAACACCCGTGCTCATCACCAGCAACGCCTGGAGCATGACCGCCTTCTCGGCGCTGCGGCGGCTGAGAAGGTTCATCGACACCAGCGTCAGCCCGATGATGGCGACGATGAAGAACTCGAAGGCCCCTTCGACCCACATGTGGACGACCCACCAGCGCCAGAACTCCGTGACGGCGATGTTGGTCTCCGGGGTGAAGAAGAACCCGGCGGTAAACAGCAGTGCAATCGAGCCGCCGGCGTACAGAATCATGTGGGCGAGGCCGAACACCGGCTCTCGGTCCAGCAGCGGTTTCAGGCCCCGAATCGAGAGGACGGCCCACAGACCGAAGCCGGCGAGCAGTCCGACCTGCCAGACTTTCCCGACTTCGAGGTACTCTAGCCCTTCGTTGCCGAACAGCCACCAGAGGTCGCCGAAGTAGCCGTGCGAGCCGAGCCAGATGCCGCCGAGGCCGCCGACGGTGACGACGACGATGGCCCCGAGCAGCACGTTGATGTACGTCGACTGGCGTTTGGGCTCGTGGCCGGTCAACAGCGGCGGCAGGAACAGCCCGGCACCGAGCCACGTCGCGGCGATCCAGAGGATGCCGAGATCGATGTGCCAGGTCTTCGCCATCGCGAAAGGCAGTAACTGGAGGATGTGGACGCCGAATATTTCCTCGATGCCGAAGAACCCTGCCCGTTCGATGTAGAAGTGGGCGAGTAATCCACCGAGTAACACCTGCGCGAGGAACAGCCCGGCGGCGACCGGGATGAACCGCAGGGCGGCCCGCTGGCTGGGGAAGATGCTCACGTCGCCCGGCTCGGGAACCGAGAGGTCGCCGGCGGACGGTTCCGGGAGGCTGACGGACTGGTACAGCCAGATGCCGCCACCGGCGGCGGCGACGAGCAGCACCATCGCGATGACGCTCCAGGTCATCGCCGCGCCGGTCGCGTCGTTACCGGCGGCTGGCTCGTATGGCCAGTCGTTCGTGTAGGAGTGCTCACCGCCAGGTCGGTCGGTGTGGGAGAACCACGCCGTCCACATGGCGAAGTCGGCGAACTGCCGGGCGTCGGCTTCGGAGTCGATCATCCCCTCGGGGATGCCCCGTTCGTGGCTGCCCTCGTGGTACCGCTCGACGTACTCTTGACGGACCTGCTCGTGGGCGTACAGCTCCGCGGCGGAGTACTCGATGTTCCCGCCGGTGTACTCCCCACTGAGGTCCTGTTTCACGTCGTCATCGACGGCGGCCTGTTCGGCCGTCGACAGCGAGTCGTACTCGGTCCCGTAGCGCTCCTCGGCGTAGTACGTCCGCATATGCTGGGTTTTCAACTCCAGCGAGTCGGCGGTGTAGTCCGCGCCGTAGTACGCGCCGTTCCCGAGAATCGACCCGTGGTTCATCAGTCCGTTCTTCTGGAACGCCTTCTTCCCGTCGCGGATGTCCTCACCCGTGACGAGCGTCTCGCCGTCGGGTCCGACAACTTGCTCCGGGATGGGTGGCGCTTCCTGATACGCGATCCACGCGCCAGCCCCCATGACGACGAGGTTGAAGACGAACGCGGCGGCGATCACCTTCGCGATCGTTTTGCGTTTGAGTTCCATGTGGTTGGAACTCCAGTACCCCAAAATAAGAAGGGGGTAAGACGTTCTCAGTCGCTGGCGACGGGCGGGAACATGTTCGCCCTGATAGGGACCAGTGGTGTCCCCTCCCCGGATTTGATGTGGTACATGGCGGGGTATCACAAGGCAGATTACGACCTATCCCTCCCACTCTGGTATGCGCCGTCGCCACTTCGTCCAGACGCTCGGGGCGTCAGCACTGGTCGGGAGCGCGGGCTGTACCGGGCAGTCGGACGACACAGCACCGGCTTTCGAAGTATCGAGCCCCGCGTTCAGTTCCGGGGACGAGCTTCCCGCCCGGTTCACCTGTGACGGCGACGGCGTTTCGCCGCCGTTCGTCATCGAGCGCGTCCCGGAACCGACGGCAGCACTCGCCGTCACAGCCGAGTATGACGGAGGCGTGTTTAGCCAGCCGGTGTTCTGGACGCTGTGGAACGTCCCACCAGAGACGGAACGGATTCCGGCCGGCCTCCATCGCGAGCCGACCCTCGACATGCTCGGCGGCGCTCGACAGGGAACACAGCCCCCCAACGAGCCGGGGTACGAACCGCCGTGTCCGCCGGCCGGCCAGCCGTACGAACACCGGTTTCAGGTGTTCGCACTTGGCGAGAAGCTGTCTCTCGAAGGTGGGACAGAGCAGGAACAGGCGTCAGAGGCTATCGCGAACGCGCTCATCGCAAGCACCCGTATCACTGTTGACTACACCCACCCGGCTGCGACCGACAGCTAACGGGTGGTACCGGACACAACCGGGCCAGCGCACCGTCTGAACGACTGCTCATCTGATGTTGTCTCCTGGTTGTACGGCTCCTGAGTGGCACGGCTCGCTGTGACTGACCGTCTCGTCGCGCATGGTGCGTCGTTACTTATGGCAATGTTTCACAATACCATTAAACCTATATACTGATGTGATATACCATAGCATGTATGGCGTCCGCACCGAGTAGTGACGATATGTTCGACGAGTTCCTCTCCCAGCGTGGCCACGACGTGGACCAGAGTGGTTGGGAAGAGAGCTATAACAAGAAGCAGTGCCCCGATTGCGGCGGCCTTCACGAGTCGACAGCGGCACAGTGCTCGGTGTGTGGCTGGACACCGGTACGGTAAGGATACTCCCTTTTCATCCCTTCCGCCTTCATCCGGTAGCGGTGGTACTGACCCGCAGAACCGACAGTTCGCTCTCTGCCAGGATGAGCCTCCCTACGTCTCGTGTCGGGACAGCAACGGCTCAAGCAGTCGGGACTGTTTCACGTTGCGCAGAAAGGAAGTGGGGAGTCTTTGTGTGGCCAGCCGACGGTTGGGGGTGGTGTGTCGGCGGGCCGACCGGTTCGTAGCCGACGATTGGGGGGTCGTGTGTCGGCGAGTGGACCGGTTTGTGGTGGTTACAGCGCATCGAGCGACGCATGGAGGAACAGCCCGAGCGCGAGATGTTGGTACGCGGACGTTGCGATCTGCTCTTTCGCAGCCGCATCGTCCGCGATTCCGTACTGCTTCGTCTGGACGAGTTCGTGCATCTGGAGCGTGCCATCCGCTTCTAACTCGTGTAGCCGGGGGTACACTGTCCCCGGACTCAGTTCGGCACCGAACTGGGCTTCCAGTTCCTCCATCAGTCCGGTCCCGTGGGTACCACCATCGGCGACTGCGATCATCGCCAGTAGGAGCTCTTCCAGACTCTGTGTGACCAGGCCGTCATCGACCGCGATATCGCCGCCGACGACGTCGTCAATGACCGGATCCAACGACTCCGTGATGGCGTCACGACTGGGTGGGTCATGCGATTCCGGGCGCTCTGTCTCGCCGAGAGGGGTCACTCGCTCATCGGCGTTCTGGCCCTGCATCTTACCCGTCGTCACGCGACGGAGGTTGTCTCCGGACATCGTCTCACCTGAACGCAATCCGCAATGAGTGCTACAGTGGCTATCATCATATAAACGGGGCAGTGTTTTCTGAACGTGAAACCACCACAGTGCTCGAAAACGCTTATATAATATGACGCGAATCTTGGTGTAGTGGCTGAGGAACAGAGCATCGAGGAGATTCTCGATACGATCGGCGACCAGCACGCGCGCCGTGTACTCGCCGCAATCAGTCGGGAACCGCAGTCGGCGAAGGAACTCGCAGAGGAGTGTGACCTCTCGCTGCCGACGGTGTATCGACGTATCGAACTGCTCGACGAGTACGACCTCGTCACCGACCGAACGCTCGTCGCCGAGGACGGAAACCACTACAAGGTGTACGAGTCCAACTTCGAGTCGACGGTCATTTCGCTCGAAGACGAGGAGTACAAAGTACGCATCTACCGGGAGGAGAACCTCCCGGACCGGTTCAGTCAGCTCTGGGACGAGCTGAACCCGGAATGAATTCACTCTCCAGCGGAGGCGTGACTGCATGACGACCGGCGTGGCTATCGCACGCGGCGCGCTCATCCTGATGCGGATGGTGGTGTTCGGGCTGACGCTCGGGATCACCCTGATTAGCTTTCAGGCCTACCGGAAACGCCCGTCAGAACGCCTCCAGTACGCGTTCGTTGGCTTTGCGTTCATCAGTATGGGCGTCGCTATCTCCAGTGTCATCACGCAACTGAGCGCCGGCGAGACCGGTGCCATCGTTCGCGTGTTCTTCCAGATGGCGGAGACGATCCCGTTCATCATCGGGTTCGCGATGCTGTACGTGTCGCTGTACCGATGAGAAATCCGTTCGGGTGCGCCTGTCAGTTGTCGTCCCCGTAAAGCACGTTGTTTATTTGGCCGCGGTCCCACTACATGTTCAATGACTGATTCGACCACCGAGGTTGTCCGCCTGTTCGGTGGGCCCGGTAGCGGGAAGACGACGGCGCTGCTCGACCGCGTTGACGAACTGCTGGAAGACGACGACGTCGATTTCCGTGACGTACTGGTTGTCTCGTACACGCGTGCGGCGGCCGCCGAGATCCGTGAGCGACTCGCGGACCGACTCGGCCTGTCCCCTCGCGCCCTCCGCGGGAACGTCTGTACGATGCACGCGAAGGCGTACGAACTGCTGAACCTCTCCCGCGGCGACGTCGTCGGCGAGGACGACAAGGAGGCCTTCTGCGAGGAGTTCGGCATCGACTACGAGGACGAGTACGAAGGGTCCCGGCGTCGGTCGGCCCGCTCAACCACCCTCGGGAACAAGATCATCGCGACGAGCCAGTGGCTCCAGCGGACCCGCCGCGACGTGGCCGACTGGTACGACGTGCCCTTCAAGTGGGACGACGAGGAGGTCCGACTCCCGCCGGAGATCGACGACAACGCCCAGACCGGCAACAAGTACACGCCGACGTGGCCGACCGACGACGACCGCGTGGACGTGCCCGCCGCCATCCGCGGCTGGCGCACCTACAAGGGCGAAAACGACTTGACGGGCTTCGCCGACATGCTCGAACGGGTCGCCCAGCGCTCGCTGCTCCCCAACGTCGACTACCTCATCATCGACGAGTTTCAGGATATCACGACGCTACAGTACGACGTCTACGACGAGTGGAAACCCCACATGGAGCGGGTGCTCATCGCCGGCGACGACGACCAGGTCGTCTACGCCTGGCAGGGCGCGGACCCGGACCTCCTGCTCGAAGAAGTCGTCACTCAGGACGAGGTGCTGCCCAACTCCTATCGGCTCCCCTCGCGCATCCTGAACGTCGTCAACCGCGAGGTCCGCCACATCGAGAAACGCCAGGAGAAGGACCTCAATCCGCGCAAGGAGGGCGGCCGCGTCGAGGCGGTCCAGAACCCCTCGATGTTCGACCTCTCCCGGAACGTCACGCGGACCATCGAGCAGTCCGACGAGACGGTGATGGTGCTGTTCCGGGCTCGCTACCAGATGTTCCAGTTCATCGACGAGTTCATCGACAACGGGATCCCCTTCTCCTGTCTCACCGACCAGCGGATGTGGACTGACCGGCTCACCCAGTACGTCAACGGGCTCGAAGCCGTCGAAGCCGACGAACCGCTCACGGTGCTCGAAGCGCGCCGGCTCGCCGATATGCTCGTCGACTCCGCCTTCGGCACGGGCGAACGTGACGAACTCTTCGACGCGCTCGAAGAGATCGACGAGTCCCACGAGGACGAAGACATCGCCGACATCGAGATCAAACCCGACGTGGTCCGGGAGCACGTTCCGTTCCTCCCCGACGCGGCCTCTGCGGGCGATATGCTCCGGAAGGTGACCAACTTCCAGGAGCGGACCGTCGACGCGTACTTCACCGGCGATTACACCGGGATGGACGCCGACCGCGTCCGCGTGGGGACGATCCACTCCGCCAAAGGTCGCGAGGCCGACCATGTGTTCGTCGCGACCGACCTCACCGAGAAAGTCGTTGAGCAGATGGCCGCGACTGTCGACCAGCAGGGTATCGAGGTACCCGGAATGGACGAGTTCACGAAACACACAAGTCCCGTCCCGACGCTGACCGACAACGAACGGCGCGTGTTCTACGTCGGGATGTCCCGGGCTCGCGAGCGACTCGTCCTGCTCGAGAACCTCGTCGACGGCGCGCCGACGCTCCCTATCGACGTCTTGCTGGAAAACGAGCCAAGCGACCGCTCCATCGAGCAACTGCTCGACGACGCCAGCGAGACCATCGCGGCCGACTGAAGCCGCCGATTTCCTTCCTCGTCGATGATTCCACCTTCCAGGTAGTACCTCGTCTCGTCGCGCTCGACGTGGCGTTCGAGCGCGTGTTCCAGGGAAGCCCGTCCAGAAGGCCGAGGAATTGCGGGCCGAAACGGTCGAGGAACACGACCACATGGCGGCGGTGGACAGAGCCACCTCGGACCGCTGGCGCGACGAGAGTTAGTCGTCGTCGCTACTGTCCGGTGGCTTCCCGCCGGGGAGCGCACTGCGGGCCCGCCCGGCGATTGCGCCGGGGATATCTGTCGGAGAGGGGGCGACCCACTCGATAATCAGTAAGGCGGCGGCTAACCCGAGAAAGACCGCACCGATCGCCGTCTGGCCGCGGGCGAGGTTATCGATGCCGAGGAGGGTGACCCGCGCGGCGAGTACGACCGCGACCATCAGCTCGATTGTCCCGATGAGTCCCCGTGCCATCGGTCGCCGTAGGCGGTGACTAAACAAAAGCATCGCGTCTGTGTGACGACGGCGGTCCCACCAGTGTCGAGGGCCACACGTTCAAGTCGCTGCCGGCTGAACGTCGTCGGTATGCAGATCGGTATCGTCTCGGACACGCACGACAACGCCGCGCAGGTCGAAGCCGCAGTGGAGACGTTCTCGGAGGCGGACTGTGAGACGGTCGTCCACTGCGGCGACTTCGTCGCCCCCTTCTCGGTGACGCCGTTCGACGGCGACTGGTCGTTTTACGCCGTTCGTGGCAACAACGACGGCGAGTGGGCAGTCCAGTCTACCGTCGAGGAATTCGGCACGTACTTCGGCGAGATGGGCGAGCTGACCATCGACGGGAACACCATCGCGGTGTATCACGGGACCAGCGGGGAGATCGTCGACGCGCTGGTCGACTGTGGGACCTACGACTACGTTTTCCACGGGCACACGCACGAACGCGGTTACGAGGAGCGCGGGGGCACGGAACGAATCAATCCCGGCGGCATCTCGATTCCGCCGGCCTCCGAGCCGTTCTCGGTTGCGACGCTGTCGACGGACACCGGCGAAGTCGAGTTCCACAAACTGGGGTGAGAATCAGTCGTCGGCGTGACTGTCGACGCGCTGTGGGCTGCCGTCGTGTTCGACGAGGCCGCGGCCGACGCCGAGGGCTTCGTCGGTGCGTCGGATGCTCTTCTCGGCGCTTGCGGTCCGCTCCGAGAGCGCGCGAACGGCGTCGATGTTCTCCGGCACGACGTCGGCTTCCTGGTGAATCGCCTGAAACAGGTAGAGGTCCCGCCCCTGGACTGTGATTGATTCGGCCCAGATACAGTTCTCCCACACGTCACCGCGCGGGCGACCGGCGTCGCGGGTGTACTCTTTGAGTTTCCCTGCACCGTCGATACCCAGCGTCTTCGGGATGAGGAACAGTCGCGATTCGTCGGTCAGCAGCGACGTGACTTCCTCTGTCGTTGGTTCGCTTTCCAGCGTGACGTTGACGCTGTGGGTGTGCATCTGCGTTGTCGGGACCTTCATCCCCATCGTGTCGATGTCGAGGTCGGGAAAAATCGTCTGGACGTCAGGACCGTGGTGGGAGGGGATTTCGACGGGGTCGGGGAGTGTGTCGTTGATGGGGCCACGACCGGTCTGGCCCGGGTCGGCACCGCGCCGGACCAGTGTCACGCGCGATTTCTCGACGCCGTATGATTCCTTGAGCGGCGCGAGAAGGCGTGAAAGTCCAGTCGTATTGCAGGAGACGACGCGGGCCGTGTCAGCCCCGACTGCGTTCTCGTAGTTGGCGCGAGCGTTGAAGCTCACGTCTGCCACATCGGCGTCCTCCCCACCCTGGAAGATGGCTGGCGTGTCGTGCTCGGCGTACAGCGGCGCGTTGGCCGCGCCGACGCCACTTGGCGTGGTGTCGACGACCACGTCGCTCGTTTCAATGAGGTCATGGACCGTACCGGCCGTCGCGAGATCGGCTTCGTCGAACGGTTCGCGGCCGTCCGCGGCGTAGAGGTCGTAGCCGCGGTCGTCTGCGATAGTTGCCTCGAAGTTCGGCGAGCGCTTTGCGACGCCCGCAACTGTCATATCTGGCTGGACACGCACCGCGTCAGCGACGCGTTTCCCGATGGTGCCGAAGCCGTTGATGCCCACGTGGAGCATACACGTCCATATCTCCGGGGAGAGTATATTCTTTGTGATTAATATACGGAGAAATTAACTCACATAGTTGTACCTCTGGCGATTGTGAGCTTTGACCACATCTCTCTGAAAACACTGAGACGTAGCGCGTTTCGACGCCCTACGCCGACAGTCCATCAAGAGTTATTCAGTCGGAGTACACAATCAGTTGTATGGACAACTCGTCGCTTCGTGCGCCCGCCGAGACCGCCGTCAAACAGTGCCTGAACCTCCAGCCCGACGAGTCATGCGCCGTCGTCACTGACGACCAGCGGAAATCAATCGGCGAGGCGCTGTACCGTGTCGCCGCGGAGATTACCGATAACGCCGTTTTCGTACGCTACCCGCCGGGCGAGCAACACGGTGCGGAACCGCCTGCGCCGGTCGCTGGCGCGATGGAAACTGCCGATGTCGTGCTCGCGCCGACGACCAAGAGCCTGAGCCACACCGAGGCTCGGACTGACGCTAACGAGGCTGGCGCTCGCGTTGCAACCTTGCCCGGCATCAGCGAGGGCGTGTTCCTGATGGGATTAGACGCCGACTACCACCGCATCGAACAGCACTGCGAGGACGTGCTGGCGCAGGTCGAAGACGCCGAGGAAATCCGGGTCACGTCGCCCCAGGGGACCGACATCACGTTCGGTATCGGTGCGCGCGAGTGGCACATGGACACCGGTATCGTCCACGAGGCCGGCGAGATGTCGAACCTCCCCGCTGGCGAAGTGTTCCTCGCCCCGGAGACGGCCGACGGCACGTTCGTCGTCGACGGGACGATGCGCCCCCACGGCAAACTCGACGGCAAGTGCCTCACCTTCGAGGTCGAGGACGGCTACGTCACGGACATCGACGACCCCGAAATCCGCGCGCAGGTCGAGGACGCTGCCGAGGAGGTCGGTCGGGACGCGTACAATCTCGCCGAACTCGGCATCGGCACGAACGTCGCCGTGACCGAACTTGTCGGTTCCGTCCTGCTGGACGAGAAGGCCGGCGGGACGGTCCACATCGCTATCGGCGACGACCACGCGATGGGCGGCGACGTGCACGCGCCGATTCATCTGGACGGGATTTTGACGGAACCGACCGTGTATGCGGACGGCGAGGAAGTGGAACTTCCTCGGGTGGAGTGAGCGGTAACGCCGCGAACGTGGGGAGATCGTAGATCTCCCAAAGACGAACGGCGACTGACGGGAGCCGTGAGGACGGCGAGGAAGTGGAACTTCCTCGCGTTGTGTCGTGCCACGCGGCGAGAACGGACTCCCACAAAGACCGGTGAGTAGCGGACGCTGACTGACAGCCGACCGCCGCTATCAGTCTACGTATTCTGCTTTCAACGCGTACGCGACCATACCAACCGCCCAGACCAGCGATCCGACGAGGACGAGGTCGAACGGCACCGGGTAGCCGAGGTTCCACGCGAGCACGAGCCCGTGTATCCCACTCATGAACGCCATCGTTGCGACGGTGATGGTGGCCGCCACCCGCGGTACGTCCGGCGGGTCGTAGCGGAACGCCCCTTTCAGTACAATGAGTGTTCCGAGCATCAGCGCCGGCATGAGAACGACGCCGACCGGTTTCGAGACGTAGTTATCGGGCGTGCCCGACGCGGAGAAGTGAATCGCGACTTCGGCGGGGAGGCGCGACCAGACCGCCACGCCGGCCAGGGCTGTCAGGGCGATGATGGCACCGCTTGCGATGTCAGTACGGCTCTGTCGGCGCGCCATACCCGTTGTTTCGTCCCGCGGCTCAAGAAGGTCGTCGTGACTGTGCGAGTGGGAACCACGAGCAGCGCCGTGGCGACGACCATTTACGGGAGCGTAGTCAACGGCTGCATATGACAGACGCTACACCGGGCGACCGCATCGCCCTCCCGTGTCCGGCCTGTTCGCCGGACCTGGAAACGGTTCACGAGGTGCTGAAGCCGGGCGGCCATGTGACGGTTCGCTGTACGGACTGCGACCACGTCCACAAGGAACAACTGCCGGAGGAAGAGACGCTGAAGCGAAGCGTCGTCGTCTCACAGGACGGGGACTCCTTCACCGCCGAGGTCGATGTCCCGGCCGAGGAAGAACTGTCCGTCGGCGAGGAGTTTCTGCTGGAGACGGAGGAAGCCGTCGTGACGGCGCGGATCACCAGCCTGGAGACCGCGGACGGCCGCGAGGACGAGGCGGCCGCCGAGGACGTCGAGACTATCTGGTCGCGGGCGGTCGGGAACGTCTCGGTCAACGTCACGATGCATCCAAAGGACGGCACTCACGACGAGACCGAGAGCTTCAAGCTCCACGTCCCCGGCGACTACGAGTTCGTCGTCGGCGAGACCGAGGAGTTCGGCGAGGAGGAGTTCACCGTCGAGGGGATTCACGTCCGCGACGACGCACACGGCTACGACCACGAGAACATGGACCACGACGGCGACATGGGTATCGCGAAAGACATCAACCGACTGTACGTCAGGGACGAGTCGACCACGGCGTGGTCGGCGTGGTAGGATGGCCCACTGGGACCGAGAGCGGTCGCGGCTGGCTGACCGTCTTCGCAAGCGCGTCTCCGACGAGGCCGTTCTCGCGGCGATAGCGTCGGTTCCCCGCCACTGGTTTGTTCCGGACGACAAGCGACACGACGCCTACGCCGACCGCCCGCTCCCGATTGGGTCGGGTCAGACGGTTTCTGCGCCGCACATGGTCGCAATCATGGCCGAGTTACTGGACCTGTCCCCGGGGGACCAGGTGTTAGAGGTCGGTACTGGGTGTGGCTACCACGCCGCGGTGACCGCCGAACTGGTCGGCCCCGAGAACGTCTACAGCGTGGAGTACCATGCATCGTTGGCCGACGAAGCTCGGGAAACACTGGAAGCGACCGGCTACGGCGACGTTTCCGTTCGCGCCGGCGACGGCAAGGAGGGGTGGCCCGACCACGCCCCCTACGATCGGACGTATCTGACCTGTGCCGCGCCGGAGTTCCCCGCCCCGCTCGTCGAACAGACCCGCCACGGTGGTATCCTGCTGGCTCCAATCGGTGACGGGCGACAGCGTCTCATCCGGGCGGAGAAACAGGCCGACGGCACGTTCGATAGCGAGGACCACGGCGGCGTTCGATTCGTCCCGCTCCAGTAGGGTCTTTCGACAGACGCCGCCGTTGTCGCGCCATTGATATAGCTCTGGTCGAATATACTGGTATGGACCCAGCGGTACTGCGGGACGACATGGTCGACAGCCTGCAACACGAGAGCAAGGGTGTTGTCCGGAGCGCGTGGCTGTCGGCGGCGATGCGTGCCGTCCCCCGGGAGGCCTTCGTCGGCGAGCAACAGGCCTACTCCGACCGCCCGTTCGAGCGCCTCGGCACGCGTGTGCTCTCGCCCAGTACCGCCGGTCGAGTGCTCGAAACCCTGTCACCCGAGGAAGACGACGACGTGCTCGTGGTCGGTGCCGGTGTCGGCTACACGGCCGCGGTGCTTGCAGAACACGTCGGTGCGGCCAACGTTCATGCGATAGATATCACGCGGCGGCTCGTCATCGAAGCCCGGCAGAACCTGGCAGAAGCAGGTTACGACGCCGTCCTCGTGGACCGTCGTGACGGGGCTGCCGGGCTGCCCGAATACGCACCGTACGACCGTATTCTTCTGGAAGCCGCCGCAATCGACCCGCCGCGGGCGCTCCTCCAGCAACTGACCGATGACGGTCGACTGGTGATGCCGCTTGGCACCGGTGAACAGTCCCTCGCTGTCGTGGAGGCCGACGGCTCGGTCACGCGACACGGCACCGTCGCGTTCCAGCCGATGCTCGTCGAGGGCGAGCAGGCCGACACCGTCGAGCGCAACCGGACCCACCGTGAAGACCGCGAGCGCGCCCGCCGGGCAGCCCAGTCCCGCGCCGGCTGGGAGCAGGAGTGGATCGACTGGGACGGCTAGGGCGACTCGACGACGAGCAAGTCGGTGTTCGAGCGGGCGTCCTCGTAGTTGCTCCCAGCCGGTGGTTTCACTTCGAACGTGACGGTGCCGTCCTGTTGATTCGGTCCGAGCGACGGCGACAGTGAGAGGGTCGCGTTCCCTGCACTCCCTGTCTCGCCAGTCTTAACCGACGAGAGCGTTGCAGTCCCGCTTTTCGCGACCACCGTCGCGCCGGAGACGGGCGACCCCTTCGAGTCGACGACAGTGACAACTACGTCCTGTGTCCCCGGATTAGCCACTTCGGGATGTGGCTCAACATCGACCTCGGTTACTTGCAACGTCTCGATTCCGGAGATGGTGCTCATCATCACGGAGAGGCAGGCGACGCCGACCACCAGCGCGATGACCAGACGTATCGGCAGTCCCTCGATAGCACGTTCGTCGCGCCACAGCGAATCTGACATGGGTCAGGGTGGCCCCGGGTTCGTACTTGAATCCCCGGACGAACGTTCAAATATCAGAGCGGAGCAACCGCCGGCATGGTCGTTATCGGACGCGAGGAGGCGACGGGGGCGACGGCGCGGCTGGGTCACTATCGGGCCCGCGACGGGAGCCGCGGCGCTGCGGTCGACCTCGATGTCGACCGGCCACACGTCGGTCTCGTCGTCGGCAAGCGAGGCTCGGGGAAGACGTACACGCTCGGCGTCCTCGCCGAGGGCCTGCTGGCTGCCGAGGGGGTCTCGCCGGTCGTCGTCGACCCGATGGGGGCGTTCACGTCACTTAGCGCCGCGGACGTGTCTGTCACGGTGGTCGACCCCAGCGTTCGCGCGGACGCGCTCGACCCGCGCCAATGGTGTGCGGTGCTCGGCCTCGACCCGGAACGGGGCGCGGGAGCGCTCGTGTGGCGAGCGGCGAGCGAGCGTTCGACCCTCGAGGGGATGCGCTCGTGGGTGGCTGATTCAGATGCGGCGGCGAGCACCGGCCGCGCAGCGGCAAACCATCTTGCGCTCGCTGCGTCATGGGATATCTTCGATGCTGCGGGTATCGAAACGGGGGCGCTGTGCAGCGACGGCCTGACCGTGCTCGACGTTTCGGGACTCGATTCGCGGCCAGCCGGCGCGGTCCTCGCCGCTGTCGCGACTGCACTTTACGATGGTCGGATGGCTGGGCAGACGGACCGGCTGCCGTGGCTGCTGGTCGACGAAGCGCACGCGTTCACCGACGGCGTCGCCCGGCGTCCGCTCCACCGACTCGTCACTCGGGGCCGCCAACCCGGGGTGAGTTGTGTGCTGGCGACACAGCGACCCAGCGCCGTGCCGGCGACGACCGTCTCGCAGACGGACCTGCTCGTCGCCCACCGACTGACGAGCGCGGCCGACATTGACGCGCTGCGGGCGGCCCGGCCGACGTATCTCGACGGTGATCTCGCGGCCCGGCTCCCCGAGACGACTGGTGACGCGCTCGTTGTCGATGACGGCACTGAATCTGTTCATCATGTAACGGTCCGCGAGCGGCGGACGCCCCACGGCGGCGAGACGCCGCGGGCAAGCGACCTCGAAGCAGACAGGAACCACGAAGTCTCTGCGGGGGGTCCTGAAACCTGAGGGGCCGGCGGGATTCACACGATCTGCACGATGCCCCAGGCCAGCCCGATTGCGGCCAGCGCACCGACGAGATTGCCGACGGCGTTGAGTACGGCCAGCGCTACATAGCCGTCCTCCCATAGCCGCACCGTCCCGACGGAAAACGAGGAAAACGTCGTGAACGAGCCACATGCGCCGACACCGACCAGCAGTGCCGCGTCCCCGGTCACACTGGCGAACGTCAGCAGTCCGAGGACGAAGCTCCCGATAACGTTCACCGTGAGCGTCCCGAGCGGGAGCGTCTCTCGCTGGACAGCCCCCGCCAGATAGTGGCGACAGAGTGCCCCGATAGCGCCGCCGGTGCCGACAAGATGCGCGGGCTCGATAGCGACCATCAGCGCTCACCACCGGCGAATAGTCGGACGGCTTCACGACCGACAAGGACACCGGCAAACCCCAGAGCGTAGCTGCCGACGATGTTCGCGACGGCCCACTCGGGCGTTAACACCGTCTCAACCGCGAACGTGCTGTAGGTGGTAAACGACGAGATGAAGCCGGTCGACGCGGCCAGCTTCGTCTCGCTGGCCAACGCACCGACCTGCAGCCCTTCGTACACGAGTACGCCGAGCGCGAAACTGCCGAGGACGTTGACCAGCAGCGTCCCCTGCAACCCCGGAACAAAGAGGCCGACGAAGTACCGGAGGTTCGAGCCGGCGAACCCCCCCAGCCCCACGAGGACGATGGTTTCGACCGTTACCAGTGGGTGGGTGTCTGCCATCCTCACTCCCCGAGTATCTCCGCTAGCCGCGCTTCACCGAGCGTGTCGACGAGCTGTGCGAGTTCGATAACCCGTTCTTCGCCGAGCGCGTCGACGAGTTCACGGATCTCTGCCGGGTCGAACGTCCGGGCGACGTAGCCGAGGTTCTCCACCATCCGCGTCGTCCGGTCGAGTGTCTCTTCGTCGGGTCGTAGCGTTAGCGGCCGGTTCGTGAACTTGCCGTTTTCGTTGAAGTAGCAGAACCGTAACTCGGCGGTGTCGCTGTCATCCGGATCGACGATCTGCAAGACACCGTACCCACTGTCCCACTCGTCCAGTTCGACCTCGAGCAGCGTTTCGTAACGGGTCATACGACCTGCTTCCGATCACGCCGACTTATAGGTTGGCATCTAACGAGGTCCACAAGCGGTTGAGATTGCTATCCACAATAAAACGCCAGTATCAGAGCGATCTACCCTCTCTCCCTGTCGCCAATCCCTCCGTATCGGAATAATATTGGTACAGGTGTTATTCCGGAATCGGCTGTCAGTCTGTGCGCTGTCTGCCGTGTATCATCACCGTCGAGTCTGGCGTGTCCGCCCGCACTCGGGACGCCAAGTGTGTAATTTGGTTTTCGGCAATGAAATTATTTTTATATCCGCTCCGACTACAGCAGACCAATGCCAGAATCAAAGCAAGGATCTAGTGTCGCCCATTTCGATGTCACCAATATCGGTGGGATCGACGAGACGTCAGTCGAGATTCCACCGGGCGTGACGGTGCTGACGGGAAAGAACGCCACAAACCGGACGTCGTTTCTGCAGTCTATTATGGCGGCAATGGGGAGTACGCAGGCCACGCTGAAAGGCGACGCTGACGAGGGGGGCGTTGCCCTCACGTATGGGGATGAGGTGTACGAACGGACGCTCACGCGGGCGGGGGACGCTGTCCAGTTCGACGGCGACGGATACCTCGACGACCCCGAGGTCGCTGACTTGTTCGCGTTCCTCCTCGAAACCAACGAGGCGCGCCGGTCCGTGGCTCGGGGCGACGACCTCCGCGAGATCATCATGCGGCCGGTCGACATCGACGCGATCCGTTCGGAGGTCGAACAGCTGGAAGCGGAGAAGGGCGACATCAACGACGAGCTCGCCACGGTTGAATCTCGCCAGCGCGACCTTCCGGACCTCGAACAGCGCCGGACCGAACTCCGCGAGCAGATCGAGGAGAAACGCGAGGAACTGGCCGAGCGGGAAGAAGAGATCGACAACAGCAGCCGAGATATCGAGGAGAGCCGTCAGGAACAGGATGTCCTCGAAGAGAAACTCGACGAACTCCGTTCGACACGGTCGGATCTCGAATCCGTCCGGCGGGACATCGAGGCACAGGAGGAGAGCATCTCCTCGCTGAAACGTGAACGATCTGACCTCGAAGACGAACTGGACGAACTGCCGGAGACGCCGATGGGCGACCAGCAGCACCTCGAAGACGAGATCGCAAGCCTGCGCGACCAGCGCCAGCGGCTGAACAGCGAGATCTCCGACCTCCAGAGCCTCATCCAGTACAACGAGGAACGGCTCGAAGAGGAAGACTACGACGTCATCCAGTCACTCGAAGACGCGCCCGAAGGCTCCGACGGCGCGGTGACGGAGCAACTCCTCGAAGGCGAGGACGAGGAATCCGTCGTCTGCTGGACGTGTGGCTCGACGGTCGACCGCGAGCAGATCGAAGACACCGTCGACCGCCTGCAGGACCTCCGCCGGGGGAAGGTCGAGGACCTCAACGACATCAAGTCGGAACTCGACGATCTCAAGACCGACCAGCGCGAGGCGGAAAAGAAGCAGCGCCGTCGCGAGAACGTCGAGCGGAAGATACAGGAGACCGAAACGGAGATCGAACGCCGCGAAGAGCAGATCACCTCCCTGAAGGAGCGGCGCGAGGAACTGACTGACGACGTCGAGTCGCTGGAAGACGAGGTCGACAACCTCGAATCCGAGGACTTCGACGAGATCCTCTCGCTGCACCGGGAGGCGAACCAGCTCGAGTTCGAGATCGATAGCCTGGAGTCCGACCTCGACGACGTGTCGGCCGAGATCGAGGAGATAGAGGAGATGGTCAAACGGGCCGACGACCTCCGCGAGGAGCGCGATGCCCTCATCGAGGAACTCACCGACAAGCGGACGAAAATCGACCAGATCGAGGCCAACGCCGTCGACGAGTTCAACGAGCACATGGACGCTATCCTCGGCATTCTGGAGTACGAGAACCTCGAACGCATCTGGATCGAACGCGTCGAGCAGACCGTCCGTGAGGGACGTCAGAAGGTCGACCGAACGGTGTTCGAGCTCCACATCGTCCGGACCACCGAGAACGGCGCGGCTTACGAGGACACCATCGAGCACCTCAGCGAGAGCGAGCGCGAAGTGACCGGGCTCATCTTCGCTCTCGCGGGCTATCTGGTGCACGACCTCCACGAGAGCGTTCCGTTCATGCTGCTGGACTCGCTGGAGGCCATCGACTCCGCGCGCATCGCCGAACTCGTCGAGTACTTCGCCGACTACGCCGAGCATCTCGTCGTCGCCCTCCTGCCGGAGGACGCTCAGGCGCTCGACGACGACTTCAACCGCATCACCTCGATCTAACCCCGTAGTCTTTTACTTCCGGTTACCGTACGTGGGAACAACAGATGGCGAATACGACAGACGGCCGGCCGTCGAGCAAAGTCGCTCGGCTCATCGACGAGTACGAACTCGATGGACTCGGTGCGGAGATGGAGGCCCGCTGGACGGGCGACGGTGAAGAGCGCATGAGCCTCCGTGACCTCGCGGAGTTTTTCAACAAGCGCCTCCTCGAACGCGAGCTGGTCGATGCGGGCCTGAGTGCCCTCGAAAGCGACGTGGAATCGACCTACGAGAACCTCACCGGTGACGACATCAGCACGGGCGTTCGGACTGACACGGTCAACCGACTCGAACGCAACGGCGTCGACGTCGATGGTCTCGAAACCGATTTCATCACCTACCAGGCTATCCGGTCGTATCTGAAGGAGTGGCGCGGCGCGGAGTACCAGGGGCTGTCCGACGACGAGAAGATCGAAAAGGATCTCGAGAGCATTCAGCGGCTACTGACCCGAACGCTGTCGGTCACCGACCAGCGCATCGAGAAACTGCGCGACACGGGCCGCATCGACATCGAGGACTTCGAGGTGTTTCTGGACGCGCAGGTGCTGTGCCAGTCATGTGGCAGCCAGTACGCCGTCGCGGAGTTCTTCGAGCAGGGCGGCTGTGAGTGTCAACAGGACTGAGTCGCTCCTCCAGATTCCATCTACTGTTCGGGAGAGCGACAACGATCAGAAAATACTGAAACAACCGACTGGGGTTGTGGAACGCAACAAAATAAAATGCCTCACCGATTCGGACGCCCGCAGAAACAGAACTGTCCTGCTGTCCCGGACATCGGCTGGCGCAACCGGCTGCTGGCTCACACAGGGCTGAAGGCGTCGGGGGCCATCGAAACGGACATGGACCCAGCCGAGCTCCGAGCGTCGATTCCGGCACTCGAACGGTGTACGTACTTCAACACGGGGGCAAGCGGGCCGACGCCGCGCCCTGTAGTCGACGCTGCGACGGCGTTTCTCGAACGCCACGCCTTCGATGCACCTGCCGGCGACGGCCCTTACACGGTTGCGTGGGACGCTATCGCGGCGGCCCGCGAAGTCGTCGCCGGCCACATCGGAACCGAGGCCACCAACGTCGCGTTGACTCGCAGTACCGCCGATGGGGTCAACATGATTGCGGGGGCTATCGACTGGCAGCCCGGCGACGTGGTTGTCCGGACTGACCTCGAACACCCCGCCGGAACGCTCCCGTGGGACCGGCTGGCCGACACCCACGATATCGAGGTCCGCGTACTGGAAACCGAGGGTGGTCGGCTCGACATGGCAGACGTGAAAGACGCCGTGGCCGACGCCAGACTGGTGGCGCTGAGTTCGCTCACCTGGACACACGGGACCAGACTTCCGGTCGCGGATGTCGTCGACGTGGCCCACGACGCCGGCGCGCAGGTACTCGTCGACGCCGTCCAGTCCGTCGGGCAACACCCCGTCGACGTGACCGAATGGGGCGCGGATTTCGTGGCCGCGGCGGGGCACAAGTGGCTGCTTGGTATCTGGGGCGGCGGGTTCCTCTACGTCGACCCGGACGCGTACAGCCGGTTGCGCCAGACTCGCATCGGCTACCGGAGCGTCGAGAATCCCACTGGGGCCGGATATGAATACTACGAGGGTGCGCGCCGGTTCGAGGTCGGCACCACCTCGCCGGTCCCGTACGTTGCGCTCGCGAACGCTATCGAGACGGTCGAGGGGGTGGGATTCGATACGATCCAGCCCCGTGTCGAACGCCTGACTGACCGGCTTAAGGACGGCCTCGACGACCGACTGCTGAGCCCCCGCGACTACGAGTCGGGACTCGTGACGTTCACTGCCGACGACCCCGAGGCGACCGTCGAGCGACTCGCGGCGGAGGGTGTCATTATCAGGTCGCTCTCCCACCCCGAAGCGCTCCGGGCGTCGGTCCACGCGTTCAACACGGCTGACGACATCGACCGCTTGCTCGACGCGCTGTAGTTCTCTCAACGCGTCCCGCCTCGACTGTGGCTCTCACTGGCCCGGACTTTCTTGCCCCGGCCAGCCGTCTCTCCTCGCATGGAGACACGCCCCGTCGTGACGTGCTTCCTGCGCAGCGAGGGCGAGGTGTTGCTGTTGCGCCGGAGCGATGCAGTCGGCTCGTATCAGGGCCAGTGGAGCGGGGTCGCGGGACACGTCGCCGACGACGCTGGCCGGGACCGGGACCCGGAGACGGCCGCGCGGGCCGAAATCGACGAGGAGACCGGGCTGGCTGACGCGGTTACGCTCGTCCGTCAGGGCGACCCGTTTCGGGTCGCTGACGACGACCGGGGCGTTCGATGGGTCGTTCATCCGTTCCTGTTCGACTGTGCGGCCCGCACAGTCGCGACTAACGAGGAGACGACCGAGACTGCGTGGGTCCACCCGCCCGAGATACTGGTCCGCGAGACGGTCCCGCGGCTGTGGACCTCCTGGGACCGCGTTCGCCCGCGAGTGGCGACAGTACGCGAGGACCGGACCCACGGCTCGGCGTGGCTGTCGCTCCGGGCGCTGGAGGTGCTGCGCGACGAGGCCGCCCTGGCTGACGCCGGACGGAGCGACGACATTGAGACGGCCGAACGGGACGGCGACGGCTGGGACGCGCTCGCCGCCCTTGCCGCCGAAATACGTGCGGCGCGTCCCTCGATGGTCGTCGTCGCGAACCGTCTCGACCGAGCGATGGCTACCGTCACCGACAAGTCCCCGGCGGCTGTCGAGCGGGCGGCGACCGAAACGCTGAATCACGCGGTGACCGCCGACCGCGTCGCCGCCGCCGTCGCCGCCAAGCACGTCGGTGACCGCCTCGCGACGCTGTCTCGCTCTGGGACAGTCCGTGCAGTGGTCGACGCCGCTGCCCCAGAGGCCGTGCTCGTCGCCGAGTCACGGCCCGGGGGTGAAGGCGTCGGCGTCGCGGAGACGTTCGCCGACAGCGCCGCGGTGACGCTGACTACTGACGCGGCGTTCGGTCACGAACTGG
Organism: Haloarcula amylolytica JCM 13557; assembly: GCF_000336615.1. Classification (GTDB taxonomy): domain Archaea; phylum Halobacteriota; class Halobacteria; order Halobacteriales; family Haloarculaceae; genus Haloarcula; species Haloarcula amylolytica. The sequence goes on from NZ_AOLW01000008.1 coordinate 21,192, forward strand.
ATGCGTGGAACGCCGACACGCTCATCGTCGGGGCCGACCGCGTCCTTCCGGATGGCCGCGTGGTCAACAAAGTTGGTACCCGTCCCGCGGCGCTGTCAGCGGCCGCCGCGGACGTGGACTGCTACGCCGTGTGTGCGACGGACAAGTTCGCGCCGCGCGCTGCGTGGGACAGGGAGGAACGCGACTCCTGGGAGGTGTACGACGGTGACGCCGATATCTCAGTGTCGAATCCTACCTTCGATGTGACACCGGCGTCGGCGGTGACGGTCGTCACCGAGCGCGGCGTGCTCGGGCCGGACGAAATCGAGGAGGTCGCCGACGCCCATCGGGATCGGAGCGAGTGGGCCGAACGCGGGTAAGATTCGAGATGTGCGGGCACTCGCTCACTGCTCGTCCAGTACGACCGGGACGCCGGCCTCGGCCACGTCGGCGGCGAACTCTCTGGAGTCGGCTTCGAGGTTCGAGAAGGTGTTGTAGTGGACCGGCATCACGAGGTCCGGGTCGATAGTCGCCGCGAGGGCGGCGGCCTCGTGGCGGTCCATCGTCGCCCGCGGGCCGATGGGCGGACACAGCAGCGACACCTCAAGGGTCCGATGCCCCGGCAGTACGTCCGAATCACCCGGATAGAACGCCCTGGTCCCCTCGACGGCGACCATGAAGCCACAGCCGAAACCCTCCGGATGATAGGGCGTTCCGTCGGGGAGCGTGTGCGGGCCGTCCGGTTCGTTATACGCCGGCGTCGACCAGATGGGCACATCCTTGACCGTCGTTTGTGATTTCATCCCGACCTCGACCACGTCGTAGGGGAGCGAGGACAGCGGCGGGAGGTCCCGGTCGCCGACGCGCTCGTCGATGCCCTCGTAGGCGACGACTGTCGCGTCCTCGCTTGCGACGCGCTCGATGCCGTCCGGGTCGTAGTGGTGGACGTGGGTCACACACACCACGTCGCCGTCCTCCGGCCGATAGTCGCTGCTGGGCGGATGGCCGATACCGTCCGTGTGGGGCTCCCACTCGCCGGTGAGCACGCCGTACCGGCCGGGGTCGACGTACACCACCGTGTCGTCGCTGGCGAACCGGAGCGTCGCGTACCCCAGCCAGTCGACGGTCAGCCCGTCGTGTCGAACTGTCATTAGGTGTCCGTACACGCTACACCCTGAATAAGGCCGCTACTCGTCGGCGTCATCCCTAGTCAGAAGTTATACCCGGCCACTGTTCGTTTGGCTTCCCGTGCGAAACTTCCACATCACGACGGTCTGGGGGATTCCGATACGAGTCAACGTCTCGCTGTTGATTTTCCTGCCGGTGCTGGCCTGGATTATCGGTAGCGGGGCTCAGATATCGGTGTACGCCGGCATCGTGAGCGCTCTCTCCGGCGTGACGCTCGACCTCACGGTGCTGACCGCGGGCCAGACGCCGTGGCTCATCGGCACCGCCGCGGCGGTGGGTCTGTTCGCCAGCGTCGCACTGCACGAACTGGGCCACGCCTGGGCGGCGATGCGCTACGGGCTCCGGGTAGAGTCGATCACGCTCTGGATTCTCGGCGGCCTCGCCAGCCTCGAATCCATGCCCAAGGAGTGGAACCGGGAACTCGTCATCGCGCTGGCCGGCCCAGCCGTGAGTATTCTGACCGGGCTCGCCTGCTACGCCGCGCTGTTCGCCCTGCCGGCGGGCGCGCAGGTGACACTGTTCGTCGTTGGCTGGCTGGCCGTCACCAATCTCTTCCTCGCCGTGTTCAACATGCTGCCGGCGTTCCCGATGGACGGCGGCCGCGTCCTCCGGGCGCTGCTGGCGCGGAAGCGGCCCTACGCGACGGCGACCCGCATCGCCGCTCGAATCGGGACCGGGTTCGCCGTGCTGTTCGCCGTCGTCGGCGTCCTCTCGTTCAGCCCGCTGCTGTTGCTGCTCGCACTGTTCGTCTACGGTGCTGCGTCGAGTGAATCCCGCACGGTTGCCCTGGCCGCCCTGCTGGAAGGGCTGACCGTCGACGACGTGGCCAGCCCGCTCGACGCGACTATCGAGGCCAGCGCCAGCGTCGAGGACCTCGTCGACCGGATGTTCGCCGACCGGCGGACGGAGTTCGCTGTCACGCGCGGCGGCGACGTGGTCGGCGTCGTCACCGTCGGCGATTTCAGGGAACTCTCGAAGGCCGAACGTGAGGCCGACACCGTCGCCGACCTGATGGAGACCGACCTGCCGCGCTTTGCCTCGGAGACGGCCGCTTTCGACGCGCTCGTCCAACTCGACACCGCCAGAGCCACCGCCGCCTTCGTCGACGGCCCCGAGGGGACCCGTGTGGTCTCCCGCGAGGACTTCTCCAGCGCGATGGAGATGCAGCGGCTCGTCGGGTCGCCGGAACCGTTCTAACACAGCGTTTACTCGCTCGAATATGGTCCCTACCAGTAGAAGGCGCTACCTGAAGCCGGCTGGACAACCTGAGCGAGCCGGGGTTTTCCGATCTGTACGGGGACGACACCAGAACCTGAGACGCCCCCTCCCGACTGCCGGTACATCCAAGAGGGGGCGACGTCCACTACTCGACAATGCAATCCGGGTTCGTCGACCTGTTCGTCGACCTCGTCGGCACCGACCCGCTGATAAACGGCCTCGTCGGCGGGGTCATCATCGCGACGATGAACCTCTTCGGCGCGTCGCTCGTGCTGGTCTGGCGTGACCCCTCGGAGCGGGCGCTGGACACGGCGCTGGGCTTCGCCGCCGGCGTGATGCTGGCCGCCGCGTTCACGAGCCTCATCATCCCCGGTATCGAGGAGTACTCGGCCGGAAATCCGATTCCGACGCTCGTCGGCGTCGCGCTCGGCGCGCTGTTCCTCGACCGGGCGGACGGCCTCGTCCCGCACGCCCACTACCTCCTGACCGGGAGCCGCCGGTCGGACGCGGCCAACCCCAGTCAGGACCTCTCGGTCGACGAGTCGAAACTGACGGGCGTCATCCTGTTCATCCTCGCGATCACGCTGCACAACGTTCCTGAAGGGCTGGCCGTCGGTGTCGGCTTCGGCGCGGCCGCCGGCGACCCGCTCCGGATCGGGGGCGCGATTTCGCTGATGCTCGCCATCGGCATCCAGAACATCCCCGAGGGGCTGGCCGTCTCCGTCGCGGCAATCAACGCGGGTCTGGACCGGCGACTCTACGCCGTCTTCACCGGGATTCGTTCCGGCGTCGTGGAAATCCCGCTCGCGGTGCTCGGCGCTGTCGCCGTCGTGACCGTCGAACCGCTCCTGCCCTACGCGATGGGGTTTGCGGCGGGCGCGATGCTGTTCGTGATTTCCGACGAGATAATCCCCGAGACGCACCAGCGCGGCTACGAACGCGTCGCGACGCTCGGCCTGATGGCCGGCGTCATCGTCATGCTGTATCTGGATATCGCGCTCGCGGCCTGAGTTCGGGCACTACCCCTCGTAGGGCCAGTTCGGGTCGCGGTCGAGGCCCGTCGGCTCCTCGCAGTCCCCGGCCTCGTCGGGGGAACACGCCCCGTGTTCGCTGAAGTTCTCGCGCGCTTCCGTCAGCGACACATGGTTCGTATCGCTGACGAACTCCGCGTCGCCGAACTGGATTGGGTCGTCGAGCCAGTGACACACCGGACACATCTCGTACGACCCGGGCCGCCCCTCGGGGAGTGTCTGGTAGCCACAGCACGGGCAGTAGCCCAGCTCCCGTGCGGCTGGATTACCGGGCGTCTCGGTTGACATATCTCGTGGTATGTGTTTTCACACCATAGAATTACCGAACCGTCGTAACGACTGAATGTCACTGAGAGTGACAGACTACTCCGATTGTGCGTCTTCGACCTTCCCTGCGTATTCCTCCAGTTCGGTTGCCAGTTCGCGGGCCTGGGCCGCCGACAGCGTCACCGAGTCCGCATGTGGTTTCACCGCGTCGAGGTCGGTGTTGTCCATCTCTAACTGGAGTTCGACGTGGTCCGGGTTCTTCCGCGGCGCGGTCACGTTCAGCACGGCCAGGGCCTCCTCCTCGAAGCCGTGGCCCTCTACCTCACCGTCGAGCAGGTCGAAGGTCGTGTACGCGTTGACCTTCATGATACGGTCGACCATACCCCGTATTTGCAGGCCCGAGACTTAACGCCCGTTACTCGGCCGCGGTCACGCCCTCATAGCCGACCCGTTCGGCGTCCGCAGCCGCGCGGTCGATGGCCCCGTCGAGGTCGAACTCCCTGACGACTTCCCCGTCACGAATCAGTGGTTCCAGTAGCGACTCGGCGTCCGCTGGCCCGTCGCGGTCGGCCAGACCGATGTGGTGGCCGCCGTCGGCGGTGCGGTACACGGACTTTCTGCCCGTGAGCTTCCCCCGCTTGGCCGCCGGCTCGCCGTCCAGTTCGACGATGTCCAGCGCGAAGTCCAGCGGATCGGCGTTGGCGACGTAGCTCCCGACGCCGAAGCCGTCGGCCACGTCCCGAAGCTCTCGCATGGTTGCCGGAGTGATACCGCCCGAGAGGAACAGGTTCACGTCCTCGTGGCCGTAGGCGTCCAGCGTCCAGCGCACCTCTCGGACGATGTGGCGGAAGTCCCCGCGGCGCGACCCGGTGGTATCCAGTCGGACGCCCGCGAGGTCGTCGACGGCTTCCGCTGCGCGGAGGGCTTCGTCGGTCTCGTCGCTGTAGGTGTCCGTCAGCGCGATGCGTGGCGTCTCTTCCGGCACAGCGGCGTCGAACGCTTGCCACGCGTCCTCCTGATTCCCGCGGCCGAAGCAAATCATCAGCGCGTGGGGCATCGTCCCGCCAGCGTCCCGGCCGATGATTTCTCCCGCGGCGACGTTCGAGATGCCGTCGAGGCCGCCCAGCAGCGCCGACCGCTCGACCATCGCGCCTATCGATGGGTGGACGTGCCGCGAGCCAAAGGAGAGAACCGTCGACTCCGGTGCGGCGTACCGGGCTTCTAGCGCCCGCGTCGCGACGCCAGTCGGATGCGAGAGAAAGCCAAGCAGCGCCGTCTCCAGGCGACAGAACTCCCGGTACGGCCCCTCGATTCGCATCACCGGGCCGCCGTCGAACAGTTGGCCCTCGGGGAGCGCGTCCACGTCGACGGGTCGCCCCTCCAGCAACGCGGCGGCGTCTTTCAGCCCCGCCAATAGCTTCCACTGCCCCGTCGCGAACTGGTTCGCCGTCACCTCGGTGACCACGTCCGGGTTCTTTCCCGCGTGTTCCAGCGCCTCCATCGTCCGGTCGAAGTAGGCGTCGGTCGCCCGCCCCTCGCGAATCGCCTCTGGCGAGACGACGTCGAACTCCTCGGTCATTGGGTGGTCTAGGACCGGGGGCCTGAAAAAGCGGTCCGATTGGCGGTCGCGAGATGCCGTTTTCAGCACGTCGCGGTCTTCCGAGGATTCGCACTCGTAACGCTTTCTGCGGTACCGCAGGTATCCACCGGGCGTGCTCAGTCCTCGCCGCTCCGTCGCCCTCCTGTTAGCGCTCGCGCTGCTTGCGACCGGGACCATCCTCGGCGGTTCTCAGTACCGGACCGCGACTGGCTATGCCACGACGACAGGCACGGTCGAGGCTAGCGAGATGGACACGTACACCGAGATCGGACGACCGACGCTGGGTGGCAATCAGCACTACCGGCCGAACGTGACCTACACCTATCGCGTCGACGGCCAGGCCTACACGGGTCGCGACATCGCTTTCGGGTCCGACATCGACACGAACCGGCGGGACCGCGCCGTGCAGGTGCTGTCGAACTACGATACGGGGGCGTCGGTACCCGTCTACTACAACCCGGACAGTCCCGGTGACGCCTACCTCGTTCAGCGCTTTGACTTCTTTCCCGCTGGCGTCCTGATCGCGTTCGGCCTCCTGCTGCTCGGCGACACATTGACGCCGCGAACGCGGTGGCTACGGTTCGTCCTCTCACGGATTCCGCTGAACCGGGACGAGCGCGACCCGTTTTCACAGTCCGATGCCGGTGGTGACGTTCCGGACGACCCCACGCGGATTCTCGACCGAGACACCGCGGACGGCGGGAGCAAGGACGCCACGAGGGACACAGACGCACCAACCAGCGGCCGCTGGGCCGTCGCCCTCTGGGCCGTCTGTGGCCTCGCTTCGCTCGGGACGGTCGCCGTCTATCTCGCTGTCTCGCGGCCACCGTACGACCTGACTGCGTACGCGACAGCTCTCGTCACCGTCATCGGATTCGGCCGCTTCGCGTACCGTCGCACGCTCGGTTAGCCGGCGCTCGCCCGCTGACGCGCCGCATTCAGCCTGCTGGCTGGTGAACCTCGTCGAGGTCGCTCACCGTCGGCCCGTTGACGATGCGGACGGTCTTGCCGGACCGGACGACGCGGAAGGCGTCGTTAAACTGGTCGTCCGCCGGGACGACGTAGACGTTGCTTCGGGGCTGGCTGGCGTCGTGTTCCTCGGTCAGCGCCGCTCGATACGCCTGTGCGAACTCGCTGGCGTCCTCCTCGGTGTCCCAGCGGGTCTCCCAGACGTAGCCGTAGCCGCCGGAGCCGTTGCGATACGGTACGACGAGGTCGCCGCCCCAGCCCGCCGATATCTCGCTCTCGTAGCTGTAGCGGTCGCCCTCCGTCTGGCCGTTGTGGTACATCATCGCGTAGATCGAGGTCTCCCCGACCGTGTCGCCGACCGGGTCGTGGTCGAAGCGGCTCCACTCCTCGTTCGAGCGGTCCGCGACGCTGACGTTCACGGGCTTCTCATCGGGATATTTCTCCGGGTGGAGCACCTGCTCGGTGCTATCGGGGAAGTCGTCGTGAAGGGCGTCGACGGCGTCCCAGCCGCCGTCAGAGCGCACCTGGTCGACGAACCGCGGCCCGGTGACGTAGGGCTGGTAGAGGACGGTGAACAGCCCCTCGTTGTAGCTCGGTTCCTGGCTGGCGTCGTCTCCGTCGCTGCTTCCGCCGTCGTCACTGGCCCGGTCCGGGAGGGCGATACAGCCCCAGCCGTCACCACAGCGGCGCTCGTAGAGGATGCGGACGTAGTTGGCCTCGCCCTCGGTGACGCCTTGCCGAGACAGTTGCGTGTCCTGTGTCTTCGTGGACCCGTTCAGCCCGAAGTGCTGGTCCTGCAGGGCGTGAACGAGTTCGTGTGAGAGCGTCCGCCGGTCGACCTGTGGCGTCTCCGCCGGGCTGACGATGACGATTTCGTCCTCGCTCGGTGAGTAGTAGCCCTGCACTGTCGTCGAGAGCGTGTCGTCGATTTCGTCGCTGCTGCCCGAATCCTCGCCGATGAGCAGAAGCGCTTCCCACACCTGGTCGTTCCAGGGGTCCTGTGGACGACTGCTGCCGCCGCCCTCGTTGCCCCCAGACCGGTTCTGGTACTCCGACCGGGAGATGACCGAAACCGGGACCGGCTCTTTGAACTCTAGGTCGCGGACCTGCTCGACGCGGGCCATCGTCCGGGCGACGACGGCCTCCCGTTCTGTCTCGTTCAAGCCGTCGTCAGTCGTCACCGACACCGAGTCGTCGTACCAGTAGCCGTTCTCGTAGCCGATAGCGTCTCCCCCGTTCGGTGTCTCGGGGTGGTCGCTGCCGCCGAAGGACGGGACTGTACAGCCCGCCAGGACGACCGCCAGCACAATGAGCAGTTCCTTACGCATCGTGGACCTCGTCGAGTTCGTCGGCCGTCGGCGCGTTCACGACGGTGACCGTCTCCCCGTCGACTCTGACGGCGACAGCGTCGGTGTAGGGACTGTCTTCCTCGATGAGCCAGTGGCCCTCCGCGGTTCTGGTGCCGCCCCAGTGGGCGATGACCTCCTCCCAGGCGTCGGCGAATTCGCGAGCGTCGGCCTCGCTGGCCCAGGTCGTTTTCCAGACGTAGGCCGTCTCGTCGCCGTTGTCGTAGACGTGCATCTGGCCGCCCGCCCAGCCGTCGGTCGCGGGCAGGTCGTAGTTGTACGGGTCGTCGCTGTCCAGCGACCCGTCCTCGTAGTTGATGACGTCACGCGTCCGGACGACGCTCGACTCGTTGTAGTCGTCGGCGATAGTGTACGCCATCGATCCGGCGATGGCAGAGGGGCCGACGACGGCGTAATCGGGGCGGTCCCGGTCGGTCGAGGGCCTGACCCGCTCCCAGTCGTCGCTGGACCGGTCCGCAAGCGAAACTGACTCGGGTTCCCATTCGGGGTAGCGCTCGGAGTAGGTCACTTCGGCGGCCCCGTCGGGATAGTCGTCGTAGGCGTCGTTGACAGCACTCCAGCCGCCGCGGTCTCGGAGATCTCCGATCAGGCCGGGACCGTCGCTATAGGGGAAATACTGCATGAAGTTGATGCCGAAGTGGCGGTCGCCGCCGCCACCGCCGCTCTGGGCGGGCCTGTCGATACAGCGCCACGCCTCCCCACAGCGGTCGGTGTAGGTCTGGGTGACGGCGACGGCGTCGCCTTCGACCATTCCGTTTCGACCCTGCACCTGATCCCGCGTCCGCGCGTCACTTTCGAGACCGAAGTGCTGGTCCTGCAGGGCGTGGACGAGTTCGTGGGCCAGCGTCCCCCGGCTTATCGTCGGCGTCTCGGAATCGCTGACGATGACGATTTCACCGCGCTGGCTGCTGTAGTAGCCAAGCACGCTCTCCCCGCGGTTGCTGTTCTGGACGGCGATGGAGTCGCGGTCCTCGCCGATGAAAAACAGCGCCTCGAACTTCGCGTTGTCGAACCGACGCAGCGAATCGCCGGTTTCGCCGCCGCCCGTGTTGTTTCGATACTCGGCTCGCGAGACGACGGAGACCGGCACTGTCTCCTCGAACTCCAGCCCGCGAATCCGCTCGACGCGGGCCATCGTCCGGGCGACGACGGCTTCCCGCTCTGTCTCGTTCAGTCCGTCCTCGGTTGTTACCGACAGCGATTCGTTGTACCAGTAGCCGTTCTCGTAGCCCAGCCGGTCCGTCGCAGGCGCTGGCGGGGCGGAGTCGTTGCTCCCGTAGTCGGTCGCGGGCTCGCTAGCAGTCAGGTCGTCGCCACCGGTTTCCATCTCGGGCGACGCACTGGGTGCCTGACAGCCTGCCAGTAACAGCACAACGGCACAGAGAACGACGAGGGCGAAAGGGCGACGCATCTACCTTTAGAGTGGGTTACCACAGTGAAAAGTCACACGCTAATCGCGGGAACATTCGTCGGTCAGAAAGACTGCTCGTGTTTGTTCTCGCCGTCCGAAATACACCGTGGGAGTAACTTTCGTAGTCGCGCCCTCCCAAGGTCCCGCATGGAACTCGACCCAGCACAGACCGCTCTGGTCGTCGTCGATATGCAGAACGGCTTCTGTCACCCCGATGGAAGCCTCTACGCACCGGACAGCGAAGCGGCTATCGAGCCCTGCGCCGAACTCGTCGAGCGCGCCCGTGAGGCCGGCGCGAAAGTCGTGTTCACTCGCGACGTCCATCCACCCGATCAGTTCGAGGACACCCACTACTACGACGAGTTCGACCGGTGGGGCGAACACGTCGTCGAAGGTTCCTGGGAGACCGAACTCGTCGAGGACCTCGACCGGCAGGACGAGGATCTGGTCGTCGTCAAGCACACCTACGACGCCTTCTACCAGACGGAACTGGAGGGGTGGCTCGACGCCCACGGAATCAAGGACCTGGCTATCTGTGGCACGCTCGCGAACGTCTGCGTGCTCCACACCGCCTCTAGCGCCGGCCTGCGCGACTACCGCCCGGTCCTCGTCAAGGACGCCGTCGGCTACATCGAGGAGGACCACCGCGAGTACGCACTAGACCACGCCGACTGGCTGTTCGGCGAACTGACCGACCGAGACGAACTCGCCTTCGCCTGACGGATGGCTGGGGACCCTGCTCGCGGCGACGTGGCCGAGGTCAAGGAAGGTCCCGAGTACGACCTGGACTTCCGCGCACATCCCGAGCGGTACGACAAACCATAGTCACAGCGACGCCTTGTCACCGGTCGTGGCCCGCTCGATGGTTACCTGCACCTCGTCACCGACGGCGAGGTCGATGCCTTCGCCGACGAGCTTCGCGCCGAAGCGCTCGCGGCCACAGAACAGCGCGATGCCGGTTATCGGTTCGCCGTTTGCCAGCACGGTCAGGTCGTTCCATGCGACCGTTCGGCCATCGGCCGTCCCGACACGCGTTCCGGCGATAGCGGTGGCCGCTGTCCCCCTGCTGGCCAGCAATCCACCGCCCGAGTAGTGGGGGAGGCCACCGTCGAGAACGCCCGACTCGTCGCCATCGACGTCGTTGGCGATGCCGACAAAGGACTCGCCCGGAGCCGGATGTGCAGGTTCGTCCAGTCGAACCCACGTCTCGCCGCCGTCGACGACAGTGCCGGTCCCGTCCCAGGACAGCGGCGTCACGTCGACGGCCACGTCGACCGGCAGCGACCCCGACGCCCGGTAGGGGTTGGCGTCCGGGGCTCGGAAGCCGAGGTGGATGTGGTTCGGGACCCACGGCGCGAAAAAGCCCGCCCGGACCAGCTCCCCGAGGTCGTCGCCGACGGCCACCGTCTCGCCGGGTTCGACGGCGGGGTCGACGTGCAGCAGTCGCGCAACGGTGTCGCCGGTATCGACCAGAATGAGGTGGTCGTGCTCGGCGGCGTATGCCTTCGGCGGAGCCTGCACTGTCTTCGTGTCGAGCACTTCGCCGGCGACCGGCGACGGCGCGCGGTCGCCGTCGGGATAGAGGTCGATGGCACACCCCTCGTCGTGGGCGTCGAACGGCGAGTTGTACAGGGAAAACCGGTAGTACTGGACGAGCACGTCCCGCGATATCGTGACGGGCATCGACGGCGATTAGGGGTGTACCGCTATGGCTCTGTCGTCCGAGGGTTCAAGACCCATGCCGGGGCCACCGCTTCGTGTGCGCTGACGAGGACCGCGGCGGGGGCAGCGGGAGCGCGACACGTCCCGCCGCGATAGCTGTGTGTCGCCTGTTCGCTATCCGCCGCTGAGGGGTATCTGCTTGACCGGCAGATCGTTTTAAGACCGAGGGGCCGCACGGTCCGCTATGCGTCTGCTACGGGGCCGCGCCGCCGACCCGGAAACCGACTTCGAGCGGACCCGCGAGATGGCCGAGACGGTCGCCGAAGACCGCGAGCCAGCTCTGCGAGCCTGGCGACCGCACAGACAGGTCGCGTTCGGCCGCCGCGACACGAACAGCGACGGCTACGACCGAGCGCGCCGGGCCGCTCGCGACCGGGGGTACACCGCCATCGAGCGCGCCGTGGGGGGTCGCGCCGTCGCCTACACCGGGTCGACCGTCTCGTTTTCGCTCGCCGTCCCGACCGATGACCCGCGAGGGACCATCGACGACCGCTACGAGTGGGCCAAAGCCGCTGTGCAGCGCGCGCTCGACGACTGCGGAATCCCCGCTCGGACAGGTGAACCGGACGCCTCCTTTTGTCCGGGGAGCCACTCGCTCCAGGCCGACGGCAAGATTGCCGGGCTCGCCCAGCGCGTCCGCCAGTCCGTGGCTGTCGTCGGCGGTATCGTCGTCGTTCGGGACCACGAGTCTATCGCCGAGGTGCTGGCTCCCATCTACGAGGCGCTCGACGTTCCGTTCGACCCGATGAGCGTCGGGAGCGTCGCCAACGCCGGGGGGACCGACGACCCCGACCGGGTCATCGCGGCGCTGGAGCGGTCGCTGGCTGACGGCCGCGACGTGTCGGTGAACGCTATCCGAGAGACTTAGGGGTGCGCCCGGCCGACTGGGCGTATGCTCATCCGTAACGCGACGCTGCCGGACGGTCACCAACGCGACATCCGGGTGCGTGGCGAGTCCATCGTCGAAGTCGGCCGCGACCTCGACGCATCCGACCAGCACGTCATCGAAGCGACTGGCAAGCGTCTGTTCCCGGGAATGATCGACGCTCATGTTCACTTCCGCCAGCCCGGCTACCCCCACAAGGAGACGTGGGAGAGCGGCTCACGGTCGGCGGCGGCCGGCGGCGTCACGACTGTCGTCGACCAACCAAACACCGACCCGCCGACCGTCGACGGTGAGGCGTTCGACCAGAAAGCCGAGTTCGCCGCCGACTCCGTCGTCGACTGGGGTATCAACGGCGGCGTCACGGCCGACTGGATTCCGAACGTCCTCCTGCGCCGTCGCCTGTTCGCGCTCGGCGAGGTGTTCCTCGCGGACTCCACCGGCGACATGGGTATCGAGGCCGACTTGTTCGCCGACGCGCTGGAGGCCGCTGCTGACAACGACGTGCCGGTCACGGTCCACGCCGAGGACGCCGACTACTTCAACGACGACGCGAGGGCCCGCGACGACGCCGACGCCTGGAGCGCGTTCCGGACCGCGAAAGCTGAAGAAAAGGCCGTCGAGCGGGCCTGTTCCGTCGCGAAAGAGCACGACACGACCATTCACATCGCGCACACCTCCACGCCGGAGGGCGTCGACATCGCCAGCGAGGCCGGGATGACGACCGAAGTGACGCCCCATCACTTGCTGCTCTCTCGGCGCGACCTCTCCGAACTGGGGACGTTCGGACGGATGAACCCGCCCCTGCGCCGCGAGAAGCGCCGCCAGAAGCTCTACGAGCGTGTTGTCGACGGCACCGTCGACATGATCGCGACGGACCACGCGCCACACACCCGCGAGGAGAAGGACGCCAGCATCTGGGACGCTCCGTCGGGCGTCCCTGGCGTCGAGACTGTTCTCCCGCTCCTACTGGCTGAAGCACGCGACCCGGACAGCGGCCTCACCTACGAGCGCGTTCGCGACCTCACCGCACGAAATCCCGCCGACGTTTTCGACATCCCGCAGAAGGGGGCCATCGAAGCCGGCAAGGACGCCGACCTCGTGCTCGTCGACACGACCGAGACGAGCGAGATCAGCGGTGAGACGCTCCACTCGAAGTGCAACTGGACGCCGTTCGAGGGCCGTGAGGCGGTGTTCCCCGAATGGACGATGGTCCGGGGGACAGTCGTCTACGAGCGCGGCGACGCGCTGGAAGCTGCCGACAGCACCGCGCAAGAGGACGTGTTCTACGACCATCAGGGCGAGAACGTCCGCGGCGCGGACGGCGAACGGCTAGAGTAGCGCCGCGACGACGGACGTCCCGACCATTATTCCGCCGCCACCGCCACAGAGACGGGCCATTGCCCGCCGCGAGTCGCGCTCGGTCCAATTGCTTCGCGTGCCCATGTGTTCCTGCATGGCTTCGATGCCGCGGCCGGCGAGTATCGACCCCGACCAGCCCAGCAGGCCGAAGCCGAACACCAGTGCGCCGAGGGCGAACACCGTCGCTTCACTCGACCGCACATCACCGGTGTAGAGCGTCCAGCCCGCCGTTCCGAGGCCGCCAAGCACCAGACCGACGACAAGGCCACTCCCCACCAGTCGTGCCCGGGCCGCAACGTACTGCCGGAGTCGGGGTGGGTCACCGCTCTGGGCCATCAGTCGATGGCATCACGCATCCGCGGATCGAGCGCGTCGCGCATCCCGTCGCCGAGGAGATTGAACCCGAGGACGGTGATAGCGAGGAACAGCCCCGGGAAGAAGGAGAGCCACCACTCGCCGGTCAGCAGGCCGTTCTCGACACCGCGAGAGAGCATCAGGCCCCACGATGGCGTCCCGGCCTGTGCGCCGAACCCGAGGAAAGACAGCGCCGCGAGGTCGATGATGGCGAGCCCGAAGTTCAGCGTCGACTGGACGGTGATCGGCGCGAGCGTGTTCGGCAGGATGTGACGGACGAGAACTCGCGGGTCGGTCGCGCCAAGCGCAACTGTGGCGTCGACGTACTCGTCTTCGAGCACTTTGAGCGCGGCCCCGCGGACGACTCGGGCGAACCGCGGCGTGTACACCAGCACGAGCGCCACCACGGCCCGCCAGAGACCGAGGTCCCGCGGGAAGATGGCGACCAGTGCGAGCGCGAGCAATAGCGGCGGGAACGCAAGCAGCACGTCCATCGTCCGCATGATGACGTTGTCGGTCACGTCGCCGTAGTACGCCGCAATAATACCCAGGCCGACACCGACGGTAGTCGATGTACCGACGGTAATCGTCCCGAACTTCAGGGCCAGCCACGCGCCGTACAGGCTCCGCTTGTAGATGTCACGGGCCGCCGCGTCCGTCCCGAACAGTTGTTGATTCGCGGGCGCGGGACCGAGCCAGCCGGGCGGTGCGCGGTCAGCGATCTCGGTACCGAGCTGTGAGCCGGCAAGCGCGCCGAGGTCGTAGGTCACGCGGGCGTAGATGGCGACAGCGGCCATGCCGAGGATGATCGTCAGCCCGACGACGGCGAGGCGGTTCGTCAGCAGGTCGGCGAGGAACGGGGACGCCCGCAGGCGTCCCAGCGTGCCCCGTGTCTCGGTGTCCGTACTCATTGTTGAATCCGTGGGTCGAGGTAGCTGTAGGTGACGTCGACGAAGAGGTTCACGAGCGTAAACAGCAAGGCGAAGGTGAGCACCGTTCCCTGCACGACCGGGTAGTCCGAGACGCCGATGGCGGTGACGATAGTCAGCCCCATCCCGTTGATACCGAACACGGTCTCGGTCAGGACTGCCCCGCCCAGCAGCGTCCCGAACTGGATGCCGATGACGGTGACGACCGGAATCAGCGCGTTCCGGAAGCCGTGTTTCATCAGCGTGATTTTCGCACCCTGACCCTTCGCCCGCGCGGTCCGGATGTAGTCCTGCCGGATGACTTCGAGCATCGAGGAGCGCATCATCCGCGAAATCAGTGCCGTCGAGTAGACACCGATGACCACCGCCGGCAGGAACAGGTGATGCGCCGCCGAGAGGAAGGCCTCGGTATTCCCGAGCAGGATCGTATCGACCGTTATCATCCCGGTCAGGGGCAGTTCCCGGCCGAACAGCGTCCAGGTGTCGGGCAGAAACAGCGTTGAGGCGATACGCCCGCTGGTCGGGAACACGTCGAGGTACGTCGAGAACAGCAGGATGAGCAGCGGACCGGACCAGAATATCGGGACCGAGATACCCGTCAGCGCCCCGATACGGGTAACGTGGTCCGTCAGCGAATCCTGCTTGACCGCGGAGATGATGCCCAGCGGCAGACCGAGCAGGATGCCCGCTGCCTGGCCGTAAATCGCGAGTTCGAGCGTGATCGGGAGTCGGTCGGAGATGACCGAGCGGACGCTGTTCCCGCGGCTAATGCTGTAGGACTGCCCGAAGTCGAACCGTGCTGCGTCCCACAGGAAGGTCAGGTACTGCTCCCAGAGCGGCCGCCGAAGTCCCAGTTCAACACGTATCTGTTCGAGCTGTTCGGCTGACGCACGTTGGCCGGCGATAATGACAGCCGGGTCGCCCGGAGCCAGGTGGAGGATCGCGAAGACGACCGACGCGACGCCGAACAGCACCGGGATGAGCAACAGCAGTCGCTTGATGACGAACCGTGGCGGTACCACCGGCTCAGCCAGCCTGAAAAGAAACTGTGTCCAGTTCATTCGGAAGTTCCCTTGAAGCGCTACTGCAGTTCGACTGTGTTAAGATACGGGCCACCTACGGAGCTGATCGTGTAGGTGTCTTCGACGACAGCCTCGTTGACCGCCCGGAGCGTCTCGGCGTAGTCGATGAACACCCACGGGGACTCGTCGTAGGCTATCTGGCTGGCCTCTTCGTACATCGTCTCGCGGTCGCCCTCCGCGTAGGTCTTCTGGGCTTCCCGGACCAGTTCCATGTAGTCGGCGTTGGCCCAGCCGGAAACGTTGAGGGTGTTGTACCCGTCGGCGTCGAAACTGACCCAGTCCTGCCCGTCGGGTACGGCGTCCATCTCGACCTGTGGGTCTAGCAGGACGTACAGGAAGTTGTCCGGGTCGGCGTTGTCGGTGTACCAGCCGAGGAAACACGCGTCGTGTTTCCCGGCCGACGTGTAGTCCAGATACGGCCCGAAGTTGGAGAACTGGTTGATGTTGACCGTCAGACCGATTTCCTCCAGGTCAGACTTCACCTGATTCGCCGTGTTGACCGGGCTGGGGTTGTATCCGCGAGGGTTCGAGAACGTCGCGAGTTCGAACTCGAAGCCGTCGCCGTAGCCCGCCTCTTCGAGCATCGACTGGGCCTGCTCCTTGTCCGTCGGATACGGATCGAGGTCGTCGTTGTGCCCGAGCACGTCCGGTGGGAGCGGCTGGGAGGCCTGGGTCGCAAAGCCCTGGTAGATCTGGTTGACGATGGCCTCGGTGTTGACGGCGTGGGCGATGGCCTGGCGGACCTGCCGGTCCCGGAACGGCTCGAACCGGGCCATGTTCATCGCCATGTAGCCGTGGTTGATGCCGTCCTTCCGCAACAGCGTCGCCGTCCCGCTTTCCTCGGCGCGCTGGAATCCGGAGGAGTCGAGGTTGTCCGTGATGTGTGAGGCCCCGTTGATGACGTCCTGCACTCGCGTGCTGTTTTCGGTGATGGTCTTGAAGATGACCGTTCCGACGTTCGGGCCGTCACCCCAGTAGTCGTTGTTGGCCCGCAGTCGGATGCGCTCGTTCGGGTTGTCGAGCGTGTCGAACTGGAAGGCCCCGGTGCCCGCGGGTTCGCTTCCGAGGTCAGTCTGGTTGTCGCCCAACGACTCGATCTGGGCTTTCGAGAGGACTGCCGAGGCGAACATCGCGAGGTTCCGCAGGAACGGCGCGAACTGCTGTGTAAGCTCGATTGTCAGCTCGTAGTCCTGGCTCGCGTCGACGCTTTCGATCCAGTCGCCGAGCGTGAACGGGCCGTACCCCGACCGGGTCTCGTCGCCGAGGTAGTACTCGTAGTCGCTCTGGGTGAACCGCTGCCAGGTCGCCTTGAAGTCTGACGCGGTGAACTCTTCGCCGTTGTGGAAGGTGACACCTTCGCGAAGCGTCAGCGTCGCGGTAGTTCCCTCGAGAGTGTAGTCGGTCGCGAGCGCGTCTTCGAGTTGGCCGCCGCTCCCGGCCGCGAACTGGATGAGGGTGTCAAACACCTGATTGGTTACCTTCGCCACCTCGCCGCTGGTCGACTGCTGTGGGTCGTAGCTTTCGGGGTGGTCACCGCGAGCGTACACGAGCGTCTGGTCGCTCCCACCGTCTCCGCCGTCACCGCCGTCGCTACCAGTGCCGTCGCCACCGTCTCCACCTTCGGTTCCGCCACCATCGCCGCCGTCGCCGGAACAACCTGCGAGCGTTGCGGCTGCCGCGGCACTGCCGGCCGCGGTAAGGAAGCTCCGTCTGTCCAGAGAATCACCGGATGACATGGGACTTTGTTCAAACAGATATATTATAATTGTACCGGATAGATCAATGATTCTGCTATATATCTCCTGAGAGTTATGTGCAGCTAAGTAATATTATTCAGTTACTGCTTTCGTCCTCCTGTTCGTAGAGGTGACACGCTGCTGGATGGGAGTCCGGTTGTAGTTCGGGGTGCTGTGTCTCACAGACGCTCTCGAACCGATCCCGTAGCGCCGACGCGGCAGCGTCCCAGTCCTCGTCCGCGAGATGCTCAATCGACGTTTCGACGACGCGGCGGTTCTCTCCGGTCAGGCTCGTTTCGAAGAACCGGTCGAACATCGTCTGTTTGAACGCTGCCATCGGTACCTCCCCCCTGCCGCTCGGCGGCTCGGTAAGGTCTGCGCCACCGTCCGTCGCCGCTGTGGCACTGTCGGCTTTTCGGGCCTGCTTCCGAACTGCATCGATGGCGATGGCCTCGTCCTCGACCCGTTGCCGGTAGTCCATTACCTCGCGGTACGTCTCCTGTTCGATGTCGATGTCGGGCGGGATGACTTCGGGACAGCGTGTCCGGAAGTGACAGCCCGACGGCGGGTCGATCGGCGACGGGACGTCGCCTTTCAGCAGTATCCGGTCGGCCTCCACGGTCGGGTCCGGTTCCGGGATCGCCGACATGAGCGCCCGCGTGTAGGGGTGTTTCGGGTCCGCGAACAGGTCCGGGGTGTCGGCGATTTCGACCACCTCACCGAGATACATCACCGCGACGCGGTCGCAGATGTGGCGCACCACCGACAGGTCGTGGGCGATAAACAGATACGTCAGGCCGAACTCATGCTGGAGGTCCTCCAGAAGGTTGATTATCTGTGCCTGGACGCTCACGTCCAGCGCCGAAACGGGTTCGTCACAGACGATGAAATCGGGGTCGACGGCGAGCGCGCGAGCGATGCCGACCCGCTGGCGCTGTCCGCCTGACAGTTCGTGCGGGTAGCGGTCGTACTGGTCCGGGTCGAGCCCGACCGCCTCCATGAGGTCGGCCACGCGGTCGACCCGCTGTTCGCGGCGTGAGCCGTCACCGGTGTCTTCCGGGAGATCATGAATTTTCAGCGGCTCCATGATCGTCTGGCCGACGGTCATCCGTGGGTCGAGGCTGGACATCGGGTCCTGGAAGATCATCTGCAGGTCCCGGCGGACTTCCCGCAGGCCATCCTTGTCGAGGTCCGCGAGGTCTTGGCCGGCGAAGACCACGGTCCCGTCTGTCGGTTCTAGCAGTCTGAGGATGGTCCGGCCGGTCGTCGATTTCCCACAGCCGGACTCGCCGACGAGCCCCAGCGTCTCGCCCTCGTAGATGTCCATCGAGACACCGTCGACGGCTTTGACGGACTCCGGCTCGCGCCCGATGTACTTGTCCAGAAGGTCGTCGGCCCGCGAGAAGTGTTTTTTCAGGCCGTCGACCTCCATGAGCCGTCTGTCCGTTCGGGTCGTCTCCGTCGCGGCGACGCCGGCGTCGCCAGTGCCGTATTCGTCTGTATCGAACGATTCGAGGATACATTTCGAGCGGTGGGTGACGTCGTCCGGCCCGTGCTGGAGATACGGAATCTCGCCCTCGCGACACTCGGGCTCGGCCCACGGACAGCGGTCAGCGAAGTGGCACCCTTCGGGCATGTCGATGAGGCTGGGGACGTTTCCTTCGATGGGGGTCAACCGCTCTGTCCCCTCGCCCGGTATCGACTCAAGCAGCGTGTACGTGTAGGGATGTGACGGGTTCTGGAAGATTTCCTCTACCGGCCCCTCCTCGACGATTTCGCCGGCATACATCACGGCGACGCGGTCGCAGGTCTCCGCGACGACGCCGAGGTCGTGCGTGATGAACAGCACTGACATTCCGAGGTCCGCCTGAAGGTCGTCGATGAGGTCCAGAATCTGTGCCTGGATGGTCACGTCGAGCGCCGTCGTCGGCTCGTCGGCGACGAGCAGCTTCGGTCGGCACGCAAGCGCGATGGCGATGAGGACGCGCTGGCGCATCCCGCCGGAGAACTCGTGGGGGTACTCGTCGACGCGGTCGGCCGGCTCCGGGATTCCGACCTCTTCCAGCAGCGAGATAACGTCCGACCGGATCTCCTCGTCCATCTCGCTGCCCCGGCTGAGCGAGGGCGTAATCTCCCGGACGGCGTTGAACCACGAGTCGTTCCGCTTGCTCCCGTAGCGGTGGAGGCGCAGGCTCTCCGCGACCTGCTCGCCGACCGTTATCGCGGGGTTCAGCGACGTCATCGGGTCCTGAAATATCATCCCCATATCGCCGCCGCGGATGTCCCGCATCACCCGCTCCGGGGCTGCCGTCAGGTCGACGTAGCCGTCGGTAATCGTGACGGGCGCGTCGCCGCTCTCCGGAAGGGCCTTTTTCGGAGCTTTCCGAATGAACTGCTCGGCGAGCGTCCTGTCGTCAGCCGTCGTCGAAACCGAGTCGGGGAGACGACTCCGGTCGACCGTCGCCGCGTCGATGGTGATGAAGCCGCTGTCGCCGTCGGCCGTCCGTACTGCCTTCGGATACTGCCGAGACAGCCGTGTGACGGTCTCAAGCGCACCGAATCGAATCTCCCCACCGGCGATGTGTCCGGGTTCGTCGACGATATCCATTGCCGATAACGCTGTGACGGATTTCCCTGATCCCGACTCGCCGACCAGACCGACGGTTTCGCCCTCCCTGACAGTGAGGTCGATGCCGTCGACGGCTTTGACGGTGCCGCGGTCCGTCTCGAACTGGGTTCGGAGGTCAGATAATGTTAAGAGGTCGCGCATCTGTCGCCTTCTTCTCAAAATACCAGTAAAACTGTTGTGCCACTGGCCCACCAACAATTTATCCCGGCCGCCGCCACACTCGACGTATGAACGACCCTGTCGACCCCGAGTCTAACCCCTTCGACCGTGTCGTCGGTCACTGGGAGCAGGTCATCGAGGACATGGCGGCCACGGCGACACAGTACCGCGACAACGGGCGCGAGGCTATCGAACTCCACCCCGGCGACGTGGCGGTACTGACCGGCGAGCCGCGAACGATGGCTGAACAGACCGGCGAGTACGAGCCGGAGACCCGGCGGCTCGGTTTCGATGTTGTGGTCCCCGGCGACGAGTTCCGGCGGGTCGCCGACGCACTCGAAGACCGCACCGTCGAGCGCAGCGAGGTGTTCCGGGCGACCGACGACGGGATGGTGTTCCTGCTCGTCGCGCTGGAATGTGGCGACGACCTCGCCGTGCTCGTGCCGCTGTACTACGACAAGACCGACCGCGCGGACCTCTCGCAGGTCGCCGCCGACCACGGACTGTACTCACATATCCGACCGCTCACCGACGACGAGGTTGTCACCGTCACCCACGAGGACCCTGAACCGTTCTTCCCCGAGTGAAATCTGGTTCCAGACGGGTCACAGACCGCTTAGCTACGAGGTCTCTCGGACTCGGGTCAGCCGGTATGCCGGCACGTCGAAGACGAGACCGTAGAGTGCCCGGTTGGCGATGACACCGACACCGAAGCCCGAGAGAACGGCCGCGAGTACGAGCGTCACCGACGCCTCGGAAAGCGTCACGAGGCCGGCGACAGCCCCGGACAGCACGATGAACGCCGCCAGTGCGGCGACCTCCGGGTAGACGCCCGGGACCGCGTCGTGTTCGACGACAGCTACCGTGATCCCCGTCAGGAGTCCGAACCCGACAACCACCGCCAGTACGTCGACCAGTGCTGTCCCCGCCTCCGCGTAGCCAAGCACCGCCCCGCCGATGCCAATCGTCAGATCAGTCCGCAGCACTTTCTGTGTCGCTTCGTGGACCGACATCGACGGCTGTGTGTCGGGGTCGATGTCGTCCATCTCAGCCGTGTCTACTCGTCGACCTGGAATTCATTCCCACACTCCGGACAACACACCTCGTCGTGTCGCAGCGCCGCGGACTGCTCGCGGACCTCCCGCATCACTGAGGAAATCCGGTCTTCAGCCTCCATCTCGTCCTCGACGGCGAGGTCGACGCCCTCGACTTCGAGGAGGAACTTCGCGACTTCGGTGGCCTCGTACATCACGTCGTCGAGATCCTCGGCAGTGAAGAAGTCACACATCGCGCCGTAGAGGAAGGTTGCCCCGGCCTTCCGGACCTTGTCCTCGAAGGCAGCGCGGGCCTGATTGACCGCCTGTGGCGTGTACGTGTCCGTCATGAACGGGACGAGTTCGGGCAGGTTCTCCCCGATCTTCGTCATCTCGACGCCCGTTTCGGTCCGGAAGTCGGCACAGAGGCGGGCGATGGCCCACTCGCGGGCGGTGATGTACGTCCGGTCCCGGAGGAAATCGTTCGCGCGGTCGTAGGTCCCGCCCTCGATCTTCTTGAAGCGGTCGTACTTCCGGACGTCGGACGGAACGTCACTGGCTGTGGCGGCCGTCGCCTCGCTGGCTGACTCAGCCGGTGCTGTCTCCTCGGTGGCCGAGTCGGCGGGGCCGCTTTCCGTGGTGTCGCCGTCGTCGGCCCCGTCATCCGCGGCCGCCGGGTCGTCCGGCTGGTGTCCGGCTGATCCGTCGTCTGCCGCCTCGACGTCCGTCTCGTCCGGCGGTGCGCCCTCAGTCATAGCCGGGAATGCGTGCCCGCGGTGAAAAAGGGTATCGCCGCCGCCCCGCTGTCATTGTCTCCAACCGACAGTTCAGCCGGGTGGATTTTTTACCGCTCCCATGCATGGCCCGACTATGAAAATACTGCTCGGTGTCGGGGGCAGCGAACTGTCCTACCAGGCACTGACCGAGACACTCGAACGCGTATCGGAAACAGGCGACGAGCTGACCGTCGCTGTCTTCGAAAACGGCGACATCGACGCCGACCTCGAAACGGTCCAGCAGCGGATACAGGAGCAGATCGACGAAAGCGGGCTCGAGCCGCCGATCCGCCACGTCGAAGGCACCTCTCCGGGCAGCGAGCTGGTGAACATCGCCGAGAGCGAGGAGTTCGATAGGATCGTCCTCGGCGGTGGCGGCCGCTCGCCGCTCGGGAAGATACAGCTCGGTCCCATCGTCGAGTTCGTCCTGCTGAACGCACAGACGCCAGTGACTCTCATCCGATGACTCGAACGTACCCAGACGAACCCGCCGAAGAGTTCCCACAGCCGCCGCGGACGATCACCGACCGCAAGGACCGTCCCATCGACGTCATTCCCGCCGACGACGCCGACACGGAGAGCCTCGTCGAGATGTATCTCGATTTCGACCCTGCCGACCGTGCGCAGGGTATCCCGCCGGTCAAAGAGGAAGCGATCCGTGAGTGGCTCGAAACGATCCTCGACGGCGACTGTGTAAACGTCGTCGCCAAACACGACGACACTGTCGCCGGCCACGCGACGCTGGTCCCGGACAACGAGGACGAGCACGAACTCGCTATCTTCGTGCTACAGGCCTACCAGGGCGCTGGTATCGGGACGGCGCTGGTCGAGACGCTGCTGGGTCACGGCCAGGCCGAGGGTATCGACCACGTCTGGCTCACCGTCGAGCGGTGGAACGACCCGGCGATATCGCTGTACGAGAAGGTCGGCTTCGAGATCAGTAGCGCCGAGAGCTTCGAGATAGAGATGGCGATCCGTCTCTAAACGGTGAGTACCGGCTGGCTGGCGTACTCGATGACGTAGATCGCCGCGCGCCCGACGGCCTCTTCGCCCTCGCTTCTCTCCTCGCGCGGGACGACGATGAAATCCGCGTCGACGTCCTCCGCTACGTCGAGGACGACGCTGCCCGGTGTCTGCATCAGTCGTGTCTCGGAGAACGCGGTCGCGGACGACGTTTCGAACGTGCCGTCGTGGACGTCGCGGAACCGTTCCCGGATGCTCTCGGTGAACGCTCGATGCTCCTCGGCGATCGCGGTTGCGCTCACGTCGCCGCTGTCGATATCCTGGTGGAGCCGTTCGTCGATGACGAACAGCAGGTGGAGATCGGCGTCGTACCGCTCCGCGACGGCGATCGCGTACTCGGCCGCTCGTTCCGACTGGTCGCTGCCGTCGACCGGCGCGAGTACGAGGTCGATGTCCATCACTCGCCAGTGCGGCCCCGGCCGGCAAAAATCCACCGAGGTTCGTGCCGACCCCGTGGCGTCATCCGGAGCGTCCCTCGCCGTGACCAACAGTGTATTTAGTCGCGGCTTCGATGCGTGGTGTATGTTCGATACGGTGGTCATCGCCACGGACGGCTCCGGCAGCGCAGAGCGGGCCGTCGAAGCGGCGCTGGACCTGGCAGCGCGCTTCGACGCAACTGTCCACGGGCTGTACGTCGTCGACACCGGCGAGGTTGAGACGACTCCCGAAGAGGTTCGCGAGGCGCTGGAGCGCGCGCTGGCGACCACTGGCGGCCGCGCCCTCTCGTTCATTCTGGAGGCCGCCGACGCCGAGGCAGACGAGGAGCTCGTCACCGCTGTCCGGGAGGGCGACCCGGCCGACGAAATTTGCATGTATGCGGCGGAACACGACGCCGATGTCATCGTCAGCGGGACCCGGGGCCGCCACGGCGAACATGGATTCCTGCTGGGAAGCGTCGCCGAGGAACTCGTCCGGGAGGCCCCGATGCCGGTGCTGACGGTCCGCCAGCTCGAAGGCGAACCCAACCCCGAGCGCGAGGACGTGTAACGGAACCCGACGGCTTCTTGACGCCGCGCCCGCTTGCTGGGGCATGGACGATTGGCTCATCGACGACGACCGTCTCTCTATCGGCCGCAAATCCGTACTCCCCGGAGAGGGGTTCTTTATCCCGGATTCCTACGAGGAAGAGCAAGCCGAAGCGGAAGCCGCCGAAACGCTGGACGACGCCGGCGTCATTGTTATCGCCGACCCGGACGCAGACGGACTGGCCTGTACAGCACTGATCCGCGAGGCCCACGGGGAAGGTGCGCTGCTGCCCGCCGGCCCGCACGAACTCACGGAAGCGCTCGAATGGACCGCCGAGTACGCCGACCCCGACGCGACCGTCTTCATCTGTGACCTCTGTCCCGACCGCGAGTCCGACATCGCGCCCCTCGATTCGCTGGTCGACACCGTCGAACGGGTCGTCTGGTTCGACCACCACCAGTGGCCCGACGATCTCGCCGACGACGTCGACGCGGCCGGCGTCGAGCGCACCGTCGGGGACAGCGAGGAAGTGTGTACCGCCGACGTGGCGCTTTCGGAACTCGACTACGACTTCGACGAGCAGTGGGCCGATCTCGCCGCCGTCACCCGCGACCACGACCTCTGGATCCGCGACGACCCCCGAAGCGACGACCTCGCGGACCTGTCCTATTGGAGCGAACCCGAAGAGTACATCGAGGCGGTCCGCGACCACGGCCCCGACCTCTCTCCGGAGTTCCACGAGTTCCTCGACGAGAAGCGCGTCGAGAAGGAGGCGCTCATCGAGAAGGCCGTCGAGCGGGCCGAACTCCGCGATGTCGGCGAGTGGACGGTCGGCGTCACCTACGGCCGCTGCTCCCAGAACGAGGTCGCCGAGGCGCTCCGCGAGCAGGGCGCTGACGCCGCCGTCATCGTCAAGCCCGCCGGCTCCGCCTCGATTCGTGGGACAGATAACTTCGAGCGCGCCCACGAGGTCGCCCAGCAGGTCAACGGCGGCGGCCACCCGAAGGCGGCGGGCTGCAAGCCCGACATCTACGACGACATGATGGACTACGCCCACCACTGGACGACGCAAGGGGCCGTGGCGAAACAGGCTATCGTGGACGCGTTCCGACGGCTGCCTGAGGAAGAAGCGGAAGGCGTCGACACCGACCGATAGGTGGACCCGCGAACGAACTGAACGGTATCTCGCCCCCTGACACAACGTTGATTTATCTCTCCGTCGTCACTGCCGGGTGATGCCCGAGTCCCTCCACACGCGAATCGCGCGCGAAACAGCTGTGCGACAGCGACTCGGAAGCGCCGTTGCCGTCGGCGTGACGCTGTACGTCCTCGACGGCTCGGTACGGTACGCCGCGGTCGCGGCGGCGCTCGCCTTCTGTGTCTGGCTCGTCGCCGACGCCGCGCAGGCCGCTGTCGGCGACTACGCCGATCACATGGTGTTCGGGCTCCTCGTGTTCGGCTTCGTGGCGTACACGGTGTCAGCCGCCGGCCTAACGTGGGTCGTCGTTCCCGGGACGCTTCTCGGCTGCTGGTTCCTCCTCGACGGTATCCAGCACCTCCGCCACGGCGTCACCCGCGACGAGGTCGGAATTTCGTATGCACACGACGGCAGTCCCGTCACGGGCCTGCCGAAGGCACTGCTCGTCAGACTTGCCGAACCGTTCCTGCTGTAGGCTACTCCCCGACGACCCACTTGTCGCTGTACCGTTCTCCGCAGGCACACACCGCGTAGGCGTGGACAACGTCGCCCTCGGCGTAGAGCCCGCCCACGTCCTCGTTCTGTTCCTCGGCGAAGGCGAAGACAAAGCGGGTGGTGTGGTCGCTCTCCGGTTCCTCCTCGGCGACCGGACAGACCGCGCTGGTCAGGTCGTCGCCGATGTCCCCCTCGGTACCCATCGCCTGCTGGGCCAGTCCCATCGGGTCGATGCCCGTCGCCGACTGGAACGCGCTGCGGCCGTCGTCGCCCGGCAGGACGAGGACGTGGCCGTCCTCGACTTCGTCGGCGTACTCGGCCAGCGCGCCGGGGTTCGAGACGGCGTCCTCGTGGAGGAAGAACAGCACGTCTTCGGGCCGCTCGCCCGCCAGAAACTCCGTGTGTTTGGTCATGCAGAGAGGGAGTCACTCGTCGGCCAAAAGTGCCGCGTTCCTCCCAGCCCTACAGCCAGCCCACTAGCGCCGCAACGAGGAGATACACCCACAGGAGGATGCCGGCACCGATGATACGGTTCACTGTCTTGGTGGTGGTGTCACGAGTCACAGCCCCTGCGGCCACGGCACCGAGTGCGACGGCCAGGCCGAGCCGGTGGAGCACGACGTTGAGTGGCAGGGTCGTGACAGCGAGGTACTGGTAGTCCAGCACGAACGCAGTTCCGGTGCCGGTCGCCGCCGCCGCGAAGCTCCGGACCGGGTCGAGGTTCCGGCCGGCGAGGTACGCCGCGCCGGGGAGACCAAAGGCGAGTACCGGGTACAGGAGCGCGGCGATGAACTTGGGGTCCGCCGCTGGAAACGCCCGTTCGAGCGCGACACCGCTGAACCGGACGCCGAGGTAGAGCCCGAGGAGGACGGCGAAAAGCAGCAGGTACGAGAGGCCGCGCACGAGACGGTCGACCGGTCCGGGACTGAGGCGGTCGCTGGACCGAAGCCACCGCGACAGTGGCGTGTCGGACAGCAGCGGTTGCGTGGTGTCGGCCCGCGAACGGTCCCGCCGTCGGTGGCGGCGTCGGACTGCCGTGCCCAGCACCAGCCCAGTAATGCCAAGCGCCATCGGGCCGGGCCCACTGCCGCCGCTGTCTCCCACGAGGTCGACGATTGTCGCCCAGCCGTCGGAGCCGGACCCGCCGCCGTTATCGAGGTAGAGCCGCCAGACACCGTCGGCGAACGGCTCGCCCATGAACTGGGCTTCTACCCGGTTCTGGGCCGCTTCGGTGCCGTGGACTGTATGCCGGAGCCGGAACCAGTCCCAGTGCTCGCTGTGAGCCTGGATAGCGACCCAGTTGTCCGACTCGTAGGGCGACTCGTACAGCCGGATGTGGTGGCGTGCTCCTAGGTACGTCCCGTCGTGGAGCTGGTCGGTCTCCTCGATCCAGGCCCCGGCCGCTTCTCTGCCCAGCGGACCGGTGTACGAAACCGCACGGTACGGCCGTCGGGTTACCTCGTCGGCCCGGTCCTCGGTGAGCGTCCGGTCGTGGACGTAAAGGTAGCGGGTCGACCCCGTCGCTGCGCTCCATTCGACGAGCGTGCCGTTGGTGGCGTTGCCCTCCGTTATCGGTCCTTCGCCGGCGTCGATGTCCTGCTCGTCGGCCCCTGTCTTGTTCCAGCCCGGGTCCCGACCGCGGGTCAGATAGTCACGGATAGTCGCCGTGTCGCCGTACACGACGACGTTTATCGCCAGCGTCCGGCCCGAGGCTGACCGCGACCGACTAGTGTAGGGCCAGAACACGTTCTCGCCGGGTTTGGGTTCGACCAGTTTCGTCGGCGCCTGCCCGCGCTCGGCCGTCGCTCCCGGTGATCCCGGCTCGACCATCGTCGCCGCGCCGGCGAGCAGCACCACGAGAATCGCGGCGACCAGCGTCACCTTCGGCGAGAGCGGCCACGAGTACGCCACAGCCGTGCTTTGCAACCGAGTCCAATACGCGTTGTGCCGCCGCTTCCGGCCCCACTTTTACGCGTACTCGCCTGATACAGTCGCACATGACCGACTTCGGCGAGTACGTCACGGATATCGTTCACGAACCGACTCAGACCGACAGCCCGGGGTTCGACCTCACCGTCGCCGAGGTGTACGAGGTCGTCGAGCCGGGGCGGATCGACTTCGGCGGCGGCGAACTCGACGCGGCCGGCGTCACACCCCATTCGAGCGAGAAGCGGGACCCGGACGACGACTACGAGTGGTGGACGCTGCGGGGCGGCCAGTACCTCATCGAGTACAACGAATCACTGACTGGCGAGGCGACGGTGACCCTCCAGTCGCGGACGGAACTGCTTGAACGCGGCGCGACGCATCCGACACTACACGTCGACGCGCTCCCGCGCGTGCCGCTATCGGTCGGCGGCGCGGGGCTGCAGCTCAAAGAGAATGCCAGAGTCAGTACGATTGTCGCGGCCGAGGAGTAAACAGGTAGACAATCCGTCTCATACGGATTGTTGTAGCGATTTACCGGTATGTGTCGACCCCGTGATCGGCACTATCCGGAAATAATCTACAACAATCCGTATCAGGCGTTGACGTCTTCGAGGTGGCGGCTGGCGACGACCTTACCCGTCGGCGTGAGCGCCGGCCCGTCGGCCCCGTCCTGTACGAGCCCGTCAGCGGAGAGGTCCTGAAGAATCATCGATACCTGTGAGGAGTCCTTGCCGAGAATGCTCGCCAGCGGCATCCCGTCCATGTCGCCGGTCGAGTACATGGCGACCAGCACCTCCTTCTTGTCCTTGGTGAGCTCGACGTCTTTGAGCTCTTCCATGAGCTCGGCGTACTCGCGGCGGAGATAGCGCCCGAGGATGGACATCTTACGATTTGAGGCCATCGCGGCCAGCGTCGTCATGGCCGTTCCGTCTTTCATGTGCCGGACTGTCAGTACCGGCCGGCCCGTGCCGTTGATCTCCCGCGTGTTCCGGTCGAAGTCCGACACCGTTTTGAGATCGACGTTGAACGACCCGTCTTTGCGTCGGAACTCGACGTTCCCGGGTGTGAGAAAGAGCTTCGCGGTCTTGAACGACTCGTCGGTGACCCGGCCACCGACGCGGGCGCGCTCTTTGACCGTCGTTTCGGTGCCGTTGATGACAGCCTTGAACAGCACCGTGCCGAACTTCTCGATTTTCTCGTCACCGGCCTCGATGGCTGCGACGAGTCGCTTTCCCTTGCGTTCGAAGGCGATCGTCACCGTCGAGTCGAAGAAATCGCCCAGGTCGGGCGGGACCTGTCCGATGGCGATGTCGAAAATCGAGTCCAGCGGGATCGTCAGCTTGTCGTCCTCGCTCGCGGCCAGTACCAGCCGCTTTTGCGAGAGGACGATCCGACCCCTGATGGGGTCGCCCCGACCGGCCACTTCGGAGTTGAATTTGCCGACGAAATCCGCGATCACTGATTCCGACATTCGTCCGTTACCCGATGTACATCAGCACTGATATTGAGCGTTTCGCGCGAGTATCAGCAGCAAAAATCGGCTTCATTCGGGAGAACGGGGGCCAACGGCGTCAGTTGTCGAGGTTTCGAGCAATATCTGACAGCGAGGCGTCCGGCCCGCCGGTCGCCGTATAGACGACGCGCTTGCCCGGCGTTCGGAGGCCGTACTCGGTTCCGTCGGTTACCACGTCGAGATGTGCTGACCCGCCGAGCGAGACTTCGCTGTCGGCGACCCACTCCGCGAGGCGGTTCGTCCCGTCCCGTTCACGGGCCAGTCGGCGGTTGTCGGCGACGTGTGAGAGCACCGGTTCGCCGTCGAGATTCGTCTCGACGACGGCGTGGTACCGGTCGCCGTCCAGCGCGAGGCGGACGGTGTCGCCGTCGTCGAAATCGAGTTCGTCCGGGAGCACGACCCGCGGTCGGTCGGTTCGGCCGACCGACTCGACGGGAACGCGATGCGTCTCGACGGTTTCGTGGTCACTGGGAACGCGGTCCGGCACTGACTTACTCGTCGTCGTCGCCGAGGAGTTCGGCCACGTCGTCGCTGCCGCGGGCCGTGATCTTCGCGTTGATCTGGCGCGTGTCGTCGCTGACCTCGCGGCCGCGGACGGTGATGCGCTTGCGCTCGCCGTCGGTGGTCGGCTTGAAGCCGACGCCGCCGTCGGACATGATCTCCTTTGTCGTGACGCCGCGAACGTCGGGTCGCATCGGTCGGCCCGAGGTGTCCGAGCCGCCGGTCAGTTCGAGCGTGTAGCCATCGAGGCCGACAGCGCCGCCGTCGACCTCGTCGCCGAGCTCGCGGCCGATGAAGCGGTTTGCGTCCTGTCCGTCGACGTCGATCTGGTAGGTGTGGCCGTCCTCCGGATCGGAGACGGCGACCGTGAATTCTGCCATACCTGTTCTCAATCAACCGCGCTTCAAAAACGCGTCGAACCGTCCGTCCCGGTCGCACCGTCACACGTCTCGGTTACTGGTCGGCCATCGCGTCACTCGCGATCGAGCGGCCGCGGGCCTCAAGCTGGACCTCCCGGCGTGTCCGGACCGGTTCGAGGATGTCAGCCTCCATCAACCGGTCGTACACGTCTTCGACTTCCTCGATCTCCATGTCGACGAAGTCAGGAATCTTGAACGGCGAAATGCCGGAGTACAGCGCCATCAGCACCTGTGTCTCTTTGTCGGAGAGGTCCACGTCGTCGGCGATGTTACGCTGCTCGCCCTGCCGGACGAGCCCCTCGATGAGCGAGACGTGTCGGGGCGTCCCCGAGATGTGGGTCTCGACGCTGGTCCCCTCAATGGTGTGTTCGATCTCCAACAGCGGTCGCTCGTCGCCGCGAATCGTCTTTTCCTTGCTCTCGACGGTGCCCACGTCGTCGATGTCCAGTTCGACGAACGTGCCGCTGGCGATGGCCAGATTGATGCAGTCGCCGTCGAGTTTGAGTCGCCCCTTCTCCCAGCCGCCGTCCTGGACGACACCACCTTTGACTGCGGGATGATTGATGAGGACAACGGTCTGGTCAAGCAGCGTGCTGTAGAGTTTCTCCTGGAACTCATCGGCCTTTTTCGCCGAGATGAGAGTCACGTTCCGGCCGGCCTGCACCTTGACGTAGCTGTCCACCTGTGCGAGGGGCTGGTTCATCTGGCTGGCCGTGACGCTGCTGACTTTCGACAGCGGGATGGTCCGCTTGCCGTCGTTGGTCGCGAGGACGAGGCGCTTGTTCGAGAGGAGGACCCGACCGGGTAGCCACTCGATGTCGTTTCGCTTGCGCCCGTCCGAGACGACCTGGACGAACTTCCCCTTCGTATCGACCAGTGCGTGTTCTCCGTCGCTCATCGGTTAGCCAGCTATCGTTCCCGTGTACGCTCTGCCACGTCTTAATCCACTCGGACGATTCATCCGCGGCCACCGAGCTTCGAGATGGCCGAGAACGCCTTCTTCCGGATCACGTCGTGTTCGGTCTCGTCGATGAGTTTGTCAAGCGTCTTCCGGGACCGCTCGCCCCCGACCTTCCCGAGCGTGAAGATAGCCTGTCCCCGGATCTCGGGGTCGACGTCGTCGTCCTGCACGATTTTGAGCAGCCGCCGCTCCACCATGTTGTCGTCGTCGCCGAGTTCGGCGAGACTGGTCGCGGCGAACTGCCGGAGCATCTGGTCGTCCTCGCCGAGCGCGTCGACGAGCGATTCGATGACTCGGTCCCGCTCCTCCTGGCTGGTGACCCGGCCGAGCATCCAGGCGGTGTTGCGCCGCTG
This sequence comes from Haloarcula amylolytica JCM 13557, assembly GCF_000336615.1. Classification (GTDB taxonomy): domain Archaea; phylum Halobacteriota; class Halobacteria; order Halobacteriales; family Haloarculaceae; genus Haloarcula; species Haloarcula amylolytica. Next base: position 52,246 of record NZ_AOLW01000008.1, read on the forward strand.
GGCCGCTTGCGTACTCTCTTCGAGAATCTCGACCAGCGGCACGACGACGCTGCGGTCGTCTGTGTTCGAGAGCTTCTCGACGACGGTGTCCCGTATCTGGTGGCTCTGGTCGGTCGGGACGTTCGACAGGAGTTCGATGAGCGAGTAGACGGCTGTCCGGCGGACGGCGGCCGACTCGTCCGAGAGAGCTTCGATGAGATAGTCGACGGGCCGGTCGTTGCCGAAGTTCCCGAACCCGCCGACGGCGATGCGCCGGACCCGCTCGTCATCGTCCTCGTACAGCGGGAGCAGCGCCTGCAACGCCTGCCGGTTCCCGATGTTTCCCAGCGCGTCCGCCCCCTCGCGCCTGACGGCGGCTTTCGGGTCCGTCAGCACGTTTTCGAGGGGGGTCGTCGCCCGCGAGTCGCCGATCTTCCCGGCCGACCGGGCCGCCCGCGCTCGTACTCGCGGGTCTGGGTCCTCGAAGCGCTCTGCCAGCTTCGGAACCGCGTCGGCTTGATCGAGGTTCCCGAGGCCGTTGGCCGCTGCCATCCGGAGTTCCGGCACATCGGCGTCGAGTACCTGCATGTACGCCTTCGCCTTCACCCAGTCTGCGGCGTCGTCTTCGAGGTCGACGCCGGCCATACTCCCGATGAGTTGCGTGATCGCGTCGTCGCCGAGTTCGTCCAGCGAGTCGATGGCCGCGCCGGTGATCGCGTCGCTGTCGCTCTGGGCCGCGTCTACGAGCGCGTTGACCACGTCGCGCCGGTCGTCGTGGTCGTCGAAGTTCCCCAGTAGCTCCGCGGCGCGGGTCTTGACCCGCTCGTTGTCGCTCTCTCTGAGGAGGCGGATGAGTTCCTGTGCCTTGCCGTCCCGTTCCAGTTCGTAGAGGCTCATTGGTCGCTACACACGCCGGTAGATGCGGTGGCGTTTGTCGACCGCTTCGAAGGAGTCCCGACACTCCGCGGGCAGCGTCTCGGTCATGCCGATCATGAGGTAGCCGCCCTCGCGGAGCGATCCGCGGATCGTCTCGAAGATGGGGACCTTGAACTCCGAATCGATGTAGATGAGGAGGTTTCGGCAGAACACCAGATCGAAATCGCGTTTGGGGTCCCCTCGGATGAGGTCGTGTTGCTCGAACGTGACCATCTCCTTGACCCGGTCCCGAACCTCAAACGTGTTGCCGTCCTGCTCGATGTACTTCGTGTAATCGTCCAGCGGCTCCAACTCGTCGGCGATGTCGGTCGTCTGGGAGGTCGCGTAGGTGCCCTTTCGGGCCTCTTCGAGGATGTCGGCGTTGATGTCCGTCGCCGTGATCTCGACTCGGCGGGCGTCGACCTTGGGGTCGTCGAGCGCCAGCATCGCCGCCGAATACGGCTCGCGGCCGTCGGCACTCGGGGCCGACCAGAGCCGGACGGTGCGGTTGTTCTCCGTGAGTTCTCGGAGGACCGGCCGCAGTCGTTCCCACGCGTCCGGGTTCCGGAAGAAGCCGGTGACGTTGATCGACAGCGAATCGAGCAGTTCCTCGCGCTCGCCGTCGTCGCGCTCCAGCAGTCGCTGGTAGGACTGGTAGTCCTCGGTGTCGGTCCGGCGCATCCGCGCGGTGATGCGGCGGTCGAGATACGAGTCGTTGTAAAAGCCCGACTCGAAGTCCATCTCCTCGCCGATGAACTCCACGAGGTCCTCGAAGGTGCGCTCGCTACCTTTGTTCATAGGGTCACCACGTCGAGGATGTGGACGATGTTCCCGTCGCCGAGGACGGCCGTGCCCGAGAGGCCGGGCGTTCCCGAGAGGATACCCTCCAGGGGCTTGACGACGACCTCCTCCTGGCTGTTGACCGAGTCACAGTGGAGCGCGACCTGGCGCTCGGATTCGCGGATGCGGACGAGCATCCCGTCGCCGTTTGCCGTCTCGCCCTCGATGTCGAAGGTGTCGTCGAGGTGGATGACCGGGTAGATCTCGTCGTTGTGCTTGATGACTTCCTGACCGTTGACCTGCTTCGCCTCCTCTGTTCCGGTAATCTCGTCGACGTTCTTGATCGGGACGCCGTACTCCTCGCCGCCGACCTTGACGAACAGCACTTTGACGATAGCCATCGTCACCGGCAGGCGCAGCGAGACCGTCGTTCCCTCGCCCGGTTCGGAGTCGACGCTGACCGACCCGTCGAGCTGAGAGACTGTGTCGTGGACGACGTCCATGCCGACGCCGCGCCCGCTGGTGTCAGTCACTTCGTCGGCCGTCGAGAAGCCGGGATGGAACACGAGGTCGTACACCGCGGAGTCGTCCATCGCGTCCAGTTCCTCGGGCGAGCGGACGCCCTTTTCGACGGCCTTCTCCCTGATTCCACTCACGTCGAGCCCGGCCCCGTCGTCTTCGACTTCGATGATGACGTGGTCGCGCTCGCGGGAGGCCCGGAGCGTGATGTGGCCAGTCGGGTCCTTGCCTGCCTGTTCTCGCTCCTCGGGCGACTCGATGCCGTGGTCGACGGCGTTCCGGAGGATGTGCATCAGCGGGTCCGAGATCTCGGTGAGGATGGTCCGGTCGAGTTCGATGTCCTCGCCCTCGATCTCGAACTCGATGTCCTTGTCGAGTTCGCGCGCGAGGTCCCGGACGAGCCGCGGGAACTTCCCGACGACCTTCTTCAGCGGGATGAGCCGCATATCCATCACCGTGTTCTGGAGGTTCGCCGTGATCTTGTCCAGTTCGTTCAGCGTCTCGCCGGTGGAGTCGAGGTCGTCTTTCTCGACACCACGCCGGAGCTTGATTCGGCTCGTGACCAGTTGCTCGACGAGCCCGTGGAGGTCGTCGAGCTGGTCCACGTCGACGCGGACGGACTTGATCTCGTCGACGCTGTGTTCCTCTTCGGCACCCGGGTTCGGGTCCGAGCCTGCGTTCGAACCCGTGTCAGTACTCTCGATAGCATCGGAGCCGGTGTCTGCGTCGCTCACCAGTTCGTCGGTCACGTCGGTCACGTCGAAGCTGTCGACCTTGCCGGTCGTCCCCAGTTCGGCGTCGACGGTCGCCGCGTCGGGGCCGTCGAGATACAGGACGAACGTGTCCTCGAACTCGCCGTCCTCGATATCGGCACGGCTCGGACTCGAATCGAGAATGTCGAACCGCCCCTCGATAGACTCGACGGCCAGCATCGAGTCGACGCCGAGCATGTCCGACTCCCCGACGCTGATCTCGGCCTGCAGGACTCGCTCGTTGACAGCGTCGGCGTCGATGTCGGCATCGCTGACGCTGGCATCCGTGGAGAGCGACTCGTCGCTGTCCGAGGAGTCGCCGTCGTCCGCCGTTTCGGTGTCGCCCGCGGCGGCGGCCCCTTCTTCGAGGACGGCGCGGAGCTCTTCGACCATCTCGTCGGTCTCCGTCCCCGATTCGCCGTGCTCTTCGATCTCCCCGACGATGACCTCGATCTTGTCGACGCCGGCGAAGACGAGATCCATCAGGTCCGGCGTGACCTCCATCTCGCCCTGGCGCATCTCGTCGAGCAGGTCCTCCATCGCGTGCGCGAGGTTCGCTGCGTTGTCGAAACCCATCGCTCCGAAGTTCCCCTTCAGCGTGTGGGCTGTCCGGAAGATCGAATCCATCGCCTCCGTGTTGGAGGGGTCGGACTCGAGTTCGAGCAGCGAGTTGTTGAGTTCGGTAATCGCTTCTTCACTTTCACGGATGAATGCGTCTAAATACTGGTCGTCCATTGTCAGGTCACCTCAGTGGTAATCGTGTCGATAATGCCGTCCGCAATGTCGTCGATAGGCAAGACAGTGTCCACACAGCCCGTCTCGGCGGCGCGCTTTGGCATGCCGTACACCGCGGACGTGGCCTCGTCCTGTGCGATGGTCTTGCCACCGGCCTGCTTGATCCGCCGAATCCCGTCCGCGCCGTCCTCGCCCATCCCGGTGAGGATGAGGCCGACGAGCGGGTCGTCGATCGTCTCCGCGGCCGTCCGCATCGTCACGTCGACTGCCGGACGGACGCTGTTGACCGGTTCGTCCTGTGTCAGCTTCGTCCGCAGTCGGCCGTTCCGGTAGTTCTTGACCTCCATGTGCCGGTCGCCGGCAGCGACGAGTCCCTCGCCGCCGCCGATGCGCGCCCCGTCTGTGGCCTCCCGGACCTCGTAATCACTTCGCGTGTTGATCCGCTCGGCGAACCGGCCGGTGAACCCCTCCGGCATATGCTGGATAATGAGCACCCGGAGGTCGGCCTCGATGGGGAGGTTTTCCATTACCTGTTCCACCATCTTCGGGCCGCCGGTCGAAGAGCCGATGACGAGCGTCGGGTTCGCAACGTAGGTCGTCTGACTCGACGAGCCTCCGGTTGCCCTCCGGTCAGTGGCTGAACTGCCAGCCGTCGGTGAGCCCGCTCCGCTGTCGCTGGTTGTCCCGCCGTGGCTGTGTGTCGCGCCAACATCGACCGCCGCGACGGAGCTGACCATCTCGACCAGCTGGTCTTTCAGGCGTGACATCTCCATCGACACCTCGCCACCGGGCTTGGTGAAGAAGTCGACCGCGCCCTTATCGAGGGCCTCGAACGTCACGTCGGCGTTTTCGTCGGTGTGGGCCGACAGCATCAACACCGGTGTCGGAGACTCCGCCATGATGCGCTCCGTCGCCTCGATGCCGTTCATTACCGGCATCTCGACGTCCATCGTCACGACGTCCGGTTTGTGTTCGATAACGGCCGACACTGCCTCCTCGCCATCACGCGCCTGCGCGACGACATCGATACCGCCATCGCTGAGGATATCAGAGATGACACTCCGCATGAAGTGAGAGTCGTCTGCGACCACGGCGCGGACACCATCTGCCATATCACCAACGCTCCCGTCGGACAGGAGACATCGGCGAACGAGACATCCTCATACCTACTTCCAAATCCCGTCCGGCCCCGAAATAAATACTCCGCCCACGTAATCAAAGTTGATAGCCCAGCAGGCACCTTTATGCGCCCCTGTCCGCGACAGTTTGGATAAGAACCGCAATGGCAGCACAGTCAGCCACCACCGGCCAGGTACTCGAGTTCCAGCTCGGCTCGGAAACGTACTGCGTGAGTATCGACTACGTGACTGAGATCGTCGATATCGGCGAACTCACGTCCGTCCCGAACGCCCCGCCGCACGTCCGTGGCGTCATGGACCTTCGCGGGCGCACGACATCGATCGTCGACCCCAAGGTCGTCTTCGGTATCGAGGACGAGGGCGAAGAGAAGCGCATCATCGTCTTCGACCCGGAGATCGTCGAGGAACAGGGCGCGGCCGGCTGGCTCGTCGACGAGGTGTATCAGGTAGTCCAGATCACGCCGGAGCAGGTCGACCGGTCCCCCGCGAACGACGCCGGCTCAATCCGGGGCGTGATCAAGCGAGATGACAGTTTTGTTATCTGGGTGGACCCCGCCATCGTCCACGCTGGTGACTGATTCCGGTTTGTTTAGCGACACACCAGCAAGACTTTTTAACATTCCCGACAGAGAAGTATCCAATCAACTTTCAGTTCCTTCCGAAACTATGATTGAGCAAACCAAAACGGGGATCGAGGGCCTCGACGACATTCTGAACGGTGGCATTGTGAAGAACTCGACGACACTGGTGAGCGGCAACCCCGGGGCCGGGAAATCGATCCTCTGTCTCCAGTACATCTACAACGGCGTCGAAAAATACGACGAGAAGGGCATCTACCTCTCTTTCGAGGAGGACGAGTCAGACCTCCGGGAGGCCGCCGAATCTCTCGGCTTCGACAACTGGCAGGACCACGTCGAAAACGGCGACATCAAGGTGTACGACAAGCAGGTGCTCCTGCGCGAGAACGACTTCACCTCCTCGCTGGATATTCTGCTGGAGGAACTCGAAGACGGTGACTACGACCGACTGGTGCTTGACTCGCTTGCCATGTTCGAACTGTTCTTCGAAAACGAGAAGGAGAAGCGGACGTATCTCCTGAAGTTCACCGATATCCTCAGCGACAGCGGTCTCACGACGCTGATGACCAACGAACAGGGGGCCGTCTTCCCGGACACCGAGATCGGGCTGGAGAACTATCTGACCGACGGCAACATCTACCTTATCCAGACGCCGACTGATACCGGTGTGAACAGATACGTCTGGGTCGCCAAGATGCGAAAGCAGAACATCGAGACGGACATCTATCCGATGGAGATCGACCGCGGCGGTATCGATGTCCACCAGAACGCCAGCGCCTTCTCGATGATGAGCGAGGAAGAATCACCAATTTAGCGATACAATAAAGCCATTATTACTCGGTAGAACGACGGATACAGCGGCACAGGCCGCTGTTTTCGTACGAGCGTCCTGTAGTGCGTGTTTGTCTCCTTTCAGTCGATATCACAGGCGATAGCTTTATTATCGACTGAATTTATGATTTGATAACGATGGATTCAGGGGAGATTCTTCAGACGCTTGGCAATAAATACAGTGCCGAAATCCTCGACGCGACGGACGAACCGGTCTCCGCACAGGAACTCAGCGACGAACTCGGAATCCCCATCGCGACGTGTTACCGACGCATCGACGAACTGACCGAACACGACCTCCTGGAACTACACGACAACATCCTCTCTGACGACCGCCGACGTATCAAGGTGTATCGGCGGAACGTGGACGAGGTCCGGGTCGATTTCGACGACGAACTGACTGTCCACATCGAAGAGCGGTCGGAAGTCACTAACAAACTCGACGAGGCGTGGCGGACTCTATCTGAGCGGTAGAACGCCTCTTCTCGGCGTTATCACGAAAGATATTTTCGAGCGTGGATTTAATAACGGGTTCGCTGTAGCCCTGTACAGTGCTGATGATAGAACTTCTCTATGCCATATCGACGCTGGTGTTCGTCGTGGCCGGACTGACAATGGTTGGGATGGCCATGCGGGCGTACGTCCAAACATCCCGGCAGGCGATGCTTCACCTCTCGGTGGGATTTTCGCTTGCAATCGCGGGCGCGGCCGCGACGATGATTAGCGCGTTCATCAACGACTTCGAGGGCGTACGGTCGTTGTTGCTAGTCAACAGTGGGTTGACGACGTTCGGCTATCTGTTCGTGATGTACAGTCTCGTCACGTACGAGTGAGTGTGTTTCTCGACTGCATCAGCTGACCACCCTGCCCGTGAGCGGATTTCTCTGTCGACTCCGGTTTCAACGTCTATTTTCGTATAGACCGCACCAGCTTGCACGCAACACGATACCTCTCGACCACACACAAGACAACCAGCTATTTCCATCGCTGATACCAACCTATAGAAGCAATTAAATCTGATTCTTAGAGGCGACGTAGCTCAGTTATCTTCTTCAGACCTAACTATAGGTGTTCTTCTATCGAAACACCTCTTCAGCCCCTCAGAGACTTATTATCAAGTAATATAATTCGGGGGGAGGTATTATTACTGACGAAAAGAACGGTTGCATAGGGTCAGACAGACCCGGATTAACAATGCTAACGGAACTAACGAACGACGACGACCGCGGGCAGGTCGGTATCGGTACCCTGATCGTGTTCATCGCGATGGTGCTGGTGGCGGCAATCGCTGCGGGCGTCCTGATCAACACGGCCGGCTTCCTCCAGAGCAGCGCCGAGGAAACCGGACAACAGAGCAGTGACCAAGTGACGAACCGACTGCAGCTCGTCAACGCCGTCGGTGAAGACATTCAATCATCCAGTAGTACAATCGACACGGTCAAGCTGACCGTGAAGAAGGCACCCGGTGCAGGTAACATCGATCTCGGCAGTACGATCGCCCAGTGGGTCGACTCCAGTGGCACGTACGACCTCACCTACGAAGGGACCTACGACGGTAACCCGGGCGCGAGCGAGTTCTCCGTCGCTGACGTCCAGGACGATGACGGCTCGATTTCGGGAAGCCAGGTCCTGAACGACCCGTCTGACCGCGCGACGATCATCTTCAGCGCCGAAGAGATCCGCGGTGGCGCTGCCGATGACGGCCTCGGAGAGGGTGAGACGGCGACGGTTCGCCTGAACACCCAGTCCGGCGGCACGACGACTGCTCGGTTGGTCGTCCCGGAGACTCTGTCTGGTAATTCCGCAGTCAGCCTCTAAGGCGTCATATCTTTCAGTTTCAATTGCTGATATACTCGTAGCTTATTTCTGCCTTCTGCGTGCTTTCCACCGGTTAGCTTGCGGCACACTACTGGCTCCGACACGTAACGGTCATTTAGGAGTCCTCACACGGCCAGACGTTTTTGTTGACTACTGCTCTCAGAGATAGAATTCAGCGCTCCGTCTATTCTCGGACAAATATCTGTTTTGGCCGCTGAGACTGTTGCTTACGACGATCAGTGACTTGGTTATCAAGACGTATAATTTGAGAGGAGGTATTATTACCCATGAAAAGAGTCAACAGATAGGGTCAGACAGACCCGGATTAACAATGCTAACGGAACTAACGAACGACGACGACCGCGGGCAGGTCGGTATCGGCACCCTGATCGTGTTCATCGCGATGGTGCTGGTGGCGGCAATCGCTGCGGGCGTCCTGATCAACACGGCCGGCTTCCTCCAGAGCAGCGCCGAGGAAACCGGACAACAGAGCAGTGACCAAGTGACGAACCGACTGCAGCTCGTCAACGCCGTCGGTGAAGACATCGATTCTTCAAGCAACACGATCGACACGGTCAAGCTGACCGTGAAGAAGGCACCCGGTGCGGGGAACATCGACATCGGTAGTACGATCGCCCAGTGGGTCGACACTACTGGCTCGTACGACCTCACCTCGTCTGGCTACAGTGACACCCCGGACCCCGACGGGTCCTCCTTCGCTGTCGCCGATGTTCAGGACGACGACGACTCGATTTCAGGGAGCCAGGTCCTGAACGATCCGTCTGACCGCGCGACGATCGTCTTCAGTGCCGAGCTGATCCGCGGAAGCGGCACCGGTGACGGCCTCGGTGAGGGTGAGACGGCGACGGTTCGCCTGAACACCCAGTCCGGTGGCACGACGACCGCTCGGCTGGTCGTCCCGGAGACTCTGTCTGGTAACTCCGCAGTCAGCCTCTAAATTCGGTTATCTTTTCGGTTCGACGTAGTTCTCTTTTCGTCCACCCTGACCAGCGACGGAGTTATACGATAGCCTCACACACTAGTACCTATGGCTCGGCGGTCAGACGAACCGAATCCGGAAGAGGGCAAGGTACTCTCGCCCGAAGAGCTCGATATCGCCGACGACGAGCACGTCACTGAAATCGACGAGGGCCGCTACGTCGTTTCGTCGGACGTCCGCACTGACGACTCCTACGGGAATCAGGTTTCGTCGGATTCGGCGTCTGAATCCCCGCCGTCTCCTGCACCGGACCCGGAGCCGTCGACTCCCGAGTTCTCGGATGCAAACGTCCACGAGTGGCTCGCCGAACAGATGGCCGACTCGAACGCCAGATACGGCTTCGACGTGACCGCGAAGTTCGACGGCGACGTCGACCAGCAGCAGCTCGCTTCCAACGACATCGTCACCGTTTTCGAGAGCTTCATGCTCTGGTACGGCCGTCAGATGGACGGGTCGACACCGGTCGAGGAAGTGCTGGGTATTCTGCTGTCGGAATCGAACGTGCCGGTTCGCTATCCGCCAGCGGTCATCAAACAGCTCGTCCGGTCGACGCAACTGACGCCGGACGATTCTATCGCTGATCTCTTGGAAGCCGTCGAGGCCGCCGACGGTGCCGAACTCTGAGACGGGGCGCTGTAGGTCATTTCCACAACGACCACCTGCAATCGAGCAGCTATCGCGATGAACAGGGGCAGCAACCTGCCCAACCGACGAGGGATTTAAATCCGGGCACGGCAGTGTGTAGGGTAGATAATGGTCCCGCGCCATCCGCCGACGGCCGTTGCCCTGTTCGTTCTGGTAACGCTCGTCGTGACGGGACCACTCGTCGGCGTCGACGCTGTCAGGACACAGCCGACGACTATCGGCGACGGGACGGCGACTGTCAGTTCCGTCCAACTGCCGACGTCGGAGATACGGTTCACTGACGGTCGGTTCGGCACGAACGTCGCGTATCTCCGAGTGCCCGATGCCAGTGTGACTGTCGACTCCGTGACGGGGCGTCCGAGACTGCTGTATCAGGTCGCGGTCCCTGCGCTCGACATCTCCCTCGAAGACGAACAGGTCCTTTCGGACGGTCAGTCCGGGACGTACCGGCTCGCACCCGGTGACAGAGCGGTCACGCCGTCGTCACTGGAGCGGGACGTGTACAGGGGGACCGTCCTGCTTCGTGTCCAGAGCTTTGAAACCGCTGAGACAATCGTTGCTGAAAACGTGACAGTGCAGGTGGAGCAATGATTCGAGACGCCGAGCAGTTCACTGGCCGCTGCCGACAGGTCGGAACGGCAATCTTCGGTGACCGCTACGGCTATGCCCTCTGGCTCGGCCTGCTCGTGACGTTCGGGCTCTACTGGCGCGTTGGGATTTTCGTCACCGACACGTACACCACTGCCAACGCACTCGTCGCTGTCTCGAACGGGCACCTCCACATCGTAGAGACGCCGTACTCCCTGACACTCGGCGCGCAACCGGGTCTGCACGAGGCCGGCGGCAGGCTTTACGGACGCAACTACGGCCAGATACTTCTGGCTGTCCCGCTGGTCTGGGCGTTGCAAGCGCTGTCCGTGCTCATTACACCCCGGCTACTGCTCCTTGGACTCTGGTCGGGCACTGCGCTCGTCTTCGTGGCTCACGTCAGCGTGCTCGGACAGCGCCACACCAATGTCGCCAAGCGAACGGTGCTGTGGGTCGGTAGTGGTCTCGTCGCTGTCCTGTTTCTGGTCGGTGCGCTGGCAGCAACAGCCCTCCCGGACACTTCGCTCCCAATAGCCGCGTTCCAGATCTCGACGATGCTCGCAGCAGCGACGACCGGCGTCGTTCTCTACCGCCTCGTCGGAATCTGGCACGACCGCTCAGTCGCCCTGGCGGCTGGTGTCGCAATCGGTATCGCCTCGTCTGTCGGGTTCTGGGCTTCGCTTCCGAAACGGCACGTTCTGGTAGGGCTATTGATACTGACGACGGTGTATCTGTTCGCTCGGAGCCGAGTTGCGTATGCCGACGCCGAATTTCGGCTCGGGCTGGGTTTTCGTGCCGGCGCGTACATCGCCGCTGGTCTGGTAACCTGGACCCACGCCTTCGAGGGCTTTTTTCTCGTGGTGACGCTGGCTCTCGTAGACCTTGTCACTGCAAGGCGAAACTCGCTTCTCCATCTGGCCGTTGCCGCCCTCGCGCTCTTCCTCGGCTCGCTCCCGATGCTCGTGACGAACTTCCTTATCTCTGGGAACCCGGTCAAACCGCCGCGGTTGCTATCCGCCGTCGGGGGTGCGAACGTCGAATTCACACCTGAGACCGGCGGCGATGCCGGAACCGGTGGCGGTAGCGGCACTGGCGGCACTGAGGGTGCCGGAACGGACGGTGGGACTGGCGGGGGCTCCGACGGAAGTGGTGGCGGGTCTAGTGGTGGCAGTGATTCCACAGGGGCGGACGGTGATACCGGAACGCCGATCATAACACCGATTCTCGGCCTGTTCGACCGGATCATGGGACCTGCGGCCCCCGCGATGGTGTTCGTCTCGGATGCGGTCAGCCGTGGTCTCGACGTCCTGGCTACGCCCGAGCGAATGTCACAGATTTTCCTGCGGAGCGGCTCCGCGCCACAGATCAACTACGCTCCTAACTCCTACGAGGCGATCGAACTCACGATGGTCGAGGCCGTCCCGCTTTTCGGCGCGGTCGCGGCACTCCCCGTGGTCCTAGTCCGGTCAGTTGCTCAGCGGAGGCGGCAGTGGAATGTCCGTCCGTCGCACTATTCCCCCCGAACCCAGACCGATATGCTCGGTACGGCCCTCGCAGCTGTGTTCACGCTCGTCTATCTGAGCCGCCTGCCACTGCACACACAGCTCACTGTTCGATATCTGCTGCCGACGGTCCCGCTGATCATGTACGGTGTCGTTCGGATTCCGGCGGTCCACGAAACCGTCAGCGACGCGAAGCGGTGGCTCGCCGGCGGGTACGCTGCGAGTACCATTGGTGGGCTCCTCATCGGACTCGGCGTCGTTGCCGGACTTGATCTGGCGCTCGGGGAAGCGGTACAGTTCCACGCACTCCTCAATCTCGGTGGTGCCGTGGTCTGTGCTGGGGCTGTGCTGGGCCGCACACTCGTTCCCGACCGCGTCCCGTCCAGAGTGGGCGCACTGGGTCTGGCGCTCCCGGCGGGGCTGACGACAGCGTACCTCCTCCTCTCGGGGCTCGTGTACTTCCAGTACGGCCCCTTCGCGCTCGATTTCATCCGCGTTCTCACACCGCATCTCCCTGCGGTGTAACTGGGTTTCGGGACCCACCGATATCACACGCGATAATTTACGGGACACCTTTATCTAACTCATCACGATATGTAGGCTTGATAGGCATGCCAGACGTACTGATCGCCGACGATTCAGAGTTTATGCGTAACCTCCTCCGCGAGATTCTCGAAGAAGACCACGAGATCGTTGGGGAGGTCGAGAACGGTGTCGAAGCTGTCGAAGTGTTCAAAGAAGAAGGGCCAGACCTGGTGATGATGGACATCGTGATGCCCATCCGGGACGGCATCGAGGCCACGGACGAGATCAAATCCTCCAATCCCGACGCGAACGTCATCATGTGTACAAGTGTCGGTCAGGAAGAGAAGATGAAGGAGGCCGTGAAAGCGGGGGCTGACGGATACATCACCAAGCCGTTCCAGAAACCCAGCGTGATGGAGGCTATCGAGGACGTCGTCCCGTCATAGATGAACGTCGATATTCAGTCGCTCGGCACGTTCAACCAACTCGCTCACGAGGGGGCCGAACAGGCCACGCAGTCGATGGGCCAGATGACGGGCATCGATGCCGTCGTCGACGTAACCAAGATAACGCTGCTCGACAGAGCAGACGTCGGCGAGGAACTGGCCGGCCGTGACTTCGTCGGCGTCCAGTTCTCTTTCGATGGCGTTCTGGAGGGCGATACCGTTCTTGCCTTCGACGTAGACAGCGCCGGCACGATCACCGAGGAGATGATGCCCGGTAGCAGCGACGACGAGGCGATGGCCAGGAGTGGCATCGAGGAGATCGGCAACATCATGATGAGCGGTTTCATCGACGGCTGGGCCGACTACGTCGGTGCGACCATCGACCACTCGCCGCCGGAGTACATCGAGGAGTCCGGCGGTGACGTGCTTCCCGATGCACCCGAGAACGGCGACCACCAGCAGGTGTTCGTGTTCAAATCGGAGATCGAATGGATCGACGAGTCGGTGAACTTCTACATCTACATGCTCCCTGAGTACGAATCGCTCACGGAGATGATGATGGACCACGTCGACACGGACGGTGACGCCATCCCCATCGACAAGCTCCAGACGTTCAACGAGATGACGACCAGCGGCACCCAGAAAGCCGCTGACAACGTCGAGATGATGACCGGCATCCCGACCGAGTCGGAGGTGACACAGATCAGTTTCGCCCCCATCGAGGACGTGCCAAAGCAGATCGGCACGGACACGTTCGTCGGGACGGTCGTCGAGTTCACCGGGACGCCCAGTGGCTACCTCATGGTGCTGTTCGACGAGGTCTCCGCGATCAACGTCGCGGAGGCGATGATGCCCATCGAGATGGACAGCGACGAGCTAACCGACCAGCACAAGGCCGCCATCGAGGAACTGGGGAACATCATGACGAGCGGGTTCGTCGACGGCTGGGCGAACGTCCTGCAGACCTCAGTCGAGCACACGCCGCCGCGGGTCGTCCACGACATGGGGCGGGCGATTATGGACCCGCTGGCGGCGCAGGTCGGACAGTATCAGGAGCACGCGTTCATCATCGACTCCCAGATGCGGACCGACGACATCGAGTTCCAGGCTGAGATTCACGCCCTGCCCAACGAGAAAGAGCTTCGCGCCGCCCTCGACGACCTCGATGTCGAGCGGGCGACCGAGACGGGCGCGGACGTCGAACAGATATTCAAATAATGAAAGTATACGATGGTAGCCAGACGGATAGTCCCGCACAGAGTTCGCCCGAGCGCATCAAGGTCGGCATCGCGGAGTACAAGGTGACTACGGAGCCGGCCGTGCTGACCACGAGCGGGCTGGGCTCCTGTATCGGGATTGCGGTATACGACACCCGTAACACGGTGGCCGGTCTCGTTCACGTCATGCTTCCGTCGGCGGCCGATATCGACGGCGGCAACCATGCGAAGTTCGCGGACACGGGCATCGAGGCGCTCATCGAGGCCATGGCGGATGCCGGGGCGTCGACGGAGGCGATGGAAGCGAAAATAGCCGGTGGGAGTGACATGCTCGATTTCTCCGAGAACGGCTCCTCCATCGGCTCGCGAAACGCCAAGAAGGTGCGCGAGACACTTGAGGAACACGGCGTACCCGTCGTTGGTGAGGACCTCGGCGGTGATCACGGCCGGTCTGTAAAACTCGAAGCGGACACCGGAAATTTCGTTGTCAAAAGCGCGAACACGGATTCGATAACGCTGTGACGTCTGCGAGCAGGACTCGTGCGCGACTCAGAGCGTCAGACGGATGACCGCCGCTCGTCTGCCGGGGGCGCACTGACCCTCTCTGTTCCCTGATTTTCTTTCCGAAATTAACCTGAAATGTAACAGGCTAGTACTTGAATCGTTAATTTACTGTATCTGAGTCGGGAAAATGGGATATTATTATCAAATATGATACGCTAAGGGGAATATTCAAGAGTAGAAACAGCATGAGATACAAGAGATGAGTAGTCTCGCTCTCGTGCCGCTGGCTCCAGCCGTCTCACCGGAACTGGTTGGACTGGCACCCGCCCTCTTTGTCTTGCTGACCGGCGGGCTGGTCGGTATGAGCATCAAGAATATGTTCGATTCGATTCTATCGGACGACGAGAGCGGGGACGCGAGCGAGGACGGCGGTGGCGGCGAGATGGCCGACGGCGGCGGTCTGATGGCCGACGACGGCGGTGGCGGTGACGACGACCTCGGCGGTCTGGGTGGGCTCGACGATGGCGGCGACGACATGGGCGGGTTCGGTGACGACGAGTTCGGCGACATGGAGGACGCGAGCGGACCCGACACCGACGAACTGGAACACCGCCTCGACGAACTGGAAAACGAGGTCGGTAGCCTCTCCTCGACGGTCAACACGGTTCGGACAGAAAACGAGAGCATCTCCGAGTCCGTCGAAGAGACCGAGGAGAACGTCCGGAAACTGCTCGATATCTACGAGATGGTCACCCGTGGCGTCAACCCCTTCGCCGACGACGTCGACGGCGGCATGGGTGGCATGGCTGAAGGCGGTTCCTTCGGCCTGTTCGACGACGACGGGAGCGACGATACCGAGGAGGACATCGACGACGACGTCGCCAACGCCGACGCAGAGGGCTTTTTCGACGAAGACCTGACGGAGGACACTGGCGGCGACATGTCGATGGACGACGGCGGTGTCGACGACATGTTTCCCGACGACGGTGGCGACGACATGGGCGGCTTCGAGGACGACGGCGGGTCGTTCGACGAGGAGTTCGACGACTTCGACGACACGGAGGACGACATGAGCATGGACGATGGGATGAGCATGGACGACGGGGAGAGTATGGACGAGGACAGCGACGACGGCGACGGCGGCAAATCGTTCGCAGAGCTCAAAGACGAGTACGAGTCCGGCGACGCCGAGTGGGCCGAGGGCGAGGAACCCGAGGAAGAAGCGGACGACGACGATGACCCTGTCTCTTATACACATCTCTGA
>NZ_AOLW01000008.1:67987-76161 GCF_000336615.1 Haloarcula amylolytica JCM 13557
ACCTCTTCGACGAGGTCATCGAGGACGACGGGAGTGACGAGGCCGAGGCGGCTACGGAAGCCGAACCGGAACCCGAGGCAGCCGTGGAACCGGAGCCAGAGCCGGAACCCGAGCCAGCCGTGGAACCGGAGCCCGAGCCCGAACCGGAACCTGAACCGGAGCCGGAACCGACTGCCACACAGACTGAGACGGCGGCCACCGGCAGTAGCGACGAGGCAGTGGCAGACGACGGCTCGGCCGCCGATGCGGACGACGACGGGAAACCGTACCTGGCGACGATGCCGGAAGGGTTCGCAGCGGACCTCATCATCGTCGAGTGGCTCGAGTTCCTGGTCCAGCACTCGGGCTACCGCGAGACGGCTCGCGCCATCGACTACTACGAGACTATCGACTGGATCGACGAGTCGGTCGCGGACCAGCTCAAGGAGTACCTCCGCGGCTTCAACGACGTGAACGACACCGGGGATGGGCTGTCTATCGACCACCACACGGAGAGCCTGCACTACATCTCGCAGCTTGACAGTGACAGCGGGGCTGACGCCGTTGCGCTCTCGAAACTGGTCGGTGGAGGTGGTTCCGATGGGATTCAGCGTTAGCGGCTCGGCAGCCGTCATCTTCGTGGCCGCGTTCATCGGCTTCGGAATGTTCTACTCCGCGACCGCGAACAGCTTCGAGCGCGTCAACGACGCTCGCGAGGACCAGCGAGACCGACTGCTCGACCAGCAAAACACCGACATCTCGCTTGTCTCGGCGACGTGGAACGCAAGCGGCAGCGAGAATCTCGTCGTGACCGTCGACAACACTGGCTCCGAGACGCTGTCGGTGGAAGCAACCGACCTGCTGGTCGACAACGACTATCAGGCGGGCTATGACACGACCGTTGACACCGACCCCTCGACGGATATCTGGGCGTCACAGGAGCGGTTAGAGATTACCGTCACCTCACTCAGTAGTCAGCCCGACCGGGTGAAAGTCGTCACCGAGAACGGCATCGCCGAAACGATGGTGGTGAGCTAACATGGCGAGCGTCTCCGTCTCACACCTGATCCTGTTCATCGCGTCGATGGCCATCGCTGCGAGCGTTGCCGGCGTATTCACGAGCAGTATCGGCGAGCTAAGCAACGCTGTCTCGGAACAGGGGCTGGACGTGAGCAGCGACGTTCGGACCGACGTGGAAATCATTTCCGACAGCGGTAGCGACACCATCTACGACAGCGGCGCGAACACAATCACGGTTCACGTCAAAAACACCGGATCGGAGACGTTAGCGCCAGTCCCCGGACAGATAGATGTGTTCGTCGACGGCACCTTCGCCACCGACTACACGGTGACGCTGGAGCCGGACGGCGGTAACAGCTGGCGGCCCGGTGAAGTCGTCCGAATCGAGATCAACCGCAATCTCGACCTCAACAGCGACCACCGCCTCAAGCTGATTGTCAACGGCGACGAGGAGGTGTTCGAGTTCAACACATGAGTATCGCAAGTACTGACCTATTCTCGCTCGGACTGGACGATCACGACCGACTGAACAAGGAACTGGGCGGTGGTATCCCGCCCGGCAGTATCATCCTCGTCGAGGGTGACTACGGGGCCGGCAAATCCGCCATGAGCCAGCGGTTCACCTACGGCCTCTGTGAGGAGGGCCACGAGGTGACATACCTCTCAACGGAACTCACCGTCGGGAGCTTCCTCGACCAGATGCACTCGCTGTCCTATGACATGGTCGACCACATCCTCGACGAGGACGTGCTGTTCCTGCACGCCGACATCGGCGAGTCGAACGCGCTCACCGGCGGTGACGAACAGTCCGACCGGAAGGAACTCCTCAAGCGACTGATGGAGGCCGAGGTGATGTGGGACGCCGACGTCGTCGTCATCGACACCTTCGACGCTATCCTCCGGAACGACCCCAAGTTCGAGGCCCTCGTCCGGCAAAACGAGGAGCGCCAGGCCGCACTGGAGGTCATCTCCTACTTCCGGGACGTCATCTCCCAGGGCAAGTGTATCATGCTCACCGTCGACCCGTCGACGCTCGACGAGGAGGCTATCGGTCCGTTCCGGGCCATCGCTGACGTGTTCATCGAACTGGAGATGATCGAGGTTGGCAACGACGTGCGCCGGCAGATCAACGTCCTCCGATTCGCCGGCATGGGCGAGCAGGTTGGTGACACCATCGGGTTCTCGGTCCGTTCGGGAACCGGCATCGTCATCGAATCGCGCAGCGTCGCCTAGAGGTGATATAAGATATGACAGACCACGGACGTGCGAAACCGTCGGACGAACTTCGACAGATGGCAGCGCGGCGGCCCCACCTGCGGGACCACCTGAAGAAGTTCAAGCAGATCACCGGTGAGTTCCCGATGCTCATCGACGAGGCCGACGACGAGTACGAGACGAACCGGCCGAACGTGCTCTACCCGGTCGGCGGCCCCATCTTCTGTCATATCTACGGCGACGTTGGCCAGGACATGAAGTACTACGCCATCGAACCGGAGCTGGACGAGGACGAGCGGGCCGTCTTCGGGAAGGTCCGGAACCGCCTGCTCCAGCGCAGCGTCAACAAGCCCGCGCCCGAAAACGAGGCCCAGTTCGACGACCGTATCGAGGAACTCCTGCAGGAAACCACCAAAGTCCGAGACGAAGACAGCGACAGCGGCGTCCTCACACGCCTGTCGAACTTGACCGACGTGAACAGCGTCGAGGTCACACAGGAGACCTACGAGAACATCCTCTACCGGCTGAACCGCGATATCGTCGGCCTCGGCCCGCTCGAACCGGTCATGCGCGACCCGGCCAACGAGGACATTCACGTTATCGGCCGAAGCGAATGCCACGTCGACCACGGGGTCTATGGCATGCTCGAAACCACCGTCGAGTGGCAGAGCGAGGAGGCCTTCGACCAGTGGCTCCGCAACATGGGCGAACGGATGGGCGACCCCGTCTCTGACTCTGACCCTATCGTCGACTCGACGCTGCCGGACGGGTCACGTCTGAACCTCATCTACTCCGACGACGTGAGCCTCAAAGGCCCCTCGCTCACTATCCGTCAGGGCGACGAGGTGCCGCTCTCCATCTTCCAGATTACCAAGTGGATGACGCTGTCGCCGCAACTGGCCGCGTATCTCTGGCTCTGTCTGGAGAACGAACAGACGGTGTTCGTCGTCGGGGAGACGGCGTCCGGGAAGACGACGACGCTGAACGCCATCACCTCGTTCATTCCCGACGACGCGAAGATCTACACCGCGGAGGACACCGCCGAGGTGCTGCCCCCGCACAACACCTGGCAGCAACTCCTCACCCGTGAGGGCGAAGACGAGGGAACCAGCATCGACATGTTCGATCTGGTCGCCGCCGCGCTGCGTTCCCGCCCCGACTACATCATCGTCGGGGAGGTTCGTGGTGAAGAGGGGCGGATGGCGTTCCAGGCCGCCCAGACCGGTCACCCGGTGATGCTGACGTTCCACGCGAGCGACATCGTTTCGATGATTCAGCGCTTCACCGGCGAACCCATCAACGTCCCCGAGACGTTCATGGACGTGGCCGACGTGGCGCTGTTCCAGAACCGCGTCAAGCAGGGCGATCAGGTCCTGCGCCGCGTGACGAGCGTTCAGGAGATCGAGGGGTACTCGAAGGAGATGGACGGTGTCGTCACCCGGCAGGTGTTCAACTGGGACCCCGTCGAGGACGAAATCATCTTCCAGGGGATGAACAACTCCTTCGTCCTCGAAGAGCAGATCGCGACCCTCCTGGGGTACGAGGACACGCGTGACATCTACGACGACCTCCAGTTCCGTGCTGACATGATCGAGCGGGCCATCCAGGAGGGTATTCTGGGGTATCACGAAGTCAACGACTTCATCTCCGACTTCCAGCGTGACGGCGTCGAAGGGATTCCGTTCAACATCGCCAGGCCTGACTAACGATGGCACAGGGCGAAGCCGAAAGCGGACTCGACCTGACGATATCCGAGACGATCCAGTCGCTCGTGGAGTCCTACCGCCAGATGACGATCCCGCTGGAGCGGTATCTCTTCCTCATCCTGCTGCCAGCCGTCGCCTTTTTCGCTATTTCCACGGTCGTCGCCTTACTGCTGGATCAACCCCTTGCGGTCCGAGCACCGATTCCCCTGCTTGGATTTCTGGTGATGGCGTCGGCGATTTTCTACCCAAAGATCCTCCTGAGCCAGCGCAAGCGCGAACTCAACAACCGGTTTCACCTGCTTATCACGCACATGACCGTGCTGGCGACGACGAAGATCGACCGGATGGAGGTGTTCCGAACGCTGGCCGAGGAAGACGAGTACGGCGAACTCGCGATGGAGATGCACCGCATCGTCCAGCTAGTCGACACCTGGAACCTGAGCCTCGACGACGCCTGTCGTCGCCGCGCCAAACAGGTCCCGAGCCGCGCAGTTTCGGACTTCTTCGACCGCCTCGCGTACACGCTCGGGGCCGGGCAGGGACTCGACGATTACCTCCTGACTGAACAGGAGCAGATCATCCAGCACTACTCGACGGTGTACAAGAGCTCGCTCGACAGCCTGGAAGTGATGAAAGACCTCTACCTCTCGATGATTCTGTCGATGACGTTCGCGCTGGTGTTCGCCGTCGTTCTGCCGGTGCTGACCGGAACGAACCCGACGATGACCGTCAGCGCCGTCATCGTGATGTTCGTGTTCGTCCAGACCGGCTTCTACCTTGCCATCCGATCGATGGCGCCCTACGACCCGGTGTGGTTCCACCCGGTCGACTACCCGTCGCCGATCGAGTCCAAGCTCAACAAATCGATGGTCGCCGGCGTGGGACTGTCGATGCTGCTCGTGTTCATCACGATTGGGGGGATGCTCGGTATCTCGCCGATCACGCTGAACGACCTCTTTTTCATGTTCGACGAGGTGCCGCTGCCCCTCTATGCCGCCGCGCCGATAACCCCGATGATCATTCCCGGTATCGTCTTCCGGCAGGAGGAACAGCGCATCAAGGACCGCGACTCGGAGTTCCCGAACTTCATCCGTGCGCTCGGGGCGACCGAGGGCGCGAAACAGTCCACGACCGGTACAGTGCTTCGTACCCTCCGCAAGAAGGACTTCGGCGCGCTCTCTCCGAACATCGACAACCTCTACAAACGGTTGAACATGCGGATCGAGCCGACCGCTGCCTGGCGCTTTTTCACCGCGGACTGTCGCTCCTATCTCATCCAGACCTTCTCCGAGATGTACCTCATCGGCCGCGAGATGGGTGGATCGCCCAAGCAACTGGGCGAGCTCATCTCCGAGAATATGAACCAGGTGCTGCAACTCCGCCAGAAGCGCAAGCAGGCGACGACGACGCTCGTCGGCCTCCTCTACGGGATGACCGCCGCGTCGACCTTCGCCTTCTTCATCGGCCTCCAGGTCGTCAACATCCTCGCGGGCATGTCGCTGGACCTGTCCACCGGGAGCCGGCTCGACGCCGCGTCGCTCATCAACACGAGCGTCTACAACATCCCGCTCATCGAGTTCCTGCTTGTCATTATTATCATGTTCGGCGCGATGCTGTCGTCGCTGATGATCCGGACCGTCGACGGCGGCCACAACGCCAACACGTACATGCACTTCGTCATGCTCTCGTGGATCGGCGCTATTACCGGGACGTTTACGAAGTGGCTGGTGTCGCAGTTCCTGTCCATCTAAATTTTTACTTCGGGGGGTGTCCTCGGCCGCTTCGCGGCCTGCGAGCACCCCCACTCGCAAAAATTTAGTACAAAAACGACCTCCGAGTCGCGGCCTGCGGCCGCGCTCGGAGTGAAACTGCTCGCTCCGCTCGCGGTACTCTTCGAACACTACCCCGAAACAGACCTCCCCTTCCCCGGGTCACGCCACGGAGGGCGCTCCCGGCCAGCGGCATCGCGACAGCGACTCCCGGCCCACGACACCGCGACAGCGACTCCCGGCCCACGACACCGCGACAGCGACTCCCGGCCCACGACACCGCGACAGCGACTCCCGGCCCACGACACCGCGACAGCGACTCCCGACCTACAGCACCGTAGTACCGCGACAGCTATCCCTCGAAACTGTCTTCCCAGCGGAACAGCCCGTCTTGCTGGACGACCTCGCCGTCGACTTCGAGTCGCGACCCCTCGCCCATCGTCGTGATGAGGTCCTCGTGGACGGCGCTGTCGTTTCCTGATTCGCCCTCAGGGAGGCAGGCGTCGTACGCGCGCCCGAGCGCGAGGTGGACCGTCCCGCCCATCTTCTCGTCGAAGAGGATGTTGTCGGTGACGCGGTCGACGCCGCGGTTCATCCCGATGCCGAGTTCGCCCAACTGGCGAGAGCCGCCGTCGGTCCCGATGATTTCGTCGATGACAGCCTCGCCCTGCTCGGCCGCCCAGTCGACGACGACGCCGTCCTTGAACGTCAGCTCGACGTTTTTGACGCGGCGGCCCTGTATCGTCATCGGCACGTCGAAGGTGACGACGCCGGCGGTGTCGTAGGGGGCGGTGAACACCTCGCCGGAGGGGAGATTGTGTGAGTCGTAGGCCACGCTGGCGGCGGAGTTGACGGCGATGCGGCCGTCGATGAACAGCGTGATGTCCGTCCCGTCAGCCACGATTCGGACCTCTTTGCCGTCGTCGAGGATATCCTTCAGTTGGGCCTGTTCTTCCGCCAGTGCCTCCCAGTCCCGCAGCGTCGCGTCGTAGACGAAGTCCTTGTACTCGGCGTAAGCCATCCCGGCCTGCTGGGCCATCGCCCGCGTCGGGTGCTGGGTCGACACCCAGTCGGTGTCCAGACGGGCCTCCCTGATTGCCTGCCGAGCCGTCGAGTACGCCTGCCGCTGGTCGCTGTCCACGTCGGCCGTCTCGGTAGTGTTCCGCGACCCTTTCAGGAACAGGACGCTGTCGGCCCGTTCGTACAGCGCCAGTTCGTACTCGGGGTTCTCGCTGAATGACCCGTCGTGGGCCCCCAGATAGGCCCGCGTGAGTTCGTCGGACTGGTACGTCGACAGGAGGTTCGCGCCAACCTCGCCGAGTTGCTCGGCCACCGCGACCGCGAGGTCGTGGGCACCGTCCTCGACGGCCACGACCACGTCGTCGCCCGCGTCGATGCGAGCGCTCCAGTCGACCAGAATCCTGGCGTGTTCGCGTATGCGGTCGTCCATATTCCCACCAGGAGTGGCCGGAACAAAACGGCGGTGGTCCCGGGATTACAACAGATGATGTGATTGTATTCCGTGGATTTTTTGCGTCCCAGAGCCGGAGTGTCCGGTGCAGTACGGGACAGGACTCGTGGCAACTGCTGGCTCCCACGACCGCTTCCGAGATGTCGGCTGGGGCGGTACCATGACTGACGACGGCACGGGTGGTGTTCGTGCCACGCTTTTCTGTCGAACCGCAACCCCTACCTGTTCGGTCGGCGACTCCCCGGTATGGAACTTGGCGTCATCGGACTCGGACGCATGGGCCGCATCGTGGTCGACCGCGTGCTCGAAGCCGGCCACGAGGTCGTCGTCTTCGACATCGACGAAGAGAGCGTCGCTGACGCGGCGGACGCCGGCGCTCGGCCGGCGTCGTCCATCGCAGATCTCGCGGAGAAACTCGGCTCGGAGAAACGGATCTGGCTGATGGTCCCGGCGGGTGACCCGGTCGACGCCGCGCTGGACGAACTGGCTCCGACACTCGATGGCGACGACATCGTGGTCGACGGCGGCAACTCCTACTTCGAGGACTCGATCCGCCGCGCCGAGTCGACCGACGCGGCCTACCTCGACTGTGGCACCTCCGGCGGCCCGGCCGGTGCGGAACTGGGCTTCTCGCTGATGGTCGGCGGCCCGGAGTGGGCCTACGACGAACTGGTCCCCGTTTTCGACGCCGTCGCGACCGGCCCAGACGGCCACGACCGGATGGGGCCGGCCGGCTCGGGCCACTACGTCAAAATGGTCCACAACGGGGTCGAGTACGCGCTGATGCAGACCTACGGCGAGGGCTTCGAACTGCTGGCCAACGGCCGGTACGACCTCGATCTGGAATCGGTCGCCAACACCTGGAACAACGGGGCCGTCATCCGCTCGTGGCTGCTGGAGCTCTGCGAGGAGGCGTTCCGCGAGGAGGGCAACGACCTCGGCGACGTGGCCGACCGCGTCGAAGGCGGGTCGACTGGGACGTGGACCGTGCAAGAAGCGCTCGAACAGGAGGTG
>NZ_AOLW01000009.1 GCF_000336615.1 Haloarcula amylolytica JCM 13557
CAGGAGATGTGTATAAGAGACAGCCGATACGGCTTCGGTCGCCACGACGTCCCACGTCGGACGTGAGTGTGCTACCGTATCGCTTCAGAACTCGCTTGCCTGAGCGGTACCCTTTGCGAGCACCGTTGTCTGGTCGTCCCCGTGCCAAACGAGGCTGACTTCAGCTCCATCCTCGACGCTAACGCGTGACTGGTCGCCGGCGGTCACTTCGCCGTCGTCATCGTCCCACTCCACTGTTTGTCCGTCCGCCACTTCGATAGTGAGTTGCTCTGCACTGATCGTATCACCACCGTCATGTGTCACGACGGCAACGACGCCGTCTGTCGTCTCCTCGTACTCGAACGTGAACGAGGCCTGCGGGGCCGCAGCTACGTCGCCGCCACTGCTACCCATGCCCAGCACGAAGGACGCAATTATCGCCGCGACGATGATGATGATCGGAATCAGGATGAACAGGACAGCCAAGCCGACGCCTAGTCCGACGAGTACCTTTCCAGCGGTACCGAGATCGTTCCACGAATCTTTTACTCCCATGGCATACTTCATTAATTGATAGTCCTAAACAATATGGAAATTAATCGCCCGTCGCCGGGCACACAGTCGTCTGGTGGCCGGGCCGTTCGCGGGCGGCTGCGGGTGAAACAACAGCTAATTAAACCAGTATTCCATAGCCGGACACATGGTAGAACTCGTTGGACTCGCCGCCGGGGCCACGCTCACCCTGATAGTGGTCGCGCTCCACTACGCCAAAGGGACCGGTTGGGAGGCACCGGAAGACATCTCCCAGGAGGTCCTCGAGCAGCGGGCCGCGACAGTCCCCGAGACGGACTTTCCGGAGCCGTACAACCGCTCTATCGGTGGTGGCGGTGCCACAGCGATTCCGGCTGGTGAGGCCGAAGGCGAACTCGGCGAAGGCGAGGAGGCTGAAGAGGAGGACGAGGGCTTCGACCCCGACGACATCGCCGACGACGAGGTCGAGTACTACGAGATCGAATTCGCCAAGGAGGGTGAAACGATCGAGGTCGCCAACAACGAGCCGCTCCTCGACGCCGGCGAAGAGGAGGGCTGGGACCTCCCCTATGCCTGCCGCGAGGGCCAGTGTATCTCCTGTGCCGGCCACATCGAGGACGGCCCGGCCGAGGACTACATCCGCCACAGCAACAACGATTCGCTGATGGATGACGACATGGAAGAGGGGTACTGCCTGACCTGTGTCGCCTATCCGACCAGCGACTTCACCCTCGAAACCGGCGAGTCACCCTGACGCTGCGGTTCACAACCGTTAAGACGGACAGCCTGATAGCACTTTTCGTGGGCGGCTAGTTCAGCGGACAGAACGCCTGGTTCCGGACCAGATGGTCGGGGGTTCAAATCCCTCGCCGCCCGTGCAGCGAACCCGAGTTTTACGAGCGGTGAGCGAACCGGAAGCGAGGATTTGAACCCGGGGAGTCGCAGCGACCGAGCGAAGCGAGGGCGATCGTCTCCACTCGGTTCAAATCCCTCACCGTTGCCTACATACCGACAAGGCCATAGTGTCCGGCGGCTCGACGGCTCTACAGGACAAAGGAGATGATGGCGAGGACGACGAAAATAATCACGAGCCACTTCGCGATATCCATACTCAGCCCGGCGACACCGCGCGCACCGAGGATCGCCGCGACCAGCGCGAGGACGAGGAACAGAATTGCCAGTTCGATGAGTCCGCCACCGAACTGGAGTGGGAGCGTGTGTGGCGCGACGGCACTGGCTGACAGGCTGCTCTGAAGTGTCATACGTCCACTTCTCTCTCAGGCTATTTGACACCTCAGATATTCACGGTGTCACGTTGTTATCCGCATCTGAGTGACAGCGCTGGCTAGTGCAATCGGTGCTGGTCAGCCGATGTGTCACTGGGCTGGGGGCACAAGAGCCTTTGTCGGTCCAGCCAGATGTACGAACACATGCGTGTGCTCGTTATGGGTGCGACCGGATTCATCGGACAGCGACTGGTTCGTGCCCTGAACGACGCAGGCCACGACGTGGTGGCGTTCTCCCGGAGCGCGAGCGAGGAATCGTTTCCCGACGGGGTCGAGCCGTTCGAGGGCGACCTCGGCGACCCAGACTCCCTCGATGGGCTCTGCGATGATATCGACGTCGCGTACTACCTCATCCACTCGCTCACGTCCGAGAACTTCGCCGAGTTAGACCGTCGCTACGCCCGTCGGTTCGCCGACTCGGCGTCGGCTGCAGGCGTCGACAGGGTCGTCTATCTCAGCGGCATCAGCGGTGACGAGGAGAACCTCTCGCCTCATCTGGCGTCGCGGCGCGAAGTCGAATCGGTGCTTGCGGAGGGGTCGTTCGACCTGACAGTACTCCGGGCGGCGGTCATCATCGGCCCGGAGAGCGCGAGCTTCCGGATCGTCGACGACCTGACCGACCGTTTGCCGCTGATGCTCGTCCCCAAGTGGGTCCGAACGCCGTGTCAGCCCATCGGCGTCGACGACGCAATCAGCTACCTCGTGGAGCTACTCGGTGCCGACGAGACCCGCGGCGAGACCTACGACATCGGCGGGCCGTCGGTGTGGTCCTACGAGTCGCTGCTGAAACTCACCGCGGCGGAAAAGGGCAAGCGGGTGTTTATCATTGCCGTGCCGGTGATGACACCGGGTCTGTCCTCGCACTGGCTTCGCTTCACGACAGACGTACAGTACGCCATCGCGCGGCCGCTGGCCGAGAGTATGCGGAACCCGGTCACGGTCGACCCGGAGATGGACCTGCAGGATGTCGTGCCGATCGACCAGACGCCGATCAAGGACGCCGTTCGGCGGTCGCTGATGGAGTCGTAGGCCCTGCGGGACTGTTTTGGGGCTGTGCGGTGCAGACGTAGCTATGCCCGAATCGGTCGCCGTTACTGGTGGCAACGGCCGCGTCGGCCAGCACGTCCTCGAACACCTGACTGCAGCGGGGTATCGAACGGTCAACCTCTCCCGTGGCAAACGGGAGGAAGACCATTCGGACGCATACGTCAGGACTGATCTGCTCGATGCGGGCGAGGTCTACGGCGCACTCGCGAAATCCGGCCCCGACGCGGTCGTCCATCTCGGGATGAGTCCCACGCCCGACCACACGCCGGGGTACCGGACCTACGAGAGCAACGTCATGTCCAGCTATCATGTGCTGGAGGCGGCCGGCGAACTGGGCGTCGATACGGTTGCCCTGGCGTCGAGTTTCAGCGCTATCGGCGGCGGGTTCGAACCGGCCCCCATCACAGTCGATTACCTTCCGATCGACGAGGACCACCGCCTCACGCCGTCGAACCCGTATGCAATGGGGAAACAGGCACTGGAGATCACCGCCGACGGGTTCGCCCGCCGGAGCGCGGACGCCCCGGACACTATCACGTCGCTTCGGCTTCCGTGGGTCGTCGACGACGACCTGGCCAGGGAGACGTTCGTCGAGGCAGACCGGACACTCGCCGGGTCTCGGGCGTCACCGCACTTCCACACCCAGCGGAACACGCTGTACGCGTACGTCCACACCACCGACGCCGTTCGGCTCGTCGAGCGGGCCGTTGCGGCGTCGTTCGACGGCCACGAACGCGTCTGGGTCTCGGCACCAGATACGAGCGCCGAGACGCCGAGCGCCGAACTCGCGGCGGAACTGTACCCCGATGCTGACTACCGGGGGCCGACAGCCGACGACGAGAACCCGTATGCGACGCTCATCGACACGACGAAAGCCGAGCGGCTGCTTGACTGGGAACCGACCTGGAGCTGGCGACAACTGGCGTGAAGCCAGCGGCGGCCCGCCCATCGATCCGGACGCCGCCATTACCATGCCGCATGTAGCGGCCGTTTCATCCGGAACACGTTGCTAAAATGTAATGTGTATGTAACTAACATGCATGAGTGACGCCGAACAGCCGTCAGAGAGCGAGACACACGATCATCACGACCACGAGGGGCCGGGCTATGCCACCCCGCAGGCGGCCATCGAGGAGGCCGAGCGCGAACGGACCGCCTACGTGATGGGGCTGCACGTCGGCCAGGACGTCGACGCGCCGGACTTCCTGGCCGTCGTCGACGTAGCCCCCGACTCAGACACGTACAGTGAAATCATCAACCGGGTCCAGATGCCGAACAAGGGCGACGAACTCCACCACTTCGGGTGGAACGCCTGCTCGTCGTCGTGCCACATGGAGGGGTTGGAGCGCCGACACCTCGTCATACCCGGCCAGCGGTCTTCCCGCATCCACATCGTCGACACGAAGGAGCGCCGCGACCCCGAACTGACGAAAGTCATCGAACCGGAGGCGGTGTACGAGCACGACCTCTCCGCGCCCCACACCGTCCACTGCATCCCCGACGGTGAGATTCTCATCTCCATGCTGGGCGACGCCGACGGCGACCTCCCCGGCGGCTTTCTGGAACTGAACGACGACTTCGAGGTGCAGGGCCGGTGGGACCCGCCCGGCGAGATCGAGATGAACTACGACTACTGGTACCAGCCCCGCCAGAACGTGATGCTGTCGACGGAGTGGGCGGCCCCGAAGACGTACTACCCCGGGTTCGACCTGGACGACGTCGAGGACGGCAACTACGGCCAGCGGCTCAACTTCTGGGACTGGGAGGCCGGCACCGTTGAGCAGACAATCGACCTCGGCGAGGACGGCCTGATTCCGCTGGAGGCCCGGTTCCTGCACACGCCCGAGAGCACCCACGGCTACGTCGGGGCGGCGCTGTCCTCGAACATCATCCACTTCTGTGAGTCGGACGGCCAATACCGTGCCGAGCCAGTCATCGAGTTCGACGACCGCGAGCACGAGGACTGGGACATGCCGGTGCCGGCGCTGGTGACGGACATCCTCATCTCGATGGACGACCGGTACCTGTTCGGGTCGAACTGGCTCCACGGCGAGGTGTGGATGTACGACATCTCGGACCCGTCGAACCCCCGAAAGGCCGATTCCATCTCTATCGGTGGCTACTTCGGCGACATCGAGCAGGTCCAGGGCCGCGACATCGTTGCCGGGCCGCAGATGCTCCAGCTATCGCTGGACGGCGAGCGCCTCTACTGGACGACGTCGCTGTTTTCCTCGTGGGACAACCAGTTCTTCCCCGAGGAGGCCGAAAAGGGGTCAGTGATGCTCAAAGCCGACGTAGACCCGCGGACGGGGACGATGTCGCTGGACCGGGACTTCCTCGTGGACTTCGGCGACCTGCCCGAAGGCCCTGCTCGCGCCCACGAGATCCGGTGGCCCGACGGCGACTGTACCAGCGACGTGTGGCAATGAGGACGATGCGACTGGGCGGCCGATGACCGAGGTCCTGCTGGACTGGCGGGACAGCGACCGGACGGAGACGGTTTCGGTGCCAGACGGCGAAACGATACTCGACGCCGCGGAGGCCGCGGATATCGGGCTGCCGTTCGGCTGTCGAACCGGCGCATGCGGGACCTGTACCGCTCGCCTGCTGCTGTCTCTTATACACATCTC
>NZ_AOLW01000010.1 GCF_000336615.1 Haloarcula amylolytica JCM 13557
GGTACAGGCCGAACTGGTGCCGAACCCCTGGAAGTGACCGGCACCGATTCCGCTCAGCCCGACAGCGCTTGCTGGAGGGTTTGTCCCAGAAACCCGATAGCTGGAATGACGAACACTGTCGCGTGGACCCAGGCGTCGTAGGTGATGTCGCCGGGCTTGGTCAGGAGAAACAGGCCGTAGAGGACGACCAGCACGACGACCCCTAATTTCAAACCCGGCACGGCCCCACCGGGACGTATGGACGACACTGACTGGATCGGCGAGACGTTCACCAGCACGGCCGGCTGGGATCACCTGGAGACGCTGGTCGACATCGGGAACCGGATGGCGGGCAGCGACGGCGAACGGGCGGCGGCAGAAGCGACCCGGGACGCGCTGGCGGCGTACGCCCGCGACGCTCGGCTCTCGGAGTTCGGAATTCAGGGCTGGGAACGGGGCGACAGCGCCGTCCGCGCCGACGGGTCGCCGGTCGCGGCGCAGGCCCACGAGTGTATCGCTCTGCCGCGGTCGCCGGCCGGCGAGGCGACCGGTGAACTGGTCGACGTTGGACACGGCCTTCCGGAGGAGTTCGAAGACGCCGACTGCGAGGGCAAAGTAGTGCTGGCCCGCTCCGACGTGCCCGACTGGTACGACCGGTACATCCACCGCCGGGAAAAGTACTATCACGCCGTCGAGGCCGGCGCAACCGGATTTATTTACCGCAACCACGTCGAGGGCGTGCTGCCGCCGACCGGAAGCGTCGGGACAGCAGACGCACCCATCGGCGAGATTCCGGCTATCGGCGTCGCCAGCGAGACGGGCGCGCGACTGGCGCGTCGCTACGCGGGCGACGACGTCACCGTCAGCGTCGACTGCGAGACGCCCGACGCGACGAGCCAGAACGTCCACGCCGAACTGGGACCGGACACCGACGAGCGACTGCTGGTGACCAGCCACGTCGACGCCCACGACATCGCGGAGGGGGCGATGGACAACGGGGCCGGGACGGCGATGGTCGTCGAGGCCGCCCGCGCGCTGGCCGGCCGCGAGGACGAACTGGAGACGCGCGTGGAGTTCGTCGCCTTCGGTGCCGAGGAGGTCGGCCTCGTGGGGTCGAACCGCCTGGCCGACGAGACCGCCCTCGACGACGTAACGGCCGTGCTCAACTTCGACGGCGTCGTTCAGGGCCGCACGCTGAAGTGTTACACCCACGGCTTCGACGCGCTGGCGGCCGCCGCCGATGACGTGGCCGACCGCTTCGACCACCCCATCTCGCTCACGCCGGAGCAAGGCCCTCACAGCGACCACTGGCCGTTCGTGCGGCGGGGCGTCCCCGGCTATCATGTAACCAGCGAAACCGGCGGCGAGGGGCGTGGCTGGGGCCACACCCACGCCGATACGCTGGACAAACTGGAACCCCGGACGTTCCGCGAGCAGGCCGTCCTCTTGACCGAACTCGCCGTGACACTTGCAGACGACTCAGTGCGATCTGCTCACAAAGACCCCACGGAAATAGCCGATGCGCTCGAAGCCCAGAACCTCGCCGAAGGGATGCGGATCACAGGTGACTGGCCCTTCGACGACTGACACGACGCCAGTCCCTTCACTGCCACGTTCGACTCCCGCGACCTGTACGAAAGAACTACCAGATTTCTAGTATTTTCGCCCCCTCCAGTGTTCCGGTTCTCTGGTCGCTGACGATTGGATATAATGATTTACTCAGTATAGAAGTAACATATTCCGTAGGTTATTTACCATATGGGTACCTGGAAATCGATGGCAGGTTGATTGGTCTACGTACTGTAGCCCGTATGTGAACGCCGTCACCGGCGTTCGCTGCCAAGCTCCCATGCTTATCGGTCTCGCGGAGTCCGAGGCCGAGTCGACGTGAGTAAACCATACCTGCCGTCGTCAGTCAACACCAACACCAATACCTGACACAACGGCCGTCCATGTGCCAAGACGGCCGTCGTGTCCACTTTCGGACTATTCCTCTGAGGAACACCAGTCAGTAGCGAGCGCGATGCAAGGCGACACCCAGCGGCGGAGCCGGTCTATGACTCGTAGGCCTGTTCTACGTCAGCCTTCGCCGACGGAATGACCTGCTGTTCAGCCCGTCGCATCGACCGCAACGCCTCGTCAGTGAACTCGACGTCGAGCGTGGGGAGGGCTCGTGCCAGACCGCCCAGCACCTCGCCGGGGTCGATGGTGAGTTCGAAGGCGAAGGCGTTCTGATTCTCCCGCAGTGGGACGGAGAACTCGAAGTGCGTCCGGACGATATCCGTCGCCGTCTCCTTTTCGTAGGACTCGGTGACGGCGGTCCAGAAGTCGTCGCTGTCGGCGGCGACAAGCGGCGCGAGGTCGTCACCGAACGACTGTTGGCGGGCCAGCAGGCTCTCTCGAATCCGGTCCCGGCGGTCGCCACGGACGGTGTTGCGGAGCGCGTTCCAGTAGATATCACGGGCCAGCACTTCGTCAGCATAGGTATCGAACGCCGCGTCAGTGGCGGCGTAATCAAGCACCGGCTCCAGTTGGGCGAGTATCTGTTGCTGGTAGGACTGTAGTTTCGGCCGGACGACGTGGCGCTCCAGCGGGCGGCTGTTGTTCAGCAGTTTGCCCGCAACGCGGCTTCCGCTCCCGTTTGACCCGCGTAGCACGGCTGCCACGTCGAAGGCTGCGTACGTCTCGTCGACGAACTGCGAGAGGTAACGTTCGAACTCCCGTTCGACGGCACGTCGTGTCACACCCGACTCTGTGGGCTGCAGCGACCTATCCCTTACGCCGATGTCCGCTGCCGATAGTCGTTCGCGATACGGGCCGCCGCCCATCGCTGTACAACTAACACGAGCGTTATGACTGTGCATAACTAACAGCGGATGTGCCCAGAGACCTGCCCAGCGACGTCCACGCGGTGCTGACACAACTCGCTGAAGAGGGCGAAACAGCCATTATCGCGGCGGAGTACCATACGGCCCGACAGACAGTTGCGACGGCTGAGACGGTCAGCCGGAACAAACTGCCGGAGTGTGATCTGCGGTCGCGGTTGTTGCACGGCTGCGAGCAAGTGCGTACCGCGCTAGATTCCGACCATCCCGACGCTGCCGCCGAGTATCTACGAGCGATGAACCGACGACTTGCGGCCGTCGACGACGACTGCTGATACCGGTCATCGAACTACTGTTGGCTCCGTAGTATCGAGACATTGGCGGGCCAGCTCCCGTGAGAGTTAAGACACCGAATGATAATACCGTGGTATGTCTCAGCGACTATCGAAGGCCGAGGACACGCTCGCCGACGCGGGCGAACGCGAACTCGTCGTCGGTGGTGACCGGCCGATCCGGATCTCTGCGGGGCATCGACTGCGACACCACGACGGGAAATGTTCGCGCCCGCACGGACACAACTACGAAATCACCGTCCGCATCACCGGCGAACTAACCGACGAGGGGTGGGTCGTCGACAAGGGCGAGGTCACGGACGTGGTCGACGAGTGGGACCACCGCTTCCTATTGGAGGCCGGCGACCCACTGGTTGAGGCCTTCGACGCCAGCGGCGACGGCGACGCCGTGGTCGTGCTTGACCACCCGCCGACAGCCGAAGTCATGGCCGCGATACTGGAACAGCGCCTCGCCGACCGCCTCCCGGAGACGGTGTCGGACGTGGCCGTCTCCGTCCGGGAGACCAGCGAACTCTGTACCCGCTGATGCCGGTCGCAAACGACGCGCCCGGGGCCGATATTGAGGGGACCGACGCCGACGCGGAGACGGGCGACCTCCCCATCAACGAACTGTTCCAGTCGCTTCAGGGCGAGGGCCGACTGGCGGGCGTCCCGAGCGTGTTCGTCCGGACCAGCGGCTGTAATCTGCGCTGTTGGTTCTGTGACTCCTATCACACCTCCTGGGAGCCGACCCACGACTGGTTCACCGTCGACGACGTGCTCGCCGCTATCGAGGAGTACGACGCCGACCACGTCGTCCTCACCGGTGGCGAACCGCTCATCCACGATTCGAGTGCGGACTTGCTAGAGCGGCTGGCCGACCGGGGCTACCACACGACGGTCGAGACCAACGGGACCGTCGTCCCCGACGCCCCTATCGACCTCGCCAGCGTCAGCCCGAAACTGGCCTCCAGTACGCCGACGGCCGACCGCGACCCCGACGGCGACGGCGAGTGGGCGGACCGCCACGAGGAGCGCCGGCTCGACGTGCCGACGCTGGCCGAACTCGTCGAAACCTACGACACGCAACTCAAGTTCGTCGTCACGGGCCGCGAGGACATGGCCGAAATCGAGTGCCTCGTCGAGCGACTCCGAGACGCTACGTCTGCCCGCGTGGATGACGACGACGTGTTACTGATGCCGGAGGGCCAGACGCGTGACCAACTCGAAGCGACACGGGAGACGGTCGCGGACCTCGCGCTGGAGTTCGGCTACCGGTACACACCGCGACTCCACGTCGACCTCTGGAACGACGAACCGGGAACGTAACTGCTTGCGACACCACGTACAACGATGACCGACGACACCCGCGCTGTCGTGCTCGCCTCCGGCGGCATGGACAGCGCCACGGCGGCCTACGAAGCACAGACCCGCGGCTACGACCACCTGTACCTGCTGCACACCAGCTACGGGCAGAACACCGAGGGCCGGGAGTACGACTGCGCCAGCGCGCTGGCCGACCACGTCGACGCGGCGGACTTCCTCCACGTCGAGACCGGCCACCTCACGCAAATCGGCGCGTCGTCGCTGACCGACGACTCGATGGACGTGGCGGACGCCGACACCGACAGCGACGAGATACCGACCTCCTATGTCCCGTTCCGGAACGCCAACCTGCTATCGATGGCGGTCTCCTACGCCGAGGCCAACGACTGCGGGGCCGTCTTCATCGGCGCACACAGCGAGGATTTCTCGGGGTATCCGGACTGCCGGCCCGCCTTCTTCGACGCCTTTCAGGGCGTCATCGACGCCGGCACGAAACCCGACACCGACATCGACCTCGTCGCGCCCTTCGTCGAGTGGTCCAAGACCGACATCGCCGAGCGCGGCGTCGAACTCGGCGTTCCCTACGAGGACACCTGGAGTTGCTACCGGGACGACGAACCGGCCTGCGGGACGTGCGACGCCTGCGCCTTCCGGCTGGAAGCCTTCCAGCGTATCGGCGAACGGGACCCCATCGAGTACGCCGAACGACCGACGCACGCGGAGTGAGGCTACAGGCGAAGCTGCCGGGTTGTCGGCTTCATCCACACCCCTGAAGGGGTGGGCTTTCGCCTTGCTCCCGCTGTAAACGGACCGCAGACGGTCGTCTCCCGTTCCCGGCGGGCTAGTCGTCGGCTTCGTCCCGAACCAGCCCTTCGAGGATGTACTCCGCTGAGGCTCGCGTCGTCGCCAGCGGTACGTCGTGGACGTCACAGATACGCAGGAGCGCCGAGATGTCCGGCTCGTGGGGCTGTGCCGTCAGCGGGTCCCGGAGGAAGACGATGCCGTCCATCCGGCCCTCGGCGACCTCAGCGCCGATCTGCGTGTCGCCCCCCATCGGTCCGCTCTCCTTTCGCTCGACTGTGAGGTCGGTCTCGGCCATGATGCGCTTGCTCGTCGTGCCGGTCCCGACGAGGTCGAACTCCGCGAGTGTCGATTCATAGCTCTGAGCCAGGTCGATCATCTCGGGCTTCTCGTCGTCGTGTGCGATGAGTGCCACGCGGGTCATATCTGGGGCTCTCGGGCCATCGTCTTATGTCATTTGGACATAGCACCGACTCAACTGTCGACGGAAATCTCTCCGCCAGCGGTAATCGTCACGTCGTGTCCTTCGACGGCGAACGTCAGCGACTCCGTCGTCCTCTCTGTGACGACCGCACGGAGTGACCCGATGTCGACGTACGTATCCAGCCCGTCAATATCGTCCGCATCTAGATCTGTCGCTTCGATCACCGCATCGGCAATAACATCACCTGCGGGTTCGGGGCTGACCCAGTCGTCGGACCCCTCCGTGGCCCGGTTCCGCAGCATATACACGGTCCCCTCGTTCGAGCTCATACTCCAGTGTACGCTCCCTTCTCTTATAACAGCGGACGAGCTATTTCACTGTCTGAAATAACCGGTGGGCCGATGACGCATCAGACGGCCCGTATCCGCACACTGTCAGCCCAGACAACACAGAACGCAGCTATTCGGCAATATATCTCCCCCAGACCGGCTGCTCACAGAGGGCCGGCGTTCCACCATCTTCGCTTTCCACCAACCGGAAGCCGTCCGTGGGTTACTCGGGCGGTGAGCCGACAAGCGGCCGTTCAGGGGCCGCCAACGTGTTCTGCACCAGCGTTCGCGTCCCGCGACGGAGCCGCTCCGAGGCGGCCTGACTGGAGATCCCGAGCTCCGCGGCGAGGTCCGAGAGGGACGATTCTCGCGGGACGGTGAAGTAGCCACGATTGAGCGCGAGCAACAGCACTTCTTGCTGTGGATCCGTCACGCCGAACTGGGGAGAGGCTTCCGTGTCGTCGGTGATGGTCTGAATGTCGATGTTGATATCACTGGACACGAGCACGTCACGGAACGACAGCACCGAACTCTTCTCGGGGAACCGGGCTCGAAACACCCAGTCGTCGCCGGTCTGTGCGGCACCGAGCAGGAACCCGTCCGCGTTCAACAACGCTTCTCCGATCGTATCGATTATCGTGTCAGTTGTATGCAGGGTGTACCAGTGACCATCTCCTTCTGCCGCTACGTGGGCATAGTCGGTGATACTCTCGTCCTGGGCCAGATTCGCTTCGATGGCGGGCCGCTCGACGGGGCCAATCCAGGCGACGGCACGGCAGTCGCCACTCTCGCAGTGAAGTCGCTGTATCCGTATCGCTGCTTTACTCAGCGTTTCAGCTGTTCGCTGCAAGAGGGGGGCATCGATGTGAAATTCTACTATCATGTCTCACTGTCACGCAGCAACGGTGATAAACCCCGGTCAGACAGTTGTCGTACCTGAAAACGGTGCTTGTGTAATTTCCGGGTACTGAAGGCTGACGGCAGTATGGACCGGGGTATAGTTGCTTCAAGCACCAATCGATAGCACTCAGGAAATCCACTTAAATTCACAGCATGGCCTACCATGTCTCAGGCTATGAGACGTGTTTCGGACCGCGATCACGCATCAGAGATTCTCACCCTGATACGACCCTTCGTACGTCCCCTCGTGAGCGGCGTCGGCGAGAACGAGCTGTGCGATCCGCGCGCCCTGTTCGAGTTGGATCGGGTGGTGGACCTCCAGTAACCCTTCGCCCCGCCCCTCGTAGCCGGCGTCCCAGACAGCCGTATCGAGCATACACGAATTACGGAGCAATGACGACCGCGGGAGGAGAAAGCCGATGTGTCCATCCGGAATGACGACCCGGTCGGCGTACTCGACGATGTAGCCGCCGCGGTCGAGCTGATAGATCCCGTCGCTGGGTTCGAGTTCCTGACGGTCGCCGACGGTCTTGCCGCCGCGTTCGATGCGTCCCGGCTCGCTCTGCTCGTAGATCGCACCGAGCGTGAGGTCGACGCCGTTCGGTTGTACCTGCGATTCTCTCAGGTCGCCGAGGGCATCGGCGACGAACCGCCCGCTTTTGAACATACGCGACTCTGTGCGAGTGTCGTGGAAAGACCTGCCGATCTGGCTGATCGCCCTCCGGTCGGTTGACTCGCTTCTGAGCGACGGACGGAGCGGGTTTTTATATGAAAAATACGACGGAATACGCGGGATTTATACCGCCGCGCCATCCATTGACGCACGTTATGGGACAGACGCTTACGGAAAAAATTCTCGACGACCATCTCGTCGAAGGGGAGCTAACACCCGGAGAAGAGATCGGTATCGAGATCGATCAGGTGCTGACACAGGACACGACCGGGACGCTCGTCTGGCTGCAGTTCGAAGCGCTGGGCCTCGAAGAGGTCCAGACGGAACTGGCCGCCCAGTACTGTGACCACCAGACCTACCAGTTCGACTTCAAGAACACCGACGACCACCGCTTCCTCCGCTCTGCGGCAGGCACGTTCGGGGCCCATTTCTCGCGCCCCGGCAACGGTATCTGCCACAACGTCCACAAGGAGAACTTCGCCGCACCCGGCAAGACGATGCTCGGGTCCGACTCCCATACGCCGACCCCCGGCGGTCTCGGCGAACTCGCCATCGGGTCCGGTGGCCTCGACGTCGCCGTCGCGATGGGTGGCGGCGCGTACTACATCGAGATGCCGGAAGTCGTCAACGTCCGCCTCGAAGGCGAACTGCCCGAATGGGCCACCGCCAAGGACGTCATCTTGGAGCTGCTCCGTCGGCTGTCCGTCAAGGGCGGCGTCGGCAAGGTGCTCGAATACACCGGCCCGGGCGTCGAGACGCTGACCGTCCCCGAGCGGACTACCATCACCAACATGGGGAC
Source organism: Haloarcula amylolytica JCM 13557 (assembly GCF_000336615.1). Classification (GTDB taxonomy): domain Archaea; phylum Halobacteriota; class Halobacteria; order Halobacteriales; family Haloarculaceae; genus Haloarcula; species Haloarcula amylolytica. Next base: position 8,389 of record NZ_AOLW01000010.1, read on the forward strand.
CGAACTCGGTGCCACCTCCTCGATCTTCCCGACGGACGACCAGACCAAGGACTACCTCGAACGCCTCGGCCGCGAGGACGTCTTCGAGGACATCGGCCCCGACGAGGACGCCGAGTACGCCGACGAGATCGTCGTCGACCTCTCGGACCTCGAACCGCTCATCGCCGAGCCGTCGATGCCCGACAACGTCGTCCCCGTCAGCGAAGTCGAGGGCGTCGACGTCGAGCAGGTCATGATCGGCTCCTGTACGAACGGCGCTTACGAGGACATCCTCCCGGCCGCGAAGATGCTGGAAGGGCGCAACATCGACAAGAAGACCGAGATGATCGTCGCCCCCGGCTCCAAGCAGGCCTCCGAGATGCTGGCCCGCGAGGGCTGGACCGCGGAGATGATGGCCGCTGGCGTCAACTTCTCCGAGGCGACGTGTGGTGCCTGTATCGGCATCGGCCACGTCCCGGCCTCCGACTCCGTTTCCCTGCGGACCTTCAACCGCAACTTCGAGGGTCGCTCCGGTATCGAGGACGACAACGTCTACCTCTGTTCGCCGGAAGTCGCCACCGCGGCGGCCATCAAAGGCGAAATCGTCGACCCGCGGGACCTCGCCGACGAACTCGGCGACCTCGACGCCCCCGGTCTGGAGATGCCCGACCAGTACATCGGCAACTCCGAGTCGGACCTCATCGCGCCCGACCAGGCCGTCGACGACGAACTCATCAAGGGCCCGAACATCGGCGATGTGCCGCTGAAGGACCCGCTGGAGACCGAAGTCGGCGGTGAAGCCCTCCTGAAGATGGAGGACAACATCACGACGGACCACATCATCCCGGCCACGCAGGACATCCTGATGTACCGGTCGAACGTCCCGAAGCTCTCCGAGTTCACGCTCTCGCGCGTCGACGACACGTTCGCGGAGCGCGCACTCGAAGCCGACGGCGGCGTGCTCGTCGCTGGCGAGAACTACGGTCAGGGCTCCTCGCGCGAACACGCGGCCCTGTGCCCGATGTATCTGGGTATCGAGACCGTCCTCGCACAGAGCTTCGCCCGCATCCACAAGGCGAACCTGTTCAACTTCGGTATCGTCCCGCTCACCATCGACGAGGAGACCTACGAGAAGATCGAGGAAGGCGACGACATCGAGGTCGTCGACGACGCTGCCGAAGCCGTCCGCTCCGGCCAGGAAGAGTTCACCATCCGCGTGAACGACGACTGGGAAGCGACCGGCCAGCTCGACGCCTCCGAGCGCGAACGCGAGATCCTCGCCGCCGGTGGCAAGCTCTCGCACACGAAACAGCAGCACGACGAAGGCGGCGCTGCACCTGCAGACGACTAGAGAGACTCCGAACGTAGTGAGGAGTCTCTTGCGGGTCGAACGGCGCGTCGCGCCGTGAGACACGCGAGGTTTCGCAGAAACCTCGTATTGGGAGCGGGACCGCAGGTCCCGCGAGCAGAGCGATTCCGAGCGTCGCGCGGTCGCCTTGCGACCGCGGTTTTTTTGTGAGCAGTGAAGCCGGAATAGCGAAGACGCTCGGTTTGTGCGAACGGCGCTTCGCGCCGTGAGACAGTGGGTTGCCCCTCGACCGTGATTTTTCCGGCAGTGAAACCAGGCTTAGTACCACGGCTGTCTCAGGTCAACGGCGATATACGAAGTCTGCCTCGCGACAGTGCCAGACCCATCGTGCCCTTCTGTGACTGCTGTCGCTTCCCCGGCGTGTGCAGTCGGTTCTGACAGAACCTACATCTAGTACAACTCGGCAGCGATGGAAAAGTTCGGAAAGAGGGGTGGGGGTGGGGGTGGTGGCACCCAAAACGGGTGCAACTACACGTAGACTCGTCAGACTAAAGAACCTTCCGGCGTTCTAACTCTGTCTCGGCCCTATCGATGCATGAACTATCAGCACCTATCGACAAACAGTCAGATACCAGGGTATCTTCGGTCGGCGGTAACACATATGTAGGGCCACACCGAAGTACACATGTGACAACGGTCGCTCCTGACGGGCCGGAGACGCCGGATACGCCAGCGGTTCGGCGCGCCGTCCGCGCGGATCTCATCGAGATCCACCGCATCGAACAGGCGTCGTTTCCACAGCCGTGGCCGTTTTCGGCGCTGGAGAGCTACCTCGACGAAGCGGGATTTCTCGTCGCCGAGACCGGCAACGACGACGGCGACCCGCCTGCTGTCGCGGGCTACGTCATCGCGGATACAGTGCCGAACCACGGGACCCCGCTGGGCCACATCAAGGATCTCGCCGTTCGGCCGGCGTACCGTCGGCAGGGGGTTGCGAGCGCGCTGTTGCGGCGCGCGATGGAGGTCATCGGCGAGACGGGTGCCGGGTCGATAAAACTGGAAGTCCGAGCCGACAACGAGGGAGCGCGACGGCTCTACCGGCGCTTCGGGTTCGAACACCGGAAGACTATCCCGAATTACTACAGCAACGGCGAGGACGCGCTCGTGATGGTCCGGCTGCTGTAAGTGTGGTCTCTGGCCGTAGCAGCTACATCCCCGGGCCGCGCATCTCTCCGAGATCCCGACCGCATATACGGCTCCGTGTCCTCGGTTCGTACACCGATGGGATACGCCTGTCCAGTGTGTGACGACCCGCAAGCCGACGACGTGCATCTGGCGAACCACCTCGCGTTCACGGCGATGACCGGCGGCGACGACCACGAGGCGTGGCTCGACGAGCGCGTCCCCGACTGGGGCCAACTCGGCGAGGACGAACTGTCCACCGAGGTCGTCGAGTACGCCGAAGAGACGGAGTTCCCGCAGGTGTTCGAGGACACCGTCGACCGTAGCGGCGACGGGCACAGTCACGACCACGAGCACGGCACAGGCCACGACCACGACGACCTCCCGCGGGGCGCGGACCAACACCGGGGGTCAAACGCGCTCAGCGACCACGACAGCGAGGTGCTGGCCGAGGCCCGGGACCTGACGCGGGAGATGTTGCGCGACAGCGACGACGAAACCGACGCGGACGCCGCTGACAGCGACGCGTCGGCGTTCGACGCTGACGACGACGCCGGCGAGTCCGGAGACGAAACCGAATAGTCCCGCCGGCGGCAAGGGGACGTATGGACACTGAGGGGCAGTTCGCGCCGGCATCGGCAGCCGAGGCCCGCGAGCGCTACGACGCGTTCGGGCCGACGGCGCAGGTCGTCGTCAAGGAAGTCGCGAAGGCGATGGGTCTCGACGCGGAGACCTACGAGGAGCGGGTCACCAGCGAGGTGGTCGAAACCGCCCGCGACGTGTTGTTCGCGGAATCGCTCGCGGTCCAGGTCGGGTCGATGGCGGAGTTCGAGGAGTGGCGCGAAGACACCGACTGCGAGGTGACACTGGTCGGCGCGGAGAACGTCGACAACGTCGTCTGGCACGCCGCGCCCTTCGCAGAGCAAGCCGTCGCGGCGACGTTTCAGGACGAACGCCGGGCCGCCGTCGGGACGCTCCGTCGCCAGGCCTTCGGTCGCATCTACCGCGAGGTCGTCTGATGCGCCCGGTCACACGGAACACCCTGCTCGGCATCATCGCCGTCGTCATCCTGTTGCTGGCGCTGGGTGCGCTGCCGGGCCTCCTCAAGAGCGGGGACCCCTACTACACTGTCGCCACGCCCACCGACGGCGAGTATAGCGTCGACAACGGCACGGCGATCAACTGGAGCACCCAGTCCGAGCGACGCTTCCCGTACACGAGCGCGGCGCTGGCTGACGCATCCCCGTCGGCGACCGGGCAGTCAGAGCCGTACTGGCGCGGACCGCTGGGATTCAAGGGCGCGTTCACCCACTCGCCCTTCGACGAACGCGACGCGCTCCGCCAGCAGTACGACGGGGCCGTGACCGACGACGGCGTCGTCGTCAGGCACAACGGCACGTTTTACCACGTCGCGGTCCGACAGGACGTATGACCCGCGAACCGGCCCACGAGTGGCCAATCGTCGAGAGCGAACGCGAGTACGAGACCGGCTGGTACACCGGCGGCTACGACCGGGTTCGCCAGCCCGACGGCTCCGAGAAGGACTACTACTGGGCTGAACTGCCCGATGCAGCGGTCGTGGTCGCCACGACCGGCGACGAACTCGTCATGGTCGACCAGTACCGCCCGACCATCCGCGAGCAGTGTCTCGAACTCCCGGCCGGAATCGTCGAGGACGACGAGTCCTACACGGCCGCCGGCGCGCGCGAACTCCGCGAGGAGACCGGCTTCGAGGCCGCCGGCGTTTCACTTATCGAGGAGTTCTCGTGTTCGACCGGCGTGCTCCGCCATCGCCGAGGCATCGTCTTCGCCGAGGGGCTCGAACCCGTCGACCGGGAACTCGACGACAACGAGTTCCTCTCGGTGACGACGGTACCCATCGACGAGGCGCTGCAGGTCGCCCGGCGCGAACCGGCCAACGACGCAACCATCGAAGGTATCCTGCTGGCACAGGCTGACGGTTTGCTGTAGCCGGTGAAGGTTTAGGTATCGCCCGCTAGCGGCTGGATATGGACGGCGAAATCGACGCCGACGAGCTGCGGTCAAAACTCGAAGACGGGACGGTCCGAGTGGTCGATATCCGGTCCCCGGGTGCGTTCGAACGAGGTCACATCCCGGAGAGCGAGAATATCCCGTTCCCGTCGCTCGTCGATGAGGTCGAACGGTTCGAAGGCGACGACGAGGTCGTGACAGTGTGTCCGAAAGGAAAGTCAAGCGTGCAGGCCGCCCGGCTCATCGCGTCGTACGAAGGCTTTGATGGCGACGTGGTAAGCTTCGAACCCGGGCTGAACGGCTGGGACGGACCGCTGGAGCGCGAGAACGCTGGCGGAGAGACGATGTCGGACAGTGCGACTGCCGACGGAGACACCGACGAAGGCCCTGCTGCACCGTTTTAGCCGCTGTTTGGAGTCGAAATGGTGGCTCAGGAAAAGTCCATCGTCACAAGGGGCTCAGCGGGGGTAACATTTCGTCATCGCCACCGTTGTTCCGTAGCAGGCCGGGGCTGAAAAGCAGTCCGTTCCTGGTGTGGTATCGATTGCGTGATTTATTTCTCGTTGCATAGCCTTGGATACTGTCCGAGCTAACGAAACAGGCCCCGACTGGCGTCGGCGTGGGGACCGACGTGTTCCCTCGGACAAGACTGAACTGATACCATCGATATCGGCTTGGACTGCAATAGTCGTGATTTAGCACCACACAATCCAAATTTTCAGGTGGATATTGTCATACGCTCTCTCAAGCACAATTGCAATTCTAATAATACACAGAAATTTTTAATCAAATGGGGTTCAAGCATGTGCAATGAGAGACGGATACGATCTCCCTTCAACTGCACCCGGGCAGTACATGCCACTCCGGACCGATGAACATCTCTCGAAGGCGTACTTCCCGGATAAACTGCCTCCGACACTGGAACTCTCGGATGCCGTTGTTGCGGAAGTCTCGAGAGCGATGTGGTCCCTCGGCAGACTAGAGGGACTCGGCAGTGAGATCGACAATCCCGGCGCTGTGTTCAGTTCGTTTGTCTACAAGGAGGCTGAGCAGTCGTCCCAGGTCGAAGGGACAGCCGTGACTGTGTCTGATCTCTACCGATACGATGTCGACGAACTCCAGATTAGAGAGACAGTCGAGAGTGCCCACGAAGCCGATGTCAGAGAGGCTCGAAACTACATCACCGCTCTCGACGATGCTATTTCGTTTCTCCAGACCGCGGGTATTGAACGACAGAGCATCACGACAGAACTCATCAAGTCGCTCCACGAGCAGTTACTGATCAAGGGAAGATCAGATGGCGACGAACCATTGCCTGGCGAGTTTCGACCGGGATATACTGCAATAGAAGAGGAAGGGCCGCACGGAATCGGGACGCAGATTCGGTTCGTTCCGCCGAAGCCAGATATGGTTCCGGGGCTGATGGACGATTTAGAGCGTTTCGTTCAGCAGGGCTCTGATTGGCCCGATCTAATCGATGTCGCAATCGCTCATTATCAGTTTGAAACGATCCATCCGTTCAAAGACGGTAACGGACGGGTGGGACGACTGCTCGTGGTCCTCATGCTCATCTCGAGTGGATTACTCCACTACCCAATGCTCTCTCTCAGTTCGTATATCGAACGACACCGCACCGAATATGCCGATCGGTTGCTCGCTGTGAGTGAAGAGGGCGCCTGGGACGAATGGCTCCAGTTCTTTCTCCGAGGCATCCGAGAGCAGGCAGAAGAGGCGTTCCTCCGAGCAAGGCTGCTCGTCGACAAGCGAAAAGAGTACGAGTCTCGATACTCGGACGCAGCAAAATCTGTCCATCACCTCTCACTCGCACTGTTCGAAGATCCGTATTTTACCGTCCGCGAAGCCAGTGAGCGGATTGGTGTCGTGTATCAGACTGCGAACAATGCTGTCGAAACACTCGAATCAGATGGCGTCGTGGAGGAGATAACCGGAAACAATCAAAACCGCGTCTTCAGAGCCGCCGACATCATGGATATCGTTGAACGGCCTGTGAACCAACTACCCGAATCCGACGAACTTGTCGATGTCGAGCAGGGGTGGAAGCTACCCGAGCGATAAGCGCATATATTACTAGAAACCGAGGCTCAGCGGGGGTAACATCTCGTCATCGCCACCGTCGAGCCGTACCTGCCCGTGTGGCAAAAGTGCATCCGCTGACGACGATGCGAACGGACAATCTGACAGCATGGCTGCCCGGTATGATCTCCCCGCGTCCTGCTATTCCCGAAACCGCTGGAACAAGAGTAGTCGCGCGGCCTGCCGAACTTGTCCCGAACCACCCGTTGGCTGCTCGGCGATAGCGGTACTGTCGACTATATAGCGAACATATAAAATACCTATACGACGACAGCTGACGGTTCGGTCGAGTACTCCGTGTCTGACACTGAGACGAGCCAGCCACAGATCGAGCAGGCGCTCGCCGTCGTTCAGCGGGAGATTGACTGTATCGAGGCGGAACTGTCGGCTTTCAGGCGCTTTCGGACCAGACTCGTGTCCATCGAACCGACGGGACAATCCGCAGGCACTGTCGACACCTCAGCCGGGGGGATGTCGGCGCTCAGTGCCCGGCAGCCGAAACCAGAGACGAGCCTGCGCGCCGTCCGGGAAGCCTACCGGGAGACGGTCATGGCCGTGCCACACTTCGAGGCCGAGTACGACGACTCGCTGGAGGCGAATATGTCGATGGAGTTCGGGCCGGAACTCGGCACGCAGATCGCCACGGGAACACGCTTGACCCCGAAACTGTACGAGGCACTGCTGACCGCGAGCGAGGGGGCACGCGACGAACGCGAGACGTTGCTCCCGGCGCTCGAACGCGAACGGGAGTCGTTACAGTCGGTACGAGCGACGCTCGACGACTGTGAACGCCGCGGGGCCGCACTGGGTGCGAACGCACGGCGAACGACCGACCCAGCCCGACTCGACACTATTGACGACCAGCTCGCCGAAATCGAAGCCGACTGTGAGACGGCGGCAGCGACCCGCCAGCGACAGCTTCACAGCCGGTCGGCCGCTGCCATCTCGGGCATCGACGGGACCAGTCTCGTCCGGTATCTCTACGGCGACTGTTCGGCGACGTGTCCGGCGCTCGCCGACATCCTCGCGTGCCTCGATACGATCAGGCGGCACCGCCGTCACTGTCTGGTTTCGACACGTTGAGATCACAGGACGGCTGTCCGTCGTTCTCTGTATTGACGACCCGTCAGGACTGCGGTCGCGGTGCGGCCTTCTGGAGCGCGCTCTCGGCGATGTTGCCGCCGTAGTCGGCGGTCCGGGACAGGGAGTCGACGATGAGGCCCAGTACCTGTGCGCTCTGTGGGTCGAACTCGCGGATCTGCCCGTCGACTTCGCGAGCGGTTCCGTCGACGTCGGGGATCTGGCTCCGGGCCTCGTTTGCCAGTTCGACGGCCTCGTCGGAGTCCTCGGTCAACAGCGCGTCCATCGCGGTCTCGGGGACGGCGATAGCCTCGGCTTCCAGCTGATCGAGCAGTTCTGCGGTTTCCCCAGTTATTTCCCCGATTTCCTGGGAGAGGCTGGCGACCTTGGTCGCGTGGTCGGCGATACGCTCTAGCTGGCGGGCGCTGGACTGGAAATCGAACACGGTCTCGCGTGGGAAACCGATCTCGTCAGCTGTCGTCGGGTTTCGGAGGACGGTGCGAAACACGCGCGAAACCATGTACCAGAGGCGGTCGACGTCGTCGTCGCGCTGGATCACGTCCGCCGCGAGGTCGTCGTCGTCCTCGATGAGCGCCTCGACAGCGTCGGAGAGCATCGTCAGCGAGACCAGCCGCATTCGTGTGATCGCGTTGTGGACCGACAGCTCCGAGGAGTCCAGCAGGTCCTGCAGGACGACCCGGTCGGTCGTCTCTTCGATCATCTCTAAACCGACCAGTCCCTGAGTCGCATCGCGGATGATGCGTCGCTGTTCGGCTGTTATCCGCGTCGCTTCGAGCTGGATGATGTCGAAGCCGCTGACGTACATCGTCATCACCGCCCGCGTGAGTTCGTGCCTGTTTTCGAGTCCTTCCACGTCGAGACTCCCCTCCACGCGGCCGTTGTTCCGCTGTGGAGCGAGCAACAGCAGGTCCCGCTCGGCGTGGAATTCGACGACGCTGCCCGCACTCACGTCGTTTTCTGTCGCCCACTCTTTGGGGAGGGAGACGGTGTATGTCGACCCGCCTGTCACCTGGACCTTGCGTGTCTCCATGTGGCTGGCACTCGTTCACGGGATGATATAAATCCACTCATATCTATATACTATATCCAAGCTCTAATATTTGGGGACATATTCTCCGGATAACCGTCGATTCGGCGACGAAATTCGCCGGTGTAGGTAGTTCAAACGGCTGAAAAAGCTATACTCGGCCACTCGCCCATATGCGGCGTATTCGGGGGGCTGAAGGCACAATGACGACGTGCTCGCTGATATATGCCTGCCCATTTGTGGCTGTTTAGCATACTATATCTATATAGTAATAACCCAATAGATATAGCAATCTTAGCAGGTTACTTATTAGCCGTCCTGCTTGACTCTGGTGATGGCGCACGACCCAGACGGGCTGTCAGAGTTCGTATCGCGGCGGAAATTCATCGCAACGACAGGTGCGACCGGTATCGCTGCGATCGCTGGCTGTTCCAGCGGTAGCGGCGACTCCGAGTCGGACGGGAGCTCCGGCGAGAGTGCGGACACCGAAGCGGTGTCGACGGAGATGGAAGCGACCGAAAGCACCGACGAGGGCGGTAGCTCCGGCGGTACCAGCGCACTCTCGTCCGGCGGCTCCTCGACGGTGTACCCCATCGCGAACACGGCAGCGTCCTACTGGAACGCGAACCGACCGGCCAGCGACACCGAGTACTGGCCCCACGAAGAGTACGACATCGACACGGACCAGAACCTCGCCGACTACTGGGCCGGCCTGTACGGGTTCGAAGCCGGCGGCGAGGAGGGGCCGCCGTTCCAGTACACTGTCGGCCTCTCACACTCCGGGACCGGAATCGAGAAGGTCATGAACGGGCAGAACGACCTCGGCAACTCCTCCGGAAACGTCGAGGACGAACTGCCCGACCGCGACTCCTACGAGCAGTTCGTCGACCACGTCGTCGGCGTGGACGGACAGCCGCTGGTCGTCTCCCAGGAGATCGCCGATGCCGGTGTCGAGCAGATCACCGGCGACCAGCTCAAGGGGCTCTACAAGGGCGAAATCACCAACTGGAGCGAACTCGGCGGTCCGGACCGTGAGATTCAGGTCCTCGCCCGCGTCAAAGGCTCCGGAACGCGAACTTCCTTCGTCTCCAACGTCTTCGGCAACTCCGAGGAAGACACCTCCGTTGCCAACCGCTACGGGCAGAATCAGCGCCTCGCACAGGCCATCGCACAGGCCGACAACGCCATCAGCTACCTCGCGCTGGCGTTCATTGACACCGACGGGCTGGCCCCCATCTCGCTGGAATGGGAGGGGACAACCTACAGCTATCAGGACGACCAGAACGGTCTCGACTCGAAGGCGTACCCGCTGTCGCGCGACCTCCACATGTACACCTGGGAAGGCACCTCGGAGAAAGAGGCCGCGGTCATCAACATGATCCTGTCCGACTTCGGTCAGGACACCTTCGTCGCACCGAACAACTACTTCAAGCTCGGCTCGCGCCGCCGCGAGGAAGAGCGCGCCAAGCTCCCCGACCAGGTGTGATCGACCGCAACTGAGAGTCGTCGGACGACTATCGACCGTGCCGGTCGATTTTCCATACTATGACAGAGGACATACCTACGACGGAGGGCGAGACGGTGTCGAGCGAGGACAGAGCTGACGGGTCGACGCTTGCTGTCGGCGCGGTCGCGACGACGCTGGTGGCGACGATTCTCGTCTTCCTGTTTCGGCCCGCTCTTGCGTTGCCCATGCTGCTGGCGTTCGTGTTCGTCACCGCGGTCGGCTGGGTTACCTATCAGGCCGAAGTCGCACGCCTGCTCACGCTGGTCGCGACGGTCCTTACGGTGCTGACCGTCGCGTTCATCACGTTCTTCCTGTTCGCGAGCGCGTTGCCGGCGTTTCTCGAACACGGGACCGGACTGCTACTGATTCCGGAGCAGGGCGGGGAGGCCCGCTGGTTCTTCTGGCTCGAAACCGTCCTGCCGTCGGACTCGACGTACTGGAACCCGCTCAGCGGGGCGTACTCGCTGATACCGATGATCTGGGCGACGGTAGTCGTCACCGTCATCGCGGGCGCGGTGGCGGGGCCGCTCGGCCTGTTCGGCGCGCTGTTCATCGCCGAGGTCGCTAGCGACCGTCTGCGGGAGATCATCAAGCCCGGCGTCGAGATCCTGGCCGGCATCCCCTCTATCGTCTACGGGTTCATCGGCTTTCAGGTGCTGAACGGCTTCATCCAGACGAACTTCCTCGACGACGGGGCGAGCTTCCTCATCGCCGGTATCGTCGTTGGCGTGATGGCGCTGCCGACGGTCGTCTCCGTCGGCGAGGATGCCCTCTCCAGCGTCCCCCAGTCGATGGGTGACGGCTCCGTCGCCATGGGCGCGACCGAGTGGCAGACGATGAAGAGCATCTCCATCCCGGCGGCGTTCTCGGGTATCTCCGCGGCCGTCATTCTCGGACTGGGCCGGGCCATCGGCGAGACGATGGCCGTCGCCGCGATCATGGCCTCGGGGACGCAGTTCGCCGACCCGCTGTTCGACGTCTTCGACGCGAACGCGACGCTGACCAGCCTGATTGCGACCCAGTACGGGAGCGCATCCGAGAGCACTGTCGACGTGCTGTTCGTCGCCGGCGTCATGCTGTTCGTCATCGTCGCCGGGATGAGCATCGTCTCGCAGTACATCGAGCGACGTATGCAGCGGAAACTGAAGGGGCAACAATGAGTGACGCCTACGCGACCACCGACCGACTCGTCAGTGCGGACTCGAACAGCTACGACCGGGGGCTCGATGCGGCAATCGCACTCAGCGTTATCGGCTTCACGCTCGGGCTCGTCACGCTCGTGAACCTGGTTCCGCCCGGTGCCAGCGGCAGCAGCCTCACCACGGCGCTCGGGACACTGCTTGCTGTCGTCGTCGGGGCCGTCGGAATCACCGGCCTCGCCTCCTACGCCAACGTCGTCCCGGTCACCTCACAGCGGGTGCGCGGCATCGGGCTGGGCCTCGTCGTCTCGGTGGTCGCGCTGACTGTCCTCGCGGCGCTCCTTCCGGTGACGATGGCGACGCTACTCGGGGCCGTGTTACTGGTCGAGGCGCTGGCTATCACTGCCGCTGGCGTCACCTCCCGACTCGAACTCGTGGACACGGAACCGAACATGAGCGCCGGGCTGCTCTCCGGCGTGGCCTTCGGCGCAATCGGCCTCGCTATGGGCGCGGCTGTCGGGGGTGCCCTCGCCGGGTTCGGCTCGCTCCCGTGGCTCATCGGGGCCGCCGTCGCCGGCGTCAGCCTGTTCCTGCTGGCGATTCTCCCCCGCGAGGACCTCGGTTCGACGCTCCCGACGGCGCTCGTCGTCGGCGCGCTCGGGCTGACAATCGTGACCGGCACCATCGGCGTCGGCTGGCAGTGGAACCCCCAGACGCTCTCCGGTGGCTTCACCGGCGGCGCGGTCATCCCGGTGTTCCTCCTCGTCGGGACGCTCCTGTCAGCCTGGTCGGCCGCCAAGTGTCGGGCCGGGTTCGGCGCTCGGGGCCGCGAGTACGGAGCCTTCCTCGTCATCAACCTCAACGCCTTCCTGATGGTGGCCGTGATGGCGACAATCGTCGTGTTCGTGACGCTCAAGGGCGTCGGCTACGCTGTCCGCGGACTTTCGGTCGGTGCGCTGACCGCGCTGGTCTTCCTGACGCCAGCCCTCCTCGCCGCCGTCCAGTTCGCTCGCACACCCGCGGGCACAAACGACTGGAACGACGGCGCTCGACAACTGTTTCGGGTCCTCCCGCTGGCGGCGGTCGGTGCGCTCGCCGCAACGTTCGTGAGTGTGCTCGTCACCGGGTCCCCGCTGCGCTACTCCTACGCCTACACTGTCCAGGTCAACCGACAGGGGCAGGCACTCGATACGGCACTCGCAGTGACCCCCGACACGACGGTCGGGCCGCTACTGCTGCTCGCACCAGCGGTGCTGCTCGCAGTCACCTTCTTCCGCTCGTTCGGCTCGCTCCGAAACGTCGGGACGCAGTCCGAGCGGACCGGGTCGATCCGACAGGCCGTCCCGACCGCAGCTCTCGTGCTGGTCGTCCTCATCGGCTTCTTCCTGATTCTCGGCCCGGCTCCGTTCGGTCTGCCTCTCGGTGAGACGCTCGGATTCGCCGCCGTCGTCGCCGGAGCAGTCGCCGCGGGCGGCCTCGCCGTCACCCCCCTCGTCGGCGTGCTCACCAGCGACGGGCCGACGCTGGCCGACAGCGCACAGCGCGAGGCCCCCCTGTTCACGCTGGGGGTGTTCGGCGGACTCGGGCTGTTGCTGGCCGCGCTGTTGCTCCAGCCCGTCGCCGGCATCAATCCGCGGGTCGGCCCGGTGAACCTCGTGCCCGTGGTCGCGTTCGGGGCCGCCGTCGCCTCGCTCGCACTGGCGACACTCACGACTGTCGCAAAGCGGTCCAGCGAGGAGACGATCACCCGCCGGTTGCTGACCGAGGAGACGCGCCTCGGCCTCGTCGGCGCGGCCGGCTTCACCGCCCTGGTCGGCCTGCACGTCGCCGCGACCGGCGTCTCGTTCACCGTGCTCGGCGTCGCTGTCTCGAACGAGGGGAGCTTCTCGTGGCCGATGGTGATGCAGGCCTACATCCCGCTTGGGGCCGAACCCGGCGGGATCATGCCCGCAATCGTCGGCACGGTGTGGCTGGTCGTCGGGGCGACGCTGTTCGCCGTCCCGCTGGGGGTCGGTGCGGCGGTGTTCCTCACCGAGTACGCCGAGCAGGGCCGGTTCACCGCGGTCGTCGAAATCGCGACGAACGCGCTCTGGAGCACGCCGAGTATCGTCTTCGGCCTGTTTGGGGCGGCGTTCCTGATTCCGCGGCTGGGCGGCGACGAGTCGCTGCTGGCCGGAATGCTGGTGCTTGGTTTCATGCTCCTGCCGCTTGTGCTCATCACCTCGCGGGAATCGATCAAGGCCGTTCCCGACGAGTACCGGGACGCCAGCGCGGCCCTGGGTGTGACCCAGTGGGAGACGATCAAGAGCGTCGTCCTGCCGGCGGCGATGCCGGGCGTCATCACCGGCGTCATCCTCGGCGTCGGCCGTATCGCCGGTGAGACTGCCCCGCTCATTCTGGTGCTGGGGTCGACGCTGAACGCGACAGAAAGCGTCGACGTCATCGACGGCTTCCGCTTCGTCTCGGGGCCGCCGTTCATCGCCAACGACGCCCTCCTGACGGCCTCGGCGTCACTGCCGACGCAGGTGTGGGCCGTCATCGCGGCCGGAGTGTCGGGGTCGCCGCAGATGGGATGGGCGACCGCGTTCATCTTGCTGATGGTCGTCCTGACGTTCTACGCGGTCGGTATCACGGCGCGGACGTACTTCCGGAGGAAACTCAACTATGAGTGATAGCATCAACACGGAGCCGAGCACGGACACGCAAACGAACGGCGAGCAGACGGTCACAGCCGCCTCGCCGAGCACCGAAACGACGGCCGGTGAGAGCGAGGAGCAGGTCCGCGAGGAGTGGCGGCAGTACGAGTTCGACGGCGATACGAAGCTCTCGGTCGAGAACCTCGACGTCTGGTACGGCGACGACCACGCGCTGAAAGACGTCTCGATGGAGATTCCGGAAAACAGCGTCACGGCGCTCATCGGCCCGTCGGGCTGTGGCAAATCGACGTACCTGCGGTGTCTGAACCGCATGAACGACCGTATCAAGGCCGCTCGAATCGACGGCTCGGTTGAGCTGGACGGTACTGAGATTTACGACCCCAACGCCAACCTCGTCGAGCTTCGCAAACGCATCGGGATGGTGTTCCAGTCGCCGAACCCGTTCCCCAAGTCCATCCGGGAGAACATCTCCTACGGTCCCCGCAAGCACGGCGACATCAACAAGGGCCTGCTCGCGCGCCTGTTCGGCCGCGATGACACGGAACAGGAGGGCGAACTCGTCGAACGCTCGCTGAAACAGGCCGCGCTGTGGGACGAGGTCAGCGACCGCCTCGACGACAACGCGCTGGGCCTCTCAGGCGGCCAGCAACAGCGGCTCTGTATCGCCCGCTGTCTGGCCGTCGACCCCGAGGTCATCCTGATGGACGAGCCGGCGTCGGCGCTCGACCCGATCGCCACGTCGAAGATCGAGGACCTCGTCGAGGAACTGTCGAAGGACTACACCGTCGTCATCGTCACTCACAATATGCAGCAGGCCGCTCGCATCTCTGACCAGACCGCCGTGTTCCTCACCGGCGGCGAACTCGTGGAGTACGACGACACGGACAAGATCTTCGAGAACCCCGAGAGCCAGCGCGTCGAGGACTACATCACCGGCAAGTTCGGGTGACCCATGTCACGAGAGTCGTACCAGCAAGCACTGGACGAACTCCGGGCTGCCGTCGTCGACATGGGGACACTCGTCGTCGAGCGACTCGAAGCGGCCCTCACTGCGCTTCGGTCCGTCGACGAGGACCTGGCACAGTCGGTCATCGACGGCGACGACGAAATAAACGACCTGTATCTGGCACTCGAAGCCGACTGCATCGACCTCTTCGCCCTCCAGCAGCCGGTCGCGACCGACCTCCGATTCGTGGCCGCCTCGTTCAAGATTATCACCGACCTCGAACGCGTCGCGGACCTCGCCACGAACCTCGCGGCCTACGCGCAGTCCGCCGACCGCCGTCTCGCCCCGGAAGTCGACGTCGACACAATCGGCCGCGAGGCCACCGAGATGGTCGAGCGCAGTATCGACGCGTACAGACGTGAAGACATTGACGAATGCCGCGCCGTCGCGGCTGACGACGACGAACTCGACGCGCTCTGTCAGCGGGCCAGCGAGACCGTTGCCCGGGACCTCATCGAGCGGGAGGCCGACGGCGACGACGGCTGGGCCGTCGAGCAGCTCCTCGACGACGTTTCGGCGCTGTTGCTTACGGTGCGGGACCTCGAACGCGTGGGCGACCACGCCGTCAACATCGCGGCACGCACGCTGTACATGGTCGAAACCGACTCGGAACTCATCTACTAAGCATGGACACCCGAAAGATACAGACCGTCGGCGGCGGCACGTACACCGTTTCGCTGCCGAAAGAGTGGGCCGAATCGGAGAACTGTACGGCCGGGACGACGGTGAACCTCCACACGCACATCGACGGCCTGCTAGTGATCCAGACCCCCGAGTCCCAGACGACGGCGCGGAACCGCGTCGAACTCGAAGCCGGGACCGACGACCCGGCCGAGATAGAACAGTTACTCCGGGCAGCCTACGCCGCCGGCGTCGAATCAGTCGTCCTCGAAGTCCCTGATGGCTACACCGACGAACAACTCCGGGCCATCGAACGTGTCACTCGGAACCTGACCGGCGTGACCGTCGCCGAGGAAACCGAGACACAAGTCACGGTCCAGACGTTGCTCGACGCCGGCGAGGTGTCGGTCAGGCAGTCGGTCCGCCAGCTCCAGTTCGTCGCCCTGTCGATGCACCGGGATGCGATGGCCGCGCTCACGACCGGGACGACCAGCGACCGATGGGCCGACCGAGACGAGCAGGCCGACCGGCTGCACGCCATGATCGACCGCTACTTCGAGCGGGGACTGGCACGGCTCGACGAAATCGACGCGCTCGGGCTGACCCGCCCCGAACTGTTCAGCCTCTGGGCGACCGCCAACGAACTCGAACGCGTGGCCGACCACGCCGAGCGAATCGGGACCGTCGCCGACCAGCTCGACGGCCAGCCAGGGCGGACCATCGTCACAGCCCTCGAAGGTATCGCTCAGGAGGTCCGAACCGTCGTCGAAGACGCTGTCCGCGTCATCATCGGTGACGCCTGCGTCGCTACCGCTCGACAGACGCTGGCCACGCGCCGGGCCGTCCGCCAGCGGATAACCGACCTCGACCGACAGCTGTTCGAATCCGGCGACGCCGACTACCGGCTCACGCGCGCCCTCGATAGTCTCTCCAGAACGGCTGAACACGGCGGCAACATCGCCGAGTTCGGCCTCCGAATGGCCGTCCGCGACGGGGCGCTCACGGCTGACAACGCCGGCACTGACGAGGCGAACGCGCCGAGTTCGACAGCCGAAACGGAGTCCTGACGAACGCACAGCACACAAGGGCCATCGGTTCCGAAATCCGCTATGGTCGACTGGGACGTGTACCTCGTCACGCAGGCGTCGCTCTCGGCGGGCCAGACAACCGCCGACATCGTCGCGGACGCGATCGACGGCGGCGTCGGCGTCGTTCAGCTCCGCGAGAAGGACCGGACCGCGCGCGAACGCTACGAACTCGGCCGGGAACTCCGGGAACTGACCCGCGAGGCTGGCGTCGCGTTCGTCGTCAACGACCGCGTGGACATCGCACAGGCCCTCGACGCCGACGGGGTCCACCTCGGCGACGACGACCTTCCCGTTCCCGTTGCGCGGGAGCTTCTGGGTGACGACGCGCTCATCGGCCGCTCCGTCTCGACTGTCGCAGACGCCGAAGCGGCCGCGGCCGCCGGCGCGGACTACCTCGGCGTCGGCGCGGTGTTTGCCACCGGATCGAAAGACGACATCGCCGACGACGAGTACGCCATCGGCACCGACCGCGTCGCCGCTATCGCCGAGGCAGTGGACATTCCCTTCGTCGGTATCGGCGGCGTCACGGCCGAGAACGCCACCGAGGTCGTCGAAGCCGGGGCCGACGGCGTAGCTGTTATCACCGAGATTACGCAGGCCGACGACCCGGCGGCGGCCGCTGAAGCACTGAAACACGCGGTCGAACGCGGTCAGTAGCACCGGCGTTCGTCGGCGACCGTGCGCACACTCCTGAAGTAGCCCAGCCAAAGGGGAACGATGCCACTCCCAACACAGTACAGCGGTCAGCCAACGATGAACTCGGGTGCAACGATGGACGCAACGACGAGACTGAGGAACACGAGAATCGCGACGGAGCGGAGGATACCGGCCGCTTGGTGTCGGCTCTTCGGAAGCGCTTCCGCAGTGCCGGCTAATCCGGTCCCGATTACCATGGCGAGCAACCAAGCAGCCGGGGTGCCATCGACGACCCAGCCGTAGAGATACAGGCCGGCGAAGATGAGTGCCCCGGCGGCGTGGACGAGTGTAATCGGGCGTCCGGACGGCTCACTAAAGAGCGTCTCGCTGATACTGGAGGGCATCGCCGACGTGTTCTCATCGAGAAATAATAAACAGCACTGGTACTTGCCCAATAGCGCCGACCCGGTCCCGACAGCGAACGGCTCTGGTAGGTCCGGCCCCTGCGGTTACGCCCACTGCTGCAGTTTCTCGCGCAACTCTCCCTCGACGACGTGGTATTTGAACGCCGGCGACCCGTCGACGAAGACGTAGGGGACGCGCTCGCCGTACTCCTCGCGGAGGTCGGGGTCCTCGTCGACGTCGATGAGGTCCAGTTCGATGGCGACCCCCTCGTCGTCGGCGACCCGCTCGATTGTCTCGATGGCCTCTTCACAGAGATGGCAGTCCTCCCGCGTGTAGACGGTGACCGACACGTCGCTCATTACTGGAAACACGGGGGCGACGGCATAAGACTCTCACTCTCCCACCGGCGATGGGTTTCAGTGTCTCGCGCCCGTAACTCCGTCAATGACTGGCTGGACTATCGAAGACATGCCCCCGCTGAGAGGCCGAACTGTGGTCGTGACTGGCGCGAACAGCGGGCTGGGTCTCGAAGGCTCGAAAGCGTTCGCTCGCAGGGGTGCAACAGTGGTGATGGCCTGCCGGAGCGTCGAGCGCGGAGAATCAGCCGCCGCGGAGATTCGCGAGGCCGTTCCGAACGCGACGCTCGACATCCGGGAGTGTGATCTGGCCGACCTGTCGAACGTCGCGTCGTTCGCCGACAGCCTCCGGGACGACTACGACGCTATCGACATCCTCTGTAACAACGCCGGCGTCATGGCGATTCCCCGGAGCGAGACGGCCGACGGCTTCGAGACGCAGTTCGGCGTCAACCACCTGGGCCATTTCGCCCTGACCGGACACCTGCTCGACCTGCTCCGGGCCGCCGACGGCGAATCCCGGATCGTCACGCAGTCGAGCGGCGCACACGAGATGGGCGAAATCGACTTCGACGACCTCCAGCGCGACCGCTCCTACGGGAAGTGGTCGGCCTACGGCCAGAGCAAACTCGCAAACCTCCTCTTCGCCTACGAACTCCAGCGGCGCCTCGGCAACCACGGCTGGGACGACGTGCTAAGCGTCGCCTGCCACCCCGGCTACGCCGACACCGACCTCCAGTTCCGCGGGCCGAGGGAGATGGGCTCGACGCTGCGAACCGCGGTCATGGGCGTCGCCAACGCCGTCTTCGCCCAATCCGCCGAACAGGGCGCGCTGCCGATGCTGTACGCCGCCACCGCCGATGACGTCATCGGCGGCGAGTACGTCGGACCCGGCGGGCTGTTCGATATGCGCGGCGCGCCAGAATTCCAGCAGTCGAACGCGGCCTCGCGCGACGAGGAGACCGCCGAGCGGCTCTGGGCGGTCTCGACCGACCTCACTGGCGTCGAGTACGACTTCGAAAGTGTCTGAGAACAGCCGACGGTGCTGCCGCGGCGTGAGTGGAGACTGCAATCCCCACTTTTTCACCGCCGGAACGTGAACCACGCCGGCACATGCAACCAGTCGAAGTCGCGGTCAGGCTGCTTGCAGGAATCGCCCTGATTCTCGCCAACGGCTTTTTCGTCGCCATCGAGTTCGCACTGACGCGGGCCAGACAGTACGACGAGTCCGAGTTCGACGAACCCGGCCTCCGGCGGGCCTGGGAGATGACCGACGACCTGGAGATATATCTGACGAGCTGTCAGGTCGGTATCACCGCCTCCAGTATCGCCGTCGGTATCATCGCCGAACCGGCGCTCGCGGCTATCTTCGAGCCGTACTTCGAGACATCGGCACTGGCCGGAGTCGGAATCGGCGGCGCTATCGCGTTCCTCCTCATCAACCTTGTCCACCTGACCCACGGCGAGCAGACGCCGACGTATCTCGGCGTCGAGCGCGCGAAGTTCGTCTGTCGGTACGGTGCGACGCCGCTGTACTACTTCGCCAAGCTCATCTCGCCGATTATTTCGGTCGGCGACGGCGTCGCCAAATGGACACTGGGGCTGTTCGGCGTCGAGATGTCCGGCGCGTGGCTCGAAGCGGAAGTCGATAGCATCGAGTCCCGCGCGGAACTGCGCAACGAACTCGGCTCCGTTCTGGACCGCGGCGACGTGCCCGACGAGCGCCGTGAAGAGGTCCTCTCCGCGTTCCGCGTCGGCGACCGGGAAGTCAGCGAGGTGATGGTCCCGCGGGACGACATCGTTGCGCTGTCGCCCACCGACGACGACGCGACCAACGCCGAGCGGATCGCTGAGACGCCACACACCCGCTACCCGCTCGTCGGCGAGACGCTCGAAGAGTTCCTCGGCATCATCTACATCCCCGCGCTCGTCGACGAGCGCGAGGAGCAGGACGGGGCGGGCGGTCTGCTGGACGGCATCGACCTCGAAGCCGTCGCCTCGCCGCCGATGACGATGTCGCCGGACACGACCGTCAGCGACGCCATCGACCAGTTCCAGGCCGAGCGCCAGGAACTCGCGTTCGTGCTTGAGGACGGCGAAGTCATCGGGCTGGTGACGGTCACGGACCTGCTCGAAGAGGTCGTCGGCGACATTCAGGACCCGATGGACGCGGAGGCCGGCGTCGCCTGACGCTGAAAGCATTT
This sequence comes from Haloarcula amylolytica JCM 13557, assembly GCF_000336615.1. Classification (GTDB taxonomy): domain Archaea; phylum Halobacteriota; class Halobacteria; order Halobacteriales; family Haloarculaceae; genus Haloarcula; species Haloarcula amylolytica. The sequence goes on from NZ_AOLW01000010.1 coordinate 28,692, forward strand.
ACCGGTCGCCCAGAAATCGGCGACTATGCCCTCCCGCCGGACCGTTCTTGGAGCCATCGCCTGTACACTCGTGACCGGCTGTTCCGGGCTCAGCGACGATCCCTCGACAGAAGAAGCCACGGCGACAGCGACGCCAGGCCCGGTAGTGCTGTCACCGGTCGACGCCGCAGCAGTGCCCGAAACGGCGACTGTCGGCGTCCTTCCCGAGACGTTCGGGGAACTCGAAGCGGCTACCCGCGATACGTCGGCAGACGTGACCGAACACAGGTGGGCGCATGTGCTTCGCGACTTCGACTGCTTCGCGTTCGAGGGCACGACGTACGCGGTCGTCGAGCGGACCAGCGGGTCCGGCGGGTACGTCAACGAGTACAGCGTGAGCGAAGTCGACGACTCCGGGAATGAGTCGACGGTTCGCGTGGCCGACCTCCCGGACAGTGACCGGCGCGAAGCCATCGATGCGATAGAAGCGGGAGAGCACCGGTACGACTCCGACGTGGGCGGCTTCGACCCGAACAGCTCGGTGTACGTCCACAACGGCTCGTACTACGTGTTCTCGCTTGCGGTCCACGGCGACAAGCCGGCCGAAGTCACGTATGCAGTCGAATCGACGAACGATGACCGGTGTGTGACACTCGAACCGCTGTCGCTCGCCGACGCTCAAGTTGAGGCACTTGACGCGACCCTCCGGGCGGACGAGGCGGCGACTGTCACCGGTGAGGTAGCCCGCACGCTCAGCGCGTCGGACGTGGCCTTCGTCCTTCGGGACGAGTCCTGTTACGAACTGTCTCCGGTCGACGACACCGAGTCCTGAGACGGCTATCGCGGCGGCGTGTAGAAGTTGACTGTCTCCAGTGGCTCGCCCCCGTCGTTTTCGATGCCGTGGCGTTCGCCGGCCTCGATGCGGACAAGGTCGCCGGCGTCGACCCGGTGGGTGTCACCGTCGACAGTGACGACACCGGTGCCGCTGACCACGAACAGCCACTGGTCGCTGTGCTCGTGATAGTTTTCCGGGCCGCCAACGGACCGACCCGGCTCGACAGTCATCTCCGCGGCCTGTGCCTCGTCGGTCTCCATTGCGACCTCGAAGTAGCGGTCGAAACTGAGATGTGTCTGTTCCATACGTTTCGGTCCGTCTGCACCGTAGAGCCGCTTTCGGGAACAGAGGTCGTCAGAGACTCAATCACCGCTGGTGAGCCGCCCGACCCGCCCGGTGAGTCGGGCCGCGAGACCCTCGAAGTGGGCGGTACTCCAGCCCGCGACGACGAGTGCGCCGACCGTATTGAACACGAGGTCGTTCACGATGTCGCTCGTGCCGTACTGGGCGAGGACCGCCTCGCTGCCGATCATCGACGCGATGCCGCCGCTGGCAAATTCCAGAATCTCCCAGCCGACACCAACCGCGAGGACGAACAGGACGACGAAAGTCGCACGGAACGTGCGGTTGAAATCGACGGCCCGGGAGTGACGTTCGACTGCTCGTGCGACCGCGTACCCCACGCCGGCTACGAGTGATGCCGAGACGGCGTGAGTCAGACTGTCGTACCAGCCAAACGCTCCGTACAGTTCGAGCGCGCCGGCCGCGTGCAGGATCGACGCCACCGTTATCCACAGCACGAGGCCGGTGTCCATCGCGTAGCCGTACTCCCGGCGGAACAGCGCCGGCAGGAACGTTATCGCCAGCGGGCCACCGCTATTGACGAACAGCGTCACGTTGCCCCGAACGAGCGCGAATGCGGATATTACACCGAGGAGCGCCTGTAGCGTCCGGACTGCAATGTGATGGTGCGTACCGTTTCCGGGAAGGGACGCTTCCGACTGGTCAACTGCCGGGGGATCCGCTCCCGAGACGCGCAGTCGGGCGATGCGTGCTGACCGCTCGACGTACAGTTCGAACACGATACCGGCGACGACACCGGCACCCGCCGCAGTGACGAGATCCCACATCAACTCTGTCTGTCCATCGAGAAACGTGGTTCCCAGTAGCGTATCGGTCGCATAGATACCGACTGCCCAGACGCCCGCGACGGCCATTGTCACGATGACGACGAACACCGTCGCGAACCGCGGCGTCATCGTCAGCGAGGTAAACGCGTCGAGGACGACGGCCAGCAACAGCGCGACCCCGGCGACCACGAGAAACGGCGTGACCTGCGGGAAGCCGCCGAACGTCCGGACGAGTACCGGTACCGCGACCAGTCCGAGCAACTCCGCGGGCACCGTCGTTTCGAGGTCCCGCGTGGCGAACGGAACCGTGACCGCGATAGTGACGAGGAGTGCCGTGAGCACTGCCCAATCGAATTCGCCACCGGCCGCGAACCGTCCGACGCCACCCACGAGAATCCCGGTAACTGCCCACGCGCCGAGCGCGTCGAGCCGGTGGGGACCGATGAGAGACTGTAGCGAAACCATCATCGGATGGGGATACGACGCGAGTCGTAATCAAAGCATGGCGGTCGCCTGACAGCTCTCCGGAACTCCCCGCCTTCGCGGTCGCCGTCACGCGACTGACCGACGGCTGTCTGACGAGGATATATTTCTCTGGCCGTTCAACTCCCCGTAATCAATGGACGAAGCGTTTCTGGACCTCGAATCGGTTGAGGTCGAACTGGACGAGGAGTTGCTCGACGCGATTGACGACAAAGCGTTCGCCGATCACCGCGACAACCGGGACGCCGCGATCCGCGACCTGCTCGACGAGTGGCTGAAACAGCGTGCCGCCGAAGACACAGACGAGAGTGGCTGAGCGGGGCCGAGGTCGGCTGTGTAACCGTCTACTCGATGGCGACGGTCGCGCCTAGCTCGGGCGCTGTCGCGTCGTAGCCGTCCTCGCGGAGCGTGGTCGCAAAGGCCTCACAGCGGTCGCCGTGGTTCACAAGCACCGGCGTGTCACGGTAGCTGTCGAGGAACTCAAACAACCCGTCGCGGTCGGCGTGTGCCGAGAAGTCGTACTGCTCGACGCGCGCGCTGACCGGCATAATCCGACCGTCTATCTCGGCGCTGCCGGTCTCTATGAGGTTTCGCCCCGGCGTCCCCTCCACCTGATACCCAGTCATGGTGATCTTGTTCATCGGATTCCCGCGGATTTCGGGAATATACGTCATCGCCGGGCCCCCAGAGAGCATCCCGCTGGTGGTGACGATTGCCGCCTTCTGGTCGGTGATACGCTTGCGCTGGCCGTCTCTGCCTGTGACGAACCGAGCGTGGGATTTCGCCCGCTGGAGCGCGTCCGCGTCGCGGACGAACTCGGGGTACTGCCCGAGCATCTCGGTCACCTGTTTGCCCATCCCGTCGACGTAACACGGGATATCGTGCGCTTCGCAGATGAGCAGCATCTCCTGTGTTCGACCGATGGCGAAGGCGGGCACGACCACGGTGCCGCCCTCCCAGAGCGTCGTTTCGACGCTCTCGACGAACCGCTCCTCGACCGTCTTCCTGGGTTCGTGGTCGACATCGGCGTAGGTGCTCTCACAGATAATCGCGTCAGCGTCCGGACGGGCCGTCGTCCCCGAGACGAGGCGCTGGTCGTCGGTATGGAGATCGCCGGAGTACAGCAGCCGGGTGTCGCTATCGTCCACGAGCACGTGCGCACTCCCCGGGATGTGGCCGGCGTTGTAGAACGTGACCTCGTAGCCGGCGGCCTCGAACGACTCGCGGTAGCCGTGGGTCTCCGACACCTGCGTGACCCGTCTGACGTTCGTCTCGGTGAACGGGCAGTTGACCGTCCCACCGTGGAGCTTGAGCGTGTCCCGCGCGAGCGTCATCGCCAGTTCGTACGTCGGCGGCGTCCAGTGAATCGGTGGCCGCGCGTCGCCCGACACCAGCGCCGGGATGGTCCCGACGTGGTCGAGGTGGCCGTGCGAGACGACGACGGCGTCCGGCGACGGCGTACGCACCGGAAACTGTGGCGGCGAGTCGGTCAACATCCCGAAATCCAGCAGCAGCGACTCGTCGATGAGGACGGCGCTCCGGCCGATCTCACCCGCCCCGCCGAGAAACTGCACATCCATTATGCGGATGGAAGCGTCGCGCCCGTTTCCGTTCGTCGGTTCTGACCGAACCGTGTTCTTAGCCACCGGACCGACGGAATATCTATGAACTAGAATATGACGATATCTGGACGTTTAGCCACTCTGAATTGTCAGGGGACTGTTTTCGGTTCCGGTATTGTGTGAAGATAACACGTCGACTGGGCAGTGTTATCACGCTAGCATAAACAATTATTATACTCGGGGCTCATTGTTCAGTTGTCATGGCGACACGCCAGCAACCCCCGACGACGTACCACACGTGCAGTTGCGGTGAGGAGTTCGACACGACGGAGGAACTCCTCGAACACGCACGAGAGGCACACGGGCTTAGCGTACACTGACTGGCGTCGCGCCGTTTTTCCATCCACGCAGAAACACCGACAGCGACAGGTCAGGACGTCTTGTCGATGTCCTGTCGCACGCTGAACCGCGCGTAGCCGCCGTGTGAGAGGTCAAGCGCACCCAGCCACCAGTTCCACCGCTCGGCGAGTTGATAGTCCTCGGGCGCGTCCGCGAGGTTGTCGACGACATCCCCCACCGTCAGCTCCGCCCCGAAGTCGGTCACGAACTGGTCCGATTCCGAGAGGTCCCGTGCCTGTCTGGCCACGACCGTGACGATATCGGGGTCGGCGTCGAAGGCGTCGCGGAGTTCCCGTTCGAGTTCCTTTCGGTCCACATTCGGGTGTACGACCCGCATCTGACTTGAATGTACGGTTGGGGACAACGCTGTATGTCGAGGTCGGCGACTGACTGTTCGGTGCGGAGCCCTGTCTCAGCGACGCTCTTGCTCTCGAACAACGCTACAAAAATCAGAAAGTAAGCCGTCACCGCTTCGATTCGAGGCTTCGTGCGCTATCGCTTACTCAGCTTCGCCTTGCTTCACGGCTCCCGGTGGTCGCCGTTCCGCTACGAGGCCGATTCCTTCGCTACGCTGCTCGCGGACAAGGCCCGCTCGCTCAACCGAGATTCTCCCTGCGGTCGAATATCGCGTCAGTCGTCCGCTTCGCCTTTCTCCGCGGCTCCCGTTGGTCGCCGCTTCGATTCGAGGCTTCGTGCGCTTGCGCTTACTCAGCCTCGCCTGTTCCACGGGTCGCCCTGCGGGCTCCCCGTTCCACTACGAAGCGAACTCCTTCGCTGCGCTTAGTCGTCCGCTTCGCCCTTCTCTATAGGCGCACCAACCAGATTGCCCCATTCGGTCCAGGAGCCGTCGTAGTTGATGGTGTCGTCGTAGCCCAGCAGTTCGTGCAGGGCGAACCAGGCGACGGAGGAGCGCTCACCGATGCGGCAGTAGGCGACCGTCGTGGAGTCGCCGTCGATGCCGTACTCGGCGTAGAGCGCTTCGAGTTCGTCGTAGTCCTTGAAGGTGCCGTCGTCGTTGGTGACGGCCGCCCAGGAGATGTTCTGGGCACCGGGTACGTGGCCGCCGCGCTGGGCGGTCTCCTGGAGTCCAGGGGGTGCGAGGATCTCGCCGGAGAACTCCTCGGGCGAGCGGACGTCGACGAGCGGCAGTTCACGCTCGATGGCGTTCTCGACGTCCTCTCGGTAGGCGCGGATGGACTCGCGCGGACCGGCGGCCTCGTAGTCGACTTCGGAGAACTCGGGCACTTCGTCGGTGAGTTCGTAGTCGTTCTCGACCCAGTACTCGCGGCCGCCGTCGAGGAGCTTCACGTCATCGTGGCCGTAGTACTTGAACTGCCAGTATGTGTAGGCGGCGAACCAGTTGGAGTTGTCACCGTAGAGGACAACTGTCGAGTCCTCGCTGATGCCGTGGGCACCGAGCAGGTCCTCGAAGTCGTCCTTGTCGAGGATGTCCCGCGTGGTCTGGTCCTGGAGGTCCGTCTCCCAGTTGAAGCCGATTGCGCCGGGTGCGTGGCTCTCGTCGTACAGTTCCGTGTCGACGTCCACCTCTACCAGTCGGTGGGCGGGGTCGTCGCTCTGGAACTCGTCCAGATGCTCGCTGACCCAGTCGGCCGAGACGAGCACGTCGTTAGCGTAGTCAGTCATAGTGCATCGAAGCGTAAGTCTACCAGACATATATTACCACGACTTTCGGCATGTTCGGCCACTCATCCACCCTGGCGGCATATATTACCCCTATTTGGAGGGGGCGAAAGACGGCGTTCCAGCGGTGGAGGGAATAAGGGCCATGGAGTACCATGTCCGGGACGGCTCGGTCTGTTCTCCCGCGAGAATGGGCAATATTTGCAACCACCTTCGACCGACTGCGATGGGAGTTTTCAAGCGGACAGAGCGGTAACGCCACGACAATGACTGATTTCGTCTCTGCGGAGTGGGTGGCGAGCCAGGACGAGGGTATCCGAATCGTCGACGTGCGCGACGCCTGGGAGTACGACGGCCTCGGCCACCTCCCGAATGCGGTGAGCGTGCCCTTCGATTCGTTCCGGGCAGACGAACACGGCGCGGAGTCCGACGCCGACGCTGGCGAAGGGATGCTCCCCGACAAAGGCGACTGGGCAGAGTTGCTCTCGGAGGCCGGCGTCTCCCCGGAGAGCGACATCGTCGCGTACGACGACCACCACGGCGTCTTCGCCGCGCGGTTCCTCGTCACGGCCGAACTATTCGGCCACGACCCCGACCGGCTCCATCTCCTCGACGGCGACTTCTCCAGTTGGCAACTGGAACGGGAAACGTCGAGCGAGTCGCCGGCCGTCGAGCCGACCGACTACGAGGTGACGCGTCCCGACTCGACGCCGCTGGTCGGCCCGGACGCGGTCGCTGACGCCGCGGACGACCCTGACGCGGTGCTGGTCGACACACGCGAGGACGGGGAGTACGACGAGGGCCACATCCCCGGTGCGGTCCTGCTGGACTGGCGGGACCTCGTCGACGACGAGACGCGGGGACTGCTTCCGAAAGACGAGGCACGATCAGTTCTCGAACGTGCGGGCATCGTCCCCGAGAAACGCGTCGTCCTCTACTGTAACACCGCCCGTCGCATCAGCCACACCTACGTCGTCTTGCGGCATCTCGGCTTCGAGCAGGTGGATTTCTACGAAGGAAGCCTGACCGAATGGGAGGCACAGGGGCGGCCGCTGGAGACAAACTGAGTCGGCGTCGCGACCGCTGACACAGTCCACACTACGTCAGTTGCTGCTGGTCTCCTTGCTGCTCGTTCGTCAACAGCGACGACAGTTCGACCAACAGCGCGATGACGACTGGCCCGGCGATAAAGCCGATGACGCCCAGCGTCAGCACGCCGCCGGTGAACCCGACGAAGTAGAGACTGGCCGGGAGGCCGGTCGTGTAGCGGGCGAGTTTCGGCCTGATGACTGCGTCGGGGAGGAAGCCGACGAAGACGAGGCCGAACACGGTCACCAGTATCGCGCCGGTGATGTTTCCGTTGATGAGGTCCGCGACAGCGATGGTAAGGACGACGACGCTGGGGCCGATGACGGGGACGAACTGCAGGATGCCGGCGACCACCGCCAGCGCGAACGCGCCCTGATAGCCCAGCAGCCAAAACACGACCCACGCCACGACGAAGGTCCCGAACGCCGTCGCCGCCTGGAGAACGTAAATCGCGTACAGCGTCCCCCGGAGTCGCTGATGGAGTCGGTTGACGACCTCGTGATACGACGCCGGCACCGTCCGATAGGCGGCCTTTTTCGGTGCCTGTGGCCGCCACAGCATCGCGTAGACGAGAATCGTAAACAGGACGGCTTTCAGCGCCAGGACGGGCGATTCTGCCGCGAGGTCGACTGCGAAATCCGTGAGTATCCGTCGCGCTGATAGCAACGTCGGCGCGATCTCGACCGGGTAGCTAAACCCGCCGACATCGATGGTCACCATCGGAGGGAGTTGCTGGAAGAACGAAAACAGGTCACGACGGCGGAGATACAGCACGGCCCCGAGCGGGACGACGATGAGTGTGCCGCTGACGAAGGCGATACCAGTCGTCACGGCCGCCGACACTCGCTTGTTGAGCCCGTGGCGCCCGAGCCACTTCGAGACGGGGAACAGGACGTATGCGACTGTGATTGCGAAGAATATCGTCGATAGCACTCGCGCGAGCAGGACTGTCGTCAGACAGCCGGTGAGAACGAGCAGGCCCGCGAGGACGTAGGTTCGTCGGCGTGTTACCACGCCCGTCCTTTTATATTGGTCGGTAAAAACGTTATCTGCACACACCAGTCGAGTAACAGGTCCGTCAGGACCGGGAGAACAGCGCCGCCAACTGCTCGCGGGAGAACAGCGTCGTCGGTCGGTCCATGTGGACGCCGATCTCGCCCTCGAAGGCCTTCATCCCGGCTTTCTGTATCGGCTCCGGCGCGGAGTAGCCGGCCCGAACCGCGTGGCCCAGACGGATCTCCTGCCGGAGATCGTCGCGCCACGCTCGCTCGTACTCGCCCAGCGTCGCCGGGTCCCCGGGGTCGATTTCCCGGGCCGCGTGGTCGGCCGCGGTCATGCCGTAGCGGATGCCGCCGCCGGTGAAGGGCTTGGTCTGTGCCGCGGCGTCGCCGACGAGGAACGACCGCCGACCGGTGACCCGCTTCGGCGGGCCGATGGGAATGAGCCCCGAGCACCGGCGGTCGGTCTCGACGCCGTAGCCGTCGACGAACTCTTCGAAGCGGCCGCGGGCGTCATCCCCTGGCGGCACGGCCAGCCCGTACTCGACGCCGGCCTCGCCCCGCGGGATGCGCCAGGCGAAAAAGCGAGGCACAGTGAGGTGCACGTCGACGAAGGCGCCGTGGTCCACCTCGTCGCTGAACCCGAGCACGCCGTGGAGCAGTTCGTCGGGCTCCGGCAGGTCCAGTTCCCGCCGGACGCGGCTCTTTGGCCCGTCACAGCCGGCAACCATTTTCGCTCGGTGCGTCTCGACGCCGTCGTCGCCCCGGACCTCCACGGTGACGCCGTCCCTGTCTTCGGTGACCCCGACGACCGAATGCCCCTCGTGAACGTCGGCACCGGCGTCGCGGGCCAGCCCCGCAAGGTGCTTGTCTAGACCGACACGGTCGATGACGTTCGAGATGACCTCGTCCTTGTAGAATGGGTGGTCTTGGCTCCCGGGGCCGCCGGTGTGGAACCGCGCGCCGGAGATCTCGTTCTGGAACAGTTCGTCGCGGGCGTCCTCGGTGAAATCCCAGATATCTGTACTCACATGGCCCGAGCAGGCCAGCGGCTTGCCGATCTCCCCCTGTTCGAACACCACCACGTCGAGCCCCCGACTCGCCGCCTGGCGCGCGTACCGGGACCCAGCCGGACCCGCACCGACCACCACAACATCGTGCATACACGTTCTCTCGGTGTCACGAACCAAATAGCTTCTCGATTCAGACGGCTGTTGTACCCGTTTTCCGGACGACCGCCGACTCAGCTACCCGCCGTGGGGACTCGCGGATGACCCTGTCGCTTGGCCAGCCAGCCGCCGAAACGGCCGGCCAGGCCGCCGACAACCATCGGGAGCACCAGCAGCAGTACACCGACTACCAGTGCCATACCGACGCCAACGACCCGGAACCACAGCGGGTTCGGAATCGTCGGGATAGCGACCAACAGTTCTTTCAGCGACCAGAGCGCCGGAACACCACCGATGAGCCCGGCTCTGATCCCGGCGGCGGTCCCCGTCCCGCCGTGGCGCTTGACCAGATACCCTGCGATGACGCCGCCGAGGAACAGTCCGTGATAGGTGATGTCCGACGACGACCGCAACGCGTCTGCGAGCGTGAACAGCGCGGGGACGCCGCCGCCGATGAGGGCACATTTCCACGTCTTCGAGAGTTCGAACTGGAGGGGCATACCCGAGTGATGACTCGCCGGGCTGAAAAACCAGCTCCCTGATGACACAACCAGACGCAAGCGGTCGCCGCGCCGCTAATCCGATCAGGACGCATTTGTCGCTGCAGCCCTTCCCGACGGCCATGGCGGAGTACCAGCCCGGAGTGTGTAACATCGGTGCCGACCAGCGCCGCGCCCGTCGACTGTCGGCCGTCGCCTCGTTTGCGGTCGCCATCGGTATCGCGCTCGCTGCCGCGGTCGGTGCGATACCAGGGACGGCGCTGTTAGCGACTGTTCCATTCATTTTCGGCGGCTTCGTCGGCGCATTCCAGGACTACTTCCGATTCTGCGTCGCCTTTGGCGCGCTCGCCCGCTACGACCTCTCCGGGTCGGGCGGGGCCAGCGGCCGTGTCGACGCGAGCGAAGCCGTCCGAGCCGACCGGCGACAGGCCGCGAAAATCCTCCTGCTTGCGGCCGTTGCGACGGCCGTGACAAGCGGCCTGGGATACGCGATCATCTCACTTCTCTGATCGGCTTCCTCCCGTTACCGAAGCGAGACGGTAAACGCGACGACAGCGAGCAGGAGCAGGCCAAGCGCCAGCGGCGACGGCGTCCCCGTCACGGACCGGTAGATCAGATAGCCGATGCCGCCGCCCGCCGTCAGGAGCACCACGACCGAGACGGTGTGGACGAGTTCGACCCGAAGCGTCGGGGCCGCGGAGCCCACCTGCGCCCCCAATCGCAGCGCGTGTCTGGCGGTCACCCAGGCCAGCACGATCGGCACTGTCGCGCCCAGGACCCACTCCGGCGACCCGTTAGCCCCGGCCTGTAGCACGGCTACGAACAGGCCGCTGACGCCGGACGTCAGTGCGAACTCGGATCGTCGCAGCAGGCCGACGCCGACTGCCAGCCCACCGATGGCGGCGAACGCTAACGACGCGGGGTCGGTCGCGACGAGTCCGACAACGGTGAGGACTGAGATGGCGCTGACGCCGGCGCTGAACCGCGGCAGTCCCGATGCGGACGGGCGGTCTCGGTCAGACGCTCGCGGCATGGGCTTGCACCTCCCCGAGTGGCGTCGCCGGGTCCCAGTCCCGGACCGGGATGTCGTGCCCACGGAGCGTCGAGAGCCGGCTTTCACGGGCGAGATGCGCGTAGGCCCCGGCGACCGTCGACGGGTCCGTACAGTCCGGACTGACCACCGAAACGCTGTGGCCGGCCCCCTCTAATTGTCGAACCAGCGCAACGCCGTCGTCGTCACAGAGCGGCGAGACGACGACCACCTGAACGTCGGGGTTGAGCCGCGCCGTCAGGTCGTCGACGGCGTCGCCGATTTGCGTCGGTTTCGACGGTGGCGTCCACGGAACCGCGCTTTCGCTGGCGAGATGCGTCCGGACGGCCTCGCGATGGGCCTCGCCGGTCGTCGTTGGCAACCAACAGTCGCCCGCCCCGACCGTCCCCACGCCGACCGGAATTCCGTCGTCGAGCAATCGGTCGGCGATGCTGTAGGCGGCCGACGCGCCGTGCCGCGGTGCTGGGACATCTCCCGGTGTCGCCGCGACGTACGCCGCGCGACGGGCGTCGACGACCACGGCGACCCGCGGCCGTCGCGGCTCCTGAAACTCGACTGTCGCCAGGTCGCCGGTCTTCGCGCGGTGGTGCCAGTCGATCCTCGACGCCGGGTCGCCGGGGCGGTACGCGCGCAATGAATCGAATTCGACGCCGCTCCCGGTGACCCCTGCCTTCTGTTGCCCCGGCATTTGCGTCGCCTGCTCTCGTGGCGCGCCGGCGTCGTCACTGCGCCGCTCGAAGCCACACGCCAGGCTGTCCTGGCCGCCCGTCACCGCCACGGTCCGGACCGTCTCTCGCGCGCCGGCGAAATCGCCCGCGATCACGAACGGTGACTCGAACGCGTGGGTGCCCGGGACCGCCGTCAGCGTGTAGCTAAATGACCGTTCGGTGCCGGGCCGCAACGCGGTGGTCAACCGCGGCGACCCCGAGCGGACGCTGAGTCCGGCGGGGACGCCGTCGAGCAGCCGTAGGTCCGGAACCGTCGTCTCGCCGACGTTCCGCACCGTCACGGTGACCTCGACGGTAGACCCGGGCGACGGCGTCCGCGGTTCGAGCGTTCGAGTGAGTTCGATATCGGCCGTCGGCTCCCGGACCCGGGCGGCCCCGGCGAGTGCGACCCCGAACGCGGCGGTCAGCACCGCTCCGGGAACACCCATCACGACGCCGCCCGCGCTGGCAAGCAGGACCGCGACGGCGACGCGTCTGGTCCGTCCGGTCGACCGCGTTCGAGGGAGGTCGGCGGTGGGCCAGTACTCGTCGGCCGATTCCCCGTCACCCACTGTTTCGACCGGAGCGGGCCGGCTGTCCGGGTCAGGTGCGTCGGCCGCCAGTCGCTCGGCTAACTCAGCGACGGCGTGGCGCGCCCGACGTACCACGGGGAGTTCAGGTCGAACTAAGGGGAGCGACGCCCGTCGCGGCAGCGGCGGGCATAGCCCGTCGGCGAAGAAAGCGGCGGCCGCCTCGTCGTCGGTCCACGCCCCGTCCGCGAGCCGGTCGGCGGCCGCGCCCGGCCTGTCCCCGTCGGTCCGTCCGAGCACGTCGACGGCAAGCTCGTGGAGCGACGCGTACACGCGCTCCCTAGGCGTGCGCTCCCGGGGTCCGTCCCACTCGTCCGCGTCGTCGACCGCGCGGCGGCCGACGGTGCTGATCCGGTCGAGTCGCTCGGCGAACGCCGCCCCAGGGACTCGATACGGGGGACGGGACTCGGGCGTCGGAAGCCGTAGCTCGGGGTCGTCGCTGTCGAACAGTTCTCTGGCCGCGAGCACCACCGCCGCGGCCCCGACCCCGACCGTCAGCAGCGTCGCGACCACACGCGGCAGAAGTCCACCGCCCAGCTCGGGCAGTGCCAGCAGGAGTCCCCCGGCGCTGATAGCCAGGAGGCCAACGATAGTCGGAATGCGTCGCTGCCTCACGATTCATCACCCCGGACAGGCGCGTCTATCGACAGCGTGGTTGCGACCGCTCGCGCCCGTCGCTCCCGCTCCGGCGTCGCGGCCGCGTCGCCGTACCGGACCGCACAGAACAGTTCGGTCAGCGCCGTCACCGGTTGCTGTGGGAGGCCGGACTCGATAGCTCCGTCCCGAACGTCGGCGGGAGTCACCGGCCCCTCTCCGGGCAGACCGGACGCTTCGTCGACCGATTCGACGCGGTGCCTGAGCGCGGTCCACGCCCGGTACACGTCGTTTTTCGGCGGCACGTCCGACGTGAGCGAAACCGAATCGGGTGCGGGTGCCGTCGGCGTGGGTGGCGGGTCCTCGTCGTCGGCGTCGGGGTCGGTCATCTCGCCGCGGGTCAGTTCGTACAGGACGACTAGCCCGCCCAGCACGACGAGTGCGAGGCCGGCGGCGACCTGCCAGCGCGGCGGCCCGTCACTTGCGTTCGAGGCGGCTACTGTCTCCGCTTCAGTCTCCGGAATTCTGGTCGCCGACTGGGTCCCCTCCGGGGTACCGGGTCCGCCACCACCCGGCCCTTGCGGGGGTGGCGTCGAATCGACCGACGGCTCCTCGGTCGTCACCGTCGGCGCTGTCGAGACGGTGTCGAGCGACGCGGCGACCATCGCCAGCGCGACGACGGCGAGAATAGCCAGAGCCAGCGAGCCCAGCCGCGCCACAGTTACACCTCCCGATTGCCGACTCCAGCAGGCCAGAGCGACTGTCTTTCCACCATCCGACTCACTCCCCGGCCGCCGTCGTCTCGGGCGCAGCAGGCGATACCGTCGGCACCGCCACGCTGTCGAACACGTCAGCGACGACATCGTCGGCAGTCGTCCCGTCCACGGTCGCATCGGTCGTCAGGACTAGCCGGTGGGCCAGGACCGGCGCACCGACGGTCTGTACGTCGACCGGGCGCACGTACTCCCGGCCGGCGATCACCGCGTGGCTCCGGGCCGCTTCGAGCAGGCGCTGGCTCCCGCGAGGGGAGACGCCGACCTCGGTCCGAGCGTCTTGCCGGGTCCTGTGGACGATGTCGATGAGGTAGCTCAGGATGTCGTCGTCGACGGTCACCTGCTCGGGAACGGACTGTAAGCGGCGCACACCCTCCGGGTCGAGTATGCCGGCGGTCGAGGGGGCCTTGGACTCCCGCTCGGTCCGCTGGCGGAGCAGCCCCTTCTCGGCGCTGGCTTCGGGGTAGCCGATGCTAGTCTTGACGAGGAAGCGGTCGCGCTGAGCCTCGGGCAGGGGGAACACGCCCTCGCTCTCGACGGGGTTCTGGGTCGCGACGACGACGAACGGCTCCGGCAGCGGATGGGTGTCGCCGTCGACGGTGACTTGCCCCTCAGCCATCGCCTCAAGCAGCGCGGCCTGCGTTTTCGGCGGCGCGCGGTTGATCTCGTCGGCCAGTACGAAGTTGGCGAAGATCGGCCCCTCCGAGAACTCGAACTCGCCGTCGCCCTCGCGGTAGACGTGCGTCCCGGTTACATCCGCCGGCAGCAGGTCCGGCGTGAACTGGACCCGCGAGAAGGAGACCCCCAGCGCAGATGCGAAGCTCCGGGCGGTCAGCGTCTTGCCGGTCCCCGGTACGTCCTCGATGAGGACGTGACCACGGGCGAGGACGGCGGTCAGCACGGTTTCGAGGAACTCCCGCTCGGCGACGACGCTCCCAGAAACCGTATCGAGGATCCGGTCGCAGTCGGCACAGGCGTCTGAAACGTCCATCGTACTCCCGGCTGGGACCCCCGATATGTTAGTAGTATGAACCCAGCTTCTCACCGAGAAAACGGGGTCAGACGACGGCCAGTCCGCTCGGGACCTGGTCGTACTCGGCTGGCCAGCCCACGCCGTCGGGACCCTCCCGAGTCCACGTCTCCCCGCGCTGCGACTGGAACAGGCCGTAGTTCGTCAACGCGAGGAAGCCGTCGTCCGGGTCGGCGGTGAGAATCGGCCGGGCCAGTCCCGCCGGCCCCGGTAGACCGTCCATCGACTGTCTCCACCGGTCACCACCCCATCGATACACGTAGCTCTCGCCGCTGGTGCTGTGGGCCGACCGAGGGCCGCTGGCCGCCGAGACGACGATGCAGTCCGGATCGTCAGGATGGACGGCTAGCCCCCACACGTACCGATGTTCTAATCCTTCCTGCGGATGGGTCCATGTCTCGCCGCGGTCGGTCGACAGCGCGTAGCCGTCACCGGCGGCGGTGTACACCCGGTCCGGGGCGTCGGGGTGGGTCGCCAGCGTGTGGTTGTCCCGCCGCGCGCCGTCGGGGTGGTCGACCCACCTCTCGCCGCCGTCGGGACTGCGGACGAACGCGCCGGCCTCGATGGCGGCGTACACCTGCTCCGGGTCGTCCGGCGCGAGGGCGATCCACCGGACGTGGTGGGTGTCGGGCCGCGGCGGGAACGACCACCGCGAAGCCGAGTCCAGTTCCGTCAGCCCGGAGTTCTCAGTCCACGTCTCTCCACCGTCGGTCGACTGATAGACCGCGCTCGGCTCCGTCCCGGCCCACACCACGTCGGCGTCGTGTGGGCTGACTGTGACGCTCGTCACGCGGTCCCCGGCGTCAAGGGCCGACTCCCACGTCGCTCCGCCATCGGTCGTCCGCTGGAGGCCAGCAGCGGCGGTTCCCACGAAGGCACGCCCCAATTCGGCCGCTCCTGCAGCGACACACTCGATATTGTGGCCGAGGAGGCCGTCGTCCCAGCCGCTGTGGCCGTCGCCGACGAGGACGCGATCACCGAGCGCAGCGTAGGCGGTGTGCATGGCCGACTGTACGACGCCCGAGCCAAGAACACTGGCGGTGTCAGCGACTGACCGACCGCGTCAACGCGAAGACGTACAGCGCGGCGAAGCAGCCGCCGAGCTTAGTCGTCGGCGGCGACCGTTTCGGTCCCGATCCGGCGGTCGAGGAAGCCATCGAGCAGGCGGAACAGCCGCGTTTTCTGCTCGATGTCGGAAGAGGCGTGGCCCTCCTCGCCGAGTTCCCGATACTCGAAATCGCCGTCCGGTCCCTCGGTGTAGCCGGCGGCTTCGAGCGCGTCGCGGAACAGGCGGGCCTGCGAGACGGGGACCCGGCGGTCGTTGACGCCGTGGACGATGAACAGCGGGGCGTCGAGGTTATCGGCGTGGGTGACGGGCGACCGCTCCTCGTACAGGGCCGGGTTCTCCGCCGGGGTGCCCATGTTCTTCTCCATGAGCTCAGTCCGGTAGTGTGGCATCGTGTTCTCGTACTGGTCTTCGAGGTCCGTGAGGCCGATCCAGGCGACGCCGGCGTCGTACAGGTCAGGGTACTGGACCATTTGCCAGTACGCCGAGTAGCCGCCGTAGGAGCCGCCGAAGACGACGACGCGGTCCTCGTCTACCCACTCACGCGTCGCGAGGACGTGCTCGGCGGCCGAGGCCACGTCGCCCTGCTCGGCCCCGCCCCAGTCGTCGTACAGTTCGCGGATGAACTCGCGGCCGTGGCCGGTCGAGCCCCGGTAGTTCACCTGCAACACCGAGAAGCCCCGGTGGACGAGGAACTGCGTGTAGAGGTCGAAGGACTTGCTGTCCATCCCGCGCGGGCCGCCGTGGGGATTCACGATGAGCGGCGACGGCCGCTCGCCAGAATCGTAGAGGAGACAGCCGATCTCCAGCGTGTTGTAAGGGTCGTACTCGACTGCGGCCTGCCACGTCTCTGGGACGCCGTCGGACTCGATGGCGAAGTACTCGGCGTCGGCGAAGGCCTCGGGCGAGAACGGTCCGTACTCCGCCTCGACGAGAGTCGTCGTTTCGTCGGCGGTGAGGTCGTAGGCGAGCAGTTCGGGCCGGTTCGTCGGCGTTGTGTGGAGCGTCAGCAAGCGGTCCCCGGAAAGCACCGGGTCGCCGCCCATCATGCCGAAGGAGGCGACGCCCTCGGGCAGGTCGAGTTCGCGCTCCTCGCCGGATTCGATGCCGTACACGACGGGCACCTTCGTGGCCTCACGGGTCCGAACGGCCAAGAACCGCTCACCGTCGGGCAGGAACGCCTGTGGCTCCTCCTCGTACTCACCACCGAACCACGTTACCTCGTCCGTCTCCAGGTCGTAGACGCCGCTCCGGGACAGGTCGTCGCTGTTGTCCACGACCAGCAGGCGGTCGCCGTCGGGTCCCCAGTCGGCCGGGGCGGCCTCCGCGCCGGTGACACCGATTTCGAGGGGCTTCGGGTTTGCCCCGTCAGCGTCGCTCACGTACACGTCCATGTTGTCGAAGTCGTCGGTCTCGTTGGTCGCGTACGCCAACTGCGACCCGTCGGGCGAGAGCAGTCCCGTGTGAACCGCGCGGTCGTAGTCGGTGAGTTTGGTCGTCTCGGCGCTCGGGAGGTCGTGACTGTAGAGGTTCATCTGGCCGTCGCGTGTCGACCCCAGAAGCAGCGTCTCGCCGTCCTCGCCCACGTCCTGTATCACCACCTGCCCGTCCATCTCGACGACTGCCTCGACCGACCCGTCGCGGTCGATGGCGTACACGTCGTTCTGTTCGTTGCCGTCGTCGTCGAGGTGGAAGAACACGCGCTCGCCATCGGCTCCCCACTCGACGTGCCAGCGGGCGCTCCGTGGCACCTCGCCGTCGCTCCACTGCTCGCAGGTCCCGCTCTCGACATCGAGGATGTGGAGTTCGTTGCGCCCGCTCACGTCGTAGTAGAAGGCCACTTCGTCGCCGTCGGGGGACGCCGTCGGATGGGCCAGCGTCGGGAGTCCGGCGAGTTCCTCCAGTACCGTTTCGGGGTCCGTTTCACCGCTTTCAGGGTCGGACATACGACGTGTGCTAACTCCGGATAGATTGTAGTTGTTCTGCCGACACGAGAGCGCATGTGGTCTGGATTACTGTTCCTGTCGCCTCCGATGGGCGGTACCCACAGACAGACTACGGCGTCCACCAGCGCAGGCCGACCATCACGAACACGATTGCCAGTTGCAACAGCCCCTGCAGGCCGCCCAGCTTGGCGTTTCGCATCCCTATCTCGGAGACGAGCTCAACGTCCGGGTTCTCGGAGACGACCTGCCGGTAGATGCGGATTTCGCCGGGGAGGATGACGCCGAAGCCCTGCACGGACAGCAGGGTCACGATAGCGAGCGTCGCGACGATCCACCACGAGGTCATCGCGAAGGCCGGCAGCGTGGCCGCCAGATACGCGCCGGAACCAACGACGGCGACGCCGAGGACGCCCAGCGTCTTCGGGTCGGTCAGCGCATCGAACTGGGAGCCGATGAGGAGGACGACCGGAATCAGCGTCGCGGCGGTCAGCAGCGCCAGCCACGGGTCGGCGTTGGGGAACTTCCCGAGCCTGAGCGCCAGCAGGATGCCGCCGGCGATGGTCACCGTCGCCAGTGTCGGCATCAGGAACGTCATCTTGGGCGTGAACGAGGCGAAGAAGTCGGCCCGTGCCTCAGATTCCTGGCCGCCAAGCACTGGCCCCAACACGAGCCCCATGAACAGGTCGATGCCGGTCCACAGCACCCCAGCCATCACATGTACGTAGGTTAGCGCCCGGATGTTGCCGCTGGCGACGGCCCCCGCAAACGCAATGAGCGGGACTGCGACTGCGCCCACGGCAAAGGCCGGGTTCGCCTGCTTCGCCAGCCCACCGATACCCCGTTTCCGCTCGATGCGGTCCGCTGTCGACTGCGCCATAGCTGGCTATATCAGGTTTCGCCGTCGACTAAAACGTGGTGGCAGGTGCGGAGATTTATCCCGGAACACGGCATCACTCTCAGGTATGACCGCACGCTTAATACGATGCAATACGTTGCATTTCGCATGGAGAACGTCACTACTCGAATGAGCGATACGGAACTCGATCTGGTGGCGCGTCTCGCTGAGGCGAAAGGAGAGAGTCGGAGCGACGCGATCCGACAGGCGATCCGGCAAGGCGCTCGCGAGGAACTCATTCGGGTCGCCCTCCAGCGCTATCAGGACGGAGCGGTCGGGATGCGCGGTGCGGCGGAGTTGGCAGGGCTCACCATCGCGGAGATGATGGCTGAAGCGAACGACCGCGGAGTTCTGTCGAACTACGACGAGGTCGATCTGGCCGACGACGTAGACGCACTTCGATGATCTGGAACGGGCGGGTCGTACTTCTTGATGCGAGCGTTATTATTAGATTAGCTGAAACCGGGTCGATTGATTTACTCGATTCCGTGCGTGGTGGATTGGTCGTCCCTCGGGCGGTAAAATTCGAGATCTCGAAAGAGCCTGCTAAATCAGCACTCGACACCTGCATAGATGAAGGGAGTATCGTTCAAACTAATATTCTCGCCTGGGCCGGAGAGGAAGATCAAGATGAACTCGTTTCCGATTCAGCGGCTCGACTCGGGAACGATCCTGGGTCAGTAATCGATACCGAAAGAAAAGTTCCAATGATCGTCGACGGCGATGTTGCACTGCTCACCGGCGCTCGACTTGCGGACGAGTGTGTCGTCATCACCGATGACAAACCGCTCCGGAAGGCTTGTAAGTCAATATCGCTACCGGTTTCGGGGACAATCGGTGTACTCGTCCGTGCCGTGGAAACCGGGGATATCGATCCAGACGCCGCAAAGGAGACGCTCTATGCGATGGATGAAGTCGGAGCCCGCCTCAGTGCGAGTCTCGTGAAGCGAGCGGAGCGATTGATCGACGACGCGGCCAATTAGTCGTCGTCCGCAGCCGGCTGTTCGGCCGATAGCTCGCGGTCTGCTCGCGGCCCCTCAAGCTCGACGTTCGGCAGGAGGTCACGGAGGTACTGCCCGGTGTAGGACGCCTCGGTCCGGGCCACGTCCTCCGGGGTGCCCTCGGCGACGAGTTCGCCGCCGTTCTCGCCGCCCTCCGGCCCGAGGTCGATGATGTGGTCGGCGTTTTTCACCAGGTCGAGTTCGTGCTCGATGACAACCACCGTGTTGCCGTCGTCGGTGAGCCGGTGGAGCACGTCGATGAGCTTCCGCTCGTCCTCAGGGTGGAGCCCGGTCGTGGGTTCGTCAAGCAGGTACAGCGTCTCGCCGGAGTCCTTCTTGCCGAGTTCCTCGGCGAGCTTGACGCGCTGGGCCTCGCCGCCGGAGAGCGTGGTCGAAGGCTGGCCCAGCCGCATGTAGTCCAGGCCCACGTCCTTCAGGAGTTCCAGCCGGCGGCGAATCCCCGAATGGCTCTCGAAGAAGTCGTAGGCCTCCTCGACGGTCATCTCCAGCACGTCGGCGATGGTCGCGCCCTTGTAGGTCACGTCCAGCGTCTCGTCGTTGTAGCGCGCGCCGCCACACTCCTCGCAGGGCACCGTCACGTCCGAGAGGAAGTTCATGTCGATGGTGACCGTCCCCTGGCCGCCACAGCCCTCACAGCGGCCGCCCTTGACGTTGAACGAGAACCGGCCGACCTCGTAGCCGCGCTGTTTCGCCAGGTTCGTCTCGGCGAACAGCTCCCGGATGTGGTCGAAGACGTTGGTGTACGTCGCCGGGTTCGAGCGAGGGGTGCGGCCGATGGGCGACTGGTCGATGAGCCGCACCGTCTCGATGTCGTCGAGGCCGTCGATGGCGTCGTGTTCGCCCGGGTTCACGTCAGTATCGTTCATCCGACGGACAACGCCCTTGTACAGCACGTCGTGCATCAGCGTCGACTTCCCGGAGCCGGAGACGCCTGTGATGGCGGTGAAGGTCCCCAGCGGGATGGACACGTCGAGGTCCGCGAGGTTGTGCTGGCGAGCGCCCCGAACCGTAATTTCGCCGTCGGAATCCCGGCGGCTGTCGGGGACCGGAATCGTCCGCTCGCCCGAGAGGTACTTCCCGGTCACCGACTCGTCGGTGTCGATGAGGTCGTCCATCGGGCCGTTGACGACGACCTCGCCGCCGCGTTTGCCCGGCCCGGGACCCATGTCGATTATCTGGTCGGCCCGCCGCATCGTCTCGGTGTCGTGCTCGACCACGAGCAGGGTGTTGCCGAGGTCCCGGAGCTCTTCGAGGGTGTTCAGCAGGCGGTCGTTGTCCCGCTGGTGCAGGCCAATCGACGGCTCGTCGAGGACGTAGAGGACGCCGACGAGGCCGCTGCCGATCTGCGTTGCGAGGCGAATCCGCTGGCTCTCGCCGCCGGACAGCGTCGAGGCCTCGCGGTCCAGCGTCAGGTAGTCCAGGCCGACCTCGGTCATGAAGCCAAGGCGGGCCCGGATTTCCTTGAGGATCTCCTCGGCGATCTTTCGGTCGCGGGCCGAGAGGGTCTCTTCCATGCCCTCGAAGTGCGCCAGCGCGTCGCTGATGGACATCTCGTTGACCTCGGTTATCGAGGTGCCGTCCACGAGGACCGCCCGCGACTCGGCTTTGAGTCGCGTCCCCTCGCAGGCCGGGCACGTCGTCGTGGCCATGAACTCCTCGATGTGTTCGCGGGCGCGGTCCGAATCCGTCTCGACGTGTCGCCGCTCCAGGTTGGGGATGACGCCCTCGAAGCGCTCGGTCTTCTCTCGGGTGCCGTTCTTCGTTCGCCACTCGAAGTGGACCTGGCTGTCGGTCCCGTAGAGGAACTGCCGCCGGATGGACTCGTCTAGCTCCTCGAACGGTGTCGAGAGGTCCACGCCGAAGTGCTCGGCGACGTTGTCCAGTTGCCGCGAGTAGTACGTCCGGTCGTAGCTCCAGGGCTCGAAGACGTGCTTGAGCGGCTTCGTCGGGTCGGTGATGACGAGGTCCTCGCTGACCTCTTTCGTCTCGCCCAACCCCTCACACTCCGGGCAGGCTCCGTGGGGTGAGTTGAACGAGAACGACCGCGTCTCTATTTCGGAGATATCGATGCCACAGTGGGTACAGGCCAGGTCTTCTGAAAGCTCGACAACGACACGATCCGAGGAGGCTCCGTCGCCTTCCTCGTCCCCGTCGGCGAGGTCGCCGGTGGCTCTGGCATCCGACCCACCGAGCGTCTCCGCAGCGCCCGCCGCCGGGTCTGGCAGGATGACCTTCAGCGTCCCGTCGGCCTCTTCGAGCGCGGTCTCGACGGAGTCCGTGATGCGCGAGCGGGCGTCCGGCGAGATCTTCACGCGGTCCACGACCACGTCGACCGTGTGGTCGTAGTTCTCGTCCAGTTCAGGTCGGTCCATCGTGAGGTCGAACTCCTCGCCGTCGACCTCGACGCGGCTGTACCCCTCGCTCACGAGGTCGTCGAACAGGTCTTCGAAGGCTCCCTTCTGGTCGCGGACGACCGGCGCACACAGCTTGGCGCGGGTCCCCTCGGGGAGTTCCAGAATCCGGGAGACCATGTTCTGTGCGGACTGCTCACCGACCTCGCGGCCACACTCCGGACAGTGAGGCGTGCCGACGCGCGCGTAGAGCAAACGGAGGTAGTCGTGCAGTTCAGTGACGGTCCCGACCGTCGAGCGGGGGTTGTTGGCCGCGTTCTTCTGGTCGATAGAGATGGCCGGTGACAGGCCCTCGACGTTCTCGACCTGTGGCTTGTCCATCTGCCCCAGGAAGTTCCGTGCGTAGGCGGAGAGCGATTCGATGTAGCGCCGCTGGCCCTCGGCGTACACCGTCTCGAATGCGAGCGAGGATTTGCCCGACCCCGACAGCCCGGTGACGACTGTCAGTTCCTCGCGGGGAATCTCCACGTCGACGTCCTTGAGGTTGTGTTCCTCGGCCCCTCGGACCTCGATTATATCCTTGCTCATTCTTGGATTTTACTTGGTCGGTAGGCGGGAAACCCTGTCGGTTCGGGTCTCGGCGGCGGACTCCTTGCGTGGGCCTATTTTTATTTTGAACAGTGTGGCGAAAGATTTACCACGAATATCGAATATGAGATTGGTATGGGAACGAGCGACTACGATATCACCGGAATCGACCTCTCCGACGACAGCTACACAGTCGAACAGAGCCTGATACGCAGCAAGTACAAAGCCATGGACGCCGCCGGGAACGTCGTCCTCCGCGGGAAACAGAAGATGATGAAGATGAAAGAGGAGTTCCCGTTCGTCGACGCAAACGACAACGAGGTGTTCCAGGTCAAGGCCGGCGGCATCATCGACGTGGCCGGTAACTACGTGCTGACCGACTCCAAGACCGGCGAGGACATCGTCATCCTCGACAACGACTACTCCATCTTCCAAGATACGTGGAAGATTCGGGACGCCAGTACCGAGGCGAAGATCGCCGAAATCAACTCTCAAGGCGCGCTCGTGACCATCGCCCGCAACGTCGTCCCGTTCGGCGGGTGGATCCCCCACAAGTACGAGATCACCGACCAGGACGGCAACCACGTCGGCAACATCGACGGACAGTTCTCGCTGAAAGACCGCTACGAGATAACTATCGACGACGCCAGCACGGTTCCCAAGGAGCCAATCATCGCCGCGGCGATGGTTATCGACGCTATCCAGGGGAACTAATCGATCTGCGGGCACCGGAATCCTTCTTGCCCTGGCTCCCGCAGGAACGGCTATGCGCCGCCGGACGGTCCTCCGACGACTCGCCCTCGCAGGAACAGGTGTCGGTCTGGCTACGGGGACGACCCGTGGCCATCCGTCGCCGACCGGTGACGGGACGGCCGAGCCAGCGGCCTCCGACACCCCGGTCGGCGAGGACCCGCTGGGCGTGCTGGAGATGGAGACGGTGTACGAGGTCGTTACCAGCCCCGACGGACACACGGCCTACGTCGCGACGGGCGACGGCGTCGCGCTCGTCGACCTCGTCACGCCGACCAGTCCGCGACCGCTCAGCCGACGGACGGACCTGCTGGCCGACAGTGACAACGGACCGATACAGCGCGTGCAGGACCTCGCTGTCAGCGGCTCGCGGTTGCTGGCCGCTGGGCCGGCCCACCCCGCCGATGGTGCCCACGGCTTCGTCGTCTTCGACGTGAGCGACAGGCGGGACCCGACACGAATCGCGGGCCTCGAACTGGACACGCGTATCCACAACTGCCACTTCGACGGCCGTTACGCCTATCTGACCGCGAACGACCGCGACGGCAACCCCTTGCTCGTCGTCGACACTGAAACTGAGCAGGAAGTCGGCGAGTGGTCGCTGTTAGACGCCGGCGACGCCTGGGCCGACGTGCCGACCAGCCTCTGGCCGCTGCACGACGTGTGGGTGCAGGACGGTCGTGCGTATCTGGCGTACTGGGACGGCGGGACGTGGATTGTCGACGTATCAGACCCGAGTGATATCTCGTTGATAGCGAACGTCCGTGGCCGGACTCCCGAGGACCTCGCCGCCATCAAGGACCCCGGGACCGAGCGAAGCGAGCCACCGGGCAACGACCACTTCGTGACGGTCGACGAGGACGCGTCGCTGCTGGGCGTCGGCGGCGAGTCGTGGGACCTCAGTGACGACGGCAGCGGCGGCCCGAGCGGCATCGACCTGTACGACATCAGCGACCCGGACGACGCCGAGCTGCTGTCGACGCTCGACCCACCGCCGACCTCGGACCCCACGCCGGGGGGCATCCTCACGACGGCACACAACTTCGAACTGACCGACAACCGCTGTTACTCCGCGTGGTACAACGGCGGCGTCCGCGTTCACGACCTGACGGACCCGACCGCCCCCGAACAGGTTTTCGAGTGGCGAAACACCGACGCGACTTCCTTCTGGACCGCCCAGCGGGCCGCCGGCTGTTTCGTCGCCGGGAGCACGAACGCGAGTCAGGGGACGGAGGTCCAGCCCGCGCTGTACACGTTCCCGGACCCGCGGATACGGACGCCGACGGCCGACGCGTCGGCTACGGACGCCGGGGCCGGTGGCACTGACGGCACCTCCCTCGGCGTCGGCGGCCCCGGCTTCGGCGTCGGCTCGGCGCTGGCTGCAGTCGGGCTGGCAGCCTGGCGCGCCCGACGCCGGCACGACTGACGCCGCGTCGCGTGACTGGCCTCGCTCCGTCACTCCAGCGCACTCTTGACAGCGGCGGCGACGCTCCGGGCGCGCTCGGCCAGCGGTTCGGAGATGTGTCCCCGCTCGACGGCCGCGTCGAGTTCGTCGTCGTCGACCCGCTCGACGGTGCCGTCGGCGTGTTTCACCACGTCGACGTGGAGGTCCACGTACCGGGCGGTGTCGGGGAATACCTCGACGGGCGTGCAGACGTTGACGTAGGTGCCCTTCTTCTCGCCGTCGCTGTCGCGGTACACCGTCGGATACCACCAGCGCCCCTCCTTGACCTTTGTCTCGGCGATGTCGCCGGCCTCCTTCGGGACGCCGAGGGCGTCGTAGGTGCCGCCGGGACTCATCTCCCGCTCGATGGTCACCGTTCCGTCGTCGTCGACCGACTGGACCTCGCCGTTGCCCAGCGTGATGAGCCGACCGTCGGGCTTGCCGTGACCCAGCGACAGCGACCCGCCGACCTGCGGGCCGAACTGCCGGGCTGTCACGGCGAAGGGGAAGTCGGTCTCGCCGTCTGCCGCGATGTCGTCACACAGCGCCTCGACGTAGTCGACGGCGGCGCTGGCGGCGCGGTCCCCGGCCTTCACGCGGTGGTGGCCCGACATCGTCGCCGTCACCTCGCGGCGGGCCTCGTCGAGCGCGAAGCGGCTCTCGCGGCCGAACCACAGCCACGCCGTCGAAAGCCCCTCGTCGTAGCGAGTAGGGGCGCAGTCCTCGGGCGCGTCGGCTCCCGCCAGCGCGTCGTCGATGACCGCTGCGCGGTCGTTGGCGGCGTCGAGGGCCTCGGCCAGCGCGTCGAAGCTCGCGTCCTCGCTCGCCGACTCCCACGAGACGCCCCAGCCGTCCCGGGGCTCCGCAGCGATGAGGTCAAGCATTGCCGGGCCGCCAGTCCCCGGTGTGCTGGCGGTCTCGCCGCGCACGAGCGAGAGCAGCGACCCGCGGACCGCGACGGTCGTCTCTAGTACGGGTCGGCCGTTCGTCCACGGCGCGCTCGCCTCGACGACCTGCACCCGGAGCGTATCGCCGGTCTCGACGCGTTCGTCCGAGGACGAGTACGGGAGAAAGCCTTCGCCGTCGCCGAGGTCGACGACAGCCCCGCTCCCCAGCGTCTCGGTCACGGTGCCGGCGTAGACCGCGCCCTCTGGCGTCGGGTCGTCCCAGTGGAGCGTGTCCCGGCCAATTTCGGTCAGGCGGTCGATGACACCTTTGGCGATATCGGTGTCCCCCATGACGCCGACGCCCTGCTGGTCGTCCGTCGTCGCCACGGTGACCGCCGCCCGCTCGTCGGCGAACTCGCCGTCGAAGCGGTTCTGGATCGGTTCCGACGCCTGAACGACCTCGTGGTCTGCCTCGCGCAGCAACCGGGTCAGCGCCGTCGCGTAGATGCCCCTGACCCGGACGGTCATAGCGCGTCCTCGGCGGCGGCAAAGCGGACCCGTCCGTGGACTGTCGGCCCCAGCGAGAGCTCTACTTTCTCGTCGCTCAGAACGCGTCCGCCCTCGACCGGGACGCCCCAGGTGCCGAAGCGCAGATACCCCCGGATGTCGTCGGCGTGGGTGAACAGGTCGCAGTATTCGACAGTGTGTTCCTGAATCTCGCTGGAACTGTGGGCGATGTCCATATCGGAGTACACCGTCTCGCGGCCGTCGAAGAAGGCTTCGAGTTCTGCGGCCGCGTCGTCGGTGGCTGCGACCACTGCGTCGGAGGCCGTTTCGATGGTCTCCTGATCGACGCCGGCGTCGCGGAGCGCCTGCTGTTCGCGTTGCGTGAAGTGCATACCCGCGAGTCAGTGGCGGGGAGCAGAAAACAGTGCGGAATCGCCTACACGATCATCGCGTTCAGCACGAGCATCAACAGCCCGAACATGACGCCGGTCGCGACGATTGTTCGAGGGTCGATACGGATCGTGTTCTGGTCTTCGGCGTCGAAATATCGGACCAGTCCCGCACTGGACATCAGTCCGCCGCCGTCGCTGCCACTCATACTTCAGGGTGGTGTATCACCAACACTAAGCCTTTCGGGTCGCCCGCGATTGCGTGCCTCCGGTACACATGGATAACCCTTATCAGATACCGCGGGCTAACACGAACAGAGTACTATGACGGTTACACTGAAGGACTTCTACGCGGACTGGTGCGGCCCTTGCAAAACGCAGGACCCGATCCTCGAAGACCTCGAGGAGGACTGGACGGACGTCGAGTTCGAGAAGATCAACGTCGACGAGGAACAGGACGTTGCCAACGAGTACCAGGTGCGCTCCCTCCCGACGCTCATCATCGAGAACGACGACGGCATCGTTGAGCGCTTCGTCGGCGTCACGCAGGCTGACGACATCGACGACGCGCTGCAGCAGGCCTCAGCGTAACTCAGTCGTTTTTTGTGGTTCGTCACCCCGATAGCGGCCGCGCCAGCGTCTCGTCGCTGGCGTCGGGGAAGGGTAGGGCTGCCGCCGAAGCAGGACTAGTAGTAGCGCCGCCGTTGCGGTAGCCGAGTGAGTGCAGCAAAACATACCGCTCGCCAGCGGCGAGCGGTTTCACTTCTCGCGACCAGCGGGAGCGAGAAGGTCGTTTTTAGCGTAGATTTTTGCGAACCCGCTCCCCACAGCGCGCTCTGTGAGCGCGCGAGGAGAGGGGGTGACGTAAAAAGGTACTATTGGAAGCGGACGCCCAGGTCGTGCAGGCCGTCGTTGTGGCGGGCGACGTTGATGAGCAGCGGCGTCAGCCCCTCGATTTCGGCGGCGTTGGCGAGCGGACCGCCATCGAGGGCGCGAATCCCCTCGATGCCCTCGGCGAGTTCACAGACGGTGTCCTTGGCGTCGGTGTCGTCGCCGACGACGATGGTGTCCCAGTCGAGGTCGGCGTCGAGGTTGGCGAGGCGACCGGCCGCGAGGTTGTGGAACGCGCCGACAACAGGCGTGTCGTCGGGGGCGGCGTTGGCGGCCAGTTGCGTGACGCTGCCGGCACCGGGGCGGTTGTAGTGGAAGCCGTCCTCGTCGCGTTGCATCCCGACGGCGGGGGAAACGAGCGTGGCGTCGTCGAGTTCGTCGGCGACGGCGTCGATGGTGTCCGTGAGGTGGTAGGCGGGGACGGCGGCGACCACTACGTCGGCGCGGGCGGCGGCGTCCTCGTTACCCAGGCCGGCGATTGCCACGTCGTCGTGGCCGCGGCTGGCCAGTTCTGTCTCGTACTCCTCCGCTTTGTTCGCCGCCTTCTGGGCTTTCCGGGAGCCGATGATGATCGTGTGGTTGGTGTCGTCAGCCCAGCGGAGGGCGAGACCTTGGCCGATGTCTCCAGTACCGCCAAGCAACGCGATGTCCATACTTACGGCGTAGGCCGACCACTGAATAAACGTTGTGTGACAGGTTCGGTCATACTGTTGGCTGTCCCTAGTGTCCGATATTCGCCACCCCGTGTGGCGAAATTCTTCACAGATGTACAGCCGACAGTATCAGGTGTACTCTTCCCAGGCCCGGTCGAACCCGCCGGCGAAGGCGACGTACAGCGCGCTCCCGAGGCCCACCAGATAGCTGAGCCACTGTGTCGCGACGCCGGGGACCGAGGTGGCCCCGAGCCAGAGAGCAAATATCGTCGAGAGCGGGACCATCACGAAAAAGAGGACGATGATGAACATCCCGACACGGCCCGGCCGGTGGACGGATTCGAGGATGTCGTCGCGTTCGCGCATCGTCCAGTAGGCCGCGACGAGGCCGATTAGCTGGCAGGTGACGGCGTACAGCGGCACCAGATCGACCGACGGCTCACGGATGACCGCGCCCCCGACGAGCCCGGCCCAGATGCTCACCAGGAATGCCCAGCCAAACGTCGGCAGTCGTCGCATACCCGAGGTCTCTGTCCCGCCGGTGAAACCGTTGCTGTTTGCGGTCGAGGGGCGCTGCCGGTGACGCGGGCTACGCCGCGTCGAGAAGTTCCGGGAGGTCGGTGACCGATTCGACGACGGCGCTCGCGCCGTTGTTGGCGAACGTCCGGCGGCCGGCGTCGCCGGTCAGCCCGCCGGTGAGGACGCCGATGCCGTAGTACACGCGGTCGTCGTCGGCTTCGTCGGCGTTGACCGCCGTCGCCACGTCGTCGAGGGTATCCCCAACGAAGGAGACCCGTTCGGCGTCGAACCGCTCGGCGAGCGTCCGCAGGGCGGCGGGGTGGGGCTTGCCCTCCTCCCAGTCATCCATGGTGAAGCGGTGCTCTGTGGGCAGGTCGAGACCGACGCGCTCCAGCGCGATGTCGGCCTCGGCGGCCGGTCGGCCGGTGACGACGCCGACGGCGAAGCGGGCCTGCAGGGCCGACAGCGTCTCGTCGTCGACCAGGAGCGGCTCGTCGTGGATGTAGCCGGGCGCGGCAAACGGCGGCTCGCCGCCCTCGATGTCCCGGTAGAGGTCAGTGCCGAGATACAGCGTCTGGAACACGTCCCGGAGCTGTTCGCGGTCCCAGGCGTCGAAGACTCGGTCTTCGGCCGGTTCGTCCAGCAGGTCACGAACCACTGCCTCGGCCGCGTCGAGGCCGCCGCCGCGCTCGGCGATGGCGTCGGTAAACGCCGCCAGGTCGGAGACAGCCGACTCGCGGCCGGCGAGGACGAACAGCGCCGCTGCGTAGGTCAGTTCCCAGTCGTTGTTGAACCCGCCGGCGTCCTTGAACTGCTGGACCGCCGACTTCTCGATTGTATCGCCGTACACCCGGTCGATGGATTCGACGATTGCTCGGCGGTAGGAGTCGGCCACGTCCACCAGCACGCCGTCGATGTCGAGGACGACCGCGTCGATTTGCATGAGCGAGCGAAGGCGGTCCTCACTCAAGCGCCTTGCTATCTTTCGCCCGGTACAGCGTCTCCCCGCCCGGGAGCTGTTCGCGCTCGACGGCGACCGTCGGCTGGTCGCCACCCAGCGTGGTGAACCAGAACGCCGCCCCGACGGCGTTGGCGACGGCTAGCGTCGGCCGGTGCAGTTCCGGTGGTAAATTCCGGGCGAACACGATATCACACCCCGCATAGACAGACTCGTCGGGGTCGAGAATATCGTCGACAACGAACCGCACATCCTCGGGGACCGCCCGTTCGACGATGTCCGTTGCGGTCACGTCCACGCCCCGCTCGGCCAGGGCCCCGGCTACGTCAGGGTGGTTTCCGACGCCGACCTCGACGACCGAATCGACGGACGCCAGTCGGTCGACGAGCGGGTCGGTGGTGTCGGTCACGTCGTACAATTTATGAGATGCGGGCGCATATGCGTTCCCATGCACGTCGACATCGTGCCGGTGGGCGAGGTCTCGGCCCAGGTCAAACGCGAGGCCTCGGACGGACTTCGCTCCGTCTACGACTGTGAGGTCTCGATGCACGAGCCACAGTCCATTCCCGCCGGCGCGTACGATGGGGACCGCGACCAGTACCGCGCAGAGGAGTTTATCGACCTCGCCCGCCGGGTCGGCTCCGGCGGCAAAAACATCGCTATCACGCCGAAAGACCTCTTCTACCGCCGTCGGAACTACGTTTTCGGTCTCGCGTACCTCGGCGGCTCCGGCAGCGTCATCTCCACGTATCGGCTCCAGACCTCCTCCGATGGCGGCTTCTCGAACCGCTCGGCCGGCGAGATCTTCTCACAGCGGGTTCGCAAGGAGGTCGTCCACGAAGTCGGCCATACCCTCGGGCTGGAGCACTGTGACAACAAGCGCTGCGTGATGAACTTCTCCCCCACTGTCCGACAAGTCGACGTGAAGGAAGTCTCGCTGTGTGGCTCTTGCCAGCGAAACGTCCTGTAGTTTGCGAACAGATACCAAACTGATTCGGTATAGCGCCTACACTCCTGTGATACTTGTACACATACGCGATGAGCAAGAGTCAGTCCCCCGAGCGCGTTGCGGAACTGCGAGACATCTTCGTGACGGTCACCGGTGACGAATCAGTCACTGAACCCCAGACAGACGAGCAGACCGACCGCGAACTCGACCCCGATGAGGAGTTCGACCCGGCAGAAGTCGCCGACGGTCTTGACGATGCAGTCGCAGGGTCCGAGACGAGCAGTGACAGTGATCCAGCGGCGTAACGCCGCGGACTATTCCTGCGTCTCCCCTTTGCGAGTAGCGGCTGTACTACCACCTGTGACGTAGTCTCACCAGCTAACTCCCGAGATGATCTGTGGATTCAACAGCACGCCGAGCGCGGTTCGGCAGGCGCGACCGTCGAGCAGCGACCTCCGTCGACGAAACCGCTTGAGCACAGCTGTTCTCGCAAAAACGGCTCCGGCTGAGCTCCCTCCACCCGTAGATTTCCGATGACGAGACAGTCGCCGTCTGGCTCTCGCCGACCTCGCTCCGCCCTGAGCCTACGGCGCGTAGTAGTACTCGCCGGCGTTCTTCTGTTCGCGGTCCAGTTGCGAGTCGGGCTTGTTGATGCGGGGCCGTGAGGTCCGCTCGTCGCGGCGGAAGGTGATATCGAGGTTCTTCAGGAACTCGTTCATCCCCTCGCGCATGCCCTGTGGCGGCGCGGCGTGGCCGTTCCGGGCCGGCTCGCCGTCGAAGACGAGCAGGCGGTCGGCCAGCAGGTCGATCATATAGATGTCGTGGTCGATGACCATCGCCGTCGCGTCGTGGTTCTCCGCGTAGCGCCGGATGGCAGAGGTCGCCATGACGCGCTGCTCCACGTCCAGATGGGCAGAAGGCTCGTCCAGCAGGTAGAGGTCGGCGTCCTTCGAGAGGCAGGCCGCGATGGCGACCCGCTGGCGCTCCCCGCCCGAGAGGTCGGTGAGCTGCTGTTCCATCACCGACTCCAGTTGGAGCGGCTGTGCGATTTCGGTGTTCCAGTAGGAACTCCCGAAGTCGTCCGTAATCGACGCGAGGAAGGCGTCGACGCGCATCGGCTGGTCTATCTCGATGTACTGGGGCTTGTAGGCGATGTCGAGGCTGGTGTCGATGTCGCCCGCGGTCGGTTCGAGCCGGCCGGCGAGCATCTTTGCGAACGTCGACTTCCCGATACCGTTCGGGCCGACGACGCCCAGCACTTCACTCTCGCGGATGGTGCCGGCCTCGACGTCCAGCGAGAACTCGCCGCTGCCGTAGCTCTTCTGGAGCTTGGGGTACTCGATAACCACGTCGCCGGTGGAAGCGCTCCGTGGCGCGTGCTCCTCGAACTCGATGTCCGTCTGGCGGATGCGCATGTTCTCGTTTTCGAGGTAGCCCGAGAGGTACTCGTTGATGCCCTTCTTCGTCGATTTTGGGGGCGTGATGACACCGAACGCGCCGGGGGTCCCGTAGGCGACGTTGATATTGTCCGCGAGCAGGTCCAGGATGGCGAGGTCGTGCTCGACGACGAGCATCGAGCGGTCCTCCTCCTCGGCGAGTTCCCGGATGAGCCGTGCGGCGGTCATCCGCTGGCCGATGTCCAGATACGGCGTGATCTCGTCGAGGAAGTAGAAATCGGCGTCCCGCGCCAGCGTGGCGACGAGCGCGACCCGCTGGAGTTCCCCGCCGGAGAGGTCGTCGATGTGGTTGTCGACGACCGGCTCGATACCCGTCTGCTCGATGAGGTAGTCGAGGTCGCCGCGTTCGTCGGTCTGGTCCAGCAGCTCGATGGCTTTGCCGTCGAACTGGTCCGGAATCCGGTCGACGTACTGGGGCTTGCGAGCGACGCTCACGTCGCCGTCGCGCATCTGTTCGAGGTACTCTTGCAGGGCGGTCCCGCGGTACTCGTCGAGAATTTCGTCCCAGTTCGGTTCCTCGCCGTACCGGCCCAGGTTGGGTTGCATCTCGTCGGCGAGGATGCGGACGGCGGTGGTCTTCCCGATGCCGTTCGGGCCGAGAATCCCGGTGACCTGGCCCTCGGCGGGACTCGGAAGCCCGTACAGCGCGAAGGCGTTCTCCCCGTAGCGGTGGACCGGGTCGTCGGTCAGCTCCTGTGGGAGATTGATGATCTCGATAGCGTCGAACGGGCACTTGTTGACGCAGATACCGCAGGACTCACCCAGACAGATCTCCTCGGAGATGCGGACCTGGTCGGGCTGGCCTTCGAAGGGCTCGTCCTCCTCGTACTCGTCCTCCCGCTTGACGATGCACTCTTTCCCGCTGCGGTTTGGCGGGCAGTAGTTCATGCACTCGTAGTTACAGCGGTCGGGTTGACACCGCTCTAGGTCGACGACGGCGATACTGTCTTCAGCCATCGTTACGCTCCCGTCGTGAGGAGAATGCCCCACGAGACGAACCACAGCGAGAAGGTCATGAAGCCGATGTAGAGCACGTCCTTCGCCGAGAGGTCGTCCGTGTCGATGCCGATCACCCGCAGAATCGGGAACTGTGCTGCGATAGCGACCGCGAGGACAAGTATCCCTTGCGGGGCGTCCGGCGTGGCCGCTAACTCGTTGGAACCGAACGCGGCGGCGATGCCAGCGACGGCTGTCAGCGTCGTGACAGTGAGCCCCCGCATATGGGAGCTCATTCCGTCCGCCGTTTCCGT
Organism: Haloarcula amylolytica JCM 13557; assembly: GCF_000336615.1. Lineage (GTDB taxonomy): Archaea > Halobacteriota > Halobacteria > Halobacteriales > Haloarculaceae > Haloarcula > Haloarcula amylolytica. Next base: position 61,744 of record NZ_AOLW01000010.1, read on the forward strand.
AGCCATACCACACGTTCCACTACCCGCAACCAAAAGGTGCGCGGTTCAGTACTGTGACGCGGCCGCGAATGCGTGCGGCGGCGAGATGGACTCCTCAATCTTTATGCGCCCGGCGCTTGTGATTACGGGTAATGACGGACTCTGATGGGGAGGCCATCGCAGACCTTCCGCCGAGCGCAAAGCTCGTATACAAGGTTCTGGAGTACGACGGCCCGCTGACACAGAAAGGCATCGTCGAGGAGTCGATGCTCTCGGCACGGACCGTTCGCTACGCTCTGGAACGACTCGACGAAGTCGGTGTCATCGAAGAAGACGTGTACTTCGCCGACGCGCGACAGAATCTCTACGAGATTATCGACCAACCGGCGGAAGCGGACGCCGCCGTCTCGGACTGACACGCCTTCTCGCTTGGCTGTTTCGCGACGCGTTCACGCAGCCGCTGGTTACAGCGACGCGACTACGTCGTCCGTCGTCGCGATCTCCGCGAACTCACCGCGTAGCTGCGCCAATGCAGTCCGGTGAACGAGCGACGGGTCGAAGCGTTCGCCGTCGAGCGTTCGGTCGAACGTCGCCGTCGCATCGTCCGGGACGACAACCTCAAACCCGCGGTTTTCGGCCATCCGCGTCGTCGTCGACACGCAGTGGTCAGTCGTCAGCCCGCAGACGACGAGCGTCTCGTGGTCCCGTTCGCGGAGCCACGCCTCCAGTTCGGTGTCGACAAACGCGCCGTTGACGCGCTTCTCGACCGTCGGTTCTCCCGGTTCGGGCTCCAGTTCCGGCTTGAACGCGAACCCCGGTTCGCCGCGCCGGAGCGGCGAATCCGGCTCCGTCGAGTTGTGCCGGACGTGGACGACCGGAAGCCCACGCTCTCGCCATTCGGTAAGCAGGCGCGTCGCGTTCGCCTCGGCGTCGGGGTTGCTCCGCGTCCCCCACGCCGGGTCGTCGAATCCCTGCTGGAAGTCCACCAGCACGAGCACCGGCGTCTCGGGAAGGTCGACCATGTCAGTCGGCCGGCTCCGGGGCGGGCGTCTCGATAAGCCACTTCGATTTCGGGTGCTCGCGCGTCACGGTTATCGGACACTCGTCCGGCGACGCGTCCTCGTCCGACGACAGCATATACTGGGGCCACTCTCGGTCGCCCTCGACACCCCAATCGCCTAGGTCGGCGTGAGGACAGACGCCGTCGTACTCCTCCAGCCGTCCCTGGATGATATCGCGGGCGTGCTGGCCAGCCTCGGCATCGGCCGTGACGTTCAGGTCCTCGAACAGCGCCCGGGGCTGGAACGTGATCTCCAGCCCGACCGGACAGTAGCGGCTCTTTCGCGTGTCGTAGAACGGCGCGCGGCAGGTCGGGAACATCGGCTCGCCGCCGAAGCAGAACTCCCAGTGCGGGTCATCCGGATCGGTCGGGATGTCCTCGGGCCACGGCTCCGGGTCGTGGACGTGGAGGAACTGGAGGATATGCCAGAGCCGGTCATGGTACTCGGCCTCCGTTAGCGGTCGTTCGGGCGGCCGGAAGAAGGTGACCAGTGAGGCCCGCTCGCTGTGGTCCTGATAGGTCTCCAGATACGTGAGCAGCGTTTGGCCGAGGTCGAACAGCGCGTCCGGGTCACTCATCGACGGGACCGCTGTGTACAGCGGATCGCCGTCGCGAACCGACTCCGCCCCGAAGAAACAGGGGAACGGGGAGCCGTTCCGCTCACCGGTCAGCCCCTCGCGGAACGTCCGCCAGTGGGCCCCGACCCACTCCGGTGCGTCACCGCGCTCCACTCGGGCGGCCAGCGTCGCCTGGTCTTGTAAGCTCCTGACGACTGCGTCGGTCATGGCTAGTCGGTCGTGCTCCACCGGAATTTAGCTGTCGTTTTCGGCAGTTCGACTGTCGAATCCGACACGATTAGTTACCGATGTCGTATCCTGCTGGACGATTCGACAGAGCGCTAGTCAAACTCCTGTGCGGCTGTCCTGCTCGCCGAGTCTACGACGGGACGACAGTAATCGTGCTGCCGCGGTCGATGGCTCGCTCTACGACCTTTTTCAGCGTCGGGTTGCTTCGTTCGCTTCGCTCACTGTAGGAACCACTCCTTGAAAAACGTCGATGAAAAAGGCCGACGGTTCGGCCTCCGGCCTCACGTCGGTGAAACGCCTCGCTCCGCTCGGCGTACAGGGACCAAAACCGTTTGCGACCGCTACAATATTCTACGACGGGACGACAGTAATCATGCTGCCGCGGTCGATCGCTCGCTCTAGTTCCTCGGCGATGCCCGACCCGCGCGAGACCTGAATCTCGCCGCTGCGGGAGACCGTCGCGGTGAAGAGGTACTCGCCGTCGGCCTGCAGTTCGACCGTATCGCCAGCGTGACCGTCGAGCGGGACGATGACGTGCCGGGACGTGACTTCCGGCTGGACGATTTCGCCCTCCTTGCCGCCGGACTCGGTCTGGGGGCCGCCGGAGGGACCTGACGGCCGTTCCTCGAAGGTCCGCACGTCGATGTCGATGCCGAGGCGGTTCTCCACGTCGGAGATGCGGCCGCCGCCCTTGCCGATGACCTGCGAGATGTCGTCGTCCTCGACCCAGACGACGGCGGTGTTAGGCCCGCGCAGTTCGACCTCGACGTGGCCGCGGGCGATAGAGCGAATCTCGCGCTCGACCTCCTGCTTGGCGAGGCGGTCGACGCCGGAGTCCTGCTCGTCCTCGTCGTCGCCCAGCGGGACCGTGACGACCTGGTTGTTGAAGGTGTAGATCTCGAACTCCGGTCGGTTGGTCTCGAAGTCCTTGACCATGATGACCGGTCGCGCGAGGTCTTCCTCCATGAGTCCCTGCGGGACCTTGACCTCCGTCGTCACGTCGTAGACCGTGTCGACCTCCCCGGCTTCGATGTAAACGACGGTGTCGACGATCTGTGGGATGAGCCCGAGTTCGACGCGGCCGATGAGCCGCTGAAGCGCGTCGATGGCGCGGGTCGCATGGACGACGCCGACCATGCCGACGCCGGCCAGTCGCATATCAGCGAACACTTCGAAGTCATCGGTCTTGCGCACCTCGTCGTAGATGGTGTAGTCCGGCCGGACCATCAGCAGCGAGTCGGCCGTTTTCTCCATCGAGCCGCCGAGTTCGGTGTACTGCGTGATGTTCGGGCCGACCTGAAGGTCCCGCGGCTTCTCCATCGTCTTGACTGCGTAGTCGGCGTCGACGAGGAACTCCCCGACCGCCTGTGCGAACGTGGACTTCCCGGCCCCGGGCGAGCCGGAGATGAGGACGCCGCGCTGGTGTTCGGTGAAGCGGTCGCGGAGCTGGTCCGCGTACTCGTAATCGTCCAGCTCGGTCTTGACGATGGGCCGGACCGCCGTGATTTCCAGTGCGTCGGAAAAGGGCGGCCGCGCGATGGCGATCCGGAAGTCCCGGAACTGTGTGATGGTCATCCCGGGTTCGTCGAGTTCGAGGAAGCCGTCCGGCGAGGCGCGCGCGCTCTCCTCGATGTCGGCGGCGTACTCCCGTAGCTCACTTTCGGTTGCAGGGTCGTCGCGGATCGGCGTGTACTGCATGTCGCCGATAGAGCCTTTCTTGGCGTAGGGCTGGACGCCGACCTTGAGGTGGACGCTCATCGTCCCCTCGTCGAAGAAGTTCTCGATCTGCAGGCGGTCGACCGTCCGCTTGACCGGCTCGACGAACTCCACTGCGAGCCCTTTCGCGCGGGCCACCTGGGCCTGCACGTCGTCGCTGGTCACGAGCGTGGCACCGCGGTCACCGGCGATGTCCCGGATGAGCGCGTCAATCTGCCCCTCGCCGGCCTCTCGTTTCTCGATAGCGTCTGGCCGCCGGCCGACGTACTCCACGTCGATGGTGCCTTCCTCGGCCAGGTCGACGAGCGTCTGGAGCTCTTCGAGCCCCTCCCAGCCCGTCTCTCGGCCGTCGTTCGCCTGTGCTTCGAGTTCGCCGACGACGGCTTCGGGAACGACGACCGTCGCGCCGGCAAAGCCCATGCCGTCGACGTCGGTGTCGGGGTCGGCATCGGCCTTCACTTGGTCGGACACGCGGCCGTCGATGACCACGCTCGTGTCCGGTACGATTTCCATATCGGCAGTTGGAGACTGCCGTTGATAAGGGTGTGGAGTCCGTACGCTGTCTCTGTGCACCACAACTGGGAAAACGGGACAGACGCTGTAGCGCAGCCGACCTAGACGGCCTTTTGCAACCGCGTTCGGACACTCCGGTCGGCTGCGGCGAGCGCCGCCTGTCCGAACTCCCGAGCGCTACGTTCGCGAACTAGGAGCGTCCGGGTCAGCTCTCGGAGGCCGCGCCGCTCACCGCTGAGTTCGACTGTTTCGGCGTTCGTCGCAACGAGGTCAACGCGCTGGTTGCCCCGCAGTGCCCGCCGCAGTTCGCTGACTTCCTCGGCTGTGGCCGCTTCGACCGCTATTTCAGAACGCATCACCTCAATATACGTATTTGGTATGTATTTGGGCACTACCGAACTGTTTAGGGCTGTCCCGTAGTTCTCTGTTCGGCGAGACACAGCCCCCCGAGCCCGTCGCGGATTTTTTGCTGCCCGCGCTCCCGAGCCACGGTATGGAGACGCTGCCGTCGCTGACTCGCGACCTCGTTTCGATCCCCAGTCACGACGACGAAGCGGCTGCCGGAGAGCACATCACAGCGTGGCTCCGGGACCACACCGACGCACAGGTCACCCGCGACGACCACGGGAACGTCATCGCCCGCAAGGGCCAGGGCGATACGTCGCTCGCCCTCGTCGGCCACCACGACGTGGTCCCGCCGGACGGGTCGCAGGTTGACGCCGGCGGCGAGTACGTCCTCGAGGAACACGACGGCCGCCTCTACGGTCGGGGCGCTGCGGACATGAAGGGGTGCGTCGCCGCGGCGATGCTGGCCTTCCGGGACGCCGATCCCGCCGGCGAACTGGTCTTCGCCTCCTTCGCTGGCGAGGAACAGGGCGGTCTCGGCTGTCAGGCCGCCATCGAGGACGGCTTCGCCCCCGACTACGCTGTCGTCGGCGAGGGGTCGACCGGCTACTCCGCACCCGGAACGACGGACGTGGCCGTCGCCCACAAGGGCCGGCGGGGGTCGACTATCGTCACCGAGGGTGCCGCGGCCCACGCCAGCGAACCCGAGGCCGGCGCGAACGCCATCTACCGTGCGACTGACGCCGTCGACGTGGTCCGGGACCTCGACTTCCCGTCGACAACCGTGCTCGGTCACGAGATGAGCGGGAGTGTCGCCGTCACCGAAATCGACGGCGGCTCGGCCTGGAACGTCATCCCCGAGCGCTGTGCGGTCACGGTCGACGAGCGGACGGTCCCCGGCGAGCGCGCGCCGCTTGACAGGGTCGAGGCCATCGACGGCGTCTCCTGGCGCGTCGACCAGGACCTCCCGCCGATGGCCTGTGGCGACGCCGACTTCGCCAACGCGGCACTGGACGCCGCTACCGCCGCGCAGGACGCTACACCCGAACACGTCGTCAAACCGCACGCGACCGACGCCGGCTGGCTCGCCCAGGCCGGGACCGAGTGTGTAATCGTCGGCGCGGCCGAACCCGGCGAGGCCCACACTGGTGATGAGAGCGTGTCGCTGGCTGTGTTGGAACGGTGTCAGGACATCTACGAGCGTGTTGCCGAGTCGTGGCCACAGTCTCGGCTGTGAGTGTGTGGCCGCGTGTCGTATTCGTCTTCTCACCAAATTCAGTGCGCCTGAAATCCCATCCGGTCGCTGTTTAGCCCGCCGACATGGCGGGGCTTTCTGGCTGTTTGAAGACAGTGCTCCAATCCAACAGATTTCGTTGAACCGTCATGCCAACCACCACACTCCTTACCGGCGGCATCGGTTCTTTAGGGACCCCGGCCTAACGCCGCTGTATGGCAACAGCGAGCGAGGACAGCGAGTCCACGTACGAGCAGTTCCTGGATCACGTCCGCCGCCTCCACTACATCGAGGACGCCGGGGGCGTCCTCAACTGGGACCAGCAGGTGATGATGCCCGACGCCGGCACGCCGGCCCGGGCGAAACAGACCTCCGCCATTTCGACGCTCCATCACGATCTGCTTACCGACGACGCCCTGGCCGACTGGCTGGACGAACTCGACGACGCCGACCTCGACCCCGACCAGAAGGCCGTCGTTCGGGAGGTCCGGCGGGACCACGAGCGAGCCACGAAGGTCCCCGCAGATCTGGTCGAACGCCTCTCCGAAGCGTCTTCGAACGCCCTACCGGTCTGGAAGGAGGCCAAGGCCGAGGACGACTTCGACGCCTTCGCCGACACGCTCGAAGAACTGGTCGAACTCCGCCGGGAGTACGCCGCCGCCATCGACCCCGACCGCGACCCCTACGAGGTGCTGTTCGAGGAGTACGAGCCGTATCTCGGCATCGACACTGCCGAGGAAGTACTCACGAACCTCCGTGACGCGCTCGTTCCGCTCATCGACGACATCGCCGACAGCGACGTGACGCTTGCCGACCCATTCGAGGGCACCTACGACGACGACACCCAGCACGACCTCGTCGAGACGGCGCTTGACACGCTTGGCTACGACTGGGACCGCGGCCGCCTCGACACTGCACCCCACCCGTTCTCGATGGGGACGCAGTTCGACGCCCGCGTCACCACTCGCTTCACCCCCGAGGACCCGCTTGACGCGCTCGGCTCGACCATCCACGAGTTCGGCCACGCGACGTACACGCTCGGCCTGCCACAGGAAGCGTACGGCACGCCGCTGGGCGACAATCGCGACCTCTCCGTTCACGAGTCACAGTCCCGCTTCTGGGAGAACCACGTCGGCCGTTCGCGCCCGTTCTGGGACTTCTTCACCGAGACGGCCAACGACCATCTCGGGACCGACGCCACCGCCCAGCAGTTCTACGAAGCGTTCAACGAGGTGTACGACGACAACCTCATCCGGGTCGAGGCGGACGAGCTAACGTATCACATGCACATCATCGTCCGCTTCGAAATCGAACGGGACCTCATCCGCGGGGACCTCGACGTCGAAGACGTACCGGCGGTCTGGAACGACAAGATGGAAGAGTATCTCGGTATCCGCCCCGACACCGACGCCGAGGGCTGCCTGCAGGACATCCACTGGACCAACGGCGCATTCGGCTACTTCCCCACCTACACGCTCGGGTCGGTGCTGGCCGCGCAACTGGACCACCACGCTCGGCAGGATATCGACGGCTTCGACGACCACGTCCGCGCCGGCGAGTTCGGCCCCATCCACGACTGGCTCACCGAGAACGTCCACCAGCACGGCGCACGCTATCGGACTGACGACCTCGTCGAAGAAGCGACGGGTGAGTCCTTCACTGCCGAACACTTCCTCGACTACGCCGACGAGAAGTACCGTGCGCTGTACGACTGCTGACACGACGGTCGACGGACTCCGTTCCAGATATCGACTCTGATATTATCGGGCAACTCGTTTTATATTCCCCTCCCATTGTGACGACTACTATGGCTGAGAGACCGACGGAAAATGTACCGAACCAAACAGGGACGGGGATCGACACGGACATCGAGGACGACGTCACGGAGAATATCGACACGGAGGCCGGCTACAGCCACACTGCAGCGAGCGAGGTCCAGACGATGCTGGCCGAGCTGGAGGACTCGTCGGTCGGAATCGCGGAGGAAACTGCCGAGATCCGCGAACAGGCCGCCGAGCAGTACGAGGGACTGACAGACATCGCAAACGAGGTGTCGAACCTCTCGGCGTCGGTCGAGCAGATCGCCTCGTCGTCCGAGGAGGTGTCCGCGGCCTCCCGCGAAGCGAAGGAACTCGCCGAACGCGGGCAGGGGAACGCTGACGACGTCCACGAGGCGATGGAGAACATCCAGCAGGCGGCCGACAGCGTCGCCGAGGACGTCAAGACGATTCAGGAGAGCGTCGAGGAGATCGACGAGATCGTCGACGTCATCAACGACATCGCCGACCAGACCAACATGTTGGCGCTGAACGCGTCTATCGAGGCCGCCCGCGCCGGCGAGGCAGGTGAAGGGTTCGCCGTCGTCGCAAACGAGGTCAAGAGCCTCGCCGAGGAGTCACAGGAGCAGGCGACGACCATCGAGCAGATGATCGACGGCATTCAGGACGACACCGAAAACGCCGTCGAGAGCCTCGAAGAGAGCAACGACGAGATCGACGAAGGTATCGACACTGTCGAGGAGTCGACCGAAATCCTCGAAGAGATCGACGACACTGTCCGCGAGGTCAACAACGGTATCGAGGAGGTCGCCACCGCCACAGACCAGCAGGCCGCCTCGACCGAGGAAGTGGCCAGCATGATCGACCAGTCCACGGACGCAGCCGAGGATATCGCCGACGGTACGGCCGACATCGCCGAGGAATCCGATGAGCAAACCGACCTTCTCAGCGATATCAATCAGGCGATAGACGACCTCGTTGCGGACCTCGAGCGAAACAACTGAGCGGCCGGCTGTTCTGGCTGTGCGTCTCGGCGCTCCGTCCCGAACTGCATCCACGACGAACCCGGCGTTTATTTCTCCGGGCTGCCAAGCCTCGCTATGCGACCGGATCTGGACCCAGAACAGCTTGACCGGTACTCCCGGCATATCATCATGAACGACGTGGGGCCGGAGGGCCAGGCCGCGCTGCTCGACACTGAGGTGTTGGTCGTCGGGGCCGGTGGCCTCGGCGCACCGGTCCTCCAGTACCTCGCGGCTGCGGGTATCGGCCGGCTCGGAATCGTCGACGACGATACCGTCGAGCGGTCGAACCTCCAGCGGCAGGTCATCCACGGCGACGACGACGTTGGCCGGCCGAAGGTCGACAGCGCTGCCGAGTTCGTCACCGGCCTCAATCCCGACGTGACCGTCGACCGCCACGAACTGCGACTGGCGCGGGAGAACGCGACCGACCTGGTGGCCGACTACGACATCGTCGTCGACGCCTCCGACAACTTCGCCACGCGGTTCCTCGTCAACGACGCCTGCACGCTCTCGGGCACGCCCTTTTCACACGGCGCTATCTTCCAGTTCGAGGGACAGGTGACGACGTTCTCGGGCGACAGCCCGTGTTACCGCTGTCTGTTCCCCGAAGCGCCGCCGGAGGGAACTGTCCCTGATTGCGCGACTGCGGGCGTTTTAGGCGTGCTACCGGGTACCATCGGATGCATGCAGGCGACCGAAGTCGTCAAGCTCGCGATGGACTACGGCGAGACGCTGGACGGCCGACTCATCGCCTACGACGCCGCCGAGATGTCCTTCGAGGAAATCCCCGTCGCCGCCAACCCCGACTGCCCGGTGTGTGGCGACGACCCGGCCATCGCGAGCGTCGCCGACGCCAGCTACGAGGGTCGCTGTTCGCTCGCCGAGGACTGACCGGCTCGCTTTGTACTGGCCGGCTCGCTCTGTACTTGCGCCAGTTTTCACGGCTGATACTGCGGAACCGAGTTTTATGCGCTGATAGCCGCGAGTAACGGTAGCCACTCACATGTCCCACCCTGACCACGCGTCTCACCCCCTCTCGGTTCGTCTCCAGATGCCCAGCTACGTCGAACTGGTGTTCTCGCTGGTGCTCGTCTGGGGCTTTGGCGACGCGCTGTCGACGCTGTTTGCCGCCCGGTTTGCCGGGCCGGGACTGGAAGCTAACCCCTGGATACGGACCCTCCTTATCCACGAACCGCTGCTCGTAATCGCTTTGAAGATGGCTGTGGTTCTCTACGTCGGCGTCGTCCTGCTTGAGTGTCGTGACGTGGTCGAGCGGGTCCCGCTGTGGCGGGCCTGGCTTCTGTCAATCGTCGCGCTGGGCGCAGTTGTCGTCCTCGGCAACACCTACGTCGGGCTGGTCGCAGCGGTAGTGTGACGCGGGAACGCCTCCGTTCTGTCGATTCACAACGCTTTATCAACCGCCGTACGGAGTATGCGGTCCGATGGATACGCTCACGGCACCCGACGGGACCGCCATCGCGTACGACCGCCCCGGTGACGGCACGCCGGTCGTGCTGGTGCATGGAACGACCGGAACGTCGGCGGTCTGGGACCGGTTTCGCTCTCAGTTACCTGACGGCTACACGCCCGTCGCGATGGACCGACGGGGCCGAGGCGAGAGCGGCGACGGCGACGACCACTCGCTCGCCCGCGAGGTCGACGACGTGGTCGCGCTGGTCGATTCGCTCCCGGATGACCCAGTGCTGTTCGGCCACTCCTTCGGGGGGCTCTGTGCGCTGGAAGCCGCCAGAGAGTCCGATATCGCGCAGCTAATTCTGTACGAACCGGCGATACTGGTCGGCCAGCACCGCGACGGGACTCCGCTCACGCCACGGCTCCGGGACCACCTCGACGCGGGCGACCGCGAAGCCGTCATCGAGGCGTTCTTCCGCGAGACGAGCACCAGCGGCGACCCCTCGCAGTGGCCTACCGCCGAGCGTGCGCCGCTGGCCGAGACGGTCGTCCGAGAGAGCGCAGTCGTCGGGTCCTACGAACTCCCGGACTCGCTCACGGTCGATGCATCCACGCTACTCCTTGCTGGGTCCGAGAGTCCGGCATATCTCCGCGACGGGATTCGGGCAATCGACGGCGCGATGAGCGCTGCCTCGGTCGTCGAACTATCCGATGTCGGCCATGTCGGCGTCTGGCGAGCCCTGGAAAAGGCCGGCGCGGCGGTTCGCTCGTTCCTCCCCGACCGCTGATGCCGCGTTCGGTGCCCTGACAGTTTACGCCCGGAGCGCCGGCAGGTCTACAACCACATCTTTCGGCGGCGTTTCGAACAGGTCCGGGTGACACAGCGCCGCCAGGAACTCAAGCGTGTCCACGAGGCGCGGCCCCGACCGATTCACGTAGTGGTGGCCATCCATTACGTACGCCCGGCCGTCCCGGACCGCGGTCAGGTCGTCGAACCCGGGCCGCTCAGTCAGGTCGGCGAGGTTCTCGCGGGTCTGTGCCACGTCGAAGCCACAGGGCGCGGCCACCAGCACCTCGGGGTCGTAGTCGACGACCTCCTCCCACTCGCGGGGCCGGGAGTGAGCGCCCGCCTCTTCCATGCCGTAGGTGCCGCCGGCTTTCCGGACCATTTCGGGCACCCAGTGCCCGCCGACCATCACCGGGTCGAGCCAGTCGAGCACCGCTACGCGGGGCGTCGTCTCGGCTCGCGCCGCCGTGGTTTCGACCGCCGCGACGCGGTCCCGGAGGTCCGCGACGAGGTCTGCGGCGCGGTCGTCGCGCCCGACCGCCGCACCGACTCGGTGGATGGACTCGAACAGGTCGTCGAGACTGTGGACGTCCAGCGTCAGCACGTCGGCGTCCAGTCCCAGTTCCTCGACGGCCTCGGCGACGATGACGTGGTCGACGGCGCAGACGTCACAGACGCCCTGGGTGACGACGAGGTCGGGGTCCAGTTCCGCGAGCGTCTCGCGGTCGATAGCGTAGACGCCGCCGCTCTCCTCGGCAGCCGCGACTTGCTCGTTGATCTCGCCGCTCGACGCCGTCGGGTCGACGCGCGAGCGATTGACCGACGGCTTCTCGCGGGCCGCCGGCGGATAGTCGCACTCGTGTGAGACACCGACCGGCTCCACGCCGAGCGCGTAGACGATTTCCGTCGCCGAGGGCAGCAGCGTGACGACTCGCATACCCCGACCTTGGCCCGCGCGGACAAAAACCTGCGTCCGCCACACCGTCCGCACGGTTCGTTACGCTTACCCTCTGTCGCCGAGGAGACGCGGGTATGGAAGTCAAGTCGCGACACCACCTCCGTTCGGACGAGGTCGACACCATCACGACGGCGCTGTCGGACAACCTCGGTGTCGAACTCGATGCGGACAGCTTCGAGAAGGTCGAGTTCGACGACAGCGACTGGGACGTCGTCCTCGTCGATGGCGACCCGCTCGTGCTTTATCTGGATCGCGAGGGACCCCGTCCCTCGGATGGAGGCGGCGAAGCCGCCGAGAAAGAACCGTTCCTCACAGTACAAGGTGCCAATCAGCATCCGCCACAGAAACACGTCGTCACCGTCGACGCCGGGGCCGTCTCCTTTGTCTCGGACGGCGCTGACATCATGCGGCCGGGCATCACCGAGGCCGACGACGACATCAGCGAGGGCGATCTGGTCGTCATCAACGAGGAGTCCCACGGGAAGTTCCTCGCCGTCGGCCGCGCACAGACCAGCGGCGACGACATGGTCGGCGACAGCGGGAAAGTCGTCAAGTCGCTCCACCACGTCGGCGACGACCTGTTCGAGTTCTCGGTGTAGCGCAGTCCACCGATATCGCACTCCAGTCACACCAGCGGCCGAAGCCCGGACCGGTCGAGGGTACGGTCTATGCCGATTCTGACCACCGCTTCGACCACGCCAGCGCCCACGGCCACCCCGAGCAGCAGGGGCCAGACGGTGAGATACGACGACAGCGGGTGGAGATGCGTCCCGTACAGCCACTGAGACACAGTGTTGCCGAGCAGCCAGAGTGTCATGAGCACCGGCGTGACGAGTGAGAGGCGGCTACAGAGATACAGCGGGACAGCGGCTACGAGGACCATCCCAACGGCGGCGTAGCCGGCCCCGAACGCGAATGTCGTCGGGTCCTGCGACGCGAAGTGGACGCCGTTCGCAAACAGCCACGACAGCACAGCGACGGCATAAAGGACACCACCGACTGCCGTGACGGTGAGGGGAGTTTTCCTGATGGAGGGCGGGCGCATCGTTTCCGGTGTTTGTTCCGCCACTGAATAACGTCTTGTGCAGTACACGCTGTTCCTGATCGTCACCACGGCTGATCAGGGTGTGCTGTGGCGATACGTTCGATGGACGAAAAGTTGAAACGGGTAGCGCACGCCGTGAGTGACATGGGACTGATGAGCAAGATCCTCGGGGAGTCTGGATCCTCTCGGAACACCGAGGATTACGTCGAACTGGACGCGAACGAATTCGAGATGACCGGGACGGAACTCGAACGCCAGGTCCGGATCGCCCGTATCAGCGACAAGCAGGACGTCATCGACATCAAAGACGCCGTCTACGACGGTGACGTGGTCGTCGCGGACATCACGCGCCACTCCACGCAGGACCGCACGATGGAACACATCAGCGACGAACTCAAGCAGGTCGCCAACGAGGTCGGCGGCGACATCGTCCAGAAGGACGACGACCAGCTCATCATCACGCCGGCTGGCGTCGGCATCTCCCGGGAACGCCTCGGTCAGTAGGATTGTGACAGCCCGGCCGACGGGACCTCGCCGTTCGGTCGATCTTGTCAGCTTGTATCAGTCTAACTGCCGGTTTTCGGGGGCTTCAATGCGTTTTTCGGTGTCGCCACGTTAAGAGCGGCAATGACTGAACCGGCGATACGCGCCAGTGGATTACAGAAGCGTTACGGCGACGTCCAGGCGCTCGACGACCTAGAATTGACAGTAGAGCAAGGCGAGTTCTTCGGGCTGCTCGGGCCGAACGGGGCCGGCAAGACAACGTTCATCAACACGCTGGTCGGCCTCGTCCACAAGGACCAGGGGACCGCCGAAGTGTTCGGCTTCGACGTGGAAGAGGACTACCGGGAGGCCCGCGACCGCATCGGCGTCGCGCCACAGGAGTTCAACGTCGACCGTTTCTTCCCCATCATCGAGGTGCTGGAACACAAGGCCGGCTACCACGGAATCGGTCGGGCCGAGGCCCAAGAGCGCGCCGAAGACGCGCTGAAGACGGTCGGGATCTGGGACAAACGCGACACGCGCTTCGACTGGCTCTCCGGCGGGATGAAACGCCGGTTCGTCCTTGCGCGTGCGCTGGTTTCCGATCCGGATCTGCTCATCCTCGACGAGCCGACGGCGGGCGTGGACGTCCAGCTCCGCCACGACCTCTGGGAGATTATCAACCGAATGAACGACGCCGGGACAACGATTCTGCTGACGACGCACTACATCGAGGAGGCCGAACGCCTCTGTGACCGGGTCGCGATCATGGACGACGGACAGAAGGTCGAGGTGGCGACTCCCGACGACCTGATGGCCCGTGGCACCGACACTATCGTCCTCGAACTCGCCGAGATGCCGCGGACGGCCCCGCGACTCGACGTGGAGGGGATCACCGACGTCGAACTGACCGACGAAGGGCTGGCCGTCACCGCGATGGGCGGGAGCCAGACCGCGCCGGCGATAATGCGCGAACTCGAAGCACAGGGCCACACCGTCACCTCGCTGGAGATCCGCCGCGCGTCGCTCGAAGAGGTGTTTGTCGACATGACCCGCGACGACCGCGAGTACGCGGAGGTGTCCGCATGAACGCGAACGCGACCCAGTTCCTGACGCTGGTCCGCCGGGAGATACTCCGGTTCGTCCGCCGGCCGTACAACACGTTCCTCCCGCCGATTATCACGAACGCGCTGTATTTCTCCGTGTTCGGCGTGATTCTGGGGAGCCGGATTGGGGAAATTGCGGGCGTGAGCTACCTCCAGTTCGTCCTGCCCGGACTGGTCGTACTCGGGGCCATCTCGGACAGTTTCGAGAACGCCTCCTTCACTATCTTCCACGGGCGCTGGAACGACTACATCCAGGCGGTCCTCACCTCCCCGATGTCGAACCGGAGCATGGTGGCCGCCTATGTCTCGGCCAGCGCACTCCGGGGGGTCGTCACGTCGCTGCTGATCGTCGGCGTGGGACTGGTGTTCACCTCCGTCCCTGTCGCCAACCCCGTGTATCTCGTTTCGTTCCTGCTGGTGATTACCACGCTGTTCGGCGGCCTCGGCGTCATCGGCGGCCTCTGGGCGAGCGACTTCGACTACCTCACGGTGATGAACCAGTTCATCCTCCGGCCGCTGGTCTTTTTCGGCGCGGTGTTCTACTCGCTCGAAGTCCTGCCGGCGTTCTGGCGGAACGTCTCGCTGCTCAATCCCATGGTGTACATGGTCAACGGCGTTCGCTACGGCATGATCGGCGTCACCGAAATCGACCCGAACACGTCGCTGGCCGTCCTGACCGGGACGACCGTGGTCGTGCTGTCAATCGACTACGTGCTGTTCAAGCGCGGTTACGGGCTCGCCGAGTAGCGCCGTTCTGACTCTCGAATCTTTCCGATCAACGGCTGCATTTTGTCGTCGATATCGCGCCGATAAAACGGGAATGCCGGCTCGGTAACTGGCCTGGCCGCGCTCGAATGCCGGATTGGGTCCGCTCCGGCGGGCGGACAAACTATGACAGGCTGCCCCGGAGCTGGCTCCGTGGCAACACGAGGGGTGTCTCGTGCCCCGGATACTTGTGCGCGCCTCCGGGTGAGGCGTATGTGAACCTATGCCACAAGCGTATTTAGATGTGACGCCCGTCTGACGCTGCGTGATACTGGCGGTACTCAGTGTCGATATCGAAGAACTCCCGGATGGCTACGCGGGCCGTGTCGAACCGATACGCAGTACCAGCCTGCCGGTACTCACGGACTGCGTGCGCCCGACGCCCGTCGTTAGACGTTGTCCGGGGCGTCGGCGTCGTCCTCGACCGAGCGCTTCAGCGAGTCGCGCCGCGCCTTCGCGTCGCGGTCGGTTGCCTCCTCCAGGAAATCGTTCTTGATAGCGACGGCGTCCTCGGCCGCGTCAACGTTGCCCTCGGCGATGACGTCCTCTGCCGGTCGCTCGTCGATGTGGAGTGCGATCTTGTCTTTCTTCGAGCCGTACTCGACGCGGCCCGCGACGACCCGGTCGAACACGGGGTTGTCGGGGTCGTCGACGACCAGCAAGTCGTTGCCTTCGTACTCTTCTGTATCCGTTACTTCGCCGAAGTATTCCTCGACGAACGCTTCCATGTCTGGGACGCGGTCTTCGAGATGCTCGCCCCGTCGCATCTTGTACTCTCGCATGGGCGAGTTTTTGCGAGGGGCTGTCTTACCCTTTGCGTTCACTCCTCGTCCCGGGTGATAAGTGACCCCTTGTGACACTCCGGACAGAAGTCCCCAGCGCGCAACGACGTCGATTCCACCTCGGTGGTGAATCCACACTCCGGACAGGCGAACTCGCCTTCCGGAACCGTCACGGCGCTGTCGCTGGTCGGTTCGACGCTCGAATCGTCGTCCGTTCCGGTATCGACCGGCATCGTCTCCGGCGACCAGCCGTCCCCGTCGTCCCCCGGTTCATCGGGCCACTCACCGGGCTGGCGGTCGTCGCCGGCCGACTCCGATTCCTCTTCCTCGCCGAGAATGAGCCCGTCGTCTTTCTCCGGGTCGGTCTCGTCCTCGGTCACCGGTTCCTCGCCTTCGGCGTCCGGGACGTCGACCGTCGTCGTCGGCTCGTCCAGTTCCACGTCGCCGCTTTCCTCCTCGCCATCGTCACTGTCGTCGATAATCTCAGCGTCGTCAGCCGACGGATCGACCGGTTCCCCGGCGTCTACGCTTTCGTCGCCGATTCCTGCATCGTCCGGTGCTTCGACCGGGTCGTCGACGCTATCCCAGCCACCCGAGCGCTCCGATTCCTCGTCTGTGGGTTCGGCCACGCTGTCAGCAGGTTCGTCTTCCGGCGGTGACTCGGATTCGGACGTTTCGGATTCGGACTCGTCTTCGACGAGATCGCTGGCGATGTCCGACGGCGTCTCGATTGCCGTGACCTCCTTGTTCTCCGAGACGATCCGCGTATTTCCACACCGCTCACAGGTCTCCCGTTCCTGGATGGTGATGACGACTTCGCTACCCTGCTCTTCGCGCTCGCGCTCGACGGTGGTCTCACCGTACTTGTGCCCGAGGACGGAACATTTGAGACCCATTGCCAGAACTTCCCACCGTGGCGTACTTAAACCCTGCCCGTTAGCTCGACCATTCGTGACAGAGCGCTACCTGTTTCACGACGCTGCTATATTAATTTCAGCCTGAATTGTGAAATTTTATAACCGATACCGGCCCTACGCTACGCCAATGCAGCGGACGACGACACTCGTGGTGTCGGTCCTCGCCCTCTCGGCGCTTCTCGGCGGGACAGCGGTGGCGGCCGAGAACCAGCCACCGCTTGCCGACGCCGGACTGGACCAGTCCGTCGAGCGAGAGACGACGGTCCAGTTGGACGCCAACGGCTCGCGCGACCCCGACGGCACAATTGAGAGGGTCGAGTGGTCCATCGAAACGCCGGACGGCACGACGCGCACGCCTGACTGCCAGACCTGCGTTCAGACGACGTTCTCGCCGGCCGAGACCGGCCAGTACAACGTCACTGTCACGGTTACTGATGACGACGGAGCGTCGCGCTCGGACACGCTCCACGTCGATGTGGTGGCCGCCGGTGGGCCGTCAGTCTCGATGTCGGCCCCGCCCGCGGTTCCCGTTGGCCTCCAGCGGAATCTAACTGCAAACGCGACCGCCGGTGATGCCGACCTCCGAACGCTCGCCTGGGTCGTCAACGGCACCGCCCAAAACCAGACGCGACTCGCCGGTGAGAACGGGACCGCGACCATTACGCACACATTCAACCAGTCCGGCTCCGTGTCCGTCCGTGCGGTCGCCTACGATGCCGCTGGACGGCGTGGCGTCGCCAATCGAACGGTTCAGGTCGCCGACTCGTCCGGCAACGGTGGCGGCGGCAGTAATTGCCCGGGTGGTAGCGGAAGCTACTACGTCGACGGGCAGAACAAGGGCTGTACTTCGGCCGCGATGACTATCGGCGACACCATCGTCGACACTGACGGCCGGGACGGCCTGTGGGTGTACGTGGATAATGAACTCACCAAGATCATCGATGAAGAGAACATGAACAAGTACTCCGAGGACGGTTACGGAGGCACGTTCAGTAAGGAGACTGTCGATGAACGAAAAGACGATATAAAGGAACAGGAAGAGAATCAGGACGGTTTCATTGATGTTGATAATGGCGGCAGTTACAATGACGACGATTCCAGCGATGAGAGTCGTAGTACTCGTCCAGCATCCAGCGTGCCAAATAACCTGATGAACCCAGATAGCGGAGACGATGACGACGATGAGGACGGTGGCGACGATGACAACGGTGGATATGACTGGTCATACGATGACGATGACGGCAGTAGTAGTGACGATGATGATAGCAACGGTAACGATGATGGTAGTGGTGGCAGTGATAACGATGATCAGGGAGGTCTCCTTGACGGCATAATCGGTGGCGGTGATGACGATGATGAGGACAGCGGTGGTGATGACGACGGTGACACCGGGAGTTGGTTCGGAGGCGGTAGCGACGATGACGATGACAGTGGCGGCGACGGTAGCGGAGGGTGGAGTTTTTGGTAACAGATTTCAGATCTGACTTCGGAATTAAAACTTATAGATGACAATAAATAAATTCTAAATATGATTTATGTAAAGAATAGTACACAAGAGGTAGTCGCCTGCCTGTTAGCGACGGTTGCAGGCACTCTCTTACCCACAGTCACCACTCCGCTTATGATGTGGACGGACGCCCATTGGTATGCAAATAAGGAATCACCGATGCCCGGAATCCAGTCCGGAGAGGGGTACGTTAGCATCTTGACTGCGTTCGCCTACGTGGCTGTCTTCACCGTCCTTGTCCGCGGAATCACATTTTTGAGCGCCGGTGGCGAGACTGTACATGATTCACCATCTGCGGGAGTGGACGGCGACGGATCAGCAACTGGCACGTTACCAGAACCAACGCCAAACCTGACTGCAACTCTGAATCTCCCACCTACTGAAAAAGAAAACAAGGAAACAGACCTCAACAATGAGACCCAAAACGATGAGTGAGACTAGAACTATCGTTAGCTCTGTCGCCATTGCTCTCTTAATTATCTCTGCCGGCTGCTCTGCGTTCGCGGGAGGCAGCGGGCCAGCCGAAGAGACAGTTTCGCCGACGGAGACGCCAGAACCCACGCCAGAGAGTATTGAGACCCAAACACCTGAGCCAACGGAAACCGAGAGTACGCCAGTAGCTACCAAAGGAACTGAAACGGAAACCGAATCTACTACTGAAGGCGATCTCAGCAAGGCAGAGAAGTTTGAGGAATTCGATGAGAACATGCAGTATCTATACGATGCAGATGAGGAGAACCGTTCTGTCGAGATGGAGGCCTTCCCTGACAATGACTCATACCACATAACGGTTGAAATGCGTGACACCACAAACTTCACTAAGACCCGAAATGACCGGCTAAACCCGCTCTGGAAGTATTATGCCATTGTAGAAGACTATAACAATAATGATGACCACCTTCCAGACCGGGACCACACGTACATTCCTGATACGGTCAATGTAACGTTTGTTACGGAAGACGGCGGGGTGTTTGAAACAACTCACATCAAATATATTTGGGCGTACAAGTACTATACCGACGAATGGTCGCTCCAAGTCTTCATGGCAAAGTATGGCTCTACCACTGAAGAGGGGCCAGCTTACCATGAAAAGGGACGGTAGCGAATCACTCGGTTCGGAATCATAAGTCACAGCGAGTTTGTCGCTGACGACCGCTTCGATCAGGGGTCTACCTTACCGGTTCAGAAGTTTATAACACGTCGGATCAGGTTCCCAGATTAGATTCACGAGGGACAAAGATTAGACCCAGCCGGTTTTAGAGGGACATATGAGAGCGAAGCCGGAGTATCGCGACCGGGACGACACAGAGGTTGCGGTGCTCGATGCGCTCGCGGACCGCCGCGATGAGGGGATGACCGTCTTCGAGCTTCGGTCGCGGACGGAAGAGAATATCGACCGTATCGAGGACGCGCTCGCGGCTCTCAAGGCGGACGGCCTCATCGAGGTCGAGGACAACGGGGAGCGAACCGTCATTCTCCCGGGCGAGGGCGTGGTGGGGGAATCACAGCCGGACGAAGACGAATCGATTCTCGATCAGATCCGCAAGCGACTCCCGTTGTAGCTGCTGTCTCGCGGCGGTGTCACACCGCGTCCGACGGCGCGGCCGCGCAGTTGTTCGGGCCGAGTTCGAGTTCGAACGCGGTGTCGTCGTCGGCCGTCTCCGTTCCGAGATTGATGGCGATAATCCGCTCGAAGTTGGCGGGGCGCGGCGGGATGTCGTCACAGACGTACTCGACGAACGACTCGCGGTCCATCGCGAACCCCGGGAGCCGGTCGCGGAGAGTACCCAGGGTAGCCGTGAACGTACCGTCGTCAGCCGGTGTCGTCGGTCCGCTGTAGTGGCCCGGGGCGACGAGCGTCTCATCGGGTAGCGCCGCAAGTCGGTCGGTCAGCGTGCGATGGAGGTCGCGGGCGAGGTCGCGAGCGCCGTCGGCCCCGGCTTCGAGGTCCGGGCGGGCGACGCTGTCGAGGAAGACGCTGTCGCCGGCCAGGAGCACGTCGCCGATAGTGAAGCCGGTCATGCCGGTCGTGTGGCCAGGCAGGGGGCGAGGCTCCAGTGTGGCCGACCCGACATCGAGCGTTTCGTCGTCGGCCAGTGCAGTCACGTCCTCGACGCCGCGGGCGACTGCCCGCTCGGAGAGAACCGGTTCCGCACCGGTCTCTGCGGCGAGGCGGCGGACGCCGCTGACGTGGTCGGCGTGGACGTGCGTGTCGATAGCGTGGGTGAGCGAGGCGTCGTGGTCGGCGGCGTCGGCGACGTACCGGTCGGTGAACGCCCGCAGCGGGTCGACGACAGCGGCCGAGCCGTCGCTGACGACCATGTAGCCGAGACAGCCGGACGACGGCCGGCGGTACTGGAGGACGGTTGCGGCGTCGCAGGGAATCTCGCGGGCCTCGTAGAGCCGTGCCCACCCCTCCATGCCGTCGCTGAGGTTCTGCGCCTCCACGCCGTGTTCAGTCAGCAGTCCGGCGACGAAGGCGCTGGCCTCGCCGCGGCCACAGACGACCGTTATCGGGCCGGTGCCGGCCACGTCGCCGACGACGTCGTCTACTTCGCCGGTCACCTTCGCCTGGAGGAACTTCGTAAAGGGGAGCTGTGTCGCCGTCACCGACGCGCCGCGAATCCGCCACTGCTCGTACTCGTCGCGGTTGCGAACGTCGAGCAACCGGAGCGACTTGCCGGCGTCCAGTTTCGCCTGCAACGCCGCTGCCGATAGTGACGGCGGGTCCGTCGGCGGGTCAGGGTAGTCCTCGGCCATACCGACTGTAGCGCTGCCCGGCGGATAAATCGGGCGGGGATTTCAAGCCCCTGCCGCGCCCAGCGGACGTATGGACGCTGGAGCCACTATCGACGCCGTCCGTGACCAGACCGAGACAGAGCGAGACAGGCTGGGCTCGGACAAGGTGCTTATCGCAGCGACAGATGCGACGCTGGAGACGGAGGCGGTGCTCACAGCAGCGGCGACCCGCGAGTCAGGACTCGCAGATATCCTCGACCGGTGGGCTGCCGAGACTGATAGCGACGTGGCGACGCAGTTCGAGGCAGCCGCCGAGGCCGCGGCCGAGCGGGCGGACCGTATCGACGCAGACGCTGGGAACTCCGATGGGTTCATTGATCACCTCGAAACCGTCAGTGGGACTGCGCGGCGCGTCGGGGCCGGCCTCGTCGCCGCGCCGCTGGTCGCCGACCGGTTCTACCTGCAGGTAGTGAGCTTCTTCATCAACGAGGCGGCCGAACAGCGGGCCGATACGTTCCGCGAGGTTCGACAGGAAGCGGCAGCGCTCGATGACGGGGAGGCCGCTCTCGGAAACCTCCCGGAATCCGAGCGCGAGACGGCAGCGGCGGCTGCGACCGAAGCCATCGACGCGGCGTACGCCGACTACGCGGAAACGCTGGAGGCGATGGGACTGGACCCGAAGCCCATCTGCTAGTCGAGTCGGTAGGTCGCCACGCGGTTGGCGGCATAGAGGAACCCGGCGACAGCGCCAGCGACGGCGATCCCGACGCTCGCCACCAGTCCCCCGCTGAGGAGCCACGTCACACCGAATGGTATCGCGAACAGGCCGCGAACGGCGAGCAGGTACGCCAGGCTTCCTGGCACGACGGCCACGCCGAGGACGAGGAAGTACAGCCCGAACGCCCAGCCGCTCGGAACCACCACTTCCCGGCCCTGTACTGACGACGACTCGAACTTCGGAAACACGACGCCGGTTCCGACGGCGATGGCCGGCGCGGCGAGGGTTGCCACGAGTGCGAGTGTGAGTCCGGCGGCGAGCGTGACTGGCGGTGTCCCGGCCGCGACGCCGAGGCCGACGACCAGTAGCGTCGTCACCACGACGCCGGGGAGTGCGCCCGCGAGGACGAGTCCGGTGACGAAGGCCCGGCCGGAGACGTTGGCGGTCAGTGTCAGCGGCAGCACGCCCTCCTCGCCGCCGAGCGGGTTGAGCGAGAACGCGGCCCCGAACGCCGCCGCGCTGGCGAGGCCGGCGCTGAGCGGGAGCGTCGGCGGCACTACCCGTTCCAGAATGACAATCTGGAGGTGATACACCAGAAAGAAGAACGGCATGACTGCGAACTGGACGGTGACGGGGGCTCGCTTGGCTCGGAGCCACGACTTCTGTGCGACTACACGGGTCGCGGTTGGGACCCGCCCCGCCAGCAGGCGGTCTGAAAGCGTTCGTTCGTCGGCGTCGAACTCGTGGTCGGGCTGGACCGGATCGGTATACCAGGCCCGCCCGGCCAGCCACAGACACGCAACCGCGCCGACCGGGAGCGCGCCGAAAATCCCCGCTGTGGCGACGGCGGCAGTGACCGGATTGCCGCCGGTTCCCAGTACGAGCAGGACGACATCGGCGGGCCACGAGAGCGGGGACTGGGTCGCCAACTGGAGCACGCGAAGCTGTACTGTCGGGACGGCCGTCATTGCGACCCAGCCAAGCGGCAGGATGAGCGAGACAGCAGCTCCGACGCTCGCACGGTGACTGGCGACGAAGGCCGAGCGGTTCGCCACCAGTTTCGTCACCAGCCCCAGGCCGAAGCCGAGAACCGTCCCCAGCAAGGCGACCGCGACCGACCCGACGAGGGCCACGGCTGCGACGAGCACCCCGGCATCACCGGCCGCGAGCCCGCCCACCAGCGCCAGAATCGGGATGGCGAGCGCGAGCGACACGCGACCAGCCTCAGCGGCCAACAGCCCGGCCGCCGCGTCCTCGTAGGGGACCGTCGTCAGCAGGCCGTCAGCGGCGTCGGGCTCGCCGGCCGACTTCACCGTATGCTGAAGCGTGAAGAAGCCGACGAGGCCGAGCAGTCCGACGATACCCGCCGTCGTCGCAAGCCTGACGGTGTGGGGGTCGCTGTCGGCGAGGAAGCCGCCGAGAAAGAACGCCCCTGCGCCGATAGCGAGACTGTATATGAGGATGCCCAACCCGCCGCCGAGCAGTAGGAGCGTCCCGCGCGTCGTGCCCATGAGCTTGCGCCAGGTGCGCCGCAGCTCCGTCCGCGCTATCAGCCGCGTCCGCCGTCCGTCCGGCCGTCTCATCGCTCTCCCGGGCGCTCGCTGGTTACGTCGAGGAACACGTCTTCGAGCGTGCTTCCGGACTCGACGCTGCCGGTCAGGTCGTCGGGAGCCCCTTCCGCGACGAGGTCCCCGTCGTACAGGACGCCGACGGTGTCGGCCAGCTCCTCGACGACGGGCAGGATATGCGTCGAGAGAAAGACCGTCGTGTCAGCGGCCGCGACTTCGCTGATGGTGTCACGCACTGTCCGGGCGGCCCGCGGGTCCAGCCCTGAGGTGGGTTCGTCCAGAAAGAGAACCTCCGGCTCGTGCAACAGCGCCTGGACGAGGCCGAGCTTCTGTTTCATTCCCTTCGAGTACGTCTCGACGCGCCGGTCGGCGTCCCCGTCGAGGTCGAACCGGTCGAGCAGCGATTCCACACGGTCCCAGTCCTCGTGGCCGCGCAGGCCGGCGACGTACTCCAGTTGCTCCCGGCCGGTGAGTTCGTCGTACAGCGGCGGTTCCTCGGGGAGGAAGCCGATGTGTTCGACCACCGCGGCGCGGTCGGCGACCGACTCGCCCGCGACTCGGGCGGTGCCGCTTGTCGGGTTCGTCAACGTCGTCAGGATGCGAATCGTCGAGGTCTTGCCCGCGCCGTTAGGGCCGAGGAAGCCGAAGACCGTCCCGCGCGGGACTGTGAGGTCGAGGTCCGCTATCGCCGAGACGCCGCTGTAGCGCTTCGTCAATCCCTCGGTGACGATTGCGGGTGCTGGAGGGCACATACGGGCAGTGCCGCACCGATTGTGAAAAGGTCTTGCTGTTGCTATGCGCGACTCTCTGGGATGGTTGTTTGGTGCTGCTACGGCTTTGTGGTGGTATTTGAACAGCCAGAAAGCCCCCGCGCTATCGGCTCCTGCGCCTCGCTGCGCGCGCTTCGCGTGCTTGCGTCGTCGGAGTTCGCCGATAGCACGGCCCCTTTCAGTCCCACCCAGCCGGGGCTTTCTGGCTCCCGACGGCCGTAGCTGCAGAACCATGCACAACAGAACCCGATACTTTAGCTAGCCGTTACTCTTCAACGGCTGCGTCGGCGGCATCGGCTTCAGCGTCTTCATCCTCGCCATCGTCGTCAGGATTCTCCACCACTTCGATGCCGCGGTTGTTCACCGCCGACGGGTCGAGCCCGACCTCCTGCAGGAAGTTCTTGTACTCGCGCTCGCACTGCTCGGCGTCCTTCTGGCGGTCGCTGGCGCGGTCACACAGCGCGATGAGGTCCTCGGGCACGTCGTTAGTGTAGACAATCCAGTGGTTGATGAGGTCCGAGAGGCGGCGAATCGGCGAGGTGAAGTGACCGTAAATCTCGAAGTTCAGGGCGTGGTGGCCGCCGAAGGGGTCGTTCATGTACTTCGCGCGCGGCATCACCTTCATCACGGCCCACTGAATCTTGTCGAGCTGGCGACCGGGGGCCTGTTCGAGTGTCGCGTTGACGGCCTTCCGCGGGTCGTCCCAGGCGTCGCCGGGGATAGAGACGCCGTCGAGTTCCTGAATCTCGACCAGCGCCTCGTCCCACTCGTCGGGGCTGGGCTGCGGGTGGACGCGGTACATCGCCTCGACGCCGCGGTTCCACATCAGCTCGTGCGTGACGGCCTTGTTAGCCTTCAGCATACACTCCTCGATGATGGTGTGGGCGCGGTCCCGGGCGGGGTTGAGGACGAGCGAGCCCTCCTCCTTGCGCTGCTCGTGCATCCGGTCGGCCAGTTCCCAGACGCGCTCGGTTTTCTCCGCGAGGTCGACGCTCTGGTCTTCCAGCACGTCTTCTGCGGTCTCCGGCTCGTCCAGCAGGCGCTCGGCCTCGGTGTAGGTCAGCCGGGCGTCGCTGCGGATGACGGACTTGTAGATGTTGATCTCCTCGTAGCCGAGGTTCTCCTTGTCGAGGTGCATCTCAACGGTGTGGGCCAGCCGGTCCTCGTTGGGGACCAGCGAGCAGACGGTCTCGGCGAGGACGGGCGGCAGCATGTGGACGGTGTAGGCCGGGAGATAGACAGTGTTCCCGCGCTCGACGGCCTGCTCCCACATCTTCGTGTCGGGGTTGACGTAGTGAGTCACGTCGGCGATGTGGACCCAGAGGACGATTTCGTCCTCGCGCTCCTCGATGGAGATGGCGTCGTCGAAGTCCTGGGCGTCGATAGGGTCGGTCGTCCAGGTGGTCATCTCACGGAGGTCTTCGCGTTCGTCGACCTCGTCCTCGATTTCGGCCTGCACGTCCTGCGTGCGCTCTTTGGCCTCCTCCAGTACCTCGGGCGGGAATTCGTCGGGGATGCCGAACTTCTCGAACAGTTCCTCGCGCTTGTTCTCCAGATGGCGGGCCATCTCCGGGTCGATCTCGACGGGGCCTTGCCCCTCGGCGGTCCCGGCGGCCGCTTGCGCGTCCTCTGTAGTCATGTCACCCGGTACGAACAGGGCGTAGTTAGGGCTGTCGGGGTGGGACTGGGCCGTGACTTCCCCGTCTCATTCCCTGTGCGTGTCGCCCTCGGAGAGTTCTCGGAACCGTCTCAGGAAGGTCTCTTGGTCGGCCTCGCCGGCCCCGGCGGCGTCGAGCGTCGTTTCGAGGCCGTCCCGCGGCTGCTGGCACAGGTCGGCAAAACAGGCTTTACAGAGGTGTTCGAACGTCTTGTTCCGGCGGTCCCACCGGTCGCCGTGTTTGTCGTACTCGCGGGCCTCGGACCGCGAGACGGACTCCCCACACGCGATACAGGTGACCGACTCCGCCCGGGAGTTCCGGGACCCGAACATACGAACCAGTTGCGACTGACAGCGCTTAGAGTTTTCCGCACAGGCAACAGTTCCCCGTTCCGGGCCACACGTTTATTCACCCGCCGCCACTACACAGGGTATCGGCTATTCGGAGCCAGGGACACTGAATGAAGCCACCAGAGACACTCGCTCACTCGACGTTGGACACGCTACCCATCAATATCGCTGTCCTCGACGACGAGGGGACGATTCTGTTTACCAACCGCGCCTGGCGGGAGTTCGCGGGCGACGAGGATGGGGAGATGGAGGGGACGAACTACTTCGCGACGACCGACATCGACGCCGACGAGTACGCCGGGCAGGCACTCGGCGGCATCGAGTCGGTCATCGACGGTGAGCAGGACCTGTTCACGATGGAGTACCCGTGTCACTCCCCGGAGGAGAAGCAGTGGTTTCTGATGCGGGTCGCACCGCTCCCCGACGACGAGGCCGGGAGCGCGGTCGTCGCACACATCGACATCACCCAGCGGAAGCTCGCCGAACTGGCGGCCGAGCGCCGCAGCGAGGAGCTCAAAGCCGAGCGCCAGAACCTCAAACAGCTCGTCGACCGGGTCGACGGGCTGCTGAAAGCGGTGATGGGCGACGTACTGACCGTCGACTCGCGCGAGGCCATCCAGCAGACCGTCTGTGACCGGCTGGCCGAGGTCGACTCCTACCAGTTCGCCTGGGTGTCCGAACTGGATCTACGCGACGAGACGCTGTCGTCGACGGCACTCTCAGCCGACCACCCGACAACGCTGTCCATCCCGCTTAACGCCGACGACCCGGTTGCGGAGGCGGCCCGAACCGAGGAGATGCAGGTCGTGACCGGTGACATCGACGAGCAACACAGCCGACTCGCCGACTCCGACGTCGCGTCGGTCGCGGCAGTCCCGCTCGTCTCCGGCGAGTCGCTGTACGGCGTCCTCACCGTCTACGCCGACAGCGACGACGTGTTTGATCCCCGAGAACAGGCCGTGCTCGGGACCATCGGCCGGGCGACTGCGGCGGCCATCGACGCCCGCGAGACCAGCCGGCTGTTGACCGCCGACAACGTCACCGAACTCGAACTGCAGGTCACCGACCCCGACGTGTTCTACATCGACGTGGCGAGCGAACTCGGCTGCTCGATGGAGTACGGCGGGAGCGTCCCCGACGGCGAGGAGACGGTGATGTTCTTCCTCGTCGAGACGGACGACCCCTCGGCTGTCTGTGCCGTCGCCGCCGACCACCCGCAGGTATCGGGCGTCTCACACGTCTCGATGGCGGACTCGTCGGCGCTGTTCGAATTCACCGTGTCGGACCCGCCGGTCGTCTCGGTCGTCGCCGACCGCGGGGCCCAGACGGGCGACATTCTGGTCGAACCAGGGAAGGCGACAGTCACCGTCACGCTCCCGGCGTCGATGGAGACCCGAAGCGTGGTCGAGCAGGTCCGCAGCCAGTATCCGGAGACGGAACTGCTCTCCGTGCGAGAACGGGACGAACCGCCGGTCTCCCGGCAGGCGTTCATCGCAAACGTCGAAGAGCGGTTGACCAACCGCCAGCTAACGGCGCTTCGGAAGGGGTTTCTCGGCGGCTTCTTCGACTGGCCACGCGACGTCTCCGGCGAGCAACTGGCCGAGTCGATGGACATCTGCCCGTCGACGTTCCACCAGCACCTCCGTGCGGGTGAGCGAAAGCTACTGGAAGAAGTGTTCGAAAACTGGTAACCAGTGCTTGCGAATCCCTACGCCTGCGGCGGACTCCTGGCACGATCCCCGAAGCAGTTTGGTAGTCCGCTTATACCGATAACAACCGTATATACATGTAGTGATACAGAACCAGTGTCCTGTTTGTCTCCGGCGAACCGACGGGACACAGTCCCCCGTGACAGCGGCACACTCACGGATCGACCGAACTATTACGGACAGCCTGCCGACAAGCGCGCGACGCATCGCCCGCCGAATGACCGCCCGATAGCTTTCAATGCACTCCGATAACATCCAGACCAGCAAATCGATACAGCAGGAGACCGGACGGACGTTTCACCTCGCGACGCGTCTGCTTCCGGAGCGTATCCGCCACCCGACCTACGTCATGTACGCGTTCTTCCGGGTCGCGGACGAGGTCGTCGACCAGACGGACGGGCCGCCCCCGACCGTCCAGCACGAGCAACTGGAGGTAATCCGCGAGGCCGCGCTCGGGAACGTCGACCCGGCCGAAACCGACCACGAGGCGGTCATGGCGGCGTTTCAGGACCTGGCCGAGCGTCACGACATCTCCGAGGAGACGATCAACGTCTTCATCGACGCGATGGAGATGGACATCGCACAGGCCCGCTACGAGACGTTCGAGGACCTCCGTGAGTACATGGGCGGCTCTGCCGTCGCTGTCGGCCACATGATGACGGAGGTGATGGACCCGCCACAGAAGGCGGAGGCCCTGCCCCACGCGACGGCGCTGGCCGAAGCGTTCCAGCTCTCGAACTTCCTGCGGGACGTCCGCGAGGACATCCACGACTACGGCCGGGTGTACCTCCCACAGGAGACGCTCGACCGTCACGGCGTCACCGAGGAGCAACTGGCCGACGCCGAGGTCGACGACGCCTTCCGTGCCGTGATGCAGGAGGAACTGGCCCGGACCGACGAACTGTACCGCGAGGGCGTGGCCGGCATCCGATACCTCCCGGAGGACTGCCAGTTCGGCGTGCTGCTGGCTGCGGTCCTGTACGCTGACCACCACCGACTCATCCGTGACCGTGGCTACGACGTGCTGACGGAGACGCCGGACCTCACTCGCCGCCGCCGGCTGTGGTTGCTCGCCCGTACGTGGTGGCACTGGCGGCGCAACGGCGACCCCGAAGCGACGTTCTACACCGTGAGCGCTGTCTCCGAGCGCGGCCCCGGCGAGACGCCGACGGACGCCCACGGCCACGGGCAACCCGCGTGGCGTGGATGACAGCCACGCACCGGGTATCGTTTCTGGCTCCCTGTTGTACCTGAACTAATGTTGCCCACGCTCACGTATCTCCAGTTCCACGCCCTGTTCGTGGTGCCGGTCGTGGCTGGATTGGCACTGACAGCTACCTACCGCCTCGGGAGCCGCCGGGACGTACTCACGGGGACGGCAATCCTCGCAGGACTGGCCCTCGTCTACACGACGCCGTGGGACGGCGCGCTCATCCGGCGCGGCGTCTGGTGGTACGGCGACGGCACCGTGCTGGCGCGGTTCTGGTCGATACCCCTCGGCGAGTACCTCTTTTTCGTCCTGCAGACCGCGATGGTCGGGCTGTGGGTGGCCCGGTTTCGGGTGGACACGGAGCGCCCACTGACCACGCCGATGCGAACGCGACTCGTCGGACTCGCCGCCGCGCTCGTCGTCGTTCTGTCCGGCCTCGCGCTCCTGCGCTCCGACTCGGGACTGTACCTCGGGTCCCTGCTGGTCTGGAGCGGGCCGATTCTCGCCATCCAGTGGCTGTTCGGGTGGCACTTCCTCGTCGGCAAGTGGCGGACCGTCGGCGGCGCGACACTGGTCCCGACGGCCTATCTCTGTGGTATCGACAGCGTCGCCATCCGACTCGGCGTCTGGACCCTCTCGAAACAGTACACGACCGGCTACACGATTCCCCTGCTCGACCTGCCCATCGAGGAGGCGGTGTTCTTCTTCCTGACGACGCTGTTCGTCGTGCAGGGGGTCGTGCTCTACGTCTGGCTTCGGGACAGATGGGAATGAGCCGCCGCACCACCGTCGAGCCGTCGGTTCTCTACCGGGTCGCGCTGGTCCCCGGCTGGGTTGCCAGCCTCGCCGTCGTTGCTCCGTTCCTCGCCGGGGTCTCGATACCGCCCGCGCTCCAGTACGCCCCGCTGGTCGTCAGTGCCGTTCTGCTCGGCCTCCCCCACGGCGCGGTCGACCACCTCGCGGTCGCACGCACCCGCGGCGAGCGCCCGGACTGGCGGGCTATCGCCCGCGTGTTCGCGCTCTACGGCGTCGTCGGCGGAGCCTACGCAGCCGCCTGGTTCCTCGCGCCCGCGGCGGCGTTTGTCCTCTTCATCGCCGTGACGTGGTTCCACTGGGGCCAGGGCGACCTGTACGCGCTGCGCGCGCTGGCCGACGCCGATCACCTCCGGTCGCTCCCACAGCGGGTCGGGACCGTCCTCGTCCGCGGCGGCCTGCCGATGCTGGTCCCGTTGCTCGCCTTCCCCGACTGGTACCGCCGCGTGGCGACGGATCTGGTATCGCTGTTCGCGCCCGACGCCGTGGCCGCTATCGGCTGGGCGTTCCGGACGGACGTTCGAACCGCGCTCGCAATCGCCTACGGCGCGCTCGTCGTGGCAACGCTGGCGGTCGGGTTCACCCGCGCCGACGCCCGACGCCCGTGGCTGCTCGACGCCGGTGAGACGCTGGGACTCCTTGCCTACTTCGCCCTCGTGCCGCCGGTGCTTGCCATCGGCGTCTACTTCTGTCTCTGGCACTCGCTGCGCCACGTCGCCCGCCTGCTGCTGGTCGACGACGACGCTACCGCCGCGCTCGAAAACCGCGATCCGACGGCCGCCCTGGCGCGGTTCGCCCGCGACGCCGCACCCCTGACCGTCGCCTCGCTCGCCCTGCTCGGCGGGCTGTACTTCCTGGTCCCGAACCCGCCCGGGTCGGTTCCGGAATGGGTCGCGCTGTATCTGGTGTTCATCGCCGTCGTCACGCTGCCACACGTCGTCGTTGTCAGTATCATGGACCGCCAACAGGGCGTCTGGGTGTAGTCGGCTACCTCTATAGATGGCGCTAGGGCCGGATGTCTGGAAGAATTGAAGTCGAAAATCACGGAGGGGCATCCGCGCGAGCGAAGCAAGCGCGGTTCACCGAACGCGAGTGGAGCGAGCGTTCGGCCTTTTTCGCCACCGAAAGACTCGCGTTGCTCGCTCGTCTTTCGAGCTGCTCGGAAATCGAAGATTTCCGGCATGACGAGACGGCAATGCCGTCTCGAACCACCTCGCTCGCTTCGCTCACGAGGACCACGTTTTTGCGCCGAGTGGTGCGCTTCGCGCACCCGAGGCGGAAAAAGGTGGGTTACTTGCCCTTGCCGCGGTTGCTGCGCAGCGACGGGCGGGTCTTCTCGCTCCCCTTGCCCTTGCCGCTGAGGCCGCGGTTGCGGCGGCCGGCACCGGTCAGACCGCGGAAGACGCGGTCGGCCTGGTCGTCGGCGCAGATCCACGACAGGTCGTCGTCGTTCTGGATGGCCGGGTGGTTCGGGTCGATGAGGATGACTTCGTGCCACTTCTGGCGGCCGTCCTGGCCGACGGAGTAGCTGTTGAGCACGCGCAGGTTCGGGAAGGTGCGGGAGGCGCGTTCCTCGGCGACGCGCTGGATGTCCTTCCGGCGGGTGATGCGCGTGACGCCCTGGCGCTTGGACCGACGGCCGGCCTTGTGTCGGCGCTTGCGTGCGCCGCCCTTGCGGACGGAGACGCGGGCGACGACGACGCCCTGTTTCGCCTTGTAGCCCTGCGAGCGGGCCTTGTCGAGGCGGGTCGGGCGCTCGATGCGCTCGACGGCCCCCTCGTCGCGCCACTCCTGCTGGCGCTGCCACTGTAGTTCTGCGAGCTGTCCGTCGCCCGGGTTCTTCCAGGCGTCTCGAATGTACGAATATGCGCTTCGTGCCATATGTATTCACCACGGGCGTTGCGTGGTTCAAGTCGCGCTCGACGCGACTCACATCCCGACCTGCACACGCAGGTGCCCGCTGGTGCCCGTCGTCCAGCGAGTTACCCGGAGTTTGCCGTTCGGAGCCTTAAACGGTTCGGACCAGACTCGCGGATGTGACCCGCTCACGCAGGGACGCGACCGCTGAAAACGTCGGATATCTGTGGTTTAGCAACACAAATCGTTAAGTTGTTCCCAGCCGGAGAGTCATGTATTACCATGACAGACCTTGGTGGCTTTCAGGACCATGTGGCGCGAATCGACCTCGGGGACGGGGACGTAGCCTACGAAGGTATCGACGAGGAAGACGCGAAAAAGTACATCGGTGCACGCGGGCTCGGCGTGAAGTACGTCTTCGATCAGGGACCGGACGTGGACCCGCTGGGTCCGGATAACCTGCTGGCGTTCATGAACGGGCCGCTGACGGGGACACAGGTGACGATGAGCGGCCGGATCGCCATCTGTACGAAGTCGCCGCTGACGGGGACGGTCACTGACTCCCACCACGGCGGCTGGTCCGGAGCGCGGCTGAAATGGTCGGGCTTCGACGGACTGCTGTTCGAGGGCCAGGCCGACGAGCCGGTGTATGCGCTCGTCGAAGACGGCGAAGTGGAACTGCGCGACGCCTCGCACCTCTGGGGGCAGGGCGTCCACGACACCATCGACGACCTCGAAGGCGAAATCGAGGGCGGCTCGCTGGGCAAGAACCTCTCGGTGATGGCCATCGGACAGGGCGGTGAAAACGAGGTCAAGTACGCCTGTATCATCAACGAGGACGACCGCGCGTCGGGCCGCGGCGGCACCGGCTGCGTGATGGGCAACAAGAACCTCAAGGCTGTCGTCGTCAAGTCCAGCACCCGGATGCCCAAGCCGAAGGACCAGGAGACGTTCCAGGAGGGTCACAAGCAGGCGATGCAGGTCATTCAGGAGTCCGACGTGACCGCGCCCAACGAGGGCGGCCTCTCGATGTACGGCACGAACGTCCTGATGAACCTCACCGAGGAGATGGACGGCCTCCCGACGAAAAACGCGAAGTACTCCTCGACGCGATCGATGTCCGAGTCGGAGGGCGACGGCGAACGCATCATCGACTCCGAGAAGGTGAGCGGCGAAAACGTCCGGGAGAACATCCTGGTCGACGAGCCGACCTGTCACTCCTGTCCGGTCGCCTGCAAGAAGGAAGTCGAGGTGCAGGCGATGCACAAGGGCGAGGAGATGAACGTCCGCACGGAGTCCTACGAGTACGAGTCCGCGTGGGCGCTCGGTCCGAACTCCGGCCACGTCGAGCGCGACAAGATCGCCGTGATGCTCGAACGGTGTAACGACGTCGGCGTCGACACCATCGACGTTGGCAACACCATGGCGATGGCGATGGAGATGACCGAGGAGGGCAAGCTCGACGAGCTCGGCGACGGCCTGGACTGGGGCGACGCCGACACGATGATCGACATGATCGAGATGATCGCCAACCGCGAGACGGAACTCGCGGACCACCTCGCCGAGGGGCCGGACCACCTCGCCGAGGAGTTCGACGCCCACACCAACTCTCTCGCTGTCAAGGGCCAGACCATGGCCGCCTACGACCCGCGGTGCATGAAGGGAATGGCAATCGGGTACGCGACCTCGAACCGCGGGGCGTGTCACCTGCGCGGCTACACGCCGGCAGCCGAAATCCTGGGTATCCCAGAGAAGGTCAATCCGCGAGAGTGGGAGGGCAAAGGCGAACTGTGTGCCACCTTCCAGGACCTCCACGCCATCAGCGACTCCTTCGACATCTGCAAGTTCAACGCCTTCGCGGAAGGTATCGAGGAGTACGTCCTGCAGTACAACGGCATGACCGGGCTGGACGTGAGCGAGGAGGAACTGATGGAAGCCGGCGAGCGCATCTACAACCTCGAACGGTACTACAACAACCTCGCCGGCTTCGACGGAGCCGACGACGACCTGCCCAACCGGTTCGTCGAGGGCGACGAGCACGCGATGCCGGCACAGGGCGGCTCCGAGGGGGAACTCGCGGAGCTCTCGAAGATGAAAGACGAGTACTACGAGGTGCGTGACTGGGAGGACGGCGTCGTGCCCGACGAGAAACTCGACGAACTTGGCATCGACATCGGCCCCGGAACCGGCGTCAGCTCCGGCGGCGCGGCGGCCCCGAGCGACGACTGAATTCGCACTGACCGCCGAACACACTTCAGTTCTCTAATGCGCAAGGAAGATATCGACGACTTCGAATTCCAGGTAGAGTCCCGACTGACCAGCCACGGCGTCTACGTCACCGAGTTCGACGACGAGGGCGAGACGTACCGGCTCACCTACGAATCGATTTCGGCCGACGAGGCGGCTGTCATCCCCCACCGGGAAATCGGCCGCGTCATCAACGTCTTCCGGGATCTGCACGCCGATGACTGGTCCGGGGTCGACATCGAGGCGACCGTGACGGACCTCGACGACACCGTACTCGGCGAGTGGTCGGTCGACAGCGAATGGATCGACGACCTCGAAAACGGCGACCTCTCGGAGACGGACTTCTCCCAGCGCGTGCTGGAGACGATTACGGTTCGGAACTGACCGCTAGCACGTCTCTAATTTCCAGCGTCGTCTCGAACTCCTCGCTTCTGTCCAGCCGCCGGCCGTCGCGCTCGAACTGGGTGGCGTGGGCCCGCCGAACCGCGTCCCGCTCGCGGTCGCTCAGTCCGAGTTCCGTGCCGATACTGTCCCAGTGGCCCGACTCGGCGCAGACGTAATCGGCCTCTCTGGGGCCGCTGATGCGCTCGTACTCCCTGTCGTAGGTCGCCCGGTTCGCCCGGAGATACGTCTGTACCTTTCCGAGCAGGTCGGGGAGTCGATCGAGCGGGACGCTGGCCTGCGTACCGGCCAGCAGGACGATCTGCCCCTCGATGGGATACGACGGGTCGGCCATCGCGCCCCGGTCAGCCGCCCGCCCGCATCGCTTTCTGTGCGAACTTCTCGATGAGCGGCTCTAGCGTCTCCGGGTCGCCGTCGAACTGGATCGTCACCTCGTTGAGCTGGAGGCTCGGCCCGATAGCGACTTTCTCCTCCGAGAGTGTCGCCGCCCAGCCGTCGCCTTCGACGGTCGCTTCGCCGCGTTGCTCGCCGCCGAGGTTCTCCAGATAGCCGATAGCAGCCCGCACCGAGATGCCGCGAAAACTCCGTTCACGCTCCATTACGTGGTCGTTACGGGTGCGGTCGTCTAAACCTATCGGCGGTCCGGCGCTCGTTTGCCACAACAGCGCTATCCCGGATGGCTCCACCTCTCCCGGACGGATACCCTCTATCCTGGCCGGATGCCGTCGTCGACGATGCGGGCGTTTCGCTCGCGGTTGATGCGCTCGTCTAGGTCGGCGTGGTCGTAAATCTGAGCGATGACGGCGGCGTGGAGGTCGCGCCAGGCCATCGCGTAGATGGGGGACTGGCCCCAGGCCCGGAGTTCGACGACGTACTCGTCGTAGGCCTCCCACCGACTCTCGAACTGCTCGATGTGGTCGACGACGGCGCTGGCCGGCTCCTCGGAATCGAGGGCCGCGTTGAGTTCCCGCTCCCAGCCACCGACGGCCTGCTCCATGTCGCGTTTCGTGTCCTCGCTGTCCGGCGGCAGCGAGTCGACAATCCCGGACGGAATCCCCAGTTCGATGTCGTCCATATCGCCACACAGAGTTC
Source organism: Haloarcula amylolytica JCM 13557 (assembly GCF_000336615.1). Lineage (GTDB taxonomy): Archaea > Halobacteriota > Halobacteria > Halobacteriales > Haloarculaceae > Haloarcula > Haloarcula amylolytica. The sequence continues at coordinate 97,096 of NZ_AOLW01000010.1, forward strand.
GCGGCCAATAAATCCCAGCGATAGGCGAACATGTTCGCATCTACTGCTTTGTGTCGGCGGGCTGTAGAATACATATGAGCAGTGAGACAGTAGAGCGACAGTCGTCGGCACCGGACCTGACCACTGTCGAGGTCAGGTGTACCGGCCACGTTCGCCGGGTCGTCGGCGAACCGTCGCTGTCGTACACGTTCGAAGGGGACACGCTGCGTGACTTCCTCGACGCGTTCTTCCGGGAGTACGACGTGAGCGACATGCTCATCGCGGAAACCGAAGCTGACGCCACCACCGAGGGCTGGGCCCCGGAGATGGCGGACCTGCCGGGCGACTGGGCGAAAAACCCCGAAGGCGAGCAGACCAGATGCTACGCGCGAGTGACGGTCAACGGCGAGTTCAACGAACACCTCGACGGACTGGATACGGAACTGGAAGCCGGCGACCGCGTCGGGCTGATGTTCCCGTTCATCTTCTGCTGCTGATTCGAGTCCCGCCTGCTCCGCCGGACCGAGCTACCCCCCGGCGACTGGCGGGAACACGCTGAGCTCGTCCCCGTCCTCCAGCGCGGTCTCCAGCCCGTCGAGATGGGCAATATCCGTTCCGTTCCGGAGAATCGTCAGGTACTCCCGCAGTTCGCCGTCCTCGAACAGGTCCATCTCGGTGTACTCCTCGGAGAGCTGCCGGAGCACGTCACCCGCCTGGAGGCCGCTCTCGTACTCACGCTGAACCGTTTTCTGCCCCACGGCTTCCCGGAAGTTGGCGAAAAACCGCAGCTCGATTTGCATACCGCTGGGTTGGCGGTCGAGTGGCTTAAATCACAGCGCTCGGACCGCGTGAATCGAACGAGCAACTGATTTATTCGTTGTATTCAATCGATCATGGACCTCGAATTCCTATCCGATGGGAACGACTTCGACCCGTTTTAGCGTCCCAGCCCATGACTCCGCGTATGGAACGTGTGGTCGCAAGCGATGACCCGATGATAGCTGTCGACCGACTGCGGGCGGAACTCGACGCCGATGTCGTCGTCGCGGAGACAGATGACGAGGACGCGGTCCGGGACGCTGCCGCCGGTGCAGCGGCGCTCGTCGTGGACGTGAACACGCCGGTCACCGCCGCGGTGCTCGACGCGCTGGACGACCTTCAGATCGTCGCGCGAGCGGGTGTCGGTATCGACAACATCGACGTGTCCGCGGCGGCGGACAACGGCGTGACCGTCACGAACGTCCCTGAGTACTGCACGGACGAGGTCGCGACCCACACGGTGACGCTCCTGCTCGACTGCGTTCGGACGCTCACGGCCTACGACCGCGATGTTCGCGACGGCGGGTGGGGCTGGGAGCGGACCCGCCCGGTCCATCGCGTCCGCGACCGGACGCTCGGCCTCGTCTCCTTCGGCCCCATCGCGCGGCGAGTGCGCGACCAACTGCGAGGGTTCGACATCGACGTCATCGCGTACGACCCGTACGTCGACGCCGAGGAGATGGCCGAAGCCGATGTCGAGAAAGTCACGCTGGGGACGCTATACGAGCGGGCCGACTACGTCTCCCTCCACGCGCCGTTGACCGAGAGCACGGCGGAGATGATAGACGCTGACGCGCTCGCGGCGATGCGCGACCACGCCGTCCTCGTCAACACCGGCCGCGGCGGCCTCGTCGACGAGAGAGCGCTTCGGGCGGCGTTGGACGACGGGACGATTGCGGCCGCCGGCCTCGACGTACTGGGCGAAGAGCCGCCGACGGCTGCCCATCCGCTGGTCGGCCTCGACAACTGTATCGTCACGCCACACGCGGCGTGGTACTCCGAGGAAGCTCGCGACGACCTCAACGCCGCCGTCGCTGCGAACGTCGAGGCCGCGCTGGCCGGTGAGACGCCACCGAACCGGATCGACCCCGAGACGGACTGGCTGTAAATATACGGCCAGGGTTGACCGCTAACACCGTCGAAACGGTTGTCGGCGAGTGGCGTGACCGCGCTCAGCAGCGGATGAACTCCCGACGCTGGTCGCCGAGGGCGCTCTGACCCGTGACTGCTGTCTTGATATCTCGGACGAGGTTCGAGAGATACGCGCGAAGCCCGGGGTCACACGTCCCGACGCGCCTGGCCTGCCGGTAATCACAGCAGAGCGCGACCGGCAATAGCGGGGCCGCAAACAGTCCCGAAAGCGTGACGCCCAACTGGAAGGGGTGGCCGGCCGGGACGGCGAGCCACGCAGCGGCCACGACCGCCCAAGACACCACCCCGTAGAGGACGGTGTGTCGCCAGTTGTGTGCCGGCAGTTCGTATCCGCGAATGCGTGACGAAGAGTCGTCCGGCGTGCCGCCGGTGACCGGGCCACCGGGCGACTCGCCAGTAGATGAGGAGAGAGGACACGACATACTCTATCGGTGGCCTTGCGTGTTAATCACGGCTTGTTTGGCATACGCCGAATGAGACAGTGCGTATAAGCCGCTCGACGCGCAACGGGACGTATATGCGAGAGTTCATCTTCACTATCGACTACGAGCGGAACGTCGACCCCGTGATGGACGTGTTCATCGACTACCCGGAGACCCACTCCCGGACTATCGCGTGCAACGTCACGCGAGACGGGATGTGGCGGCTCGAACGGGTCGCCGGCCCGGAGACCGCCCTCGAACAGCTTGACGACGTGTACGACGACCCGGTCCAGTGTACCGAGTGCATCGGGACCCGCAACTGCAAGACCGACTGGACGTACGAGGTCATCGGCTCGGACCCCGGGGCCCGGACGGTGTACAGCTACCGGTCCGAAGCGGGTGACTGTCACTCGATTCCGCGGCTGGCCATCGACCACGTCGGCCGCGGCGTCCTCGTCGAGACCGAACGCCGTGGGAGCCGGTGTGAGTGGCGGCTGCTCCTGTGCAGCGACGCCGGCGTCGACGGGCTGTTCGAGGAGATGGAATCCGAGCTCCGCGAGGGGCTCACCGTCGAGTTCCGGCAGCTTAGCTCGCCCTCGTACTGGGTCGACGAGGCCGTGACACTGGCGGAGCTCCCGCCGGAGCAACAGGCCGCCGTCGAGGCTGCCGTCGAACACGGCTACTACCGGACGCCGCGGGACACTTCGCTCACCGACCTCGCCGAGACGCTCGACGTGTCGCGGTCGACGCTCCAGTACCGCCTCCAGCGGGCCGAAGCGTGGATCGTCCGGTCGTTCGTCACGCGGTCGATGGGGCCGGTTCAGGCCGACGAAGACGTCGCCGAGGGCGGACGGCTCCGCATCGGTCGCTCCGGCGTGTAGTCGTCGCCGTCACATTCTGGCTCCTGAATCGGACCGGGGCGTATCACCCCGTCCACAGCGGTTCAGAGCGGGAACAGAGTCCCGGACTGCAGTAGAACATCTCACACATACTCACCGACTGTCCAAAGTTCGGCGTGTGCCAAACGAGTCGTCATGGGGGATGCACCCCTATAATTGGGTACGACCGCGGGCGTCCCACGCGCTCGCAGAGGCACACTATGACGACACGCAGCATCTATTCCCCCGACGAACGCGGTGACAGTGTGGACGAACAGGCCGAGTCCGAGGCGAGCACCGGCCACGCCTGCCCGGACTGTGGCGGGAGCCTCGTCACCGACGACAGTCGCGGCGAGACGGTCTGTGAATCCTGCGGCCTCGTCGTCGACGAGGACGAGATTGACCACGGACCGGAGTGGCGCGCCTTCGACAGCCAGGAGCGCGACAACAAGCGCCGCGTCGGTGCCCCGACGACGGAGATGAAACACGACAAGGGCCTCTCGACCAACATCGGCTGGCAGAACAAGGACGCCTACGGCAACTCCCTGTCGACGCGCCAGCGCGAGAAGATGCAGCGCCTGCGGACCTGGGACGAGCGGTTCCGAACCCGCGACCACGCCGAGCGAAACCTCAAGCAGGCGCTGGGCGAGATCGACCGGATGGGGAGCGCCCTCGGCGTCCCCGAGAGCGCCCGCGAGACGGCCAGCGTCATCTACCGCCGCGCCCTCGATGAGGGGATGCTTCCCGGCCGCTCCATCGAAGGGATGGCGACTGCCGCGCTGTACGCCGCAATCAGACAGTCGAACCTCCCGCAGACGCTCGACGATATGGCCGTCGTCAGCCGCGTCGATGAGATGGAGTTCACCCGTGCGTACCGCTATCTCAACCGGGAACTCTCCTTGCAGGTCGGCCCGCCGGACCCCGCGACCTACCTCAGCAAGTTCATCTCGGAACTCGACGCCGACGACGCCCTCGAACGCCAGGCCCGCGCCCTCATCGAGGCGGGGAAGGAAGCGAACGTCCACAGCGGCAAGAGCCCCGTCGGCCTCGCCGCCGCGGCCATCTACGCCGCCGGCCTGCTACTGGGCGAGGAGATGACCCAGGAAACCGTCAGCGAGGCCACCGACATCAGCACCGTGACCATCCGCGAGCGCTACCGCGAACTGCTGGAAGCCGAGGCGGAACTCGACGACAGCGCCGTCGACGCGACGAGCGGTGCCGAGTCCGGCGCAAGCGCCTAAGCCGTCACGGAACCCCAATCTTCTCTTAGCCCCGCTGTCCCTCGAAATCGTCCAGCCATCCGCGGACGACGCTCTCTATCGCGCCGGTCGTGCTCCCGACGTGCAGTATCTGGTACCCCGACTCGGCCTTCTCGTTCACGTCGTCCATCCCGAACCCGAGACCGCCGACGGTGACGTCCGCTTCCACTGCCGCCGAGCGGACCGTCTCCACCGCCTCCTGCACCTCCGGATGCTCGATTTCGCCGGGATAACCGAGCGACACCGACAGGTCGAACGGCCCGATGAACACGAAACCGAGTTCAGGTACGTCCAGAATCGCGTCAATATTGTCGACGGCCTCCTTCGTCTCGATTGTGGTCCCGACCAGCGTCTCCTCGTCCGAGGCCTCGATGTAGTTCTCGCCCAGGCCCCAGCGGCGCGCTCGGGGCGCTGCCAGTCCCCGGTCGCCCGGGTCGCCGTCGTACCGGAACCGGCCGGATTTAACCGCTTCGCGCACCTCCTCGGCAGTTTCGACCCGCGGCAGGAAGACGTTCTTGACCCCCAGGTCCAGCGCCTTCCGCACCAGCGTCGGGGATGTATCCGGCAGGCGGACCAGTAGCTCCGTCCCGGTGCCGTCGGCCGCCCGCAGGAGGTTCTCGACTGTCGCCGCGTCCCACGGGTCCGGCCCGCCGTGCTCGAAGTCGAGCCAGATGAAATCGACCCCGAGGTCGCCGTAGAACTCTACCAGTGTCGGGCTGTATGTGTTATCGAGGACGCCCAGCGCGACGCCGCCGCTATCGACTGTCTTGCGGAGTCCGTTCGTCGGCAGTGGTTCGGCCATGTCTTGTCAGTGAACTGCAACACCGATAAGCGTGGTGCGGAAACGGCCGGTCAGTTCTGGTATCCCGACAGCGGCCCCTTACTGTCCCGGCAGCGGACAGAGGCTCGCGGTCAGCACGACGACGCCATCGGTGTGATTGTGCGCGCCGTGGGCCTGCCCCCGCTCGTTCAGCACGACCCCCGGCGCGGCGATGGCTTCCTCTCTCTCCTCCTGCTGGACCGTCACCTCGCCGCGGACGACGTGGAACACGTTCGTCGCGTCATCGTGTTCGTGCGGGTCGATTGTCGCGTCCGGCCCCAGCGCGAACGCCTTCACCAGTACGTCGTCGGTCACTGCCAGTTCCCCGTCGATGACTTCGCCCTCTTCCGGTTCGGCGTCGAACTCGGACAAGCGGTCGAGCGTCATATTTGCCCGTGGGCCGGGGCGTCCTTAGCCGTTCGGTTGCTAGGAAAAGTTGCATCTGTTTGTGTGGTTGCGTGATTGAACAACCAGAAAGCCCCCGCGTTCTCAGCTCCCGCGACTCGCTGCGCTCCAGTAGGTGCTTGCGTCGTCGGGGTTCGCTGAGAACGCGGCCCCTTTCAGTCCCATCCCTGCCGGCTGGCCAAACAGCTACGAGGTGGGACTGAAAGGGGCGGCTGGCTGAACGACGGCGGACGACGTAAGGACCACAGTGAGCGGAGCGAGCGAGGACCGCAGCGAGTCCCCCGAGTTCAGCCAGCCGGGGCTTTCTGGCTGTTAGACTACGCACTCGCGCTGCAGTGTCTCCAAACGTCTCACACATCTACTAGCCGGAAGGCGAGACTGTACATCGTCCCGGTTCGCTCGGAGCCGATAGCAGACACGAGGTCAGCAGCTATCGCGGCCAGCGGTTCCCCAATCACGTCCGGAAGCTCGTCTGCGTATCCACGCACCACGTCGGCGTGGGCGTCCAGATGCGCCTCGGTCCAGGGAACGGGGTCGAGCAGCGTCTTTCGGTGTTCGACAGTCCAGCCGTGATCGGCAAACACCGCAGCCAGCACGGCGACGGGGTAGAACGTCAGCGCCGGCCGGCCGTCGACCACCCGCGCGGCGGCGTTCTCAAGCGCGAACAGCCGGTTGACAGCCCCGTCGGTGGGTGGCACCGCGTAGTCGTCGACGACGAGACGCCCACCGGGTTTCGCCACCCGTGCCAGTTCGGCCGCGACGGCGTCCAGGTCGGCAGGCGGCAGGACGTTACAGAGCCCGTGGGCGGTGACGAGGTCGACGCTGCCGGTCCCAAGCGGCGTCGCCCGGAGGTCGGCCTCGATGACCACGAGGCGGTCGGCGTTCCCGTCCCCGACGCGCTCGCGGACCGTTGCGGCGTGGTCGGCGTCGTTCGTCACCGCGTACACCCGCTTCGCGCCCGCGGCCAGCAGTCCGGCCGTCGTGTTCCCGACGCCGGCCCCCGCCTCAAGACAGACCTGGCCTTCGACCTGCCGGTCGGCGAGGGCGGCCGTCACCGTCTCCGGAACGCCGTCCACGCTCAGTGGTGCAGTTGCTCGGGCACCGGGCTGTCGTCGTGGCGCGCCTCCTCGATGAGCGCGCGCTGGCGGGCCTCGTCCATCCCCTCCGAGCGGCTGGCGGCGTCGAGCACCATCGCCACGAGCTTCGGGTCGCCGGGGCTGACGACGGTATCGAGGCCCTGGGCGGCGGCGAAGTCAAACCGCTCGCGGATGCCCTCCGGCGTGTCGACCGGCTCGTACCAGTTCGCGTACGGGCGGTCGGCCTCGGCCAGTTCGTCGGTCGGCGGCCACGACCCCTTCGCGAACGCCTTGATGCCCAGCGTGCCGATGCCTTCCGCCTCGCAGCGTTCCAGCACGGCCTCGTAGTCGTACTCGTCGCCGTCCTTGCCGGCGACGACGGGATTCAGCGGGAACATCACCGTCTCCAGGTCGTCGATGCGGTCGATGGCGTCGAGGATGAGTTCGGGATCACCGTGGCTCGTCAGCCCGATGTGGTCGATTTTCCCGTCGTCTTTCGCCTCGCGTATCGCGTCCAGCGCGCCGCCGTCGGCGGTGATCGTGTCCAGTTCCTCCTCGTACTCCAGGCCGTGAATCTGGTAGAGGTCGATGGTGTCGATGCCGAGGCGGTTCAGCGAGCGGTCGATCTTCCGGGCTGCCCCCTCGTACTCGCGCTCCTGGGTCTTGCAGCCCAGGAAGACCTCCTCGCGGTACTGACGGAGCTTCGGCCCCAGTTTCAGCTCCGCGTCGCCGTAGGTCGGTGCCACGTCGAAGTGGTTGACGCCGTGGTCGAGTACAAGTTCGACCAGCTGGTTCGCCCCCGCCTGTTCGAGCCAGTTGAGTGCTATCGAGCCGAACGTCAGCACCGTGCTCTCCTGCCCAGTGTCGCCCAGTGCTCGGGTTTCCATACCGGTTGCACGACCCGGAGCCCAATAACCGTTGGTCGCTGCTCTCTCAGCCTGTCCAGTGCGGCAGACCGCGACAGGGGACGCCGACCGGGGTTTATTACTCCCGCAGTCCGAACGGGATGTATAGATGTTTGGGAGAGAACAACTGTTCTCGGCGATGACGGCGTCGTACGTGATCGCAGTCACGCTCGCCCTCGTCGTCGCCGCGATATTCGCGCCGGTCATCTGGAACGGCGTGCCAAGCGGTGGCGACGACGACCCGAGCGTCGCCGTCGTCACCCTTCGCGGCGGCACAACCGACGCTAACGTCAACGCCGTCACGCAGGACCTCCGCGAAGCACGGAACAACGGATCAATCGAGGCAGTCGTCCTCCGGGTCGACAGCCCCGGCGGGCCGGTCGACTCGAGCGAGGAGTTCTACCTCGCCGTGAACCGGACCGCCAGCGAGATGCCCGTCGTCGCCTACGTCGAGGGCACGGCCGCCTCGGGCGGCTACTACGGCATCGCTCCGGCCGACGAGATCGTGGTCAAGCCGAGTTCGAACGTCGGCAGTATCGGCGTCATCGTCCAGGCCCCGCTGAGCCTCATCGAGCAGACCGAACAGCAGGGCGAGACGTTCGTCCGCTCGGGTCCGGACAAGGCCCAGATAAGCAAGGACGGTCTCCGCGAGGACATCGAGGTGCTCCAGCGGTCCTTCGTCGGGACGGTCATGCGCCACCGCGGCGAGCAACTGGCGGTCTCCCGCGAGGAAGTCGCCAACGGGGGCACGTACCTCGGCGCACAGGCGACCGAGAACGGCTTCGCCGACCGCATCGGTGACTCCGAACTGGCCATCGAGCGGGCCGCCGCGCTCTCGAACGACATCGAGGGCGACGGGTACGACGTGGCGTATCTGGGAAGCGGCGGTGCCCAATTCAACGCCATCATCGTCCCTGCCGGCGCTGAAACCGTACAGGGCGCGAACAACGTGACCTATCTCGTCCATCCCGACGACAGCGAGACGACGTTCCGGGAGCCGGTGAAGTACTACGCCGTCTGGGGAATCCCTGAAGAGGACAACAACGCAACGGTGATCCGCAATGACTGAGGGCCGTATCGTCAAGCCGCTCGCCGTGTTTATCGTCGTTCTCGTGGCGATACTGGGCGGGACGTTCCTCCTCGCAGTCGCTAACCCGGGGTCGTCCGGTCCGCCGGACGGGCAGTCGATCGACGGCCAGTCGCCGTCGCAGTACCAGCCCGACGCCGTCAACGCGCCTGTCGACCCCGAAGACGGGGAAATATCGGTCGACTCCGAGGCGAGTGACAAGCGAATACTCGTCGACACGAGCCACGGCAATCAGGTGTCCGAATCGGAACTCGAACCGATCACCGAGGCGGTGTTCGAGGCGGGCCACAGCATCGAGTACGGCACGTCCGGCACCGCCTCGTTCGCCGATTCACTGGGCCAGTACGACGGTGTGCTCATCGTCCAACCGCTCGGGAGCTACTCGCAAGCGGAACGCGAAGCGCTACAGGAGTACACGGACGACGGCGGGCGTGTCGTCGTCCTGGCCGAACCGACACAGACGCGCCTGTCGACCGGGTTCACCCAGTCGACGACGACGGTGTCGTTCGGGGCCAACAACGCCACCGAGCGATACGGCGTCCGGATGGGTGCCGAACAGCTGTACAACGTCGACGACGAGGCCAACGACAACAACTTCAAGGCCATCTACGCGTCGCCGAGCGACGACGGCGAACTGACCGACGGTGTCGAGACGATCACGTTCGACACCGCCGGCTACGCGGTGGTGAACGGCGATGCCGAGACGAAGTTCACCGCTGCCGAGGGCACCCGAACGCTGGAGACGCGCCGCACCGGCACGTACGCGACAGTCGTCCGCAACGACAACATGGTGTTTGTCACCGACTCGACGTTCATCCGGAGTTCCGAGATATACGACGCCGACAACGAGGTGTTCATCGGGAACCTGCTTTCGTTCCTGCTCGACGGTGAAGCACCCGACCCGAATGCCGGGGGTGCCTTCGGTGGCGGCTTCGGGACAGACGAGGAAGCTGTAACCCCGACTGAAACACCGGCAGAGCCGACTCCCACACCTGCGCCGATCCCTGCCGAATCCTGATCCGCGTCGTCCGGTGCGCGATTGCTCGCGTCGTTACTGATCGCGAATGCTGACTGTCGTCTCGCTGTACAGGCCACGCTCGCCAGCGTCGGCCACGCTCAGCCCGGCGCCGATAGTGTACTCCCCGGCCGATGCAGGCTCCCACTCGTCGTCGCTGACCCGGAACATCCGGTCCCACCGACGTCTGAACTGCTTCCGCTCGCCGCGGTCGAACCGGAGACTGCCGTTCCCGCTGGGCACGCTGTCGACGTGAGATGCCTCGGGCACTCCGTTGACGTACCACGTCCACGGCCGCGGCGAGTCCGTCGGGAGCGTTATCGGCACCGGAAGCGCGTTCTGTATCGTCACGACGAACGGCACCTCGGTTCCCGGCGGATACTCCGTCTGTGGCACCTCGATGTCGACCGAGACGGCGCGATAGCGGAGCCACGTCGGCACCAGACGGTCGCTCCAGGCCCCGCCGTCGATACTGCGTGCGGCCTGTGGCTGCGCCCCGCGCTCGGTGGGTGCCTGTGGCTCCTCGTCGTCGCGGTGGAGCGCCCCCGAGTCGTAGATGCGACGCATTGTCGGATTGTGGGCTGGCGTGCGCAAAAGCGTTGCTCGGTGCTACCCCGTCCGCGTCGGCGTGTCCGGCCGCTCGTCGTCGTGCAACAGGCAGGCGATGCGGTGGTCGTCACCGACACCGAACAGCGTGGGGTCAGTCCGCTCACAGGGGGAGCTGAAGGCGTCGTTCATCGCCGCCAGCGCGTCCTCGAAGGCCTCGTCGTGAAGGTGGTCGAGCACCGCCGCGAGCACGTCCTCGGCCTCCCGGTCGCCGACCGTGTCCGGGAGGCCGAACTCGGCGCGGACCCGGGTCTCGAGTGCGGACCGCGAGAGCTGACTCAGGTCTTCGTCTTCGACGCCCTCTTGTACGGCGGTGACGGCCTCGAGCGAGTCGGCTTTGCGGAGCCGCTGTTTCAGGTCCATCAGTGACCGCCACTCGGACTGGGCCATGTCGGTGCCTTCGGGCTGGATGACCTTCGGACAGCGGGTGTGGAACCGACAGCCCGACGGGGGGTTCAGCGGCGACGGAACGTCGCCGGAGAGGAAAATACGGTCCCCTTCCCAGCCGGGGTCCGGCTCCGGAATGGCCGACAGCAGCGCCTCGGCGTAGGGGTGATACGGCGGCTGGAACACGTCCTCGGTTGGGCCGACTTCGGCGAACTCCCCGAGATACAGGACGCCCACGCGGTCGGAGATATGCTCGACGACAGAGAGGTCGTGGGCGATGACGACGTAGGAGAGGCCGAACTCCGACTGCAGGTCCGCAAGCAGGTTCAGAATCTGGGCCTGCACGCTCACGTCCAGCGCCGAGACGGGTTCGTCACAGACGATGACCTCGGGTTCGACGGCGAGCGCGCGGGCGATGCCGATACGCTGGCGCTGGCCACCGGAGAACTCGTGGGGGTAGCGGTGTGTGTGACGCGGGCTCAGCCCGACGGTCTCAAGCAACTCTTTGACACGCTCGGTTCGCTCCTCACCGTCCGCGATCCCGTGGATGTCCAGCGGCTCGCCGACGATGTCGCCGACCGTCAGCCGCGGATTGAGGCTGGCGAAGGGGTCCTGGAAGATGTACTGGATGTCCTTCCGGAGCGCCCGCAGGCGGTCGTCAGAAGCCCCCGTCAAGTCCTCGCCCTTGTAGCGGACTGAGCCGGCCGTGGGTTCGATGAGCCGCAGCAGCGTCTGGGCGAGCGTCGTCTTGCCACAGCCGGACTCGCCGACGATACCTAGCGTCTCACCGGGGTAGAGTTCCAGGTCGACGCCGTCCAGGGCTTTCACCTCCTGACTCCGGCCCAGCAGGGTGTCAACGATGGTCCCGCCAGACTCGTAGTATTTCGTGAGGTTCTCGACCTCCAGGATCGGGCTATCGGCCGTCTTAGCCATCCTGTTGCCCTCCCGAGTCGTCTGGGCCATCGCGGTCTAACAGGTCGGTGTCGAGACCGACCGGGTCGGAGTCGGCCTGGAGTGGTTCCGTGTCCGTGCGCCCGCCGCGGGGGTCGGGCTGGGTATCGTCGGGCGGACTCCCCCGGCCCCCTTTCACTTCGACTTCGTAGTCCAGTTCGCTATCGAGGTCCCCGGTGTAGGCCAGACAGGCCGCCGAGCGGTCGGACAGACCGACACCGTCGCCGGTTTCGGGGTCGACGAGCGGCGGCTGTTTGCGCGTACAGGCTTCCTCGGCGAAGGGACAGCGCGGGTGGAAGCTACAGCCAGAGGGGACCTCAACGAGGTCCGGCATCGTCCCGGGAATCGTCTGGAGCCGGTCCTGCCGGTCGCCGATGCGTGGGATGGCGCTCATCAGCCCGACGGTGTAGGGGTGTTTCGGGTCGTAGTACAGCTCCTCGACAGGGGCGTTCTCGACGGCGCGGCCGGCGTACATCACCATCACCCGGTCGCACATCTCCGCGATGACGCCGAGGTCGTGGGTGATGAGCTGAATGGCCGTGTCGTATTCGTCGGCGAGGCGGTCGAGGCGGTCCAGGATCTTCGCCTCGATGGTCACGTCCAGCGCCGTCGTCGGCTCGTCGGCGATGAGGAGTTCGGGGTCACAGGACAGCGCCATCGCGATGATGGCCCGCTGTTGCATCCCGCCGGAGAACTCGTGGGGGTAGTCGTCGTATCTGGCTTCCGGCTCCGGGATGCCAACGTCGTCGAGCAGCCGGATCGTGCGGTCCCGGGCCTCCGCGTCGCTGTAGTCGAGGTGGTGCCGGATGGCCTCGGAAATCTGCTCACCGACGGTGTACACCGGGTTCAGCGCGGTCTGGGCGTCCTGGAATATCATCGCGATGTCGTTGCCCCGCACGTCCCGCACCGCTGAGTCGGACAGTTCCATGAGGTCCTGGCCGTCAAAGCGGATCGTCCCGCTCTCGATACGGCCCGGTTCCTCGATGAGGCGCATCACTGACAGCGCGGTGACGCTCTTGCCCGCGCCGCTCTCGCCGACGACGCCGAACTTCTCGCCGCGGTCGATGCGAAAGGAGAGGTCGTCGACGGCGGTGACGACGCCTTCCTCGGTGTAGAAGTTCACCGTGAGGTCTTCGACTTCCAGCAGTGACATCAGACCTCGCCTCCAGTGGCTACGTCAGTACCTTCCTGCGCGTTGAGCGCGTCGTTGATGCCGTCACCGATGAGGTTCATCGACATCACGAACAGGAAGATCGCGCCGCCGGGGAACACGGTGACCCACCAGGGAATCGTCCCGCCGGGTCCCTGGACGATGGTCTCGCGGGTTGCGTCCAGCATCGTCCCCCACTCGGCGGACCCGGGCGGGAGGCCGAGGCCGAGGAAGCCAAGCGCCGCCACGCCGATGACGACCGTCCCGATGGAGAGCGAGGCCTGAACGACCAGCGGCGCGATAGCGTTGGGGACGACGTGTCTGAAGATGACGCGACGGTCACGCGCGCCCAGCGCCTTCGCGGCCATGACGTACTCGTTTTCCTTGACCTTCAGTATCTCACCGCGTATCAGTCGGGCGTAGCCGGCCCAGCCGAACACGGTGAACGCGAGCACCAGCTCCCAGTACCCCTTGCCGAGCACGGCGACGATAATCAACGCCAACAGGAGGCCGGGGAACGCGAAGATGAGGTCGAGCAGCCGCATCATCACTTCGTCGATCCGGCCGCCGTAGTAGCCCGCAATGGCACCGTACACCAGCCCGATGGCGGCGGTAATCGAGACCACGATGAAGCCAATCGAGAGGCTGAACCGACCGCCGTACAGCACGCGGGAGAACACGTCCCGGGCGGAGCCGTCGGTGCCGAACGGATGGGCCAGCGACGGGGCCTCGTACGCGCTCACGTCGAGACCCTGCACGTACAGAATCGCGCTCGGGTCGTAGGGGGCCAGCGAGAAGGGCTGGACTGTCACGCCCGCGATTGTCACTGGGCGTGCGAATACAGCCAGGATTCCCATCAGGGCAACAATATAGAGCCCGAGCATCGCGCTTCGGTTGTCACGGAACTCGCCCCAGGCGCGCTCCCAGCGACTCTCGGTTTCGGTGTCTCGTTCCTCTGTCCAGTCGGATAGCGGTTCGCGGGACTCGACGCGGTCGGCGTCGAACCCCGTTATGCGTATGCGTCCTCGTTCAGTACTCATTGGTCAGTCGTAGCGGATTCGTGGGTCTAACAGCGCGTACACAATGTCTGCGAGCAGGTTCGCCAGGATGATCGTCACACCGGTAAACAGCGTGATCGCCATGATGAGGTCGACTTCGCGGCCGGAGATCGCCTTGACGAAGGCTCGCCCCAGACCGGGCCAGGCGAACACTGATTCGACGACGACAGCGCCGGCGAAGATACTCGCCGTCAGGAACGCGGCGATGGTGGTCACCGAGATGAGCGAGTTCCGCAGGACGTGTTTCAACACGACCGTCCGCTCGGGCAGCCCCTTCGCCCGGGCCGCCGTGACGTACTCCTTGTTCATCTCCTCGGCCATCGACGACCGCATCACCCGCATCAGCGTGGCCGACGACGCCGTCCCGATGGTGACGCCCGGGAGGACGAGATACTTCAGCATTGCCGGCGAGAACAGCGGTTTGTTCGGAGCCAGCACCGGCCAGAGGTCGAGCCAGAGCGCGAACACGAGGATGAGCATCAGGCCGAGCCAGAAGTTCGGCAGCGAGATGCCCGACAGCGCGAACACCCGCGAGAGGTCGTCGCCCAGCGTGTCCTTGTTCACGGCGGCGTAGATGCCGGTCGGAATCGCGATGAGCAGGGCAATAACCCAGCCGAACAGGCCCAGTGCGATAGTCTGTGGTAACCGGTCCATAATGTACGGACCGACCGGCTGGTCGACGTTGATGACCGTCCCGAAATCGCCCTGGAGGACATTGGTTATCCAGGTGAAGTACTGCTGCCACACCGGGCCGTCGAGCCCGTATCTGGCGCGTATCGCCGCCTCCTCGGCGGCCGAAATCTGGGGGTTTAGCGCCACTAACTGGTCGATCGGGTCCCCTGGCGTCAGGTGGACCATCGCGAAGGTGAACACCGAGACTCCGAACAGTATCGGGATGGTCGTGAGCACCCGGACTGCGATGAAGCGTCTGAGGCCCATGGGTTACTCCCGGTTCAGATAGGCGACCTGCTGGTCTTCTGGGGCGTGGAGGCCGTAGGGCAGGATGCTGCTGGAGAACGTGTACGTGTTGTAGCCGACGTACTCCGTCGACAGCGCCGTCACGTTTGTCCCGAAGACAGTGTAGCTGTTCGGGGCCTGCTCGATAAGTCCCTGCCACACCTTGTCGTACTGCTCGCCCCGGAACTGTGAGTCTTCGACGGCCTCGACGGAGAACCGTGCCTCCGTCGCGATTTCGTCCAGTTCCGGCGTGTCAATCCGGTTGAAGTTACAGCACTGGCCGAAGTTGTCGATGGAGTTGACGGCGTCGTAGAAACTGCCGGGGTTGAACGTCCCCGAGAGGCCGATGAGGACGATGTTGCCCTGCTGGTAGTACTCGGAGCCGAGGATGCGCTGGATGAATGTTGTGAACTCGAAGTCCTCGACGCTGATGTCGAAAAACTCCGTGTTGCTCAGCACCTGCGCGATGAGTTCGGCCTCGCGCAGGCGGTCGTCCGTCGCGTTCGTCTCGATTGTGGCCTCGATTGGCGTCTCGACGCCGCGGTCGTCGACGGCCTCCTGCAGCAGTTCGGTCGCCGCCTCGGTGTTCTGCTCGGTCTGTGGGCGCAGTTCCTCGGTGAGTGCCTCGTAGTCCACCGTCCCCGCTTTGGCGGCCATTTCAGGCAGCGGCGTGTAGGCCGGATTCCGATACCCGTTGTAGATGTTCTCGGCGATCTGGGCACGGGGAATCAGCTGATTGACGCCCCGGCGGATGCGCGGGTCGTCCCACGGTGACTGGGTGACGGGGTACTGGAGGAAGTTGTACGCGCCGGCATTAGTCACGCTGAGCCGGAAGTCCTCGGCACTCCGGTACTCGCCGTACGTGCCGGTGTTGAGCCCGTAGGTGAGGTCGATCTCGCCGTTGTTGAGCGCCGCGGCACGGGTCGCGTTGTCCTGCACGATGGCGACCACGACTTCGTCGACGACCGGACTCGTCGGGAAGCCGTCCGGGCCGTCCCACCACTCCAGCGCGTCGAGGCCGAGGTCGTCGAGCCAGTAGTCGTCGAAGGAACTGAACTCGGCGCGTTCCTCGGTCTCGTAGGATTCGAACTGGTACGGTCCCGTCCCGATGGGGGTGTGGTCGTTGCGCGGGTCCGCGCCCGTGTCTGGGTACTCCTCGATGTGCTCCATCGGGTACACGTCGACCGGGAGCTGGTTGTCGGCTTCCGCATCGGGCTCTTGCCCGTAGATGTTGACCGTGTAGTCATCAACAACCTCGGCGTAGAGGAACGAGTCGAACGTCTGGGCCGAAATCGAGGAGTTCTCGACGACCTCGTAGGACCGGGCGACGTTCTCGGCGGTCATCTCCTCGCCGTTGTGGAATTTGACGCCCTCGTGGAGTTTGGCCTGGTACTTGATGCCGTAGGTACCGTCTTCGACGGCGTCGGGGGCCTCGTTGACAGTCAGAACTTCACCGGCCTCCTGATTCCGGATGAGTATCTGATCGTCGGCGACGAGGTTCCCGTCGTCGTCCGTATCAGCCGACACCATGTACGGTTCGTAGGCTCCGTCCTCGACTTCCTGTACGTCCACCCGTTCCCAGGACTTCGCTAGCCAGGGATAGACGGTGCCTGCGGCGTCCTGTGTGATGATACTCTCGTAGACGAGGCCGTGGACGTTCCCTGCCGGCGCACTGGTGCTGTAGGACGGGTCAAAGGAGTCGATTCCGGCACCGAGGCCGAACCGGAGGGTCCCCCCGTCCTGAATCTCGTCGACATCGACGTCGACGCGCTCACGGACCGGGTCGGGGGCCCCACCGCCGCCTCCGCTACTGGCTCCGTCGTTGGTACCGGTGTTACAGCCGGCGAGTGCGGCCAGTGTGGCGGCACCCGTAGTCTGAAGCATCCGTCGTCGCGATACTGTCGACGTTCCGCTGGCATCTGCATCTTGAGACATGAACACATCCCTCGGAGGGTAAGATATGTGTTATTGTTGATCATACTTATAGTGTAAACATGATTTCATGAACTGCGACCGAAACCACGGTAAAACGCCATTACACCGACTATGGGTTTTATTGCTTCCTGATGGAGGTGGGAACGGCTTCAGTTGAACAGTCGCCCATGGCACAATCGATAAGATCATCGCTAGTCAAGGAACAATCATGATACATTCAACGGGGCCGCTACTGACAGTCGACCTGTCAGCGGGTGAGACAAACACGGAGGAGATAGACGGCATCCTCGAACAGTACCTCGGTGGTCGCGGTGTCGGGACGCGGCTCGCCCACGAGCGGATCCCGTTCGACGTTGACCCGCTCGGATCGGAGAACCGACTGGTGTTCTCGACGGGGCCGATGCAGGCCGCCCAGATGAGCTTCACCGGCCGGATGAACTGTACCGGCGTCTCGCCGCTGACTGACGGGCTGCTCTCCTCGAACGCCGGCGGGTTCATGTCCAGGAACTTCGCCGATACCGGGTACAGCGCTGTCGAACTCACCGGCGAGAGCGACGAACTCGTCATCCTCCACGTTCGGGACGACGGCGTCGAGTTCGAGGCCGTCCCCGACCTCGCCGGCGCGACTGTTCCCGAGACGCTGGAGTACCTCGACGCCGAACACGGTATCGAGGCCGACCAGACGGCCGTTATCGGCCCGGCCGGCGAGAACCGGGTTCGGTTCGCGTCCATCATGACGAGCGGGGAACGAGCGTTCGGCCGCGGCGGCCTCGGCGCGGTCATGGGTGCGAAAAACGTCAAGGGACTCACGTTCGCGGGCGACTCCCCGCCGGACATCGAGATTCCACCGATACAGACGGACATTCACCGGGAAGCCGCCACAGCGGACCACATCATGAAACGGCAGGGTACCGTCTCGGTGATGGACCTCGCCAACGAGGTCAACGGGCTCCCGTCCTACTACTTCTCCGAGCAGTCGTTCCCGGGTGTAGAGGGCATCAACGGCGACGCAGTCGAATCGAAGAAGTACAAGAAGGGGACCTGCTCGGCGTGTGCGTTCGCTTGCAAGCTCCCGACACGGGACGAGGAGCGCGGCGTCGAAACCGAAGGCCCCGAGTTCGAGGTGGCGATGGCGTTCGGGTCGAACTCCGGCGTCGACGACATCGTGGACGTGATGCAGTCCAACGAACTCTGTGACCGCCTCGGGATGGACGCCATCTCCGCCGGCAACACCGTCGCCGCGTATCTCGACAGCGAGGACGCGTTTGGCGATACCGAGTTGATTCACGAGACCGTCGCGAAAATCGCCCACCGCGACGGTATCGGCGACACGCTGGCGGAGGGTATCGACCGCTGCCACGACGACCTCGGCGTCGAGAACTGGACGGTCAAGGGGATGGACTTCGCGGCTCACGAGGGCCGTGTCCTCCACGGCCAGGGGCTCTCCTACGCCGTCGCCAACCGCGGCGCGGACCACATGTACGCGACGTTCTACTCCGTCGAGTACCCGCTCGTCCCCGACGAACAGGCGGTGGCTCCGGAGGGGACGCTCGGGAAAGCCGGCGTGCTGGTCGAGCGGGAGAACCTGATGGCGCTGAACGACAGCGGCGTCGTCTGCAAGTTCTCGCGGGACTTCATGACCCCCGAGCGCTACGAACAGCTCTTCGATGCCGATTTCGAGGACCTGCTGGCCGTTGGCGCTCGCACCGTGACCCTCGAACGCCACTTCAACAACCAGCGTGGCTTCGACCGGACGGACGACGCGCTCCCCTACGAACTCCCGTCGTTCGAGGCAGCGCTCGACGAGTACTACGACGCGCGCGGCTGGTCCGACGACGGCACGGTCCCCGAGAATACATTGCCGGTCTAGTTCCCGCCCTGGAATCCTCGCAGATAGCTACCTGGCTCCGTCCACACACTGACTCAGTCCGGCCGATCCACCGCCTTCTCCTCGACGGCGAACGCTGTCCGGTGTGAATAAAACCGAGTCCCGGCCAGTATCGAGAAAATGCCGACAGTTGCGATCCAGATACGAGCGGACGCTCAGAACGCCGGCTGTAATCCTCGCACCTTGACCGATACGCTCTCACGCAGTGTCCCCATCGGAGGTCGTCGAGTCTGAATCGGCAACCCCCCGTGTACCTTCTGCCCCGGCGTCACAGGGCAGTGTGGCCGCCAACCGCTCGGCGACCATCGGACTGACCAGACCGGCCAGTTCCATCGCTTCCGTCTCGTGGTCGTCGAGATCGAGCACGCCTCGGAAGAACCACGAGACGGTCACGTACGTCTCGTGTAACTCTGCGGCTTCCTCGCGCCCCGATTCAGTTAGCGTCACGCCATCGTAGGGCTCGTACGAGACGAGACCGTCTTCGGCGAGTCGTTGGCACATCTCCGTCACCGCCGCCGGAGACCGATCGAGCATCTCCCCCAACTCTCCCGGTGCGACTGGCGGGTCGTTCCGGTGCTGTGCGATGTAGATCGCCAGCAAATACTCCGGCGCCGTTCTCATCGCTCCGCCGAATCCGCCCCATCCCCGCCGCTTGCTGCGGGCGTACCAGCCGTCGATTCCCCCTTCGACTGCTCCCCGGTCCCGAAGACCACCGCGTAGGCCCAAGCCCACAGTCGAGCGCGCGACCGTTGCGGGCGTTTACCCATCGTCCGGTTCCCCCGATATCCCGCTATCGCTGTCGCCACTCATCAGGCAGACGCCCCCCAATAGTGTCGGCAGAGCACGGGCGGTCGAGCAACTGCTCGCCACTGGGACCTCGGGATATGGCCCGCGGTGCACGCCGCTACCCCGCGAAGGGTGCCGACGTAGTCCTCGACGATACGAAACCGCTTGCCATCGAGCCCTCCGCGGGTCTCTCCCCGTTTGTGCCCCGCACGCAGTACCGTCGTCTGCCATATGTTTTAGGCCAACCTAATAATATAAAACGTCTGCGGTTTTTAGGACTGCCTAATCCAATCTGTGAAGCTCGGTAAGGAACAGTTGAACCCACTGTTCGGCGAAGCGAGTCCGTCGTGTGGTACTCGACCTCGCTACCGGGAACACACCGCCTCTCTCACCGCTGTCTCGAACCGACCCGTTCAGTACGGTTTGACCGATTTGATATCGCACTATATGGTTTATTTCGACCGCGATCGGTCAAGCTCCGACTCGGCCGTGAACAGCCAACAGAAGGTGAGTAGCGGCTAAAACGTCGCTACTCGGTAAACTCGGTAATAGACTCGAACGCGTCGGTCGCCAGCCGTTCGGCGACTGCGTCCCTGTCCACGTCGCTGATTTCCTGCGGGTACTTTCGTTCGAAGTAGCTCACGATGTTCTCCACATCGCGGGTTAGCAGTTCCCTGGCGTTTTCGTGGTCGGTCGGGACGGCCTGGGGCCAGTCGAAGACGACGACGCCCTCGTTCGTGACGAAGACGTTGTACTCGCTCATGTCCGCGTGGACGTACCCCTCGCGGTAGGCCGTCTGCATCTCCTCAAGCACGAGATCCAGAATCGGCAGTACCTGTTCCGGTTCGAGTTTCGTTCGGGAGAGTTCGACGCCGTCTATCTTCTCCATGACAATCGCATGGCGGTTCGTGTCGATAGGCTGTGGGACTGATACGTCCGGATACAGCGTTTCGAGGGCATCGTACTCCCGTTCGGCGGCCTTCCGGGCGGTGTAGAGCCAGGAGACGTGGTCGCGGTCGGCGGTGTACTCCCGCTCTTTCATCACTTCACGGAAATTGGTGTACCCTTCGCGGTGGTATTTCAGCGCTACCGGTTTGTACGACTGGGCCTCGTACACGTCGCTTTCCTTGCCGACGCCCAGCGGCGACCCAACTCCTTCGATAGTGTCGCGCTCGGCAAAGGTGTGCAGCGCAAGCGTGTCGTACCCCTCGAACGTGAGTTTGAACCCCTCGTACTGGATGGTCTTACGCTCGACCAGCCCCCGGTCCGCACACCGGTCGAGCCGGTAGTCGACGTCTTCCGTCGTCAGCCGGGAGAACTCGGTCAACTTCTCGCGGGCGACGTACTCCGAGAACCGCATCCCCTGTTCGACGCCGGAGAGCAGATGGAAGTCCTCGGGTTCCAGCTCCGCCATCACTGAAGCCACGTTCTGGACCATTAGGGTTCTCTACTGGGCCAACTGGTAAAAGGCCGACGCGTTCGGCGGAGGGCATTGATAAATTAGTATTCGCTATACAAAATCATATCTCGGCCTCGTCGCTGTTCGGTTTGCAATCGGACTGTCGATGTGCCGATCAGTACCGCTGGTGGGCGAGCGGGCTGTTCTGCGGAGTATCCAGTGTTGGTCTTGTCAGTCGCTCCGTGCCGAGTAGACGTTTCAAACCCAGTCCAGCGTCCCCGTGCTGAGTCAGATCAAAGCACAGTGCGCTCGTAAGCGGGCCCAGGTTCCCTCGTGCTGGATATACCTGCTTTAATATGGGTATCTAGCTACTCCGATACGGACTTGGTTTCGATGTTTCGCGCCCAACAGCGTCTGAGACAATGTCCTGCCGAGTAGGGAATACTTTAACCCACATGGTACAGGCTCATATAGTAGTATTATCGGTCGGGTATCACCGCTGTACTACCGTTTCTGTAGCTCAAATCACGACTGAGTACTCGTGAACACGGGCTCTGAACGGTTGCAGACTCCCTTTATATGAACGGTGTCTGAACGGAATCACGAGCGACACATCAATCTAAAAACACAATCCTAATCTCGGTAGCAGTATATGTAATGCGAACAGTAGCTGCCTTTGGCTACTGAATATGTTCTAAATTAGTCTATACTTTTGGTCACCTGAACACAAACAGCCCGTGTGAGCAGACGAAACAAAGATCAACTCAGAGATCTGCTTCGCTCGCTTGCCCTCCATCCCCACGATAGACGACTCGCGTTTCCGGTACTGTTTGCCGTCGGCACGCAACTGTACGTTTTCCTGACAATCACACTCGATTCCACTCGACCGCCCATGGCACCCGACGCCGGTATCTTCCAGCATCTCGGCTGGTATTTGACACGCGGAGGGCGGTTGTACGTCGACGCCTGGGAACCGAAGTTGCCGCTGTCCTACGAGACGACCGGGATACTGGCATTGCTGTCCGGTGGCGATATGTACCGACTCCACCTCCTCAGCGTGGTGCTGATGAGCGGTGCGGTGTGTGCAATCGTCGGACTCGTCGTGATACTGGTCTATGACATCACTGGCGATGATATCGCTGCGCTGCTGGCTGGCCTGTCGATGTTCCTGTTGCCGGGGTTTGCCGTCCGGCCGGCGTATGGGTTCAAAGCGAAATACCTCCTCGTTCTCTGTGGATTACTGGCGATATATCTGTACACGCGTGGCTACCCGGCACTGAGTGGCGTGGCTGCGGCAGCCAGTGTTGGATACTGGCAGGCTGGGGCCATCTTCCCGCTGATCGTGGTCGGTCTAGCGATCCAACGGCGCGACACGCGGGCGCTTGAGCGTGTCGTCGCCGGCGGTCTCGGTTTTACCGTCGTCATGTTGATACCGGTGTTTCTCCTCTGGCATTCAGCCTCGGAGATGGTCGTTCAGGTTCTCCTCGTACCGTTACAAACGGAGGAACACGCGTCGTTGCTCGCTCGGTTCGTCGCCGGTGTCGTCCACTTCAAATGGGCGTCACCGTTCGTCTTGCTCGGTGGACTCGGCCTCGCTCACACCGCTCGATGCTGTTTCACTGACACTGACGGCGTTGCCGGGCGCACCGAATGGTGGATTCCGGTCGGCGCAGCGTGGTTCGCGTTTCTGGTACTGTTCGTCGATTTCGAAACTGGCGGCTACACCGACCTCATTCCGGGGCTCGCGTTCGTCGCAATCGGTATCGGCATGATTGCCACGGTGCTTCGCGACAGACAACAGGCGCAGAATCTCGGCGTCATCCTCGCGCTGGTCCTCGTCGTGAACGTCGCCTTCCTCGGTAGCGTCGGCGTCGTCTTCACACCCGTCGAGACGCCGGGACCGGTGCCGATGTCGGACCTCGAAACCCACGACCTCCCAGCGGCCTACGACGAGGCCGAACCAGTACCGGACGTCCGGTACATCTACTGGCAACAGATCGAGCCGTCGACGTGTCACTACCGGCTCTCGGTGATGGAACTGCGGTGGCTCGACCGAGTCGACTCGTCGGTCGACAGTCGCTGTCTCGACTTCGGGACCGCCAGCGCCCGACTCGGGAACGGATAGCCCGTTACGGTTACGACTCCGCGGAGTCGTAGTCGGAGAGCGACGTTTGCGTCGTTGCGACTGAGCCCGTGATGATGTAGGGAACGATAATCCGGAAGAACTGGGCGGCAAGGACCAGCAGGATCGGGCCCAGGAAGATGCCGTAGAAGCCGAACACGATCGGTCCGAGGATGTACGCGAACATCAACAGGCCGATGTGGGTCAGGTCGCCGCTGACGTACGGCCGAATCAGGAAATCCGGGATCGTGTCGACGACGACCAGCGTGACTGTGAGAAAGAGGACAACCCATGCCAGGGCCGCTGGCTGTCCCGTGACGACCGCGGAGACCGCAAGCAGTGCAGTGACGGGCAGGTAGACGATTTTCATTCCGACAACGGGAACGAGGCTCCCGATGCCGGTGAGTGCGCCGACGAGTGGTGCAAACGGAACCTGCACTGAGCCGGGAGCGACCAGATTGTACAGCGAGAACACGAAAATCCCGATGACACCAGTCACCAGTGCGTTCAGGATGTTCCCAAAGAGAATCGAGGACAGTTCTTCATCGACTGCTGCCGCGTACTCCCTGAGGACGCCCGATCCGTCGAAGGTATCGAGGAACCAGCCGACGAGGCGCGGTCCGTCGGTAAGCAGGTAGTACGTTCCGGCGAACATGATGAACACGCGCAGCAGTAGCGCCGTAAGCATACTTACGGAGTCGATGAGCGTATCGGATATTTGCCCCAGCCACGACTGGACTCTCGCGTTTCGCAACAGGTCGATCACCTCAGCCGGTCCCATTGCCAGCACATCGGTGAAGCCGAGGTCGGCGAGCGGCCCTGGCAGTGAACCACCCTGGAGATCCTGGAACTGCGCGAGGTACGCCGCGCCCAGGCCGCCCTCGCCGAAGAACGCCTGTAACTCGGGGACAATGAGGACGAGCGTGTAGCCGACCAGAACCACGAACGGCAGGAGAAAGAAGAAAATCGTGGCCGCCGCATGGACCTGCTTCTGGTAGGGGACAGCTCGATTCAGGAACGAATCGGGCATCGGGAGCCGCCCGAGCCGTCGATAAATCGGTCGGCTGGCGTAGTACAGGAAGACGGTAAACACGAGCGTCGGGAGGAACTGGGACAGGACGAACCCGACCACGAGGAGGAGTGCTACGCCTGCGAGGGCAAAGAGGGCGCGCCGTCCGAGGTCGGTACTATATTCCATATGTTTTCAATACAACATCTCGATGAAAAATAAAACCACCGGTCGGCTCGATGATTTCTAGCGTGGGCGGAACGAAATGGGCGGCGTCATGCTATCGGCTGTGGCTACAGCCCTTCGAACTGCGCAATCCGCTCCCGCCAGTCTTCGGGGATCGGACGCGAGGATTCCGTGTCGCGATCGTACGTGACGACAGTCGTTTCCCCGGTCGCAGCCACACCGTCTTCGGTCCGGACCTCGTACTCGAAGGGGAAGCTCTTCCCGCCCAGACGGGGCACCCGGACGGCAACGGCGACGGAGTCGCTGATCCGGACCGGTTGGATGTAATCGACTTCGAGGTTCGCGATGACCATGCCGGTGCCCGACTCGCTGCCCGAGAGCAGCGCTTCGCCGCAGTCGACCACGTCGTGCAGGTAGTCGATGCGAGCCTCCTCGAAGTAGGTCGCGTACGTCGCGTTGTTGACGTGGCCGTACGTGTCGATGTCCGTGTACCGGACCTCGACCTCCGTCGTGTACTCGAAGCTCATGCCAGCAGTTCCGCGTGTTTCTCTTTGAGCTTCTCGATTTTCGGCGGGATGGTCAACTGACAGTAACTCTGGTCCGGATTCTTCTCGAAGTAGTCTTGATGGTGCTCCTCGGCGGGATAGAACGTCTCCAGCGGCTCGACTTCGGTGACGATGTCGCTGTCGTAGCCCGGCTCTATCTCCTCGATGAGGGCTTCGACGGTTTCGCGCTGGGCCTCGTCGTGGTAGAACACGGCCGAGCGGTACTGCGTGCCAACGTCGTTACCCTCCCTGTCTTTCGTCGTCGGGGTGTGCGTCGTGAAGTGGACCGCGAGCAGGTCCTCGTAGCTCACCTCGTCCGGATCGAACGTGAGCTGGACGCACTCGGCGTGGCCCGTTTCCTCGCGGCAGACCGCCTCGTAACTGGGGTCGGCGACGTGGCCGCCGGCGTAGCCCGAGACCACATCGGTCACGCCGTCGATCTGCTTGAACACCGATTCCGTACACCAGAAGCAACCGCCCGCGAATGTCGCTTGTTCAGTCATCACCGGGCGTACGTGCCCGGCGTACAAAACTCACTGGCTGTGTTCGTCGCAGATGGGTGCCAGCCTACCGGTCGACTTCGCCCATGATAGTGTCCAGACTACCGATCGTCGCCACGAGGTCTGGGATGTACTCGCCACGCGCCATCTCGGACAGCGCCTGGACGTGCGAGAAGGAGGGGCCGCGGATCTTGAACCGGGCCGGCGTCTCCGTCCCGTCCGAGCGGATGTAGATGCCGAGTTCGCCCTTCGCGGTCTCGACGGCGCGGTAGATTTCGGTGTCGGGGTCGGGCCGGAGCGTGCGGGGGACGTTGGCCTGAATCTCGCGGTCGTCCTCGGGCCAGTCCTCCAGCAGGTCGACACACTGGCTGATAATCTTCGCGGACTCCTCTACTTCGCGCAGGCGCACGAGCAGGCGCGAGAAGTTGTCGCCGCCCCGCTCGGTGACGACCGACCAGTCCAGTTCGTCGTAGTAGCCGTAGGGGTCGTCTCGCCGGAGGTCGTAGTCGACACCGGAGGCGCGGGCGACTGGGCCGGTACAGCCGTAGGCCTTCGCAGTTTCGGCCGGGAGGTGGCCCGTGTCGACCGTCCGCACCTGGAGGATCTCGTTGCTGGTGAGCATGTCGTGGTACTCGGTGAGCTTGTGGGGCAGGTCGTCGAGGAACGCGCGTATCTTCTCGAAGAACGCCTCGCGGGGCTCGGGCAGGTCCCAGGCGACGCCGCCCAGCCGCAGGTAGTTGAACATCAGCCGCTGGCCGGTGAGGTCTTCGAGGATGTCCTGGACGAGTTCGCGGTCCCGGACCCCCCACTGGAAGGTGGCGGTGAACTCGCCGACTACGTCCAGCGCGTAGGTCGCGACCGCGAGCATGTGCGAGAGGATGCGCGAGAGCTCCCCGCCCATCGTCCGGATGACCTGGGCGTAGGCCGGCACCTCGATGTCGGCGAGGTCCTCGGCCGCGCGGGCGTAGGCCCACTCGTTCAACAGCCCGGCCCCGCCCCAGTCCCAGCGGTCCGGGTACGGCATGATCTGGTGGCGGTAGGTGCCCTGCTGACACATCTGTTCCTCACAGCGGTGGATGTAGCCGATGTCTGGGTCGACGGCCGCCACCTGCTCGCCGTCGAGTTGGGCGTTCAGGTGCAGGACGCCGTGAGTCGAAGGGTGGTGTGGCCCCATGTTGAGGTGCATCGTCTCCGGCCCCTCGCGGCGGTCTTCGAGCAGGCGCTCGTGCTCGCGAAAGGAGACGACCTGTGGCTGGTCCTGATTGTAGTCCCGGCTCAGCGGGTGGCCCTGCCAGGTCTCGGGCAGGAGAATGCGCCGGAGGTCAGGGTGGTCCGCGTACTCGATGCCGACCAGGTCGTAGGCCTCCCGCTCGTGCCACGCCGCCGTCGGGTACACGGGTGCGGCTGACTCGCTGCTCGGCGACTCCCTGGGCGTCGGAACGACGACCGAGAGTTCCTGTGTCGGGTCGGCGTAGCGCCGCAGGTGATAGATCGTTTCGAACCGGTCGGCGTACTCCTGTGCCGTGACGCAGGCGCAGTGGTCCAAGCCGACATTCTCTTTCAGCGTCGAGAGGACGGTCTGTACTTCGTCAGCGCGGATGACGACAGCCGGAGCGTTCTCGTGGCGTTCGGTGGAGAGGACGTGGTCGGCAATCGGCTCGATAAGCGGATGGACGTCGTCGGTGCGGTGGACTGTCTGGGCCATCTCAGTGTCCGTGCGTTCGGCGGCCGAGTGCCTCGGACTATCCCCTCACGCCCGAGGTTATTTTAAATACTGCTCGGAACAGCCAGGTATGAAATACGTCACGCTCTCGCTGTGGATGGCCCCCGAGGTCCGCCACCCGATGCATCAGTTCGTCGTCGAGCACGACGGCTACGAGGCGAGCTATCTCCTCCGGGGCAACGACATAGGTGCCGACCTCCAGACGCTGCTGTTTCATGTCGACGGCTTCCCGCCGGAGCCCTACCGGGCGGCGCTGGAACAGGCTGACACCGTCCGGGAGTACGCCATTTCGACGTGCCCCGACGAGACGTTCTACCTCTACGTACAGGACTCGCCGTCGGCGACCGGCCACGACCTCGTCGACGCGCTCACACGGGCCGGCCTGGTCATCGTCTCGCCGGTGGCCTACCGCGCCGACGGAACGGTCGGGCTCACGCTGGTCGGCCCGGGCGGGACGGTCCAGCAGGCAGTCGAGACGGTGCCCGACGGCGTCTCCGTCGACGTTCGGGAGGTCGGGGAGTACGACAGCCGGCGGCTCGATACCGGGGCGGCGCTCACCGACCGGCAGTTCGAAGCTGTCGCCGCTGCCGTCGACTGCGGGTACTACGCTGACCCCCGCGAGGGCGGTGTCGACGACGTCGCCGCCGAACTGGGCTGTGCTCCCGGAACCGCTGCCGAACACCTTCGGAAGGCCGAGGCCCATGTGATGGCTGACGTACTCGAACAGCGGCCCGCATCAGCGGAATAGCCCGCTCTGTACGGTAACCGCCGGAGCGGCCGACTACTGTTTGCCTTCCCGAAAAACTATAAACTCTGGAACAGTGTCTACTAATGCTGGATTGCGAACACACCACAGGGGCCAGCGGTGGCCCGACTCAGGACGACACTGATCATGGACACAGTAACTATCGACGACGTACCGGTCGAACGGAACCCGATGCAGGTACACGATATCCGCAAGCCCGTCTCCCGAAAACTCGGGACCGAGCATTTCGCGGCGAACTACTTCGAACTCGAACCCGGCGACTCCTTCTCGGGGAGCCTCCACCGCCATCACGACCAGGAAGAAGTGTTCTACATCGAGCAGGGACAGACCACCTTCGAGGTGGGCCTCGACCGCGAGGAGGTCGACGTCTCGGGCGGCGAACTCATTCGCTTCGAACCCGGCGAGTTCCAGCAGGGATACAACGCCGGCGACGAGCGCGTCGTCGGCTGGGCCTTCGGCGCGCCCGGTGCAACTCACGACTGGGACGAGATAGAATCGAGAGCGCACTGCCCGGAGTGTGACGCGGAGACGACCCAGAGCGTCGCCCTCGCCGAGGGCCGGTTCGAACTCACCTGTACCGACTGCGGGAACGTTCAGGGCTAGGACCCACTTCTGTCGCTCTCGTGATTGGAAACAGGTGTTTGTACAGCCAGAAAGCCCCGGCCGGCTGAACTCGGGGGACTCGCTGCGCTCCTTGTCACTCCCTCCGGTCGTTCCTGTGGTGCTTACATCGCCCGCCTTCGTCCAGCCGCCCACCGGGAGACCTGCGGTCTCCCGAGCAGTCGGCGCACAGCGCCGACAACGCCCCTTTCAGTCCCGCCCAGCATTCTTTGTCCAACCGGCTACGGCTGGGACTGAAAGGGGCCGCTCGCTCGACGTTCGAGGCGATGCAAGCACTGACGAGCGACGTTGAGGAGCGAGGAAGCGCGCAGCGAGTCGCAGGAGTCGAGCGAGCGGGGGCTTTCTGGCTCTTTGCATAAACAACGACCCCGTCAGTCATTCCACCCGCTGCTATAGTAACAATTGAAACGATTTACACACTGATCACACTGCCATCGTGCGATCAGGTGTGCATTGATTTTCAATGGCTACTATAGCCCGCAATTCATATCGCATCGCGTCACGAAGCCCGGGTATGTCACTGGCCGACCTGGAGTGGCGCGTCATCGGCGAGGAAACACGACCCGGACCGATGACGATGGCGCTGGAAGCGGCCGCTGCCGAAACCGTCGCCGCTGGCGGTCCGGCAACGGTTCGAGTGTACACCTGGCCCGATACGCTGTCGCTGGGCTACGGACAGGACCCCGACACGATCGACTGGGAGTTCTGCGAGCGCGAGGACGTTGGGGTGACGCGACGGCCCACCGGCGGTGGGGCGATCTACCACGACAGCGTGGCTGATATCTCGTACGGCATCATCGCGCCGGCCGAGGCCGTGCCGGGCGACCTGATGGCGTGTTACGAGCAGTTCTGCGAGCCGGTGCTCGAAGCGTTCGAACGCATGGGCGTCGACGCGTCGTTTGCCGACGACGAGCGGTCGGCGGTCCACCAGCCGGCCTGTTACCTGCGGCAACTCCATCCGGCCCACGATATCGTCGGCCCCGATGGCCGCAAACTCAGCGGGAACGCCCAGTACCGCCAGAAGGACGCCGTCATCCAGCACGGTTCCCTGTCCGTCTCGCTGCGCCCCGACCGCCACTGCGGCTGTTTCACCGCCGACCCCGACTCGGAGCGGTTCACCGAACGCGTCGGAGCGATAGACGAGTACGCCGATATCGACCGCGCCGAGGCTGTCGAGACGCTCCGCTCGACGCTGGCCGAGTGGGTCGACGCGACCGAGGGCTCGTGGACGGACGACGAACTGGCATGCGCACGCGAGCACGCGGAAGAGAAGTTCGACGCAGACGAGTGGATTCGACGGTCGCCCTGACGCTGGCGGTGCGGTCCGGCGATGACGGCCGTGCCGGGCCACCACGAGCCGCGTCCTATCCTGAAAGATCGCCCTTCAGAGTGTTTCTTCGACAAACTGCGAGATAAGGCGGTCCTCGGCAGTCCGGAGCTGGTACTGCACGGTCGACCGGGGCTCGTCTAGTATCGATGCGAGGTCCTTGACCGAGACTTCCCGCGGCCGTTCGTAGTAGCCGTGGGTCACGGCGGCCTTCAGCACCCGCCACTGTTGGGGCGAGAAGTTCGTCGCGACCCGTTCGGTGGCCTTCCAGTTTCCGGCACTGGTGATGTGAGACACCGAGAGCGTGACGCCGTCGCGGAGGCTCGATTCGATTCTGTCGTACACCTCGCCGATGGGGTTCGACCCCGGATAGAGGACGCGCCAGCGGTACTCGTCGCCAGTCCGCCGGGATTCGAAGATAGTCCCCTCACTGACGTGCCGGTGCAGGAAACTCGGCAGCGACTGACAGCCGCTGATTTCGCGACGTAACGTGTACACTGTCCGTGACGTTTCCCCGCGGTCCAGCATGTGGTACGTCCGCGTCGTCTCACAGCTCACGACGTCGAAACACTCGTTACAGCGGTCTTCGTCCAGAAAGACCTCGTCGAACGCGTTCAGGGCCTCGGGGGTCCCTTTCGCGTGGTCGAGTCGCCACATGTGGTCGTCACCGACGAAGATGGCCGAGGACCACACAGAGAGGCTTTCGTACTGCCGGAACACGTCCATCAGGCTATCGGCTCCCGCGTCGAACTGCAAGACGAACTCGAACTCGCGTGTTTCATCAACTGCGGCCTGTGATTCGGTCATTTGGCTATGACTAACTTATCGAGACCGGTATAAGCCGATTACCAGTCAACTGAAGACGCTCAAAACTAGATAGTTGGCTATTGATAAGAATACGTGGTCGATTCACCGTGACCCTCACGCCTGCAATGACGGGCTACGAGGGTGGGCTGTCCAGCGTTCCTGACAACAGATCTACGTCACCGTTTTGTGGCAACCCGGCCAAGCAGTGGCATGGTCTCGTCCCCCGCTGATGACGACGCTGCCGACACCTCCGCCGACCCTCAGGCAGCCGACGGCAGCGCCGCAACGCTTTCCGAAGAAGAACTGTACGCGGTTGTTCGGGTGGCTACCGAGGACGCAGTGCTTGGCGCGCTCGGCACGCTCATGTTGGTCGGTATCGGAATCGTACTGGCCTCTTGGGGCGCAGCGTTACTAATGTCAGCAACGCCGCTTCCAGCGGCTATCGGCGTGGTTCTCGTCCTGTTCGGTGCATACCTCGCGCTATCGAGCCTCCGCATGATCCCGCCCGTTCGCGAGTGGGTCTGAGGCGGTCGGGTATCTCTGTTCCCCGGTCTGTCGTCCCGCTCCGGCGAAATCCGGACACGAGCTATAACCGACCGTAGCACTCCGGAACCTCTTTTGTCGGGCATCACCGACCGGTGTGCATGGTACGAGTCGGGGCGCACACCTCTATCGCCGGCGGCGTCTACAACGCCGTCGAGGAACAGGTCGAGTACAGCGGCAACTGCGGGCAGATATTCTCCCATTCGCCGCAGGTCTGGCAGGACCCGAACATCGACGACGACGAGGCTGAGCAGTTCCGCGACCTCGCAGCCGACCACGGCGTCGGCCCGTGGGTCATCCACTCGTCGTATCTGGTCAACCTCTGTACGCCCAAAGACGACCTCCGCGAGAAGTCGCTGGACTCCATGCAGAAGGAGGTCGACGCCGCCGCGAAGCTGGGCATCGAGTACGTCAACGTCCACCTCGGCGCTCACACCGGCGCGGGCGTCGACGGCGGCTTGGACAACGCCGCGAGCGTGCTGGACGACCTCGACATCCCCGAGGGGGTCACCGTGCTGGTCGAGTCCGACGCGGGCAGCGGGACGAAACTCGGCGGCCAGTTCGAGCACCTGGCGACGGTCCGGGAACGAACCGACCAGGACATCGAGTTCTGTCTCGACACGGCCCATATGTTCGCTGCGGGCTACGACCTCTCGACGCCCGAGGCCGTCGAGGAGACGCTGGCGGAGTTCGACGAGGTCGTCGGCTTCGAGGACCTCGCCTGCGTCCACCTCAACGACTCCAAACACGAGTGCGGGACGAACAAGGACGAACACGCCCACATCGGCGAGGGCCACATCGGCGAGGACGGGATGCGCGCGTTCGTCAACCACGGCGCCATCCGCGACGTGCCGCTGGTGCTCGAGACGCCGACCGAGAACGGCAAGAGTTTCGCCTGGAACATCGAGCGCGTCAAAGAGCTGCGCGGCGAATAGACGCCGCTATCGAGCGCACGTATCCGATCTCCTCGATTCTGTGAGGGAGCGCGAGCGCGTTCGACCGCGGTACTTTTTAGGTCGACTCGACTCTGCGGAACTGTGCGCAGGTTCTCCGCCGACTACCTCGAAACCACCCGCCGGGGGATGTGGGCCGACTCCCGCGCGGCGCTCACGGACTTGCAGTTGGGCGAGTGCGAGCGCGTCCTCGACGTGGGGTGTGGGACCGGCGAACTGACCCGCGTCCTCCGCGAGGAGACCGACGGAACGGTCGTCGGCCTCGACGCCGATACGGACCTGCTGGCCGCCGCCGGCGACCCGACCGTCTGCGGGGACGCCACGCGGCTCCCCTTTGCCGACGACAGCTTCGACCTGGTGGTGTGTCAGGCGTTGCTCATCAACCTCCCAGACCCCGAGGTCGCGGTTCGGGAGTTCGCCCGCGTCGCCACCGACCGCGTGGCCGCCATCGAGCCGAACAACGCCGCCGTCACCGTCGAGTCGACCGTCGACGCGGAACCGATACTGGCCCGCCGCGCTCGTCGGCTCTTTCTCGATGGCGTGCGAACGGACGTCACCCTCGGTAGCGACGCCGCCGACGTGTTCCGCGACGCGGGGCTGTCCGTCGTCTCGACGACACAGTACGACCAGGAGCAGCGCATCGAGCCGCCCTACGACGACGCGGCGATGCAGGCGGCCCAGCGGAAAGCCACTGGAACCGGACTGGCACACAACCGCGAGACGATTCTCAACGGCGATGCGACGCCCGCCGAGTACGACGCGCTCCGCGAGCGCTGGCGGTCGATGGGCCGGGACGTAATCGAACAGATGCAGGACGAGGCCTACGAACGCCGCGAGACGGTCCCGTTCTTCGTTACTGTCGGCGCGGTTCCGTGACCCGCTCGCTCCCGGCGTCGGGGAGCAGGTAGCCCGCCAGTCCGTAGACTGCGATGTCCAGCAGGCTGGCGACCAGTCCGACGACGCCGCCGACGACAGCGGCGACACCGGCCCCGATGAGAAGGACCAACAGCACCGCCTGGAGGCGGACCCCGCCGCTCTGGAGCGTCGGCACGAGTGCCACCGCGAACAGTCCCAGCAGGAACGCGATACCGGTGGCACACCCGGCCGCAACTCCGTGGAGGACGAGGGGCTGCAATGTGGCATCCCCGAGCGCCACCCGGCTGTGGACCCACCGAACGGCCAGGACGAACAGCGCCCAGAGGTAGCAGAAGACGGCCACGCCGACGAGGGTGTTCAGCCCGGCGAGCAGGTCGGCGAGACCGGCGCTCGCGTGAGCGGCGAGGACGCCGAGCAGGACGAACAGGGCGGTGTCGAACGTGGCGAGCGTCCACGTCACGAGCGAGACCGGTCGCGCGTTGGCCCGTTCCGCGGTGTGTGCTGGCTCGGTCTCGGCCCCGGTCGTTATCTCGCTTTCAGCTCTCCGCTCACGGCGGTCCTCAGCCATGTGCGAGGACCTCCGCGAGGACGACGATACCGAGGAGGACCGCTGCCGTCACGCCGTACGCCCGCGAAAGCGTTCGCAGAAGGGTTGGGGACAGGTCACCGGATGTTGCCTCGCGGTCGCTGGCTTGAACGAGGAGGAGCGTCCGGACGACCGATCCCACGACGAGGGCGACGACGACGACGAGTTTCACCAGCAGGGTCCGTCCCCAGTCGGTTCCGGGACCCGGCGGTCCGAGCGTGCCGAGGTTGCCGACGCCGGTGAACACGAGCACGCCGACGCCGGCCCAGAACAGCCACTCGAACTGTCGCGCGGGCGCGAGCGAGGCGATAGCGCCGCTCCGATAGCTGTACCAGAGGAGGGTCGTACCGCCGACGAGGGTCGCCATCGCGAGGACGTGGAGGGTTCGAATCGGGAGGGCTGCCATAGCTGTCGCTTCACCCGCAGGTCGCAAAGAACACAGGGGTCAGTTTGACTGGTCGATTGTCACCACGTTCTCACCCGTCGCCACGTTGTACCGCGTCGACGGGTCGACAGTCAGGCTGACGACGCCGCTGTCGAGCGTGTCCGGGCGCTCGAACCTGACGACCGTCGACCGGGCAGTGAAATCTTCCGTGTACATACAGGGCTGCGTGTAACAGCCGAACGCGTGGATGCCGTCCGCTGTCTCCTCGATGCGTTTCAGGTGGGGGACGATCGAACCGGACCCCCAGCCGGTCTGGACGACGAGCACGGCGTGACTCTCGAAGTCGGTGTCGGCGGCGAGACTGTACGCGTCACCGCTGTTGTCTTCGAGTCGCTCGATGTCGTCGGCGTCTGTCAGCAGTGTCGCGTAGAGCTGGTCACCGTTGTCGTTTGAACCCGTCCGTAGCCCTTCGTCGGCAAACAGCGTCCCTCGCGTCGACGCCTGCTCGAACGACAGCGACGGCTCGGCCGGCATGTTCGCACAGAGATACAGCGGGTCGCGGTCGCCCTCGCCGGAGTTGTCGAAGTCGCACTCGATGTCCTCGATTTCGTATGGCGGCGTATCGACCCGGTCCAGGTCGCCGGGCAGCCCGTCCGGCGTGTCCGTCGGCGTTTCGTCGTCGGTGGCCGTCTCCGTGCCGCCGTCCTCCGTCTCGGTGTCGGTGGCTCCGTCGTCCGTCTCGGTGCCGGGAGCAGTTCCCGGCGACGGATGCGTGCGTGTTTCCGTGCCGCCGTCCCCACTGCCGTTCCCGCCCGGCGCGAGACAGCCGCTCAGGGCACCCATTGCCATGCCACCGACCAGTCCCAGGGTCGCTCGTCGCGTCCGTTGCATACGATTCCCTTCCCGTGGTGTGGGTGTATCCCTTCCGTTCGCTCAAAATCGCGTTGTAGTTGTCATGGACTGTGTTCGCGCCCGGCGGCCCCATGCGGGGCGATGTTGACCGCCGATAGACCCTTGCGGGGCGAGCAGCTACGGACGACACGTACCGATTCGCGTCTCTACATGATACCACCGCTCGTCCGCCGCTGTCCGGAGTGCCGACACGTTACCTGGAGCCGTCGGTTCGCTGCCGTCGACGACGGCGAGCGCGGCTCGGGGCTCGTCGAGTGTCCCGCCTGCGGACACCGATTCTCGACGGTCGACGCGCCCTGGCTGCAGTAATCGGCCTACCAAAGCCGGCGGCGACCGCCTACACCACGTCGCCCCGAACCGTCGCTCCCTCCTGCTGTGCCCGGTACTCTTTGACCGCGTCGGCGGCATCGCCGGCCTCCGTCTCGTCCATCCCGAGCATCGACAGCGACTGGGTCAGCGTCGGGAAGACGAACTCGTTGTCACGGAGCTTCTGGAACGCGTCGGGCGACCGTTCGCCGTCGAGCCACAGGCAGGCCCCGCGCGGGTCCAAAATCTGTTCGTAGTCGTTTCGCATCTTCG
This sequence comes from Haloarcula amylolytica JCM 13557, assembly GCF_000336615.1. Lineage (GTDB taxonomy): Archaea > Halobacteriota > Halobacteria > Halobacteriales > Haloarculaceae > Haloarcula > Haloarcula amylolytica. Next base: position 132,470 of record NZ_AOLW01000010.1, read on the forward strand.
CCCCCTTGAGCCGCTGGGTGACGTTGTCCTCGAAGGAGGCGTTACACACCTCCAGGTGGACCGGCTCGTCGTCGTTCAGGAGGTGGGCGGCGAGGCACTTTTCGGGCGCAGCGTGGCCGTTGGCGTTCGCGCGGATGTACTCGGGATGCTCGTCGGCCCACGCGGCGCGGACGGTCTTGCCGACGCCGTCGACGCCGTGACTGCGCTGGAACTCCTCGGCGCGCTCTGGCGCGTCCTTGAACAGGATGTCCTTGGTGACGTACACGTCCAGTCGCTCGACCGGGTCCAGCCCGAGCGCCACGTCGCCGTACACCCACACCTCCCGGACCGGGACCGGCATCGTCTCGTCCTCGACTGTGGCGACGATTTCCTCGACCCGCTCGACTGCCTCCGGACGGTCCAGACTCATTGTCTCCGCTACCAGTTGCGTGGCCTAAACGCTGACTCTCCGTGCCCGTCATGTCGCGTGTCGCCCGTACCATGTCGGGGTGGTCGATCTATGCCACGCCGTAGTGGTCAGCTCCGGACGTGGTCGGCCGCGATTTCGCTCCCTTTGACACAGGCGACGGTGCCAAGGCCTGGCCATGTGGTGTCACCGGCGAGGTAGAACCCCTCGACGCCCACGTCCTGTGGGACGGCCCCCTGGTTCGCGTTCGCCGGCGTCTGCCTGTATCCCCCGACAGCCCCGCGGGGTCTGTTCGTGAACTGTTCGTAGGTGACCGGCGTCGCCACCTCGGAGACGACCGGATCGGTCCCGAGGTCGGGATAGACGGTCCGGCCGCCTGCAAGTAGTTGCTCGCGAGCGGCCGCCTTCTGTTCCCCGTAGGCCGCCTCGTCAAGGCCTTGCCACGGCTCGACTGCACAGTGGGTGGACAGCATGACTGCCCGGTGCCCTGCCGGTGCGCTCACGTCGTCACCCGGCGCGGAGACGGAGACGAACATGTTGTTCCCGTTGCCCAGCGGTTCGTCGTAGGCCTGCAGAATTTGGTGGTGCGTCCGCTCGCGGCTGTCGACCTCGGCTGCCGGGACGCCGAGAAACAGCACGACTGCGCTCCCTTCGTGGGCTTGCAGCATCGAACAGTAGTCGTCGAGTCTGTCGCCGACGACCGTCGGCGCGAGGCTTCTGGTAACGGGGACTGGGACAGTGCTGACGACCTGGTCTGCGTCGACCGGACCAGCCGCCGAGTCCACGCGAAAGCCGCCGTTGGAGTCGGTCACCGCAGTCACGGTTCGCCCGGTCTCGACTCGCCCGCCGATGTCCGTGTACTGGTCGACGAAGGACTCCCAGAAGCCGTACATCCCACCGGTCGCCCGGCCCAGCCCCGTCCGACGGATCGTCATCCCGAGGACGGCGTTCAACAGCGGCGCGTCGTCGAGCGTGGCATGGACCGTATCCTCGACGAGCATCGAGACGACTGCTCGGAGCGGTCGGTCGTCGTACACGCCGTGGTCGCGCATCGCGTCGGCCATCGTCCAGCGGAGATATCTAGCCAGCGGAAGGTCCCGAAGGCCGACCGCGCGGGCGTTCCGAACGAGGTCGCCGACGCTCCGTATCGGCATCTTGACGTCTGTTCTGGTGAGCCGCCAGAGCCGCGCCGAGAGGTCGTCGATGAAGTCGTAGAACGCGAGATGTCGCTTGTCGTCGCCGAGTTTCGTACGCCGCTCGGCGTCCCAGTCGGCTTGGTCGCGGTACAGCGTCACTGTCCGGTCCGGCAGCCAGACATCGTAGGCGTCCTGTATCGCTATCGCTGGGGGATCGAAGCCGACGGCCGACAGTAGCTTGCCGCCGACACCCTCTGGCACGAAATCGACGAGTGTTGTCGCGCCGACGTCGAACCGGAACCCCGCCCGCTCGTAGTAGCCCGCACAGCCGCCGACGCTGTGGTGCTGTTCGAGAACGACCGTCGAGTAGCCGTCTGCCTGCAATCGTGCGGCCGTGCTCATCCCGGCGACACCGCCGCCGATGACGGCCACGTCCGCGGACTCAGTTCCCATGACTCCCCACCTGTGAGAGTATCCCGCACCCACTCGTCGCGGTGAGGACTGTGACTCGTCCGAGTTCGTTTTGCCGGCACAGACTCATTGGTCCAGCTACATGTGTGGCGGTCTAAATAGTATCTACCGGGAGCCGAACACTCATCTGTCAGTGCGGTGTCTCCGCCGATATGTCATCCCTCCAGACGCAGTTCCGGGATCTGGCGACATGGGCCGACGACTCCTCCCCCCTGTACGCCCACCTTTGCCACCACGCCGCGACGGACCGGCAAATACTGGACCTCGCGGCGACCGCACCGGCGGGCCGCCAGGCCCCGCACCTCCTGCTGGCCGCGGTCCAGTACCTGCTTCGGCGTCACCCGGACCACCGGCTGGCCGAGTACTATTCGAATGTCTCCCCGTCGGCGCGCGATCCCGACGAGGAGTGTTTCCCGGCCTTCCGCGCGTTCTGTCTCGACCATGCCGACGACATCCGGGCGCTCCTGCGGAGTCGGCGCACGCAGACGAACGCGGTGCGGCGCAGCGCGGTCCTCTATCCGGCCGTCGCACAGGTGGCCCGCGCCGCCGACGGGCTGCTCGCGCTGGTGGAACTCGGGCCGAGCGCCGGCCTGAACCTCCTGTTCGACCGCTACCGCTACGATTACGACGGTCGCGTAGTGGGTAACGGCGACTCACTAGTCACCATCGAGAGCAGCGTCCGGCGCGGCGATCCGCCGCTTCCAGAGACCCCTCCAGCTATCCGCTCCCGGGTTGGCATCGACCGCAATCCGCTCGACGTGACCGACGAGGCCGACAGGGACTGGCTCCGCGCGCTCGTCTGGCCCGAACACGAGGCGCGGCGCGCCGTTTTAGACGGTTCGCTGTCGGTTGCGCGGGACGACCCACCCGAGCTTATCGAGGGCGATATGCTCGATGACCTGCCAGCGGTACTCGACGAGATTCCGTCCGACGTACCGGTCTGTGTCGTGAACACGCTCGTGCTGTATCAGGTCTCGGCGGAACTGAGCGAGGCGCTGACGGCGTTTCTCGAAGAGTTGATGGCCGAGCGCCCGCTGCACTGGCTCACCGGTCAGCGGGACCTGTCGGGCGGCGAGTCGGTGGGGCTGGACTGGAGGCGCTGGACTGATGGCGACATCGAAACGACACGTCTCGCCGACTACGAGCCACACGGGGCGTGGCTATCGTGGCGGCCCTGAGCGCACCAACTGGCTACCCACGCCGGCAACACGACGGGCGGCTGTCAGGCGTTCACCCGGGCTTATGTCTCCGCCGCGGGAACGTCGCGTATGCAGATTCGCGTGTACGACGAGGGGGCTACCCAGGACTGCCTGCTCGTCCTCGGCTGGGGGAACCGGTGTCGACACCGGAACGTCCAGTGGCTCATCGACCAGCTTGCGGCAGCGTACCGCGTCCACGCCGTCGAACTGCCGACACACATCTCCGACTACCGGCGGGAGTGGGTCGGGCCGATTCAGGAGTACACTACCGACCTTGACAGGTTCGACCTGCTCGGGCACAGTGCGGGCGGGCTGACAGCGGCCCACCTCGACGCCGATGGCATCGGCAATCGGGTGTACCTGAGCCCATGGTGGGACAGTGACTTCCCGGTTCCGGGGCCGATGCTCGACGCTATCGCGTCCCTGCCAATCACGAGACCGTTCATCCCGATTGACACGCTGGACGCCGATTCTATCGGCGACCTGGCGACGGCCCGGCAGCTCGTGGACGCCCCGTCGTCGGTTTCACCCGCCTTCCTTCGGACGGTGCTGCGGGCACAGCGGTCGCTTCCCCCGGCCCGGGACGCCGCCGCGGCGTTTTGCTCGCTCACGGACACAGTCGTCGACCCGCGTGCCGTCGGCGAGCGCCTGCCGGCCGACCGCATCCGGCTGTACGACGGCGGCCACGAACTGTTCTCGTCCAGCGGCCGCGAGGACACCGTCGAGGTGGTCCTCGACGCGTTACAGCACGGCCCCGACATGCTGTGAGTGTGGCTGTGACCGATTCGGCACGACCTGGCCTGGCGGGGCCGAGACGAAACCCTCTCACCATTGCGGCCACGACTACTCGTCACGATGGAGTGCGACAAATGCGGCGAGAACGCGGTGTTACACGCGGCCTATTCCGGGCTTCACCTCTGTGAGTCTCATCTCTGCCGAGCGGTCACGAAACGGGTCCGCCGTCGCATCCGCGAGGACGGCCTCGTGTCCGACGACGCCACGGTCGAGGACCCAGAGACCTGGGTCATCGGCCTCTCGGGCGGCAAGGACAGCGTCGTCCTCACGCAGATTCTCCACGACACGTTCGCCGAGGACCCCCGCATCGAACTGGTCGCCCTTTCTATTCACGAGGGTATCGAGGGCTACCGCGACGCGAGTCTGGAGGCCTGCGAGGAGTTGACCGACGACCTCGGCATCGAACACGTCACCGTCTCCTACGCCGAGGAGTTCGGCGTCCAGATGGACGACGTCGTCGAGGACGACCCCGAGGGGATGGCCGCCTGTGCCTACTGCGGCGTGTTCCGTCGGGACCTCCTCTCGGAGTACGCCGAGGAACTCGACGCGGACAAACTGCTGACCGGCCACAACCTCGACGACGAGGCCGAGACGGCGCTGATGAACTTCCTCGAAGGCGACATCTCACAGATCGCCAAGCACTTCGAGGCGTCGCTCGGTCCGTTTGACTCGTCTGCGGACGCGCCTACAGAACAGACGCGCGAGGCGCAAGACCACCACATCCCCCGGGCGAAGCCGCTCCGTGACATCCCGGAGAAAGAGGTCGCGCTGTACGCTCGATTCAAAGACCTCCCAGCACACATCACCGAATGCCCCCACGCCGATGAGGCCTACCGCGGGGAGATTCAGGAGCTCATGCTCGGACTGGAGGAGAACCACCCCGGCACGCGTCACTCGATTATGGCTGGCTACGAGAAGCTCGCCGCGTTAGCCGCCGATACCTACGGCGGCGAGAACGGCGACACTGACTACGGCGAATGCGACAACTGCGGCTCGCCGACGGCGCGGGACCTCTGCCGGAAGTGTAATCTGCTGGACGCGCTGGAAGCGGTCTGAGCGAAGTCTCGTTTGTCAGACACCGCTGAGCAAAAGCGTCGCTCACGACCGAAAAACCGAAAGAAGAATTGCGGACGTCGCTACTTGTTCGTCCGGATGACGTCGAGTCCGTTGTTCTTCTCGCGCTGGTCCTGTCCGCCGTCAGTCTCGCTGTAGCCGGTGGTTCGACCGCCGCTGTTCTGACTCCCGCTGTTCGGGGCGGGGCTGTCGAAGCTCTCGACGTTGTCGGACGCGTCGAATGACGTGTCGTCACCGACTTCCTGAATCGCCTCGCGGGACTTGTTGGCCTGCTTCTGGGTCGTCGGACCGAGCACCTGGGCGGACTGGACGCCGGTCATGATAGCCATGACCCGCACCTTGCCCTTGTACTCTTCCTGAATCCGTGCGCCCCAGATGACGTTGGCGTCGGCCTCGAGCCGCTCGGTGATGTTCTGTGCGATGCCCTCGGCCTCCTTCAGCGTGAGGTCCGGGCCGCCGGTGATGTGGACCAGGCCGCCGCTCGCGCCGCGGTAGTCCACGTCGAGCAGCGGATGGTTCATCGCGTCCTTGACGACCTCTTCGGTCTTGTTCTTGTCCTGGGTCTCGCCGACCAGCATCACCGCGACGCCGCCCTGGTTCATGATGGATGTCATGTCGGCGTAGTCGAGGTTGATGAGGCTCGGCTGGGTGATGGTCTCGGAGATGCCCTTGACGGTCTCGGCGATGATCTGGTCCATCACGGAGAACGCCTTGCCGATTGGCAGGTTCGGGACGTAATCGAGCAGGCGGTTGTTGTCCAGCACGATGATGGAGTCCGCTTCGTTGCGGAGCTTCTCCAGGCCTTCCTCGGCCTTGACCGTGCGGGCCCGCTCGACGTTGAACGGCGTCGACACCATGCCGACGACGATTGCGCCCTGTTCCTTGGCGATCTTCGAGACGACCGGGGCTGCACCGGTCCCGGTTCCGCCACCCATGCCGGCGGTGACGAACACGAGGTCAGCGTCGCCCAGCACTTCCTTGATGGTGCCCTGTGCCATCTCCGTGGCGCGCTCGCCCATCGACGGGTCGCCACCGGCACCGAGGCCGTTGGTGAGGGACTTGCCGACCAGAATCTTCGTGTCGGCTTCGATCATCTTGAGGTGCTGTTTGTCCGTGTTGATGGCCACGGTGTCAGCGCCCTCGACGCCGATGTTGTACAGGCGGTTGACGGTGTTGTTGCCGGCGCCACCACAGCCGACGATGACGATGCGCGGGTCTCCGAACCCGTCGACGTCCTCGTCGGACATCTTCTTCTTTTCTTGCTCGTCGCGTTCGAGGGCCTCGTTGACGATATCCTGCATCGTTACACCTTGGCCCAGGACCGCTTCTTTTCGGAGGCCTGTTCGGAGCCTTCCTCGGCGAGCATCTCCCGCACCGCCGAGCGAATCGCTTCGCTCCGATTGGGGTACTCGCCCGTCTCGACCATTTGTTCGACCTCTTCAATCTGCTGCTTCGGAATCCGTAGTGTCACACGCTCCATGTTTGGTAGTTTCCCCTTGGGTAAGACGGCCCGGACGGGACCTGTTTACGCCCCGCACGAGTGTTTACACAGCGAAACCGCAGTACGAGGGCGGCATCCCCTCGCGTTCGCCGCTGTGTAAGACGACCGTCTTACGCAGAATAAACCACTGACCCTGATGTATTAAAACTTACGGGCAGTGTCATACACTTTCCCGTTTACGGCATCTGAGGGTGTCTATCGCGTGCAAACGCTGATTTAGGTCTGATCGAGGACATCCGCCGCAGGCGTTCGTCTCCCACAACCCGGGCAGAATCCCCAGTCCGACCGGAGTTCATCGCCGCAGTCACAGAACACCCGGCGGGACGCCTTCTCACCGCAGTTCGGGCAGTAAACGTGGTCAGAACCCAGGTTTTCACCACATTGCGCGCACGTCTTACGTTCCTCCGTCTCGGCTCTGTCCCGTGTTTCCGCTTCTGTCTTACGCCCACTCGTATCAGACGTTTGACTTTCGCCGTGGGACCGTCCGCCCTCGGTGCTTTCCCCTCGGCCGCCGGCGCGCTGTCGGTCGGTTTCGGCGCTCGCTGTCCCCGCGCTTACGCCGTCTAACGAGATGTTTACGTTGACATCCTGCGGTTGCGAGCGGGGCTGTCGCGTTTGCAGCCGGTCGGCGATGATACTGTCGACGCGGTCTTCGATGAGCTCGTCGATCGTCTCGGCGTCGGTCACGGACTCCGACGCCGCCGACGGTGGCTCCGACGCTGACGGTGACGCGTCTCCGAGGTACTCCCGGAGCGCTTCGCGCATGACCTCGCTCTTCGAGGCGTCGAACGCCTCGAGTTGGTCGATGAGGTCGTCGTCAGCACGGAACGTTATCTTACTCATCGGGCTCGATGAGGGTATTATACAGGCTGGTATTTTAATCTTCCCGCGCTGTCTGACGCCCGTCAGCTACCGGCATGACGCCGTAAATCTCCTCCCGGTCGGATTCCGCTCGTAGACCGCTTTGACTTGTCTCTCGGAGGATCGGGAAGCGGGGTCAGACGTGTCTGACACCGGCCGGTGTGTCACCCCGCGTCGTGTGACCGTTCGGCGCACCCTCCGCGAATAACAATCCTTAAGTCTGGACGGCGGGGTATTTTCGGGTGTCGACCGCCCTTAGCTCAGACTGGTAGAGCAGTCGACTGTAGATCGACTTGTCCCCCGTTCAAATCGGGGAGGGCGGATTTTGGTATCCGAATCCGCGAGCGTAGCGAGTGCGATGAGGGTCGAAAATTCAACCGACCCGATTTCGTGCTCGGAGGGCGCGCGCAGCGAAGTGAGCACGTCCTCCGGTGTTCAAATCGGGGAGGGCGGACTTGGTTTTCAGCCGAACGATAGCTGATAGCGTACGCCACGTTTTCGTGGCGTAGATCCCCTCTATCACTGGATTCACTTCCCCGCGAGCGGCGGCAAAACCCAGAGTGGAGCTTGATTCCAGTTGGGAGTCGCCGCCTTCTTGCGAATTTCATAGCTGAAAGGGGGTGGTCGGCGTGAGCCGGTCCCATCCCGATGCGGACGGCCTCAACGAGGCCGAGGAGATCGTCAGGGAATTGCGAACGGCCTACACTGAGTGCGTGGAGGCGAACACCTACGGTGTTCACGTCGCCGTTGAGACAGTCGAGAGCGGCCACGAGCGATTCCGCGACCTATCCACCGCGTTCATCACGGCGTACCGTAGAAACGAACTCAGGCGAACTATCGAGGCAGAATTTCAGCTCCGATCTGCACCTCTAATCGCGTGAGGAAGCTTTGAGAGTTCTGTCTCACTTCCTCGGAAGCGATACTTTGAGGAATTGGTTTTGATGACGAGTGTTGCCTTCGCCGTCAGGAGTCCAGCGAGTATTGATATGGCACCCAATAGGAACACGATGAGTGCGATAGCCTGCTCATTTGGTAATATAACGGCCAATAGAAGCCAGAGAACCCCTGAAAAAATAATTCCTAGTATCCCAGCAACTGTCGCTCTATTGAGGTATGACGGTGGGGAGTAATCGATCTCAGAAATACTGTCTACCCGGATATCTGTGATTGACTTGGCCGTGTCGAAGACCAATCGAGAATCTGTGCAAATGAGTTTCCCAGTTCCTGTCAATGGAGGTGTTGGCGTTGTCTGGTCGACATCTGCGGATGCCAGACGTGACTCATTATCTTTCACATACTCATCTGCATTCATATTATGATATCAAATACGTTCATCAGTATCTACTTTAATTTGCGTGTTGGTTTCTAGTACAGTACTGTTAACCTGCATTGAACACATCGATTATTTTCGCGCGTGCTTTGAGTTCAGCAGTTATTCTTCGCTCGATGGAGCGATGCATGACATGATGTACAACCAACTTAAAACAGACACAAGTACCGGACCCGGCCGACTGGAGACGGTCAGCCGGTGAGCGTAACCGGGCGTTCGGCGGCGAGCATGACGTCCTGCGTGGTGCTCCCGAGGAGGACGTTCGTGATACCCGAGCGCTTGCGTCCGCCCATAACGATGCTGTCGGCATCGCGGTCCGTTGCGGCGTCGAGTATCTTCGAACCGACCTCGCCGCCGACAGCGACGCGTTCGACGGAAATCCCCGCTGCTTCCAGATGCTCGGCGGCAGTGACAGCGGCGTCGACGTCTTCGAACTCGTGCGGTGGAGCCCCTTTGTAATCCTGGTGTGGGAACACGAAGAGGACCGTTGCTTCGACTGACTCGGGGGCGTTGGGAAGGGAAGCCAGGTATGCAGCCTGGTTCCGTGCTCGCTCTTCGCTCGTATCGACCGGGACCAGTACCTGCCGTATCCCTTCGCCGAGTACAACATTCTCGCCCGTGATCGTGACCGGTCTGTCGGCCGAGAGCAACACGTCCTGTGCAGTGCTACCGAGCAAGACCTTCGAGACGCCCGAGCGCTTGCGTCCGCCGACGACGATCTCATCACTGTCCAGCTCTGTCGCGGTACGGACGATCTGTTGGGCGACGCCGCCGTCGGCAACCATTCGAGTCACGGAGACGCCGGCTTCTTCCAGTTGATCGGCTGCCTGGACGGCGGCGTCTACGTCACCGAACGCCACCTCCTCGGCATCGGCGAATTCGTCGGGCGGCATCACGTAGAGCACTGTCGCCTCGGCGGTTGCAGTGGCATCCGGGAGTCGTGAGACATAGCTTGCTTGATTCGATGCGCGCGCTTCGTTCCTGTCGACGGGTACGAGTACACTGTACATCTCCCCTAGATATGTTAGCTCAAGTGAACTAAACTATGACACAAATTCCCGCGGGGTAAGAAAACCAGTGTGGCAGCCCACGTCGACCGACCAGAGGCGCGGAATGTCCCGCTGTAACGCGCTCGAAGCAGCAGATGCCCCGGCTCTCGAACCAGAACAAAAGCGCGGGGATCACGAGGGCTGTTGGAGATGAACCCGACAGAATCTCGAATCGAACTGCGCGTGTCGGCTTGGCGTGGCGTTAGAAGCGCTCGCTCATCGCCGCCAGCCCGGCGTCCACGTTTACGGCCGCGCCCTGCTCACCGAGCGCGTTGCCCAGCGCCGCGAGCAGGTAGCTGACGTTCTGCCGGCGGGCCGAATGACCCATACAGCCGATACGCCAGATATCCCCCTCCAGTGCGCCTAAGCCGCTGGCGATTTCGAGGTCGTACTCGTCCAGCAGGTGTTGGATTACCGCGCCGTCGTCAACGCCGTCGGGCACGCGGACGGTGTTCAGGCTCGGGAGCCAGAAGTCGTCGGGGGCGTTCATCTCCAGTCCCATGCCCTCGACGCCGGCTTTCAGCGCGCCAGCGACGCGCAGGTGGCGGTCCCAGCGTTCTTCGATGCCTTCCTCGGCGACGAGCCGAAGCGCCTCACGGAGCGCATACACGTTCGTAATCGGGGCCGTGTGGTGGTAGGCGCGCTCCTCGCCCCAGTACCCTTCCAGCAGCGAGATGTCCAAGTACCACGAGCGGGCCTCGGACTCGCGGGAGAGGACCTTGTCCATCGCGTCGTCGTTGAGCGTGAGCGGGCTCGCGCCCGGCGGACAGGAGAGGCACTTCTGGGGGCCGGAGTAGGCCACGTCGATGCCCCACTCGTCGACGCGGAGTTCGACGCCGCCCAGCGAGGTCACGCTGTCGGCGATGACCAGCGCGTCGTTCGCGTGGGCGATGTCCGTCAGCTCGGGCACCGACGGCTGGAGGACGCCGGTGCTGGTCTCGGCGTGGACGAATCCGAACACGTCCGGACTGTGTTCGTCGAATGCCGCTTCGACCGCCGACGGGTCGAGCGGCTGGCCCCAGGGAGCGTCGACAGTGACGACGTCGCCGCCGGCTCGCTCGGCCATGCTCGCCATCCGGCCGCCGAAGTAGCCGTTCGTCGGGACGAGCATCGTATCGCCCGGTTCGACGACGTTGCCGATGGCGGCCTCCATCGCCGCGGAGCCGGTCCCGGAGACCGGAATCGTCCATTTGTTGTCCGTTCGGAACGTGTACCGGAGGAGGTCCTGGACCTCGTCCATGATCTCGATGAACGAGGGATCGAGGTGGCCGACCAGCGGCGTGCTCATCGCCTTGAGTACGCGCGGGTGCACGTCGCTCGGGCCGGGACCCATCAGTGTTCGATCCGGCGGTGTCAACTCACCGACAGCAGGTACCTCATCCATACCGTGTGTTACCCGGTGACTGGGCATTAAAATCCGCGGTCACGACTCTCTGGTCAGGGCAGGGTCGGCTTCACAACTTCGCTGGGACGACAACTCTCCAACTCCAAAAATATCCTTCAAACATCACTTTTGCGTTGCCAGTCACCAGCGACTACCACCCTCACCCATAATCGCAACCGCAAGACAGCGCCGATATGAAGCGCATGAACGATCTGCCCTGTTTTTAGTCTCGTACTGCCAAGGGAGCGTGTGGTCGTCGATGGGATTGTTCGATAACGCTGCGTCCCCTGGGGAGGAACCGAGACGCCGGTACACCTGTCTGGTCTGCCAGGCGTCGTTCGACGTTCAGTACCACGCGTGTCCGGACTGTGGTGCGTACGACATCCGCCGGACGAAGTGGCTCACGTAGCCCCCGGCGTCCACGTTGGCACGTCCACCGGACTGCCTGCTATCGGGCTACACTGCCCTTTTTTAGATTGGTGCCGCGTACCACAGCCACCAAGTGACCGCCGACGGTACGGCTGTACGTGAACCGACGACAGTTAGGGACGACAGGGTACGACGTGACAGCTGTCGGACTTGGGACTTGGAATATCGGTGGTGACTGGGGCGACGTCTCGGCGGCGGAAGGACGGGAAACGATCCGCACGGCGCTCGACGCCGGCGTCGACTTCATCGACACTGCCGACGTGTACGGCGACGGCTTCAGCGAACAGCGCATCGCCGACGTGCTCGACGAACGCGAGGTCCGCGACGAGGTGACCGTCGCGACGAAGGTCGGTCGCCGACTCGACCCCCATACGGCCGAGCGCTACAACTACGACACCCTCTCCGAGCACGTCGACCGCTCGCGGGAGTACCTCGGGGTCGACACGCTCGAACTCCTGCAACTGCACTGCCCGCCGACGGACGCCTACTACCAGCCGGAGACGTTCGACGCCCTCGCGCAGCTGAAAGACGAGGGGAAGGTCGAGCACTGCGGCGTCAGCGTCGAACGGGTCGAGGAAGCGCTGAAAGCCATCGAGTACCCGGAAGTCGAGACGGTCCAGATTATCTTCAACATGTTCCGCCAGCGGCCCGCGGAGCGGTTCTTCGAGGCGGCCAAGCGCCGCGACGTCGGCGTCATCGTCCGCGTCCCGCTGGCCTCCGGACTCCTGACCGGCAACCTCTCCCGGGACACGGAGTTCCCCGAGAACGACCACCGGAACTTCAACATCGAGGGTGAGGCGTTCGACCGCGGCGAGACCTTCGCCGGCCTCCCGGTCGACGCGGGCTTCGACGCCGTCGACGAACTCCGCGGGCACGTCCCCGAACGGATGACGATGGCCCAGATGGCGCTGCGCTGGATTTTGGACCACGACGCGGTGTCGACCGTCATCCCCGGCTCGACGAACCCGGACCACGTTCGGGCGAACGCAGCGGTCAGCGAGATGGACCAGCTCTCGAATCAGGTCCACGGCGCGGTGCGTGACATCTACGAGGAGTACGTCTTCGACGACGTCCACCACCGCTGGTAGTCGCCGCTTCGCCGTATCAGAACCTGACGGGATTTGACGACCTATCGAGTACGCCGCGCCTCGCACCGGTAACTGCTTCTCGGCCTCCGGCAGTCACCGGCCCCCATGCCTGCCATCGCAGGCGTTCGTTCTATTCCCGTGGCTCGTGACCTACGCACTGTGCGTCCAGTTCAGCTAGTGGGTAGAATCCGTGTCACCGAAACGCGCTCCCGACGCCGATGAGTGGTATCGCGACCGGACGCGAGATCGTCCGAACGGTTCGCGAGGAAGATGTCCCGTTCATGGCAGCCAGTATCGCCTACTACGCGATCGCATCTATCGTCCCGCTGCTCGCGCTCTCGCTCGCCGTGCTCTCCACGTTCGGGGGCACCGCCACGCTGCTGGACCTGCTCCGGACGGTTCTCTCCGAGAACGGCGAGGTGATTCTGACGGAACTGCTGGAGAACACGCGCGGCCACGGGGCGACCGGGACCCTGAGTCTGGTGTTCGTGGCCTGGAGCGGCAGCAAGGTGTTCCGCGGTCTTACAATCGCCTTTACCGAGGTGTACGGCGAGGTCACTGAAATCTCGTTGCCGGCCCAGCTCGTCCGCAGCGCAGTTGTGATGGGAGTGCTATTCGGTGCTGTCGTCCTGCTGTCGGCCACCAGCGTCGCGCTCACGTACGTCCAGTTTCAGATCCCATATCCGACGCTGGTCGGCAATCTCACCGCGTTTGCCGCCCTCGTTGTCTCGTTCGTCCCGATATACTACGTTCTGCCGCCGGTCGAGACGTCATTCACACACGTCGTGCCGGGGACGCTGGTAGCCGCAGCAGGCTGGATCACTATCCAGGTCGGGTTCTTCTACTACGCCGGAACCGCTGGCCGGTACGCAGCCTACGGCTACCTCGGCGCGCTGCTCCTGTTTGTCACGGCGCTGTATCTGGCCGCCATCGTGTTGCTGCTCGGTGTCGTCGTCAACGCGACGCTGGACTGGTAGCGTCGGTGGGCCGGCCCCGTCAACGGCGCGCCTTGTACTGCGCGGACGCGGGTCCGTCGCGGCGGTTGCGTATGCAAGCACATCGGTGATGCCCGTACCGCCGGTAGCAACGACTGCAATGTCTACGATCCAACTGACCGACGACGACGTTGGCAAGACAGTTGTCACGAGGACCGGCGACGAGGTCGGCATCGTCAGCGGGTACAGATACGGCACCGCTCACGTCGACCCCGACCCCGGGCTGAAGACGACGCTCATGACGAAGCTCGGCTGGGAAGACACCGACGAGGATGACGGCTATCCGTTACAGGCCGACGCCGTCGAGACGATTACCGAAGACGAAATCCATCTCAGCTCGGGCCTGTAAGGAATCCGGGACTGTTAGACGGACGTATCGAGGACCAATGCCGGGTGGGCAAACCCGGCGTGAAACCGTCCCGTACAGGGGAGCATGGGACGGTGGGCGTCGGGAGAGTACGAGCACGCACTGTGCTCGCATACAGTCTTCCGTGCGATCCGATGTTTGTTATACAGCTCTTTACGTGGTGATAGTGGACAGGCTGGGCGACAGGGGGACGCTACTGCACGTCGGTCACGTCAACTGGAAATACATCGCCGTTGCACACCGAAACTGGTGCTCCGGCAGGTGTTACAGCCGTTGGCTCCGATCATCATGACCGGTTCCGGCGAACTAGCCACCCGCTACCGACCGGACTGTGGTGAATCACTCTTCGGTGGTGAGTTTCGGACCGGGCTTCCAGGTGTTGCCTTCGAGGACAACGAGGTCGTAGCGTTCGAGCACCTGCAGCGTATCGACGACCGCCTGGGCGTCGAAGGAGACCGTCATATCCTCGGGCAGCTGCTGGGCAATTGCACTGCGTGTCCCACCGTCCATCCGGACCACCGTGTCAAGCAACTGTTCGAGGTCGTCGAGTAGCGAGACGAGCGACGTCGACCCCTCGTCCTCTGTCGCCAGTTTCGACATGACTTCGTCGTAATTCCCCGATATCTCCATCGATACTGACACGGTCTCGTCTTCGATGTCTTCTTCGTCTCCCATAGGGGCAAATATATGCACACTTGTAGAAATACGTTTCCATATTTGTTACAACAGACGCATTTACCGGCTGTTTCACTGCAAAAGCGAGTTGTATGGATGTTATTAGGAGTCCAATATATGTAGTTATAACTGCGTTCGAGAACGCTCTTTAGTCTAATATAGATCCAAAATCATCCATTCTGTAGTAGAATATTCCCACCTACTCCCTAAATGTCGGAGTTATTGAATATGTGTCGGATATTTACATCTATATTCTCAACCAAATCTGTTACCGTGGTCTCGGTAATATCACACCACCAAAGACGCACTGCCCTGTTGTGATCGTTCGGATAAGTCGAACGATATCAAAAGCGCCTGCGTCGTAGCGTAAGCACGGCCCGGTGGCAGCTAACTAGTCCACGTCAACTGGTACCCTGCTGCTGGGCCGGTGTATCCGCTCCCACCAGCGACACACGCTCGGGCAGTCTGTCCTCACTTGTCCTGTCGGATAACAAAAGTACGGTTATTATTCCTCTGTACTGAACAGTCTCCTGTCTCTCCCGCTGGCGGGGCTATCGGCGAGCCACGGTGCCGTGGAACACTGCCAGTTTCAGCATACGGAACAAACAGCGCCTCGATCGTGTTTACTCCCGGTGCGCTCTGTGTTTGCCGGCAATGGACTGTCATGATAGGAGACAGCGGCAA
This sequence comes from Haloarcula amylolytica JCM 13557, assembly GCF_000336615.1. Classification (GTDB taxonomy): domain Archaea; phylum Halobacteriota; class Halobacteria; order Halobacteriales; family Haloarculaceae; genus Haloarcula; species Haloarcula amylolytica. Next base: position 147,914 of record NZ_AOLW01000010.1, read on the forward strand.
GCGCGTACAGCTACATATCGCCCATTTCGCGGGACGGTGTAGTCCGATGGATGGCCTTCCGTTGCGTTCACTGTATTCGGTATCTGTTCGAGAATACGAACCGTCGACAGCGGGCACTCAGTGGCCGTATGCTCCGCAACCGGGGCACGCAGAAGACACAGTCGACCAAATCTATATTTGGGTGGCCGTCACACATCGAATATGGCGTTTAGCTTGACGGCCGAGCAGACGGCAGTCCGAGAAGCGGTGCGTGAATTCGGCGAGAACGAGATCGAGCCGCTCGGAAAGGAATGCGACAGGGAGAAGCGCTACCCGGAGGAACTGATGGAGCAGGCGGCACAGTACGACCTCATCGCGCCGGAAGTCCCCGAGAAGTACGGCGGCTCGGGGATGGACAGCCTCACCGGCGTCGTCGTCACCGAGGAGCTGTGGCGGGCCGACCCGGGTATCGGGAGCGCCATCGGCTCCCGTGGCTTCGGTTCGAGCATGATCCAGAAGTACGGCGACGAGTGGATGAAAGAGGAGTGGCTGCCGAAAATCACTAGCGGGAAGTCGGCGTGTGCCAGCGCTATCAGCGAACCCGCCCACGGCTCGAACGTGGCCGGCATCGAGACCTACGCCGAACGCGACAGCGACGGCTGGGTGCTTAACGGTAACAAGATGTGGATTACGAACGGCACCGTCGCCGACGTGATGGTCGTGATTGCCAAGACCGACCCCGACGCCGGCCACGAGGGCATCAGCGCGTTCCTCGTGCCGACGGACACCGACGGCCTGGAGGCCGAGAAAATCGACAACAAGCTCGGCATCCGCGCGTCGGACCTGGCCGAAATCATCATTGACGACGTTCGCGTCCCCGAGGAGAACCTCGTCGGCGAGGAGGGCGCTGGCTTCTACCAGCTGATGGACTTCTTCGCGAGCGGGCGAGCGAATGTCGCCGCGCAAGCCGTCGGCACCGCTCAGGCCGCTCTCGACGACTCGGTGCAGTACGCGAACGAGCGTGAGCAGTTCGGCCAGCCAATCAGCGAGTTCCAGGCCATCGAACACAAAATCGCGGAGATGGCGACGAACGTCGAGGCCGCCCGGTCGCTCACCTACCGCGCCGCCAGCGCCATCGACGAGGACAATCTCGACGTTGCGACGAAGTGGGCCAGCATGGCGAAGTTGTTCGCCAGCGAGCACGCCGTCGACGTGGCCGACGAGGCGATTCAGGTCCACGGCGGCGCGGGCTACGTCACCGACCACAACGTCGAACGCTACTACCGCGACGCCCGTATCACCAAAATCTACGAGGGGACCAGCGAGATTCAGAAGAACATCATCGCCGACCGCGTGCTGTGAGACTGCACTGCGGCTGAGAGACCGCGCAGCCTACCGCCGGAGCGTCAGGAACTCGGCCGAAAAGACGGCTTCGTCGGCCTGATTCAGCGCGGTGACCTCAGTCCGGACGACGCCCGTCGCAACCGGGTGGTCTCGCCGCTCCTTGTCGACAATCTCGGCCTCGACGTGAATCGTGTCCCCCAGAAACACCGGCTTGACGAACCGGAGGCGGTCGAGCCCGTAGAACGCGACCATGTGCCGCTTTTCCGCCTCGTCGCGGGCCTGCCACAGCAGGCCAGTGACGACCGAGAACACCAGTGCGCCGTGGGCGATGCGCTCGCCGTACCCCGAGTCGGCCATCCGCTCTGCGTTCGTGTGGAGGTGATTGAAGTCCCCGCTGACGCCCGCGAAGTTGACCATGTCGGCCTCGGTGATGGTTCGCCCCGACGTGGTGAAGCCGTCGCCGACTTCGACCGCGTCGAACTCACCGGCCATTGTACCGTCCCTCGCAAGCGACTGCGGAACGACGCTTCGGTTTCTGGTCGAGTTGCCACTGCCGCGTCCGCACCCGCCGGTTCCGGAGCGGTCTGCTACTGTTGCTGGACATGCACGTCGTCACCGTGTCCCGCGCCGGTGATAACGTTACCGGGGCTCCCCGGTCGTTCTCCCACTACCACGGAGTTGCGCAACAGCCACAGCCGACGCTAGCTGTTCAACTATATTCAACGGAACCCGGCAGAGAGCACTCAGGACGTAGCTTTATTGGGGATGCCCGAGATGTCCGAAGCGATGTCAAAGCCACACACGGAGCGGTTTAGTCTGGAGGGCCAGCGGGCGATTATCACGGGCGCATCGAGCGGCATCGGCCGGGCAATCGCAGAGGAGTTCGCGGCCGACGGGGCGGACGTGGTTGTCTGCTCGCGCGAGCAGGACAACGTCGGCCCCGTCGCCGACGAGATCAACGACAGCGACCGGCCCGGCGAGGCGGTCGCTATCGAATGCGACGTGACAGACCGCGAGGCCGTCGAGGCGCTGGTGGAGGCGACCGTCGACGAGTTCGGCGGGCTGGACGTGCTCGTGAACAACGCCGGCGCGAGTTTCATGGCCGGGTTCGACGACATCAGCGAGAACGGCTGGAAAACCATCGTCGACATCAACCTCCACGGGACCTACCACTGCACGCAGGCGGCCGGCGACGCACTGGCCGACGGCGACGGCGGGACGGTCATCAACCTCTCCAGCGTCGCCGGCGAACAGGGCGCGCCGTACATGAGCCACTACGGGGCCGCCAAGGCCGGCGTCAGCAACCTCACGTCGACGCTGTCGGCGGAGTGGGCTGACCGCGACATCCGCATCAACTGCATCGCGCCGGGCTTCGTCGCCACGCCGGGCGTCGAGTCACAGATGGGCGTCAGCGCCGACAACATCGACCGCGAGGCCGTCGAGCGCCGCATCGGCCTCTCGGAGGAAATCGCCGACATCGCGCTGTTCCTCGCCAGTCCGGCGTCGTCGTACATCGTCGGCCAGACCATCACGGCCGCCGGCGTCCCGCGGCTCGAAGAGACGCCCGACATCTGAGCGCCGGGAGTTCCAGCAACGACGGCCGGAGGCCGCGGCGTCACTCCCGCTCCGGGATGCCGAGCCAGTCCGGCAACTCCCGGAGGTCGTCGAGCGCGATATCCACGGCGGGTCCGTCCTCAGCCCCGTAGGCGACCGTCCACAGTCCCGCCTCCGTCCCGCCGTCCATGTCGTGCTCGTAGCGGTCACCGATCATCACGGCCTGTGCCGGTGTGACCTCGGCCTTTTCCAGCGCCGTTTCGAACATCGCCGGGTCGGGCTTGGTCCGACCGACGGTCTCCGAGGCGGTGTACGAATCCATCGCGTCCCAGACGCCGAAAGCCCGAAGCAATTGCTCGCCCTCGTCGTCGTCCACGTCACTGATGACACCCTGATGGAGCGGCGCGTCTGCCACGGCCTCGATGGCAGCGATGGCGTCGGGATTGGGTTCGGCCCGTTCGTCGCGGATTCTCCGGAACAGCGATTCCCACTCGGTTTCCTCAGGGTCGACTGTCAGAATTTCGTCGACTGCCAGCCGGTAGCCCTCGCGGGCCGGCCGGAACGCCGTCCCGTCGCGCTCGCGGAAGTACGTTCCGAGGACCGACCGCCACTGTTCGAGGGCCGCGTCGGAATCCACGGCCACTGGATACTCCGCACACAACTGCTCGACAAACTCGCGGTGGGCCGCCCGGACGGACTCCATCCGAAGGATGACGCCCCCGATATCCCAGAAGACGGCCTCCGCGTCTGGACTCTCGCTCACGGCAGCGGCTTGGACTGGCCCGGGTATGAAACTACCGCCGACGCTCGGCGTCGTGGTGGGGACGCCGTGATGACGTACCGGAACACGATTCCGGAAAATAAACGGCCGACCACGCGTTCGCTGTGCTCCAACACTTATGCTGTCGACGTACGAGAACGAAAGTGTGCCATGATATCGTTCACCGATTCCGAGGCTGCGACTACGCTTGCCGAGCGTGCCAGAGCGTTGATGGACGAGGTCGTCATTCCGCGGGAGCGCGAACTCGCAGGCGGGACGACTATCTCCGACGCAACAGTTCGTGACCTCCGCGCGGCCGCGCGAGAGTACGACGTGTACGCCCCCCAGATAGCCGAGGAACACGGCGGCATGGGCTATGACTTCCGGGACGTGTTGCCGACGTTCGAGGAAGCGGGTCGAAGCCTCCTCGGCCCGATTGCGATGCGAGTGGACGCGCCCGACGAGGGGAATATGCACCTGCTGGAGATGCAAGGGACGGACCTCCAGAAATCGGAGTACCTCGACCCGCTCGTCGAGGGCGAGATACAGTCGGGCTTCGCGATGACGGAGCCGATGCAGGGCGCGGGCTCGGACCCGAAGATGATACGCACCGCGGCGCAGAAGGACGGCGACGAGTGGGTCATCGACGGCCACAAGTGGTGGACTACCGGCGGCGTCGATGCCGACATCCTGCTCGTCTTCGCTCGGACGGACGAGGACGTGCATCCGTATCAGGGGTGTTCAGTGTTCATCGTCCCGGCCGACGCCGACGGCGTGGACATCGTTCGGAACGTCCCGCACATGGGCAGCCAGGGCGACCCGAAGGGCCACGCCGAAATCGAGTTCAACGGCGTTCGCGTCCCCGAGGAGCACCTGCTGGGCGAGGAGGGCAACGGTTTCCAGCACGTCCAGCAGCGCCTCGGCCCGGCGCGGCTCACCCACTGCATGCGTTTCTCGGGGATGGCCGAGCGGGCGCTGTCCATCGCCAAGGCCTACACCACCGAGCGCCAGGCCTTCGGCGACTCCGTGGCCGACAAACAGCACGTCCGCTTTGAAATCGCCGAACAGGAGACACAGATTCAGGCCGCGCGAGCGCTGGTCCGGGCCGCCGCAGACGCCATCTCGGCCGGGCAGGAGGCCCGCGTCGAGGTGTCGATGAGCAAGGTGTTCGCCGCCCGGGCGACCCAGGACGCCATCGACACCGCGGTCCAGTTCTGCGGCGGCAACGGCATCGGACGGGACCTCCCGCTGGCGGACTTCTACGAACTGGTCAGGACGTTCCGCATCGTCGACGGCGCCGACGAGGTCCACCTGCGTACCATCGCCCGTGAGGCGTTCGAGGACGTGGACAGCGACGAGCTGGAGCCAGTCCGTCGCTACCGGGAGTAGAACGCGGGCCGCCAGCGGAACGGGTCGCTATTGCCCCTCGAACTCCGGTTCGCGGTCGGCCGCGAAGGCCGCCGTTCCTTCTTCGACGTCGTCGGTCGTCAGCAGGAGCGCGAAGGCCTGGCTCTCCATTTCGAGGCCGGCGTCGAGGCTCTCGTCGGCCCCCTCGTTCATCACGCGCTTGGCCTTCCGCAGGGCAATCGGCGGCCCGGAGACGAGGTCCTCGACGAACGCCCCGACTACGCTGTCGAACTCGTCGGCGTCGACGGCCCGGTTGATGAGTCCCCAGTCGGCCGCCCGCTCGGCGGAGATGTGCTCGCCACGGAAGACCAGTTCTTTGGCCCGTGCATCGGTCAACATCCGAATCGCGCGCTGTGTCCCGCCGCCCCCGGGCAGCAGGCCGAGCGTGATTTCGGGGAAGCCGAACTCCGAGTCGGTCGTCGCCAGCCGGAGGTCACAGGCGAGGGCAAGCTCCAGGCCCGCGCCGAGACAGTAGCCGTCGATGCGCGCCAGCGTCGGTCGGGGATACTCCGCGACGGTCGTGAACACTTCTGTCGGCTCCGAAGTCTGTGCGGGGTCACGGTCCGCGAAGCCGGAGATATCGGCCCCGGCGGAGAAGGCGCGGTCGCCGGCCCCTTCGAACACGACGGCCCGAACTTCGTCGTCGTCGACAGATGAGAGCAGATCCACGACCTCGTCGGCGAGCGTTTCGCTGATGGCGTTCATCCGCGACGGGCGGTCGAGTTCCACCTCCAGCAGCCCGTCGTCGTCGAGCGCCCAGTTGATGGTGTGGTAGTCGCTCGGCCCGTCGCCGGTGCTGTATTCGTGGAAGCCCCGGCCTGCTTCCTTGCCGGTGTGGCCAGCCTCGACGAGTTCGACGAGGTAATCAGCCGGCTCGTAGCGGTCGTCGCCGTGTTCGTCGTGGAGCGTCCGGAGCTTTTCGAGGACGGTGCCGAGACCGATGTCGTCGGCCCGCCGGCAGGTTCCCTCGGGGAAGCCCGCACCGAGCTGCATCCCCGTGTCGATGGCCTCCGGGGTCGCCACACCGTCGCCGACGAGCTTCGCCGCCTCGTTTGCCATCACTGCTTCGACGCGGAGATGGTCGAAGTCGTCGGCGTCCTCCGGGACGTAATCCGGGCCGTCGCCGTCGTCGTAGTCGTAGTACCCCTCGCCGGTCTTGCGGCCGAGCTTCTCGTTTGCAACTTTCTCTTCCATGATGGGCGGAATCGGCGTCTCGGCCTCCTTGCGGACGTGGTAGCCGATGTCGATGCCGGTCAGGTCGCCGAGTTCGAACGGCCCCATCGGATAGCCCCGCTCGTGGACCATCGCGGCGTCGGCCTGGCGGATGGTCGCCTCGCCCGTCGAGACCATCCAGGCCGGCTCGCTCATGAACGGTCCGAGGACGGAGTTGACGACGAACCCGCGCACGTCCTTGCGGACGTAAATCGGCGTCTTGCCGATGGACTCGACGAACTCGTAGCCGGCCTCGGCCGTCTCGTCGGTCGTCGCCTCGCCGTAGATGACCTCGACGAGGTCCATCTTCACCGGCGGATTGAAGAAGTGCAGGCCCAGCACCGATTCCGGCCGCTCCGTCGCCGCGGCGATTTCTGTGATGGACAGCGAGGAGCTGTTCGTCGCCAGCAGCGCATCCTCGGGCGCTGCGGCGTCGACGGACTCGAAGATGTCCTGTTTCACCGAGAGCTGTTCCGGGCCGGCCTCGATGACGAGGTCCGCGTCGCTGACCGCCGCCTCCAGGTCCGTCGTCGTCCCGATGCGCGCCGCCACGTCGTCGGGGTCATCGTCGAGTCGCCCCTTCTCAGCGAGCTTTTCGAGCGACCACTCGATTGAGTCGTAGCCGTCCTCGACGAGGTCCTCCTCGATGTCACGCAACACGACGTCGTAGCCGGCGATGGCCGTGACCTCGGCGATGCCGTGACCCATCGTTCCCGCACCGAGCACTGCAACTGTCGCTATCTCTGTCTGCTCTGCTCGCATACGCGTAGTGTCTACTGCAACACATATCAATCATCCCCCTAGCAGCAATCGTGGCTGGTGGTGTTGGTCACGGTGCCATCAGCCAGTCGGGGCTTTCTGGCTGTTTCAATCCACTTCAGGAAACCCGTCCACTCGCCCGGCAGATAATCTCAATCGTCTCTCTTCGTTTTCAGAGCGGTTCGTCGCCCTCGATAATCCGGATCGCGCGGTCGGCCAGCGCCGGGACGCGGTTCTCCATCAGGGGATAGAACGGGTCGTCGGCGTTCCCCTCCAGATAGCGGCGGTAGAACATCTCGCCGAGGGCGGCGAGCTTGTACACGGCGAGCGTCCGGTAGAACCGCTCGTGTTCGAAAGTAAGGCCCGTCTGGGCTTCCCAGCGGTCGACCAGGTCTTGCCGGGTCAGATACCCCGGCGCTTCGATAAACTCCATTGCGAGGTCGGGAATCTCCGGCTTCGGGTCCTTGGCGTCGCGCCAGTACGAGAGCAGCCAGCCGAGGTCGGCCCGTGGGTCGCCCAGTGTCGCCATCTCCCAGTCGAAGACAGCGGCGAGTTCGGGGTCAGCACCGGGGCCGAACATCACGTTGTCGAGTTTGTAATCGCCGTGAACCAGTGTCTCCGGGTGGTCGTCGGGGCACTCGTCCTGCAGCCACGAGCCGACCCGCTCCAGTTCGGGGATGGTACGGGACTCGGCCGTCCGCTCGAACGCCCACGCCAGTTGTTTCCCCCAGCGCGTGACCTGCCGCTTCGCATACCCTCTCGCACGGCCGAGGTCGGACAGGCCGACGGATTCGGGGTCCACTTCGTGGATGGCCGCGAGGGTGTCCACCAGTTCGGTGCCGACGGCCTCCCGAGCGTCGTCGTTTGCGAAGCGTTCCGGCTCTTCGTCTCGGATGACGGTCCCCTCGACGCGGGCCATGACGTAGAAATCGCTCCCGATGACCTCGTGGTCATCGCAGGCTGTCACCGTCGGCGGGACCGGCACGGCTGTGTCCTGTAGCGCGTCGATGACGCGATACTCCCGCAACACGTCGTGGGCCGTCTCGGCGGTCTGGCCCGGCGGGGGCCGCCTGACGACCAGTTCCCGGTCGCCCCAGGTAACAAACAGCGTTTCGTTGGAGTGGCCTTGCTCGTGGCGCGCAACGTCGAACGTCTCGACCGGTCCTATTTCCCTCGTGAAAAACGATTCGAGGGCGTCCTCGTCGACCAGCCGTTGGTAGTAGTCGCTGCTGCGTTCCGTCATGGCACCTGCTTCACCCCCCTGTTATGAAAAACTGCGGGTCGTGTCACCGTCCGACGAACTCCGGGCGGCGGTCGGTCAGGAACGCCTCGACCCCTTCCTCGTGGTCGGCCGTCTCGAAGACGATACCTTGCGCCGTCGCCTCGTCACGCTGGGCGCGGTCGAAGGACTTCTCCAGCCCGTCCTGAAGCAGTCGTTTCGAGTGCCGGAGGGCAACGGTCGGCCCATTGGCGATACGGCCGACGGTCGCCTCGACTTCGGACTCGAACGCCGCGGCATCGTAGACGTGGTTGAACAGGCCCAGTTCTTGGGCGCGCTCGGCGTCCAGAATCTCGCCGGTGAACACCAGCTCCTTTGCGACGTTCGTCCCAACGACTCGCGGGAGCAGGTACGACGTGCCGGCGTCGACGCTGAGGCCGACCTGCCGGAACACGAAACCGATGCTGGCCGACTCGCTCGCCAGTTGGATGTCACAGGCGATAGCGAGGTTCGCGCCGGCCCCCACGGCCGACCCGTCGACCTTCGCGACGGTCGGGACCGGCAGCGCGACGACTCTGGCGATGGTGTCACGGGTCCGGCGGGCCAGTTCGCTGACGGCGTCGTCGGTCGGGTCGTCGTTCGTGAGCCGCTCGCTCATCCCCTCGATGTCCCCGCCGGCCGAGAACGACTCGCCAGTGCCCTCGATGACGACACATCGAACATCGGACGCTGTCTCGATAGTGTCGAGGTGGCGCTCCAGCGCGTCGTACACGGGCTGTGTGAGCGCGTTCCGCGTCTCCGGCTCGTTCAGTGTCAGCGTGGCGATACCGTCGTCGATAGAGAGCAGTACGGACTCGCTCATCGGATATCCCTCTGTCGTAGCTGCATGGGGTCGCTTCACAGGGTTCCGGTATAAATTTACCGCTGGTTTACAGTTTCAGCCATCGTCGGCGACGCGCTGGGAGCGCCAGGCCACCGCACCTGGCGGGGCTAGTTTTAACATATCGGTGTGTGTTGACACGGAGTATGCCAGGTGGTGCACCACTCAACCTCCGGTCGTTCCTGTGGCGTGGCGAGAACGTGTTCCCTGACAGCGAGATCGTCTCGCGGACACATCAGGGGATTCACCGGTATACGATAGCGGAGTACGCCGAGCGCGTGCGGAAACTGGCCTCGGCCCTCGAACAGGCGGGCATCGAACGCGGCGACAGAGTCGGGACCTTCGCCTGGAACAACCACTGGCACCAGGAGGCCTACTACGGCGTCGCCTGCATGGGCGCACAGGTCCACATGATTAACCTTCTCCTGCCCGACGAGCACATCCAGCACATCGTGGCCGACGCCGAGGACGAGATCCTCATCGTCGACCCCGTCATGCTGGAGAAACTCGAAGCGGCGTACGACGAGGAGGCGTTCGCCTCCATCGAGCAGTACATCGTGATGGGCGATCAGGTACCGGAGACGTCGCTGGAGCCAGTCGTCGACTACGAATCGTTCATCGCCGACGGCGACCCCGACTACTCCTTCCCGCAACTGCCCGAGGACCAGCCGGCGGGGATGTGTTACACGTCCGGGACAACAGGCAAGCCCAAAGGCGTCGAGTACACCCAGAAGATGTACTGGACACAGGTCATGTCGCTGATGACCAGCGAGGCCGGTATCAAGACCGACGACGTGGAACTGACGTACGTCCCGATGTTCCACGTCAGCGGCTGGTGTCGCCCGTTCACGACTATCGCCGCCGGAGCCAAGACCGTCCTCCCCGGGCCGAACCCGTCGGCCGAGGACCTGGCGAGGCTTATCGAGGAAGAGGACGTGACCGTCTCCGCAGCGGTCCCGACCGTCTTCATGGACCTGCTCGAGTACGCCCGCGAGACCGACGTGGACTTCTCGTCGGTTCGGTACTTCACCAGCGGCGGGTCCGCGACGCCGCGGTCACTGATGGAGGATTACAAGCAGGAGTTCGATGTGGACCTCATCTCCGGCTACGGCATGACCGAAACGTCGCCGGTCACCCACGCCTACGAGCCCAAGCCCGGCATGGCGGACCTTCCGGAGGAGGAGCTGTTCGACCTGCGGAGCCACTCCGCGGGGCTCCCGATCGCCGGCTTGGAGTTCAAAGTCGTCGACACCGACGGCGAGGAAGTGCCCTGGGACGGCGAGTCGCTGGGCGAACTCTGGATGCGCGGCCCGTGGGTCACACAGGAGTACTACAACGCCCCCGACGCGACCGAACAGGCCGTCACCGACGACGGCTGGTTCAAGACCGGTGACATCGTCCGGGTGAGTCCGGAGGGGTACGTCGACGTGGTCGACCGGATGGACGACCTCGTCAAGAGCGGCGGCGAGTGGATAGCGAGCGTCGAGGTCGAAAACGCTGTCATGGGTCACGACGAGGTCGTCGAAGCCGCCGTCGTCCCGGTCCCCCACGAGCGGTGGGACGAGCGCCCCGCCGCGTTCGTCGTCACACGCGATGCTGTGTCCGACGAAGCCGCGTTGCGCCAGGAAATCAAGGACCTCGTCGCCGAGTCGTACCCGTCGTGGTGGGTCCCCGACGCCATCCGTCTGGTCGACGGGATTCCCAAGGGCGCGACCGGGAAGTTCTCGAAGCAGACGCTCCGTGACGAGTACGTCGACGAGTCGATCATCGAAACTGTCGCCGAGAACGCCCCGGCGACGTAACCCGACTGAAGCGCGGCGGGGCATTCCGGCTGTCAAAATAGTATCGGCGGCGGCCTCGGTCGCGAGCAGCTATCGCTGCCGGATCAGCCACACCAAGTCCAATCGCGGATAGGTATTTATGCTAGCCCCGCGCACCTTGCGGTATGCGAGCAGCTGTCATCGAGGAGCACGGCGAACCGCTCACGATTCAGGACGTGCCCTATCCGGAGCCCCAGTCGGATCAGGTCGTCATCGAGACAGAAGCCTGCGGAGTCTGCCGGAGCGACTGGCACGCCTGGCAGGGGGACTGGGAGTGGTTCGGCATCCAGACCGGGCCCGGGCAGATTCTCGGCCATGAGCCGGCTGGGATCGTCGCCGACGTGGGCGCGGACGTCGAACAGTTCTCCGAGGGGGACCGCGTTACGGTCCCGTTCCACCTCGGCGACGGGTCGTGCCAGTACTGCCAGCGCGGGCACGCGAACATCTGTGAGACGTCGATGCCGCTTGGCTTCCTCGACGCCGCGCCGGGGGCGTTCGCCGAGGCGTTCCCCGTCCGCGAAGCCGATTTCAACTGCGTCACGCTGCCGGACGCCGTCGACTTCACCGAGATGGCCGGCTTGGGCTGTCGGTTCATGACGGCGTACCACGCGCTGACCGACCGGGCAACCCTCAGGCCGGGCGACGCCGTCGCGATTCACGGCTGTGGCGGCGTCGGACTCTCGGCGGTCCACATCGCCGACGCGCTGGGGGCCGAACCGATTGCGGTCGACGTACAGGAGGGCAAACTCGACCGAGCGCGGGACCTCGGCGCGGCGGCGACAATCAACGCCGCCGAGGTGGACAACGTCCCCGGCGAGGTCCATGCGGTCACGGACGGCGGGGCCGACGTGGCAATCGACGCGCTGGGCATCGCCGAGACGTGCCGCAACGCTGTCGGCTCGCTGGACAAGCAGGGAACCCACGTTCAGGTCGGCCTCACGACTGACGAGGAGGCCGGCGAGATCTCCCTGCCGGTGGACACGATGACTCTGCAGGAGATCGACTTCCACGGCTCCTACGGGATGCCGCCAGTTCGCTACGACGAGCTGTTCAGACTCATCGACGCTGGGACGCTCGCCCCCTCGAAGATTGTCGGGGAGACGCTCGCGCTCGAAGACGTGCCGGCCACCCTCTCGTCGATGGGCGAGTACGAGACGGTCGGCATCCCCGTCATCGACGAGTTCTGAGTTACGCCGGCACTGCGCTGCGGTTCGCCGGTCCCTACGAACGGTTCGCTGCCAGCCACTCGACGGCGAAGTCTACCATCGGCTGTTGGGCGAGGAGTTTCGACTCGCCGACGCCGACAGTGCCTGTCTCGACGGCGCTGGAGTGTGCACGCTCGAACGCATCGCCACAGGCTTGGAAGTCCTCATCGTCGAGTTCGATATCCTCCCAGTAGCGCCATTCGCGCTCACCGTCGGCGAGGACGGCACTGGCGTGGTCAGTCGTGTCGGCCTCGATATCGGCGCGGTACTCGGCGAGGTGCAGCGAGGTGTTGGTCGCATGTGACGTTCCGAGAAACAGGACTGTCCCATCACGGTCATAGACCCCGGACAGCGGTGATGCCTCCCCGAGCGAGTAATCGTAGGCGTGACCGCCGACAATGGCCTCGGCATCGGCACCCCATGCGGCGAACGAATGCTGTGGGTGGGCACTCCGGTGGACATCTGGATACGTGCGAAAACACTCGGCGATTGCACCCATTCCTTGCGTTGGCGTCACTGCCGGTCGGTACGGGGGGAACTGCTCGCGAATCGTGTCACCCCACGAGTCCGGGACTGGTGGATGCTCCATATTGTCGGGGTCTCTGTTGTCGGGCGAGTGCGTTGGCATCACCACCGTCCCGCTCTCAGAGACGACACGCTGCAGGGCGTCTACCACCGCTGGTGCGCCACCACAGACCCATCCAAGTTCGGACAGTGACCCGTGGACCAGTACTGTTTCCCCGCTTTTGAGACCCAGCGTACGGAGGTCGCGTGCTATCGAATCCACGGTGACCGGTTCCGCTGAACGGTCGCTTGGGCGCGGCGTGTCCATGAGGGATGATAGCCGAAAGCGGGCATAAGTTTCGTGTTCGCCGGGCCCACAGAGTCGTTATCGTGGGCTACCTGCTGTGGCCCTATAGTTGACAGCTCAGAGCAGTTGGTAGTCGCGCTCTTCGTGCTGGACGGAGATCCACTTGGTCTCGGTCAGTTCGTCCATGATCCACTCGCCGTTGTACCGGCCGAGGCCGGAGTTCTTCATCCCGCCGAACGGGGCGTTGGGTTCGTCCTGAATCGGGTGGTCGTTGACGTGGACCATCCCGGCGTCGATCTGGTCGGCGATGGACCGACCGTGTTCGACATCACCGCTGTAGACGCCCGCGGCGAGGCCGTACTCGGTGTCGTTGGCGAGTTCGACAGCCTCTTCGTCGGACCCGAACGGGATGACCGGAGCGACAGGGCCGAAGTGCTCGTTACAGGCCGCGGACATATCGTTGGTACACTCCGAGAGAACGGTCGGTTCGAGGAACAGGTCCTCGACTTCGCCGCCCGTTTCCAGCGTCGCGCCGGCGTCGACGGTCTGCTCGATGAACGAGGTGAGCTGTTCGACCTGGCTCTCGTTGATGATCGGGCCGAACTCCACGTCCTCGTCGAGCGGGTTCCCGATGGTCAGCGACTCCGCGTGCTCGACGAGCTTCTCGACGTACTCGTCGTAGACGTCCTCGTGGACGAGGTGGCGATTAATCGAGATACACACCTGTCCCTGATGGCCGAACGCGCCGACGGAGCCGGCCTTTGCGGCTGCCTCGATGTCGGCGTCCTCGGTGACGACGAACGGTCCGTTCCCGCCGAGTTCAAGCGCCGGAAGGGCGAGCGCGTTCCCGGCCTGACTGGCCACGGACCGGCCGACCGCCGTCGATCCGGTGAACGACATCACGCGGGCGGCCGGGTGGCCGGCCATCCGGTCGCCGATGTCGGAGCCGTGGCCCGTGACGACGTTGACGACGCCGTCCGGGAGGCCGGCCTCCTCGGCGATGTCGGCCAGCAGGAGCCCGCCGGTAATCGGCGTGTCCGTCGCGGGCTTGATGACGACGGTGTTCCCCAGTGCGAGCGCGGGGCCGAGCGCCCGCGTCGTGAGGTGTAGCGGGAAGTTCCACGGGGAAATAATCCCGACGACGCCAGCGGGTTCGCGGACGATGTGATGGTCCTTATCCTCGTGATACATCGAATCGCGGACCTCTTCTTCCGGCGGGACCATCTCTAGCGCGCTCTGGAAGTCCGCCATGGCGAAGTTGGCCTCGGCAGTCGCTTTGGCCTGTACACTGCCGGACTCCGTCGCGAGCAGTTCGACGATCTCGTCGAGCCGATCCTGCATCACCGCAATCATCGACTGGACGTACTCGTTGCGCTCCTCGCGCGACAGCGCCGCCCAGTCGGACTGGGCCGCTTCGGCGGCCTGATAGGCGTCGTTGACGTCCCCCTCTGTCCCGGCGGGCACCGCCGCGATTTCCTCGCCCGTCGCGGGGTTAGTCACCGGAATCGTATCAGACGCTCCGGCGTCGCGCCACTCTCCGTCGATGTACAGTTGGCTCCACGCCGTCTGGCTATCTGGTTGTGACATTCCATGCTGTCGACAGCGCTACGGACTTTTAGCACTTTGGCAGCAGGCAAACGCTTAATTGAACCCCGGCCACAGATCCTATATGATCGATTACCTCGGTCTCGAAGGCGACCTCGGCGAGGAAGAGCGGATGGTCCGTGACACGGCCCGGGACTTCGTCGAGAACGAAGTCAAGCCGGACGTCGGCCAGCACTGGATCGACGGGACGTTCCCGACGGACCTCATCACCGAGATGGGCGACCTCGGGTTCTACGCACCGAACCTCGATGGCTACGGGCTGCCGGGACTCAGCGAGACAGCCTACGGCCTCCTGCTGCAGGAACTGGAGGCCGGCGACAGCGGCCTGCGCTCGATGGCCAGCGTCCAGGGTGCGCTCGTCATGTACCCGATTCACGCCTACGGCAGCGACGCCCAGAAAGAGGAGTGGTTGCCGGCGCTCGGCAGCGGCGAGCGGGTGGGCTGTTTCGGTCTGACCGAGCCCGAACACGGGTCGAACCCGTCGGCGATGGAGACGACGGCCGAGCGCGACGCCGACGGCTACGTCCTGAACGGCTCGAAGACGTGGATCACGAACGCGCCCATCAGCGACCTCGCAGTGGTCTGGGCAAAGGTCACGTCCGCCGACGGCGACCCCGTGCGGGGCTTCCTCGTCGAGACTGACCGCGACGGCGTGACGACGAACAAGATCGACGAGAAGCTCTCGCTGCGCGCGTCAATTACGGGCGAGATCGGCCTGCAGAACGCCCGCGTCCCCGAGGAGAACGTTTTGCCGGGCGTCGAGGGCATGAAGGGGCCGCTGTCCTGTCTCACACAGGCCCGCTACGGCATCGCCTGGGGGACGGTGGGGGCCGCGATGGACTGTTTCGAGACCGCCCACGAATACGCGACCGACCGCGAGCAGTTCGGGAAGCCAATCGCCGGCTACCAGCTCCAGCAGGAGAAGCTCGCGGAGATGGCGACCCAGATATCGCTGGGCCAGTTGCTCGCCCACCGGCTCGCCGACCTGAAGGAACGCGGTGACCTCCGCCCGGAACAGGTGTCGATGGCCAAGCGCAACAACGCGCGGATGGCCCGCGAGCAGTCACGGGTGGCCCGCGAGATGCTCGGCGGCAACGGCATCACTGCTGATTACTCCCCGATGCGGCACCTGACGAACCTCGAAACCGTCTACACCTACGAGGGGACGCACGACATCCACTCGCTCATCCTCGGACACGACCTGACTGGCATTCCGGCGTTCGAGTAGGGCGGCTGTGGAATCTCTTCCGGGATACGGAACGGCCCCGCTGATGCGAAACAGTACTTCTCAATCGTACGTGAGGTCGATCTTCAGCTCGCTGGCTTTCCGTTCCAGCAGATCGGGGTACGTCGATTCGATGTCGTCCTGGCTCACCCGGCCATTCGGCCCGAAGACGCTCAACGCGCCGATGAGGTCGTCCTCGTGGTTGTACACCGGCACGCCAGCCGCCCGCAGGCCGTCCATGTGTTCGGACATATTGGTCGCGTAGCCCCGCTCACGGACCTGTTCGAGTTCCTCGAACAGCGCGTCCCGGTCGGTAATCGTGTTCGCCGTCAACTCTTCGAGGGCGGTGGCTTCGGCGAACTCCTCGATGCGTTCGTCGGGCCACTCCGCGAGGATGGCTTTCCCCGAAGCGAGCGCGTGCAGCGGCCGGCGTTTGCCGATCATCGTGTCGCTCTGCAGGGGATTCCGGCCGCCGGCCCGATGGAGATACACGCCCTCGAAGCCCTCCTCGACCAGAAACAGCGCCCGCTCGTCGGTCTCTATCGCCAGTTCGATGACTTTCTGCTTGGCGACGATATAGCCCGGTCGCCGTATCCGCGGCGGTTCGCTGAGTTGCAGAAACCGCAGCGAGAGCCGGTACTCCCCGTCCTCCTCGACGAGATAGTCCATGTCGTGCAGCGTCTTGAGGTGCCGATACACCGTGCTCTTGGCCAGGTCCGTCTCCGCCCGAATCTCCGCAATTGTCGCGCCTCCCGCGTCCCGAATCAGCCCCAGAATCTCGAACGACGTCCGGGTCGTCGATACCTCCGACGTTCCGTTCTTGTTTTCGAGCATACGGAGTTGTGACCGCTTAGTGACATCAACGTTTCGCATAATCGACCATGATGGTCTGACAGCTCGAACGCAATCAGTAGCCGTCTGCCGCTTGATTCCGCGACCGAACAGAACCTAACTTCTATTAT
The DNA here is from genome assembly GCF_000336615.1 of Haloarcula amylolytica JCM 13557. GTDB lineage: Archaea > Halobacteriota > Halobacteria > Halobacteriales > Haloarculaceae > Haloarcula > Haloarcula amylolytica. The sequence continues at coordinate 164,656 of NZ_AOLW01000010.1, forward strand.
CTCGCCGGAGTCAAGACAAGGTATGCCACAACTCAGCGCAGACGCCATCGAACAGCTCCGGGCTCAGTTCGACCGACAACTCGAGGTCGGACTGCACCACGGCGCACAGTTGGCGGTGTACGTCGACGGCGACCTCGTCGTCGACTTCGCCGGCGGTTCCACGGGTCCCGACGGTGACGAAACGACGCCCGAGACGCGCCACGTACTGTTCTCCTGTACGAAGCCGTTCGCCGGCGTCGGCCTGCACCAGCTCGTCGAGCAGGGCGAACTCGACTACGACGACCGGGTGGTCGAGCACTGGCCGGAGTTTGCCGACGACGGCACGCAGAAAGCATCGATTACAGTCCGACAGGTGCTCAGCCACACCGCCGGTATCCCCTTCGGAGAGTTCGACGAACAGTACGAAAGCTGGGGCGACTGGGACGCCGTCGTCGCGGCGATGGAAGACATCGAACCCGTGTTCGAGCCCGGAACGACGCCGGCGTATCACGCCATCAACTACGGCTGGCTGGTCGGCGAACTCATCCGCCGCTGTAGCGGCCAGTCGGTCGAAGAATACGTCGCCGAGAACGTGTTCGAGCCGCTGGGGATGGACAACACCGGCATCGGTCTGCGGGACGACGAACCCAACGACGTGGCGACCCTGGCCGGCTACGAGGCGTTCGAACGGTGTCACGATATCGACGAGGGGCTCGAAGACCCTGCCGCGTACGCCGGGGCATACAATCAGGAAGCGATGCGCCGGACGGTGATGCCCGCGGCCAACGGTATCGGTACTGCCCGGGACATGGCCCGGTTCTACGCCTGTCTCGCCAACGGCGGGTCGCTGGACGGGACGCAACTGCTTACCGAAGCGACCGTCGACGAGGCGACCACGACCCACGCCGAAACCGAGTCCGACGGCACGCTGTCACGCCCGGCCCGCTACGGCCTTGGCGTCTGGACCGGCGGGCTGGCCGCCGATATGTTCGGGGCCGCCAGCAAAGAGCGCATGTTCGGCCACGCCGGCCTCGGGAGTTCGTTCGGCTGGGCCGACCCCGAACTGAACGTCGGGTTCGCGCTCGTCACGAACGGCATCCGCGACGAGTCCTTCGAACACGCCGCCCGCGTCGGCCAGCTTTCCGACGCCGTCCGACTGCTGTTACAGGACTGACCGGGCCGATCTGGGGACTGCCGTCGCAGGCATTCCCTGATCGTTCGGGTCGATGTCCGTATCCCCGGTCACCATAGAGCTGGGCGACCCCGGTTTTTGTATGGCTCGGCTCTGATCCCCCGATATGAACTTCCCCGACCGAGGCGACGTGGACCACCTCATTGACCCACAGCCGCTGCCGGAGTTCGTTCGTGTCCGGTACGAGCCGGAGACGGCCGCCGTCGACGACCCGTCGGCCGCGGCGCGGACCGAACTCGACCGGCTCGACTTCGACGGGCTGGAACCGGGTGCGACTGTCGCCGTCGCCGTCGGTAGCCGCGGTATCCACCGCATCGACGACATCGCCGAGGCCGTCGTCGAGGCGATTCGCGACCGGGGCTTCGAGCCGGTCGTCGTCCCAGCGATGGGGAGCCACGGCGGGGCGACGCCCGAGGGTCAGCGCGAGGTGCTGGAGAGCCTGGGCATCACCGAATCGCGCCTCGATGCCCCTATCGACGCCCGGATGGAGACCGACCAGGTCGACACCGTCACCGTCGGTGACACCGAGTTTCCGGTCCACGTCTCGGCGGCGGCACGGGAAGCGGATGCCGTGGTCGTCGTGAATCGGGTGAAGCCCCACACCAACTACAGCGGCCGCATCGAGAGCGGCCTGACGAAGATGACCGTCGTCGGGCTGGGCAAGCAACGCGGCGCGAACGCGTTCCACTCGACCGCTATCAAGGAGGGGTACGTCGAGACGCTGGAAACCGCGCTCCCGGCCGTCGAAGCGGCGCTACCGCTTGTCGGCGGTGTGGCGCTGGTCGAGAACTTCCACGAGGAGACGGCCCACGTCGAAGCGGTGCCGGCGGGGTCGTTCACCGACCGCGAGCCCGCGCTGCTGGAGCGGGCTTACGACGAGATGGCGACGCTTCCCGTGGATGACATCGACCTGCTCGTCATCGACGAACTCGGTAAGGATGTCTCCGGCGCGGGAATGGACACCAACGTCATCGGCCGCTATCGCGTCCTCAACGCGCCGGACCCCGACGAGCCGGCCATCAAACTGCTGTACGCCCGCGGGCTCACCGAGGCGACGAAGGGCAACGGCAACGGCATCGGCCTGGCCGATATCACCCGCCAGGCTGCGGTCGACCAGTTGGACCTGCAGAAGACGTACGCGAACGCGCTCACCAGTGGCTCGACGGCGAAGGCCAAGCTCCCGCTCGTCGCGCCGGACGACGAGTTCGCCATCCGGACGGCGCTGTCCGCGCTCGGTGGCTACGACCCCGACACCGTCCGGATCGTCTGGATACAGACCACGCAGGACCTGTCCGAACTACACGTCTCCGAGCCGCTCGTCGAGGCCCTGCCGACCGCCGCCGAGGTTACCGGCCGTGAGTCGCTCACGTTCACCGACGGCACCGCGTCGTTTACCCGGGACTGACAGTCGGGTGACGACGGTCCCCGTCATGCATCTGGAACAATTTCTAACAACTGTACATCCGTTTCTCTGGATGTAAAAGTCATGTGTATGAAACTATCGGAATAGGATTCAGTCCGAACTGGCAGAGGAACTGGATGCGAGCAGAAGCGCGAGTACTACATCCACTTTGGGAGGATTTCGTCCTATTGATAGACTATATACAGCTATATCGCGTTTACAATTCTTAGAGTGCAAAGATACGAGTGATTTAACGCATATATGAAAGTAAAAAGCCAGAAGTAGTATAGTATATCCGAATCTAACTACAAAGACCGATACAAGCGCAATATATGGCGATATACACGACTCAATTATCCCCAGACAGAGGTGTGTCCGGACACTACCGGGCTCGGTCCACCAGGACTGCCCGCTGAGTTGCGTGAACAGTCGCCGAACCTGTCATACCGACTGCTCGACTGTCGTGTCTGGTAGTCGCTCGGCGACAACCTCGATAGGATGCGGTGGAATCTCGTCGACGCCGTCCCGGTCGCCCAGTTGGGAGCGACAGGACCCGCCGGGCGCGACGACGCGGTCGCCGTCGCTTTCCTCGACCTTGTCGAACAGCAGTCGCCCGATAGTCTTCGAGAGGTCGTAGTGCTCGTCGTGGTAGCCGAAACTTCCGGCCATGCCACAGCACGTCGAGTCCAGCGGGTCGACCTCGTAGCCGACGCGGCGCATGACGCCGACGGCGTGGTGGTCCTTGTTGGTCCCCTTCTGGTTGCAGTGGCCGTGATAGCTGACCGCGCCAGCGGCCCCGAGCGAGCGGTCCTCGACCGGCAGCGCGTCGTCAATACGGAAGGTATCGAGATATTCCAGCACGCCATAGGCGCTGTCTGCCACCCGCGAAACCGCAGGGCCGTCGAGCAGGTCGCGGTACTCGTCTTGGAACATCACGGCGTCGGACGGCTCGACGAACACGACGTCCCAGCCCTCCGCGACGCGGTCGGCAAGTCGGGTGGTGTTCGTCTCGGCCCGCTCGCGGGCCTGGTCCAGCATCCCGGTGGAGTACGCCGCCCGCCCGGACGGCGCGGTGTTGTCCGGAATGGCGACGTGGACGCCCGCGGCTTCGAGGGTTTCGACGGCGGCCTTACCGGCGGCCGGGTACGAGTAGTTCGTGTACGTGTCGGGGAACAGCAGGACTCTGCGGTCGGCCTCGGCTCGCGAGACGGTCGAGCCGCCGCGGTCGTCGAACCAGTCCTGCAGCGTCTCCCGGCGGAAGGTCGGGAGCTCGCGCTCCGGCGCAATGCCGAACAGTTTCTGCATGACGACCCGCGCGCCCGGGATGTTCGTCGCCCAGTTCGAGACCGGGGCCAGCGCCGACCCGACCTTCGAGGCCGTGTCGATGTTGGCGAATAGGCGCTCCCGGAGGCTAGTCCCCTCCGCTTCGTGGTGTTGGTGTTTCAGCTCGGTCTTGAGTTTCGCCATGTCGACGCCGGTCGGACAGTCGCTCTTGCAGCCCTTGCAGCCGACACAGAGGTCGAGCACTTCCTCCTGGAAGCGCTCGGAGTGGATCTCGTCTTCGTCCAGGTCGCCGCTGATGGCCGACCGGAGGAGGTTCGCTCGGCCGCGCGTCGTCTGCACCTCCTCTTCAGAGGCCCGGTACGTGGGGCACATCACGTCACCGTCGGTCTGTCGGCAGGTCCCACAGCCGTTACACAGTTCGACCAGCTCGGAGAAGCCGCCCTCGTCCTCGAAGTCGAGCGCCGTCTGTGGCTCCAGGGACTGGTAGTCCGGGCCGTACCGGAGGTTCTCGCGCATATCCGCGCCGACGCCCCGGTCGGCATCGGGGCCGATGTCCTCCGGCCCCTCTCGGTAGACGACGTTGCCGGGGTGCATCCACCACTGCGGGTCGAAGGCCGTCTTGACCTGCTTGAACGCGTCCCAGAGCTCCTCGCCGTACATTTTGGGCGTGAACTCTGTCCGAGCCATCCCGTCGCCGTGCTCGCCGGAGAACGACCCGTTGTGTTCGAGCACGAGGTCGGTCACGTCGTCGGTGATGGAGTGCATATCCTCGATACCCGACATCTCTTTCAGATTGAGGATGGGCCGGATGTGGAGCGTGCCGGACCCGGCGTGGGCGAAGTAGGCGGCCGACGTGTCGTGGTCGGCCAGTATCTCCTCGAACTTCTCGACGTACTCGGCGAGTTCGGCCGGCGGGACCGTCGCGTCCTCGATGAACGGGTACGGCTTGGGGTCGCCGTCCAGCGACATCAGGAGCGGAATCGCCGCCTTCCGGAGTTTCCAGAGGTCGGCCTGGTCCGCGTCGGTGTAGGCTTCGACTACGTCGAAGGCCGTCCCGTTGTCCAGGAACCGCTCGTTGGTCCGGGCGATGGCCGCCTCGAAGTCGTCGTGGAGCTCCGAGTCGTATTCGAGCATCAGTGCAGCCGCTGCGCGGTCGGGAATCGGATCGACGTACTCGGCGTAGCCGTCTGACTCGGCCGCGAGCCGGAACACCTCGTCGTCCATCAACTCCACGGCGCTGACGTCGTAGTCAAGCGCGACCGGGACGGCCCGCATCGCGTCCGCGAGCGTATCGAAGCAGTACAGCGCCAGGGCAGTCTCCTCGGGAACTGTCACCAGCGAGAGTTCGGCTTCGACGATGACACCCAGTGTTCCCTCGCTCCCGACGAACAACTTCGCGAGGTTCAGCACCTGCTCGCCGTCGTCGTTCTCGTAGATGACGCGGTCGAGGTTGTAGCCTGAGACCCGACGCTTGAGGTCGGGATAACGGGCCTCGATTTCGTCGGCGTTCTCCTCGACGATTTCGCGGACTGTTCGATAGATTTCGGCCTCGCGGTCGTCCTTGCTCACGATGTCGTCCCACTCCGGCGAGTCGATGACGACCTCGCGGGCGTGGATGAGCGAGCCGTCCGAGAGGACGGCTTTCACCGCGTCCGTGTAGGCGTCGGTGATACCGTACCTGACGGAGTGTGCGCCGGTGGAGTTGTTCCCGATGCCGCCGCCGACCGAGGCGCGGTTCGACGACGCCGGGTCCGGGGCGAACTTCAGGCCGTACTCGGCCAGCGTATCGTCCAGGTCGTCCTGCACCACGCCGGGCTGGATGTGCGCCGTCCGCTCGTCCGGCCGGATGTCGAGAATCCCGTCCATGTGCCGGGACATGTCCAGGACGACACAGCCCGGTCCGACGGCCTGTCCCGCGAGCGACGACCCGGTCCCACGGGGCATGATCGGAACGCCGTGGTCCGTCGCCACTTCGACGGCCGCCCGCACGTCGTCGATGTCAGTCGGGTACACGACCCCTGCCGGTTCGGCGCGGTAGATGCTTCCGTCTGTCGCGTACAGAACACGGGCGTATTCGTCGAACTCCACCCCACCCGAGACCCGCGAGCGAAGCTCGGCCGCCAGGTCCCGATACGCGTCGACATCCGGTCGATTCAGGTCCAGTTCCTGTGCCGACCAGGTGTCCTCGACGTTTTCGATCGCCATACACGTATTCAGGAGTAATAATCATTAAAATCTGTGGCATGCGGTCACAATTCACTTTGGGTAGCCCACCAGCTATTTACCCCGGGGCGTCGGAAGCGTTGTATGGGCAATGCAAGCGTACTCCACATGTGCCTGAACGTGGCCGACGCCGACGAATCGATCGCGTTCTACGCACAGTTCGGCTTCGAGGAGTCCTGGCAGTTCACCACGCCGGATGGCCAGACGACCAACTACTACGTGGCCGACGACAACGGCGTCGAACTGCAACTCTCGGAGACAGCGGGGGAGACGAGCTTCGAGATGGGCAGCGGCTGGGACCACCTCGCGCTCGGCGTGGACGACGTCGACGCGACGGTCGACCGCATTGACCACCACGGCGTCATCAAAGAGCCCGGTCCACAGCCGGAGGCCGGCGCGTACACGGCCTTCGTCGCGGACCCCGACGGCCATCATGTCGAGCTCATCGAACCGCTCGAAGACTGAACCGAACCCACGGCGTTTCGAATGACGAAATGCTGGCGATGGCCGCTAGTTCCCGACGGCCGTAGCGCGTTCGACGATGTCAGCGCCGTACATCTCCGCCAGTTCCTCGTGCTGATCCGGCCGGTGCTCGTACACGTCCTGGAACAGCGTGATGGGCGTCTGGGCGGCCTGGTAGGTGGCCTCGTCCCACATCCGGTCCTTGCTGATGTCGACTTCGACGCCGTCGATGACCAGCGTCGCGGCCTGGGTCATGGCGATGGCGCCCTTGCCGGCCTCCTTCGCGGCCTCGAACTCCTCCATGGAGTCGACGATGTCGTTCATGCTGGGGATGTATGCGGTGCGGTCGAGCAGTTCCTCGGTGAGTTCGTCCTTGTCCAGTTCCAGTCGGTCACCACCTGCTTGCAGGACGTAGCTGCCGTCGCTGACCTCCTCAAGCGAGAGGTCGTCGCCGTCGTACACCTGCTTGCCGTCCTGTTCTTCGAGTTCGACCTCTCGGCCGCCAGCTTCGAGGAGCCAGCTCCCAGTCTTCGGCGGGAGCGGGGCCGTGTTCGCTTCCACGACCTGGCCTGGCGTCAGCGACCAGATGCCGGTCATCCCCTTCGCGCGGTTCTCCTTCATCCGCTCGCGGTACCCCTCGACGTCGCGGATGTCGTCGTATGGGCCGTCGACGGCGATGAGGCCCGCGGCGCTGGCACCCCGGGAGGTGTTGTGGCGCAGTTCGGGCCACGGCGGGAGTTCGCCGGTGGGCGTCATCGCGCGCATGTCTTTCGTGTAGTCGACCTCGCCGTCGACGAGCAGGAACATGCGTTCGAGGTTGTTCGAGGGCTTGCCCATCTCCTCGCGCAGGTCACCCATCGCCAGTTCGGCCTCGCCGCTCTCGACGATGACCGACATGGAGAGGCTACCCTCTTCGAGCCCGTGCTCGTGCTCGATGATGGTGAAGAACTCGTCGGCCTTCTTCCAGTCGTCGATGTCGCCGACCTCCGGAATGACGAAGCCGTCGATGTGTTCGACCGCGCCGTTGTCGGGGTCGGCGATCTCCAGCATCTGCTGGAACCCCTGATAGCGGGTCGCCGGAGACTCGCGGTGCCAGACGACGCGCGGGTGGATCTCGCCGGGGAACTCCGCGCCCTGTTCGGCGACGACCTCGATGATGTTCTGGACGCCCTCATCGCGCATGTTCGGTGCCGTCGCGTCCTCGTTGTCCGGGACCCAGACGTCCGGGGCCTGCAGGCCGCGGAGCTGGCCCGCGCTCCGGAGCATCTTCGCGGAATCGTCCTCCCCGTCGACCGCTGTCGGAGAGGTAAAGAACGTTCTGACGAACTCGCGTTCGTAGTGTCGCGTCACACTCATAACTCGTCTCAAAGAGAGCCGACGGAACCGCTTAAATCTACCGTCCGCCATCGAACGAAACACCAGCGAGAGCCGCTGTCTCACTCGCTCCCACGCCGTTCGGAAATGAGAAATATTCACACTTCCTTACCATTAGTGCCTGTTCGCTCGGACGACACAGCGGTCGACGGTGCGCACTGTTCTGTCGGGATCTCGCGACCCTTCGGTCGCCACGCCGCGGCGGTACCGGCGACACCGGTTGCTGGATTCTTGCCGCTGGCTCCGGTTCTCCGTTTCGTATTTTCGAACGCCGTCGTCGGTTCATGGGCCGTGAGACGCTGGTCCGGTGTCACGTACACTCCCGGTAGCTATCGCAGCGACGCTGATACAGTCGATACGGCAATTTTATTCGAGCGGCACCAGAACTGGTGCCTAATGACACGGGCGAAAACGGACTCGGTCCGGGCGACGCAGACCTCGCTGGCGGTACTCTCGGGTATCAAGGCACTCGGCGGGAGCGCCACGCTGGTCGAACTCGCCGACTCACTGGAGCCGGCCAAGAGCACGATATACAAGCACCTAGTGACGCTTGAAGACGAGGGGCTGGTGGTGGAACGGGACGGCGAGTACCGCATCGGGCTCCGGTGGCTGGAGTTTGGCGGCATGGCACAGCGCTACGACGGCATCTACGAGGTGGCCAAGCCTGAAGTTCGACGGATGGCCGTCGAGACCGGCGAACTGGCGAACCTGATGATCGAGGAGCAGGGCTACGGCATCTACATCCACACCACCAGCGGCGACCAGGCGGTCGCGCTCGATACGCGCCTCGGGAAGCGCATCCACCTCCACAAGACCGCTATCGGCAAAGCCCTCCTGTCGAGTTTCGACGACGACCGGGTCGCGGAAATCATCGAGACCCGGGGACTGCCGGCCGAGACGGAAAACACCATCACGGACCGCGAGACGCTGTTCACGGAGCTGGAGACGATCCGAGAGCGGGGGGTCGCCGACGACACCGAGGAACGGGTCGACGGAACCGGTTGCGTCGGGGTCCCTATCGACACCGGCGACCGCCGCGAGGCCGCCATCAGCATCACCGCGCCCATCAACCGGTTGCAGTCGCCGGGCCGCAAAGCACAACTCATCGACACGGTGCAGCAGGCCGCTAACGTCATCGAGGTGAATCTGGCTCACGAATAATCGCTCTGTCTGTTGTCTCGACAGATACACCGAGTTCCGTCGCCGACGGTTGGCCGGTACTGGAAGAGTCTAATACCAGTACAGTTGTTATTCGACGGCCGAATACCCGCTGTCCGTGGTGGACGAGTCTGGCTACTGTAGAGAAATACTCCGCCCTCGATACCCTCATTTAGCTACATAATCGGGCTACTTCAACTCTTTTTAAATATAGTATCTTCTATTTGGGTTCGAAACCTCAAAAACAACTCCGAGTATCGAAGTCGGTATTTATATAATTCTATTACAGAGCTAGCTTGGAGCGTATAGTTGTAGGTGGTTACTACGGTCATCGACCGGTGTCGTCCCCGCGAGGGGTGAACGCTCACCGGTAACACAGGCACACAGCGAGGATGCCGAAGTACGTTACGAGCCCCCAGCACGTCGCGGCGACGACGACCGGGCCCAGAAAGACGGCGAGTCCGCCGGCAACACCCAGGAGTGCGACTGCCGACGTCGTCCGGACGCCGCGGCGCTCCCACAGCGCCGCGACGGGCGTGTCGAGAACGAACAGCGCCTCGACACCCAGTGCGACGGCCACGCCGACGGCGATGGCGGACTCGGACCAGAGCGTCTCAACTGCGCCCGTCTGTCGGAGATACGCGACGAGTGCCAGTCCACAGAGCAGCGCAAACCCGGCGTCGCGTCGGTAGTCGGGCACAGCGGGGGTACACGCCGTAGCCGGAAAGCGATGCTGCCGGCGGCGGCACGCTCGCGGCTACCCCAAGTACAAAGACACTGACAATCGCAGTGAACCTATGCACCATCCTGGACCGCCGCGGTTCGTGGCGACGGGTGACGAGGTCGAACTCGCGCCCCGCGACCCGGACCCGTCGGCGACCTACACCTGGCGACTGACGCAGGCACCGGCGCAATCAACGGTATCGCTCGGAGACGGCCCGGTCGAACACCTCGTCCCCGACGCGCCGGGCAGATACGTCGTCCGACTCACCGCACCGGACGGCGAACACGACCTCACTGTCCGCGCGTTCCCGGGGGCCCTCGAATCGAGCGGGACACACACGTCCGGCCGCTCTGGCGGTCACAGCGGTGGCGTCTCCGGCGGGCAAAGCGGTTCCGGCCGCAGCGGGAGCGGCGAGTACACCGGGGCAGGGGACGGCGGCGACGGCGGCAGTGGCGGCGGCCAGCCACGCCTGACGCTGCGGCCGGACATCGAGGGCGACGAAGCCGTCGTTCGGGCCGACTGCAGTCCCCATCCCGAGGGGACCGAGACGGCCGCCGACCTCGCCGTCGAGTTCCTGCTGGACGACCGTGACGATATCGATGCCGACGCGGTGACCCGGGACGGGACGGCTCTCCGGATTCCGCTGGACGCGCTCCCGGAGCGCGCTCGCATCCACGCCGTCGCGGTCGGAGACCACGGTTACAGCGTGCCCGACGCCGTCGAGTTCACCCGCGACGGGGACGGCGTCGAGACGGTGACGAGCGGCGCGGGGGTCGCCGCCAGACGGCCCTACGATGCGCCGGCCTGGGCCGAGGACTCGGTCATCTACGAGATTTACGTTCGCACGTTCGCCGGCGATAGCGACGAATCGCCCTTCGACGCGATTATCGACCGGCTGGACTACCTCGACTCGCTCGGCGTCGACGCCATCTGGCTCACGCCGGTGTTACAGAACGACCACGCGCCCCACGGCTACAACATCACCGACTTCTTCGAAATCGCGTCGGATCTGGGCACTCGCGCGGACTACGAGCGGTTCGTCGAAGCGGCCCACGACCGCGGGTTCAAGGTGCTGTTCGACCTGGTGTGCAACCACTCGGCGCGGACCCACCCCTACTTCGAGTCCGCCGTCGAAGGCCCGGACAGCGAGTACCGCGACTGGTACGAGTGGCGAAGCGACACCGAGCCGGAGACGTACTTCGACTGGGAGCACATTGCGAACTTCGATTTCGACCACCTGCCGGTCCGCCGGCACCTGCTCGATGCGGTCGCCCAGTGGGCCGAACTGGTCGACGGGTTCCGGTGTGACATGGCCTGGGCCGTCCCGAACAGCTTCTGGCGCGAGATCCACGACTACTGCAAGGACCGCGACAGCGAGTTCCTGCTGCTGGACGAGACCATCCCGTACATCCCAGACTTTCAGGCCGGACTGTTCGATATGCACTTCGACTCGACGACCTACGCCGCGCTCCGGCAGGTCGGCGACGGCGGCGATGCCGAGGCCGTCCTCGGTGCTATCGAGGGGCGGGCGGAGATCGGCTTCCCGGAGCACGCGTCGTTCATGCTGTACGCGGAGAACCACGACGAGACGCGCTACGTCGTCGACTACGGGCGGGACGCCGCCGAGGCCGCCGCGGGTGCGCTGTTCACGCTCCCGGGCGCGCCGCTGCTGTACGCCGGCCAGGAGTTCGGCCAGCGCGGCCGGCGCGACGACCTCGCGTGGGACCACGCCGACGAGGCGCTCCAGTCGTTCGTCAGTGACCTCTCCGCGGTCAGACACGACCAGCCGGCGCTGTCAGCCGACGCGGACCTCCTCCGAATCCCGTACGAGGTCCGGGACGGCCCGTCCGACCGCGTCGTCGCGTACGCACGGACAACTACGGAAGACGCGGCTGTCGTCGTGCTCAACTTCAGTAGTGAACCGTCGACGGTCGGGCTACCAGCCGGGACCGATGATACCGACCTCGTTTCTGGGGAGCATCGTGGGGCCGCTGATAGTGGGGGCGCGACCGTTACGGTCGACAGCGTGGGCGTGTTCCCGGCTGACGAGAGTGCTCTGAACCAGTAGACCGCGCGGGCGGATCTGTTCGGCATCAGCGGCCCCGCTCTCCCGGGATATGCAGCCACTCCCTCGAAGTATCACTAATTTGTCCGAACCACAGGAGTTTATAGAGATTGGTCTGCTTTGATGTGTATGCGGCTTTCGACAGCGCTCAACGAATACAAGCGGACTCGTCACGAGCGCTTTCCAGAAGAACGCAGGACTGTTTCAGGCTCTTTCTCCGGGCACGGTGATCGGCTCGTACACGTCGGCGAAGACGGCACGCTGAAGGACTATTCCGATTCGCTCTCCGGGCTCTCCGGTATTGACCGCTCCAGGCTCGGGGTTATGCTTGGGGACGAAACACGGTGGTTCAGTGACCTGGAAACGATCAGACAGCACTACTACCGCGAGACGCGGCTCGTCGAGACCGAATACGACGCGGGGTCGTTCACGGTCCACCAGTACGATCTGACGCTGGGCCGGGCCCACGTCACGCACGTCGCGATGCGCGGGGCGGTTCCACAGGACGCCAAGCTCGTGGCGTTCGTCACGCTGGCCCCCGACAGCAGCGACAGCGGCGTCGGCTCGCTGATTCACGAAGACGCCGGGCCAGACGACTCGCGCGTACTGGAGGTGTACCATCGGCGAGAGCACGATTACCTCGCCTCGTCGACCGGGCTGGACGCCGTCGCCGGACAGCGGCCGGAACGCCTCGCAGAGATACTCGACGGCAGCCCGATTGCGTTCCCGCGGTCGGAGCCAGTCGAGCGACGCGACCAGACCCGCCTCACCGGTGACTTCCTCGTGACCGCGCCGCTCGACCGGTCCGGTCGCAGCAAGGACACGACGCTCGTCAGCCAGCTTTCGAACCACGACGAGGTCGACCGGGAGACGGCACTCCTCGACCTCGCCGACTGTGTGAGAGAGCACACGACGTCTGACGATCTCCGGCAGGCCGGGCGGGAGCGAACGCGCATCGACGTGGCCGAATCGACACCGCGGTCAGATTCGATACGGATGGACCTGCGGGTGCTTGACCTGCTGTCCTCGCCGACCGGCGGTCGCATCGCCGCCCCGGAGTTCGACCCGTTCTACTCGAACTCCGGCGGCTACGGCTACGTCTGGTTCCGCGACGACGCCTCGGTCTCCCGGCATCTGCTCGAAGCCGGGTCCCGACTCGATATCGACACCGTCGAAATGTTGACCGAGAGCGCGGAGTTCCTCTGTGACAGCCAGCTTTCCGACGGGCGGTGGCCCCACCGCGTCTGGGCCGATACCGGGGCTATCGCGCCGGGCTGGGCCAACGCCAGAGTCGAGCACAACGCCGAATCACCGGAGTATCAGGCCGACCAGACTGCGACCGTCACCGCCTTCCTCGCGACACTGTTGCGAACACACCGCAGCAAGATGGACGCCGAACTGACGGCGATGGTTCGGGAGACAATCGATGCGGCCGTCGACACGCTCATCGAAGACATCGCGGCCAACGACCTGCCCGAGCCGTGTCAGAACGTCTGGGAGGACTCGGTCGGCCAGTTCACGCACACCACTGCGACGTTCATCGAGGCCTTCGCTGCGGTGACCCGCGCCCCCATGCCAGAGTCGGTTTGCGAGCGGAGCCTGGCGGCAGCCGACCGACTGCTTGACGGGCTGAATACCCTCTGGGACGATGACCTGGGCGTGTACGTGATGGGGCTGACCAACGGGACGCCGGACCACCGCATCGACGCCGCGGGGCTCCACCTCGCGGACGCGCTACAGGAGTACGACAGCGTCGAGTCGACCTCGCTTGCTGACCAGCACATCATCCGCCTGGCCGACCACGTAAGTACGACGCTCGATACGCTCTTTCGGAACCCCACCGAGAGCCGGGTCGCGGGACTGGCCCGCTACGAGGGCGACCGCTGGCGGACCGGTCATCAGGACAGCGAGAAGGTCTGGACGGTTACGACGGCGATGGGGGCCCTCGCCGCCGCCCGCGTCGGCGACATGCTGAACGACCGCGACGGGAGCGGCGACGCCTACCTCGACCGCGCGAGCGACCTCTACGAACTACTCGACGACGACGGCCCGCTCACGTCCGATGCCGGCTACCTCGCCGAACAGGCCTTCGACGACGGCGACCTCGACAGCGCGACACCGCTTGGCTGGTCGCACGCGTTGCGGCTCCACGCGACTGCGCGTCTGGGAGACCTGAACGCGCTCCCCACGACATCGGCGGGAACCGAGGGGCCGAGCGAGCGCCCGACCTGGACGACCGGAGAGAAGTACGGCGTCGGCACCGTCGCCGACCACGACGAGCAAGACCCCTCGCGCGTGTGGTTCACGCTCACCGAGGGCGCGCTGACGGAGGCCCGCTACCCGCAGGTCGACCTGATGAACCTGCGGACGCTGGATTTCCTGGTCCGGTGTACGGACGAGACGGATTATGCCGTCCGGACCCATCGCGAGAACCGCCGGACCGACGACAGCGTCAGGCGACGCGTCGAACCCGTCGACGACGAGGCGCTCCTCTATCGCCACGTCTTCACCGAGACCGGGGACGGCCGGGGCCACGAGTGGACGCTGACCGTCGACTACGCGACCGACCCCGAACACGACGCCATCGTCGCCGACGTGTCCTTCAGCGCCGAGGACGGCAAGTCCTACGACGTGTTCTCCGTCGCCGACATCGCGCTCACCAGCACGGTGACCGAGGACCGCGCAATCAGATACGGCCAGCCAGGGAGCTACCACCTCGTCGGCCGGAACCCGCGGGCCTACACCGACGAGACGGACAACGACCTGCTCGTCGACGAGAACGGCGACGCCTACTCCATCGCCGTGGCGATGGCCGCGGCCGGGCGCTTCGACTGGGCCACCGTCGGCGCGGCCGGCAGCGACCGCCTCGACGGGCTGTACTCCGACGGTGACCTCCCGGACCCGGTCGAATCAATCGACGGGACGAACCTCGTCCTCATCGGGCGGCTGGACTCGGGAACCAGAGTCAGCGACACGGTCGCGCTCGGCTTCGCACGGCAGGCCGACACCGCCGCCGCGCTGGGCGAAGCCGACGGCGCGCTCGACCGCGGCTACGAGACGGTCAGCGCCGAGTACGCCGACAGCTGGGCCGACTTCCTCTCGGACAAGCCACTCCCGGAGTCGGTCGCCGGCGACGAGGACCTGGCGAACCAGTACAGAACCGCGCTGATGACGCTGCTAGCGGTCGAGGACAAGACCTACCGCGGCGCGTCCATCGCCTCGCCGTCAGTGCCGTGGGGCGAGGCCGTCCACGCCGAGGAGCCCAAGGGCTACGGCTACAACTTCGTCTGGTCCCGGGACCTGTATCAGGTGTTCAGCGTGTTCGACGCCATCGGGTCGCTGGACATCGCCACGGAGCAACTGGAGTACATCTACGAGTACCAGCAGGACGAGGCCGGCTTCATCCCGCAGAACACCTACGTCAACGGGACGACCCGCTGGGGCGGCGAACAGATGGACAACATCTCGTTCCCGCAGGTGATGGCGTACCGCCTCGCCGAGGGCGGCGTCGACTTCGAGGACGTCGAGTACAGCTACGAGAACGTCCGGCGGTCGGCCGAGTACGTCGTCCGCCACGGCCCCGAAACGGCACAGGAGCGCTGGGAGGAGGAGGCCGGCTTCTCGCCGTCCTCGATTGCGGCCGAGATCGCCGGGCTCGCGTGTGCGGCGAAGCTCGCGCTCGACACTGGACACGAGGCCGACGCGCTCGTCTGGCTGTCGCTGGCCGACCAGTGGGCGAACAACGTCGAGGCCTGGACCGCGACCGAGACCGGGACCGAACGCCACACCACCACGCCCTACTACACGCGGGTCACGCTCGATGGGAACCCCGAGATGGGCCACCTCCGCACGCTCGCCAACGACGGCCCGACGCTGGACGAACGCAACATCATCGACGGCGGCTTCCTCGAACTCGTCCGGCTGGGTGTCAAGCCCGATGACGACGAGACCATCCGGAACTCGCTCGTCGAGGTCGACGACACAATCAGCGTCGACACGGAGCATGCGCCCGGGTTCTACCGGTACAACGGCGACGGCTACGGCGAACGCGGCCGGGACGATCAGGGTGCGCCGTGGACGGTCGAACACAAGGGGAAGGGTCGCCTCTGGCCGCTGCTCACCGGCGAGCGCGCCGAGTACGAACTCCACCGTGACGACCCGGACATCCCGCCCGAGAACTGCCTCCGGATGATGCAGGACGTGGCGAACTCCGGCCGGATGATCGCCGAACAGATATGGGACCGGGGCCACGCGACCGACTACGACTGGGAGTTCGCCGAAGGGACCGGCTCGGCGACGCCGCTGGCGTGGTCGATGGCCCAGTACGTCCGGCTGGCGCATGGCATCAGCGCCGGCGAACCGGTCGAGACGCCCGCGTTCGTCGACGACCGCTACCGGGAGCGCCGAGCCCACACGCCCGACCGCAGCCCCGCGCTCCGCGTCGACACGCAGTTCCGCGGGAACGAACTGGTCGTCTCCGGCGAGACGACCGGTGTCTGTGTCGTCGTCAAGACCCCTGCCGACATCACGTACATCCCCGTCGAAGACCGGGAGTTCGAAGTCGCGGTCGACGTCGACCCCGGTGAGAACCAGGTGATCGTTGCCGCCGCGGACGACGAGGACCTGGTAACCGCCGGGACAACCGTCTGGCAGCTCAACCTCTAGCCACTCCAACAAGTAGTTACCACTTTATAACTCGGGTCTGACTGTGGGATATGGACGCGATAGTTCTAGCTGGCGGCTACGCGACACGGCTGTGGCCGATCACCCGTCGTCGACCGAAGATGCTGCTCCCGGTCGGCGAGACGACGGTTATCGATGGAGTTCTGCAATCACTCGAAGCCGACGACCGAATCGAGACGACGTACCTGAGCACGAACGAGGCCTTCGCCGACGAGTTCGAGGCTCACATCGACGAGATGGGCTACGAGAAGGTCCAGCTCTCCGTCGAGAGCACAGCGGACGAAGACGAGAAGTTCGGCGTCGTCGGCGCGCTCGCGCAACTGATCGACCGCGAGGGTATCGACGACGACCTGTTTGTCATCGGTGGCGACAACCTCATCGGCTTCGACCCATCGGAGTTTCTGGATTTCTTCGAGGAGCGCGACGGGCCGGCACTCGCCGCCTACGACGTGGGCTCACGGGAGAAAGCCAAGTCCTACGGGCTCGTCGAACTCGACGGCGAGCGCGTCGTCGACTTCCAGGAGAAGCCTGACAACCCCAAGAGCACGCTCGTCTCGATTGCCTGCTACGCCTTCCCGGCCGATTCGCTCCGCTTCGAGGAGTACCTCTCGGGCGACAACAACCCCGACGAACCGGGCTGGTACATCGACTGGCTGCAACAGCAGGAGCCGGTGTCCGCGTTCACCTTCGACGACGTCTGGTTCGACATCGGGACGCCGGAGTCGTACTTCGAAACGGTCGAGTGGAAACTCGATGGCGGGTCGCTCATCCACCCCGACGCGACCGTCGAGAACTCCGAGATCGGTGACACCGTCCATGTGATGGCCGGGGCGGAAGTGACCGACAGCAGCCTCGACCGGGCCATCGTCTTCCCGGACGCCGAGGTCCACGACTGCGATATCGACGAAACGATTCTCGGTGAGGACGTCCACGTCGAGGGGTACAACATGTCCGGGTCGCTCATCATCAACCGCTGATGGCTCGCGGCGATGGGGCCACCGTTCGAGTACAGGACGCGACACGATTCGCCGCCAGCCACCACACCGCTGGCGAAGGACTAAGTGACACAGCGCCGTTTACTCGCCGTACGCAAGCTACTTGACAACATGGCACAATCAGAAACGGAGCCAGTCACGTTCGAGATGACAATCGACGACGGCCGGACCAGAATCGACGTCTCGGGCGACCGCGACACGGCCGTCGTGGTCCGCTCGAAATCGGGCGAGAAGATATACCTGCCGCCGGAGGACTTCGACCGCCCCCCAGAGGACAGGCAGACACCGTACGACAGCCCCTACCAGTCGGCTGACGGGACCGCCGACAGCCCCTATCGGACCCAAACCGATACGACATCCGTAACGGGGCTGGAGCCGACCGCCGACGGCTATCTGATCGTTCATCCGGAACCGGTCACGGACGTTCGCTTCCTCCGGTGAACGCCCGGCCACCGTCAGGCGTCGTTCAGAACCTCGTGGTAGAACTCGACGTGTTCGTCGGCTACTTCCTCCCAGGTCCGAACATCGTAGTCGATGGGTGTCGACAGCGATAGCGCGTGCTCGATCCCCTCGGCGATGGAGTCCGAATCGGGTTCGACTTCGATGACGCAGTCCTCGTTGAGGAGTTCGGCGGCCCCGCTCTCGCAGGCGACGACGCGCGTCCCGACCGACAGCGCTTCGACGATGGTGATGCCGAACGGCTCCGCCAGCGAGGGCGAGACGAACAGGTCCGCGCTGTTGTAGTAGTCCCCGAGTTCCGACTGGGGGAGATACCCCGGGAAGTAGACTCGGTCCTCGACGCCCAGCAGCTCCGCGAACCGTTCGAGCTGTTCAGTGAGATGCCCCGAGCCACCGAGTACCAGGCTGACGTCGTCCCGACCGAGCTTCGAGAGCGCGTACAGCAGGTACGACAGCCCTTTCTGGTCGGTGTGTCGGCCGACGAAAAACAGCATCTTCCCGTCGATACCGAGTTCCGCTTTGATGTCCCGGCCCGTCGGCTCCACCGACGAGAACCCGTTGTAGATGACCGTCGAGTCGGCGTCGTACTGCTCGCGGATCCGTCGCTGCGTGAACTCGCTCACCGCGACGAGGTGGTCGGAGCGGTTGGCGACCCGCTGTTCCGTCTCGACTTCCCGCTGTGGCGGGGTCACGTTCCGGTCCGCCGACAGCGAGTGGAAGGTCGAGATCCATTCGACGTCGTGGGCCGATTTGGCTCGCGAACCGGGGTTGTAGCCGAACCAGTCGTTCGTGTGGATAATGTCGGCGTCGGCCGCCTCGTCGGCGAACTCCCCGGCCAGCCGGCCGATGCGGGTGATGATGTCGCCGCTTCCCGTCGAGACGCCGTGGATGCCGTCGCGGTCCGGCGGCGCGTACTCCGCGGGCAACACCAGTTCGAACTCGACGTCGTCTCTCGGTTCGAGCTGTTCGAACAGCTCCCCGATAGCGGTATCAAGCCCGCCGGTGATGTTGGGTGGGAACCCCCAGCCAAGCATCAGAACGTTCGGTGGCATCTCTGTAACTGGCTCTCTCACCATAGCATCAAATGGATACAATATATATGTTTGCGTGCGCCCTTCTCCGGCCCCGCAAGCAGACACGATGGCAGTCACCGACCCCGCCCATTGAAATGCCTGTCAGAGCAACAGGTGCGTATGCAATTCGAACGGCAGAGTGGCGTGTTTCTCCACCAAACGTCGCTCCCGGGACCGCACGGCATCGGCGACCTCGGTGCTGGTGCACGGGCGTTCGTCGACTTCCTCGACCGGGCCGACCAGTCGCTGTGGCAGTTCTGTCCCCTCGGTCCCACGGCGAGCATCCACGGAAACTCTCCGTACCAGTCGTCGTCCGCCTTCGCCGGAAACCCGCTGCTCATCGACCTCCGCGACCTCGTCGACCGCGGCTATCTCACAGCGGACGAGATCGACCCGCCTGAGGATTTCTCACAACAGCACGTCAAGTACGACCGCGTGACCGAGTTCAAGGAGGCCCGGCTCCGGGACGCGTACGAGAGCTTCGACGAGAGCGCAAGCGACGCGGACCAGCAGTCGTTCGCCGAGTTCTGCGAGCGCGAGGCCGGCTGGCTGGACGACTACGCGCTGTTCACGGCGCTGAAAGCCGAGTTCGACGATGCCGGCTGGATGGACTGGCCGGACGATATCAGAACGCGAGAGCCGGCGGCCGTGGAGCGATACCGGGACGAACTGGCCGACGACGTGCGCTACCACAAGTTCGTCCAGTGGTGCTTCGACAGCCAGTGGCAGGCGCTGGCCGAGTACGCGGCCGAGCGGGACATTGGCCTCGTCGGTGACCTTCCCATCTACGTCGGCCTCGACTCGGCGGATGTCTGGGCGTATCCAGAGGTGTTCCGACTTGACGACGACCACCACCCTGCAGCGGTGGCGGGCGTCCCGCCCAATCCCGGCGACGACGGCCAGCGGTGGGGGAACCCCGTCTACGACTGGGACGCCCTCCGTGCGAACGACTACGGCTGGTGGGTCGACCGCTTCGAACGGCTGTTCGACCTCGTCGACATCGCCCGCATCGACCACTTCAAGGGCTTCGACGAGTTCTGGTCGATTCCGGCCGAAGCGGACGACCCGGCCGCCGGGCAGTGGCGCGACGGCCCCGGCGCGCACTTCTTCGAGACGGTCAGGGACAGGCTCGGCGACCTGCCCTTTTTCGTCGAGGACCTGGGCTTTCTCGACGAGAGCATCGTCGCGCTCCGGGACCAGTTCGGCTTCCCCGGCATGCGCGTGCCGCAGTACGCCGACTGGTGCGAGGAGGGGCACATGTACCAGCCGATGCACTACCCGGAGTCTGCCGTCGGCTACACCTCGACCCACGATACCGACACCATCGTCGGCTACTATCGCGACCTTTCGGACCGCCAGCGCGACTGTCTCCACTACAACCTTGGCACCGACGGCGACGAAATCAACTGGGACCTCATCGAGGCGGTGTGGAACTCGAACGCCGTCGTCGCGATGACGACCATGCAGGACCTGCTCGGCCTCGACAGCGACGCCCGGTTCAACGTCCCCGGCACGGCGACCGGGAACTGGCAGTGGCGGGTGAGCGAAGCGGCCCTCGACGCCGATGTTGCCGAGCGGCTCCGCCAAGTCACCGACAGAACGATCCGCTAAATACCTTCAGAACTGGAGGATGCCGTCTTCCGTGACGACCGTATCGAGCAGCCGGGTCGGCGTCGCGTCGTAGCCCGGGTTCCCGATGTCGAACCCCTCCGGCGGTTCGAGCATCACGTCGGCCCCTTGCCGGAACGTGTTCCTGAAGGTGAAGCCGCTCCCGATAAACTTCGACGAGGTCCCGACGACGGTCACGGGGACGTCCATCTCGTTGGCCGTCGCGGCCAGCGGCAACGTTCCGATGCGGTTGTACACCACGTCGTCGATGAGGCAGTTCATCCCGACGAAGACGCGGTCGGCCTCCGAGAGGTAGTGGCCCGCCGCGCCGTCGACGATGAGCGTCACGTCGGCCCCGTCCCGGTCGGCCAACTGGCGGGCAGTCCGACGGCCCAGGAAATGCGGCCGCGACTCTCTGGCGTACAGGTGGAACTCCTTGCCGTCGTCAAGCGCCGCCATGAGCGTCGCCATCACCGTCGAGGAGTTCTCGTGAGTCACCAGCACGTCGCCGTCGTCGATGAGCGTCGCCGCCCGCTCCGCCGCGCGGTCCTTGCTGGTCTCGATTTCCGTGACGACCTCGTCGATTGTGTCGAGCAATCGCTCCTTGGCCGACGAGACAGAGTCGGGGTCAGCGTCTTTCAGGTCTGTGACGATGCGTTGCTGTGTGGTGTACAGCGGCGCGTGCGAGCGGTTCGCCCGCTGGAGCGCGCTACTGTTGCGCTCGACCACGCGGAGGAAGTCCTCGACCGTGTGGCACTCGCGGTCTGTTAGCTCGCGGAGCGCCTTCGCAGCTTTCACGGCGGCAATCGAGGAACTCTGTGTCTCCATCTCCTCGATCTGCCGCACGGTCTCGTTTATCATGAGTGTACGTGCGGTTGCCTCCCTTATAACGCTACAGCCGGCTGACAGCCCGTTCCCGCGGCTTGCAACGGGCCACGACGGGCGTGGTCACACCGACCCGACCACGTCCTCGTCGGTCGGTCCCTGACCGTCGAACTCGGCCACGAGCGCATCCAACCGCTCCGGGTCGTCGACGCCCGGGAGCCTCCGGTCCGCAGTCCGGCAGTCTGCATCGACGCCGAGGCCGTCACAGACGAGGTCGGCCGTCGCCTCGGCCATCTGCCGGTAGGTGGTCAGTTTACCGCCGACGATGCTCGCCATGTTGTCGACGCCGTCGTCGGCGTGGTCGAGCAGGAAGAAGCCACGCGAGATGCCGCGGCCGCCGCGCTCGTCCTCGTCTGGGGCGTACAACGGTCGGATGCCCCACCAGGTTCGGACCTCGGGGGCGTCTGCAACTGGCGGCAGCATCGCCGCACACTCTTCGATGCTCTCCTCGATTTCCCACTGCTCCGTCTCGTACTCGTCCGGGTCGCGGACGGGGACGCTCGTCGTTCCGAGGACAGCCTCGCGCTCGTGTGGGACGACGATGTCGCCGTCGTCGGGGTCCCGGCAGCGGTTGAGTACCGGCCCGAGGTCGTCGTACTCGACGGAGACCATCACGCCCCGCGTCGGTTGCATCTCGACGTCGAGGCCGGCCATCGCGGCGAACCGGCCCGCCCAGGCACCGGTCGCGTTGACGACGTAGTCGGCCTCGATGGTATCGCCGACCGCCCCGCCGACCCGCACGCCGGTTACCTGCCCGTCCGCCACGAGCACGTCTTCAACGGGCGCGTGTGGGTGAATGTCCGCGCCGTGTTCGCGGGCGTCTGCGGCGTTCGCGGCGACGAGCCGGGACGGGTAGATGACGGCGTCCGGGACTTCGAACGCGCGCTCGACCTCCGCGGCGAGGTCGGGCACCCGCTCTTGGGCTGCATCGCTGTCCAGCGTCTCTACGGGGATGCCGATATCCTCACAGGCCGCCCGCTTGGCCTCGAAGTAGTCGGGGTCGTCCTCGGCGAGCTGGACGAACAGGCCCCCGGTGTCACGGATGCAGGCCCCGGCGATGTCCTTGAGTATCCGGTTTTCGGTGATGCACTCCTCGGCACCGACCCGGTCTGCCTCGGCGTAGCGGGCACCGCTGTGCAGCAGTCCGTGCGAGCGTCCGGAGGTACCGCTTGTCAGCCCGTCACGCTCGACAAGCGTCACGTCGATGCCACGGAGTGCGAGGTCACGAGCGACGCCAGCGCCGGTCGCGCCACCACCGACGACGAGGACATCCGTCTCAATTGCCATGTGTCTGGTTAGGGTAGACGACGTAAGATTCCTCCGATACCGGGGGTTTCGACAACTGTGCGTCCAGTTTCATCGCCGGGAAACTGACCGGGGTCGGTGGACACGAACCCGGTAAAGTGCTACCGATCGAACGGGTGAGACACGGTTCCAGTAGCCGTCGTCGTCGGCTGTGTGACCGCGTAAATGGTGGCCGCTCCGTCTCTGCGTTGCTTACTGCACTTCTCTCCTCAGCAAGAACGCGACTCTCGATCAGATATCCTGTCCGGTCGGTCTAATCAGGAGTTCGTTCACGTCCACGCGGGCGGGCTGGCTCGTCGCGTACACGATGCCGCGAGCGATATCGTCGGGATGGAGCATCGGGAGGTCCATCTCCGCGAACCGCTCAAGCACCTGCTCGTCCGGAACGTGTGTCGCGAGTTCCGTATCGACCGCACCCGGTTCGATAACCGTCGTCCGGATGCCCTGTGTCGTCACTTCCTGCCGGACTGCCTCGGTGAACGCGTTCACCCCGAACTTTGTCGCGTTGTAGCCGCTCGAATCGGCCGAGGCTCGGCGTCCCGCGACGGAGGAGACGTTGACGACGTGGCCGCTCTCCTGCTCTTGCATGACCGGAAGCACTGCGTGGGTGAGGTTCATCAGTCCGAGCAGGTTCACCTCGACCATCTGCCGGAGGTTCGAGCGATCTGCCCGCTCCAGCGGTTCGAGGAGCATCACGCCGGCGTTGTTGACGAGGATGTCGATACGACCGTACTCGTCGGTCGTCGCGTCGACCAGCGACTCGATGTCGTCCTCGTCGGTCACGTCGGTCGGCACAACCAGTGCATCCCCGCCAGCCGATTCGATCCGGTCCGCCAGAGCCTCCAGCTCGTCAGCGCGGCGGGCCGCCAGCGCTACGCTCGCGCCCGCGTCGGCCAGTGCCTCCGCAGTCGCCTCACCGATTCCCGATGACGCGCCGGTTACAATCGCCACGTCGCCTGCAAGCCGCTGTGCGTCCTGGTCGTCTGCCGCAGATTCGTCTGACATCGCTGTGCAGTAGGTGCGACAGCCACGAGCGTCCTTTGCTTACTGATAAGCCCATTTATATACTTGCCGCGATAGCGCAGTCGAACAAGCTGGCGGCTACTGTGCGAGCGCGTTCCGGAACTGGTCGGGGCCGACTGTCGAACTGATGAGTTGTTTTTCGGCTCGACGCAAGAGGTCAGAGGCCGCGGCGGCCGACACGTCGAGTTTGTCGGCGAGTTCCGCTGTCGAGCACCGACGCGGTGAGTCGTAGTACCCCGAGGAGAGGGCGACGGACATCGCCCGATACTGCCTGTCCGTGAGGCCGAACTGGTCGCGTTCCCCGGGGTTCTCGGGGTCCGAAGCGATGTGCAGTAGTTCGAGCGGGATGTCGTTGACCGCACAGCGGTCCCGTAGCGCACTGAACGCGTCGTAGTCGGAGAACACCTTCTGTTCCCGTATCCCGTCGCCGGTCACCGTCGCATCCATCGCAACGCCCTCGAACTCCTCCGGGTCGTGTGACGCGATGAGATCCGGTGCGTTGTCGACGACCACCTTGTAGAACCAACCATCGGCCGTCTGCCCGATATCCGCCGCGTCGGTGATCTGTGGCCGCGCGTCGAGTTCTCGCTCGAAGGCGTCGCTGGAGCCAGCGTCGACGCTAACTGTAAGCAGCAGTCGTCCGTCTTCGAGGCCGACGGCGTTCGAAATCGAGAGTTCGCCGCTCGGAATCGAGTCTGCCACACCGACCAGCGGAAGCGTCTCGTCTGCGAGGAGGATTTCAGCAACGATGGCCATAGCGTGCCATCGGAGTCGACGTATATAGTCGCCAGCATCACGATTACAGGCGCACTGACAGCCCCGCTCCGGTTCGCAGCCGCTCAGTCAGAACTGGACGCTGTCTCACCACTCAGCAATCGCTGTAGCTGTTCGATTAACGAGCGGCTTGCGGGCTGCCCACGATACACCCGCACGGAATCGAAGCCCGCGTACCCGTGGTTCCCGGATTCGTCCCGCTCCCAGTACAGCCATGCTGTCTCCTCCCCACCATCGAAGCCCATCTCATCGACTGGGAACGTGAGAACGAGCGACGCCTGGCTGTCCTCAGCATCGTCGTCCGGTTCCCTGATCTCGCCATCCTCGACGGGGCGCGCCCCCTCGCCGTCTTCCAGCGCGAGACGCGAGCCGAACCGATAGCGGACGGCCCGCTCCGTGGGGTCGAAGGTCTCGCTGTCCCCGTCGCTGTTGACGAACTCTGACTGCTCGACTGCGACGGTGATGGTGTCGTGTTCCGACAGGTCGATGAAGTTCTCCGCGTTCTCGGGCTGGACGTCGACCGTGATCTCGACCGGGAAGTGGGCCGCCGCGACGCCGCTCAGGCGCGGAACCGCGGCCGCGGTCACTGCTGTGCCAAGTGTTCCTTTGAGGAGCCGTCGTCGTGTGGTAGTTGCCGATTTTGTGCTATCGTTGCTCGTCGCTGACTCCTTTCCTTTCATCCAAGTGAACTGAGCCGCTGGCACAGTTATGATAATTCTGGTGCATATCTCGAAACACCGAGTTATGGGAGAGAGCGGACCCGGAAGCGGGATCATATCTCCTAATTAGTGGTTTTTGATGTTATCAGACACCCCTATTGTGCTCGTATGCCTCTATGCTGACAGAGTGTTTTCATGGTCTGTACTCCAACTCACATTCTCCATATAGGGAGATTATATTTTAATTAAATTCCGCAAAACTAAGTCTACAACTTTAAGTACAATAGCTAGTTTAAAACTGCGTATGACCGCACAGGCTGGCACGGAGACCGCACCGGTGGTTCCCGCACCGACGCCACCGGACGCCGCCGACGCCTGGTACGCGCCGGACGTTCGTGAGCAAGACGAGGTGTATCCGGGCGTCGTCGTGACCGTCCGACGGGAACGCAGCGGGTTCCGGTACGATGTCCGTGATCCGGTACTTTCAGCGGCAGAGGCTGACGCACTGTCGACTGTCGAATCACACTTCGCAGGTGCGAACATCGAGCGACCACGGACGCGTGAGGGGGCCGTCGAGCGGATGAACGGGGGGTTCGACGCGAAACACCGACGGGTCATCGACCGACTGATCGACGCGTCGCCGGCGAGCCGTCGTCGAATCGAGTACCACGCGCTCTCGTCGCTGGCGTGCTTCGACGACCTGACCCCGTACGCACTGGACTCCCGAATCGACGTTGCTGACGTGACCAACGACGGCGTCGTCGTCCATACCGACGATTACGCCCCGGCCGAGACCGACCTTGGCCCGGACCCGGCGTATCTGAACCGCTTCGCGAGCGAGCGTGTCGAGCGCCACACCGTCCGGTTCCAGGGCTTCGAGATTCCGGTCGTCGTCTACCGCGAGCATCTCCTCGGTGCCGACCCGTTCACGACGAAGTACGCGGTCCGAGAGCCGGACCTGCTCCCCGGCGACGAGCAGCTCATCGAGGTGTGCAAGGAGCGCGTCTGGGAGACCGGCGTCGACGGCGTCGTCCAGGACCGTGTCGAGTTCGTACGGGAGCGTGCTCGCTCGCTCCTGGCCCGGCAGTTGACCGTCCGCAACACGACCGAATGGGTCGACGCCGTCCGCTACCGGCTCCGGTCGGCGCTGGCCGAACTCGACCTGGCCGTGCCACCGGTCGACCATCGGTTCGCCGACGACCGCCTCGACGACCTGCTGTACTACGTGCTTCGTGATCTCGTCGGCTACGGTAAGCTCACTGTCCCGATCCGGGACCACACGCTGGAAGACATCGAGGCGAACCGCGTCGACGAGCGCGTGAAGGTCCTCCCACGCGCCGATCTCGGCCACGACGGCCGGGTACCGACCAATCTCGCTTTCGACTCCGAGGCGGCCTTCGTCAACGTCGTCACGCAACTGGCCGCCGACGACGGCGTCGAACTCAACGCCTCGAACCCGAGCGCGAAGGTCAACATCGACCCGGACGGGGACGCCCTCCACGACGCCGACGACACCATCCGCTGTGCAGTTGCCTTACCGACTATCAGCGAAGGCGGTCCACACATCTCCATCCGCAAACAGTCGAGCGACGCGATGACGCCGGTCGACTTAGTCCAGCGGAACTCACTGCCGACGGAACTCGTCGCGCTACTGTGGCTCCTGTACGAGTCTCATGGCGTGGTCCTCTTTTCGGGACCCACGGGAGCCGGCAAAACGACCCTTATGAACGCGCATATGCCGTTTATCCCGTATCGGGACCGTCCCATCAGTATCGACGAAGGGTCGCGTGAGGTTCGGATTCCACACGAGACCGGCGTCTCGCTCACCACGAGAGACCACGAGCGGGACCACCGCCGCGTGACGATGGCCGACCTGATGACACAGTGCAATTACCTGAACCCCGATGTCGAGGTCATCGCGGAGATCAACACGGCCGCGTCGTTCGAAACCTTCGCTGAAACGCTCAACACCGGCCACGGCGTCATCGGGACGACCCACGCCGACGATATCGAGTCGCTGGTCAACCGCGTCATCGAGAAGGGCTTGCCGACCTACCTGCTCGAAGAGATCGACCTGGTCGTGTTCCCCCGCCACGTCGGCGGAGAGCGCTACGTCGGCGAAGTGGTCGAGTTCGTCGACGACCCATCGATGGTCGAGAGCGGAACCGACCGGAGCGGGACGATACACAAGGACGGGACGACCATCCACTGGAACAGCGTCTGCTGGCGGCGACCGGACGGAAGCTTCGAACTCGCCTACGACCACCCGCAGTTCGGCGACGAGCAGCGGCGGGTCGACACCGGCATTCTCGACCGACTTTCGGACCTCCGGGACGAACCAGTGTCGGCCGTCGAGGACGCGTTCCACCGCCGCCATCGCTACGTGCAGTATCTCGTCCAGGAGGGGCTGACCGACTTCGACGACCTGTTCGGCGTCCTGGCCGACTTAGAGACGAACGAGGCAGCGACCGTCGAGCGACTGCGGCGACAGGCCGGGACGCCCGACGACCCGCAACTGGAGGTCAGTACGGGTGACGACTGAGGGCGGCGGGACACTTGGCTTGCTCGACCGGGGCCTGTACGCTCTGTTCGCCCACCACGCCGAGGACGACCGGCACGCGAGCACCCGCGACCGCTACCGGGCCGCCTATCCGAGCGCCGGCTTCGGCGTCTACGTCGCCAGAGTGTACGGGCTGTCGTGGCTGGCGCTCGTTGTGGGTGTCGTCGGAACCGCGACGACAGCGATGCTCGTGCCGCCGGGGACCTTCGACTCGTTCGTCGCGGTGCTCCAGCAGAGCCTCCCGGTCATCAATCGGCTGGCGCTGCCGGAAGTCCCTCGACTTCTCGTGGCCACCGGCATCGGAACCGTCGCTGGACTCGCGCTCAAGCGGGGCGTGTTCGTCGCCGGGAACCGATATCTCTCGTGGGTCGCGAGCGCCCGGAGCGCCGACATCGCGGCCACGCTCCCCGGCGCAGTCCGATACCTCAGAGTGCTCGCCTCCGGAACCCACGACCGGCGCGAGATGCTCCGCGCCGTTGCCGAACAGGACGCATACGGCGAGACGGCGGTCGCCTTCCGGCGCGCGCTCAATCAGGGCATTCTCACCGGCAGTCTCGACACCGGTATCGAGCGGGTCGCAAGCGAAACCCCTTCACGGGACCTGCTTGCACCGTTTCTGCTGAAGTTCCGCGAACACGCGAACCAGAGCGCCGAGGCGCTTGAGGGGTACCTGGAGATGGAGGGCCGCTTACTCTCCCACGAGCAGAGCCGGCAGCACGAACGGGCGACCGGCTATCTCGAACTGCTTGCGGAGCTATTCGTCGTGTTGCTGGTGTTGCCGGCGCTCGTGGTTCTCATCGTCACTGTGATGGGCATTCTTGCGCCCGGCCTCTCCGAACCAGTTCCCACGCCGCTCGGCGAGACGACTGTCCGTGCCATCGTCGTCTACGGCAGTGCGGCGTTCGTGCTGGCCGCCGGCTTGCTGGCGGCCTTCGTCGTGGCTACGCTCCGGCCACGCAACACGGCCGCCCCGAGTTACAGCCTGCCGGACGGCCCCGTTGCGATACTCACAACCATCCCCTCGAATCCCGCGAGCGCACTCCTCGCCTGCGTCCCGCTGGGAGCCGTGGTCGCTGCTGGCCTCTGGTCGCTGGGCTACCGTCCGGTCAACGTTGCACTCCTCTCGTATGCCACCGTTGGCGTCCCCGTCGGTGTGGTAACGGTCCGCCGGGCCAGAGCGGACGACGCGAAAGACCGAGAGATTCAGGACTTCGTTCACGCCGTCGCCGGCCACGTCGCGCTGGGCCGTCCGTTTCCCGAGGCAGTCCGGCGTGTCGCCGACGACGTGGAGCTCGGTGCGCTCGCCAGTGACGTCCAGTCGCTCGCGTTCACGCTCTCACTCGGTGACAGTCCCGGCGACTCCGCGGCCGACCGCCGGGCCGCGGCGCTTGACCAGTTCGTCGACCGTGTCGGCACGCCGATGGCCGAACAGACCATCGGGCTGGTCGTCGGCGCGCTGGATACGGGGAGCGATGCGGAGGACGTCTTCGAGACGCTCCAGACAGAGATAGGACAACTCTACCATCTGCGGAAATCCATCCGTTCGGCCCTGCTGGTCTACGTTGCGGTCGGCTGGACGACAGCACTGCTCGTTATCGGTATCACCGTCGCCGTCAACGTCTACGTCCTCGATAGCTTCGCACAACTGTCGGCAGTTTCGGGCGGCGCGAACATCGCGTTCGATCCGACTGCAATCAAACCCGCACGGGAGCAACATCGGTTCTACGTCGTCACGCAAGCGACGATGCTGGCCTGTGGCTGGTTCGCCGGCACGGCGAGTCGCGGGGCCTACGAAGCGCTGTTGCACTCTTCTGGACTGGTACTCATCGCCTACGTCGTCTTCGCGGGGGCTGGTCTGATTTGAGGTTCGACACTGACGCCCAGTCACACGTCGTCGGCGTGGTGTTGCTGCTGGGGCTGACCGTCGTCGCGCTCGGTGGACTGACGGCTGTCGTCGGAACCGTCGTCGACGGCCACACTGCGACTGCCGACGAGACCCGCGTCGCCAACACGTTCGAGACGGCGTTCCGGCCGGTCGAGCAGACGGGCCAGCAGACCGCTCGCGTCCGGTTCACGGAGGGGCGGCTGACGACGGTAGAGCGAGAACTCCGAGTCCTCAATGATTCCGGAGTTCAGCGGACGGTCCCCATCGACGCGATAGTGTACGACTCCGGCGACAACCGCGTTCGCTTTCTCGGCGGAAGCGTCGTGCGCGGCACGCAGGGTAACGCCTGGCTCGAATCGGACCCGCCGGTGACGGCGACGCGGGACGACACGGCGGTCATCGTCGGCGCACCGCTCGTCAACGCCAGCGGCGGCACGGTGTCCGGGGCCGGCGGTGTGTCTGCGGGCATTCGCCAGAACGTCAGCCACGAACGCGAACGGCTCCCGGCCGACAACTATAGCGTGGCTATCGAGACGGAGACGCCCCGTCCGTTCACCGAGTACTTCCAGCGTGTCGGTGCAACCACGCGAGTCAGGGATATCGACGGCGACGGCGTTCAGAGCGTCGTGGCGACGTTCCCGGGCCGCCGGACGCTGTATCTAGTTCGCCACGATATGCGGACGGAGGTGGGGCATGGATAATCGCGCGCTCAGCACCGTCGTCGAGAAACTGCTGAGCATGGGGCTCGTGCTGTTGTACATCGGACTAGTGACGACCACGCTGTACGGCGGCACTGTCCCAGCGTACCAATCCGCCGTCGGGGCGGAACTCGGCGACCGGACGCTCGCCGAAGCGACGGCCCGCGTCGAGCAGGCTATCCCGCCGGATGCTCGGACTGCCTCGGCAACTGTTCGGGTATCGCTGCCGGAGACCATCGACGGAGCAGGATACAGCATCCGGACTGACGGGGATGCTCTCGTCCTCGACCACCCTGATCCCGAAATCGGTGGCCGAACACAGCCATTGTTGCCCGACAGAGTCGATACCTTCGAAGGCGAGTGGCAGAGCGGCAGTCCGACCGTCGTCGCTGTCTCCGGAACGCGGGGGAGCGTGACGGTGACACTGGAGGCTGAGCGATGACCGCGCCGAACCGTCGCTGTGCCCATTCTACTCGCGCACAGACGTCGCTACCAGCGCTGGGCATCGCGCTCGTGCTGTTGACTGTCGTCACCGGACTGGGGGTCGCGATGGCTGACACCGCGATTGCCGGCGCGGACCGGACTCCTGACGAGCGTCGGGTCGCCGCCGCTATCGCTGACCGGCTCGTCGCGACGGACGGTCCACTGGCCGCCCGGAGCAACGTCCTCAACAAATCTCGGGTGGACGACTTCGACCAGTCGGCGTTGGAGGAGAGCGCACCGCCGGCCGGTGAGTACGCGGTCAGCGTCGAGTTGGCTGACGAGGAGATCGCACGTAGCGGCACGGTTCACAGCGGGACACGAATCAGCCGACTCGTCGTAGTCGAGTCTCGGGAGCAACGCACCCTCACGCCCGACCTCACGACGACCGACGCAGTGATGCTCCCCCGTCGGAGCGCGCAGGCCACTGTAACCATCGACCCGCCGGCCGGCACGACCGTCTGGACGGTCCGCGCTAACGACCGGGTCGTCCTGCATAACCGAAGCGGGCTGGACGGCAGCTATGAGGTCCCACTGGTCCCTTACGAGACGACGGAACTGCGCTTCCAGCGCGCCGGCCGACTCGAACCCGGGAACGTGACCGTAGCGTACGACGCCCCGCAGTCGACGAAGGAAACCCTGGTGGTGACCGTCGATGCGTAGAGCCCAGCTGCCGCTGTCGCTCGTGGAAGTTGCCCTCGGGACAGTACTGATTCTCGGCGTCGCGCTCGGGTTTGCCCTGGGGACACCAGCGCCGGACCGGCAGGGGCCACAGCTCGACGCCTACGCCTCCGATACGGCGGCGCTGCTGGCTAACGACCCGCCGCGACACAGCGGAGCGACGCGACTGCAGGAGATCGTGTCGAGTCCGACGGCGTTCGACCGCGAACGGGACGCGCTTTCGAACCGGGTCGCCCGTATCCTGCCCGACAACGTCCTCTTCCGGGTCGAAACACCGCACGGAGCGGTCGGAACACCGACGCCACAGGGCGTCAGCACTGGGACCGCAACTGTACCGACAGGACACGGGAGTGTCCAAATCATCGTGTGGTACGCATGACCCGGCGCGGACAGCTAGTCCTCGTTGCGGCCACCGTTGTGGCTGTGGCACTTGTCCCGATTCTCTTTGCGTCCCTGCAACTGGGCTATCACGACGACGTTCGGGCGACGGCCGACTACGACGACGATCCCTCGGCTGACGCGCTTCGGGTCCTTGAGCGAGCCGTCGCGACAGAGAGCACGTCCATCCCGAGCCAGTACGCTTGGGCCGCGAACGATTCGGCAGTGACGGCCGTTCGGACGGGGTTGCAGCCTCGGCTCGACCGACTCCAGACCTCCCGAATCGAAGACGGTGTCCACTACAATATAACCTACAACGGTACTGCAACACGGCAGTGGAAAGACGTGAACTGTCCGTCCGGGCCGGACCGCCAGTTCGGGGACTGCGTCGCCGATCGCGGCG
Organism: Haloarcula amylolytica JCM 13557; assembly: GCF_000336615.1. GTDB lineage: Archaea > Halobacteriota > Halobacteria > Halobacteriales > Haloarculaceae > Haloarcula > Haloarcula amylolytica. Next base: position 197,068 of record NZ_AOLW01000010.1, read on the forward strand.
TCGTTGCTCAGGACCGGGTAGGCCGCACGCACGTTCTCGCCGTCGGCTTCGACGTGACGACGACAACCGAACGCGGCGAAACCACCGTCACCGTGGTTCTAGCGACCAGCGGTCAGTCCTCGCGGTGAGCGTCCGAACAAAAACGGCACTACTCGCGGAAAATCAGTAGACAGTCCGTAGTGCCCGTTACTCGGATGCTCCCGGCGTCTCGGTTCGAGCCTGGGATCGGATCTGTTCGAACGTCGCCTGTGAGAGGATCCCGGTGACACTCTCGATTGAAAGGGTATCGATGAGGCCGGCTGGTGGACCGGTGACCAGCAGCGCACCTGCTTCGGAAATAGAATCGTCGACAGTGAGACCGAGGTCAGACGTCGCGCGCTCCTCGAACGAGGTGATTGCGTCTTCGGCAAGGTTCTCCTGTGCGGTACGGTATTCGGCCTGTGCCTCGCTCTGTGTGAGATTCCCTGCCTGGAGTTCGGATTGGATCTCCTGCTGTCGTTCCCGCAACTGTGTCTGGTCCGGTTCGACCACGACCGTCACCGTCGCGGAGTCCGCGTCCGCGCTCTGGCTCTGTGGCCCTGTACCCGTGTTCGCTCCGTCTCCGTCGCCACCCTGGAGGGCGTTACAGCCGGCGAGCGACACTGTCGCGCTCGCTCCGGCGAGTTCGATGAATCGACGGCGTGTGGACTCGAATTCCATTATCGACTAGCGCGGGTCCCGCGGTGTAACCCTTCTGGTAGCCGGTCGTGGTTCTCCAGTCCCCCTCTCGAACACTGTGGCTTCGAGAGACGAAAGACAGTGGTGCCTGTGGTCCAATGCTGAACCAATAGCGCGTATGCCGGGACTGGAATCGGACGAGACGCTGGACGCGCCACGGCAAGACGCGATTCCGACGCTTGAGAGCGATGCGTCCGGCACGGTTGTCTGGCATCGCGAACACCTTCGGATTCGCGATCAGGCCGCGGTAGCGAGGGCCGCAGCGTCCGAGTACGTGCTTCCGCTGTTCGTGTTCGACCCGGCGTTCTACGGTGCGGACGGCCTCGCCTGTGACAGCCGTATCCGGTTCCTGCACGACTGTCTGGCCGACCTCTCAGACCAGTACCACACCGCGACTGGTCGCGGGCTCACTTACGCCCACGGGGACCCGGTGGACGTGCTGGGGCGGTTCCGCGAGGCCGGCTGGGACATCGTGACGATGGCCGTTCCGACAGGACGCTACGGTCGGGAGCGAGACCGGCGCGTCCGGGAACAGTGTGACGTGACATTCGTCGACGGCGACGGGCTGGTTCGGGACCGAGCGGAGACCCGCGACAGGTGGCAGGACGACGTGTCGGCGTGGTTCTCCGCCGACCAGTACGATTGGGACCCGAGCACGGTCACCTCACGGAGCTTCGATACCGGCATCGACATCAGCACAATCGAGGACCACTACGGCGTCACGCCGTCGAAATCCGACGTGCCCCGCGGCGGGACCGGGCCAGCGCGCGAACGGCTGTCGGCGTTCGTCGAGCGGATCGACGACTATCCGGGGAACATCTCCGCGCCGACGGACGCGCGAGACGGGACCAGCGGGCTCTCGCCGTATCTCGCGTTCGGTTGTCTCTCCGTGCGGCAAGTCATCCAGTACATCGAGGCCCACGCCCCCGACAGCCGCGGGAAAGAGATGTTCGTCTCGCGGCTGTTCTGGAACAAGCACTACGAACAGAAACTCGAAGACTGGCCCGGCTGGCTCGATGCGGCGGTGAACCCGGTGTTCGAGGGGTTCAACGCGGCGCAGTACGACCCCGAGCTGGTGGAAGCATGGAAGTACGGACGGACCGGGTTTCCGATGGTCGACGCGTCGATGCGGTGTCTCAAAGAGACCGGCTGGCTCAACTTCCGGATGCGGGCGATGTGTGCCTCGGTCTACTATCACCTGCTCCAGCAGCCCTGGCGGATCGGCGCGGACTGGTTCTCCCATCACCTCATTGACGCCTCGGCGGCGATCAACTACACACAGTGGCAGTCCCAGTGCGGCCTGATCGGCAAGCCGACGCTCCGGCTGTACAACCCCCGAAAGCAGGTCCGCGATCAGGACCCGGACGGCGAGTTCATCCGTCGGTGGGTGCCCGAACTCGATTCGCTCCCCGACGAGTACCTCGACCGGCCCGAGGGGACGCCGGTCCACGTACAGGCATCCTGTGGCGTCAGCATTGGCGAAGACTACCCGCACCCGGTCGTCGACTACGACGCGGCTAGACAGGCGTTTCGCAGGCGTTACGAGGACGTCAGCGCCGACGCGGCCGACGCCCTGCGGGACCCCGCCATCGCGCGCCACGCCTCCTTCTCCGGCGGCCGCGAAGCCGCTGCACGTATCGCCGCGGAACACGGGACGGATGCGTCGAACGGCGCGGAAGACGGCGGGACCCAAAGCACCCTCGGCTCGTTCGGCGACGAGTAGCTCCACAATTCGTTCAGTGTTGCCAAACGCCAAAGAGGCTAAGACGGTCGCGCACACAGACGTATCCAATGGCGGAGGGTCCGGACGACACCGTTTTCGAGGACTGCCAGTTCCTTACTGGGTCACCACAGCGGTTCGCGGTGCTGGCCCAGATCCGGGAGCGTCCGGCGCGGCCGACCGATCTGTGCGATGCGGTGGACGCGACTCGCACCACGATCCAGCGGATACTCGCGGGCTTCTCCGAGCGGCAGTGGGTCGTCAAACGGGACGGCGAGTACCGGCTCACGGTGACTGGACATCGGGTGTTGGACCAGTACTCGGCACTCATGAGCGAGGTCGAACGGGCTCGGGTGGTCGGTCCGCTGGCCGCCCACCTGGGTTCCATCGCAGCGGACCTCCCGGCGGAGCTGTTAGACCCCGATTGTCTCACGACGAGTTCCGAACAGAACCCGCTGGCCGCGATTGATCGGTTCACGGACTGGCTGCACGAGGTCGACGGCGACGTTCGGGCCATCTCGCCGATCGTGACGTCGGTGTTCAACGATGTCGCGGTGGACCTGCTCGAAACGGGGACGCATATCGAGTTCATCATCGACCACAGCGTCCTCGAACGGTCAGCGTCGGACTTCGCAGACGCGCTGGATCGAGGTGTCGAACACGAGAACATCGATACGTACGTCCACGATACTCCGCTTGATATTGGCCTCGCGCTGGACCGCTCGCGGGTCTGTCTGGCGGCCTACGACGACCGGAACAACGTCCGGGCGATAGCCGAATCCGACGCCACAGCGGTGTATAGCTGGGCTGAGACGGTGTTCGACCGATACAGAGCGCGGTCACAGCCGCTTGAATCGGTCCTGTCGGTGCAAGAAAACAAGCAATAATCCAGTCGCTCACGGATGGAATCCGGTGTGGAAGGGCCGAAGGGAGCACTGGTCGGCGCGCCAGCACTCACTGGAGGGCGGGATGGCGTATCCCCGGAGCATGGTATAGCCGGTGGGGGCCTATACTTATTCGCTGTAACTGTTTCGGGACACAAAACATGTTACAGGGGCTGTAACAGCTTAGAACGTTCATGCTATTCTGATCCGACGTCCGGATCGTTTTGCGACAACAACGGGCTGTGTTTCTATACTTTCACCCAGAATGAAATAATAGCCGACAGTATAAGTATGTGGCAATCGTTGACAGAAGTATGTCTCCGCCTGGACGGGAGATTCAGTACACTGAATCGGACGTTATCGAGGTGTTCAGACACCGAAACGATTACGCGGAGCCACTCACGGCGTCGGAGGTGGCGGACAGACTCGGCTGTTCGCGACGGACTGCACTGAACAAACTCCACGACCTCGAATCAGAGACAGATATCACGAGCAAGAAAGTCGGGGGCCGGTCGCGGGTGTGGTGGATCCCCGTGCGAGCGGATTGATGCGGATGTGCCGTCACGACGATTCGTTTTCGGAGTGAAACCGAGGGCGTGTCGCGACGTACACACTGAGGGCTCCGAGCAGGACTCCAAAGACTACGTCGGTCGCCCAGTGGATACCAAGCACCATCGTCGAGAGGACGACGCTGCCGGCCAGGCACGTTGCGACCGGGAGCCAGCGCGGATATTCGGCCCGGAGGCGGTAGGCCATGAGTGCGACTGTCACCGACAGCGACGTGTGCAGCGACGGGAAGACGTTCGTGTTGGCGTTGACCTGGCTCGTCACTAGCTGAAAGCGGGGTATCGTGTCGTACAGGAGCGGTTCGACCGTATCCGGCGCGAAGTTCCGCGGGCCGTACGCGACGAACAGCACGTAACAGAGCAGGCCGATGACGTAGTTGACCGTGTAGGCAAACGCGGTCTCCTTGAGATAGCGTGTGTTTGCCAACAGCAGCGTCAGCACCAGCGGAAACACCAGCAGGAACGCGTAGCCGTACACGTACACGAACCCCAGATACAGTGTGAACCACGCCGGTGCGAGCGACTGGAGCGAGGCGACGAACGACCCTTCGATGGCGTAGATCGTCTTCGTGATGTTGCTGCCGATGAGCCAGGACAGCCCGACGCCGAAATCACGGACGACGCTGTTGGCGGCCAGCACAGCCCCGAGTAAGAGCAGTGGACGGGCCGCCTGACGGAGCCGCGTCCGTAGCGCCGGCAGTTCCGACCGAATGCGGTCCGGGCCGACGATACCGGCGACACCGACGGCAAGCAACAGCGAGACGACGACAGCGACCTCGGAGAAGACAGAGACGACGTTCATACGCTACGATTGGAGGAGCGTACCCGTGTCGTACCGATAGCCGGCCTCCCGGAACGCCGACCGGACCTGCTCCGTGTCCAGTTCGCCGTCGGACCCGAGAAACGGAGTGACTGTGCCACCTGGCCCCCACTGCAACGTCTCCGGCACCTGTCCTGTCCCTGCGAGCGGACTGACAGCCGGTGTCGCGTAGCCGTCGAACACGGTGTCGACGAGATACTGGCGGTCGACGAGGTGGGACAGGAGGTTCCGGAACCGCGAGTTCGACAGCGGCGCGGACCGGACGTTGAACCCCAGAAAGTAAAACGAGTCGCCTTGGTCCAGCAACAGCGTGAGGTCGTCGGCCCGCCCGATAGTCCGAACGAGGTCCGAACCGACGCCGACAGCGGTCGCATCGGCGTCGCCGCTCTCGACGAGTTCGACGGCAGTGGAATCCGAGCCGACGAACCCGACCTCGACCGCGTCAAAGGGCGGGTCGAGCGCGCTCGCTGCGACGCTGTCCGCGGGATCAATCGTCGTTCTGAAGTGGTCCTCGAACAGGGTCAGCCGCAGCGACTCGCGGTCGCTCGCGGTGTCGAACTGGAGCGGGCCGCTCCCGACCGGAGGGATGGCATCAGTCACGAGCGCTTCCGTCGTCGCGGCACCGATGCCGACCCCGCCGATGTCGGCCTCGCTCGCCCGCTCGCGCCAGACGTGTTCGGCCAACAGCGGCGCGGTGAGTGCCCGCTCCGCGACTGCACGACTGCAGTCCGTACAGGTGAGTTCGACCGTCCGCTCGTCGATGGCGGTAGCCGCGGTCACCACTGTGGCGCGGCCGCGGTACCGCGTCGGCGGCACCGCCTGCTCGAAGGTCCCGAGCGAGGTGTCGGCCACCATCCGGTAGGTGAACGCCACGTCCGCCGCGGTCAGTGCCTCGCCGTCGTGCCACTGGAGGTCGTCACGCAGTGTGACTCGCAGTACTGGCCCGTCGGGCCGGGACGTGTCCCACTCCCAGTCGACCCCCGCCCAGGGGATTAGCCCACCCTGATACTGTCGCGCGAGCGAGTCGTACACGAGGCTCGTAATCCGGCCACGCCGACGGAACGGGGCCATCAACGGATTGAGGTTCCGCGTGACGCGGCTATCCGTCGTCACGAGTCTGAGCGTCGTCGCCTCCGGGTCAGCCCGGTCGAGGGTTAACAGCCGTAACGGTGACTTCCCGAACGCGCCGGTCCACCCGCTGAAGCGTGTCGTGTTCGCCGCGCGGATGCTGTCCGGCGTGCCGATGACGAGAAACGGGCAGGCGTTCGCCAGTTGCTTCTGGAGCGACGCCAGCGTCTCGGCTCGGCGGTCGTCGGACTGGCGGCGCTGTGCCGTCAGCAGTTCGTCGACTTCGAGATCGGCGAACCCGAAGGGGTTCTGCCAGCCGCGCTCGGCGGCAAACGACGAGTGGACCAGCGAGTACAACGAGTCCGCCGTGATCTGTCGGTAGGGGTAGCGGGCGACGAACGCGTCGAACTCGTGGTTGAGGAGGGTCTGGCGGTACAGTTCCGTCGCAGTCACCGGCTGAACGGTGGTGTCGACACCGGCGGTATCGAACCACGTCTCCAGCTGGCGTGCGATGTGCATCGCACCGGGGTCCTCGTCCGCCGGGCGCGTCTTGATCGAGAGCGAGACGGCGGGGGATTCTTTGTTTCCTGCGAGCGTCCGCAGCCGCTGCATACAGCCGCTCGTCGCCGCCAGCCCGGCCGCTGCGCTCCCCAGTACTGCTCGTCTGGAGGTGGTCCGCGACAACCGGCTGGCTCCGCACATATATTTATGGGTCAACACGTCCTCCTATATAACACTCTGTACTTCCGACGGCTCCCGGGTGCTGCTGTCACGGGATAAAACCCCACGCAAGCGGTGCCGCCAATGCACTCAGAACTCCCACTGCTGAGCGCGTTCGCGGGCCTCCGAACGTGCTTGGTCCTTGATGGCCTCGATTTTCTCCGCATCGTCGAGGAACGCTTCGACGGCACTCTGTTCGGCGGGTCCGTCCTCGGCTGCTGCCGCGTCGCCGTCGCCCATCGCTGATAGCCGCTCGTCGGGGGCCGCCCGTCGCGTACTGTCGGCCAGTGCCGGGTCGCCGCCCAGCCGTTCGGCGGGCATCCCGGGCGGGACTCGGAGGTCGGCTGCTTCGTGTGCCGATTCGAGGTCGGCGTTGTCGAGTGCGTACAGCGAGACGTGGTACGGCCCGGGGACGGCGAGGTCCGCGAGCGCCGGCGGCCCACCGCGGTCCGTGCCGGTGTGATAGACCAGCACGGGGACGCCGTCAGTGAACGTGATGACGCCCCGCCCCTCGCCGTCGAGCAGGAGCGTCTCCTGGGACTCGAAGACGGCGTAGCCGGTCAGTTCGCGGTCGAGCACGTCGGCGAGCGTGTCCCGCGGGTCCGTGACGACGCGGGACTTGTCGAGTCGGCCGCGGGGCAACTTCATAGTGACTCGGGGATGACGGCGCTCTGGAACCGGTCGGCGGCGTCGGCGGCCGCCCCATCCCGCACGGTGAGCGATTCGGCGGCCGCTCGGTAGGCCGTCGCCGCCTCGCATTCGGGAGCGTGGGCAAGCAGCGGCCGGCCAGCACGCCGTGCCTCACGGGCCCGCTCGCTTTCGGGGACCGCGGCCAGCGTCGGCCCGTCGAAGTACCGCTCGGTCTTCTCCGAGACCTGTTCGATGGACTCGGACTCGCGGACTTTGTTGAACAGGAGGCCCGCTACGTCCGTGTCGTAGGTCGTCGCGTACTCCTGGACCTTCAGCCCGTCCGAGATGGCTGGAATCGTCGGCTGGAGGACGACGACAATGCGGTCTGCCAGCACGATCGGAAGGACGGCGGTCCGGCTGTCGAGCGCCGGCGGCGAGTCCAGCAGGATGACATCCGTGTCTTCTGCGAGCGTCGCAACCACGTCCCGGAGCCGGTCCGGGTCGGCGTCCCTGAACCCGTCGAGGCTCGTGCCACAGGGAACGACAGTCAGCCCGAACCGGTCGTACGCTGCCGCCTCGACGGGCGCGTCGTCGGCCAGCACGTCGTGCAGCGTCGTCTCGGCGTCGGAGAGGCCGGCGTGAAAGAGGAGGTTCGCCATGCCCGTGTCGGCGTCGACCACCGTCACGTCGTAGCGGTCGGCCAGCGCCATCCCGAGGGCGACGGTGCTCGTCGTCTTGCCAGTCCCGCCCTTCCCACTGGCGACCGCGAACACTTCGACCATTGGAGAATATTGCGAGCTAGGTGTATATAAATTTCCGGAATTTGAAGGAGTATCAAACGGTCACCAATCGGCCAGTCCGAGCGGGCCGAGGTCGACGTGGTCGGCGACGAGGCCGGCGGCTCGCTCGTACGGGTCGCCGCTCTCTCGCTCGTTTGCCGCTGGGGAGTCAATACCAGCACTCTCGAACGCATTTCGCACGAAGGCACCTCTGGCAATCTCGTTGACGAAGAGGTCGTGGAGGTATGTGCCGAGAACGCTGTCGGTCGCCGCCCCGTCGCCGTCGAACGGCCGGGCCGCCTCGTCGGTCAGCGTCGAGTCGCCCATGTGGATCTCGTAGCCCTCGACGGTCCCGCTCGCGCCCGAGAGCGGCCCGACGCCGTCGAGGTCCCGCTGGACGTGCTCGACCGTTTTCGATTCGCTGAACTCGGTCGTCACGGGGAGCAAGCCCAGCCCCTCGACCCGGTCCGTGTCGCCGGTCCCCTCGATGGCGGCGTTCGTAATTGCCTCGCCGAGCATCTGGTAGCCGCCACAGAGGCCGACGACGGGGCCGTCGAACGACTGGAGGCGGTCGCCAAAGCCCGCGTTGGTGAGCGCCAGCAGGTCGTCAACCGTGTTCTTGCTCCCCGGCAGGACCACCGCGTCGAACTCGTCGAGCGTGGCGTCGGGCGGAACGTAGGCCACCCTGACGCCGGGTTCGCGGGCGAGTGGCTCCAGATCGGTGAAGTTCGAGATGCGCGGGAGCCGCGGGACGGCGACGGTAATGCTCTCGTCGCCGGGGACGCCGTCGTCAGCGCCGACGACGGATCGCTCGCCGACCGGCGGCAGCGCGACGCTGTCCTCCTCTGGGAGCCCCGGGTCGTCGTACGGGAGGACGCCGAGAACGGGGACGCCGGTCCGGTCCTCGAACTCGTCGATGCCGGGGGCAAGCAGCGACCGGTCCCCGCGGAACTTCGTGATGACCGCGCCGGCCACTTGGTCCCGGATGTCGTCGGGGACCAGTTCCAGCGTCCCGACGAGCGAGGCAAAGACGCCGCCGCGCTCGATGTCGGCGACGAGCAACACGTCGGCGTCGGCGAAGCGCGCCGTTTCGACGTTCGCCAGGTCGCGGTCGTGGAGATTGATTTCTGCGATAGAGCCCGCGCCCTCGGCGACGATCACGTCGTGAGACTCGGTGAGTCGGCCGTGGGCCGCGCGAGCAACATCGAGGGCGTCCCCCCAGTGTTCGTCGTAGTACCCCCGGGCCTCAAAATGCCCGACCGCCTCACCGTCCAGAATCAGTTGCGACTCGCCGTCGCCCCGCGGCTTCAGCAGAACTGGATTGTGGTCGGTCGACGGCGCGACGCCGGCCGCGCGGGCCTGGACGTACTGCGAGACGCCGACTTCGCCGCCGGGTGTCGCCCGGGCGTTGTTGCTCATGTTCTGGGCCTTGAACGGCGCGACCGAGACGCCACGGTCGGCCAGATAGCGACAGAGCCCGGCCGCGACGGTCGACTTGCCGACGTGGCTCGCCGTCCCGGCGACCAGCAGCGTGTGGGCCATCAGGCTGTGTTGGGAGACGAACGCACTGGTGTCTTTCGCTCAGATCACTAAACCCATATCGATTTAATACTGCCCAATCAACTGAATCCGGATTAGCCGTTCACACGGTACTCAACGTGAAACGGTTTAACCAAAACAAGTAAACGATATCGGGTTGAGTCGATGACTATGTCGGAGCGATGGTGCGTCATCATCGGTGATGTCATCGAGTCACGGTCGGTCACAGATAGAGAGGCGTTGCGGGCGTCGCTCAATCAGGGCGTGTCACGAGCGACCGACGCACTCGCCGACCAGACGGTTGCGCCGTTCTCGGTGTTGAAGGGGGTTGACGAGGTCGGAGGAGTCATCAGAAACCCTGGACATGCTTACCGCGCTATCCGGGAAATCACCGAATCGATACACCCGACTGCGATTCGGTTTGCGGTTGTCCACGGAGAAGTTGACGTGGGGATGACAACGAGCGAGGTTTCAGAGATGGATGGCCCTGCGTTCCACAAAGCAGATACGTTGCTAGCTGACATCACGGAAAACGGTCGGGCCGTTGCGCTGCACGATCCTGTCGTGAAGTCTTGGCTACTTTCGCTGCTTGCCGACCAGATACACCTACTGTTTGCGTGGAAACAGGAATGGACGCCACACCAGGCGTCGATCGTTCGTGAGTACCGCGAAAGAAAGAGTATGCAGGCGTTGGCTGACGACCGAGACGTATCGATTCAGGCCGTCTCACAGACGCTTTCGCGGGCAAAGGCGGAGATGGTACTGTCAACCGAAGCAAATCTTGAAGCGGCCATGACAGAGGTCTGGGAATGAGTTCTGTGAGTTGGCGGACACCAGCGTCGGCCGTAGTCACAGTCGGTGCTATTCTTGGTCTTGTCTGGGCGACCGGTGATTTGATTTCGTCTATCTCATTTCGCTCAGCGGTCGTAGTTGGTGCCGGGTACGCTCTGTTGCTGTCGACAAGTGGGACCATGGTATCCGCTGCTCTCCAATACGCCGGTGCCGATGTGAGTGAAAAAGAAGCGGATACGGGACGTGCGGTCGGGAAAGTAGAGAATATTCTGATACTCACGTTGACGCTACTCGGCGCATACACGGCACTAGGGCTGGTGTTCACTGCAAAGTCAATTGTCCGCTGGCAAGACATCTCCAGTGGGAACACGACGTATTATCTCACGGGGAGTATCGCCAACGTGACGTACTCGCTAGTCTTCGGCGTCTGTCTTGACTATCTGCTTGGAACCGTCTAGAACTCCGTTCCCTTCCGCGCGCCCTGCCCGGCGTCGATGGGGTGTTTCTCCTTGTTGACTTCCGTTATGAGATCGGCATGGTCGGTCAGAAATTCTGGTCGCTCGTGCCCGCCCGTCAGGACCAGTTCGAGGTCGTCGGGCTTTGCTTCGATGAGCCCAATCACGTCCGCCGGATCGACGAGGCCGCGGTTCGCGGCGTAGAGAATCTCGTCGAAGACGAGCATATTGACGCCCTCCTCTGGCGGCCCGTCGGCGTCCCGCGGCGTCGAGAGGTCGGCGTCGGCGCTGGCCTGAACGAGTTCCTGTGCGCGGTCGAGTGCCCCCTTCGCGCGGGCCTCGTGCTCGTCGTCCTCGCTCCCGTCGAGGAAGCCGTGCCAGCCGTAGTGGCCGGCGTTCTCGTAGGAAAAGCCCGGGAGGGCGGCGATAGCGTTGTACTCCCCGCGCACGTCTTCGACGGTGCTGGTCCCGCCTTTCATGAACTGCAGGAGGTGGACGCGGTAGCCGTGGCCGACGGCGCGGGTCGCCATCCCCAGCGCCGCCGTCGTCTTCCCTTTGCCGTCGCCCCACCAGACCTGCACCAGCCCGAACTCCTCGGGCGCGCTCGGACTGATCGGTTCGGCGGTCGGTCCGGCCGTGTTGTCGCTCATGCCCCTCTGTTGGATCGGATTCTGTTTAGCCGTTCGGTCTCAAGGACCGCCGTCGGGAACCCCTCCCTCTTCACGGTTCGAAAACCTCAGTCTCGCGCTCTGTAACCACGCCGTATGCCGCATCCTCCACGGTCGGCAGGCTGTCGCCGTCGTAGCGGGCGGCGAGACTCGACCGGATAGCGTCGCGGACACAGACGCGAGCGGCGGCCCCGATTTCTGTTGCGCTGCCGGCGAACGGTGCGGACTCAGCGCTCGGGACACAGCCGACGATGGCGGCGTCTGAGGTGGTTCCGGGCACGCCCGCTGCGTCGAGTAGCGTCGCGGCCTTCGCCTCGACAGCCGTGGCGAGTAGCGTTGCCAGCGCGCCGTCGTCCAGCGCGCGGTCGACGCCGGCGACGAGATTGACCGTGCCGGGACGCCAGTCGGGGCTGTCTGCCGGATTCGATGCTGTTCCGTCGGAGTCGACCGCTTCGTCTGCTCCCGACATCGGCAACGCCGCGGGGTTCGAGAGGCCCGCGGTCGCCAGCACCGACACCGGGCCGCTCCGGGCACAGCGGGCGTGCTCCATATGCACGCCGGTGAGCAGCGCCGGGCCGAGGGGGAAACCGGTCGCGGACAGTCGCTCCGCACGGTAGGCGTCGAGGTCGGTCCGCTCGAACCCCTCGGGTACGGTGACGTTGTAGACGGCGTCTGCGGTCCGATAGCCCCCGTCCCACGCCGTCGAAAGCCATCGAGCACCCTCGCGGCGGAGCTGACAGACGCCGTCCCGAACGGTCGTCTCAAACATCCAGCGCGTCCAGCAGCCGGTCGTTTTCTCCGGGGGCTCTGACGGCGACGCGGATGTGCGAGTTCAGCCCGCGGAACGTCCGCGCGTCCCGGAGTGCGATACCAGCCTCGCGAGCCGAGGCAAGGATGTCGTCGACAGACTCGTCGGCGTCGCTGACCGACAACAACATGAACGGCGCATCGGAGGGGCACACGTCGAACCGTGTTTTCAGCCGCTCCCGCATCCGCACGCGCTCCTCGGCGACGCGGGCCTTCGTCTCCGAAACGAACTCGGTCTGTCCGTAGCAGTGTGTGCCGACCGCGGCCGCCGGCGCGCTCATCGACCAGGCGCGTCGCGCGGTTGCGAGTCGGTCACGGGCCTCGCCCGAACCGACGGCGTAGCCCATCCGGATGCCGGGGAGGCCGAACAGTTTCGTCAGCGAGCGCGCGACGATGACGCCCTCACGGCCCGCCAGCGACTGCTCGTCGGTAAAGCCGAGAAAGGCCTCGTCGACCAGCAGCGTCGTCCCAGCGTTGAGACAGTCGTCGGCGAAGGCCCGGAGCGCCGACGGGTCGGCCGCTTCGCCGGTCGGATTGTTCGGGTTGCAGACGATGGCGAGCGCATGACCGTACGGGTCGGCGGTCAGCAGGTCGTCGTGTGGGACGAACTCCGGCGTCCCGCCCTGGAGCCGGACCTCGCGGGCGTACTCGCCGAAACTGGGATACGGGACGAGGACGCTCTCGCCCGCCCGGACCGTCGTCTGGATCGCCAGGCGTATCGCTTCGAGGCCGCCGGCCGTGGGTATCACCTGCGCCGGCTCGCAGTCGACGAAGGCCGCTGCGGCCGCTCGGAACTCGGGGTAGTCGTCCGCCGGATACGAGCGGGCGGCCTCGAACGCCGCCCGGTACGTCTCCGCGGCGTCCGCCGGGACGCGGGGGTTCGTGTTCGCGCTGAAATCCAGCAGGTCCGGGTCGTCGCTGCTACCGTGTGGGACGCGCCCGTCCGGCCCGATGGCGTCCTCGGCCCCGTCGCCGCCACTCGCCCGCAAGCCCTCGACCGAATCAGGGTCCATTGACGGGGGCTACGGCGGGCGGTGTGGAGAAGGTTTCGCGGCGGTCGGCCTCCGCCCCCACGTCGTTACAGCCATTGCTCAGCCACGCGCGCGTCAGCGAGCGTGTTGACGTTGACCGCGACGCGTCGGTCCCGCGTGAGCCAGGCGTCGTCGGGGCCATCGCCGACGACGTTGACGCCCGTCGGCGCGACCTCCCTGTCGCCGTTTTCGAACGTCGTGTCGTCGCTGACTCCCAGCCCGCGCTTCAGCGAGGCCGGGACTAGAACCGTCAGCGAGCCCCCGTTGTGCTCGTCGAGCACGCGGTCCACTATCTCGCCGTCAAGCAGCGGCAGGTCGGCGGCGACGGTCAGCACCGGCCGGGCGAGTCGGCCGTCGGCCAGCGCGCTGTCGAGGTCGGCGACGTACCCCTCACCCGGCGTCTCGATACAGGGCACGTCCAGATGTGACTGCGTTTCCGGTGCGTTCGGCGACGTTACAGCGATAACTCTTTCGACAGAACTGTCTTCCAGTGCGCCGACGACCCGGTCGACCATTGGGACACCGCCGACCCGAAAGAGCGGTTTCTCGGCCTCGGTGTCCAGCCGCGTCCCGCGCCCGCCACACATCACCAGAGCGTCCATGCGAGCACCTCCCAGTCGACGAGCGGTACCGACCGGACGCCGCCGAAGAGCGACCACGCGGCGACGCCGACGTGGAGCGCGACGGCGCGCGTGAGTTCGTTGGCCGCGCCGAACGTGTCGCCGCTGACGCCGCCCAGTCGCCGGTCAGCCCAGCCAGAGAGGCCGAGAGCGAGCAGCGGGCCGGTCAGAACTGCGACTGCAGTGGACGGAACGGCGACGGCAGCGGCCGGGAGTGCGACGGCGAGCGAGCCGACGAGGTGGCGTGGGCTGTTCCCGTTGATAACCGTCGACCCGAATCCCTCATGGCTCGGGCGTCCGACGCAGGCCAGCGTCGCCATCGCGAGTTTCGCCCCCACCTCGGCGGCGAGGACCAGCGCGACAGCGACCAGCGGCGGGAGCCCGGCAGCGGCCAGCGCGCCAAACGCCAGCGCGAGGAGGACGGTCCCCAGCGCGAGGACGGCCCCGACGCCGACAGTCGTGTCCCGCATCACGTCGCGGCGCTCCGCGGGGTCGCCGTGGACGACAGCGGCGTCCCCGAGGTCGGCGAGGCCGTCGGCGTGGTTGACGCCGGTGACGAGGACGACACTTCCGAGGTACGCTGCGGCGACGACCGGGGCCGGGAGCAGGCTGGCGGCGAGGAACGGGAGTGCGACGAGGCCGCCGACGACGTAGCCGGCCAGCGGGAACGCCGCCGGCGTCCCGACGAAGGCCTCCCACGCCTGTTCGCTGTGGCCGACCGGAAGCCGCGAGAGGAACCCGAGCGCCCCCCGGACCGCGCTCAGAACCACGCGAGCACCCCCAGTCCAGACAGCAGGTACGCCAGCACCCCGGCGACGCCGACCCGCGTCACACTGCGCTGGGCCGTCGCCACGTCGGGGAGGCGTCCTGCGGGGTTCAGGACGTACACGCCCGGCTTTTCGAGTCGAACGTCCAGCGCCGCGGCGGCCGTCCCCATCGGCCACCCGGAGTTCGGCGATGGAACGCCGTCCAGCCAGTCCCGGGCTTGGGCCACCGACCGGGGCGACCCACAGGCGAGGGCGAGCAGGAGCGCACTCGCCCGCGCCGGGAGCCACATCACGGCGTCGTCGAGCCGCGCCGCGGGCGTCCCGACGCGTTTCGAGCGGTAGCCAAGCATCGAGTCCATCGTGTTGACGGCCTTGACCCAGGCCGCTGCACCGACAGCGACGGGAAGCGCTGGAAGGCCGACGCCCGTAGCGGCGGTTCCACCCAGGACGAACGCGGCCAGCGACGCGACGAGCCCGTCGGCGAGATTCTCTGATGTGCTCTCGACGGCGGCGCTGCGGACCTCGCCCGCAGAGAGCGCGCTGGCGTCGCGACCAGCAAGTGCGAGCAGCCCGTCCCGAGCAGCCGGGAGGTCAGTGTCGCTGTCGGCGATGACGCCCCGAGCGGCCGAAAGGAGACTGCGAAGGCTCGTGGTCAGGAACAGCGCGAGGCCGGCGAGGGCTGCGGCGGCCAGCGGTTCGCGAGTGGTAGCGAGTGCGACGCCTGCGCCGACCAGCGTGGCGGCTCCGAGCGGCAACAGCGCCGCGGCGAGCGCCCCGACCGCAAGCGGGTGGTCCCACTCGCGGTCGACCGCCCCGACGAGCCGTCCGAACCACGCAACGGGATGCAAGCGGGTCGGCGGCTCACCGATTGCGAGTTCCAGCCCGCCGGCGACGGCCACCGCCAGCGCGCTCAACACAGCGTTCCCTCCCGGAGCTTCTCGGCTATCGCCGGCAGCGAGTGGTCCTCCAGCAGAATCGACTGCGCGCCCACACGGCCCGCGCCGCCGTCCGTTCGGGCGTCGTCGCCGACGTGGACGAGGTCGGCAAGCGCCACGTCGAGTGCGTCGGCAGTTGCCTCGAAAATATTCGGATGCGGCTTCCGCCAGCCGCAGCCGACGCTGGTGACGACGGCGCCGAAGGAGTGGTCGCGCTGCGATTCGATAGCCGCTCGCTCCAGCGTTCGCTCGACCAATCCCGGGACGCTGCAGTTCGAACAGACAGCGACCGGACCACGCTGTGCTGCGGCGTCCAGCGCGTCGATGGCTCCCTCGCGGACCGTCACCGGGCTGTCGAAGGCATCGAGGACGGCCTCGGTCGCCGTCTCCGCAGCAACCTCGACTCCGCGGCTGGCAAGCGCGAGGCGAACGTGCTCGTCCAGCGGCGCTTCCCGGCCGCGGTCGTACTCGCGGTGGGCCGAGCGATAGGCGTCCTCCCAGTCGTCGGGTACCCGAACCGACCGGGCCGAGAGCGTCTCCGCAACGGCGTCCCACGGCTCTGACGGCCGGTCTGCCGCGACGAGCGTCCCGAACAGGTCGAACGAGAGTGCCACGTTTGTGTGGTTAGTGCAAGCTCACTTGAACTGTGGGGGTCGGATCAGGAACCGCCGTGGGACTCGGTGCTGCTGTCGGGCCGTTCAGACCGGTCGAAACCCAACCACGGCGGACGCCCACCGACAGAGCGGCAGTAGCGAAGACCTGGCTTGAGGCATTCCAAACCGTTTATACCTAAACAGGGGTAATCCGGCGGTATGGCAAGAGAGCAGACCGAAGTTCGAGAGCTCGACGAAGGAAGCTACGTCATGATCGAGGACACGCCGTGTAAGATCAACTCTTACAGCACGGCCAAGCCGGGCAAGCACGGCAGCGCCAAGGCCCGAATCGACGCCAAGGGCGTCTTCGACAGCAAGAAGCGCTCGCTGTCCCAGCCTGTCGACGCAAAGGTCTGGGTCCCGATTGTCAACCGAAAGCAGGGGCAGGTCGTCTCTACCGACGGCAACGACGCTCAGGTCATGGACCTCGACACGTACGACACGTTCACGATGCGGGTCCCCGAGGACATCGACCTCCAGCCCGACGACGAGATCGAGTACCTCCAGTACGAGGAACAGCGCAAGATCACACGCTCGTAACGATGTTGCCCGGTGCGGGGGCCGACCGCGGGGCGGCCGACTACGCGCTCGTGGGTGCACCACTCGACGCGTCGACGTCGTTTCGCCCCGGGACACGGTTCGGCCCACGCCGCATCCGCCAGTTCGGCCAGCAGTTCGACGATTACGACCACCGCACCGGCCAGCACTTCACTGACTGTTCTGTCTACGACCACGGCGACATCGGCCCCACGGCCGACGTTGCCGAGTACCTCACTTTCCTCCAGGGCACCCTCTCAGATTTCGATAGCGAGGGGGCCGTCCCGCTCGTCGTCGGCGGCGAACACACCGTCTCCGTCGCCGGCGTGCGCGCCCTCGACCCCGACGTGTTCGTCTGTCTGGACGCGCATCTCGACCTGCGCGAGTCCTACGCCGGCGACGAGTACTCCCACGCGACGGTGACCCACCACGCGCTTTCGGTGGCTGACGAAGCGATTGTGCTGGGCGCACGCACTGGCTCGGAAGCCGAATGGGACCGCGCGAACGAAGCCGACGTGACCGTGGTTCCGCCCGAGGACGTGGCCGACTGGTCGCCCGGGTTCGACGACGAACGGGTGTACCTCTCAGTCGACATCGACGCCGCCGACCCCGGGTTCGCGCCGGGCACCGGGACGCCGGAACCGTTCGGCCTCGACCCGCGGGAGATGCACACCGTGGTCAGAGCCGTCGCACCGCAGGCCGTCGGCTTCGACGTAGTCGAGGTCAACGACCGCGACGACGGTCAGACGGCGACGCTGGCCGCGAAACTCCTCCGGGCGTTCGTGTTCGCCCACGCGGACCAGCGCTGAGCCGAAATGTATCGGGGAATATTCTCGCCGTCGGCTTCAGCAGACAACTCGGTGGATGTCCAGCGGCGACGCTCGCCGGACAACCGCGTCGACTGGGTCGGCGACAGCCGAGAGGTTGTCTGAGTCGCCGTCGAGGACCAGCAGCGCGGCCCGGCGGCCGGGTTCGATGACACCGCAGTCGAGGCCGACCGCTTCGGCCCCAGCGGTCGTGGCCATCCGAAGCACCGTCCGCGAGGGGAGGTCGAACGTCTTCGCGGTGTACTCCATCTCACGGAACATAGATGGTGCATTGAGCATCACATTATCAGTCCCGAGTGCCACGTCAGTGTACTCCAGAAGCGTCTCGATCGGCGGTCGGCCGACCTCAAGGACGCGGTTCGCACGGGGACAGACCGCGATAGGGACGTCCTGATCGGCCACCCGTTCGAGGTGTTCTGCTTCGGCATGGACCATGTGGACCAGCAGGTCCGGCTCCAGATCCAGCGCCGGGTGTATGTCAGTGGCGTCCGGTTCGCCGGCGTGGATAGCGAACGGGACCCCGCGCTCCTCGGTGGCGGTCCGCCGCGCGGTGAAATCGTCGTCGTTCGCGCCGCTGGCACCGAACCCGTCGGCCACGTCCAGCACCGCAGCGTCATCGCTCCCGAAGATGAAGTCCTCGATATCCAGCCCCTCGGCGGCCTCACGTAGCGCACGCGCCCCGTCGACGCCGAACTCGCGGAAGTCGAGAAACGCCGCGGTGCCGGTTCGCTGCATGAATCGAAGTGTGCGGTGCATCGCGGCAATCAGCGTCTCGTCGTCGGCCGCTGCGATCTGCTGGTGTTTCAGGCTGTCCGGTGGTACCACTGCCTCCTCCAGGCCGAGACCGACAGCGGCCTCCTTGGCGACTGAGTCGCCGACGTGCGTGTGGGCGTTCACGAACGCCGGCAGGACAATGCGGTCGTGGTCGCTCTCGCGCTCAGACGTCTCCTCGATGGCCGTTATGTAGCCGTCCTCGACGACAACGCTGCCGTGGACCGGCTCGAACGACCGCCCGGCGAGGACGGTCCCCTCGATAGCCTCCATATGGGAGCGAGGGGGCGGAGCTATATGTGTCTCATGGAGGCACAATCTCGCCACATAGCACCGGGCCGCGGTAGACTGATGCGGCCGGCGCCGGACAGTTCGAGTATGAGTGGCAGTACCACAGTTTCCGAGGGCCGCGCGCTGTCGCCAGACGACTGGTCCCATCCGGCGGAGCGACGCTACGCGGACGCACAGGCCCGTCTCGCGGACCACTACGACCTCGCCGTCGAGTCCAGAGTGACCGAGACGGACGCCGCGGGTCGCGTTCACTATCTGGTCGGTGGGAATCAGGACGGCGACCCACTCCTCCTCCTTCACGGGGTCGGGACGCCGGCGGCGACGTGGCTCCCGCTGTTCCCGGCGCTCACCGACGAGTACCGCGTGTACGCTCCCGACCGGCCCGGCCTCGGCCTCTCGGCCGCGCCGAGCTACCGGGACCGGGACCTCCGTTCGTATCTGGTCGCATACTTGCTGGAACTGCTCGACGACCTCGCTATCGACCGTCCCCACGTCGCCGGTAACTCTCACGGCGGCCTGCAGTCGCTTCTGCTCGCAATCGACCACGACCGTGTGGACCGACTGCAACTGGTCGGCGCGCCGGGCGGCGTCTCGCGGGACCTCCCGCTCCTGTTTCGTCTGCTGACGGTTCGCGGCCTCAACCGGGTCCTGCTGTGGCTGCTCAGCCGCGGTGACCCGGTCGAGAACGCGAGACAGTCGATGCAGCGGGTCAACGTCGTTGACGCCTCAGCGATACCCGACGTGTTCTACGAACTGCTCGCCGCCGGCCAGGATCTGCCCGGCCGGCCGGAAAGCCAGCGGTCGCTGGCGACTGCCCAAGGCTCGTACGGCCGTGCCCACCCGTTGTTCGATATTCGGGACGAAATCGTAAGCGTCGACCGCCCGACGCAGTTCGTCTGGGGGACGGAGGACGCCTTCTACCCGACAGATGTGGGCCGCCACGTCGCGGAAAAGATGCCCGACGCCGAGTTCCACGAACTCCCGGGACACGGCCATACGCCGTGGCTGGAACCGGGTGACGAAGTCGCTGGACTGGTCCGTGGGTTCTTCGATAGGTGAGCGTTTTCACTATATTACATCGTAAACAACGACTCAGTGTCAGTGCTGTTCGGACCGCCGTGGCCGTCGCCACTCGCTCGCCATCCGACACAGCAAGTAGTCTTTTAGTAAACAGGCCATCTCGGTTGGGAGCATGGACCAGCTATCGTCGTGTTACTTCTGTGGCGGCGCGCTCGATGTCTCGCTCTCCGAATACCCGATTATCCCGAAATCGCTGGACCCGGAAGCCGAGAAACAGGGGACCGTTGTTCTCTGCTCGACCTGCCGAGAGAAGCTCGCAACCATCGTCGAACCGGCCGTCGAGGCGGCGAAGGCGGACG
This sequence comes from Haloarcula amylolytica JCM 13557, assembly GCF_000336615.1. GTDB lineage: Archaea > Halobacteriota > Halobacteria > Halobacteriales > Haloarculaceae > Haloarcula > Haloarcula amylolytica. The sequence goes on from NZ_AOLW01000010.1 coordinate 217,044, forward strand.
CCCGCGAGACAGCGGAAACGGCTGGCGACGCCGGGACCACGGAGCCGCCGGGACTGCTGGACGATTCTGGAACGCCGGCAGGCGACGCACAGGCGACCACCGACAGCGTGGTCGAGCCAGCCGACGACGGCTCGCTGCTGGGTGACGACGGCGGGAGCGCGGCGGGACAGGAACAGTCGGCGCAGTCAGCGGCGACGACGGAGGCGACTGCGGAGCCAGATGCAACGAACGCGGCCGCGTCGGACACCACGGACGGGCAAGCGGCGGAGCCGACCGAGTCGAGTGACTCGGCGGCGAACACTGGGAGCGAGGACACCGAGCGCGGTACGGACAGCGACGACAGCGCTGATGGCCCCTCGCTGACGAAACTGGAGTACAACAAGGTGATGCGCCTCCTCCAGAACCGCGAGATGCCCGTCGACCGTGCGGAAATCCGCGAAGTCGCGGTCAACGCTTACGACATCGACGGGGAGCAGTTCGACGCCATCATCGACGCCGCGGTGGACCGGGACCTCATCGGCCAGGAAAACGGCCAGCTGGTCGAATCGGACGGGTAGCCCGACGCCGGTAGAGAAAAGCATACCACTGGCCCTCTCGAAGCCCGCGCCATGAACGCAGGCAACATCGCGACGCGTCTCGACGACCGACTCGACACCGCGGCCTACGCCGACATCGACGCCAGTCCGAACGGCCTGCAGGTCGGGCCGGCGAGCCAGCCGGTCGAGCACGTCGCCTTCGCAGTAGATGCGGCCGTCGAGACCATCGACCGCGCCGCCGACGCGGGCGCTGACCTGCTCGTGACCCACCACGGCATCGTCTGGGGCGGGATGGAGCGCGTGACGGAAACCAACTACCGCCGGGTCGCACCCCTCATCGACAACGACCTCGCGCTGTACGTCGCGCATCTCCCGCTAGACGGCCATCAGTCGCTCGGCAACGCCGCCGGCGTCGCGGACCTGCTGGACCTCGACAACCGCGCGCCGTTCGGGTCGATGGGCGGCGAGCACATCGGCCAGCGTGGCTCCCTGCAAGAACCACAGACGATCTCCGAACTCGCCGAAACCCTCGAAGGAAATGTCGATACCGGCGGGCAATCAGTGCAGGTACTGGACTTCGGGCCGTCGACTATCGAGGACGTTGCCATCGTCACCGGCAGCGGCGTCGACTGGCTACAGGAGGCAGTCGAGACGGACGCCGACGTGCTCATCACCGGCGAGGGGAAACAGCAGGCCTTCCACGAGGCGCGCGAGCAGGGACTCCACGTCATTCTCGCCGGCCACTACGCGACGGAGACGTTCGGCGTTCAGTCGCTCCAGACCGTCGTCGAGGACTGGGGGCTGGAGACGACCTACATCGACTGCCCGACCGGCCTCTGAGGCGATGGCAGATGTCGTTTCGTACGAGGGCGTTAGCTCGGATGCGGACCTCATCGCTTGGTCGCAACAGTACTGTCGACGGGTCCGCCGTGAGCGCGGTGTCTCGATTCGGTTCGACCTCGTCGACTGGGCGGTGTCCCACCGAGCCAAGCGTCGGGCCGCCGCGGTCAAGCGGCCGAAGCTGGACGATGCGACCGTCGGCGACCGGTACGACTGGGACAGTATCGACGGGAGCGACGGCCGCCCGCTCCCGTGCACGGTGTCGCTGACATGGGACGCGTTTTCGGCCTTCGAGCGGGACGCCTGGGAGGCAACACTGCGCCACGAACTCATTCACGTCGAGCAATATCAGCGCGACGGGACGACCGACCACGGCCGGGCGTTTCGAGAGCGGGCCGACCAGCTCGACACCGACGTCCACTGTCCGGCCTTCTCCGATCCCAAGCACGTCCTCACCTGCGGGGCGTGTGGGGACCTCGTCGCCCGCCGCTATCAGGACTGCACGCTCGTCGAGCGACGCGAGCAGTACCGGTCTGACTGCTGTGGGGCCTCACTGGAACTGGGCTGACTACAGCAGGAACCTGATGGCCCAGAGGACGCCCATCCCGGTCACCATCGTCGCGAACACGTCCTCGGTCCGCCAGGCGACGCCTGCCGCGAGCGCTCCGGCGACGAACTTGTCTGCGGCGAAACTACTGGCGTCGAGTGTCACGAACGAGGGGAGGACGAGCGCGGCGAGGACGGCGGCGGGGACGAACCGCAACACCCGCTCGACGACCGGCGGAATCTCGTCCAGCCGACCGAACAGCGCGATGAACGAGAGGCGACAGGCGTAGGTCAACACGCCGATGACAGCGACGACGCCGGCTATCTCAACCGGGCCGTAATTAGTTGCCATCGGTCCCTCCCGTGGCGGATTCCGTGAGAACGCCAGCCGTGATGCCAACGCCGGCCGCGACGAGCAGTCCGAGATTGAGCGGGAGGCCAGCGCCGACGACGGCGACGGTTCCACCGACGACAGCGGCGATGCCGGTCGCTGCGTCTTCGATTGCTGGGACCAGAATCGCGAGGAAGACGAGGGGGATAGCGAATTCGAGGCCCCAGGCGTCGGGGACGCCGGTGCCGAGCAGCGCCCCGGCGATAGTCGTGACCTGCCACACCGCCCAGAGCGTCACGGCGACGCCGAGGTAGTACCACTTCCGGTCCGTTTCACGGTCTGACCGGTAGCTGGCGACCGACAGCGCGTACGCCTGGTCGGTCAACACGTAGGCGAGCACTGCCTTCCACCGGCCAGTGAACTCCCGAAAGTACGGGGCAATCGACGCCGAGTACATCAGCAATCGGAGGTTGATGACGACGGCCGTTGCGACGACGACCGTCAGCGGTGCGTTCTGTCCCAGCAGTTCAAGCGCCGCGAGCTGTGATGCGCCGGCGAAGACGACCACCGACAGCCCGACTGCGGTCGGCAGCCCCAGCCCGGCGTTGACGGTCGCGATGCCGGCAACGAGGCCAAACGGAATAATTCCTAGCAGCAGTGGCGCAACATCCCGAACGCCGCGCCTGAACGCAGCAGTATCCATAGCTCCCAATCCAACGCAGGGGCGTCTAAGCCCTCCGTTTCAGCCGCGGTGTGTGACGGCACGTCGATGCATGGGCCGTCCGCGGTGTGTGACGGCACGTCGACACACGGCCTCTACCCGTCACGGCGAACCACGACGTTGAAACCCGCCGCCATTCGACTGCATGGTAATGAGCGACCACACCGACGAGCGGGAGACGTTCCATCACGACCCGATCGGGCACGCGGAAGCCCGGGCCGGAATGACGGTCGGCGAACTGGCTGACAGCTACGGCGAGGCCGGCATCGGCGCGAGCGACATCCACGAGGCCGTCGACATCTACAGCGAGATGCTCGACGACGACGTGACGACCTTCTTCGGCCTCGCCGGTGCGATGGTCCCGACGGGAATGCGGGCCATCGTCAGCGAACTCATCCGCGACGGCCACATCGACGTGCTCGTGACGACAGGGGCGAACTGCACCCACGACAGCATCGAGGCCATCGGCGGCAAGCACCACCACGGCGAGGTCACGCCCGAGGGGCAGACAGAGCGCGAACACGACGAGACGCTCCGTGACGAGGGCGTCGACCGCATCTACAACGTCTACCTGCCTCAGGAGCACTTCGCCCTGTTCGAGAACCACCTCCGGGACGAGGTGTTCTCGACGCTGGAAGACGAGGGCGCGGTCTCAATCCAGCGCATGACGGAGGAACTGGGCCGGGCCAACAGCGAGGTCAACGAGCGCGAGGACGTGCCTGAAGATCCCGGTGTGCTGGCGGCGGCCTACGAAAACGACGTCCCGGTGTACTGCCCGGCCTTCCAGGACTCCGTGCTGGGCTTGCAGGCGTGGATGTACTCCCAGACCAGCGAGTTCACGGTCGACGCGCTGGCGGACATGACACAGATTACCGACATCGCGTACGAGGCCGACAGCGCCGGTGCGATGGTCGTCGGCGGCGGCGTCCCGAAGAACTACGTCCTCCAGACGATGCTGGTCTCGCCCGACGCCTACGACTACGCCGTCCAGTTGACGATGGACCCGTCTAACACCGGCGGCCTCTCCGGCGCGACGCTCGACGAGGCTCGCTCGTGGGGGAAACTTGAAAAGGACGCCCGGAATGTCTCGGTGTATGCCGACGCGACGATTACACTCCCGCTGGTCGTGGCCGCGGCCCGCGAGCGGCACAGCGCGTAAGCGTGACCACGCCGGCGTAACCGGCTACAGACCTGGCCGGTGGGAGCCATTTCTACGGAGAGGCATATATCCCTCATATAAACGGTCTTTCACGACCGCTCGGCAGCCGTACATAGCATGTCACGGTACATCGGCCGACGGACGTTCGTCGGAGGGACGGCGGCGACGCTGGCAAGCGTGGGACTCGTGGGGAGCGCAACGCCTCAGGAATCGGATGATACTGACACAACCAACAGTGACGCGGACGACAGCGAGCGCGAAGCGATGACTGACGGCACGACCCTCATCGCCCATCGCGGGTTCGCCGGCGTCTACCCGGAGAACACGGAGTTAGCCGTCGAGGCTTCGTCGTTCGGTGGCCCGGGAGCCCAGACGGCCCACCGACGCGCCGACATGATCGAGGTCGATGTCGTGCCGACGGCCGACGGCACGCTCGTCACCTTTCACGACGACGGGCTGGCCGAACGCGACGGCGGCGAGCGCGGCCTGACCGACGCTGATGGGCTCGTCTTCGAGACCGACACCGATACTGTGACCAGCGCGACTGTTCTCGGCACCGGGGAGACGGTTCCGACGCTCGAAACAGTCATGGACTCGATTCCGCCGAGCGTCGCCGTCAATCTGGAGTTCAAGAACCCCGGCAGTCAGGACCTCCGTTTCGCTGAGTCGCTGTCCGAGTCGGAACTATCAGCGCAGCGAGCGGTGTGGCGGCCCTACACCGAGCGCGCGCTCGACCTCGTTAGCGAGTACGACAACGACATCCTCGTCTCGTCGTTCTACGAAGCTGCGCTCGCGACCGTCCGCGACTACGACGACTCGGTCCCCGTTGCCTTCCTCTTCTGGGACGACATCGAAGAGGGGCTGGAAATCACCCGCCGCTACGACTGTGACGCGATGAACGTTCCCCAGCATATGGTTCAGGGAACGGCTTTCTTCAACGACAGCGACTACACCGACTCCGACCTGAGCGACATCGACCTCGCCGAAGTCGCTGCCGACGAAGACCGGGACCTGAACGTCTGGACGGTCAGTACGTGGTATCAGGCCCGCGAACTGGTCCGGGCCGGCGTCGACGGGCTCATCTCCGACTACCCCAGCGTGCTCTCCGTTCAGGACTGACGGCGGATCTCGTTTTCGTTGTGTTTCCTCAAAGAGCCAGAAAGCCCCGGCCGGCTCCGGTCGAGGGCCTCGTTGCGCGCTTCTCCGCTCCCTACGGTCGCTCATGCAGTGCTTACAGCGGGAGCAAGGCGAAAGCCCACCCCTTCAGGGGTGTGGATGAAGCCGACAACCCGGCAGCTTCGCCTGTAGCCTCACTCAGCNACCAGTGACACTGTATGCATGACCACACCGAGGCGGATCAGCCGCCCAGATAAACGGATAATATCGGGATTCGGGCCACGCTACGTCCACCTTTTCGGGCCGCTGGCTGTGGATTCCGACACACGGTAACTCTGAATCCCATACCGGGGATAGGAGTAACGGCGGCTTGGCCCCGCCAGGAGTCCGGTCATGCCGACCTGGCTACAAACCTGAAACTCCCAACCTAGCGGTGCGGTGCCGCGGGAATCCCACGCCTGAAGGCGTGGGAGGAGGTCAAGGAACACCGATGTTCCGGTGCTATCACATCTACGATTCTGTGGACGGTACACCGTCCCAATTCAGAAGCGTCTGTGGGGATGCCGCACTGGCAAGACCGAGCGTAGTGGTTCAACTGCTGCGAGCGTCAGAGGGTATTTGCTGTCCGCGTGGCGACGCTTCCTCTGTCGGTCTAACTCTGTCGCAAGTCGAGCAGCGGGAGTTCTGATAGACGTGTATCCCAATGCAGTAACTGATGTCGACGATCTATATCACAGCTCCACAAGACGCTGCAACGGAGATCGCGCAGACACTCGTTGAGGAACGACTTGCTGCGTGTGTGAACCGCGTGGCCTGTGACTCGATATATCGGTGGGAAGGCGAAGTCCATACCGATGCTGAGACAATCCTCCTGGCGAAGACGACAGCCGACCGGTATCCCGATCTTCGCGACCGGGTTGTCGAGTTGCACCCCTACGAGGTCCCGTGTATCGAACGCTTTGACGAAACTGATATTTTTGCGCCCTTTTCGGACTGGCGAACCAGGAACGTGGACGCTGAATAACCGCTGAAATGGAGCCATCTTTTTGCCACTGGTTATACTCCTACCAGTGTGCCTATTCAGCGTGCAAGATCACTTGCGGATCTGTATACATCGGTCGCCGACTATGATCTCGTCCTAGTTCCTGACGCCCCGCTTGCGAGCGCCCTCAACCGCCGACTCGACCGGCCACAGTTCGGGACGTTTGCAACCACTCCACGCCGACTGGCCGCTGGGCGTCGCGAGCAGGCCGAGGACCGGACGGCGTTTCTGGAACTCGCCGACACTGTCGACGACTCGTGGAAAGCGCTGTCCTACACTATCGGGAACGTCCTCCAGTGCTGGGAGCACCACGGACAGGCCGCGGGGATCCTGGAGTATCCAACCTACGACGATCCCGTTACGCGCACTGTGGTAGACAGGCTCGCCGCACGCCAGTCGACGTCACAACAGCTGACAGAGTTCACGGTTGACGCGGACCAGTCGGTTGCCGTCGTTGGGCTCCCGGAGTTCACTGAGCTCGAACGATCGATCCTACCAGCGGAGTATGACACGTATCCCCTGTTGACTGACGACGCCTTCGACTACCCGGCGTTCAACATCTTCAGGTCCCCATCGGCGATCGTCGACGCGGTCGTGGATACCATCGACGAGGAGTCGGCTGATAATGTCGCAGTGGTGCTGGATAGTTCGAGCCAGTACTCTCCACTGGTCGAATCTGCGCTCGAAGCTGCAGATATTCCCTACTATGGAGGACCGGGATTCATCGATGACCTCGATGTGCGAGCGGTACTGCGGCTCTTGCGCGTCGCCTATCGTGGCTCCGAGACGACTGTCAGCGATGTCGCCCCGATACTGTCACGACTTGGGACCGATGTCGATATCGAGCACAGTGAGAAACGCCTGGCAGCGACCGACCTGCCAGCAACCGCGTGGATTACGGAGGTGTGTGAGTCGATCGGGGACCGGACCTTTGGCTCGCTCCTCACGGCCTACGAATCGAAAGCCAGCCGAACACTGGACCGTCTTCGGGACGAACTCGAGTCGCTCGGGCTCCACGACACTGTGATCACCGAATCGCGGGTTAGTGATCTCGCCTTCTATCTGGATTTCTACGAGGTTCCAGTGGACAGAGAAAACGAGGGCGTGTTACTCGCAGATGCCAAATCTGCCGGCTACGTCGACCGACAGGCCGTGTTCTTTCTCGGACTTGACGAGGGCTGGACCAATAGCGCTCCACAGCGCCCCTGGGTCGACACGGAGGCACAGTTCGATCGGTATATCCGCCGCTTTCAGCGACTAATCCAGAGCGGCAGCGACCAGTACTATCTGGTCGAGGATACCGCTGGGGGCCAACCGGTGACGCCGTGTCTCTACTTCGAGGAACTCCTCGAAGAGCCATTCGAGCGGTTCAGCGACCTCGAATCAGTCAGGTATGAACGGACGGTCGATGGTGACCGTGATGGCTTTGCGAAAACGTCCGTCGAGCCCCCGGTCGAGTCGGCACCCATCGAAACGATCAGCCAGACCAGTCTCAACAATTTCGTCAACAGCCCACGGGAGTATCTTTTCAGCCGGCTGGTCGATTCCCCCGACAAGGACTATTTCCGCGAGGGGAATTTGTTCCATGACTTCGCGGAGTTCTACGTCAACTATCCCGAGGTCATCGACGCAGACACGCTCTCGGAGGTGGTCGATGTCATGCTCGAAGAAGCCAAACCCTTCTACCCTGAGACGGACCGGGTGTTACGCCGACGCCAGTATCGGATCGGGCTGGAAACCATCGTCGAATATCTGGATGCCAATCCACCGACGGCACCTGCCGATCTGCCCCCGGCCGGGGAGCCCGATGAGAACTTCTTCGCATCGTATTTCGACCGCCCCGTTGACTCACCACTGACCGAACGCCAGTTCACCAATCCGGACCTCGGTATCAACGGGAAAATCGACCTCGTGGAGGGACCCACAGCCCTGCTCGATTACAAGAGCGGGTCGAAGAAGTCAGCCTACGACGTCTGTAAACAGGCTGCGATGGACCCACCCAACGAGACAGTCAACTATCAGGCAATCGCCTACCTGGCACAGTTCCGTACACACCAGCCCGGCGAGGCGCTCTCCTTTTCCTTTTTCCACTTCCTCGAAACGCTCGACGATGCGATCACCGGCGACGCGGATATAGATGAGACGCTGACGACAGTCTCCTACTATCCGCAGTCGTTCGACGAGTTCGTCGGGACGCACCCAGCGTATGAGGTCCTCCTGGATGGCTACAAGGACTGTGTGGCGACCTTCGAGGAGCTTGGTTTCGGGACCTACAGCGAGATCATGACAGACCTCACGTTCCCGGACACGACGGATCGGTCGGCGTTACGGGAGTCTGACTTCGCCGACCGATTTGCCGAGGCCGTCCGGCAGGAAACCAGCGACGACGTCGATGCCGAGAAGGGGGCCGATCAGGCGGTTCGGGAACTCAACGGCGTCCGGAAGCGCAACTTCTTCAAAGACGATATCGACCAGTTCGAGGAATTCGTCGCCGACCGACTGACCGAGATTAATCGGTACCGCGCTGGTGAGGAGCGATTCCCGATTGAGGGACTGGGTGGCGAACCCAACTATCGACGGATCGACCATCGCGACATGTTCCTGGAGGAAAACCGATGAGTGACGACCGCACCCCGAACGAGGCTCAGCAACAACTGATCGATGAGACCGAGGGGATCTACCATGTCGACGCCGGTGCTGGCACCGGCAAGACCTTCGCCATCACACGCCGGTATGCGAACATCGTCGACCAGCCCGACGTCGAGCCCGAGGACATCCTGCTGGTTACCTTCACCCGCAGTGCGGCCACCGAGATGCGTGAGCGCATCGTCGAACACTGTTCGTACGGAATGCGTGAGCTGGCCGACGCACCGATCCAGACGTTCCACTCGTACTGTCACGACCTGCTCGACGAGCACGGCTATCGCGCCCCGACACATTTGGGAATTGATGACCGGATCACTGGAGGAACCCAGATCCTTGAGGATAGCCAACTCGAGGACGAGCTATTCCGTGAGTTCTTCGGGCAGTTCCGGGATCGCCATCCTGAGTACAACGACATCTTTCGGGTACTCTCGGAGCCTACCGAGCCGCTCTCGCTCATTAACGAACTCGCTGCGAAGGGTATCTTCCCGACCGCGGACGGCTGGTATCGAGATGGGGCACAACACTTGCAGGGTGACTACGAGCTGTTCAAGCAGTATTTCGATGCCCAAAATCAGGCCCGCAACGACGGACGCAAGCAATCCCCGCTCCGGGACGATCTCTCGCGGTTCGGGACGAACAAAACCTACCGGCAGTCCGCCCCTTCCAAATCGGAGCTTCGGGGTGGCCGGGGGACCAAGGAACTCGACGAGAGCGTCGCTCGCGAGGTCTTTGAAGAGGATCGGAATGAGCTACTGGCATTCGTTCACGACTGTTACTTCGAGTATCTGGAGTTCGCTCTGGAACGGAACTACCTGAACTTCGGGTTCCTCCAGCTGTTTGCTTTCGTGGCACTGTGCGAGGAGCCAGCGCTGCGTGACCGCGTCGGGTTCGAGTACGTGATGGTCGATGAGTTCCAGGACTCCAGTGAGATTCAGTTCAAGCTGGCGCTGCTGCTCGCTGAGACGGACAATCTCTGTGTCGTGGGCGACTGGAAACAGAGCATCTACTCGTTCCAGTACGCCGCCGTCGAGAACATCGCGGAGTTCGATACCCGGCTGAAGCGATTCCGGAGCGAGTTGAACGCCGATTCCGAGCGGGTCGAATTCGGGACGGATGGGATCACGTACATCGAGCTGACGGAGAACTACCGGTCGACACAGACACTGCTGGACTTCTCGACCAATGCACTGACCACGCCAGCGACGAGCTCTGAAGCCATCGACGAGCCCGTCGACGTCGACCCGCTGTCCTCGAATGCCACCTTCGACGAGACCAACATTGAGGCTGTTCACCATGAGGACGAACACGAGGCGGTACTGGCCAGGATCCAGTCGATTGTCGATAGCGACGACTACCGGATTGAGGACGAGAACGGTAATCCCACAACCCCGAGCCACGGTGATATTGCAGTCCTGACCAGGACACGCGATTACGGACGGGAGCTACTGACTGCAGCCGAGGAGCACGGGCTCCCGATGGCCTACGACGGGGAGGTCGAACTGTACCGCAGTGACCCCGCGAAGCTACTGCTGGCGTGGCTGCGGATCGTCGAATCCGATGGCGACCGTGGCTGGGCCGTTGTTCTAGAGCGGGCCGGCTACACGCTTGATGAGATCAATGCCCAGCTGGATCGGGAGAGCTACCCGCCAGCGATGACCGAGTTTCGCGAAGCGCTTCGAGAGCTTGAGGCGGTAAGTTCGCTGGCCCGACGCGTCTTCGATCGCTACGGGCTTGCTGATGATTATGCACGGGAATTGCTCGCGCATATCCAGTCCGTCCACGACGCCACAACGCTCACTCGCGGGGACCTGATCCAGTTTATCGAACGCGCAATAGACCAGGGAAGTACCCACGCGATCAACACCACTACTGATACGGATTCGGTGACGGTCCAGACGATCCACGGCGCCAAGGGTCTGGAGTATCCGATCGTCATCCTGGCCAATATGAACGACGGGCGGTTCCCGCCGCGTGGTCGGACCAGTGGTGTGCTGCAGTACGACGAGGCGACGGGGCTCCGACAGCGCAAAACATTCGCTGACGAAGGCCGGTATCCACACGTCTACGATAACTGGCGCTACGATGTCCTGCGGCAGTGTCTCCCCGATGACTACGACGAAGAACGCCGGCTCCTGTATGTGGCCATCACCCGAGCCGAGAGCCACGTCGTTTTTGCCAGTGGGGCCGATCCAAATACGTTCCTCTCTGAGCTGCCAGTCGAACTTACCGAGGGGGCGACAGAGATTGAAGCGAGCCAGCCCGACGAGTCAGTCCAGACACAGCTGCCGTTCAGCATTGCCACACCCGATGGTCCGGTTGGCTACAGTCCACATTCACTGATGGATGACTCCGTGTTTACTGAATCGGAGGCCAATGCCGGTGAGGCCGACGCTGATGAAGCAAGTGGTGTAGACTTTGGCTCACAGGTACACGACTTCGCCGAGGCCTACGTGCTGGGCGAGTCGGTCTCGCCATCGAATCCGCACGAAGAGCGCATCCAGTCGCTGCTGGATGGGCTGGGTGGGGAGTTGCATGTCGAAGCAGACGCTATCCTGCCGCTTGAGATCGACGGCCGGCGAGTGTCGATTACCGGTATCGTCGACCTGGTCCACATCACGCCCGATCGAGTCGAGATAATCGACTACAAGACTGACCGAAGCCGACGGGCACAAGACGAGTATCGCAAGCAACTGAGCGTGTATTATCACGTACTCGCCAGTGAGTATCCGGACCGAGAGGTAACCACAAGCCTATTTTATTCTGCTATTGGGGAGGTGGTGTCAGTTGAACCGCTATCGAAGGGGGATCTCCGTAAGCTTGTGCTGGACCATCAGTAGATAAGAATAGGGTTCACACAGAGTTTGGGGGGAGTCCTACGGCACGGTACTCGTCTCCCAGGGGCTTGGTGCAGTATGCTGGATCGTGGCGGTGTTTGCGCCAACGACTGCACTGACTATCACGCTGTTCGGTCTCGCGTGGATTCTTGCTGGCGTATCGGGCGTGCTCACCGCAACGCTGAACCAGCGCGTGTTCCCGACTGACCTACTTGGACGCGTCTCTGCGACGAAGGGAACCGCCTCGGGAGCGACGCTCCCGCTTGGCTCACTCGTTGGTGGAGGAGTTGCTGAAGCGTTGGGGACCACGACGACGATGGCGCTGGCCGCGAGCGGCTTCGGCTTTACTGCCGTCTACGTCCTCCTACGGCCACGGCTCCGTCGACTCCCCGCCATCGAAACGGCAACTCCCGACGACTTTGATCTGGAGATCGAGACGCACTAATCGGCCGATTAGTGGGGGCCCCCACGCCCGTTTCGGCCAGAGGAACGCCCATCCCAGATACAATCGTGAAAGCAGTCGCCATACCCCGTGTGGACACCATATTCCGCTCCATCAGGGGCGTTCGGCGATGGAATCGGGTATACAATCCCACGTTGCGGGACTTTTGTTGTCGAATACCATCGAAGTACTCGAAGATCGGGGTGTCCAACGCAGTCGCAAAGCCGTCCACGATTGGGTTTGACGAGGGTTCCCTATGAGCATTGGTAATATTATGTGTCGTGGCAACCCCTCGCAATCATCAAAAAATTAATTACTATATTATGAAATGGTTGTATCTGACGTATGGAATTCACACGGCAGGAGTCCCTTGATCGACTTCAGGAAACAGTATCGGGCGGCGATCCAATCGTCGGCGCAGGTGCAGGGACCGGTATCTCGGCGAAGTTCGCCGAGCGCGGTGGCGTCGATCTACTGATCATCTACAATTCCGGTCGCTATCGGATGAACGGTCGGGGGTCGCTGGCTGGCCTCCTTCCTTACGGTGACGCCAACGAGATCGTCGTCGAGATGGGCCACGAAGTGCTTCCAGTCGTCGAGGACACGCCAGTTCTCGCCGGCGTCAACGGGACCGACCCGTTCCGACAGATGGATGTGTTCATCGAGAACCTGAAACGACGTGGGTTCTCGGGCGTCCAGAACTTCCCGACGGTGGGTCTCATCGACGAGGACAGCGGGTTCAGACAGAATCTCGAGGAAACGGGGATGGGCTACGACAAAGAAGTCGACATGATCCAAGAAGCGGCCGAGCAAGGAATGCTCACCTGCCCATACGTCTTCAGCGAGGAGCAGGCTCGCGAGATGACCGAGGCCGGAGCGGACGTGGTCGTCTCACATATGGGACTGACTACATCTGGGGATATTGGTGCCGAGACGGCACTAGATCTCGATGCCGCAGCCGAGCGCGTTCAAGCTCATCACGACGCCGCAAAAGAGGTAAACGAGGACGTACTGGTGATCTGTCACGGCGGCCCGATCGCATGGCCCGACGATGCCCAGTACGTACTGGAACACACCGAGGGTGTCGTCGGATTCTTCGGTGCGTCGAGCATCGAACGCCTCCCAACTGAGGAGGCAATCGAAGCACAGGCCCGCGAATTCAAGGAGATTAGTCTCTAAGATGACTGATAGCGAATACTTCATAACTCCTGATGACGTCGAAAGTCAGCTCTTCGATTGGGGCGTCCTGAAGTGGCTGAGCACGCCTGACGTGACGGGTGGCGAGCGCTTCAGCGCTGGCGTCGTCAAACTCGAACCCGGAAAGGGCCATGAGCGCCACGCGCACCCTGACAGCGACGAGATCCTCTTCGTCATCCAGGGCGAGGGTGAACAAGAGGTCGCCGATCAGACACGCGATATCTCGGCCGGCGAGATGGTGTTCGTTCCTGAAGGCGTCGAACACGGAACCGTCAACACCAGCTGGGAACCGTTGTTACTGCTCGCGGTCTACGCACCACCGGGTCCTGAAGAGGTACTCCGGGATCTTCCTGAGTGTGAGATCGTCCCGCCGGGCGAACTGCCGACACCCGAGAACGTGGAGGAGTGAGTATGGCCGTCACAATCGTTGGGACGCTCGATACGAAAGGCGAAGAGATAGGTTTCGCCCGAGATGTCCTTCGCGCGCAAGGCGTTGACGTACACATCATCGACACGGGCGTGGTGGGCGACCCGGAGATCGATCCGGACACTACTGCGAGTGCGGTCGCCGAAGCGGGCGGCACCACGCTGGGGCACCTCCGGGACGATGCCGACCGCGGTGAGGCGATCGAAGCGATGGGCAAGGGCGCAGCGGCGATCGTCCAGCAGCTACACGATGCTGGCGACCTCGACGGTGTGCTCGGACTCGGCGGTTCGGGTAACACCTCGATCGCGACCACGGCGATGCGGGCGCTGCCGGTTGGTGTCCCGAAAGTGATGGTCTCGACGATGGCCTCCGGCGACATTGAACCGTATGTCGGTGCCACTGACGTGATGATGTTGTATTCGGTGGCTGATATTGAGGGACTCAACCAACTCTCCCGGAAGGTAATTGCTAATGCTGCCCTCGCGATGGTCGGGATGGTCACGAACCAGCCAGACATCGAAGTTGAAGACCGCCCCACTATCGGGATCTCGATGTTCGGTGTCACCACACAGTGCGTCCAGACGGCTCGGGAGTATCTCGAAGAACGAGGCTACGAGACGATCATCTTCCATGCGACTGGGACCGGTGGGAAGGCGATGGAGGCCCTCGTGAGACAAGGCGTCATCGACGGCGTGTTGGACGTGACGACGACGGAGTGGGCCGACGAGCTTGTAGGGGGTGTGCTTGCTGCTGGCCCCGACAGGCTGGACGCCGCCGCGGAGACGGGCACGCCACAGGTCGTCTCGACGGGCGCGCTGGACATGGTCAACTTCGGGCCACGAGACTCCGTCCCCGAGGAGTTCGAGGGGCGGCACTTCCACATCCACAACCCACAGGTAACGCTGATGCGGACAACGGCCGAGGAGAACGCTGATCTGGGCGAGGTCATCGCGAAGAAGCTCTCAGCAGCGAACGGACCAACCGCCCTATATATTCCACTTGGAGGTGTTTCGATGCTCGACGTCGAGGGAGCGGATTTCCATGATCCCGACGCCGACACAGCCCTGTTCGAGGCACTCAAAACAAATCTGGCTGAGTCGGTCGAATTGGTCGAGATGGAGACCGACATCAATGACGAAGCGTTCGCCCGGGCACTGGCCGAGCAGCTTGACGCGTATATGCGGGCGGTAGATCTCGCTCCGGAGGAGTGATTACTGCTTCGAAGGAATCTCCGACACCGGACTGGTACGCCTGCTCCCAGCGTTGGTCACCGTCGGACCGTCAGTCATCGCGCACCGCCGCGAGCAGTCACGTCGAATTCGAGGAGAGACATACCGATACGGGGGACGAACGGCCGTAAGAGGCTTCGCCCTGTCGGAACTGTTTAGCCCGCGTTGCTCCTCGACCGACCAATGCGAGTCCTCGATCGGCAGCCCTACTCCTACGTCCTGCTGGCCCGCGACGGCGAGTGGATTCTCACCTTCCTCCTCGGCGGACCGGTAGAGCGCGATGTCTCCGTGCGCTTGACGCCCGCGGAGGTCACTGCAATCGAAGACGGCGAGTCCTCGGCCACGGACTTGGTCGAGACCGTCCGCGCCGACCTCTCAGCGTACGATGACAGACGGATCAGGCCGACGGTCTGGCCAGGGAAAACGGACGACGAATGAGCATAGCGGTCCCACCAGTTTCGTCAGTGCTCTTCCGTTGCGAACGTGGCGTGTCGGTTTAGCGTCCGGACGAAGTCCGCCTCGTCGATAGCAGTCAGCGACTCGTGTCTGGATAGTTCCTCGCGGAGCCAGTCGCCGGCGCAGGCGTCGACGAACTCGGCCCACTCGTCGAGGCGGAAGTCCTCGAAGTCGTAGACGGCACCGCCGAGACCGTGCCCTTTTCCCTGAAAGAGTCAGATCTCACGGTCGTCGAATGACAGTCCGAGTTCCTTCGGCCACTCGGAACTGTGGTTGCTGTCGGGATTGTGGTCTGGACTCGAGAGGACGTAGTAGGTTGCCATACGGTGGATTCTGCCAGTGGGTCACTCCGAGTAGTCCCCGGTCGGACGGTCGCCGCCGAAGACGGCCGCTTCGAGGGTCTCGCCCCCGGTCGCCCGGAGTGCCCGACCGAGCAAGTGGGTACAGTCTGCCTGTGCTCGGGGATTACCCGTCGGGAGCCTGTCGACGGCCCGCGAGAAGGTTCGTACCACGGCATCGTCGGCCCGGAAGACGTTCTCCTCACTCGCACGCTCGACGGACTGAGACACGGCCTCGACACACGCCTCGACCTCGGCGGCTAGTTGGCTCTGCGTCGTTCCCGCGACTACGACGTCGGCGTAGACTCCTTCGAGAAACGTCGCCGGGTCCTCGACGTGGCTCTCCAAGGCGAACGCCCGGAGGGCGGCATCGAGACGCCGGCGCCACGCTGGCGTCTCGGCTTCGACTGCCTCGACGTACGCCCGGGTGTAGACTCCCGCAACGAAACCGGCGGGATCGTCGGGGAGTTCCCGCGTCGCAGTTGCTTCCATCCGCTCCGAGCAGACGGCCAGCCACGCCTCGGTGTTGTCGTGGTCGGCATTCGTCTGCCCGACTTCGGCGAGAGCCGCCGCATACACCCGTTCGAGGACACTCGCCCGCGCCATCCCGACCCACGCGAAGTCAGTTCGCTGTTCGGCGGCGACGACTTCGGTCACGCCGAAGCGAACTTCCGCAGGGTCGGCCTCGACTGCCAGCGCCAGTGCGGTCCCGAAGACCGAAGCGACGTAGTGTACGGGCTGCAGTGGGTACTCCGTCGCCGTTGCGGTGGTTTCGATCTGGGAGAGTACCGACTCCACCAGGCGATCGTGCGTTCGCCCGCCGGCGTCAGTCCGAGTCAGCACTGCCAGGAGAACGGCCGCGTCCGCTTCCGCGAACGCGTCGAACCACTCCGTCTTGCTCGGTCCCTCGATCCCTTCTCGCGCTCCGCGGAACGCCCGGACGAGCGACCCAAGCCACTCTCCGGCCAGGTTCGCCTCGCCCTCTGCGGCCCACCCTGTAGCTGCGTCGCCGTAGACCGAACGCAGGAACGCGACCGGATCCGAGACTAGGTCACCCGTGGCTGCCAGGTCCTCAATGCGCTCTGTCAGGCTGTCGAACCACATACTCTCGCTGTGTGGCGAAATCCCGTCGTCAGGCTCGGTGTCGTATCCCCGGACCTGCGTCGAGAGCGCCCCACGGTAGACCGCCCGAAGGTACGGCTCGACCACTGCTGTCGGTGCATCGCCCGCTACTCCGCGGGTCACGGTCGCGTCGTAGCGGTCGATCCAGTCCGCGAACCCTGGCGAATTCGGGAGTCTGAGGGCTCCTTTGCCGTAGGGGCCCGACTTGGCCACGTCTCCCTGTTCCACGATGGCTAGGGTCGCGAGCGCGCCGGCGTGGAGTGACGCACGGCACTCCCACTCGTCGTCGGGGACCTCCGAGTCAGCGATCGTATCGACCAGCCGGTGACACTTCTCGAACAGTCGCTCGGCACGGTCGAGGTCGCGGTAGTGAACGACGTGCCAGATTGCCCAGCTGTACGTGTCGACCACGAAGGATTCGGGGTGCTCGACGAACGACGACTCGGCCGTGCTCCGACAGAGTTGTTCGCCGGTCGCCACCAGCCACGGCTCGAATCGGTCCGCCGGACAGTTGTGGTCGAACACCCAGAAGCCGATTGCGCTCACGGACGCGACGTGTAACAGCTCGGCCCGGTTCTCGTCGTGCTGGAGCGACGTGGCCACGTCTCTCGCAGCAGCGTCGACCGCGTCAATCCAGACGGGGAGGTCGTCGGTCGGCATCTCCACACTCCCGAGGGCCCCGAGCATCGATCCGAACACGTTGCCGAGGAGGACGGACGCGTGACCGTCCTCGTACTCGGACGCTGTCTGGTCGACGAGCGCGATCACCGGTGCGAGCACCGCCTCGGCACTCGCCGACTCCTCGGCTCGTTCTACGAGCCGTCCGACAGTCTTCCCGTAGATCCGACAGAGCGGATACAGGCCGGGTTCGGGATCGATGGCGTTCCCGTCCACCATCTCGTGGAGCAGATGGTCGACCGTCGCGAGTGCCCCCTGATTCGGCTCTCCTCCGGCTTCTGGTCGGGCAAGCGTCGACAGGGCCGTCGTGACGGCGGTCACGATAGGTTCGACGTCGCCACCGACCGAGTCCCGACCGTGGGGAGTCGCGGTCTCGTTGGTCAGTGCCAGCGCACGAACTGCAATGGCCTCGACCCACGCGTCGGCTGTCGGGTGCTCGCTCGCCACAGTCGCCATAGCAGTGCCCGCGACCGTTCCCCGGTACCTGATCGCCGCGTCCGTGTCACAGCGGTTCCCTGCGACGTCTCCGACGAGGTTGTCGACCAAGAGCAGCCACTCCCGTGCGGCGCTCGGCTGGGCGGTCCGTGCGACGACAGCGACGGCCTCGGCAACGGCCTGCCCGACGAAGGCCGCATCGAGAGCACTGTCGGGCATGCCAGCGATCGCTGCCAGCGTACTCTGGCCCGCGACCGAATCGACCGCGAGTGACCGACGGGAAGGGGTTCGATTTTCGGGCCACTCCAGCGCGGACAGCAGATCCTCGGCGACCGCCTCTGGCCTCCGATCGGCCGTCAGGTCAGCGTCTCCAAGGTCGAACTCGATACGGTCGCACCAGGCCTCGACGTCGTCACAGCCAGTCCGGTCGGCGAGGGCATCCAGATGCTCCCGTCGGTCGTTATCACAGAGCAGCACTGCACCGGAACAGACCCCTGCCTCGACCCAGTCAGCGAGCGCCCGAACGCCAGCGTCGCTCACGATCCGTGCTGGCTCGGCCCCGTACGTCGCGACTACGACTGCGTTGGGCGTGGCGTCGATTCCCACCCTGCTGTGGTTTGGCTGACGGAGGTCGGAGAGTCTGACCGTCGCTCCCCGCATCGTAAGTGCCGTCGCAACGCTCGCTGTGAGCCGTCGCTTCCCGCTGGCTTTCGGTCCCGACAGGAGCACGAGCCCGCCATCGAGTGCGTCGACGACCTCGTCGACGCCGACCCCAGCAACGTCCCCGTCGGCTGCAGAGTTCTTGTCCGAGTTCGGGAACTCTCGGTCCGCCGCAGCCGCGTCTAACGCTGTTAGTCCGTTCCAGTGCCAGGAACCGACGAGGGGATCGGTTCCGTACTCGTCGGGCTCCATCGCGGCGTCGTCCAGCGACGACCCGATTGCTCGCATGGCTGCCAGAGCCGCATCGATTGGGGCACTCGCGTCGGCGATGGCTGTCTCCGTTTCGGACTGAGCCGTCAGGCGCTGACTGATCCTCGCTCGCATCGGTTCGGACCCGAACACCCGAAGCCGCTCGACCGTCCCCGGCGGGAGATCGACGGCGATTTCGAGGGCTTCGGCAGCCCCGGCCAGCGGCCGATGTCGAACGAACGGTTCGAGCCACTCCGTGTCGTCATCTGCCAGCGACCTCGCGACGAGAGCGAGTGCGGTGGCGACCGCAGGCGACATTTCGACCGAGCTACAACTGCCATCCTCGGCACAGGGATAAAGGGACGCGATGAGGTCGAGGGCGCCCTCGTCAAACGGTTCGACCGTGATGTCGCGGTCGGTAACCACCGCCCTGACATCGGGACCGGCCAGAACCGTTTCGGACCCATACTGCGAGAGCGAGAGGAAAGCTGCGGGCGTGACTGTCTCCTCGACGGTCCCGATCTGTTGCTGAAGCCGCTCGTCCTCGAAGTCATAGCCTGGATAGGTGACGCGTTCGACGAGGGACGTGCGCTCCCCGTCACCCAGTTTTGGTGGACGTCGCTGGCTGGTGAGTTCGCGGATTTCGGTGATTGCATCGTGGCTCTCTTCGGGGGGCGTCCGAACCACGAGCACGGAATCGACTCGGTCGTGGAACGAAACGGGCGCGAGGTGACCGTGTCGGCAGAGCCAGTCGAGGCTCCGTGGCCGCGTCACGATTACTGCACCCCCGGAACGATCGAACAGGCCATTCAGCCTGTCCCGGTCGCCGCCGAGGTGCAAAACCGCCGAGACAAAATCGTCGACGACCACGAGTTCGTCGTCGTCGATAGCTGTTGTTTCTGCGAGCCGCTCGACGGACGGACCGACCCGCCGCAGGTGATGTGACTTTCCGACACTGGGTGCCCCGAGGACGAGTGTAACCTCACACGGGTCGACCGCGTCGCACAATTCGCCAGGCGTGACTTCTCGAACCGTTCCTTCCATGTAATTCCCCACGACGGACCCCGCCGACGACCGCGTCCGGATGGCAGACCCTGCCGAGTATATCTGTTCAGTACGCTTGCTGGAGAATATAACTGTTTGCTGTTGGGGTAGATATCCCCGAAGCCGATCCAGCCACCACTCCCCCGACATCACCTGACGATTAGCCCCCGGTGTCTTCGTCGTTGGCAGACCGTCCCTGTCGGCTCTGCTTCGGGTCGCTTGTCTGCGCCGTCAGGGCGGCGCATCCTCAGTCACCCCACGCTCAACTCTAATCTTGCCTGTGGAGGGATAGACTCGGTCGCCCGACGAAACGAGAGCGATTCGCTCTCCCAGTGGGATGAACACTCGCTGTAGTGGTTCTATAGTACCAATTGAACCGATGTACACACTGATCGCACTGCCGCCATGCGATCAGGTGTGCATTGATTTCCAATGGCTACTATACTGAAAGTTCAACTCTATGTTTGTGAGCGTCGCGTGTTCAGTCACATCGACGGTTGCCGAGGGGACGTGTTGCATACAGAATAGTTACTAAACGACTTGTCAGATAGTGCTAATATCACGGTGCGCCTCGTGGCCACCGTATTTGCGTATTCTGTCAAACTGCGTGGCGCAACGAGCCGCACTGCGTGGAGAATTCAATTTGAGCGAGTGTGCTCAACTAAGACGATCCTGCTGCTCAGTCAGATACATGTTTGAAACTCTGAATAGCGACTACGGTCTTGTTTTGCGACGGGATATCCCGGACACTGTACTCGTGTGGGTGCTGCTGTTCGTGTGGATATTCGGCCGGTTGTGGGACGTCATACGTTTTGCTGCCTCGGAAATCGCTCAGGAACTCTCGGGTGAGCATCGGTTCCACGAACGCCAACTGTGACCCCTCTGTGTCACCGATAAACCCTTGAATGAGTGTGTTGCTGAAGCTAGTAGGATCACCTCGGTCGTCGGGGCCACTTGGGAGTTCAGGCGCATCGTTGGGAGCTACGTGTTCACCCATGTCTGTGATATACCGCTCGTCAGCGACGGGCGGAGGTGATCGCGCATACCCTTCTGGAAGTTGAGCGAAGTCGAAATTTGTCTCGATTCCGTCCGCTGTTTTGATATCGTACGGCGGAAGCTGAGGCCCCTCGACGTTATCCACTGTTGCAGGGTCACGCGTATGAAAGTGGATATCGAAGTGTGGCTTCTCCCACGCTCCTTTGCCACCGAAATGGCCGTCCGGATTCCAGTTGAGTCCCAAGAAGGTAAACGGCGTGCCAGCCGCATCTGGGAACGGCACAAAGAACTGGAGTGACTGTTTGAAATGGATCGTTGCCGCCTGTCCACTAAACCGATACTTATCAGTCTCCACAGGATCGTTTACCTCACTTATCTCTGTCTCGCTTGGAAGCCCCTCGAGTGCCGTGTGGTCGAACTCGACTCCGTGATACCTCGGCTCTCCTGACGGTGTTTCACTCGTGAATGTTCGCACCTCCCCGTTTCCGAGGGTGACTTTCCGTCCATACTCAGTGATGCCACTCGGCGGAAAGCCCGCTGAGCGATTGTTGCTATCTCCAGAACCCTTCTCGTCGGACTGCACCTGTCTGGCAACTGGTGTGGCCAGACCGACTCCCCCCAATATCGCACTTCCAACAAGGGTTGACTGAAGTAGCGTCCGCCGATTTAGCGTGAACGTCGACTGTGCTGCCGACTGACCCTCCTCTTTTCCTTTCGGGCCGGACTCTTCCACCATACTGGTTAGATATAGCTCTATTTACACTTTAAGCTGTGCGCGAATAGAACAGTCGTGTTTAGTTAAACGTATTCGGGCAGATCACACATGATGTCCAGTAACGACACGGACAGCCGAACAACGGAAGGGGACTCAGAGCTTCTTCACGACAGAGAAGGCTGCAAAGAGGGTGAATAATCCGCCAAGTCCAATAGCGATGATCGGTGCGTTCGACGTTTTGTTTTTCAAAAACGCATCTTCTGGCTCGTCTGGAGACACGTATGCAGTTGTCTGTGTCCCCTGTTCGTAAGAGTCGATCGCTGATTCGGCTGCTGACCGTCTCTCATAGTTCCGCTCAATATTCGCTGGGTATAGTTTTGTCCCGGTGTATGTAGTTCCATTATAGGTGTATTCAAATTCGACGTTCGGTTCGTACTTTACGCCCGGATTTGACGATGTTCCGCTATCCGTTTCGATACCGAGTTCCGTAATGTTCGCGTCCACTTCAACCGAGTTTCGAACTGCTTCAGTCTGCTGAACGTAATCGAATCCCCCGTAGCTAGCGATAGCGATACCGACAACGAGGTACAGTACTGCGCCACCCAGAGTATCTGGACCAGTAACACGAAGCCCTGAATCGTTGGCCATGCTACCAGTCTCCTCCGGAAAATTTGATGGCTAACGGCAGCCAAGTGTCTGTGAGAAGCTCAAGTAATTGGGGACTGAACTGTTTATTCAGATGAATGTGACGGGGCGAGCAGGTCATAGCCACAGTTCGGGCGCTATGTCGTGGGAGTGTGCGATGGTACTCCTGGAGGGCGGAATACACAAGATATCATCATAGGGGCTGGCCACTAAAACCTATATATAGCCACTATCGCAGTGAGATATTCGCTGTGTTCACGGCATTCGAACAGTCGCTATAGTAACAATTGAAACGATGTACACACTGATCGCACTGCCGTCGTGCGAGCAGGTATGCATTGATTTTCAATGGCTACTATAGGTTGCTCAAAAATCACGGTACTGTTGATTATCGCGTAGTACAGCAGCAACAGGTGACCGGTCTAGTGTTTCAGTCAGTGTTCGTAGTTCGGGGACTCGCTGCGAGAGTTCTGCAGGCGTGTGGCTGTCCGATCCGAGGACGAACTGGATTCCATACTCGGTAAACAGATCTAGCATCGCTGGGTCGGGATGTACCCGGCCGAGCGAGCGATGGACGCGACCGGCGTTTACCTCAGGGACTGTCTCGGAGTCAGCAAGCGCTCGTGCGACCCGGTCGTAATCCGCTCGAATTGTGTGCCGTCGCAACGTTGGAATGCGCTCTGGGAGGTCGAGGTGCCCGACTACGTCGAAGAGTTCAGATTCGATGAGCGCAACGACCGCATCGTAGTACCGCTCGACGGCCCTCCGGCGTTGCGTTGCGGACGCAGTAACGTACTGTGTCCCACTGGTGTAGTCGTACTGGTCGGCGAAGTGGACGCTCCCGATAGTGTATGCGAAGTCGGCGGTGTCGAGAAACGACGCAATACGCGACTCGGTGCCTTCGACGTAGCTTACTTCGGCAGCATCGTACAGTTGGAGGGCAGTCGTGTCTCTGGCAGCACGAATGTCCTCCCGGCGTTGTTGATACGTTTCGACGAGGTCGTATCTCGCACGTCGCCCGAAGTCGTCTTCAGTGACGATACAGTGATCAGTCAGCCCGAGTGCAGACAAGCCAGCCTGTTCGGCCGCGGTAACCATTGCGTCGAGATCCGACCCATCCGAGTACGTGGTGTGCGTGTGGATATCGGTCCGCATCAGATCTCGCTCTCGCCACTCACGTCATAGAGTCGTTGCCCGTCCAGTTTCGGAACGACGTCACGGCTGTCGAACGCGAGTGTGTACTCGTAGAGGTCCGTACGCTTGATCTGTGGTTTCTCCTCGTACTTCGGCCCCTTCGCGAACTGAACGACTTCCCGATAGATATCGCGTTGCTCCGGTGTCAGTGGCTTCCCGTGCAGTTGCCGAGCAATATACAGCGCGCCAACGAGGTCCTCAGGCGAGGGTTTCCCTCTCGAGCCGGCGGCAACGAAATAGATCTCGCGGTCGCTGTCTGCGAGATAGTCGGCGACCGCTTTCCCGTTAGTCAACCCACCAACGTAGATATCGACGTCGTCACCGCCTGCTAAGCGGATATCCGTGACCGCGTTCCCACCGTTGGTCGAGGTCATCGCAGTCGGCCGACCGGCGACGTCAATATCCTGAACGAAGCTCGGTGAATTGAAGAAGTCGTATCCTTCTTCGCCCCGATAGTCCGGGCCGGAACTCCCGCCGATTTTCGCGTCTGGATGTTCAGCCTTGAATGCTGGTTCGTTCCCCCGTTCCTCGGTAATGTAGATGTACTCCGCGCCATTCGCAAACAGTTCCGGGACCGTCGTCGAGAACTGCGCGACGTCGACGACGACATAGTTCCCTGGATCGGGGTCGTCCGGAATCTTTGCTCGGCCGAGAATAATCGTCTCCAGCAGTTTCGA
The DNA here is from genome assembly GCF_000336615.1 of Haloarcula amylolytica JCM 13557. GTDB lineage: Archaea > Halobacteriota > Halobacteria > Halobacteriales > Haloarculaceae > Haloarcula > Haloarcula amylolytica. The sequence goes on from NZ_AOLW01000010.1 coordinate 241,319, forward strand.
TTCGAGCGAGTTTCCCGTAATCAGGCTCATATCACTCACTCAGTCCGTCATGTCAAAAAGACCGCTAAGAGCCCTATGGAGCAGTTACACCCGATATGTATCCCTCAATATACTGTAGACAGTGCCAGACTGTCAAAGGGTACACTGGAGTCCCTTTTGATACGCTAGTAAGAGAATGAGAACGCGGTAAGGCAACAGTCAACGGCGCGGAGGACATCACAGAAGAAGCGCGAGTCCGGTAACGACGAGCAGAGAACCGGCGAAGAACCCGACATCGACGGGTCGAATCTGCATGTCCGCAAGCCGAAGCTCCGTACTCGCCTCGTCGGCTAGTGAGTGCGAGAATCCCCGGGCTTCCATGGCCTCGACGGTGACGCGACTTCGCTTTGCCACGTTGAAGATCATCGGATAGAACGCACGCACCGATAGCTTCAGCAGGTAGACGTAGTGCCGCCAGCGGAATCGCCCGGGTGAGTCGGGAGCCGTACTCCGTAACCGGAACGAGTTCACCAGATCGTGGTACTCCTCAAACAACACTGGGAGCATCCGGTAGCCGTACGTGATGAGGAACGTGAACTGTCGTGGAATCCCGAGACTTCTGAGACCCTGAGAGAGGGTCTTCGGACCCATGCTCGAGAACACCGCCAAACTCGACACGGAGATGATCGTTAACTTCAGCGTGTACGGAACTAACGCTCGAATTGCCGCAACGGGATCACCCGTGAAGACAGTCACGACAGCGTACGATCCTAACGTCGTTGCCACGGTAAACGCCATCAGTCCGACGAGGAACAGGCTGACCCGTGAAAGTACTGCGAGCACCGACACGAACGCTAGCAGTCCGAGAAGGATGGTCGTGTCGTAGAACAGCCACGGGACGAACAGGAAGACGACGTACCAGAGTAACAGGACTCTGGGGTCCAAGCGGTGGAGGAACGAACCCTCGTTCTCGTAGGCCGTCCGAAGCAAGTCAGCCTTGATCGCCTCGACAGACGTGGCATCACGAAGCGCATCGAGTGTCGTCATCACTGCTCCTCCACGGTCGGTTTCGATGTCTCGTCCGGCGGACTTGCCGTGTTCAGTCGGTCCGTGAACGCCTCGACCGTGAGCGGTGCGGGACTGAGGCCGAGTTCTGTCCCCAGGCGGACCACTTGCGGTGGGTGAAGGTTCGCTCGTTCGAGAGCGGCAAGGTCAGCAAACACGTCACTCGGCGGGCCGTCAGCGATGATGTCACCGTCGTCGAGCACGACGACACGAGTCGCCCACGATGCCGCGAGCTCGAGGTCGTGTGTCGCAATCACGACCGTCTCGACACGGTCGCCCGCCCGGTCGATGGTTCGACCGACCTCCTCGCGACTCGCGAGGTCGAGACTGCCGGTTGGTTCGTCGAGCAGGATAATCGACGGGTTCGTCGCAAGCCCGATAGCCAGTGACGCCCGGCGCTGTTGGCCGACGCTGAGCAGGCGGCCGTCCCGGGACTGCAGATCTTCCAAGTCGAGGAATTCGATCACCTCGTCGACTCGCTGCTCGACGTTCGGGTAGCCCCTATCATCGAGGTAGTGAGCGACATCAGCCCGGACAGTATCGTCGATAAACATCTCTTCGGGGTTCTGCTTGACGTAGACGACCTCCTCGGCCAGTTGCTCCGGGAGCACATCTCCAGTGTCTGTTCCGCCGACGGTGACCGTCCCTTCGTCGGGCGTCTCCAAGCCAGTCACCAGTTGCATGAGCGTGGATTTCCCAGCGCCGTTGCTGCCGACGAGGACGACCCGCTCGTCTGGGTAGACCTCCAGTGAGAGGGTATCGAGAACGTCTTTTGTCCCGCTTCGGAGTGTATCGTACGACTGCGAGACGTTGTTGAAGGAGATGACAGGCTTCCCTTTCCGGTTCACCTCCGGTGGTCCGTCAGTTCGAGCCACAGTGGTGTCGCCGTAATCGGTGAATAGATCGAGGCCGTCCGCGAGCGTCACCGGGAGCGGGCGAGCATCATCGAGGACGCGCTCGGCGATCCGCGTGACCTGTGGGGGATGGACATCCTGTCCTCTGAGGACTTCCAGCTGATTGAGGGCCGTCTCGACCGGTAATTTCCAACGGACAATACCGTCCTCGACGAGGACGACGCTATCGCAGTATTCGGCGATGAACTCTGTCTGATGTTCGATAGTGACCACGGTTTTCCCGTGGGTTTCGTTGAGCGTGGCGAGACGGTCGTAGGTCTCCCGAGCGTTGACTGGGTCCAGTTGTGCCGCCGGTTCGTCGACGACGAGGATGTCTGGGTCTAGCGATAACGCTGCCGCCAGCGCAACCAAGTGTTTTTGCCCGCCGGAGAGTTCCCAGACGAAGCGGTCTTCCAGTCCGCTCAAATCGAGCAGATCTAGTGTCCGGTGGACTCGTTCGCGGTAGTCCTCGTGTCCATAGTTCATCGGGGCGAAAGCGACTTCCTCGAATACAGTCGGACTGACGAGCTGGTTATCGAACTCCTGGAACACGTAGCCGACGTGCTGTGAGAGCTCTGCAACAGAGCTCTCGGAGACATCGTGTCCAGCGACGGTAACTTGTCCTCGCATATCACCCTCGTAAAAATGCGGGATGATTCCGTTAAACGACTTACACAGCGTCGTCTTGCCGGAACCGTTCCCACCGATGATGGCGACGAACTCGCCGGGCTCTATCGTCAGCTCCGCCCCGGTCAACACAGCTTCGTCAGCACCGGGATACCGGAACTGCAGTTCGTCAACGGCAATTTGAGAGTCGTGTGTCGCTGTCATCATCTTACGCCGTTTGCGTTGCGCGGTACCAGACGATGGTGGCGACGATAGCGGAGACGACGATCGGAACTGCGATGTAACTCTGGCCGAACGTCGCGAGGAATTCCGGCTCCCAGACTACGTTGACCGCCCCACCGACTTCGCTGGCAGCTTCGGCAACGAAGGCGAGCGGGAAGGCGATAAGCACCGCCAACAGCGCCTTCGGCGAAAAGCCACGCCACATCGACCCGCCGCGTTCACCCTCAAACGGTTCCATACCGAGCAGCGGTTCGACTTTACCGTGGAGTTTGGGGTAGAGATACAGTGCGGGGATTACGCCGAAAAGAGTCCCCGTGATTAGCATCTGTGTGAGGAAGTCGACCCCTTCGAGCACGATAATGCTCTCGGGGAGGCCGGGTACGGCTTCCAATTCTTCAACCCCGACATACACCTTCCCAATATCGATGAACGTAGCGAAGAACTCTTCGAGTGCCTCAGCCAGAAACACGACAATTGCCAACTGTGTGGTGTTTTCCGGGTCCTGAAGCAGCTTCGCGGCGAAATAATAGCAGACCGGGATGAGGAGCAATCCCTCCATGGCACCCAGTCCATCGAACTCACCGAGCAGTATTTCTCCGAATACGATTTCGCCAACAGGAACGGCTACTGCAGCCCAGTAGGTCCTGAAAAGTAGCACCAGCACGATCGGGATAAAGATGAAGCCACCAACCCCCAGTTCTAGCGGTCCGACCGTGAACTCGGGCATGATTTCTGTGAACGCGTTCTGCAACCCGGTAAGGGACATAACGAGTATGAACACCATCATGTCCTGTTTACCAAACGATAACCAACTCTCCGTATCAGCCGAGAGTGTGCTCATGCTACACTGGAACGCATACTGATGACGTGTTTGAACATTTATAATATGTATACTGACTACTATGAACCGTCCACCGTGACTCGTAATACTATATACGGCCCTGTTTAGATGTCTCCAATAACGTGGGGTGGTGTCTGTGTCGACTGAACAGGACCGGTCTGTGGGAGTCTCTGGTCGATTTCGTTTTTCCGATAGCTACCGGCTCGGCCGACCTGCACCGCGTCGAAACAAGGCCCGTCGATAGCAAGTACTGTTGGCTACTACGACAGGGTAGTTCTGGAACGGTCAGTACCTGAAGGAGACAGTTGCAGAAGGCCATCCGTGGCGGGACCCGGTCAGCAGTCCTGGAGTCGGCCACCCACCCGGACAGTGATGCCCTCTTCGCGAGCGTAGTCTGCGACGGTCTCGAACGGGAGACCGAACGAGTCGATGGTTGCCTCGTGTGGAATCGGCCAGTCATCGCTGTAGACGACGTAGGAGTTGGTGGCAAGTCTGTACTCTCGACCGGCTTCGAGACTCTGGCCGTTGACAGCCACACCGATTAGCCGTCCAGCCTCGGAATCGTACTCGACGGTCATCCCGCTGACGTCGCCGTGCCAGAGCCGTCCGTCCTCGCGGTGGGGACGGAAGGCCGCCTGCAAGAGGGTTCGTAGTTGTTCACCGGAGACGCCGAGGACTTCTACCGTACCGCCGAAGGGGTGTACGCTGGCCACCTCGCCAGCAGTGACCTCGCCGGACAGGGGTCGCCCCGTTCGAAGGCCGCCATTGTGGACGAAGCTGACGTCAGTATCGGCCGCCCAGCGATAGGCGTCAGCCACGAGGTTGCCAACGCGGCTCTCGCCGCGGGTTCGCTCGTCGAGGCCTCGATGGATCGGATCGTCGACAGTGGCAACAGTCTCCAGCAGACCGACATCGGCCAGCCGTTCGCGGGTCATGTCGGCCACGGACTCGTCGATAGGTCCCTCGGATGTCGAATGACGGGTGGCAATCGGCGAGCGGTCCCCGTCGAAGAGTTCGACTTCCCAGACCACCTGCCCGTTCGCTCCGGGGCGGACAACCAGTGTTCCGTCGACAGCCTCGTGGCGCTCCCTGTGGACGTGGCCGCCGAGGACCGCGTCGACGCCCTGAACGGCCGCAACGTCGGTCTCTACGTCGTCTCGCAAGTGTGCGAGGACGACGAAATGATCGACACTGTTGCCGAGTTCGCTGACCGCTTTCCGCACGCTCTCGACAGGATTGGTCACGTTCAGCTCTGACGCGCCGGAAGCAATCCGGGGAGTCGCGGGATCGACTACGCCGACGAATCCGACTCGCCGGCCATCTCGATGCAAGACTGTCGTCCCGTCTAATCCAGCGAAGGGAGCGCCACGGGCGCCCTCACTCTCGCCTTCGTAAACGTTCGCGACGACCCACTCCTGTGGACTCTTCGAGACCACGTCCAGAATGGGAGCAGTCCCGAAGTCGAAATCGTGGTTCCCTACCGTCTCGACGTCGGTACTCACTGCCCGGAAAAACGGCATCGCTTGATGCCCCTCGTAGTAATGGGCGAGGACACCCGGTGCAGTGTTGTCGCCGGTGCCAGCGACTACAGTATCCTCCCCGCGGATTGACTGGATCGTTCCGGCAAGCCGACCCATCCGCACGGGGTCGTCGCAAGCGTTCTCAATGTCTGAGTAGTGGAGCAACCGGATCGACATCTTTCGGAGCCGATTCCAGCGGGGCATAGAAGTGGATACCGTTTGTGGCTTCTTGGCAGGTGGCCGATAGCAGAAGCTGTCGATTCTGGGAGGTCGTGCGTTCGTTCAGCGGTGTACGCCAGATTCAGAGCCACCAATTTGCGGAATGCCGGCAGCAGGACGAGCAGAGATCCACTATCCAGATGAGTGTCCCCGTTGAAATTGTCGTCCCGCTAAGTGCCAACAGAACTGACAGCTTCGCCGCGATAGTTAGAATGGATCTGGGAGGTATTCGCGCGGAATGGAGTTTCGCACAGTAACGAGTGGGTCGACGACTTGGCTGATTTCGAGGCCACCAACGAGGCTCGAAAAGAGGTAGGCGTCGGTCAGCGTGTACTCGTGTTCGGCAGCGAGCAATCCGATGAGGTCCTCGTTTGCCGTCTTGACCGCATCTTCCATCGTTTCGGCACTTGCAATCGTCTTCCACGCGTCACCGGTGTCGACGAGTGGGCGCTCAAGGTCGACAGCGGCATCCGAGATTACTGAGACGGTGACGTCGATCTCGGTTCCGATTTCGGCACCAGTGCCACACATTTCGCCGTCTGCCATCGCGGCCTTCGAGTCACCCATCGCTAACATCGCACCGTCCTGGAACACCGGAAAGTAGGCCGTCGTCCCAGTGGTCATATCCGTGGTATCGAGATTTCCGCCGTGGTCGTGTGGCGTCAGGGTCGACATCGATTCCTCGGACGTTGCCACGCCAATGGTCCCGATGACGGGGTCAACTGGTACCTCCATATCCTTGAACGAGAGTGACTCCCCGCCGTCGGTTATCTCCGTCACGCGCGTCGCTGGGTGTTCGATGTCCTCGTGATCTTGAAGGAGTCCAAACCCCGGTGCCGTAATTACGCGACCCAGATCCTCGGTGACTCGGACGTCTTCGATCTCAACCTTGAGGACATCGCCGGGTGTGGCTCCCTCGACAGCAACCGGCCCTGTAGCCGCATTCACTTCTTCAGGGATCGCATCCATCAGATCAGCGTCTGACTGAACGGCTTTGTTCAGGCTATCGATGGTTTCAAACGTGATCGGCTCGCCGTCGGAAGCCGTATACAGCGGTTCCATATTCGGGGAGAACTCGTAGACGTGGCCGTCTTCGTATGATATGACAGTCCGTGTCATCGTATGGTTTCGTTGAAAACTGTCACTTATAAATCTATTTGAGTATAATCCGCTTTGTCTCGTTTTTTCCGCACTTCAGACGGTCTGGCTCCAGTCCCACGAGAATCTAACGGGCCGTCTCATTCCGATTCGTCGACCAGCGTTTTGAGTTCCACCAGCCGCGGCAGTTCTGTGACGCCGCTAAGTACGACCAGGACAGACAACGTGTCCCGGTCTGGCGTCGGCATATCGCCGCTCCGCACCTCCGGTGACTGGAGTTCCTCCGTGAGCCATCGCCGCCCGTCGGTAACGGCATCCCGGATCAACCACGCGGGCGGTCCGGCAAACACGGCAAGGGCTCTATCAACCGAATCCAGCTCGCACTGGGCCGTCAGTTTGCCGCGTACAGCGCGGCGAAGTGTCGTCTCGACGGCGTTGTATGCCTCGATTTCGTCGACGTCGTCCGAGTTGTCGCCGAGAAAACGGTTCTTGAGCTGGTCTATGACTGTCCCGTCACTGCCGCCATCGTCCGCTTGCAGGTCCTGACTGGCGTAGCCAAGCGTAGTGAAACCCGAGTCCGAGAGGGTGTTGATTATTTCGCTGGCGTCGACGACACTCTGGCCGACTGCGTCGGATGCCGTCGCCTCACCCGCTGCGAATAGGGCACCCAGCCGTGTCACGACAGTCTCGTTCAGCGTCTCGGCGGCCGTCTCGACCGTCTGTCCGCTTCCGAGCCACGCTTCGTTGTCGAACAGTATCTGCCCGTCGACGGTCGCTTCCAGCGCTCGAAGTGCTTGGATGGTGTTGGCGGCTGCTTCGTCGTCCCTGCCGGCTGGTAGTACCGACAGGCAGTAGACCGGGATCGTGTAAATCTCTCTGAGGGCGTCGGCAATGTTGGCCGTAGCGCCACTGCCCGTCCCGCCCGCAAGTCCGGCCACGAGGACGAGAGCGTCGATATCGCTCGTTACCAGTTGGTCTATCGGCCGGCGCACTTCGAGCCGTTCGTCTTCGATGGCGGCAGTACCGTTCGTCCGGTCCCCGTTCGTTCCGGCCCCGTTTGTTTCGGAGAGTCCGAAGGCATGCCGCCGGTCGTCCGGAAGTGCGTCGAGTTCGTCGAGCGCTTCGGTGTCCGTATCGACGGCACAGGCCGCGCCGAGATACGTCGTCTCGCGGCGTTCGTTGTCCTGCCACAGCCGCTCGACGATCCGTCCCCCGGCACCACCGATTCCGACTGCCGCGACTCGCATACGTCGTGTTTAGTGTCGGCTGACATTAATAGTCCGACTCGGTGCGAAGCAACCACTGGGACTTCGTAGTATGATGAGTTACAGCGGAAGCGACAGGGGAACTTCAGGAGCGCCTCTCGGGGCTGGTGTTCGGGAGCGATACTGTCATCGGTCGGTGGACCAGAGGCCTTTCGTACGGCAAGCGCTGAGAGGGGCCGTGTCACAGGACCTCGCCAACGAACCATCCGATTCCCTGTCCGTCACCATCTCCGGCGGGTCGATGGGCGGCCTGTTTACCGGCATCGCTCTCGACAATGCAGGCCACGACGTGACGGTCGCCGAGCAATCGGCCGGCGACCTCCGAAGTCGCGGCGGCGGCATCGTCGCCCAGCAGTCGATCCGACAGTTCCTCTCACGCCACGACATCGTCGACCCGGCGACCATCACCACCCGAGCCAGTGAGCGGCGGTTTCTGACTGCTGACGGCGATGTACGGACGTCGACATCGGATTCGATGGTGTTCACCTCGTGGGACGCGGTCTACCGTCAATTGCGGGCGGCGTTCCCGGACGACCGGTACCACACCGGCCGGACTGTCACCGGTCTCAGGGCCACAGACGGCGCAGTTCGGTTCGCCGATGGGGACCGGACGGCGGCCGATCTGGTTGTCGCTGCCGACGGCGGGCAGTCGACGGCCCGTGCGCAACTGTTTCCCGAGACCGAACCGGAGTTTGCCGACTACGTCGCGTGGCGTGGTGTCGTCCCGGAGACTGACGTTTCGGACGCAGTCATCGACGCGTTCGACGGCCGTTTCACGTTTTATCAAGGGGAGCGGACGCTCATCCTCGCGTACTGTATCCCCGGCGGCGACGGAAGCACGGCTCCCGGTGACCGCCGTCTCAACTGGGTCTGGTACGACACACTCCGCGGGCGCGAGCGGGATATTATTTTCACTGACACGACAGGAGCGAGCCAGCAGTTCAGCGTGTCGCCGGGGCACCTCCAAAACCCGGTCGAAACGCGCCAGCGTGGGCGGGCGACAGAGATACTGCCGCCCGTGTTTGCCGACCTCGTGGCAACAACAGCAGCCCCCTTCGTGCAGGCGATTTACGACCTCAAGACCCCCCAGATGACAGTCGATAGGGTCTGTCTGCTCGGTGATGCGGCGTTCGTCGCCCGTCCACACACTGCCGCTGGTACTGCGAAGGCGGCCAGCGACGCCGTTGAACTAAAAGCCGCTCTCGACCGCCACAGTTCGCTCGGAGATGCGCTGGCGTCATGGGACGACGCCCGGACCGACTACGGAGAGCGTCTCGTTGCGCAAGGCAAGCGAATGGGCGACGAACGGTTATCCCTCGGGAGTTGATGGACTACCGTTCTGCGTGTCTCGGGTCTGGGTGCAGTACTGGCTCTTCGATTGCGGGCTGTCTTCTCGCGTCGTAAGAACGGACGGTATGTTACTTGTCTACGGCTCCGGTAATCAGCGTATGACACTCGTTGTGCCGTTCGACGGCTCCGAACTGGCCGAGGCAGCACTCGTTCGGGCGACGGAGTTCGGCACTGTCTTCGAAGAGGACGTGTTGGCCGTCAGTGTCATTCGAAAGGGGAATGCCGAGTACGCCCGGGAACACGGCTGGATCGGGCCGAACGAAGAATTCGATCTGGAGACAGTCGTCACCTCGCTGCACGAGCAGATGACGGATCTGTGTCCGAGTTCGGATTTCCGACATACAGTCGTGGATCGGTACGCGCCGGCCGGGTCGGTGGCGAAAGCCATCCGCAAGATGGCCAAGAGAGAAGACGCATCAATGGTATTCATCGGGAGCGAAAACGCCGGCCATCTCGTCACGAGCATCAGCAGTGTCGGCGGGTCGATCGCCTCGGACGACGCCTACGACGTCGTCATCGTCCGCCATCGGAACCCGTCCAAGATCGCTCAACTCAGGAACACGTCTCCGCACAGACAATCGAAATCCGATTTTTATCTCCCGGAGTAGGTACCGATAGTCTTCGACAAGTCAATACTGTTGGCTGTAACTATTTTAAGATATTCGCCACCCCGGGTGGCGAAATTCTTTACAGACTTACAGCCGACAGTAAAGTATTGAAAACAGAAGCCCGTCCTTGGACCCTTTTTCGCCGAATATCTTCGTGCCCCGTCTCACCAATTGGGAACCTGTGGTATTGTTCATTTAGCAATAGCCGTGGGTACCCGACATGCAGATACGCGCTGTCCAACGGAGTGATGTCCGGTGAAGCTGTCACGGCGCGACTTCCTGACCGCAGCGGGCGCTGGGACGGTCGGTGCGCTCGCCGAAGGAGCATGGGGCGCGACACAGTCCACGGAACCCATAACGAGCGTGGACAACCCGCTCAAGTCCTATCCGAACCGGGACTGGGAGCAGGTGTACCACGACATCTACGCCTACGACGAGGTGGACTGGACGGTGTGTCACCCCAACTGCACCCAGTCGTGTGCGCTGAACTTCTACATGAAAAACGGGGTCCCGATACGGGCCGAGCAGGTGTATCACAACGAGGAGCCCTCGGTCGGCCCGTCGGGCTACGAGGACGCCGGCGTCAGTCAGCACTGGAACCCCCGTGGCTGTATGAAGGGGCTCTCCCTGCACCGCCGGACGTTCGAGCCATCGCGCATCAAGTACCCGATGGTCCGCAAGGGGTGGGACCCCGAGGACCCCAACCCCGAGGGCCGCGGCGAGGACGAGTTCGAGCGCGTCTCCTGGGACGAGGCCATCGACCTCATCGCCGAGAAGATGGCGAACTTGGAAGACAACAAGCGGTTCCACATCTTCAACGCCATCAAATGCGACGGGCTGTTCACCCGGCACGGCTCGGGCCGCCGACTGGCGTCCATCTTCGGCGGCTGTGAATGGACCGAGTACGACTGGTACGCCGACCTGCCGCCGGGCCACGTCATCACAACGGGGTATCAGACCTCCGACTCCGACGCCGTCGCCTGGCGGAAGGCCGATTATACCATCATTCAAGGGAAGAACCTCATCCACAACAAACTCGCGGACAACCACTTCTTGCAGGAGACCCGCGAACGCGGTGGGAAGATGGTCGGCGTCTACCCCGACTACTCGCCGACGGTCCAGAAGTGCGACCGGTGGCTCCCGATCCGCCCCGGGAGCGACCCGGCGTTCGCCCTTGGCATGGCCCACGTCATCATGGCCGAGGAACTGTACGACGCCGAGTTCATGCGGAAGTTCACGAGTCTTCCCCTACTCATCCGGGAGGACACGGGCAAATACCTTCGCGCACACGAGGTGTTCGAGGACGTCGAACCGCCCGCGGAGGACCTCGACGAGCAGCACGAGCACAACGACTGGGGCGACTTCGTGGTGCTGGGTGAGGACGGCCAGCCCGTAGCGATGACCCGCGAGGAGGTCGGCGAGGAGATGCCGACCACGCCGCAGCTAGACGTCGACAGCGAGGTGGCACTGACCGACGGCTCGACCGTTGCCGTCAGGAGCGACTTCGCCCGCCAGCGGGACAACATCATCGAGAACTACGATCCGGAGACGGTCGAGGACATCACCACGATTCCGGCGGACAAGCTCGCCCAGACGGCGCGGGAGTTCGCCGACGCCGAGAAGGGTCAGTGGTTCACCGGCGAAGGGATCAACCACTGGTTCCACTCCAACGACGCGCTCCAGCGGGCGGTGTTCCTCGTCCAGGCGATGCTTGGCAACATCGGCGACGCCGGCCAGGGATACTACAACTACTCCGGCCAGTACAAGATCGAACTGCTGGACGGCTACCCCCACTACGTCAACCCGGACGGCAACGCCGCCCACGGGATGTATCCGGGCTACGCCTTCGCCTTCTTCGGCGGCGAGAAACTCGATCCCCACGAGATTCGCGGCGACTTCGACCGCGAGATGGACCTCGTCCCGCAGGGCGACGCCGAGGAGCCGGTGATGCCGGAGAACGCGGGGTCGTACACGATGTCCAAGCCGTCGATCCTGTGGACGATGAACTGCAACCTCCTGAACCAGACCAAGCATCAGGAGCACGTCATTGAGAACTTCGTCAAGCACCCCGACACCGAGAACGACCTGTTCGTCGTCTCGGACATGCATATGACCTACTCCGCCCGGCACGCCGACATCGTGCTCCCCGTGCCGTCTTGGCTGGAGTGTGACTACCCCGACATCACAGTCGGGCCGGAGAACCCCTTCGTCCAGATGGACCACGGCGTGATGGACCCCATCTACGACACCAAACAAGACGGGGAAGCCGTCGCGATGGTGGCCGAGAAACTGGACGAGAAGATTCCGCCCGAGGAGCGAAACGTCGACTCCTACCGGTCGTACTTCGAGGAGTTCCTGGAGGAAGACGGCGACGTGACCAACTACATTCAGGAGACCTTCGACCGCGGGATGACGACCCAGAGCATCGACGTCGAGGACCTGGAGGACGGCCCCGAACGGCTTGACCTGAAGACCTATCCGCGGATTCCGTTCTACTCGCAGGTCCACGAGGACCGGCCGTTCTACACGAAAACCGGCCGGATGGAGTTCCACAAGGAGGAAGACCGGTTCATCGAACTCGGCCGGGACGACATCGACCACGTCGAGAGCGTCGAGGGGACTCCCTACGGCGTGAACAAGAAGTGGGACGAGGCCAAGGACGAGGAGAACCCGCTGTATCACGACGAGGGCAACCAGTTCTACTACAACACCCCACACCCGAAGTACCGGACCCACTCCTCGTGGGGGATGACCGACTGGAACCTCATCTGGGCCTCGCGTGACTTCGGCAGCGTCAGCGGCGATCCGGAGGGGACCGACCGCCTCGTCGACGACTTCTCGTTCCCCACCGGCGACGGCGAGTCCGAAGACGTCGCGCCGCTCGGTGAGGCGTTCGTCGAGATGCATCCCAGCGACGCCGAGAACATCGACGTGGAGAACGGCGACTACGTCCGTATCACCGGCAAGCGCGGCGACCTCGTCGTCAGAGCGATGGTCAGCGAGCGCCAGCGTCCGCGGTCAGCCGGCGACATGGGGCAGTTGACGCTGTGGCACGGCTGGTGGCCCCAGCACTTCCCCGACGACGAGGCCGACGAGGACGGCGTCAAGGGGTACAACACGATTACCAACATCTGGCTCGACCCGCTGCAGGAGACCGACGACCTCGTCCACAAGGCGGTGTTCGGCGACCCGAACGTCTCCGACATCGTCGACGAGGACATCGCCTGGCACGGGGCGGAACTGGAACACGGTTACGAGGAGACGGTGTGGGCCCCGACGGGGACCAACCGGGACGACCTCGTGGATGTCGAGAAGTACGAGGAAGCGGACTGGTGGCCCGGCGACGCCCGCCGGGACGACCTCGTCGAGGACTACATCGGCGGGTCACTGCAGCCCAGCGGCAGCGGCTCTGGTAGTACCGGGACATCGACCCCAGGAGGCGACGACTGATGGCACAAACGTACAACCCACAACTCGGCCGTGAGCACAGTTATCCATACGAACACCGCGAGGAGGAGCGGGACTACCACTGGGGGATGGTCATCAACACGAACCGGTGTATCAACTGCAACACCTGCTCGTTTGCCTGTAAGTCCACCTGGACCAGCGGCGAGGGCGAGGAGTATATGTGGTGGATGAACGTCGAGACCGAGCCCTACGGCGGCTACCCGATGGGCTGGGACATGCGGTTGCTCGACGACCTGGAGGCTGACCAGACCATCTTCGACGCCGCCGAGAACGGCGAAAAGGTCCGCGGCTACATCGCCGAGAAGCAGGCCTGGGAGTACCCCGCGCTGGGCGACGACCAGGTCCACGGGGAGTACCCCGAAGGCGAGGTCGTCGAGTCCGACCTGGAGAACGACGAGTACCACGACATCTGGCAGTTCTACCTCCCGCGGCTCTGTAACCACTGCAAGAACCCCGCCTGTCTGGCGGCCTGCCCGCGGAAAGCCATCTACAAGCGCGAAGAGGACGGCATCGTCCTGCTGGACCAGGAGCGCTGTCGCGGCTACCGCCGCTGCGTGAAGGCCTGTCCGTACCACAAGCCGATGTACAACCCCGAAACGGGCGTCACCGAGAAGCCCGTCGGCTGCTACCCCCGCATCGAGGAGGGGAACGTCCCGCGGTGTGTCTCCTCCTGTATCGGGAAGACGCGGCTCCACGGCAACATCAACCGCGGGCCGGACGCCGGGCCGGCGGGGGGCAAGTCCTCCGCCGCGTCGGGGCGTTCGCCGATCAACTACCTCGTCCACTCCGACGAGAAGGTGGCCCTGCCGCTGTACCCGCAGTTCGGGACCCAGCCGCAGGTGTTCTACATGCCCCCCTACCACGTCCCGCCGGAGTTCCTGACCCAGATGTTCACGCCCAACACCGAGGTCAAGGAAAACGAGTGGCCCGGCGACACCTACGAGGAGTCGGTCCGCATCGTCCAGGAGCGGGCTCGCAACCCCAGCCACGAGGTGCTGGGCATCCTCCAGCTGTTCGGCGCGACGACGCGGCTCATCGAGACCTACAACGTCAAGGAGAACCGCGTGAAGGGATGGGACCGCAACGGCGAGAAGGTCGTCGACGTGCCCATCGAGGAGCCCATGGAGGTCCGCGAGGGCGAACAGTGGACCAACCAGCCCTGAGGTGCGTACAATGAACAACACGCCACACCACCACACGCGACGCGCTGCACTGTACGGGTTCGCCGCGACGGTCTTCCAGTACCCTGACGAGGCCGTCATCGCCGATCTGCAGGACGATGAGGTACAGGACGCCGTTCGACAGGCCGGGGCCGAACTCGGCCTTGAAACCGAAGTCGACGCACTGCTGGACGCGCTGGACGGTGTCGACCGCGACTCGCTGGAACCGGCGTACAACCGGCTGTTCGGCCTGCCGGGCGACGGCGGGACCTACCCGGTCGTCCCCTACGAGGCCCACTACACCACCGGCGACGAGGTCAACGAGAGCCAGCGCCGCATCGCCACGGTCGTCGGCCTGCTGGAGGAGTTCGGCCTCGAAATCAGCGACGAGTTCGACGAGCGCCACGACCACGTCACCGTCGAACTGGAGCTGCTACAGGTGCTGGCCGCACAGCGGGCGGTCGCCCTCGACGGCGGCGACGACGAGACGGCCGTTCGCCTCGCACGAGCGGGTGCGACGGTGCTGGACGAGCATCTCGGCGACTTCATCCCCGCGTTCGCCCATCGGGTCCGGGAGACCGTGAACGGCGGCGGCAGTTCCGACCGAGACGTGCCCGAGGCGAGCGCCGTCTACGCCGCCGCCGCGGACTTAGCGGCGGCCCTCATCGAGTTCGACGAGGCGAGCCATCCCGACCCGGTCTCGCCCGGAACGGGGGTGAGAGCCGATGGTTAAGCTTGATTACGAGGCGGCCCGCCGGGCGACGACAGCAACGGCGGTCGTCATGGCGCTTCTGGTGGCCGGACAGATGGCCGTCGCGGCGGCCGTCACCGGCGGCCAGCAACCCCTTGTCGCGACCGACGAGGTCCCACAGACCGCCGACAGCGACCGCTGGTCGGAGGCCCCGTCACGGACCGTCTCGCTGTCGAAACAGCAGATGGCCGTGCCATACGGCGGCGGGAGCATCGACGAGATGGAGGTACAGGCGCTGACCAACGACACCCACGTCGCTTTCCGGCTGACTTGGACGGACCCGACGAAAGACACGAACATCCGGTCGCCGAAGAACTACAGCGACGCGGCGGCCGTGATGCTCCACAGCGGCGAGAAACCGCCCATCACGATGGGGGCCGGCGGCGACCCGGTCAACATCTGGTACTGGCGGTCCCAGTGGCAGTACGGGACCGACCAGAAGGCCGAATGGAGCGGGGACATGTACGCCTACCCGCACCCGGACGAAGAGACCAGGCCGGGGCGTGCGGCCGGGAACCCGCTGTCACAGGGCCAGTACGAAAACTACGGCCAGAACTACTACGCGGCCGGCTACGGGTCGCTGAGCAATGCCCCACAGCAGAACGTGGACGCACAGGGGACTCGCAACGGCGACGAGTGGTCCGTCGTCTTCGTTCGAGAGCACACCGGCGAGGGCAAACACGACGCGGCGTTCCGCCAGAACGAGACGATGTACCTCGCCTTTGCCGTCTGGAACGGGAGTAGCGACGAGGTCAACGGCAAGAAGTCGCTGACGATGCAGTACAGCACGCTCGACACCGAATCGGGCGAACTCACGGCACCCGAGAGCGGCGGCAGCGGGGACAGTTCGAGTTCAGGTAGCGCCGCCAGCGGCGGCGACTCCAGTAGCGGCGACGGCGGTTCGGGCGGCAGTAGCAACCCGCTGTACACGTCGCTCGGGACGCTCATCGCGGCAACGGTCGCCGGCTGGACGGTCCTCTACTGGAGGCTGGCGCGATGAGCTACGAGAACTGGAGCGCACGCGGTCGGACGCCGGGCGAGACCGAGACAGAGGTCCGCAGCGCACTCGACGCCTCACGGGTCCGAACCCGGCAGGACGCCGCCATCGCACTTGTGGATGCGGCCGAGTCCGGCCTCGACCGGGAGACGGTTGACGCGCTGGGAGAGCGCGCACTGGAAGACGACGACCCCGAAGTACGACAGTTCGCCGTCGAGGCGCTCGGAGTCGCCGGGGCCGCGCCGGCCGTCGTCCGGCAGGCGCTTGACGACCCCGAACCGTGGGTTCGGGCCGAAGCCGTCGTCGCCCTCTCGCGGACCGGCGGCGACGCCGACCAGCTAAGGGGGGCACTGGACGACGACAGCGGTTGGGTCCGACGGAACGCCGTCATCGCGATGGGCAAGCGCGGCGACGCCGACCAGCCGCTGCTGGTCGAGTGTATCAAGACCGATCCCCATCCGGCGGTCCGTGAGTACGCCGCGCAGTTCCTCGGCGGCGTCGCCGAGGACGTACCGGAGGCCGAACGCATTCTGGCCGCGATGCTGGCCCGGGAGCCAAACGCCTTCGCCCGGGCGAAAGCCGCCGAGAGCCTCGGCGAACTCGCGACCGACCGCGCGGAGCAGGCCCTCGAAGCCCACGGTATCACCGACCAGAGCGAGGACGTCGCCCGCGCGGCCAAACAGGCGCTCGCGAGCGCTCGCGGGACCGACCCCGAGGCGCTAGATGTCGAAATCGGGCCGCCGTCGGCTCCCGGAAGCGGACCGGACACGCCTGCAGAGCAGTCCGTCGACGGGTACGACCCCGCCGGCTCCTTTGGCTCGGCCCGATCCGGGAGCGGGTCGCCGGCCCCCGGCGGCGCGCCCGGGTTCGAGCCCCGGCACGACCTGAACACCGACCCGGAGGACAGGACCTGACGATGCCATACGAACTCGACTCGACCGGACCGGCAGCGGAACAGGGCGAAAACAAGTCAGAGAACGACGATAGCGGCGGTCTTGAGTCGTCGCTGGGCATGACCATCCCGGAGGACCACGTCGGCGCGTTCGTCGCCGAGGCGCTGGAGGACCCCGAACGAGCGACGACCTGGGATGATGTCGTCGACACGATGGTCGCGCCCGCCGCACGGGACGCCTGGGCGGCGCTGAGCCCGGTCGAGCAGGCCACCGAAGTGCTCTCGAAGGCGGCCGAGTTCGACCGGCGGGCCATCGAGTACTTCGAATCTGTCCCGCTGGACGGGGACCGGAGCGAAGCGGAGACGGACATCGACGAGGGGCTGCGGTGTCGGCGCAACGCCGACACGTTCCGGGACGGCGTCGCCGCCGCCTACGGCGGCGGGCGGCTCGACGACGACGGCCTCGTCGACGCCCTGGAAGCCGCGGAGTTCGATACTGAGATCATCGCCAGGCGCGAGGACCTCATAGAGCGTATCGACAGCGTGTTCGAAATCGACTACCGCCCCTACGGCGGCACGTTGATGGACGACGACGATGGTCCCGAACCGGAAACCGAACACGGGGAGACGTGGTAAATGTCCGGAGAGCAGCCCGAACCAACGGAAGACGCTGTCAGGGACGCGCTTCGGACTGTGGCCACGCCCGAGAGTGACGAGGACGTGATCGCCGCGGGGCTGGTGTCGTCCGTGGCTACCACTGACGGGACCGTCAGCGTGGAGACGGCGCTGTCCGGCATGGACCCTGCCACGGCGGACGCGCTCGCCGACCGGATGCGGGCGGCGGTGCTAGAGTGTGGCGGTGTCGAGGCGGTCCGCATAGAGACGGACATCGCAGAGCCGGACCACGGGACCGTCGTGCCCGGCGTGGACCAAATCATCGCCGTCGCCAGTGCGAAAGGCGGCGTCGGCAAGACCACCGTGGCGACCCAGTTGGCGCGCGGACTGGCCGCGTCCGGCGAGCGGGTCGGCCTGTTCGACGCCGACGTGTACGGTCCGAACACGCCGGAGTTACTCGACATCGAGGGGCCACTCGGCTCGACCGAGGACGGCCGCGCCGAGCCGGTCGAGGTCGACGGCCTGCAAGTCGTCAGTGTCGGCCTGATCGCCAACGACGAACCGATGGCATGGCGCGGCGCGATGGCCCACGAGGCCGTCGAGGAACTGCTGACCGACGCCGCCTGGGACGTCGACACGCTGGTGCTCGATCTGCCGCCGGGGACCGGCGACATCGTGTTGACGACGCTGCAGTCGTTCCCCGTCGACGGCGCGGTGTTCGTGACGACGCCGTTTCCGACCGCGGCCCGTGATACGGAGCGCTCGACGGCGCTGTTCCGCGAGGAGGGCGTCCCGGTACTCGGAGCCGTCGTCAACATGGCCGGGTTCACCTGTCCCACCTGTGGCGACGACCACGCGCCGTTCGGCAGCGACCCCGACCTCAGTACGGACGTACTCGCGGAGCTCCCCATCGACGACTCGCTTCGCTCGACCGAGGGAGACGTCCCAGCAGCCTTCCGGGACCTGGGCGACGACGTACGCGAAGCCTTTACGGACCGGACGACGGTGACGGTTCCCGAGACTGCGCTCGACCTTCGCGGCGTCCCCGACCGGGCGCGTATCGAACAGGTTCGCGCGGAGTTCGGCGCGCTCGCTCCCGGCGAGTCGCTCCATCTCGTGACAGACACCCGTCCGGGCGACGTCAGCGGAGCCCTCGAAGATCTCACCTCGGCACCGCCACGGGTGGCCGTAGAACAGAAGCGGTCCGGCGTGTGGGCGCTACAGATATCCAAGACCGCCCCTGACCCAGCCGAAGACGTACCCTGCTAACCGACGGTCGAACACCCGGGTTACCGGACGCCTCCGATTCGGTTTTCCCTATCAACTAAGTGGTGTGGCCGGTTCGAGATGATATATGACTCTCCGCACCGACGGGAGGGGTGTTTCTCTACCGTCGCTCGACTCGACATTTTCTGACGACGAAGTGACGATGGTTCTTACTAGATGCGGGCTTCTCGTTGACAGAGCGGAGACGCTCGCTCGACTGTACGCCCACCATCGGGACTGGACGGTTGTCGAAGAGAAGTGGATCGAAGAGCGATTCGACGAGCGCAGCACGCGTGGGAGTTCGAAGGGCATTTACCGAGCTCTCAGTTCGCGGTTCAAGACCGCTGGCAGCGAACTTCCCTCTATTGTCCAGCTCCCCTCTGTACTCGACCGGTGTGAGACGGTGCGTGACAAAGCGCAGGTGTTGTATTTCTATTTGCTGGAAGACGACCCCCTCGTGAAGTACACGGTGCATCGATACGTCGACCGCCTGCAGGAGTCCGGTGTCGACGGGCTGGGCTTCGAGCAGGAGACGATAGAGCGCCTCCTGAGCGAGTTCCATTACGAGGACGGGAGCGAGTTTGACTATGCTGAATCGACGACGCGCCGGTGGGGAGAGGGGCTCCGGTCGGTGCTGCGCGATATCGGTGTTCTCGACACACAACAGACCTTGCAGGGACAGATCCCAAACCTCGGGTCGACGCCGTTACTCGTCGCATCAGGCTACTCGTGGGAGATCCACGGCGACGACTGGCTCTCCCAGCCGACCGGCTGGCTCTACCTCTTCCAGTCGGACCAGTACTGGGACGCCCTGGCCGAACGCGTGAGCGACGATCCGAACTGGGAAGCGAGCGGGATTCACGGTGAGTTGCGGCTCCAGCCGGTCGATGACACGTACGGCTGGGCTGAACCGTGGGAGGGCGAAGTGTGACGGACGAGGGCTGGTTCGCTGCCGACGTCGGGAGCGATTTCGAGGAGTCCGTGCGCATCGACCGCGAAGACGACGGTCGGGATCATCGGCTGGAATCGATCGACACCTACCACGTAACGGAGGAGTCCGAGGAGTTCATATCCGACTTCTTCTCGCGGCTACTCGGTCGGTCCGAGGATATGCGGTCGGGCGCGAACTACTGGCTCTACGGGTACTACGGGAGCGGAAAGAGCCACCTCCTCAGCGTGCTCCGCGGACTTCTTGACAGCGAATGGCTGCGACAGCGAGACGATGTCTGGGAACGGCTACCCGACGGTCGGTCGCTAGAGACGCTCGAGTCAACGTGGTCATCGATTCACGAGGAATACGAGGTCATTCCGGTCTCGGTGAACCTCCTGAAGCATCAGGGCCAGAAGAAACTGAGCTTCAGCGAGATCGTCCTCCGAAGCGCCCACACGTCGGAACGACTCACTGGTGCAGAGGGAGGGCTCTCCTCGCAACTCGACGTTGCCTTCTTCGAGGACTGGTACCGGACGACCGACGCGTGGGACGACCGGACCGCCAACACCCACACGGCACTCCGGGGTACGGTTGACAGCCCCGAGAAGTACAACTGGGAGGACGTGCAGCAGTACAACGCTCTAGCCGATGCCGTTCTCCCGACACTCTTCGAGCAGGAGACCGGCACGGCGGATGGTCTAGACGACCTGATGCCGTCGGATCTCGACCCGCAGGCGATGGTCGAGCGCCTCGAACAGTTGCGGAGCGATCGCGAATCGGAACTCGGCCGCCCGGTCAAACTCGTGCTGTTGCTCGACGAGGTCAGTCTCTTCATCGGGACGGATTTCGACCGCCTCACCGAGTTGCAGACGCTCGCGGAGAGCGTCGACGAGACCGGCGACGGCGACATCCAACTGGTGGCGACAGCACAGGCCAAAATCGAGGACGTCCAGCCGCAGTTCGCGGCTCGCGGGGCCGACTTCAGCATCGTCAAGGACCGGTTCCCGCATCGGTTTGGCCTGCCGAGCCGACACGTCGGCGAAATATCGACGCAACGGCTACTCAAAAAGTCGGAAGCCGGGAGGGAGGACACGGAGCGCGTCCTCGACCGTACCAGCAACGAGCCCGAGACACTGCTCGTGTACTCCGGTATCGAACAGAACACCGAACCGCCGCTCGACAACATCGATCGCGAGCGTCTCATCGAGTTCTATCCGTTCCTCCCGTATCAGCCACCGCTGTTTCTCGAAATTCTCTCGAACCTCCGGCAGGAGGCCCACGATCCGGCGAAGTCGATTTTCTCGGGAACCGCACGGGCGATTCTGGCCCTCGTTCACGGCCTCCTGCAAGAGTGGCTAGAGGCCGGCGACGAGACTCACGTCATTTCGCTTGTCGACTTCTACGACCTCATCGAGCCGGAACTCGATGACATTACGCCACAGGACGTGGGAGTCATCGAGGAGATCGAGGAACAACACGAGGCAGGCGAACTGGAGGAGATCGACGTGGCTGTCGCGAAGGCCGTGTTGCTCCTCCAGCACATCCCGGACACGATTCCGATGTCCGAGCGGAATCTCGCAGTCGCCGTGTTGAGCGACCTCGACGGCCCGACTCAGTTCCAGATGGAGAACCGCGTCGAGGACTCGCTCCAGCGGCTTCGGAAATTCATCCGTCCGACGCACGACGAAACCGGGCCGAAGTACGCGTTCACGCATCCGGAAGAGCGCGAGATCATCGAAGCCGCAGAGCGGAACCTCGACAACCCGGACTGGCAGTCCATCATCGAAGCCGTGGACGGGTATCTCTGGGAGGACATCGTGCGCGACCTCTCGCTCCCGACGTCGGCCGAGTACGGAGAGACTGGCGAGCAGTACCCCGTTCGCTACGGGTTCAGTATCGACGGGATAGAACTCGATACGACCGTCGACGCTGCGGACGCACTCGATGTCGAGGTCGCCGTCAGAGGTATTTCACCTGCGGCGACAGACGTCGACCACGACGGCGACCCGCTCGAATGGACGATCGGTCAAGACGGGCTCGACGACCTCCGAGATAGCCTCGTCGAGTGGTGGTCGCTCAGAGATGCCGTCGGAGACCACACGCTCCCACAGTCTGTCGAACGGGATCTCTCCGATCGCGCGGCTCGCGTTCAGAGCAAGCTCGTTGGGGCTCTCAAGAGTGGGGCATTCGACGTCAAGGATCGCGGCGATCAGATCGGGGGAATGGGCTCGGGAGTCGAGGAGTATCTCGACGTCACCTATCCCGACGACTTCCATCCCGTAATGTTGCAGGTCGGCGACGAACACTTACAGGAGCTCCGGGGGCTCTCCGCCCAGGACCCGCTCCCTGCGTGGGCCCGGCAGATCGATGTCGCGACGGAAGACCCCGAAACGCACGGCGGGTCGATCCAGAACAACGTACGCGCCTTCACCGGCCGACAGTTGAAGCAACGCGGCGGGAACCTCGCGATGGCGACGATCCTCGACGGCATCGTGAAGAAGAAGCCGATCTACGAGGACGCTCGCCCCGCGCTGTGTGCGATTATCTGGGGGCTCTGCCGGAAGGGGGACTTCCTGCCCGTCGACGAAACGGGCGACTCCCTCGAACTCGACGCCGTCATCGACCTGAACAAACTGACGACGACGCGTCTCAAGATTTCGGGGAGTGGCGGTGTCCGAGGGATTCTCCGCGAGGGCGGCTTCATCGACTCGACGGAGACCATACCGGACGGAATCGTCAGGCTCCAGTCCGCGAACGACACGCTCGCGGGCCGACTCGGGAGTCTCGTAGAAGACGTCACACTGGTCGCCGAGAGTGACATCCAAACGCGCGCCGTTCGCACCCTCATCGAGTCGTTCGCGGAGGCGCTCGAAGCCGAGCAGCAGAGCGCTATCGACCGAAGAGAGGCCGTCAAGTCACGCGATACCGACTGGGCGGCAGTCGTCGAAGCAACCAACGACGCACAGGGATGGTACGACGACGCCGAGGAGGTGTGGAGTTTGCGCCTGCCCGCGCTCACACGAATCGACGCGCAGCTAACGCTCGCCCAGCAGTCGTACGACTGGCTGACCGAGGAGTGTGACACGGCCAGCCAGACGCTCCGTGGGAGTATCGACGGCTACGGGGGCGAGTGGTGGACACACGATGGGTGGGATCGGTTCAACGACGCCCAAACCACCGCACCAGCGCTCGACGACGCGATCGGGACCGCGTGGGACTCGTTCCGAGAAGAAACCGGGGTCGATGCGTTCGTCGACGAGTTACAGGCGCATCCGTGGATCCAGCCCCTGAGCGAGTTCGAATCGAACGTTCGGCCGGCTTTCGAGAGTGAATACATCACACCGCTCCGCCGCGCCGCATCGTGGTACGCTGACGTCTCGAACGCAGTGTCGACGGTGACTGGCGGAACGACCAACGCCGAAGCTGACGACTTCATTCGAGCGACGAACACACTCCTCGACAGCGACCCTCTCGCCGTGGTTACCGGTAGCGACATCGGCGAGTTACGAGCGACGTTCGAAGAGCTACAGACACTCGTTGGGGAGCAGTCTCCCGCGGACGTCACGGCGATCGGGGTGCTCCCGTCGGATCGCGGATCGCTTGACTCCGAACTGGAACGGCTCGTCGAACACCACGACCTCAGTGTCGAACGGACTGAGACGGGGGTGGTCATCCGATGACGACCAACCGTCCCTTCCGGGACTTCACGGACCGGGTCGCACAGTTCGCCGACGGGCGACGGGGCATCCGAAACCCGTTCGTCATCGTTCCCGTCCAGCCGAAGTACGAGCGACGCGTCGCCGAACGGCTCACCGAGTGGGCGACGAACCCGCATCGAACCGAGGAGTTCCCGGACGACGGGACCGTCCAGATCCTCCGGTTAGACGAGGCGTTCGTCGAAACAGAAGTCTTCGAACTCGCAGTTGACCTCGGGAAGCACAGCCAACCAGCGACGATCACCGAGACGATGCAAGACCGGCTAGCGGCAGAACTGGTCGGGATTATGCTCGATAGGATCGAGGCACCGGGCGAGCAGCGACACGTCGTTCTCCTCACGCATCTCGGCAGCCTCTACCCGTTCACGCGTGCGTCGGAGCTCCTCGACGAACTCGACCGTCGCAACGTCCAGTCCACTATCGGTATTCCGTTCCCCGGAGATATCGTCGGTGGGAAGCTGAGTTTCTTCGGCGAGGAATCGCGTAACTACTACCCGGCCCACCAGATCGAAGGCCGGGTTGAGGGGGTGCATCTCCAATGAGCGACACACATATTCACGACATCTTCCAGCAATCACCGACTCGCGAACTCGAAGAGGTCCAGAAGGTAAACGCCAGAGCGCAGGCCGAAAACGACGTCCGCGAGTTCTACGAGACCGACAGCGCTCGCGACGTGCTCACCACGCTGGGGGACCTCGTCGACAAGTATCCACACGAGCAACCGCGTTTCCTCTACATCTCCGCGACGTTCGGGTCGGGGAAGACACACCTCCTGAAACTCATCGGGTTCGCCGCCGATACCGAATCGGAGTTCACCGACCTCGGCGAAGAGCTGGCGAACAGGTGGCCGGGGTTCCAGTCGTTCCGACAGAGCGTCGCTGACTCGCACGTCGACCGGCTGAAACCCGTGTTCCTGAACCTCCTCAACCGGGACGCAGCACAGGAGCCGCCGCTCCCGTATCTCATCTACGAGGCGATCGGCCGCGAACTCGGCTATCCGACTGATCCGAACTGGCTGCTCGAGTGGGCGTGGCAGCTCGACATGAACCACGGTGACTGCTGGGAGCGGCTACAGCAAGTCGAGCACGACGGACAGACGTTCGAGGATGTGTACGACGAGCGGGCGTCGCTACGGAGCTGGCTCTACGACGCCGTTCCGACGCTCGATGACTCACCGTTCGCGTCTCGGGCAGAGGTCAAGCAGTCGATCGACGACGCCATCGCGGAGGTCGATCCCGACGAGTTCGACCCCGAGGAGCTCGTCGACCGCGTCGAAGCGGCGCAAGCGTCGCTGAGCACGCCGGAGACCGAGACGGAGTTGCTGATCGGGCTCGACGAGGTGGCGCTGTTCATCGGCGATGGCCGCCATCGCTACAGGGAGTTCCAGGAGACGATGGAAGCGCTGACCGAGCTCGGCGTCGGGCCCAATCCCCCGGTCATCGGGACAGGACAGTATCCGATCGAGCGTATCCACGGCGAGTTCGACGATACGGAAGTCACGGAGCAACCGTGGTACGGTGCCCAGGAACCGTTGGAGGGTGCCGACACCGAAATCATCGTTCGGAAACGGTGGCTGCAGAAGGATGTCGAGGGCGGACAGGCCGTCGAGACCGCGCTCCGGGAGATGCCCGACCTGACACTCGACGCATACACAGATATCGCCGGGGCCGATCCGGACGCGGTCGAGTCGTACCCGTTCCGGGAGTACGACCTCGGGTTGCTCCGGACGGTGATTCAGCAACTGATGCCGCGTGGACGCGTGACTGAAGAGGAGTACGTGCAGGGTCGGGCGTTGCTCATCCTCGTCCGCTCGCTGTTCACGCGGTTCGAGTGGGGCGACAAGCGGGTCGGTGCTCTCGTCACATGGGACGAACTGTACGACCTGCTGGTCGAGGAGACGACGTACGTCCCGCTCTGGGTACAGGAGATGGTCGAGAACAAACTCGTCCCATCGGCCGGCGGCGACGAGAACGCGTTCTCAGTTCGGGTGGCAAAGGCGCTGTACCTGCTGAATCAGGTTCGGTCCGCGGTGCCGTCGACGCCGGCGAACCTCGCCCGACTGATGGTCACGTCGACCGACGAGTCGTTCGAGTCCGTCCGGGACGATGTCGAATCGGCGCTGTCTGCCCTCCTCAAGGATCGGAAAGTACTGACGGAGACGAACGACCGCGGCGACGAGGAGTACCTGCTGGTCTCCGAGGAACAGGAGGACATCCTGACGCGGGCGAAGACTCGCGCACAGCAGATTCCGTCGCATCGGCTGTCGGCCAAGTTGGAGAACTCCATCCGAGAGGGAAGCGATCGCCTGCTCTCTGCTGGCAGTCGACACGAGGTGGATTTCCAGGGAGAGCGCAAAGTCCCGCTCCGGTTCGGCTACTCCGTCCTGGATCCGATCGAGCAAGCACCGACGCCGGAGTTCGACGCTGTTCGTGTTCGGCTGGTCGCGAACCGCGACGCCGAGATCAGCGACCAGGTTGCTGCGTGGCAGGCAACAAACGAGGGGTGTGACGGTGGTGAGCATATCCTCGTCGCCGTCAGTTTACAGCAATCGACAATCGACCGCCTGCGGGACGTGATGGGGATGCAGGAAGTGCTCTCGGAAGAGACGGACACGTATCCGGACCTGGAGTCCGATCACCGCGACGAACAGCGGGCACTCGAATCGACGATTCGCGAGCAGCTCGAAGAAGCGGACGTCTACGTCCGGACGGGCGGGACGAGAGGGCGGTACGAGGACGCATTCGAGCAGGTCGTTCAAACGGAAGTTCAGTCCGTGTTCAGCGGAACGCGGTTCGTCCTGACGAACGGTATCACGGAAGTCGACGACGCCAAGCGGATGGCACAGTTCTTCCGCGGTGTCGCCGACTGGCCGCTCACGAGCGAGGACGCTGTCACGCTCGGGGTAGATACAGACCGCGCCGAACTCGCCGACGGCCGGTGTCAGGAATTCCTCGACGAGTACGCGGACACCCAGTCGCTTCGTGCGGAAGACGTGCTTACCCAGACTGTCCAGCGTGGCGGCGCGTATCGCGGGACGCCCCAGGAGTCGATCTCGGCACTGCTGATCACGCTCGCAACGGCCAACGAGATCGCACTCCGGCGGGACGACGAGTACATTACCGAACCGGAGGAGATCGGCCGAGCGGTCAGAAACAAGACGAACCTGACCGAGGTACAGATCCGCTTCGAGTCGATAGGCAAGATCGATCCAGAGCAGATTCGGGACACCGTCGAGACGCTGATCGGCGAGGAGCCGGACGGGACCGACCCCGACGCGTGGCTCTCCGCGGTAGCCGAGTGGGGTGACGAGAACAGCGTGCTGGTGAAACGCGTCCTGCGAGGCGTCAGCAGGGAGTTCGGCGACGGCGCTTCGCTGGACGAACTCGAAACGGCGCTCCAGCCCGCACTCGGGGG
>NZ_AOLW01000011.1:0-134702 GCF_000336615.1 Haloarcula amylolytica JCM 13557
GCGCCATCAGAGATGTGTATAAGAGACAGTTACGGGGGAGATGCAAGCAGTCATCGGCGGGGACGAAGTGCCAGATGCCGACCGGCTTCGAGCACTACTCGAAGAAGCTGACACGCACAGGCGTACCGTCGTCCGTGCGCAGTACGAACGCATCACGGGCGGACCGCCGACGGACGAGGAGCCCGAGAGCGTGGTGTCCAGTCTCGCGACGTGGCTCTACGCTCACGATGGGAGCAGTAAGGAAATTGCCGACCGCGTCGCCGTCGAATTCGACGGCGTAACCATCGACGACCTCTACGATCTCTTCGAGACGGCGTGGCGGGGTGACTCGTTCTCCGAGGAAGCCCTCGTCGACCCGACGGTCGTCCAGCAGGCCAAGCGGTACGAGCGGGCACGGCGGCTCCTCGAAGCATCCGATAGCGAGGCCTCGCTCTGGTCGCAACTCCGCGACGCGTCGAAACGACTCGCCGAAGACCATCCGAATCACCCAGTCACGGCCGACGTGAGCGAGATGCTCAGTCGGTCGCAGCCGCCGAGTGTCGACGATGTAGAACAACTCCTCGATGCGGCGGAGAACCCGTTCACGGTCGACGAGCGGCTCGCGGAACTCGCCGCGGACCTGCAGTCCGAGCACCCCGACCACGACATCACCGACGAGATTGTCGATGCAGCAGCGGGTACCCGCTCGCCGAGTGAGGAACGGGTGGGGGAACTGATCGAAGAAGCTGAACAGGTGCTTGCGGGCGTGGACGAGCAGTTGCGGCGGATTCAGGAGACGATGGATGACCTACCGGATGGCGCTGTCGTGTTGATCGAGTCGCTCGACTGACACACCGGCGTTGCAAAACACCGAAGTTATTTATCATCAGTTCGTAAATATGCAACGTAGTGTACACTGAGGCGGAGCTTCGGGCGCTGGAAGCCCTGCAAGGAGAGTCGACGGTTTCGGGACTCGCCGAGGAACTAGACCGGAGTCGCAGTTACGTGTCCGAACTCGTTGCCCGGATGGAGTCGAAGGGGTTGGTTCACACCAGCCGTGAGGGAAGGCAGAAGCGGATCAATCGGTCAGACGCCCGAGCCATCGAACTGTTCGACAGCTTCGTCCAACAGTACACCCACATCCCGTTTCCCGAACTGCTCGGCGGCGCAACGCTACGTATTCTGTACTACCTGCAGTCGCCGGCGACTGCCACCCAGCTCGCGGAGCAAGTCGATGTACATCGGAGCACGGTACATCGGTCGTTATCCCCGCTGGAGAACCGCGGAATGATCTACAAGTCGGACGGGAAGTACACGCTCAACGACGACTTCGAGGAGCTATCTACCGTGGCCCGTGAGTTTGCGCACTTGCGGCACAGACACCGCGTCGAAGACTACGCGGAGCCGTTCACAATCCGCTGGGAATCGCTGGACGAGTTTCTCGTCCAGACCCGCACCGAGATCGAGGCAGGCGCGTTCCACCTAACGGGGCCGGAACTGTTCCAAGCGTACGATCTCCCGTTACTGGCTCGTCAGCGTCGATACTACCTGTACTCGGAGTCAGTTGTAGAGGTCTCGCCGGCGGAGCTGTGTTGCCATATGCTCGTGATCGACGACGGAACGCGCTCGCAGTCCTACTGCCTCCTCTTGCTCAGCGAGACGGCAATCGACCGCGAGGAGTTGCTCGGAGCCGCGCAAAAGTACGAGGTCGACGAACAGGTGTCGAGCCTCCTCGAATACCTCGACACTGAGGGCGAGCGTCGGTCGGGACCCCTCCCACGATGGGTGGAGTTCCGTGAGCTCGCCGACGAATACGGGGTGGCAGTATGAGGCGGCGGTTCGACAGCGAGTACATCGAGTCTGAACTGCGACGGGTCGGCGGGCAGCTCGAAACCGAACTGACCGTCTATCTGATCGGCGGCGGTGCGATGGCGTTCCGCGGCCTCAAGAACACCACCAAGGACATCGACCTCATCGTTAGCGACGGCGATGACCTGCGAGTGCTACAGGCAGTCTTGCTGGACAACGGGTACGACATCGTCAAAGAACCCGGCGAGGAGTACGACGACCTCGGAGCGCAGCGGATCCTCGAAAACGACGACGGGTGTCGTATCGACGTTTTCAACCAACAGGTGATCGACAAGCTCGTCCTCTCGGAGGGGATGCGCCGGCGGAGCGACCGCTATCTCGACGCCGGGAGGCTGTCGGTCGCGCTGGTCAGTTCTGCGGACATCTTCCTGTTCAAGTCGGTCGCCGGGCGAACGGACGACATCGAGGACATGGTGTCGCTCGTGCAGACCGAACTCGATTTCGACGTCATCGAGGACGAACTGGAGCAGCAGATCGACTTGCTGGGACAGGAGCTGTTCGTCACCCACGCGAACGAGGCGCTACTGGAACTCGAAGGGCAGCACAACATCTCGACGCCGTTGG
This sequence comes from Haloarcula amylolytica JCM 13557, assembly GCF_000336615.1. Taxonomy (GTDB): domain Archaea; phylum Halobacteriota; class Halobacteria; order Halobacteriales; family Haloarculaceae; genus Haloarcula; species Haloarcula amylolytica. The sequence goes on from NZ_AOLW01000011.1 coordinate 2,413, forward strand.
CCGAGCGGGTCTCCGAGATCACCGAACGCGTGTACCGGGAACTCGAAGTGTTGCAGGCCCTCGACGAGTCGATCTCCCGGGCAGAGTTGCAAGCCGCGGTCGACCTCGCTCCCGAGGACGTAGACGAGGCCATCGAACATCTCGTAGCGAAGGACGTCGTCGCGGTCGAAGACGACGCGATAGGCCGGAAATCGACCACGCTCTAACAGGGCCGCCACCCTCGGCGAGCGCGGCGCTGAACGGATGGGGCGTTTCGCAGCCCGCTCGCGTTCTGATGGCTCCAAAAGAGTGTCATGTGTCTGGGAGAGTATCTCGGCAGCATGTCTAGAGTCGGGAACGAGGAAGCCGTTGCCACTGTAGCAACGGTCTCGCTGCCGGAAGACGGATTTCGCGAGGACGACCGCTGAGAGGGGCTCATCAACAGCCCCGAGAGCATCCTCGGGGCGGACTGCTCGGTCGGCCTGTCTCCGAGTGCTAATCTAACCGCCGTCCGAGAGATCGAGGGACAATCTTCAAGACATCGCAATGGCTCTGCTTGAAACATCACGGATTCTCGTATGGACGGACAATCTACCCACCCCCGCAAGGCCCAGCTCGACAAGGAAGAACGCGAGCATCTCGAAGCCGTCGTCACCGAGATGCGCGACCGGGTCGAGGCGAACGTTCGCTACCAGCTCGAAGACGAGTACGGCCTCGACGAGAAGCCGGACACCGTCGGAGCAAGCGCCGACGAGTCCTCCCTCGCTGCCGCTCGCGAGGACGGCGACGCGTCCCTGAGCGAGACGCAGGAAAACCTGGTCGAGGCTATCGAACTCGAAGCCGCCGATGGCCACGATTGGGAGGCCGCTCACGAGCAGTATATCACGGGCGTCGGCTACACTATCGTCAACCGTCTGGCGGCGCTCCGTTGTATGGAGGTTCGGGACTTCATCGACGACGAAGTCACGTCGTTCCGCGACGACGGTCTCACGCCGGCCGCTGACCGGTTGGTTACCGAGGAGTTCATGCTGGAGGAGGAGGCCGTCCTCGAAGCCTATCGGAACGAATGCGACGCCCTCGCTGATGAAATAGAGATCCTCTTCGACCGCTCGACCGCCTACAGCCTGATCGACCCCGACGACGACACCTACGAAGATCTCTGCGGAATGCTGGACGAGGTCCCCGACGAAGTCTGGCGGGCCGACGACGTGCTGGGCTGGGTGTACGAGTACTACAACGTCAAACTCCTCGATGACCTGCGTCGGAAGGGCGACCGCGAAGGATTGGAGCCCGAAGACGTGCCGGCGGCGAACCAGTTCTACACGCCCCATTGGGTCGTCCGGATGCTCACCGACAACTCGCTCGGCAAACTCTATCTCGAAGACAACGGAACGCTGCAGGAGACCGTCGAAGCACAGGACGCGCTGACGCCGGACGAGCGCAAGAACCGGCCACTCTCCCCCGACGAATCCCCGGACTTGGCGGATTTCTGTACCTATCTCGTTCCCTCGGAGGAGGAAGGCGAGCCACCGGCGTTCGACGGCCCAGAAGACATTCGCGTCATCGACCCGGCCTGTGGAAGCGGCCACTTCCTCCTGTACGCGTTCGATGTCCTGGAGCGCATCTGGCGAGCAGAGACCGACCTTGACCACGCGGAGATTCCGCGGGAGATTCTGCGGCACAACCTCCATGGTGTCGACCTCGATATGCGGGCCTGCCAACTGGCCGCGTTCAATCTCTATCTGAAAGGGCGGACGCGTGCCGAGGCCGAAGGGGCAACTGGCTTCGATATGCCAGAAGTCGGCATCGTCTGTGCTGACGCGAAGGTGGCCGACATCGAGGGCGTCGAGGAAGTGTTCGACGAGGTCGCTGATGGGAAGGGTGATGTTGAGAACGCACTGCGGCGGATTCTCGATGCATTCGAGGAAGTCCACGGCCTCGGAAGCCTGCTGGATGTTCGTGGGACGCTTGGCGAACTGTTTGAAGACGGAATTGATCAAGAGAGCGTCCAGATTACTCTGGAAGATGACCCGACTGAGCATCACACGCTCGGGCAGATTCTCCACAGCCTTCGAGAGGCTGTTGACGAGCACCGGGAGGAAGACTCGTTCTTAGCGCAGGATTTGCGGAGCTTCGTACGCCTGTTGGATGTGTTGGCACAGGACTACGATGTTGCGTTGATGAATCCGCCGTATGGTTCAGTTAACCGTATGCCAGATGTGGTCGAGGAGTATGTCGGAGAGAAGTATGAGTATGCCGCCGAGTTCTACATCAACTTCTTTGAGGTATGTGAGTCAGTAACAAAAGGGCGTGGGCGAGTCGGGATGCTTGTTCCTTGGAGCTTCATGTTCAAAGATAAGTATCAGAGATTTCGAGAAGACTTTGTTGGGAAGCGAGGACAGTTTGATTTCCTTTCCGAATTTGGATACGGAATTCTCGATAATGCGACTGTTGGGACAGTCGGAACAGTAGTGCGGACAAATGTAGAAGACGTTACTAGCAAGGGAACGTTCCTCCGGTTGCACGATATCGATAACAAAAAGAAGGAGTCCGAGTTTATCCGGGTTCTTACTGGAGAAACCGAAGAAATCAAACGGCATTTTGAGGTTGATCTGAGTCAGTTTGCCTCTATTCCCGGAACTTCTATATGCTACTCAATTCCAGAAGAAGTACGAGAACTACACAAAGAGGAGTTGAAAATCGATGCAGACCAAGCAGACATTGATGGAAAGTCGATCGCATACGCTCGCCAAGGGCTTACCACCGGCGACGATGATCGATTCATACGACTTCATTGGGAAGTAGAGGACTACGAAACGTTTAGCCCAATCTCGAAAGGTGGCCCAGTTGCATGGATGGTTCCACAGGTACACGAAACTGTGGAGTGGGGAGATTCTGGTGAGACGATTAAGCGGTCACCCAGTGAATTCCGGACAAGAAACGAGGAACATTACGGGAAGAGGGGGCTTACTTGGACGTATATTAAAAGGACCGGACGGAGGTTCGGTTATTTCCCGTCAGGAGGTTTGTACAGTAATACTGGGTATATGCTGATTCCTCGTGATGATCGGGATTTGTGGAAAACACTTGCAATACTCAATTCCTCCCTATATCACTGTCTGATGTTGTCGCTAACGACGGAGAGACATTGGAACTCCGGTGAGATTGGCAGCTTGCCGTGGAAAAGACCTCTCGATTCCGAAGAACAATTATCGACACTTGCCCAGAAGCAGTATCAAACAATTGCGAAATTACGCTCTGATGACCCAAAAAGTCCGTTCTATTCTGGGCCAGGGCTGTTACCTAATGAGTGTTCCAGTAGTGTTTATCAGCATTCACACGCCGAATTGGCCAAGCAGGGAGAGGAAGGAGTCTCGATCAGGGAGGGAGATACGATCGGTGAAGCGGCTGTGGCCATACGTAATCAGGAACTGAAACGCAGGCAACGTACAGAAGATTTCTCTGATCAAATCGACGAGATCGTCTATACAACCCTCGGTGTTTCCAAGAACACGAGGCAGCAAATCCGCCAAGAAATCTTCCTACGAACAGCGGAAGACCCCGAAGACCGCGAAGTCCCCGACCCTGAGTCCGTCCCTGAAGTCCCCGACAACCTCGACAAGCAGGTCAAAGACCTCGTCCACCACTTCGCGATGGAGGCTGTCCGCGAGGAATCGGACGGTATCATCCCAGTCGAAGGCGCGGACGAACAGGCGGATATGCTCGACCGTATCGTCGAGCGGTTCGAGGACGCATACGGTGAGTACGCCGAAGACCGACTCGTCGAAGTTGACGACATCCTCGGGGCCGAGTCCGCCGCCGACGAGGCCTACCCCAACCTCCGGGCGTTCGTCGAGGACGACCTCTTCGCCTACCACGTCGACACGATGGAGAACACGCCGATCCTCTGGAAGCTCAGTACGGCGCGGCTCCTCGCCGACGCCGAGAGCGAGGGCTTTGCGTGCTTCGTCGACTATCACCAACTCGACGCCAGCCTCTTCGACCGCCTCGGCAACACCTATCTCGAACCACGGAAATCTGCCCTCCGCGACCGGCAAGCGGCGGCGAACCAGCGCCGGAACGACGAGTCGCTCTCTACGAGCGAACGCGCCGACGCGACCGAGGAGTTCGAGTTCTGTTCGAGCGCCCTCGAACAGATCGCAGAATTCGAAGCGGTACTTCAGGAACTCGGGTCGACGAGCGAGCGGGACTTCGACGACGGCGACCGCGAACGCGTGGATGGACTGGCCCCCAAGGTCGCCGCGTTCCGCGAGGAGACTGCGGCACGCATCGAGACGCTCGAACGACTCCGCGAGGTGAACGGCGAGGAGTGGTTCCAAGACACCTTCTCCGATGGCTTCTGGGACAAGGTCGACGAGTGGCGCGACGAGTGGCTGGACGCCCTCAGAGAACTCGAACACGCCTGCGAGGAGTACGCCAAGCCCAGCGACGAGCCCGTCGAAGCCCACCTCGCCGACCTCTTCGACTACTTCAACTGGCGGCTCAAGGGTTCGGACCACTACTCCAGCACGGGCATCCTCTTCATGACGTACTACTTCGAGCGCGAAGGGAGCGACCTTCTCGATGAGGACGGCGAGCCATTCGACACCCTCACCGAAGATGAGGAACTGCTCGCGTCGCTCGCGACGGGCATCGACGACGCGTCCGTCCTCGACGACGAGTACCTCCAACAGATTGCAGCCGAGGAAGATGTCGACGACGTGGACGAACTCCCACCGTTAGCGGAGTTCAAGGCGCTCGCCGCGGAGATCGACGACCGCTGCCAGACTGTGGACAAACAGATTCCCGCGGATTGGGCAGACCGAGCGTTGTCGGAAATCACGACCGCCGGCTACCAACCCAACCACAAACACGGCGTCGCGATCAACATCACGCCGCTGGCCGAGCAAGACATCGTCCCCGAAATCGTCGAGGACAAAGTGCTGTAAGTCGGATCCATGAGCAACGAAGTCGAATTCCCGGTCGGGAAAGCGATTCTTGCGATGCTCTGCGGAGCATCGCTGTTCCCGATTAGCTACCCTGTATCGTACTTTTTCGGGTACCTCGGCGTACTGAGTTGGGACTCCGTCGCGATGTGGGGCTTTCTTGGCCCGATGTTCGTCATCGGTGTCCCAGTCGTGCTGTATGATCTCCCTGAGCGGTTTGCGGAGAAGCTGACCGGGTACTGGCTACTCGTGGCTAGCGTCGGGTGGGTGACACTCATCAGTACAATGCAGTTTTTCAATTCAGCCGTCCCAGAGTCACGTATGAATGTCTACGCGATGGGCACGACGTTGCTCATTGTTGTTTCGGCTCTCTCGATAGCAGCCTACCTTGACTACACCAACGCACCGGTAGACGAGTATCTCGACGGTCTCCGTCCCAACTGATTATGCAAGCAACGCAAACGCTCCCCGAAGCCGCGAAAGACACCATCCGAAACGAGTTCGACCGAGCCGAATCAGCGGACCCGATTGTCCTCTGGTGGGACGACGGGAACTACCTCGAAGACGTCATCGAGCAGGCCTGTGACGAACTCGGCGTTCACCTGAAAGTCGCCGAGGAGACGCCGCTGGAACTCCGAGCCAACCCGGTCGACGGCGAACAGGTCTGGTACGTTCCACACGTCAAAGAGCCCGAAGACGCCGAGGGCGACTTCGACTGGTTCCGCGACGTCGAGCACACCGGCGGCGAGGTGGAGATGAGCATCGAAGACCTCACCGTCCACGCGTTCGAGCGCGGGCAACTCGACGCGTGGGAGCTGAAAACCACGACGCGGTCGGACGACCCCGCAAAGCGCCGCGAGATCGCGCGGATTCTCCACGACCAGCTCACCGGCGGCCAGCTCCCGACGCTCGAACAGCTCCGCACGCGGATCGTCACCGGCGGCTACACCGACCCGGTCGCGTTCGTGCTGGAGAACGGCTGGGGCGACATCGACGACAGCCCCGGAACCATCGAGCAGATGCAGGACTTGCTGACCAGCGAGGGCGTCGACGCGGTCGCCAGCGAGGACGAACCCGCGGGGATCGTCGCGGCGACGCGTCGGTGGGCCGTCGCCGAGTGGCTGATCCACGCCGGTGTCGACGCCGAACGGTTCCCGACGGAGTGCCGCGCCGAGACGGCCGGCGATCACGACCTCCCCGAACTCAAGTCGCTGTTGAACAACACCACCTCGGCCGGTCTCCTCGCCGACCGCTACCTCGGCGAAGCGACCTGGCCCGATGTCGTCGCGGACGTCGACGACCCGTGGGACCTCGCGGACTGTCTCGTCGACGCCGCGCTCGAACGGCGACTCTGGGAGGAGTGGCACGCGTCCTTCGACGCCGGCGACTACGAGACGTGTCTCACGCGCGCGGCGGAGCGCTACGACGCCCTCCTTGGCAGCGAGGACTTCCGGGGCACCTACCGCGGTGCCTACGGCCCGGACAGTCCGTGGACGCAGACGTGGGAGCAGGCCGCGGAGGTCGCCCGCCTCGCACACCAACTCGAGACGTGGGACGAGGGGGCCACCGACGACGTCGTCTCGCTGTACGCCGACCCGGACGACGGAACGTGGCAGATCGACAACGCGATGCTCAACCTCGTCGTCGCCGGCGCGCCCGAGTCCGACCTCCCTGCCGACCACCCTGCCGTCGATACCCTCGACGACCTCCGCACCCAGCTCCAGTCGGAATACGTCGAGTACCTCGAAGCCCTCGGCGACCGCGTCACCGAAACTGTCGAGGCCGGCGCTCCGTTCGTCGACGAGGACCACTCCTATCAGTTCTTCACGAAGGAGTCCGCCGGCCTCGAAAGCGGCCAGACGGTCGCACTGTTCGTCATCGACGCCCTCCGACTCGACCTCGCGCGCCGACTCGCGGACGAGTTGCGCGACTACGTGGCGACGCTCCCGGCCGACGCCCCCGAGTTCGCCGTCGACGAAGACGTCTGGCTCGGGACGCTGCCCTCGGAGACCGAGTTCGGGAAGGCCGCACTCACGCCGGGAGAGATCCAGATGTTCGACGTCTCGCTGGTCGACGGCGAGTTACAGCCCCTTCGAAACAACCGAAAGGTGAACACGAACCGGCGGAACTCGCTGTTGGGCGGCGACGGCTGGACGGTCACTCGCGACACCGAGGACGGCTGGCAGTCGACGCGCGTCGCCTACTTCAAAAACGACCTCGACGACATCGGCGAGAAGGAACTCAGCGACCTCGAGGCGATGCTGGCCCGACGCGTCGACTCGCTCGCGGAGTTCATCGGGACGAAGCTCGAACAGGGAGAGTGGGACCAGGCCTACGTGCTGACCGACCACGGGTTCGTCCTGCTCCCGGACAGCGCGTCGCCGGAGAAGATTTCTCGGCCAGCGGAAGCGTCCGACTCCGGACGCCGATGGATCGCTGGGGAGGACGTGGACGAGGATTCGCCCGGCGTGTTACTCGACTCCAGCTCCCGGCTGGGGTATCTCGATGCCAACGTCAGCGTCCTGGCGAGCCCGCTCAAGCGGTTCAAAAAGCAGGGCCTCGGGGACGCACGGTTCTACCACGGTGGCCTGCTCCCACAGGAGTTCGTGCTCGATTTCATCAGCATCACGCAGGGGTAGCTGTCCTGGTCGAGCCATCGCGATGGGGCAATATTCAAGAGACCACAGTTGTACTGGGAGAATATCACTGACTCTCATATGGATGGGAACGCTCTGGCCCCCCGAAAGGCGCAACTCGACAAGGAAGAGCGCGAACACCTCGAAGCGGTCGTCACCGAGATGCGAGACCGTATCGAGGCGAACGTTCGCTACCAGCTCGAAGCGTCTGATCTGGCAGACCGTCCTGATGACGCGTCCCTGAGCGAGACGCAGGAAACCCTCGTGGAAGCTATCGAACTCGAAGCCGCCGATGGCCACAACTGGGAGGAGGCCCACGAGCAGTACATTACGGGCGTCGGCTACACGGTCGTCAATCGGCTGGCCGCGCTTCGCTGCATGGAGGTCCGGGACTTCATCGACGACGAAGTGACGGCCTTCCGTGACGACGGCCTCACACCGGCCGCTGACCGGCTTGTCACCGAGGAGTTCATGCTGGAGGAGGAGGCCGTCCTCGAAGCCTATCGGAACGCGTGCGACAAACTGGCCGCGGAGATCGAGATCCTCTTCGACCGCTCGACCGCCTACAGCCAGATCGACCCCGACGACGACACCTACGAAGATCTCTGCGGAATGCTGGACGAGGTACCCGACGAGGTCTGGCGGGCTGACGACGTGCTGGGCTGGGTGTACGAGTACTACAACCGCCCGGTCGTCGAAGCGCTCGACGCGAAGAACACGCTCGAACCGGAGGACGTGGGACCGGCGAACCAGTTCTACACGCCCCATTGGGTCGTCCGGATGCTCACCGACAACTCGCTCGGGAAGCTCTATCTCGAAGCCACGGGACAGGAAGACGCCGTTTCGCAGCCGGACGCACTCAGCCCCGAAGAGCGAAAAAAGCGCTTGGTCACGCCGGAGGACAGCCCGTCCGTTCCCGAACTCTGTACGTACCTCATCCCGGACGAGGAGGCCGGCGACGCACCGGAGTTCGACCATCCGTCGGAACTGCGGGTCATCGACCCGGCCTGTGGGAGCGGCCATTTCCTCCTCTATGCGTTCGACGTACTGGAGCGCATCTGGTGGGCCGAAACCGATCTCGACCGCGCCGAGATCCCGGCGAAGGTGCTGGAGCACAACCTCTACGGCGTCGACATCGACCTGCGCTCGTGTCAGCTCTCGGCGTTCAATCTGTATCTGAAAGCCAGAACACGTACCGAAGCGGAAGACGGCCAGTTCGAGATGCCCAGCGTCGACATCGTCTGTGCGGACGCCCGCGTGGCGGACGTCGAGGAAGGCGCAGAAGTGCTGGACGACATTACCGGCGAGGGAACGGACCTGCGTGCTGCGCTGGGCGAGATCATCGACACGTTCCAGCACACGGAAGCCCTCGGGAGCCTGCTCGACGTGAGTGGGACGCTCGAAGACGTGTTCGAGAGCGGTCAGACGGACCTCTCGGACTGGGGCGACGGAACACACCAGTCGCTGAACTCCTTCTTGAAGGCACTTCGAGAAGCCGTTGGTGAGCGCTCGTCAGATTCGTTCGGCGAACAGAACCTCAAGAGTTTCCTGAATCTGCTGGTAGTGCTAAGCCAATCGTACGACGTGGCGCTTATGAACCCGCCGTATGGTTCGGGGGGACGAATGCCGGACACCGTGCAGGAATACGTCGAAGAGAACGAGAATTACAAATATACGACGGAGTACTACATCAACTTCTTCGAGGCGTGTGATCGGCTGGCCAAAGCCGACGGACGCACGGGGATGCTCGTTCCGTGGTCGTTCATGTTCAACAAGTCCTTCCAGACCTTCCGGGAGGATTTCGTCGGTGGGAGAGGTGCGTTCGACTTCTTCTCGGAGTTCGGGTACGACATCCTCGACAACGCGACCGTCGGCACTGTCGGGACAGTTGTTCGCTCCGAGGCAGACAGCGGGCAGACAGGGACGTTCATCCGCCTCCCGGATGTTGCAAAGGGTGAGAAGGAAGGGGAATTCATCAGCGCGTCTTTCGAGGGTTCTGAAACCGGTGTCAAGCGACTCTATCATCGAGACCTGTCCGAGTTTGCGATGGTTCCCGGCACGCCGCTTTCTTATTGGGTGCCGCGAGGCCTGCGAAGCATCTATCAGTCCGATACCGTTCTCGACGCGGATAATGCGGGCTTAGAGGACCGGGAGACGCTTGGAGACATCAAACAGGGTACCGCAACCGCAGACGATTCCCGGTTCGTGCATAAGTTCTGGGAAGACAGGGGCGCTGAATGGGTGCCGTTTGCGAAGGGGGGCGCTGATGCGTGGCTTTTGCCTCGAATAAAGAACACCATCCTCTGGGGAGAAGACGGGACGGAAGTCGATAGATACCCGAAATCCTACCCCCGCAATACAGACGCCTACTTCAACGAATCATTAACGTACACCGTCGCAAAGCGAAGCGGTCGGAGGTTCGGGTATCTCCACGATTCGTCCGTCTTCGGTCACAAGGGCTCGGTTCTGATTCCGGATCGGGCTATCTGGAACGCCCTCTCGTACACGAATAGCCATCTATTCACGTATCTGATGCTTGCACAGACCTCCGAGCGAATGTGGGAGGTCGGGTTCGTCTCGAAAGTCCCGTGGCGGAAAGAACTCGAAGAGATCGACGAACTGGCGACCCTCGCCCGGGAGGCCGTCGGGCACCTCATCTCGAAGCGGCAGTACGACTTCGTGTCGCCGCATTACGATGGGCCTGTCCTGCTCGATGCACTCGGTGTCGATGACCCGCTACCGCAGTACGACCATCCACACCGCGAACTTCGGGACGAGCTTGCTCTCGATAGCCCGACACAAACTGTGTCCACGGCAGACTCGCTCAATCAGGTCGGAACTGCCGCCGCGAAGCACTTGGCGCGAGTCGAGCAAACCCTCCAGTCCTGTGCGAACGACATCGACGATGCCGTCTTCGATTGCTTCGACATCACCGACGGGCAGCGCGAAACGATCCTTCAGGAGATCGCGCTCCGAACCATCGAAGATCCACGCGAACAGGAGGCGTATGCTCCAGCGGCCATCTCAGAGCCGTCTAGCGACTTCCCGCAACAGGTCAAAGACCTCCTTCTCCACTTCACGCTCCGAGCGATCAACGACACCGATGACGGCATTATCCCGCTTTCCGAAATCGACGGCACGGACGACCTTCTGACCCACATCGAGGCGGAGTTCGAACGTGTCTGGGGCGAGCACGCGACCGACCGCCTCGCGGAAGCCGACGCGGTACTCGGGAACCGTAGTGCGAGCGACGAAGCGTACCCGAACCTTCGGGCGTGGCTCGAAAACGACCTGTTCGAGTACCACGTCGCGGAGTTCGACCGAACGCCGATCCTCTGGCGGCTCTCGACCGAGCGACTCGTTTCCGACGCCACGGGCGAGGGCTTCGGCTGTCTCGTCGATTACCATCAGTTGGACGCGAGCATCTTCGACCGGCTGCAGAACCAGTATCTCGAACCGCGGCGGACGCACCTCCGCGAACGGCAGGCGGCGGCAAACAGCCGTCGGAACGACGAATCGCTCTCGACCACTGAGCGAGCCGACGCCGCCGAAGAGTACGACCAGTGTGAGAGCGCCCTCGAACAGCTCAGCGCGTTCGAAGAACGGCTTGGCGACCTTTCGCAGGCCACCCCGCGTGACTGGCCCAGCGTGAATCAGGAACGCGCGGCCGAGGCAGCCGAACGCGTGGCGGAGTTCCGGGAGCGGACAGCATCACGGCTAGACACTCTCGAAACCCTCGCCGACCTGAAGGACGTAGATATGGCAGACCTGTTCAGTCCCTCGTTCTACGAAACGGTACAGGAGAACAAAGACGAGTGGGTCGATGCGCTCGACGACCTACAGACTGCCTTCGAAGCGTACGCCGAAGACGGCTCCGAACCCGTCGAAGCTCACCTGTATGACCTCTTCGAGTACTACGACGATCTCGTCGGCTCCGCCCACTACGCGAGCAACGGGATCCTGTTCATGACGTACTACTTCGAACAGTTCGAGGATGCCGAGCAGTCACAGATCGGAGACACCGGCGTCGCCGAGCGGCGGCGACTGCTCGCAGAACTCGCGGCCGACGTTGACGAGTATCGGCAACTGGCCGACGAAATCGCTGCAAACTGCGACGAGGTTGCGACCGATATCTCCGGCGATTGGGAGGAACGGGCGCTCTCAGAAGTCGTGACCGCGGGCTACCAGCCCACCCACAAACACGGCGTCGCGATCAACATCACGCCGCTCGCCGAGCAAGACATCGTCCCGGAAGTGGTGGCAGACAACGTACTCTGAGGCGGTGGGGAACCGATCTCCGACAGAGGCGGTGGCTGACAAGGTTCAAGAGTCTATGCCGTTTTGGAACACGTAGCACTCGATGACGGATTCTTCATTCTCGTCCGGGCAACGAGTCCTTCTCAACGGAACGCCGGCTGAAGTCATCAAAACACAGACAGTCGGCGAGATCGAATATTTGAGAGCATACATCGACGGGAAAGGCGTCAAGACTGTCTGTCTCGACGATGTAGAGATTCAGCCACAGCAGTCCGGAATCGAGGAGTTGGCCAACCAGCGAATCGACGACCTTCATCCGGATCACGATGCGGTCGCGGCGCAGTGGTTCGACCTCCGGACGCAGGCGACGAAGCTCAAACTCGCTCACGAACAGGGACAGCTCCTGAGCATCTCGAACTCGCTCGTTCGACTGGAGCCGTATCAGCTTGACGCCGTAAACTGGGTGATGCAGAAGCTCCGGCAGCGGGCGCTTATCGGTGACGACGTCGGGCTCGGGAAAACGATAGAGGCGGGCCTCGTCCTCAAGGAACTCGCTGCACGGAATCGTGCTGACCGCGTCCTGTTCGTCGTTCCCGCCCACCTCCAGAAGAAATGGATCCGGGATATGGACCGCTTCTTCGACATCGACCTGACCGTGGCAGACCGCGCGTGGGTGGAAGGTGAGCGCCGACGGCTCGGCGAGGAGGCTAACATCTGGGCCCAAGACCAGCAACGGCTCGTCACCAGCATGGCGTTCCTGCGGCAGGACGAGTTCCGGCCTGCACTCCGGGACGCGTTCTGGGACGTCGTCGTGGTCGACGAGGCCCACAAGGCTGCAAAGCGGGGGGACTCACCGAGCAAGACGGCACGGATGATTGACGCCGTCACGGGGAACTCCGACTCGTTGCTGCTTCTCAGCGCGACGCCACACGACGGGAAGGGCGAGGCGTTCCGCTCGCTCGTGGAGTACATCGATCCGTTCCTCGTCGCCGAAAACCAGGAACTCTCACAGGAAACAGTCGACCGCGTAATGATCCGTCGCGGGAAGACCGACATCTACGACGAGGACGGTGACCGCGTCTTCCCGGACCGCGAGGTCAACTCGGTATCGGTCTCGATGACTCACGACGAACGACAGTTCTACCGGGCGGTCACCGACTACGTGAAAAACGTCTACAACCGCTCGGAGAAGCTGAACGAACCCGCGGTCGGGTTCGCGATGGCGCTCATGCAGAAACGACTGGTGAGCAGCGTCGGCGCGATTCACGCGACGCTCCGACGACGACTGGACGACCTTCTCGACGAAGAGGCAGAAACAGACGGTCTTTCCGAGGAAGCACGAGCCTACCTCGACGGCGAGGACCTAGACGAGGACGACAAGCAACACGCGGAAGACGAGATCGCCGGTCTGACCGTCACTAGCACCGACGAACAGCTCCAAGAGGAGATCGATACGCTCCGCGACCTCGTGTCCCTGGCGGAGGATCTACCGGTCGACTCCAAGGCCCAGAAAGTCAGACGGTTCATCTCCCAACTCCTCGAGGAACAGCCGGACGAGAAACTCCTGTTGTTCACGGAGTACCGCGATACGCTGGACTACCTTCTCGAATTCGTGCAGGACGAGCCGTGGGCCGACGAGATTCTGGTGATTCACGGCGACGTTGACAAGGACGAACGGACCCGGATCGAAGACGAATTCAATCACGGGCAGTCACGACTCCTGTTCGCGACCGATGCAGCGAGTGAGGGGATCGATCTCCAGCACAGCTGTCACATCATGGCTAACTACGAGCTTCCGTGGAACCCGAACCGCCTCGAACAGCGGATCGGCCGCATCCATCGCTACGGACAGGAAGAGGAGGTCAAGGTCTGGAACTTCCTCTTCGACGACACCCGCGAGAGCGAGATCTTCGAAATGCTCCAGACCAAGGTCGAGGAGATCCGCTCCCAGCTCGGAAACACAGCGGACGTGCTTGGCATCCTCGACGACATCGACGTGGATGCGCTCATCATGGAGTCCATCGAGAACGACGACCCGCCGAGTGCGACCAAAGCGGAACTCGAGGAGCTGATCGAGGAGCGCCAGCGGACGCTCGAGGAGTGGTACGAGCGGAGCCTCGTCGATACGAGCACCTTCGACGCGGAGAGTCGCCGGCAGATTCAGGAGGTCGTCGACGAGTCAGCGGACGTCTACGGAAGCGAGGGAGACATCCGCGAGTTCTTCGAGCGAGCAGTCGAAGCCTTCGGAGGCGAATTCGAGAAACGCGGTACCAACCTCTATCAAGCCGAGTTGCCTGATGGGATCAATTCGCCCGGCCAAGATGCGACGTTCGGCCCGTTCACGTTCGACCGCGACTTCGCGATGGATCACGAGGACATCACCTACCTCGCTCCGGACACGGACGTCCTGCAACGGCTCATGGCACGCGTGTTGGAGGACGAGCGCGGTGCGGTCGGACTCAAACTGCTGCCGTTCGTCGACACGCCGGGGATCACCTACAACTATCGCGTAGCGTTCGAGGACGGCACTGGCGATGTGATTCGAGAGGAGACCATCCCCGTCTTCGTGGATGCGACGCAAGAGGACGCTCAGCAGGCGCTTGGTGAACGTGTCGTCGAGGGCGATTCGGTAGCAGCAAAGCCCGACGTCGACGGCTTGCGAACGGTTCTCGACGCTCAATCCGACTTACGGACGGCCGCCGACCGGTACGTGAGCGTGCGTGTCAACGAGATCAAGAACCATCTTCAGGAGAAACGTCACAAGGAGACCGCCCAGGAGTTGGAGAATCTCGAGGAGTATGCACAGGCGGAACGAGAACGGATCGAGTCCTTCATCGAGGAGTACGAGCGCAAATCCGACGCCGGCTCGGATATGGACATCGCGATCCGTGGCCAACAGGAGCGACTTGAACAGCTCGAAGAGCGAATCGAGACACGTCGTCGTGAATTAGAGCGCCGAGAACAGATCATCTCACTGGCGCCCGAGGTTGACAACTACTGTTTGACTCTCCCATTATGAATCGGTTTCTGAACGAGACTACCCCAGTGTCGGAATTCCGACGGGCTCGCTGACAGTCGGCTGAATAATTTTCCTTCCGAGAGCGCGTTCGTGGCCGCGCAATCACAGAACCGATAGACTGCAAGCCGATATCACAACTGTTTTTGTTACCAACTGTGTACCGGTAGGTGGGTTCTGGTCCTCGCTCCATTTCCCCCTTGAATCCGATTCAGATCATCGATTGGCCCGAGTCCAGAACCTGTCGTCGTGGATGACGACTTCGAATGGTGCGTTGCACGCCACTCCCCCCCGGCTGCCCACCATTCCGTTGCTGACCTGAGTGAGGAGATAGCAGCCCTCGTGACACGTATCCGGGAGTTCGTCTGCCGTCACTGCCAGTCTCTCCAGCAGCGGGGCGGCCACAGACTGGTTCGAGTATATCAGCGTGACCCTAGTGTAAGACATCTTGACTTCCTCCACACGACTGAAGTCGTGGGATTCCCACGGCACCGCACCGCTTGGTTGGGATATTATGGTTCACGGAACGACCTGTTCTTGTGGGGCTACTTGCCCCGTGGATTTGTCGAACAGGTATACCGATGGCTGAGCCAAGCAGCCGTTACTCCTATCCTTCGCAGGACTCGGAGTTACCGTTTTTCGCATATTCTCTGCCGCGTTCAGGTCACTGTTCGCAACTAAGTCGCAGTTTGCACACACGTACAGGCCACGTTCAACCCGATTTGAGTTAGCTTCCGTCCCACAGTCACAGCAGGTTTTCGATGTTTTCAATCCTGCTTCGTCCACACGCACTACGTCGATACCGCGTTCGTGGGCTTTGTACTCGATGTGGCTGAGAAGCGTCTCGAACGCCCAGTCGTGTAGTCGCTTGTTGCCGTGTCGTCCCCAGTCTTCATCCTCACAGATGTTCTTCGGATGGCCGACTGCAATTGTCTCAACACCTCGGTCAGCACACTGCTCAACAATGTCTTTCGAGAGAGCGTGTAGGAAGTGTTCTTGTCGCCGGGATTTCTTCTGTCGTGCCCACTCTGCGTGGTCGCTGGGGCCATTCTCGCCTTCCGTGTCGTATTCCTGCTGTCGGAAGTAGTGAGCGTCTTCTTTCAGGGCGTTCCCTGGATACAACAGCGTCTCGTCACCGACAGAGACAGCCGCAGTGTTGCAGATACCGAGGTCAACACCTGCTGTCTTCTCACCGGGCGTCTCAGGCGTCTCAATCCGCATTTTACAGACGAAACGTAGCTCCCACTGCTCACCAGTCCAGACAGCACGCACCGTCTGGACGTTTTCAACAGCGTCAAGCGTCTGGTCGTCTGCTTGGAGTGTGTATTCACAGAGTATGTAGTCGGCGGCGTATCGCGACTCTTTCATGTTCGTGCCCTTGGAAAGTCGGACACGGTTGTACTGCGTGTCGAGTTTGAAGCCCTGGTTTTTCCACGTCATCGTCGAGCGTGGGTGGTCGTCGCCGTGTTTGCGGTAGCCGGGTGGGCTCGCCTCCGGGTCGTCTTGTTCGTACCACGAGACGAACGCCTCACCGAGTTCCTGAAGAACTCGCTGACTAGATTGGCTGTGCAAGTCTGCATAGCGTTCGTGGGTTTTGAGGTACGAACAGAGTTCGTCGGCGTCTGGAATGTGGCCGATAGCGTCCCAGACACGCGAGATTGTCCATCGCCCGACGTTCCACAATTTCGACGCGGCAAAGCCATGCGAATCGAGGTTGTCACAGACTTGCGAGTGGTTGCAGATACTCGCTTTGAGTGTCCGAGTGACAACCTGATTCGACATATGTAAGCATAGTATTTTTAATTACATAAACGTTGGACATCTCGGCGTGGAATATCCAGCCGTGGCTACGAGCGTAGAGAGATGCCCAGTTGTCGGCTTCATCCACACCCGTAAACGGGTGGGCTTTCGCCTCGCTACCGCTGTAAAACGGAGAGTGGGGAAACCAGGTTGGCAGACACTGGCGTTGGCCCCACTGGCAATATACAGCCCAAACATATAAGTTTTTTGATAGATAATATACAATATTATGTATTAAGTTAGACGGATAATAATAGGCGATACGAGCGGACTGCTCGCCTACATTACTTTCTTGCGCAGATAGGCCGAGATGGCTTCACTGATGAGCACAAGGCCCAGAATCGAGATGAGGATCGTCAGGACTGCTTCCCAGTTGAAGTAATTGATCTCAGTCTGGAGCGGGACACCGATCCCGCCTGCGCCGACGAACCCGATGATCGTCGACGCTCTGACGTTGATATCCCATCGAAGCGTCGCGACACTGATGAACGCCGGCTTGATCTGTGGAACGATACTGTAGATGAGCACATCAATCGGCGATGCTCCAGCTGCAGTGATCGCTTCGACAGACCCGCGGTCGATCTCCTCGATGGCTTCCGCGATTAGCTTTGCAGTGAACCCGATCGATCTGATCGAGATCGCCAGCACGCCAGCGAGGGCCCCAGGGCCGAAGATAACCACGAAGATCAGCGCCCAGATGATGACGTTGACCGAACGGGTAAACGAGATGATGAACTTCCCCAGCAGGTACGCCGGCTTGTTGGGCGACGTGTTACTGGCTCCGAGGAACGCAACCGGGATCGCCATCACGATGGCCAGTGCCGTCCCCAGGATGGAGATATTGATCGTCTCGAGCAGCGGCCCGACAATCTCCCGGGAGTACCCCACATTGGGGGGATACATCCGGCCGAAGAGGTCGGCCAGCTCACGCGGGGCAGTCACGGCGTAGCCGTAATTCACTTCCATGGCGCGCCAGGCTGCGACGAGAATGACGAGTCCAGCTAGCAGCCCGAAGAACCGGAGTAAGCGCTCACGGCGGTCGAACCGGCTCCAGGAGTCAGTGCTGTTTGACATTATTGGATCCGCCTCCGAGCGAGAGCGCTGACACCTTCACCAACCATGACGATGGCGACGATGACAGCGATAATTGCCATGCTAAACTGGTAATCGTACTTATCGAAGGAGTTCAGCAGCGTGATACCGATACCACCCGCTCCGACGATTCCGACGACAGTGCTGTGTCGGAGGTTGATGTCCAGGCGGTAAATCGACAGCCCGACGATCCGGGGCATTACCTGCGGGAGAACGCCGTAGAGATACGTCTGAACGGGCGTCCCGCCGGCAGCAGTGATCGCCTCCATCTGCCCACGATCGATGTCTTCGATCTCCTCTGCGAGGAGTTTCGCGAAGAATCCGATCGTTTTGAACGCGAGGGCAAGGACACCAGCGAGCGGACCGAATCCGACCGCTTTGACCATAATGATCGCAACAATGAGCTCGTGGAGTGAGCGCGTGACTGCAACGATGCTGCGACCGACGTAGTAGACTGGCTTCGGCGAGAGGTTATTTGAAGCCATGACAGCGACCGGCACGCTGACGATGATGCCGATTGTCGTGGCGACAATCGTCATCACGATACTCTCGACGATCCCCTGTATGAGGAGGTCTCGCTGCGACGGAGTGTACGCTGGTGGGAGCATACTCGTGACGAGTTCGACACCAGCTCCGATCCCTCGCACGAACCGGCTGGGGGAGATCCGAAGGTTCCAGAAGCTATACGCGAAGAACAACAAGATAAGCCCGTAGATGAGATACTTGACTTTCTTGTTGTAGAAGACTGTGGGCCGCTCCCAAGATCCTTCAACGGCCGATCCAGATTCAGCAGCCATATTGATTAGTCACCTCGTTCAGCAATGACGTCGTCAGAGCCGGTGCTGCTACCAGCACTCGGCTCCTCGCGGTCCGCAATGGATTCACCACCGCGATAGATTTCGTCTCTGGCTGCCTGATCCAGATCGTCAGGTGGGCCGTTAAAGACGATCTCACCGTCACTGAGTCCGATGATCCGGTCCGCGTAGTCGACCGCCAGATCGACTTCGTGGATGTTGATGATGATCGGGATATCGTCTTCGTGAGCGATGTCCGTCAAGAGGCTCATAACCTCCCGGGAGGTATCGGGGTCCAGCGCACTCGTCGGTTCGTCAGCGAGCAGAATTTTCGGCCGCTGAATGACGGCACGGGCGATACCGACGCGCTGTCGCTGGCCGCCGGAGAGTTCATCTGCACGGTTGTTCTCGACGCCCTCTAGGTTCACCCGACTGAGGATCTCCCGTGCGCGCTTGATATCCTCTGGTGGGAAGTTCCGACGGAACGCGTTCCACGTACTGAGATAGCCAAGGCGGCCAGAGAGTATGTTCTCCATCACCGTGAGGCGCTCGACGAGATTGAACTCCTGAAAGATCATGCCCATATCGCGACGGACATCGCGAAGGGCTGATTTGTCCAGGCCGGTCACCTCTGTATCATCGAGCGAGACACGCCCGCCAGTTGGCTCGGTCAGCCTGTTGATACTACGAACGAGCGTGCTTTTTCCGGCCCCGCTTGGCCCGATGATCGCGACGATCTCGTTACCACTGACTTCGAATGAGACACCTTTGAGTGCTTTATCACCGGAGTCGTACGTTTTTTCCAGATTATCTACAGTGAGCATTATTCGGTTCTCTTCTTAGCCTTCGATGTTCTCGGTGTTGTACTTGATGTCGTTGTTCTCCTGAATCTGGAGGATGATATCGTAGACAGTGGCGTAATCAATCCCCGTCCATTTTCCGCGACCGCCGAATACCTCCGCGATCTTGGTGTCCGAGTAGTCGTAATCGAGGAATGCCGCCCTGATGCCTTCCTGAATTTCTGGTTTCAGGTTGTAGCGGTAACAGAAGCTCGTTGTGGGGAACGGGTTGCTGGCCCACACGACTTTGAGATTTGTCGGGTCAATGTTGTCCGCCTCCGCAACACGCGTGACACAGGTGCTACAAACGGGGGCAGCGTCGTAGTCGTCGTTTGCCACACCGAGGATGCTCTGTTCGTGCCCGCCAGAGTAGCTCACTTCGTAGTCGTCTCCCGGAGTAACGCCCTGGTTCGAGAACAGCGCACGCGGAGCGAGGTTCCCGGAGTTAGACGACGGTTCGGCGTGTGCGACACGCTTGCCTTTGATATCCTCAAGCGACGAGATGTCGTCGTTATCCGCCTGTGTGGCGAGCCACAGCCGATAACCGAAGTCCCCCTCCTTCGAGATCTGGAGCGAGAACGGGACAGCGCCGGCCAGATTCACAGCGAACGGCGTTGGCCCAGTGGAGAACCCGGCGACGTGGAGGCGCTCGGATCGCATCGCCTCAATCTGGGACGCGTACGAGTTGAGGGGGAAGTACTTGACCGATTTCCCCGTCTCTTCGGCGATGTTGTCCATCAGCGGCTGCATCGTATCCCGGTAGACTGCCGGGTCCTCCGTCGGCGTCATCGCAAACGCGATCCGGTCCGGATCAATGAGATCGTCTTCATTACTAGGAGTACTCTGGACGGGCTCACCGTAGCGCGGCTTCTCGCGCTCCTTCATGTTCTTCAGGTCCTGCAGAGACCCTGTCTCGAAGCCAGCCTCGATGAGCGTCTGCATCAGCTGCGGGAACTCCGGGTTCGCCGGATCGAACTCGGGATAGTTGGTACTCTGTCCGGAACTACCGTCACCACTACTGGAGCCGTCACTGCTATCAGTGCTGTCACCACCAGACGCTTCGGTGTTCTGGCTACTCTCCTGAGAACAGCCTGCAACGCCCGCTGCAAGCGCAGTAGCACCAATTTTCAACACAGATCGTCGGTCAACTGGGTTCTGTTTCATTGTCGACGCAGACATGTGCGAAACCTGGGTTAAAAAGTATTTATGTTTAAATCTGACAAAACAACAAGCCCTTCATACCGAGTTTTACGCGCTCTTCATATAAAAACTAGAATAAGTATTAGATTTAGACATATGAAGGATACTGGACACTAAGCAGTAATCGAGGGCGACCTTCGAGTTCCGCAGGGGCCACGGCAATATTCAAGCGATCCTCAAGGCCAACACCTATTACCCATCAGTATATTTGTCTCCATATAGAATATAGTAGTATATAGACTATATAAAAATGACGGAACCACCGTTTGTAAGATAAGATGACTGTAATGAGTGCAATCGCGAATACGGCTGCTTTCGGAGGTATAGAGGGGATAACTGTCGATACTGAGATACTCCACCTATTTATTGCAGGTGCACTGGGTATGCTGCTCGGGCTCGAACGAGAGTGGGCCAACAAGTCTGCGGGAATCCGAACGTTTACGCTGACGAGTCTGGTCGGCGCTGCCGCAATGTCACTCGACGAGAGGATACTGCTTGCCTTGGGAGGGGCATTGGTACTCGTGCAAGGGGGGTTGCTCGGGATCCGGGGAATAGTCGCACAGTGGACCAGCGACGATAGTGAGTTGGAGTTCGGCCTGTCTCTGACAACCTCGACCTCGTTACTTGTCGCGTACGCGGTCGGGATACTGGTCGGAGCCAATCACGTTCTGATCGGCGTCATTATTGGCATAACGTCGTCGTTCCTGCTAGTCCTTCGGCGGGAGCTACACGAGTTTGCGAACCAGCTATCGCGAGAAGAAGTACGCAGCGCAGGTGAGTTTGCGATCATCTCGTTTGTCGTGTATCCGCTCCTGCCTGGCGGGACGTACGGGCCATGGGACGCGATTGATCCGAAACTGGTCTGGATGCTCGTGATCGCAGTCAGTGGGATCGGGTTTGTCAACTATATCGTGATGCAGCGATACGGCAGCAAGGGGATCGCCGTAACTGGCTTCTTCGGCGGGCTGGTGAACTCCACTGCCGTGATCGGCGAAATCGCGGGCCGGGCAAAGAACAATGCGGGGATCACAGAGCTCGCAGTCGGAACGATACTGATAGCCGACGCGGCGATGGCGGTCCGTAATTTAGCGATCATCGTTGCATTCGTCCCCGAGTCGGCTGTCAGCGTTGGACTCCCGCTCGGCCTGATCGCGATTAGTGGCGTCGGACTCGCATATTACGATAGCGACTGGGAGGGAGATCTGGAACTGGATTTCGACTCGCCGTTTAGCAGCGCGAATGCGCTGAAATTCGGACTGCTCTTCCTCGCTGTCTTGATTCTGACTGCCGGAGCACAGCGCATCTTCGGAACAGCCGGGTTCCTGATTACGAGCTTCCTCAGCGGCATCGTATCGAGCGGCACGACGACAACGACCGCAGTGACGCTGACGTCGACGGGTCAGATATCGCCGGCAGTAGCGGCGCAAGGCGTGCTGGCCGGGACGCTCTCCAGTATACTCGTTAAAATCGGGTTTGCAGCGAGTATCAACCGCTCACTGCTAGCGCCGGTGGTACGAAAGTCACTCTACTTGTCGCTGATCGGAATCAGCGGCGTGGTTATCAGTATCCAATTGATATGAACAGTCAAAGCTATCAGCGTGTTTCGAGGGTCGCCGCGGCCCCTGCGGCAGAGGAAGCGCCTGTGGTCACGTCGGCAGCGGCTTCTGCCGAAGCGTCACTGTTCGAGATGGAGGAACTCTAGATGACGTACACCAGTGCCATCATCGACCTCGACGGGACGATATATCGCGGGGATTCGTTAGTCGAAAACGCTGCAGAGGGGGTGCGGACAGTACGTAAGGCGGAGCTTTCGACGCTGTTCGTCACGAACAAGCCGATCGACCGGCGGGAGAAGTATTGCGAGAAACTGAACGCGCTGGGCATCGAGTGCAGCAGTGAGGACATAATCACGTCCGCCACTGCATCAGCGGACTATCTATCCGCGCAGTACCCGGAGCGCGAAATCTACGTCATCGGCGAGGACGCTCTGGTCGCGGAGTTGCGTGCCGCTGGATTGAAAACGACGTCCGACCCCGAACGAGCGGGCACTGTGATCGCATCACTTGATTTCGGTTTCGATTACCAGGCGCTACAAGATGCGCTAATCGCACTTACGGAGAACGACGCGCTTTTCGTTGCGACCAACCCGGATCGAACGTGTCCGGTAGATGGTGGTGAGATACCCGATGCAGCAGGGATGATCGGGGCAATAGAAGGAGTTACCGGGCAGGAATTGGACCAGTTGATCGGCAAGCCGTCCAACGTAATCCTTCAGATGGCGCTGGAACGGCTCGGTGGCGAGCCGGAGCGCTGTCTCATGATCGGTGATCGACTCGGGACAGACATCAGAATGGGAAACCAGGCCGGGATGGAGACGGTACTGCCGCTAACTGGCGTTACCAGTACGGCGGACGTAGAGGAGAGTGACGTGAGCGCGGACCACGTCGTGACCGACCTTTCAGAACTGGCAGCTATCGTAGAAAACGGACAGTAGGTCCGGAAACAGGGGAGTAACTGTTTCCAGGGTCTCGATACCCAATTCTCAGTCGAGCACTCCGGGGTAGTCAGCGATGATTCCGTCGACACCGGCCTCGACCAGTTTCTCCGCCTGATGCCATGTCGTTATCGTGTACGGGATTACCTTCCGACCTTCCTCGTGTGCGGTCTCGACCAGATCGATCTCGGCGAAATCCGGGTCTTCGAGATAGTAGTCCTCGTTGAAGAAGGGCGTGTTCATGATCATATTGTACGGCGGCTGGATGTACTCCGCGTCCAGGTCACGGACGATAGCAAGACCGTCCTCGATTGAATCCCAGAACAGGTACGCAATTGGAATACTGGCGTCCGCGTTTCGGACGGACTCCAGCGCAGCCTTCTGGAACGACTGGATGATAACGTCGTTTTCGTGATGCGAAAGGACTTCGAGTGCCTGTTCCGTGAACGGGTCCCAGGTCTCGACATCGGATTCCGACGCGTCGTCGTCGGGAGAGACACCAGCGGCCTTCCACTCGATGTCGAGTGGGATACTGTCCGGAGTCGCTTCGACGAACTCGTCTAGTCGGGGGATCGTCTGTCCGCTGTCACGGATTTCAGCGTTCAGAACCGTCTGCACGTCGTTCTCCCAGACGTACCCGGATTCGTCTGTCAGGTCGTCGAGCTTATCGTCGTGGAAAACGACGATTTCGAAGTCCTCACCCTTCCAGGGCTTCCCGCCCGCAGGCACGAGGTCACATTCCATCATATCGGTATTGTACTCGTGACTGCTGGGACCGCCGTACGCCGCCTGCTGAACTGCGGCGATGGTGTTTTGCGGATACAGCCCGCGGTAGCCACGGTGTGCAGCGAGGATCGGTGGAGAAGCGATAGGCGGTTCGGTACTGCTGTGATCGTTTTCCCTGCCAGCCGCAGTGCCTACAATGGAGCCCAGTGCGGCAGCAGACGTACTCTTCAGCACGGTTCGTCGGCATATGTCTGGTATTCGAACCATTCCGTGGCCTATTACCTACACAATCTATATACAACTATTGATTGCACATATCAGTATATACTATTGCGTTTTCTTGAGTTTATTTGGGTTATACAGCAGTAGAAACGGCTGCAGAGTGAATGTATATATCAATATATAGCATAAATACCGGTTGAATCCCAGCTTTGTTGAGTTGAGACTACATGTAGCAAGCTAATCGGACGGAACTGGGCTTGCACAGCGCTCTCGCTAGCAGCGGCTCTGGGACAGTGCTCTGCCACTATCCCGTGGTCGATTCCGGTCGTCGCGTTCGAGAAGACCACAGCACCGGATCGAACCGAAAGTGTCGGTGCTCGTCGCTTCTATCGGAGGATCGAGAATCGGGCGGAAAACCTAAAGAGTGCTATCGATGGGGCCAGTTTCTTCGGGTGGTTGCGCCGCCGCTGCGTGATAGATGGCCGCGCCCGTCTGTGGGTCGAACAGGTGGAGCCGCTCAGTCTCAACTGTCAACGCAACTCGGTCGCCCGGCTCGACGGCCGTTCGGGGTTCGGCGTGTAGTTTGAACTCCTGATCGCCGGTTCGACACTCCAGCAGGAGGCTATCACCGAGCGGTTCGGTGACGGTTACTTCAGCGGCGAACGAGCTTCGGTCGGCCGAATCAGCTACCGAAAGGCTCTCCGGACGAACGCCTAGCAGCGCCTGTCCTCCGGCGACTGTTTCCAAGCCGTCGCCCTCGGGTAACGGGATGCGAAACGTCGGCCCGACGGCCTCGTATTCAGTGCCATCACTGGAGATATCCACGGCGAGCATGTTCATCGCGGGGTCGCCGATGAACTCCGCGACGAACCGAGTCTCGGGGTAGTCGTACAGCCGCTGTGGGCTGTCGACTTGCTGGATGCGGCCGTCGTTCATCACCACCACCCGGTCACCGAGCGTCAGCGCCTCTGTCTGGTCGTGGGTCACGTAAATTGTCGTGGTCTCGAATTCGCTGTGGAGTTTCGCCAGTTCAGCCCGCATCTTGATCCGGAGTTTGGCGTCGAGGTTCGACAGCGGTTCGTCCATGAGGAACACCTCCGGGTCCCGGACTAGTGCGCGGCCGAGTGCGACCCGCTGGCGTTCGCCCCCGGATAGCTCGCCTGGCTTTCGGTCGAGCAGGTCGTCGATGTCGAGCACCGCTGTGGCTTCTCTCACTTGGCGGTCGATTTCCTCGTCACTGAAGTCGCCAGCCGACTTCATCCCGAACGTGATGTTCCGGCGCGCGGTCATGTGCGGGTACAGCGCGTAGTTCTGGAACACCATCGCGACGTCCCGGTCTTTCGGTTCGACAGCGGTGACATCCTCATTGCCCATCTGGATCGTGCCGTCAGTGGCCCGCTCTAGCCCGGCGATGAGCCGAAGCGTGGTGCTTTTGCCACACCCACTGGGCCCGACGACAGTCACGAACGCCCCGTCCGGGATCTGGAGGTCGATGTTTTTCACGGCGACGACACCATCGAATTCCTTCCGTACGTTCTGTAAGGTTACGTCAGTCATTGGTATCCTCTCATTTTTGTTGGATCGTAAACGTCTCCAGCAACTGTCGTCGGAACAGCACTAGCAGCGCCAGCGGTGGCAACAGGGTCAGTATCGACCCGGTCATCACCATTGACCAGGCCACTTCGCCGGTGCTGGCCTGTCCTCGAAGCAGATTCAGCCCAACCTGTGCGACCTGCAGGCTCTCAGCGTTGATGATCACCAGCGGCCAGAGGTACTGGTTCCATGTGTAGACGAACATGATCACCGAGACGCCCACGAGGACGGCACGGGACATCGGGACCAGGACCGACCACAGAAACCGCAGCGGACCGACACCGTCGACCTTTGCCGTCTCGACGAGCGAGGCCGGAATCGACAGGAAGTGCTGGCGCAGGATGAAGACGGTCGTCGCACTGGCCAGATATGGGACCGTGATAGCGAAGATCGTGTTACCCATGCCAAGCTCCGTCGTCAAGCGATACAGTGGCACAAACCTGACCGGGACCGGGAGCAAGAGCGTAAAGAGAATAAACAGGAACACGGCGTTCTTGTACGGGAACCTGTAGTAGACGATCACCAGCGCGGCCAGCAGCGACACGATCAGCTTTCCGACGACGACGGCGACAGACATCACGAACGAGTTGAGCATGTACCGCCAGAATTCGAGGCCAATGAGAGCACGCCGGTAGTTCGACAGCGCGTGGCCACCGGGTGCCAGATCGCCGATAGAGGTGACGATTCCGGCCCGCTTCGTGGAGACGAGGGCCGCGATCACCACTGGCAGTACGATCAGGAACGCGACGGTAGCCGCAAGCACATGCAGCGTGAGCTGCTCAGTCTCGAATCGCCGGATGCGCTCGCTAGTCATTCGTCCCGCAGTACGGGAGCGCTCAGCGGCAGTAGTCAACGCAGTGAGGAGTGACCCGAGCATGTTAGCCTCCGTAGTAGGCGTACCTGTCGCTCAGCCGGAACTGGCCGTACATCAACAGCCCGACAGCGACGAACAGCACCACGGACTTCGCCGAGGCGAACCCGAACTCGTAGAACTGGAAGGCGGTCCGATAGAGGTCGTAGATGAGAATGTTCGTCGCACCGGCGGGACCGCCCTTGGTCATGAGATCGACCATCGCGAACGTACCGAAGAAGCCGTAGATCGTGTTCATGATCACCAGGAACACGAGCGTCGGCGAGATGATCGGGACGTACACGCGGAGCAGTCGCTGCGTTCGGGAGACGCCGTCGAGTTCGGCCGTCTCAGTCAGCGACTCGGGGACGTTGCCGAGCGCGGCTGTCATGAAGATAACGTTGTATCCGATCTGCTTCCACACCGCTGCGATCAACACGACGACGAACGCCTGTGGACCGTTGCTGAACCAGTTGACATCGATGCCGAGAGCCTCGATGTAGCTCGTGAAGATACCGATGTTCGGGTGTGCGATGAACAGGAACACCAACCCGGCGACTGCCGGCGGCAGCGCGTACGGCCAGATAACCGCCACCAGATACAGCCCCTTCCCGACTTCGATCTCGTGGATGAGAAAGGAGACACACAGGGCAACGGCCATCACGCCGACGACGACGCACGTAGCGAACAGGACCGATAGCAGGACGCTCCGGAGGTACTCTGTGGAGCCGGCTAACCGCCTGTAGTTCTCCAGTCCGACGAACACGTCACCCCGGGCGAGTGAGGCCTGGTAAAAGCTCAGCCCTATCGCACGGACCGTCGGGTAATAGAGGAACAACAGCGACACGACCATCGTCGGTAACAGCAACACACCGGCCTGCAGGCGGTCTGTGAATACTTCGTGGGTGGACATTAGCTGTAGTATCGGTCTAGTTCGTCTTCGACGGCCGATTTCAGCTCGGAGAGCCCCTCGTCGACGCCGACCTCGCCGCTGAACAGCTCGACCGACATATCCTGAATTGTTGTCTGGACCTGCCGAGCCGGGCCGATGAGCATCCGTTTTGTCGCCGGCGTGTTCTCGGCCTGTGTCAACTGGTCAAACGCGGTTCGGTACATCGGGTTCTCCGCAAACCAGCCGTCGTTTTCGAGTTGCTCGACAGCGGTCTGTCGGATCGGGTAGTAACCAGTCCCCTTGTGCCAGGTGATCTGTGACTCCGGTCGACCCATGAATTCGAGGAAGCTGCCGATGTCGTCCTGGCGGTCCTGTGGCAGTCCGGAGGGGACGAACCACGAAGCCCCGCCGATAACTGGCCCGGTCCGGTCGCCGTCAATCGTCGGATAGAACGCGTTGTCGACCTCGAACCCGTTCTCCTCCGCGCCGGAGCGGATACCAGTGACCGATGCCGTCGAGGTCATCAACATGGCGGCTTGTCCGGTGAGGAACGTGGACGTTGCTTCCCCCCAAGCCTCTATCCCGGGGTTGCTGAACAGGCCGTTGTCTGCCATCTCGTGCCACCATTCGTACAGTGACCGGGCCGTGGCGTTGTCCGTTTGCATCGTCGTCGGCTGACCGGCGTGGCCGTTCTCGGCGTCGAGTAGCGTCTGGCCGTCGACGGAATAAAAGTGCTCGACGAACCAGACATGGTTCGGCCATGTGAGGCCGGCGTCGGTGACGCCTTCGTCGACGAGCGTCTGCGAGTAACTTCGGACTTCCTCAAGCGTGGTCGGCGGACTGTCCGGGTCGAGTCCGGCTTCCTCGAACGCCGACCGGTTGTAATAGAGGATGGCGTTGGAGTTGTTGAACGGCATCGACGTAAGCGTCCCATCGATGGTGAAAAACGAGGTCACGTTCGACAGGAAGTCATCGACCGGGTAGTCGTCGGAGAGCAAGTTCTCGACGGGCTCGACCGCGTCCGTGTCGAGGACCTGCTGTGCGAACAGACTGTCGATCTGGAAGACATCGGGGACCTCGCCGGAGTCAAGTGCGCTCAGTGTGTTCGTCAGTACCCCCTCGTAGGAGTCCTGAAAGACCAGGTTCGCGTCGATGTCCGTCTCGGACTGGAACTGGTCGACCAGCCCCTGCAGCGTCTCACCGTTGGTACCACCCATGGCATGCCAGATGGTGAGGCTGTCTTCGTCGACCGGCCGGACACTGGCACCGCTGCTACTGCTACATCCGGCTAGCCCCACGGTCCCCACCGTGAGTGCAGCCCCCGATGTTTTCAGAACCGACCGCCGCGATACATGGTCGTACCCGCCACCACTTTGAACCATACCCTTTGCCAGCAAGGCATGAAAAATGAATGATTATAATTGCTCTCTATAGCAGACAGTACGCGTATATGGGCGTCATAACCGAACGATAGACGTAGCAAGTGAGCGGCTGGCTCCCGAGTCTCCGTGCGTTTGGAGGCTCCCCAGTCACGCCGGAGTGAACACGTTCGAAGCGTGCTTCGAAATGGCAAATGTATTATCTTTTCACTCACAGGCGACTGATTCGGCGTATGCTGAACCAGCCGTTAATTGTCTTATCCGCTTACCGGGTGGTGTGACACTGTTCGACGGAACTACACTCAACGAGTTGTCGTTAGACAACCGAGTTGGCCTCGCGCCGATGACACGGGTGAGCGCCACCGACGACGGCCGTGCGACGGCGGAGATGGCACAGTACTATCAGCGGTTCGCCGACGGTGGGTTCTCTTTTCTTATTACAGAGGGGACCTATCCAGACAACGCATACAGCCAGGGGTATCTGAACCAGCCAGGTCTGGCGACCGACGCGCAGGCAGCGGCCTGGCAACGGGTTACCGAGGCGGTCCACGACGCCGGTGTCCCGATTTTCGCCCAGTTGATGCACGCCGGCGCACAGAGCCAGGGGAATCCACATATCGACGGGGAACAGACCATCGCCCCATCGGCGGTGCAACCGGACGGACAAAAGGCCGAAGCCTACGGCGGGAGCGGTGACTTCCCTACGCCGAAAGCAGCCACGGTCGACGAGCTAGCCGACATCCGTGACGGGTTCGTTACCTCAGCGCAGAACGCCATCGAAGCGGGGTTCGACGGTGTCGAGATCCACGGTGCGAACGGGTATCTGCTTCACGAATTCCTCTCGGGAGAGTTCAATCAGCGTGATGACGAGTACGGTGGTGAGCCTGCGAACCGAGTGCGCTATCCGCAAGAGGTTGTCGTTGCGGTCGACGAGGCGACACCCGCCGATTTCGTCGTTGGCATCCGTGTCTCACAGTCGACCGCCCTTGACGAGGACCACCGGTGGCCCGAAGGCGAGGACGCCGCAGCGGTGTTCTTCGAGGAACTGTCGATGGCCGGTGCCGACTACATCCACGTCACCGAACCCGATGCGACCACGCCGGCGTTTGGCGACGACGGACCGACGCTGGCCGAGGCCGCGGCTACCTACGCAGCGGATGAGACAGTCATTATCGACAACGGCGGGCTCGGAACGCCTGACGCGGCACGCGAGAAGGTCGATGCCGGTGCCGACCTAGTAACGCTGGCGACGAGCGCACTCGCCAATCCGGACTGGCCTGAGAAGGTCTCGGAGGGTGAAGAACTGACCGCATTCGACCCTGCTGAGTTCCTCGCTCCGTCCGCAGAACTCTCGGAGCATGAACTGCAGACAAGCGGTGCCTCGGCCGACGACTGAAGCAGTCTGGACACCAGATACCGCGACGCGAAAGACGGTCCGAACGCCGATTCGAGGGGTGAGTTAGATCGGAGACGAGCGACCCCGGCGGCACCTGCGATGCTATGTTCGTCGTTCGACGGCCCAATGTTTCAACTATCGAGAAAATGGGAATTACTAACTAGGCCCGCAGAGATATGGGAGGTACGAATGCCAGATCCAGTCATCGCGTCGGTCGGTGCCTCGCCGCTCGGCCGCACAGACCTCCCGGGCCGCGACCTGTTTTCGGTCGCACTTGCGGAGGCGTTCGACGACCTGCCCGACCCTGCCGACATCGTCGAGGCGGTGTACGTCGGCAACCAGTCGGAGACCTACGAACACCAGATTATGCAGGGGACGCTGCTGGCCGAGTGGGCCGGCCTCCGACACGTCCCCGCCGAGCGAGTCGAAGGGTGTGCCGCCGCGGGCGCGCTCGCGCTACGACACGCGGTCAAGGACGTCCGTAACGGCGAACACGAGGCCGTGCTCGCGTGCGGCGTCGAGAAGATGACGTCCGCGGGCACCAGCGGCGCGACGGACGCGCTTTCGGCGGCGTTCGACCGCGCCATCGAGCAGCGTTCCGGCATCACCGCCCCCAGCCAGTACGCACTGCTCGGCCAGCGGTACCTCCACGAGACCGACGCCACGGAACGCGACCTCGCCGAGATCGCAGTGAAGAACCACGCCAACGCCGCTCGCAACCCTCGGGCACAGTTTCCGAAGGAAATCGACGTCGCGACCGTCTTAGAGTCCGACCCCGTCGCCCCGCCGTTGAAGCTCTACGACTGCGCGCCTGTCGGGGACGGTGCCGCCGCTGTTCTCGTGACGACCGCCGAGATGGCGGCCGACCTCGACCAGCCGCAGGTGCGCGTCGCGGGTAGCGGGGCCTCCGCGAACAACATCGCGGTCGCCGAGCGGGACATGACCGACATCGCGGGCGCTCGGATTGCTGCCGAGACGGCCTACGATGAAGCCGGTATCGATGCTGAGGCCGTCGATATCGCCGAGGTTCACGACGCCTTCACCGTCTGCGAGGCGCTGCTCGCGGAGGCCGCCGGCTTCGCTCCCGCGGGAACGGGCTACCAGAGCTATCAGCCGCCAGCGGAGCGGGCTGACGGCTGGACAGATGTGCAGTTGAGCCCGAGCGGCGGCCTGAAGGCCCGCGGTCACCCCATCGGTGCGACCGGGCTCTTGCAGGCGCTCGAAGCCTACGAACAGCTCACGGGGGCCGCGGGCGACCGGGCAGTCGAGGATGCCGAGACGGCCCTGTTGCTCAACGAGGGGGGCGTCGCGGACGCGGTTACCGTTGGCCATGTGCTCACGACGGCGGAGGCACCATGACTGACGGCGGCCTCGATGCCAGCGGAGACAGCATGACTGACGGCGGCCTCGATGCGACCGACCCGCGGACGCTGCCGGGCTTCTTCGACGCGCTCGCCGATGGCGAACTCCTGGGCGGGGTCTGTTCGGACTGTGGACAGGTCCTGTTGCCGCCGCGACCGGCCTGCTACGCCTGTGGCAGTCGCGCCGTCGACGTCGAACCACAGTCCCCCGAGGGTCAGATCTTCTCGTACACGGCGGTCCACACGCCGCCGCCGGCGTTCGCAGCGGACGCGCCCTACACGGTCGCCGTCGTGGAACTCGCGGACGGTGGCCGCCTGCTTGGCCGCGTTGCCGCCGACTACGCCGATGTCACTATCGGCGACGCGGTCGAACTCACGGTGCGGGAGCCGACGGCCACAGAGCGTGAGGTCGCGCTCGACTACGAGAGCGACTGGCCGGTCCACGTTTTCGAACCGCGGTGAGGGGCAGGCCGACTCCACAGCGATTATCGGTGAGTGACCGGGAGCCCAGTCTGGTACGAGCGAAACTGGAGAGGGGCACTGAGGTGAGGAGACGCGCGTAATACGCTGAAAATGGTTATTAGGGCGCTGCCGGGTAGCTGACAGATGGACGGGTGACCGACAGTACGTACTGCACCACTACTCAAAACCTCTGGATACACAGCGTCTCTCCACCAGTTGTCATAATGGGTGTGTCTATTCGTGCCGGCGGTTCTCAGTCGCAACTGTGGCGAAGTCACAGGAAAAGCTCAACAGCGAGCGCAACCGCCGCCAGGAATAGCCAGAACCCGAGAACAAGTATGGTAAACCACTTTCGTCCATTCCCCGACAAACTCGGCGTTTCTGAGGGATAATACGGAGCTAATGGATTATTTGGCTGTGGTTTTTTGTCGGCCATAATGGACAATGCAGCTTCAAGTCGTATTACGGTTCTGGATTCAGTCAATCCGCACGCTTACCGAGCGGTTGTCTTACTCTCGCTCATGAATAAAGTCTACTCCGGGTATCGTCTGTCGGCGTAAGTTTGGGCCGTGTGGTTCATCGCTGTGTCGAGTCGATAGATATCTCAGCCGACTCTCTGGCTCGACTGGAAGTTGTGGATGGTCTGCCCCAACAACTGTAACAGGAATGGGTCCACACCCCCACCCCACTGGTTCCGCTGTTAGGGAATAAATAGACGGCACCACCCCCATGGGAGGGGGTGCTTTGCTATTTTGTGTTAACGCCGTACGGTTACGGTTTCTTGCCGAGGCACTTGAAGTTATTTACTAGCTCTAGAGATATTCAGGCCGCGATCTGGATAGGTCACCACCAACTTTCAGTCCTAACAGCGGAACCAGTGGGGTGGGGGTAAGGGTCGAAGAAGAGGTATCCCAAGATACTCGTCCTGTTCAGGGTGGCGAAACAGCGTGGTCCCACACCGTATACCCCTTTCCATCGAGCTAACAGCGGAAGTAGTGGGGTGGGTGTGTCGCTCTACAGCTACAATCCCGCGAAATCCTGCTGTCTAACCACTCGCAGTTACTCGATCCCGTTCCTCGACCAGGGAACTTCTCGGCTACCGCGCTAACAGCGGAAGCGGTGGGGTGGGGGAGTAGGAGGGTCGCTATCCCATTTCTCATCTAACAGCGGAAGTAGTGGGGTGGGGGAGTAGGAGGATTGCTATCCCATTTCCCATCTAACAGCGGAAGCGGTGGGGTGGGGGAGTGGTCAGTCAGGTGCCCCCTCTCATCTAACAGCGGAAGTGGCGGGGTCGCTCATTTATATACTTAACCGAACAGCGGAAGCAGCGGAACCAAAGGTTAAGACACTCCGTGTTGCAACTACACACAAATGAGCGATATTACGTTTTCGCCCACCTCCACAATATTCGAACAACGCGAGGCACTACTCGAAGAGTGGACTCCTGAGGAGCTCGTCGGACGTGACGAGGAGCTCCAGAAGTATCACGCTGCTCTCCAGCCAGTCATCAACAACGAAACTCCGTCGAACATCTTCCTGTACGGGAAAAGCGGTGTCGGGAAGACTGCTGCCACCCGATACCTCCTCTCCGCCCTGGAACGCGATGCAGCAGATGTCGACGGACTGGACCTCAGTACGGTCGAAGTCAACTGCGATGGACTCAATTCGAGCTATCAGGCCGCGGTCGCAATCGTCAATACACTTCGTGATCCAGCGAATCAAAT
The DNA here is from genome assembly GCF_000336615.1 of Haloarcula amylolytica JCM 13557. Lineage (GTDB taxonomy): Archaea > Halobacteriota > Halobacteria > Halobacteriales > Haloarculaceae > Haloarcula > Haloarcula amylolytica. The sequence continues at coordinate 36,071 of NZ_AOLW01000011.1, forward strand.
CTCCAACACCGGATATCCACAGGCTTCAGTGTATCAATTCCTCTTCGACGCACTCGATGACCTGGGCGGCACGGTACTCATCGTTCTCGACGAAGTCGATCACATCGAAGACGATTCGCTGCTGTACAAACTTCCCCGCGCCAGATCGAACGGTGACATCTCCGAAGCGAAACTGGGCGTCATCGGTATCTCGAACGATCTCGACTTCCGCAATCAACTGTCCTCGAAAGTCCGGTCGAGTCTCTGTGAAAAGGAAGTGTCTTTCTCGGCGTACAACGCCAACGAGCTTCAGCTCGTTCTGAAACAGCGTGAGGCTGTCGCGTTTCAGGACGATGTCCTCGATGACGGCGTCATCGAAATGTGTGCTGCGTACGGCGCGAAAGACTCCGGGGACGCCCGCCAGGCTCTGGACCTCCTCCTTGAGGCCGGAGACCTCGCTCGGGAGTACGACGATGAACTCGTAACGGAACATCACGTACGCGAAGCCCGGCAGCGGCTTCAGACCGACCAGGTCGTTGAAGGTATCCGTAACTACTCCGATCACGGCCAACTCGTTCTCTATGCGCTCACCGGGCTCGCCAAAGACGATGACACGCCAGCCCGGACACGAGACATCCTGGGTGCGTATCAGGAGTTAGCCCGTGATGAGGGTCTGGACCCGGTTTCAGAGCGTTCCGTCCGTGACTATCTCGGTGAACTCACACAACTCGGAATTGTGTCCTCGACGGAGTACAACCGGGGGAAAGGCGGTGGCAAGTACAAGGAATTCGAGTTAGAGCAATCCATCAGTTCGATCAAAACGGGCCTATCAGAACTCCTGCAAAAAAGTCCGTAACCCCACCGCTTCCGCTGTTAGCCACCCCACTGGTTCTGCTGTTAGACGGAGAGCAGACATAGACAATCTCTCCGACGGAATTCCGTACCGCGAGCGACAAGCCGTTGAGATCCAACGAATGCGGGGCCCGATACCGATGACGTGCTCTGACTGTCGTCAACGCTGAGCGGAGCGTCCCGAAGTCAAGGCTGAACGGCATCGTCCCGACGTGTTTTATCGAACCGCTGCTTACGATGCGTATGCGCGAACTCGTTTTCGCTCTCGACTACGAGCCGGGCTGCAACAGGGTTGCAGACGCTCTCGCCGAACACCCCAACGTCCGTGTCCGCTCGCTCTCGCTGCACGCCACTGCTGACCGTCTCTGGCGCGTCGACCACGCTACCGGAACTCCCGAGGCACTCGACGCCATCGAAGACGCCTTTCTCACCAGCGACTACTACGCCGACTGTCTCGCCACCGAGGACTGCGGAGCCACCCAGACCACTCGCGTCCTCGACCGCGCCGACGACACGCTTGTCCTCTACTCCGACTGGGAACGCACCCCCGCCTGTGCTTCGGTTCCCCACATCGCCCGCGATCACCTCGGAGAGGGCGTGCTGTTCGAGACGCGCCATGAGGGGCATCACTATACGTGGCGGCTCATTCATTCCGGCGAGGGTGACGTGGCCGCGTTCTTCGACGACCTCGCGGCGGCAGTCGGGGAAAGTGCCCAGATGGAGATACTCCGCACTGCGGACACGACGGCGTCGATGCGAGAATCCGACGGGACACAGGGTGCCCTATCGCCGGAGCAAGAGGCCGCACTCCGGGCCGCTGTCGAGCACGGTTACTACGAGTCACCCCGAGAGGTCGACGTCGGCGAGTTAGCCGAGCACCTCGATGTCCCCCGGTCGACGCTCACCTACCGACTGCGTCGGGCTGAGGAACAGCTGGCGAAGCAGTACGTCGCGGGCAGGCGAGTGGGCGAGGAGTCCTCGGTATCACGTTGACCCATTGGGTTGGAATATTCCAACAAAACCTTATCGAACTCACGCGCCTATCATGAAGTGATGACAGAGAATCCGGATTCGACGGGTCAGGCAAGTGGGGGCGGTCAGCAACAGGAGTTGACTGTCCGCCTCACAGTTCCTGAGATGGATTGCCCCTCCTGTGCCCAGAAAGTCGACAAAAGTCTCCAGCGTGTCGACGGCGTTGTCGACACCACGCTCCAGCCGACCACCGGTACAGCCAGTGTCACGTATGATTCTGAACGCACGGGCGAGGCAGACGTAGTCAAGGCGATCGAGGGCGCTGGCTACGAGGTCGTCGGCGGCCCGGCCTCCGACGCCGACGAGCAAGCGGAGATGGGTGGCGGCGCCGATATCGCGCCGCCCTCGGAGGTCTGGACGAGTCCCCGCGCCATGAAGACGTGGATCGGCGCGGCGCTGGTCACGTTCGGTCTCCTCTTCGAGTTTCTCCTGACAGCACAGAATATCGCGGTGGCAAGTGTTCTCGGCTATCCGCTGGCCGTTGCCGACGTGCTATTTTTGGGGGCTGTCGCCGCCAGCGGCGCCCCTGTCGTCCGCAGCGGCTACTACTCCGCGAAGAATCTGAGCCTCGACATCGACTTGCTGATGGGGACGGCTATCATCGCCGCGACCGGTATCGGCTACTTTGTCGAGGCCGCGACGCTGGCTGTCCTGTTCAGCATCGCCGAGCTGCTCGAAGACTACGCGATGGACAGGGCACGGGACTCCCTGCGCGAGCTGATGGAGCTATCACCGGACGAGGCCACCGTCATGCGCGATGGCGAGGAAGTGACGGTGCCCGCCGACGAGGTGGCGGTCGGCGAGACCGTGGTCGTCCGCCCTGGCGACAAAATCCCGCTCGACGGGACGGTCGTCGAGGGCGAGAGCGCGGTCGACCAGTCACCGATTACCGGCGAGAGTGTTCCCGTGGATAAGTCCGCCGGCGACGAAGTGTACGCCGGCGCTATCAACGAAGAGGGGTACCTCGAAGTGGAAGTCACGTCGACGTCGGGCGACTCGACGCTCTCGCGCATCATCGAAATGGTACAGGGCGCACAGGCGAAAAAGACCGACACCGAGCAGTTCGTCGACCGGTTCTCGGGGTACTACACGCCGGTCGTCGTCGTGCTGGCGATTCTGACCGCCGCCATTCCGCCACTGGTCATCGCCGACCCAGTGTCAGTGAGCGTGGCCGGGTACGGCGTCACGTTCGCTGGCGACTGGCAGACGTGGTTCATCCGCGGGCTCACGCTGCTGGTGATTGCGTGCCCCTGTGCCTTTGTCATCTCGACGCCCGTCTCGGTGGTCTCGGGCATCACCAGCGCCGCGAAGAACGGCGTCCTCATCAAGGGCGGTAACTACCTCGAAGCGATGGGCCGGGTCGACGCCGTCGCCGTCGACAAGACGGGCACGCTCACGAAGGGTGAACTCGCCGTCACCGATGTCGTCCCTGCCGGCGACACCGACGCGGCGACGCTCCTCAGTCACGCCGCCGGACTGGAGCGGCGCAGCGAGCATCCGATCGCCACGGCGATCCTCGCCCGTGCAAACGAGGAGGGTGTGGACGACCGCCCCGACCTGACGGGCTTCGAGAGCCTCACCGGGAAGGGTATCCGCGGGGAGATCGACGGCGAGACGTACTACGCGGGCAAGCCCGCGCTCTTCGAGGAGTTTGGCTTCGATCTCTCGCGGGCCCGCCGCGACCCAGACGGTGTCCCCGGGAGCGGAGCGACCGGAGCCTCGTCAGCGCATCGGTCTGACGGTGGCATCGTGCCGGAAGAAACGGCTGCGTCCGACGACGGGGCGTTCGCCGAGGATGCACTCGCCGCACTGGAGCGGGAGGGCAAGACGGTCGTTATCGTCGGGACGGAGTCGAAGCTGCTGGGTGCCATCGCTATCGCCGACGAGGTACGTCCTGCCTCGAAACAGGCTGTCGAGCGCTTACACGAGCTTGGTGTCGAGCGGGTCGTGATGCTGACAGGCGACAACGAGGGTACTGCCCGCGCTATCTCCGACGCGGTCGGTGTCGACGAGTACCGCGCCGAACTCCTGCCGGACGAGAAGGTCGATGCAGTCGAGGAGTTGCAGGCGGAGTACGGCGAGGTGGCGATGGTCGGCGACGGGATCAACGACGCGCCCGCGCTCGCCACCGCGGAGGTCGGTATCGCGATGGGCGCTGCCGGCACCGACACCGCGCTGGAAACGGCGGACATCGCACTGATGGGCGACGATATCGGGAAGCTCCCCTACCTGTACGAGCTGTCACACACCGCCAACGGCGTGATCCGGCAGAACATCTGGGTGAGCCTCGGCGCGAAGTTCCTGCTCGCACTGGGCGTCCCACTGGGACTTGTGAGCGTCGCGCTCGCGGTCGTGGTCGGCGACATGGGGATGAGCCTCGGCGTCACCGGAAACGCGATGCGGCTGTCGCGGATCGAGCCGGACCGGTAATTCGATGTCTGAGTTCCGCCAGCCCAGCACTTACGTCCACAGACTGTTTGCGGGCTTCTCGGCACCTCGGGCGTTCATAGGCAGCCCTTTCAGGGCTTTCAGACGCGTTTTTCGGGACCGATGTGGCTTCGGTGGCCCAACGGATTAGAGGACGACGACAGCGATGCCGGCGGCGGCGACGATTCCAAGAGCGACCGTCACTCGCCGGCCCAGTTCGACCGTCCCCAGTAGCCACGCGAGTCCGGCTTTCGTGAGCGTATTCGCGATAGCGCCGATGACGATGCCGGTAGTCGCTACTTCGGGCGAGATCTCACCGTCCGCTTCGAGTGCGCTCAGCGTGAGCGTGATCGCATCGACGTCAGCGAGCCCCGAGAGGAACGCAGTCGCATAGATACCCGAATCGCCGAACCAGGTATTCGCGGACTGAGACACGAGGAGCACGATAGCGAAAACAGCGCCGAAAAACAGTGCCGGTCGGAGACGAAACGGGTTCTTGAGATCGGTCTCGACCGCGGACTCTGTCGTCGATCGCCAGTAGACGATGCCGGCGATACCCACGCCGACACCAGTCATTACTCCAAGCGGAACGACGACGCGAGGGAGTAAGGCCGGGTTGACGACGGCGACTTCGACGAGTGCACGCGGGAACATGACGATCGATGCGACGACAATCGAGAACGACCCGATCTTGTAGAGTTCGGGAGTTTCACTGATCCGTTCGGCCATCGAGACCGTCGTCGCGGTCGAAGAGACGAACCCGCCGAGGATTCCCGTGAGGGCGATCCCCCGCTTGGCTCCGAGAAACCGGCTCAAAATGTAGGCAACGAAGCTCAGGCCGGTGACAAAGCCGACCATCAGCCAGATGAACCGGGGATTGAGACCGAATAGGACATCGAGTTCACGATCAGGCAGGATCGGCAGCACGACCGCCACGACGAGGATGAATTTGAGCGAGGCACGGCGTTCACGCTCGTCGATCTGGTCGACGAAACTGTGGATCGTCGGTTTCGCAGACATGAGGACAGTGACACTCCCGCCGAGAATGATCGCGAACAGCATCCCGCGTTCGGAGGACACTGCCAACGCACCCAGAAGGACAGTGAGCAAGGCAGCGGTCACCGTCGTGAGTCCGATATCCCCTTCAGTCAGCACTTTCCCGGCATACGCGACGGTCAGGGGGACTGCAATAGCGAGGACAGTGACGGGCAAGAGGCCAGGAAAGAACGCCTGGGCGGTTGCGCCGACGAGGGCAAACAGCGGAAACGTCCGGCTGCCAGCGAACGTCCCCCCAGATTTCGCCTGTTCCCGCTCCAGTCCGATGAGAGCGCCAATACCGAATGCAACGAGGAGACGAAGGAGAAGCGAATCGATGATCGCGACCATTCTCTAGGGGTTCATGCCTCCAAGTTGTCAAACTTCGGGTGTGAGAGCCGGCATCGGTCGTCTGCTGTGGCGACTACGGAGCCGTGCTCGGTTTTTCCCTGATGACCGGAGAACTGCGCGAGCCATTCCGGATGAGCCGACTACACCTGTGCCGTCACCTGCATTCCGACTCTCGGTCGGATCGCTGTTTGTTCTTCTGGAGACCCGGTGAGGCAGGAGCTACGACTCGATGTCGACGAGGTAGACGAGGAGAAAGCCGGCGGCGACGGCAAGTACTGGGATCTCGTACGGACGCTGGTGAAAGGACAGAATCGCTGCTGCCACGATGAGCGCTCCGGCGATCACCGCGTAACCGAGATTCCGCTCCCCCATTCCATGTCCATCAGCCGGTTCCGTACGGACGACCAGTTCACCCCGTTCGAGCCGATACAACGTTCGGTCGACTCGTGACGGGACCCGTGCCAGCGCGGGAAGCGACCGGCGCACGTCCGCCCACGTTTCCTCGATGATTGCGTCGAATTCACTCTCGATGAGGCCCTGTTCGACGAGAAACGAGCGAACAGCGGCGAGGAAATCGAACTCCGGATCGAGCTGTCGACAGACGCCCTCACCGACGGTCCCGACCCGGATGAGTAGCATCACGTCCGGCGGAATCCGAAACGGGAACGCACGGAGGGTCGTCGTCAACTCCGTAATAATCTGCCGCCAGGTGATCTCCGACTGGCCTTCGAGGTTCTCGATGACGAGTTCGAGCACTCGGCCGACCTCGGCGCGGTTGACGTGTGGTTCGAGGACATCGAGCGCGATGAGCGCGTCCACCAGGCCGTCCACGTCTCGACGGACGAGTGCCCGATAGAGGGCGATGATATCGTCCTGAACCGTCGGTGGCAGGCGTTCGCTCATGCCGAAATCGAAGAGTAACAGACGGCCGTCGTCTGTGACGCCGAGGTTGCCCGGATGGGGGTCAGCGTGGAACACGCCGTCGACGAGACCCATCTCCAGGTACACAGTGATGATCCGTGTCGCCATCTCGTGTGGCGTCACGTCGATATCATTGAAGGCGTCGTCGTCGGTTATTTTCCGACCGGTCAGATACTCCATAGCTAACACACGCTCCGAGCACAGGTCTTCGTAGATGGCAGGGATGACGACTCGCTCATCGTCGTCGAAGTTCTCCCTGATATCGGCCATGATCGTCGCTTCACGCTTGAAATCCAACTCGTTCAGGATGATGTCTTCAAAATCGTCAGCCGCGTTTTGGATCGAATACTGCTGGCGTTCGGTAGCGACGGGCCGAATCAGCGGAAGCAGCCCCCGGACCACCCGGAGGTCACGCGTTATCACGGGTTTCAATTCGGGACGTCGAACTTTCAGTGCGATTCGCTCACCCCGATAGTCTGCCGTATAGACGTACGCGAGCGACCCGCCGGCGACCGGTTCGAGCGTCGACTGATCGAGTTCGTCGCCCAGTTCTTCCGCGACGACGTGTTTTGGATCTCCCCCTGTGCCCTCTGGCACTTCGTCCTGAAGGGTTCCGAAAACGTCGGCGTACACCGGTGGAACGATATCGGGGCGTGTCGAGAGGACTTGCCCCACTTTGATGAATGCCGGTCCGAGTTCGAGCATCGTATCCCGGATACGCTCGGCTCGTTGTCGATGGCTCTCGTCTGGAACCTGTCTTCGTGAGCCAAAAAGGACGAACCGCCGACGGTCACGGAGAAATGCCAGTGCAAAGGGTAGAAATCGGACGATGACAACCAGATACCGGCGAAACAATCCGTTCATCTCTCGAAGCGAAAACGGCCGAGTGGCGTCAATTGGCAGTGCATACTCTGGCTTCGATCAAGTGGCATATATAACTGAAGGAAACATTATATTGTCTCGTGTAAATATACGCTTTCTGATACCCTCTCAATACTAGTGATTCGCGCATTTCACCTCACAGAGGGCTGATTCGAGCGACAAACTGTGCCCGGGATGCACGGGTCAGTGAAACGGTGGACTGACGACGGTACATATATGCCATAGGGACAAGAGGTTGCTAAGAACATCAGCAAAACAACTGAGGGCAGGTAATGTCGAACCACTACATCACGTCAGCAGACCATCTCCCCGAGGAAGCACAGGCAGAGACCACACTACAGATCACGGATGCCCAAACGAAACGCATTTTCGAGGCACGCGTTCGGATTGCCAAGGACCCCGATACGCTCACTGACCCGGAACCGCTAACGATCGTTGCCGGGCCACACGAGAGCGTCAGCGAGACCAGATACGTCGAACTGCTCGACGAGACTGAGGAGACCGGTATCGATCAGGAGCTGGTGACGCATCTGGCGGCCGAACAGGAGACGGCGTCGAACATCCTCAATACACGGTCCGACGATCTGAAGGTCCTCTTGCAGTATCTCGTCGAGACCGGCGAGTACGAGTCAACGTCCGATGCGCTTCGCGAGATCGCGTTCGACCAGCTCGCCACAGAACGACCGGCCCTGCTTGACGCCTACGCTGAGGTCCGCCGCGAACTCGACGACGACCCACTGAGGCGCGTGCTGGAACACCAGGAGTGATCTATGTCGGTTAGTTCGCTCCGCGAGTACCTCGATTTGCTCGACACGACCGGTTGGCTCCGGTCCTTTGACCAACCGGTGTCGTGGGACCTCGAAGCGAGCGCAGCGACGATGCTCGCCAATATCCGTGACGGCCCGATTCCGGTGTTCGAGTCCATCGCGGGGCTAGAGACGGAGTCGAAACTGGTTGGCGATCCGTACCGCGGCCCCCAGACGCGTCCCTGGGATCACTTCGCCCGTGCGCTGGGGCTCCCAAGCGGCCTTTCGGGCCGTACGTACTACGACCGAGTGATTGATCGCCTCAACGCGCCGCAAGCGCCCCGACCTGTCGCGAGCCAGGACGCCCCCTGCAAAGAAACAGTACGGACGGGGAACGAGGTCGACCTCCTGTCGTTCCCGTGGCCATATATCCACGAGGGCGACGGGGGACGGTACTCGAATCACCACACCATCGTCGCACCGGACCCCGATACGGAGTGGGGGACCTGGTCGAGCCATCGCATGATGATCCACGACGACTCTCAGGCCAGTCTGCTGTTACTGGCCGGCGAGCAGGTGCCCAACCGCTACTACTACGACTACGAACCCCGGGGCGAACCGATGCCAGTCGCGGTCGTCATCGGTGCCGAACCCACCGTCGAGTGTACTGCCGATATGTGGATTCCGACAGGCCGGAGCGAAGCGGCATTCGCGGGCGGCCTGAAAAGCGAGCCTGTGGACCTCGTCCAGTGTGAAACCAATGATCTGTACGTCCCGGCGACGGCCGAGCTAGTTCTCGAAGGCCACGTTCGACCTGACGACCGCTTGGATGAGGGACCGTTCGGCGATTACTTCGGCTACATGAACGGCCCGCGACGTTCCATGCCGGTGTTCGAGGTCGATGCGATCACCCACCGCCACGAACCGCGAATACCGTTTTGTGTCGAGGGGAGCGGTGTCGGATACGGGCAAAACTCGACCAGTACGCTCCGGCTCGTCGCGGCCGGTCCCGACGCGACTGTCGGTCTTCGGGCCGCCGGATTCGACGTTGCGATGGCGGTCCCATGGCGGTTCACCTCCCGCACCGTCTGGGTCATCGCGACGGATCGACCGTATCCGGGCTATCTCCACGAACTGGCGAACTTTATTTTCACGACGTGGGGGATGCTCCACATCGACTTCTTCGTGTTCGTCGACGCTGCTGTCGACCCGCTCGATCCACGGGCAGTGTTGACAGCTATCGCGCTTGAGGCCGATCCGGATGCCGACTTCCACCAGTTCGGCGTCGAGCGAATGCCGAAAGTTCCGCTCAACATCTACCAGACGCCCGACGAGAAGGGCAACGCGGACGTGGGGACGTCGAAGGCGAAGACGGCCAAAGCCTACATTGACGCAACGACCGACGGTGACGCGGCGGAGATGGCAGCGACCACAGAAACCCGGAAGCGAGCCCAGGAGCGGCTGGTCGAAGCGGGCCTAAACGCTGCGCGGTTCGACCGGCTCGACGAGCGGGAGGGGCAGTCACAGTGATACCGTTCACGCAGTACGTCCGCGGACTGGCCGGCGACGACGATCTCGTCCGACTCGACGGCCCGTTCGAGGTCCCGGTGGACGTACTTGCGGCGGAGGCGCTCCGGGCAAGTGGGCCGGCGCTTCGATTCCAGCGATCCGCTGGCAGTGACCTCGTTAGCGGTGTGTTCAGCGGTCCGGACCAGACACAGCAGCGCGAGGCCCGGCCGTGGTCGCGGCTGTCGCTCGGCCTCGGACTCGACCCGGAAGCCACGCTCGTCGAGGTGCTGGAGACGATCAGCAGCCTCGGTCCGGACGGGAGGGACTCCGAACCGACGTACACCGGGCAGGCGGCCTCGGAGGCAGATATCGACGTACAGGACCTGCAGTTCCCGCAGGGGGAAACCGATACGTGGCCCGCTATGACGCTCGGTGTCGCATCGGTTTCGACCGCTGACGGCACACACTGGGCACCGGTCCACGGCTCGGTCGTAGGCGGCGACACGCTCAGAGTGCGCGTCCCGGACACGCTGTCGTCGCTTGTCAGTGAAGGGACGACAATAACGATAGCGCTCGGCGTGCCGCCGGCGGCGATCACGACGGCGTACCTGCTCGCTGTCACCGAGCAAACTGCCACGCCGATCCAGTCCTGTGGGGTGACCGGAACCGTCCCGCTCGTCCCGACCAACGGCGGCCTCGTCCCGAGTGCGACAGAGGTCGTCATGGAGACGACAGTCGTGGACCGCCAACCGGACTTCCGGTCCGACCGCCGAGAGGGCTGGGAGTACGTCGTCGAGAGCGGCCCGCTCTCGCTGTCGGTCGAGCGCGTCCGCACTACTGAAAACCCGGTCATCCCTATCTCCCCCGTCGGTCGCCCACTCGCGGATGACACCCGTCTCACGGGGCTCGCGACCGCCGCAGCGCTCTATCACCGGCTCAACAACTACTGGGGCATCTCGCCAGTCGAATGGATTATGTTGCCGGCAGAGGCTGAACTCGGAATCTGTTTCGTCGCGAGTGACGTGCTCTACGGCGGCTTCGAGTGGCAACTCGCGAACATTCTCTTTTCGTTCTCGTCGCTTTTCGACACGGTCGTCATCGTCGACGAAGACGTTCCGCCACAGGACTTCGGCCGCGTTCTGGCCGATATCTGGCTGAAATCCCACCCCGCTCGCGACTGGACGTTCAGCGAACCGGATGCACCGGCAGCGACACGCCCACACTATCGACGAGACAACGAAACCGGCTCGCGCCTGTACGTGAACGCGGCGTGGGACCCGCGCTGGAAGGAGACCTACATCGCACCGCGAGTCACGTTCGAGAACTCCTTCCCAACCGACGTCCGTGACGTGGCTCGTGTCCTGTGGGACGAACCCGACACCGCTCCCGGAGAGACGACCGAAAACGAATCGCCCCACTGAATATGTCTCTCGCGTGTATATATCTTCAAATATGTTGTAATCAGCTCTGTTTACGCCATACTACAATCGAATAATACCTATGTGGGAATAAAAAATAAAATATATTCAATACGTTATTCGCAAAAAGCAACCGGTACAGTTATACCAGATTCCGGTATTCCGAGCGGTGTATGGTCACCAGCCACAACCTCCCGGACTACGACACAGCGCGAAACGAGTTCTCCTGGGACGATATTTACGCGGCAGCGGACTGGGACGCACCGAACGACCTGAACATCGGCCACGAAGTCGCCGACCGACACGCGACCGACCGGGGCCAGATCGCACTCTACCAGGTCGGGACCGACGGAGAGCTGTCGAAAATGACGTTCTGGGAGCTTGCTGACCGTTCGAGCCAGTTTGCCAACGTTCTCGACGACCTCGGGGTCGCCCAGGGTGACCGGGTCTTTTCATATATGCCCCGGATTCCGGAGCACTACGTGGCGCTGGTCGGCACGCTCAAACACGGTGCTGTCTGGGGAAGCGTCAACGAGCGGTTCGGCCCCGACGGCATCTCGTACCGTTTGGACGACTGCGACGCGAAGGTCGTCGTTACCACGACCGACAATCGCGACACGGTCGAAGACGCGCTGGACGAGGCCCCGGCGGTCGAACACGTAATCACCGTCGACCGTGGGGGCGGCGCACCCGCTGACGACGTGGTGTTCAATACCGCACTTGACGGCGAGAGTACGTCGTACGAGGTCGCTGAGACCAGCGGGGAAGACGACGCGCTGCTGTACTACACCTCGGGAACGACCGGGCTGGCCAAGGGTGTCCTCCACAAACAGCGCTGGATCGCCGGCGTCGCGGCAACACAGAAGTACGCTGTGGACCTCCAGGACGGCGACCTGTACTGGTCGACCGGCGACCTCGGCTGGCTGACCGGGGCCATCAACACGCTCGGCGCATGGTTCTGGGGGGCATCGCTGTTCACCTACGAGGGCGAGTTCGACACCGACGAGTGGGCCGCCCTGCTCGACGAATACCCGATCAGCGTCCTGTTCTCGGTCCCGACGGCGTACCGGATGCTCCGGGAGAACGAGGAGGTCCTTGCTGATGTGGACCTCGACTTGCGGCACGCGCTTTCCATCGGCGAACCGCTCAGCGCCGGCGTCGTCGAGTGGGGGGAAGACGAACTCGGCGTCACGATTCTGGACACGTACGGCCAGACTGAGACCGGGAACATGATCATCAACAACTATCCCACGATGGATCTCCGGCCCGGGTCAATGGGGAAACCACTCCCCGGAATCGAGGCCGACATCGTCGACCCACAGAGCGGCGAGGTTCTGGAACCCGGCGAGACGGGCGAAATCGCACAGCGGGGCGACTACCCGTGTTTCTTCGCCGAGTTCTGGAACAAGCCCGAGAAGACCCAGCGAGCGTTTATTGACGGGCCAAACGGGACATGGTACCTCTCGGGTGACCTGGCACACAAAGACGAGGACGGCTACTTCTGGTTCGAGGGGCGGGCGGACGACGTGATCCTCTCCGCTGGCTACCGCATCGGGCCGTTCGAGGTCGAGAGTTCGCTGGGCGAACACGACGCGGTCGCCGAGGCGGCAGTCGTCCCCAAACCACACGAGGCGCGGGGGAACATCGTCAAGGCCTATGTCGTGCCGAGCGAGGACGCCGAGCCGTCCGCCCCGCTCAAAGAAGACATCCAGAGCTACGTGAAAGAAGAGCTCTCGGCACACGAGTACCCGCGCGAAATCGAGTTCCGGGAGGGCCTGCCCAAGACCTGTCTCTTATACACATCTCTGAGCNGGCACACGAGTACCCGCGCGAAATCGAGTTCCGGGAGGGCCTGCCCAAGACAGTGACCGGGAAAATTCGCCGAACCGAACTCCACGACGACGCCGAAGCAGAAGCCGAAGCCGAATCCTGACGCGGATTGTGAGAATTACGAGCGACAACACGCACACAACCACCAATGAATTTCGAATCTACGGAGGAACGTTCGATGATCCGGTCGACCGCGGCGGACGTGGCGGCCGAGTACGGACCGGAGTACTGGCGCGAGAAAGAGGAGGCAGGCGAGTTCGGACAGGAATTCTGGGACGAACTGGCCGCGGCCGGCTTCCACGGCCTGCTGGTCCCGCCGGAGTACGAAGGGGCCGGGATGGGCATACAGGAGATGGGGCTGGTCATGGAGACGCTCTGTGCCGAAGGCTGTGGCATGGCGGGCACCTGGTATCTGGTGCTCACCGCCGGTATGGCCGCCGTCGGCATCAGGGACAACGGAACAGAAGCGCAGAAACGGACCTATCTGCCGGACATCGCAAACGGCGAGCGGAACTTCTCTATCGGTATCACAGAGCCCGAGGCCGGGACAAACACGCTGAACGTCGCGACCCGCGCCGAGAAAGACGGCGACGAGTACGTCCTGAACGGGAACAAGGCCTGGATTACCTTCGCGGACCGGGCCGACAACATGATCCTCGTCACGCGCACGACCCCACGCGACGAGGTCGAGCGCGGGACCGACGGTATAAGCCTGTTTATCGTCGATATGGACGACCCCGGCATCGACGTCTCGCCGATCCCCAAACACGGTATCAACTACTCGAAGTCCTGTGAAGTCTTCATCGAGGACGTTCGGGTCCCCGAGGAGAACCTCCTGGGGGAGGAAGACGACGGCTGGTGGGTCTTGGTCGATATGCTGAACCCGGAACGCATCGGCTTTGCGGCCGCCGGGACCGGCATCGGTAAACTGGCTGCTGACACTGCTATCGAGTACGCCAGCGACCGGGAGGTGTTTGGCGCGCCGGTCGGGAGCCATCAGGCGGTTTCGTTCCCGATCACCAAGGCGTACGCCCGCATAGAAACGGCGGCGCTCATGCGTGAGAAGGCGTCCTGGCTCTACGATCAGGGCGAGGAGTGCGGGTACGAGACGAACGTCGCCAAGGCGACGGCCGTCAGTGCCGGCATCGAAGCGGTCAAGCAATCCATGCAGGCGTTCGGTGGCTGGGGCTACGCGAAGGAGTACGACGTCGAGCGGTGGTGGCGCGAGATCAACCTGACGCGGCTGGCCCCGGTCTCCCAGCAGATGGCGTACAACCACATCGGGCAGCACCTCGGTTTCCCCAGATCCTACTAATGTTCGAGAAAGTCCTTGTCGCAAACCGCGGCGAAATCGCGGTCCGTGTGATGGCTGCGTGTGAAGAGCTGGGTATCGAGACGGTCGCCGTCTACAGCGACGCCGATCGCAACGCCGGCCACGTCGAGTACGCCGACGAAGCATACAACGTCGGGCCGGCACCCGCAAGCGAGTCGTACCTCGACCAGACCGCGATCCTCGACGTCGCCGAGCGGGCCGGGGCCGACGCGGTCCATCCCGGGTACGGCTTCCTCGCGGAAAACGCCGCGTTCGCTGGCCGCGTCGAAGCCGCTGACGGAATCACCTGGGTCGGCCCGCCAAGCGACGCGATGGAGACGCTGGGCGAAAAGACGAAAGCCCGGACGGTGATGCAGGACGCCGGCGTCCCGGTCGTCCCCGGCACGACGGACCTCGTCAGTGAACCGGACGAAGTACGCGAACTGGGTGCCGAGTACGGCTACCCCATCGCGATAAAAGCCGAAGGTGGCGGCGGCGGTCGCGGCATGAAGATCGTCCGGAGCGAGGCCGAGGTCGCAGAGGCGCTCAAAAGCGCGAAGCGCGAAGGGGAAGCCTACTTCGGCAACGATTCCGTGTACGTCGAAAAGTACCTCGAAGCCCCGAAACACGTCGAAGTGCAGGTGCTTGCAGACGAACACGGCAACGTCCGTCACTTGGGCGAGCGCGACTGCTCGCTCCAGCGTCGCCATCAGAAGGTCATCGAGGAAGCCCCGAGTCCGGCCCTCGGTGCCGAACTGCGCACGCAGATCGGCGAGGCCGCCAGACGCGGTGTCAGCGAAGCCGGGTACACGAACGCCGGCACGGTGGAGTTCCTCGTCGAGGACGGGGAGTTCTACTTCATGGAGGTGAACACCCGGATCCAGGTCGAACACACCGTCACCGAGGCTGTGACGGGCATCGACATCGTTCGCTGGCAGCTCCGGGTCGCCGCGGGCGAGCAACTGGACTTCACACAGGACGACGTGTCGATAGACGGGCACGCCGTCGAGTACCGGATCAACGCGGAGAACCCGGCCGAGGACTTCGCACCGACGCCGGGACCGCTGACGACGTACGCGCCGCCCAGCAGCATCGGTGTGCGCCTCGACCACGCGGTCTCGCAGGGCGACGAGATCGGGGGCGACTACGACTCGATGATCGCGAAGCTCATCGTCGCCGGCGAGGACCGGGACCACTGTCTGGACCGGTCGAAGCGTGCCTTCGACCATTTCACCGTCGAAGGCGTCCATACCACCATCCCGTTCCATCGGTTGATGCTCGACGACGACACCTTCGTCGCCGGGACGCACACGACGAAATACCTCGACCAGGAACTCCCAGACGATGCTCTCGACGCGGCTGTTGCGCAATGGGGTTCAGACGAGGTCGGTGGCGACGCCCAGTCGGCGTCGACGGACGAAATCGCCGTCGAGGTCGATGGGAAGCGCTTCGATGTCGTCGTTACGGACGGACTTCCCCGCGTCTCCCGTGACGGAAACGCCGGTGGCGGCTCCGGCAGTGGTACCTCGGGCGGCGACGCAGCCGGTGGCGGCACGGCGGACGTGGCCACGTCGGGTGCGATTACCGCCGAGATGCAGGGAACGATTCTCTCGACCGAAGTCACGCCCGGCGACGATATCGCCGCGGGCGATGTCGTCTGCGTGCTGGAGGCGATGAAAATGGAAAACGACGTGGTGGCGTCCACGGGTGGAACCGTCGCGTCCGTCCCGGTCGCGGAGGGCGATTCCGTAGACATGGGAGACACCCTGGTCGTACTGGAGGAGTAAGTATGCAAGTCAGAATTTCAGCCGACGCGACCGAATCGGAAGCACAGGCCATTGCCGAGGCGCTGGCGACACACTTCGAGGACGACGTAACCCTCGTCGTCGACAGCGGCGACGCGGTCGGCAGCGCGACCTACGACGGCAATGGACGGGCCGAAGCCACGGACCCAGTCGACGACGACCTCGGTCCGACCGAACGCGAGGAGAATCTGCGCAAGGAGATTGCTGAGATCCTCGAAGGCGGGCCGGAAAAGTACAAGAAGCAGCTGCCCGAAGAGGGCAAGCTGTTCGTCCGGGACCGTATCGACCTGTGGTTCGGTGACGAGTTCCTGTTCGAGGACGGGACGTTCGCGGAGTTCGACGCCGACGACCAGCTCCCTGCCGACGGGCTCATCACGGGGGCCGCGGAGTTCGAGGGCCGTGACCTGCATTTCATGGCCAACGATTACACGGTCAAGCGCGGCAGCATGGCCGCAAAGGGCGTCGAGAAGTTCCTCCGGATGCAACAGCGGGCGCTGAAAACCGGGCGACCGGTGCTGTACCTGATGGACTCCTCGGGCGGCCGTATCGACCAGCAGACGGGCTTTTTCGCCAACCGCGAGGGTATCGGGAAGTTCTACTACAACCACTCGATGCTCTCGGGGCGGGTCCCACAGATCTGTGTGCTGTACGGACCCTGTATCGCCGGTGCGGCGTACACGCCGGTGTTCGCGGACTTCACCGTCATGGTCCGGGATATGAGTGCAATGGCGATTGCCAGCCCCCGGATGGTCGAAATGGTCACCGGCGAAGAGATCAGCCTCGAAGACCTCGGAGGCCCTGCTGTCCACGCACAGCATTCCGGGAGTGCGGACCTCATCGCCGACGACGAGGAACACGCCCGGGAACTCGTCGCCCAACTCATCAGCTATCTGCCCGACAACGCCGACGAAGACCCACCACAGACCAGTGGGACGGCCCCGAAGCGCTCGCCGGAGGGCATCGACGCCGTCGTCCCGGACAAGCCGAACAAAGGCTACGATATGTTCGACGTGATCCAGCGGGTCGTCGACGCCGGGTCGACGCTCGAACTCCGGCCCGAGTACGGCAAAGAAATAATTACGTCGTTCGCCCGGATAGACGGCCGCCCGGTCGGAGTCATCGCCAATCAGCCAGCCCAGCGCGCCGGGGCCATCTTCCCGGACGCGGCGGAGAAAGCCGCCCAGTTCATCTGGACCTGTGACGCCTACAACATCCCGCTACTGTACCTCTGTGATACGCCGGGGTTCATGGCCGGGTCAGGCGTCGAGAAGGAGGGCATCCTCGAACAGGGCAAGAAAATGATCTACGCCACGTCTTCGGCGACAGTGCCCAAGCAGTCAGTCGTGGTCAGGAAAGCCTACGGCGCGGGCATCTACGCGATGTCCGGCCCCGCGTACGACCCCGAATCGACAATCGGCCTTCCGAGCGGGGAAATCGCGATCATGGGTCCCGAAGCGGCCATCAACGCCGTGTACGCCCGCAAGCTCTCCGAGATCGACGACGAGGACGAGCGACAGCAAAAGGAGCAGGAACTCCGCGAGGCCTACCGCGAGGATATCGACATTCATCGAATGGCTAGCGAGGTCGTCGTCGACGACATCGTCCCGCCGAGCGACCTCAGAACGGAACTGACAAACCGGTTTGCGTTCTACGAGACCGTCGAGAAAGACCTCCCGGACAAGAAACACGGGACCATCCTCTGAGCTATGACAGGACGCTACTACGAGGAGTTCGAGGTCGGCGAGACCATCGAACACGAGAAGCGCCGTACCGTCAGCGAGCGCGACAATCAGCAGTTCTGCGATATGACGATGAACCAGCAGCCGCTCCATCTCGATGCTGAATTCGCGGCCGAGACGGAGTTCGGCGAACGACTGGTCAACGGACTCTACACGATGAGTGTCGCTGTCGGACTGACCATTCCAGAGACGACTGACGGCACCATCGTCGCGAACCTGTCCTACGACAGCGTCGAGCATCCGAACCCGGTGTTCCACGGCGACACGATTCGCGTGCAGTCGACCGTGACCGACAAACGCGAGACCAGCGACGGCGAACGCGGCGTCGTCACGATGCACGTCGAGGTGTTCAAACTCGCAGATTCGGACGACGTCCTCGTCTGTGAGTTCGACCGCACCGTGCTGTCGCTGAAACGGGACCACGCCGAGTGACGCTGTGACCGCTCGACGGACGAACCGCAGATTCAAGTCACCTATTCGGGCACACCGACGACCCAGCGCCATCGTTGCTCGAACGTGCCGTCGAGAGCGCCGAGGAGTTCACGAGCTTGTCGAACCCGCTCCTCCGTTTCGAGTTTCGGATAGAGCCGTGCGGCCATCGCGGGAATCGCGTGGAACAGCCGGATGTTTTCGGCAGTCGTCGAAAAATTCCAGGTCCCCGTAATCGTCGAGAACTCGTCCGCGAGGGCGTCCCGAATAGCCGGTGTATCAGTCGGGGAGCGTGACTCGCGCTCGAACTGTTCGAAGACGTCCGTGCCGTCAGGCCGGAACCAGCCCAGCGGTGCGACAGCGCCGACCACGCCGTCTGTGTGGAGGATTCTGGCGGCTTCTCGCACTGCGGCGGCCGGGTCAGGGACCAGAAAGAGCGAGGCGGTAAACGCGACGCCGTCGACTGACCGGTCTTTGAGTGGCACATGGTCGAAATCGGCCTGCAGTCGAGCAGTGGACTCGATCTCGCTCAGCATCTCGCGGCTGATATCGAGGGCAATTGTGTCCGCTGTTGTCTCGGCGAATACGCGTGTGCTCACGCCTGTTCCTGCGCCCGCATCGAGAACTGTCCCGAGGCCGCCGTCAGTACGAGCGCCCATCTCGGCGGCGAGTAGTCGCGCGAGCGACGTGAAGCGATTGGTCCGCCGCTCGTAGGTCGTGTAGGCGTCGACGCTGGCATCGAAGTTCTGCCGGACGACGTCTTTCATACGCGACAGCACAGCCAGGTCCCGGATAGGTGTTGCCGTTGGCTACCGCTGACCGGCTTCGCGAGCGCGTTCGAGGACACGCTCCGCCTGTGCGATAAGCGGTGCGTCGATCATCTCCCCGTCGACCTCGAAAACGCCGGCGTCTGTCTCGTTGTCGGCTGTGACGACGCGTTCGGCCCATGCGATATCCTCGTCACTGGGGGTGAACGCGTCGTTGATGACCGCGACCTGGTCCGGGTGGATCGCCATCTTCCCGTCGTACCCGAGTTGTGCGGCGAACTCAGTTGCCTCGCGGAGGCCGTCCAGATCGCCGTAGTCCGGGTAGATCGTGTCGATTACGTCGATTCCCGCGGCGCTGGCCGCAACGACGACCCGCTGGCGTGCATAGAGCACCTCCCGTCCATCGCTGGTGCGACTCGCACCGATGTCGGCCGCGAGGTCTTCGGCCCCGAACAGGAGCGCATCGGTGGAATCGGCGGCTGCGATCTCCGCCGCGTTGAGGACGCCGGTGGCCGATTCGACCAGCGCAAGCACCGGGAGGTCCGTATCGTGTTCTCTGAGGAGCCGTTCCAGTGCTTCGATGTCGTCGGCGGACCCGGCCTTGGGGAGCATCACGCTGTCGGGACCGGCGTCTGTCAGTATCGCAGCGAGGTCGGCTGTGGCGCTTACCCCCACTGGATTGATGCGAACGCAGATGTGGCTGTCCGAACTGACAGCCGAGAGTACTGATTGAACGGATTGACGTGCCTGCTCTTTATCGGCCGGTGCGACCGCATCTTCGAGGTCGAAGACGACGACATCAGCGTCGCCACCGGCCGCTTTCCGCATCAACTCCGCGTTGTCACCCGGTGCGAACAGAACACTGCGACGAACCATAGCTGTACCTTCACCCCCCGGCAGTAAGATTGTAGGGGATTGACGCCCGGCCATACCCATGGTGAGCCTTCGTCTGGCGATCTGTTCGGCTGTCACAGTCACCATCGGCCCTTCTCGATGCTGGTACCCTCAGCACGGTTCTCCACTCGCTCCGGCGAGTATTCTGCACAGCACAGACGGGCATGGATTTTTATGATACTGGGTAAAACCTCCCTCTGTGACAACTGACCTCCCCGGCGTCGCCGACAGGCAACTGTTCGACACGCACGCCCACCAGCCGACCAGCGAGTTCCTCCACGACGCCGGCGGCGAAATGATGCAGGACGCCGCCGACCGCTTTGGCACCGACTTGGAGACGTGGGACTACGAAGAGATGCTCGCGGAGTACCACGAGGCGGGCGTCGGTGGCGCTGTCCTGCTTGGCTGGGACGCGGAGACGAACACCGGGAACCCGCCCGTCCCAAACGACTACGTCGCCGAGGTCCGGGACGAGCATCCCGACTTCTTCGTTGGCTTCGGAAGCGTCGACCCGCTGAAAGACGACTGCGTGCAGGAGGCGATTCGGTGCGTCGAGGATCTGGACCTCTCCGGGTTCAAGTTCCAGCAGATCGCACAGGGCTTTGACCCCTCGGACGAATGCCACGACCACCTGTGGAGTACCATCGAAGACCTCGGCGTCCCCGTCGTCTTTCACGGCGGCAACTCGACGCTCGGGGCCTGTAGCGCCGGTGGCCGAGGCCTGAAAGTCAAGTACGGCAACCCGATGCTCATCGACGACGTGGCCGCCGCCCATCCGGACCTCGACATCCTCATCGCCCATCCCGCGTTCCCGTGGGAGAAAGAGCAGTTGGCTATCTGTCAGCAGAAGGGCAACGTGTACATGGACCTCTCGGGCTGGGTGCCGAAGTACATCGACGATCAGGTCCTTCACTACGCCGGGACAGTCCTCAAAGACAAGGTGATGTTCGGCACCGATTACCCGATGATCGACCCCGAAACGTGGCTCGAATCGTTCGCTCGCGACACCGACTTCGATACGGACGTCCAGCGGAAGATCCTGTTCGAAAACGCGCAGGAGTTTTTCGACCGCTAATCGAAATCCGGTGTTCGCCCGTCGAGAAACCCCTCGACGCCACGCGAATGAGCCGGCGTATCGTACGCCAGTGACTGGATGCGTGCCTCTCGGCGCAGCCCGGTCTGTAACGGCTGGCCGATGTTGTCGTGGATCGCTTCCTTCGCCAGCCCGAGGTTCGCCGTCGGCTGTGCCCGAAGCGTTTCGAGCAGGTCGGCCGTCCGCGCATCGAGGTCACGCTGCTCGACAGCCTCGTTGATCAGGTCCATCTCGGCGGCGGTCTCGGCGTCGATCAGTTTCCCGGTGAACGCGAGTTCCTTGGTCTTCCTGAGCCCGATGAGCCGGGGGAGTATCGCGGTTGCGCCCATATCCGGCACGAGGCCGACGCTGATGAACGACGCACCGAACCGGGCGGACTGGGCGGCGTACGCGAAATCAGCGACAGCCACGAGCGACAGCCCGGCACCGACCGCATCCCCGTTGACCTTCGCGACGACAGGCACCGGCGCTTCGAGGATGTTGCTGGCCACCTGACCCAGCGTCGTCCGGACCCGCTCGTAGGCTTCCGTCGCGGACTCCTCACGCTCGCTCATCGCCTCGATATCCCCGCCGGCACTGAAGGCGTCGCCGTCGCCGGTGAGGAGCACGGCATCGTGTGTCGCCGGGTCGAGGTCAGCGAGCGCAGCAGCGAGCTCAGTCGCGACCGCCCCGGTCATCGCGTTTTTGACATCGGGACGGTCGAATACGATTCGTCGAACAGCGCCGTCTTCAACGCGCATGGTCGTACTCACACGCGCGGGTACTTTACTCCCGGTCGTCGTCCGGTCGGCCTTCGCCGATGCCGCCGAACAGCTGTGTGAACAGCGAGTGCTGTGCGCGGTGGAGTCGTTCGAGGAACGCGGACTTACTGATACCGAGTTCGGCGGCGACTTCACTAGCGGTAGTCTGTCGTGGGATGACGAAGTAGCCCATCTCGACCGCGTACCGAAGACTTTCCGTCTGTGCCGGGGTCAGGTCCCACTGCTGGGCGATAGACGCGTCTTCTCTCGCACGCAGTGCGTACACCCGCTGCAGCTTCACGCCGACGGTTTCACCGGCCGTCTCCATGACCGTCTGGAGGATCTCGTGGCCCACTACAGCGCCAGTCAGAATCGCGTTTCCGTCCCGATAGGTCAGCGATTCCACCATGAAGCCCGCGCTGATGAGTTTGTGGACGACACACTGCTGGAGCGACAGACACCGGTAGTTGTACCGACCCTCGGTAACTGACTGGTAGAGATAGCGGATCCGGTCGTCGCCGTCGAGGTAGTCCCCGAGTTCCTCACTCGCCTGCGCGCTGAACCGCAACAATACGTTACGGTCATCCCGGAGGAGGGGCGGGGCCGCCTCGATGGGCGTGCCAGTGGCACTACTCGCATCTGCCAATGGGCAGTTATCGCCCTCGATGCGAAATTCGACCATTAGACACTCCTCTATCATTGCCTCGTATATGTGCGGATATACTTATAAAACCCGTCTATATAGGGGCAAATTAGTAAGAACATTCCTCACGATTTATGGGACACATATGAACGTTGACGAAGTCAAAGCCCGCGCTGGACCCCGGGAGTTCAGCCCGAAAGACGACCTTCCCGAAGAGTATCGGCAGGCAGCCACGCGGATGCTCGAGTTCCACGCCAACAGCGAGATTATGGGGGCGTACCTCGAACGGCCCTTCATCAGACAAGCCCCGAGCATCGAGCGAAAGATGGCCTTCAGCGCGAAGGTGCAGGACGAAATCGGCCACGGCCAGATGCTCTACCGAGCGGCGGAGTCGCTCGGTGTCAAGACCCGCGAAGAGATGCTCGACGATCTGGCGAACGGGGACGGGAAGTTCCTGAACTGCTTCCACTACCCGATGGAGAGCTACGTCGAGACGCCGATGATCGCCTTCTTCGTCGACGGGGCCGCGATGCGCCGCCAGGCGACCCTGAAAAAGTCCAGTTGGGAGCCGTACGCCCACGCGATGGACAAGATCTGCTTCGAAGAGGGGATGCACGTCAAGCACGGTGAGTCGATCCTCCGCGAACTGATGAACGGCTCCCGGAGGGAACAGCGCATGACTCAGGAGGCCTTCGAAGAGTGGTGGCCGCGAATCCTGCAGTTCTTCGGCCCGACCGACGACCAGAGCACCCACCACGACTTCGCCGCGGAAGTCGGGCTGAAGACGTGTACGAACGACGAGCTTCGGAACGCGTTCCTCAACACCTACATCCCGAAGGCCAAGAAATACGGGCTGGAGATGCCCGACGAGCCACGCATCCGGGACAACGGTGACGGGACCTACGAGGTCGTCGAGGACGACCTCGACTGGGACGAGTTCTTCACTGTCTCACAGAACGAATACGACGGCAGCATCGAACAGATCAGCGGTCGCCGGCAGGCCCAGGAAGCGGTGCAGTGGGTCCGTGACATGATGGACGACCAGACGACCACGAACAGCGGCCCGCAGACACAGGCAGCGGACTGAGAACGATGATCTGGGAAGTATTCCGACAACAGAGTCCGGACGCGGATTTCGTTCACTGCCGGGACGTCCACGCACCCGACCGAGAGATGGCGAAGCAGTTCTCGGTCATCCAGCACGGGCGGCGGAAGCCGACCCACGCGCTCTGGGTTGCCCCGCAAGAGAAAATCACGCAGGTCGATCCTGACGCAGAGAGCCGTGACGAGGTCGGAAACAGCGCCGAGAAACCGTGGGCTGTCTTCCGGCAGGACCAGCCCGGCGGGTATCACACGCACTGCGGTGACGTCGAAGCCCCCAGCACCGCCGGCGCAGAACAGGCGGCGATTGCAACGTTCAGTGACGACGACCCCAACAGTCTCTGGGTCGTACAGCACCAGTACATCGGCGAAGTCACCGAGGACGACGTGAGCTTCGGTGGGACGACCAACAAGTCCTACCGGTTCGCACAGACGTACAACGTCGATCCGGCTGCCGAGGAGGTCGAAGCCTCCGAGTCCGAGCAGATAGAAGCGGAGAAACAGCGAGGTGAGATCTAATGGCAACAACGGAATCCGACCTCGGCGGTCCAGCCGACCTGTCCGAGGACGAACAGCGCGCAGTCGAGGCACAGCTGCTCCGGCTCGCCGACGACGAGCTGGTTCAGGCCGAACGCTACACGTTCTGGCAGGTGCGTGCGCCGACACTGGAATCGGACCTCTCGATTTCCAACAACGCACAGGACGAGCTGGGCCACGCACGACTGTGGTACGATGCGGTACAGCAACTCGGCTACTCCGAGGAATCGCTCATTTACGAGAGCGACCCCAGCGACTTCCAGCACAGTACGCTCGTCGAGCTACCGTTTGCGGAAGGTGACTGGGCCGATGCTATCGTCAGAGCGTACCTCTACGACGTCGCTGAAGACATCCGCCTCTCCGCGCTCGAGGACTCGTCGTACGAGATTATCCGGAACAGAACGAGTCGCATCCAGGGCGAGGAAGGCTATCACCTCGAACACGCCGAGAGCTGGCTGGACCGGATGGCGCTGGACGAGGAGGCCAGCGAACGCGTCCAGGCGGCTATCGACGAGCTCTATCCGTACGCCCTCACGCTGTTCGAACCCGTCGGCGACGTGGAGGCCGACATCGACCGGCTGGGCATCCGCACGATGACCCTCGACGAGATGCGCACCGAGTGGGAGACCCGCGTCGAATCGTTCCTGACCGAACTGGGGTTCGCCGTGCCGACCGATGCTGCCCCCGCAACGCCGGCAGGCCGGGACAACGAACATACCGACCACTGGCACGACCTGCACGAAGAAATGACGGCCAGTTACCGGAATCTGGGCCGTGACGAAGCGACGCTGATAATGGCGGCCGACGATGAGTAGCGACTACGACCGGCCACGCGCGGACGCTGATGCTACCGCGTGTTCGTATACCGACTACGAGACCAAAGACCACGTAGCGGACGACGTCCCGGCCACGGGCGAAGACGCCGACGGCATTGAACGCGACGTGTGGGCGGCCCTGTATCAGGTCGAGGACCCGGAGATGCCGGTCAGCATCGTCGATCTGGGTCTCATATATGGGCTCGACGTGTCCGACGGTGCTGTCACGGTCGACATGACGCTCACCTACAGCGGCTGTCCAGCGCGCGAGATCATCCTCGATGAGGTCGAAGAAGCCGCCGAGAGTGTCGACGGAATCGAGACCGCGTCGGTCCGACTGGTCTGGGCCCCGGACTGGTCGATTGATCTGGTCACAGAACAGGGCAAAGAAGCGCTGCGGGACTTCGGGATGAGCTTCGACGGATGAGTGAACCCGACCCCAGTGTCACGACCAGCGGCGAACAGACGGGCGCGGAGTGCCCGTACTGTGGCTCGACCGACACCGAGCGGAAACACCCACGCGGGCCGTCGCGGTGCCAGTCGATTCATTACTGCAACGAGTGCCTGCAGCAGTTCAAGAAGTTCGAGTAAGCCGTTATTACTCGCCAGTTCTGCCTTCGGAGTTTCACAGCGTGAGGCAGAGCGGTGGGACTGTTGCCCGCAGCCTAATCACGACTCGTCAGCGAGAGCTTCAGCCGAGGTTGATGTGGACGTTTTTGACCTCTGTGTAGCTCTCGATGGCCTGCTCGCCCTGTGCGCGGCCGTGGCCGCTCTGTTTCGTGCCGCCGAAGGGTGTCTGTGGCCAGGTGTTGGGCGTCTCGTTGACCATCACCATCCCGTAGTCAAGTCTGTCCGTGACGGTGTGCGCGCGAGTCAGGTCGTTCGTCCAGACGCAGGCGGTGAGGCCAAACGGTGAGTCGTTCGCGACCGCAATCGCTTCTTCCTCGTCGCTCACTTCGATTGCGGTGAGCACGGGACCGAAGATCTCCTCCTGTGCAATCGTCATCTCGTTGTCCACGTCGGCAAAGACGGTCGGCTCGACGAAGTGACCGGTGTCTCTGTCCGCAGGAACGCCACCGCCGGCCACAACAGTCGCCCCCTCTTCTTTGCCGGTCTCGATATAGTCGAGAATCTCCTGTTGTCGGCCCGCACTGACGACCGGTCCCATCTGGCCGTCGTCGTCGATGCCGCCGCCGAGCGGGATGTTCTCTGCGATCTCAGCCATCCGAGAGACCATCTCGTCGTAGACGTCCTCGTGGACGACGATACGCGAGTTCGCCCAGCACATCTGCCCGGCGTTCATGAAGATTCCGTACTGGATGCCGCGGGCGGCGGCATCGAGGTCCGCGTCGGGGAACACGACTGCCGGCCCCTTCCCGCCGAGTTCGAGTGTCACGTCGGCGACCGCGTCGGCAGCACTTCGCTGGACCGTCTTTCCGACACCTGTACTCCCGGTGAAGGTGACGTGATCGACGCCCTCGTGTCCGGTGAGTGCGTCGCCGGCCTCGGAGCCCTTCCCGGGAACAACGTTGACGACGCCGTCAGGAAGGCTCGCTTCCTCGGCAGCTTTCGCGTAGTACAGCGCCGATAACGGCGTCATAGCGGACGGTTTGAGGATAACGCTGTTCCCCGCCGCCAGCGCCGGTGCCAGGCCGCGGCCGGCGAGCTGGAAGGGATAGTTCCACGGCGCGACGTGTGCGGTCACGCCGACCGGCTCGCGGACGGTGTAGTTGAGCCGGCCGTCCTCGACGGGGATCTCGTCGCCGCGTATCTTGTCCGTCCACCCGGCGTAGTGGCGGAACGTATCGGTGACCATGTCGATTTCCAGCCCGGCTTCGAACGGCGTTTTCCCGTTGTCGTGGGATTCAACCATGGAGAGCTCGTCTTTCATCTCCTCGATGGCGTCGGCCATCGCGTGGAGTTTCGCCCGGCGCGTCCCCGGGTCCATCGTCGCCCACTCGGAGCCGCCTTCGACGGCCGCCTGTGCCGCCTGTACCGCATCGTCGATATCAGTCGCCTCGGCCTTCTGTACCGACGCGTAGGGCTGTTCCGTTGCCGGGTCCTCCGTCTCGATGCTGCCGCCGTTGGTCGCTTTTCGCCATTCGCCGCCGATATACAGGTCTGTCGGGCCGGTGTACTCCATTGCAATAACAGAGGGCGGGCGCGGCGTCTTAGTTGTTATTATTTATTATTCATGTTTGGCTGGCGGGTGCGCCGGCTCCGACTTTCCAGTCGTACATCGAGGTACCAGCCGCTACCGATGCCCCGCATTCGAACGCGCCACTGGGTTCACTCTCGTTTCTTGATGAGGAACTTCATGTCGCCCTTGAAGACGACGGTCCCGTCCTGGTTTTCCATTTCAGTGTCGAGGACGACTAACCCGGCGTCGTCGCGCCCGACCTCTTTGGTGTTGTCAACGACGATCTCCAACTGGAGTGTGTCGCCGATGTGGACCGGGTTCGGGAGGTCCATGTAGTTCATTCCGAGGAACGCGAACGCGGTCCGCTCGACGATACCGGTCCGGTAGACGAAGCCGGTCGCCTGCACGAACGTCATCGGCCCGTGTGCGATCCGCTCACCGAACTCCTGTTCTTCCGCGTACTCCTTGTTCGTATGCAGTTCCGTCCAGTCGCCCGACAGCGCAGAGTGCATGACGAAATCGGACTCGGTGACTGTCCGGCCGACACTGATAAACTCCTGTCCCTCTTCGAAGTCCTCGAAGTGATGTGGCTCGTAGCTGTACGCCATAGTTCCCCATCTGATAGCAGACATTTATATTTTTACGCTCCGCTGACAGCAGCGGCGACCGGTATATATTTATTATTCCTGATAGAACCACAGGCCGTATGTCCGGCGTCGCCGACGAAGTCAGAGAGCGCATCGAATCCGACGCGTACTGCGAAACCCTCGGCATCGACGTCGTCGAAGTCGACTCGGGGTACGCCCAGACTGAACTGACGATTACTGAGGACCTGCTGAACTTTCATGGGACGCCCCATGGCGGTGCGGTCTACTCGCTCGCCGATGCAGCCTTCGCCGCGGCGTCGAACTCGCACGGCGAGGCGGCGGTCGCACTGGAGACGAACATCTCGTATTTAGACGCCGTAGAAACCGGTGAGACGCTGTCTGCGGTCGCCGAGGAGACGCATCTCGCGGACAGCACCGCAGAGTACGAGGTAACGGTGACTGCGCAGGATGGCGAGCGTATCGCGACGTTTCGCGGACGAGTCTACCGGCCCTGACAGTCAGTCACGGTGGTCGTAGACGCGTTTTACCTTGCCGACCTGCGTTCGGTCGATGCTCCCGGGCGCAACGAGTTCGAGTTCGTCCGGGGTGAACGCGAGCACGTTCTCCAGCCGTTCGATGATTTCCTCTTCCAGCGCTTCGTTACCCGGCCCTTGCTCCGCGGTCCGTTCGATGGTGAGTTCCAGAACGTCGAGGTTGTTCTCCTCGTAGAGGTCGATCCGGTAGTGCGGAGCGACGCCGTCGATGTCCAGCACAGCGTGTTCGATTTCACTGGGATAGAGGTTCACGCCACGGACGATGAGGAGGTCGTCAGTCCGACCGGTGACGTTGTCCATCCGTACCATCGTCCGTCCACACGCACACTCGTCGTAGTTCAGCGTCGTCAAATCCCCGGTCCGGTATCGGAAGACCGGCAACGCTTCTTTGGTGAGGGTTGTGAGAACGAGTTCACCCTCCTCGCCTTCCTCGACCGGCTCCTTCGTCTGTGGGTCGATGACTTCCGGGTAGAAGTGGTCCTCCCAGATGTGGAGCCCGTCCTGCGCTTCGTGGCACTCACACGAGACGCCGGGACCGATGATCTCCGAGAGCCCGTAAACATCGATGCCGTCGACGCCCAGCCGCTCTTCGATTTCCGCCCGCATCGGGTCGGTACACGGTTCCGCTCCGAAGATAATCGTCGAGATCGGCAGGTCGCTTGGGTCGTGGCCCATTTCCTCGGCCGTTTCGGCGAGGTACAGCGCATACGATGGGGTGCATGTGAACACATCGCTCTCCAGGTCGGTCATCAACTCGACCTGTCGCTGGGTCTGGCCGCTCCCGATAGGGATAACTGTGGCCCCCAGCTCCTCGGCTCCGTCGTGAAGCCCCAATCCGCCGGTGAACAGCCCGTATCCGTAGGCGTTCTGGACGGTGTCGCCCGGTCCGGTCCCGCTCGCAGCCAGCGAACGGGCAACGACTTCGCTCCAGCTGTCGAGGTCGTCATCCGTGTACGAGACGATTTTCGGCTTCCCGGTCGTCCCGGACGACGCGTGGATCCGGGCGACGTCCGCATCGTCGACGGCGAACAGGCCGTCGGGGTACTCGTCGCGGAAATCCTCTTTCGTCGTCATCGGCAGTTTCGTGATGTCGTCGATACTCTGGATGTCTTCGGGTGAGACGCCCGCCTCGTCGAGCTTCTCCCGGTAAAACGGGACGTTCTCGTAGGCATGCGTAACAATCCCCTGTAACCGGTCGGTTTGCAACGCACGCAGCTCTGTACGGTCAGCCGCCTCCAGTTGCTTGTACACCATCGTCAATGATAGAGTGGAATGATAGTGATAAAATGGTTTGGGATTGACCACTCCGAGTGCCGGTCGTGCTTGCTGTGTGACTGTCGGCAAGTGATGCAAAGCTATTTTTCAGTACCCTCAGAGTTCCATGTATGCGGGACGCGTATCTCATCGGCGCAGGGCAAACGCCGTTTGGCTCGATGCCCGAAGAGAGCTACAGATCACTGTTCGACCACGCAGTCAGCGACGCCTTCGACAGTGTCGACCACGGTATCGACACGGATGCGATAGACGAAGCGGTCGTCGGCTCACTCGGCGTGGGCGGTCGACAACTCGGTCTCTCGGGACCGGCAGCAACCGAACACGCCGGGCTGCACGGAATCCCCAGCGTGCGCGTCGAAAACGCCTGTGCCGCGTCTGGCTACGCCGTCCGTCAGGCAGTGCAAGCGGTCAAAAGCGGGATGGCCGACGTGGCGCTGGCTGGCGGCGTCGAAGTCATGACAGACATGAGCAGCGACGTGACGAAGTACTGGCTCGGCGTTTCCGGCGAAACAGAGTGGGAACGGCTGACCGGGACGACGTTCTCCGGCGTCTACGCACAGATGGCAAGCGCGTATCTGCGGGAGTACGGGGCCAGCGAGGAGCACCTCTCGATGGTGGCGGTCAAGAACCATCGGAACGGTGCAAAGAACCCGAAGGCCCACCTGGGCTTCGAGTGCTCCCTCGAAGACGCCGTCGACGCTCCGGTCGTCGCGGACCCGTTGAACCTCTATCACTGCTGTCCGACCTCTGACGGTGCAGCCGTCGCTCTCGTCGCCAGTGAAGATGTCGTCGAGCAGTACACTGACGACCCGGTGCGAATCGCCGGAGTCGGCGCAGCCAGCGACCGGGTCGGGCTCTTCCAGCGAGATAGCTACACCGCGGTCTCTGCATCGGAAGCCGCTGCAGACACGGCCTATGATCGTGCCGGGATCGGCCCCGACGACCTCGACTTCGCCGAGGTACACGACTGCTTCACGATCGCCGAGCTGCTTGCGTACGAAGACCTCGGCTTCTGTGACCGCGGCGAGGCCCCACAGTTGCTTGAACAGGGAACGACCGAAGCCGACGGAGCCATGCCGGTCAATCTCTCCGGCGGGCTGAAATCGAAGGGCCACCCCATCGGCGCAACCGGGGCCGGACAGATTGTCGAGGCGTTCAAACAACTCACCGGTAGCGCCGGGGACCGGCAGCTAGCGGCCCCGAAGTACGGGCTCACTCACAACGTGGGTGGGAGCGGGGGGAGCGCCGTTGTCCATGTCCTCGAACGGGAGGCTGCACGATGACCGCGTCGGGGCTCGCGGCTATCGGTGCGTACGCGCCTCGCCTCCGGATCGACGCCGCGGAGTTCGAAGCCGCCTGGGGTCGGTTCGATGCAGCGGGGATCGACGAGAAGGCGGTCCCCGACGCCGACGAGGACGCGGTCACGATGGGTGTCGAAGCCGCGCGTCGCGCGCTAGCTGCGGCCGACGCGTCCGGTACGGACGTCGCACACCTGGCCTTGGCGACGACGACACCGCCGATGGCGGAAGAGGACCTCACAGCGAGGCTCTGCAGTATTCTCAACGTCCCGGACGACGCCAAGACGCAGACGATGACCGGCTCCACGCACTCCGGCGCGGAGGCATTGGACGCGACACTGGACGGCGGGCCGTTCGGGGACGACGTCGGCCTCGTCGTTATCAGTGACTGTCCACGAGGTGACCCCGACAGCGGCGTTGAGCACGCCGCCGGTGCCGGGAGTGTCGCACTCGTCGTCGACGAGGACGGTCCCGGGACCATCGTTGACCGGGCGTCACACACGGCGGCGTACCCCGGAACGCGGTTCAGAACGGGCGGGGACGACCGGACGACTGGCCTCGGTGTGACGCAGTACGACCGCGAGGCGTTTACGACCACGCTCGGCAGTGCGGCCGACAGACTGGACGTGCCGACAGAGACAGTCGACGCGGCAGCGGTCCAGTCCCCGGACGGCAAACTCCCCTACCGGGCGACAGGGCCACTCGGGGCCGACGCCGACACTATCGCCGCCGCGGACACAGTCAGTACGCTCGGGGACACCGGTGCGGCAAGTGCGTTTCTCGGGGCGGCGACAGCGTTTGCAGACGACGCCGAACGCGTGCTGATCGCCGCGTACGGAAGCGGTGCGAGTGCGACGCTGTTCGTCGCCACTGGTCCCGTTCCGGTCAACACCGCACTGGACAGCGGCGTCTCCCTGTCCTACGCCGAGTACCTCAGGCGGCGTGGCGAGATTACGCGCGACGAACCCGAGGGCGGCGGGGCCTACGTCAGCGTCCCGTCCTGGCAGCGGACGATTCCGCAACGCCACCGACTCGTCGCCGGCCGGTGTGCTGCGTGTGGCGCGTTGAACTTCCCGCCGACCGGGGCCTGCAGCGACTGTCACGAGCGCGCTGGCGAGTTCGAGACCGTCGAACTGCCCGGAACAGGGACGGTTGCGGCAGTAACGACTATCGAACAGGGCGGTGCACCGCCGGAGTTCGTCGCGCAGCAGTCCAGTAGCGGCGAGTTCGATAGCGCCATCGTCGCGCTCGATGGTCCAGCTGGCGAGCAGACCGTGAGTGTTCCCGCACAGGTACTTCAAGCGACGGACGAGGTCACCATCGGCACCCCTGTCGTGCTGACGACGCGGCGCATCTACACGCAGGAGGGCGTCATCAGATACGGCTTCAAAGCGCAGGTCGCCAGTCAGCGCCGATAGACGCCAGTATCAGGGACGCTCGAACACGACCGCGACGCCCTGACCGAAACCGACACACATCGTCGCCAGTCCGTGAGTCGCATCCCGCCGACGCATCTCGTGCAGCAACGTCGTCGTGATTCGTGCCCCCGAACAGCCAAGCGGATGCCCGAGCGCGATAGCCCCTCCGTTGACGTTGAGCCGTTCGGTCGGAATCCCCAGTTCGCGCTTACAGTGGAGGCTCTGGGCCGCGAACGCTTCGTTGAGTTCCACGAGGTCGATATCGTCGATTGTCAGGCCAGTGTCGTCCAGTGCGGCACGCGTCGCCGGAATCGGTCCCCGGCCCATGACTAGCGGGTCGACACCAGCGACGGACCGTGTCTTGACCCGGCCGAGAACATCCATGTCGTGCTGTTCTGCGTACGCCGCCGAAGTGACGAGCATCCCGGCCGCGCCGTCGGTCAGCGGTGACGCGTTCCCCGGCGTGACTGTCGCTGCCTCGTCGTCACGGAACACTGTCGGGAGTTCGCTCAACTGCTCGACTGACGTGTCTGCTCGCGGTGTTTTGTCGCTCTCTACCGCTGTCTCGTCGGTGTGGACTGGCACGGTCTCCGCGTCGAACCGCCCGCCTTCCATAGCGGCGACCGCGCGCTCGTGTGACCGCAACGCGAATTCGTCCTGGGCCGTACGGCCGATATCGTGGGTCCGTGCGATGGTTTCTGCCGTCTGCCCCATGGGTAGCCTGTCGGGGTCGTACCGCTGTTCGATAGCGGGATGGAGCCAGTCGGAGAAGGGCACGGTGCTCATGTGTTCGACGCCAGCGACCGGATACACCGCCCCGTCGCCCGCCTCGATGGCGCGAGCGGCGTCGACGAGCGTCGTCAGTGACGAGCCACACAGGCGGGTCGTCGTCGCCCCGGGCACCGTCTCGGGGAACCCACCGGCGAGTATCGACTGCCGGGCGAGGTTGCGCCCCTGCTCTTCCTCCTGGTTTGCACACCCGAGCCGGAAGTCGTCCCACTCGACGGCCGGGACCCCGGTCCGGTCAACGAGTGCGGCAAGCACAGTGGTGACGAGGTCTTCGGGATGTGTCCCGGCCAGCGCGCCATCCTTCGGTACCTGTGGCGTTCGTACGGCGTCGACAACAACGGCTTGCGAGTCGGAAGCAGTCATCCTCACCGACTCCTATCGCGGCCGCCGTATTAAATGCAGGCCACACCGGCGGCGAGACGCAAGCAACGTTTTTATCCTTCGCTACTGTGCTGAGAAACGATGCACGTAGCTATCCTAGGCGCCGGTACCATGGGCCACGGTATCGCTCAGGTGTCGGCAATGGCCGGTCACGACGTCTCTCTCCGTGATATCGATGCGGATATCGTCGACGACGGCCTGGCCGCCATCGAGTCGAATCTGGAGGAGGGTATCGCCCGGGAGAAAGTGACCGAATCCACGGCCGAGGAAACTTTGGACCGCCTCACCGGAACGACATCGCTGGAGGCGGCTGTGAGCGGGGCAGACCTCGTTGTGGAAGCAGTCCCCGAAGACATGGATATCAAACACGAGACGCTCACCGAGGTCGAATCCCACGTCGAGCCGGCGACGCTTATCGCGTCAAACACCTCTTCGCTGTCGCTGACTGAGATAGCGAGCGTCCTCGACTATCCCGACCGAGCCATCGGCCTTCACTTCTTCAACCCGGTTCACATCATGGCACTCGTCGAGATCGTCGTCGCGGAACAGACGAGTGCCGAGACGGTCGCGCGTGCCCGCAAGTTCGTGAACGGGATCGACAAGACACCGGTCGAGGTGGCCGACGCACCGGGCTTTGCTTCCTCCCGCCTCGGCGTCTCGCTGGGCGTCGAGGCGATGCGGATGGTGCAGGAGGGCGTTGCAACACCGGGGGACATCGATACCGCGATGGAGCTCGGTTACAATCACCCGATGGGACCGATCGAGCTCGGCGACGTCGTCGGTCTCGACGTCCGGCTCGACATCCTCGAGTACCTGCGTGCGGAACTCGGTGAACGGTTCCGCCCGCCACAGATTCTGAAACGGAAGGTCCGCGCGGGCAAACTCGGCAAGAAATCCGGCGAGGGGTTCTACGTCTGGGAGGACGGCGACATCGTCGGCACCAGCGGCGACTGGGGGGACGCATGACGGACCTCGCTGACGCCGCGGCGGACTGTGAAACGGTTTCGGTGAGCGTCGGCGACCGCGTCGAAAACGTCGCTACCGTCGAATTAACCCGTCCGGAGGCCCGAAACGCGCTCAACACCCAGTTGCGGTCGGAGTTCAAACAGGTCTTCGACGCAGTTCCGGACAGTGACGTTCGTGCTGTCGTGTTGACTGGCGCGGCAGACACCGGCGCATTCGTTGCGGGTGCCGACGTGACGGAACTCCGGGAGCGGGATATGCTCCAGCAACGGGACGCAAGCAAGCGACCGCGGGTCTACGAGTACGTCGACGAGTGCCCGATGCCGGTCATCGCCCGCATCAACGGGCACGCGCTCGGCGGCGGCTGTGAGCTGATTCAGGCGGCTGACATCCGGATCGCGCACACGGACGCGAAGTTCGGCCAGCCGGAGATCAACCTCGGCATCATGCCCGGCGGTGGCGGGACACAGCGGTTGCCGCGTCTGGTCGGGGAAGGCCACGCGATGCGGCTGATCCTCACCGGCGAACTCATCGACGCGACGGAGGCCGCTGACATCGGCCTCGTCGACGAGGTCCACGACGACGACTCCTTCGACGAGCGCGTCTACGATCTAGCGTCATCCATTGCAGAGAAAAGCCCCGCGGCGCTCGAATTTGCGAAGAAATCCGTCCGCGCAAGCTCCCGCATGGATCTCGAAGCCGGCATCGAGTACGAAGCCGAACTGTTCGCGCAACTGTTCGCCACTGGCGACAAGGACGAAGGGATCGACGCGTTCCTCGAAGACAGAGAGCCGGAGTGGACCAGCGAGTGAGCACGCCCCGCTCCCAGACCGAAGTCCCCAGCTTGGCTGATACCGCACACAGAGAAGAACAGTCCAAAAACAGCCAGTTGCCCCGCTAGAACTACGCTGGTGGCCTCACGGATGGGCCATGTTTATCCCGATTTCGTTGACGACGCCCAGTAGCAGCGTCGGCAGTTCGTCCCGGAGAATGGGGCCTTCAAGCCGGCTTGCCGGGCCGGAGACACTGATCGCCCCGATGGCAACGTCGTTTTCGTCCGTAATGGGGGCCCCGACCGCGTGCAGTCCCTCCACAGACTCCTGAAAGTTGAACGCGTAGCCGCGGTCACGTATCGTCTCGATTTCCTCCCAGAGTTCGTCCCTGTCGGTGATCGTCTGTGGCGTCCGGCCGGGCAGGCCATGCCTGTCGATGGTCTCCGTGATCTGGCTATCCGGAAGGTGTGCGAGTATGGCCTTCCCCGCGGCGTGCTGGTGGAGATAGTTCCGATGGCCGACCCGGGCGTACGTCTGCACCGAGTGTTTGCCCTGCGCGCCGTAGATGTGGACGCTCCGGCCGTGTTCTTCGACCGCACACCAGATCTTTTCCTCGGTCTCCTCCGCGAGTTCGTCGACTCTCGGCTTGGCCTCGTCGTAGAGCCGGTATTTGTTCCGTGCCACTTCGCCGTAGTCCAGAAAGCGGATACCGAGCTGATACTCGTTGTCGTCCTCGACGAGGAGACTGTTGGCCGCGAGCGTCTTCAGGTATCTGTGCGTTGTACTCTTCGCACAGTCGAGGTGGGCCGTCATCTCCGACACGGTGGCCGTGTCGTGTTCCTTGAGATACTCCATGATCTCGATCGCTCGCTCGATCGTTCCGACCGGCCTGTTGACAGCGGGCGGGATTGCCATACGTACACACATGACTAACCGGCTTACAAGTGTTTTGTTCGAGTAGCTTGAATCGGTGGCAGCCCTGTCTGATCGGTAAGTAAAAGCCACTCCGGGGCGACACGGGGAACGCATGGTGAAAATCGTCGATCTGCTCGTCCGGAGAGATGGCTACAGTCACGAGGAGTTCGCTGACCGATGGCAGGGCGACCACTCGGAGTTGGCGAAGGATCTGCCGGGACTGCAACGCTACGTGACGTCTGTGCCGACAGACCCGGAGCGTGCGGCGTACGACGGCGTGCTTGAGCTCTATTTCGAGGACATGGACGCACTCAGCGAGGCGTTTGATTCCGACCTCGCCGAGACGGTCCAGGCCGACGCGGCCGAGTTTATCGACCTGGAGGCCGGCCCCCGACTTATTGTCGAGGAAACGGTCCAGCTCGACGAAAGAGACGACTGATAGCGTCGCTCCTGCTGTTCCCGCTCGACTCCGTTTCCCGAGAGCGAACCGTTGCAGATGTCAGCCATCGAGTCGGCTCCCATCGACGTAGAGTTTCTCGGCGGGCGGCCGCTCAGCGTCGTAGCTGTCGTGATACTCGAACAATTGAAAGAGCGCCCCGGTCGGGTTCGACGGTGGCACAAACGCCTCGGTCCAGTCCTCATACTCGCGGTACTCGACGACGCTGTAGCCGTTGCGTTCCAGTATCGCTTTCACTGCGTCGATAGCAGCCACTTCCAGCGTGACGTGGTGGAGTCCCGGGCCGTGGTCGTCGAGATACGACGTGAGGAACGTGTCCGGTGCCTCCGGTGCGATGAGTTCCAGCCGTGACGCGTCCCGTTCGAAATCGTACTGCGCCCAGCGAAACCGCCCTTCGACGGACTCTTCGATGAGTTTCCGACAGCCGAGTGCGAACAGGAACGGTTCGGCGTCACTGATGTCCTCGACAGCGATTCCGATATGATCGACACGGATCGGCGTCTCCTGAGACATGGCGAGGACTGCGTCAGGCTCCCAATTATATGCTTGGGTCGGACGATAAGTGTCAATCTCGGTGGGAGGGTACCCGGCCCCTCCCTGCTATAATCTATACTCCTGCACCACTGATACCGGACTCGAACAGACACACCCGACTCCGTCTGAAATGTTCCCAAATATTTATTAAATATCCAGACTGTCGACTACGGGATGCCAGCACAGCACCAGCAATCGCGGCGGCACCTCACACGACGATCGCTTCTGAAAACGGGCGCGGCGGTTACCGGCATGACCGGTATCGGAGCCGTGGAGACGGAGTTAGCGTACGCACAGGACGATGACGCGACGGTCACGATACGACGCGACGACTACGGCGTACCACACGTCTACGCCCGCGACGCCGACAGCCGTGCCCCGGTGTTCTATGGGTTCGGATACGCGACCGCGGCCGACCGGCTCTATCAGCTAGAACTGTACCGGCGGTACTATCACGGGACTGTCGCAGAGATCCTCGGCTCGGGTGACGGGGACACCGACTGGATCCAGTTCGATATCGAGGCGCGGCGCAACACCGCCGGCGAGCCGTCACTCGACGAGCAGGCCGCTGAACAGTTGACGGCGGACCAGCGAGCGGTCCTGCAGGCGTTTACCGACGGCATCAACCGGTATATTACCGAAGTCCGCGAGAGCGAGGACCTGGAATTCCACCAGGCGTTTCAGGAGCACGGGTTCGAGCCCGAGGCGTTTACTACGGCGGACACCGCGGGGATGTTCGTCGCGAGTATGGCATATTTCAGCGGCTTCCAGCTGGAGACCCTCAGCGCAACTGTCCTCGACGCACTCACACAGGAAACAGGGAGCGAACAGCGTGCCATGGCGCTCTTCGAGGACCTGCAGTGGGGTAACGACCCCGGCTGCCCGACCTCGACAGTCCAGTCCTCGGATGCCTACTCCCCTCCCTATACTGACGTAGGTGCAGGGCCGACACCCGACGTGACCGGGGGACAGGAGACGGACAGGGTGACGCGCGGGGCAACCGGCGCGTCTATGATGCCGAGCAACCTCGTCACTGGCGGTGACTACACGCCACCAACTGACGCCGAAGGGATGCACGAGGCAGAGATGGAGCGGATGCGAACCCTTGCGTCCGGACTCGATAGTCTGGGCCTCCCGATCAAGTACGGCAGCAACGCCCTCGCTGTCCAGGGTGATATCACGTCCAGTGGCGATGCGCTACTGATGGGCGGGCCACAGATGGGGTTCAACACGCCCTCGATAATGTACGAGGCGAGCCTGCACGGGCCGGATTTCGACGTCGCCGGTGTCACCGTTACCGGGTATCCGTTCATCATGTTCGGACACAACCGCAACGGGGCACTGACTTCGACTGCCGGGATCGACAACTGCATCCAGATGTTCACGGAGTCGATCACGACCAACGCGTCGGGTCCGGACACGTACACCTTCCAGGGCGAGGAGTCCGAGGTCGAAACAGCCGAGCAGACGATCACTGTCGCCGACGGCGAGGACGTGACGTACACGGAACGGTTCACACGCCACGGTGTCGTGACCCAGTGGGACCCCGACAACGGGGAAGCGCTGGCGCAGACGAAGTCATACGCCGGCCGGCACATGAACTGCTGGCGGGCCTTCTACGAGTGTCAGTTCGCGACGGACGCCGAGGAGTTCCGGGAGTCAGCACAGCGCTGTGACTACGCACTGAACTTCATGTGGGCAGACAAGGACGGCGACATCGCGTATGTCCATCTGGGGCGGTATCCAGACAGCGAAGCAGTCGACTGGGACACTCGGCTGCCAGCCGATGGAACGCAGTACGAACTCACGTCGGCGGACTACCTGCGCGCGGCTGACGGTGACGTGCCATACGCGATCAACCCCGACCCGGGGTACTCGGCACAGTGGAACAACAAACCCGCACCGGACTGGAACAACGGCGACCTGAGCTATTCGTGGGCGACCGACCACCGCGTGCAACGGATTATCAATCTGGTAGAGCAGCGGTTAGCTCAGGACGGCGAAGTCGACTATGAGTTCCTGAAGACCGTTATCTACGATATCTCCTTCACCGACCTGCGTTCGATTCGGTACAGAGAGCATCTGCTCGACGCGCTTGCGGACGCAGACCTCTCCAGCACCGAACAGCAAGCCCGCGACGAACTGGCTTCGTGGGACCACTTCGCCCAGGCCGACGGCGAAGACAACGAGGGACGCCACTCTGCCGGGTACACGATCTGGGATGCGACGTTCCCGTACATTCTGGAGGAGGTTTTCGGCGAGACGTTCGGGAGCGCATACGGGCCGGCATCGTACTTCCTCGACTACGACTACGGACGCGGCACCCTGATGCGGGTCCTCAACCCGGCGGAGACAGCACTGCCGACGCAAGCAGAGTACGCCGATGGAGATATCACGGACGCGTTGGTCAGCGCGTTCCGGACGGCCGTGAGCGAACTCGCCGCGCGATACGACGGCGACCCGGGGTCCTGGCGGCGTGAGGCAGCCCTGCACGAGTTCGACAACCTCGCGCTGTTCGGAATGCCTATCGGCGTCACGTCCGCGGGGAACACGGCGCTGATGAACCGTGGGACCGAGAATCACGTCGTCCGGCTCAGCGACGACCCGCAGGCTGAGAACATCCTCCCGCCCGGAAACGACGGCTACGTCGCTCCGGACAGCACTACCGGCGAACATTACGACGACCAGCTGGCGATGTTCGAGGACTTCGAGTACAAGCAGCTGTTGTTCGCCGACGCCGCTATCGAGTCCGCAACGTCTGAAATTCGTGAGTTGACGAGGTCAGCAAGCCCAACTGACGGTGCCACCGGTGACACGCCGACGAGTGAGGGCACTGAGACAGACGAGAGTACTGTGGCCGGCGGGGCGACAACTCCTGCCGAGACAGAGAGTGCGGACACAGCGACGGAGACGAATACCGGGACTGCCGCCAGTGGTCCCGGCTTCACGGCACTCACTGGGGCGACCGCAGTACTCGGGACTGCGCTGGCGTGGCTGTACAGACAAGACGACAACACCAGCTAGCCCCCACAGCGGCGGTGACCAAGAGCCGCCAGACGCGATAGTGCAGTTACCGAACGCGGCGAACAGCGCGAGACGCGCCGACAGGGGGCAAGGCTTTAATACGATTTGCTTAACAATAGATAATGAACCTATGTCGAGCGAAGGTACCTCACCAGACAGTAGTGTGGGAATCGACCGTTCACGGAGACAGTTCATCGCCGCCGCCGGCGCGGCCGGCGCGCTTGGCCTCGCTGGCTGCCAAGGTGGATCAACAGGTGGCGAGGAGGCAGTGACCGTTGCGAGCCTGAATCCAATGACTGGCCCGTTCAGCTCTCTCGGGCCAGGCCAGCGCACTGGGGCTGAACTCGCTGTAGCAGAAATAAACGACACCGACGACTACGACTTCGAGTTCGAGTTGGTGACGGGCGACACAGAAACCGAGGCCGGGGCCGCACAGTCCGAGGCCCAGCGTGTCGTCCAGGAAGAGGGGGCAGAGTTCGTGTTCGGTGCGATTTCCAGCTCCGTTGCGCTCGGGCTGAACGACTTTGCCGGGCAATCTGAGCATATCTACTTCCCCGGCGGCGCAGCGGTGCCGATCACCGGGTCCGCCTGCAACGAATGGGTGTTCCGCTTTGAAACGAATACTGCACAGATCGCCGAGGCGATATCGGCGTATTCAGTCAACAATCTGGGGAACAACGTCTGGTTCCACTACGCGGACTACGCGTACGGCGACTCGGTGTACAACCGCACGAGCAGACGAATGGAGAACGCCAGCGACGACTACACCGAGGTCGGGACATCAACGTCGGAGTTGGGTGCCAGCAACTACGGTTCGTTCATCACGCAGATCAGCAACTCCGACGCTGACGTGGTCGTGTTGGGGATGACCGGTGGTGATCTGGTGAACTTCACCAACCAGGCCGCAGATCAGGGCCTCACCGACCAGATGGCTGTTGTCGGTCCGACCCAGACGTTCCAGAGCGTCCGTGCCGGGACCGGGTCGAACAGCGTCGGCACCTTCGGCGGCGCTCGGTATGACCCCTCGCTCGAGACCGGGGACAATCAGGCATTCGTCGAGGCCTACGCCAGCGAGAACGACAGAGAGCCCGGCAACTTCGCCCGCGTCGGCTACGACTCGATGCGGCTGATGGCCAAAGGAATGAACGAAGCCGGGAGCACCGAACCGGGGGATGTCCGGGACGCCCTCGAAGGAGGCACGTTCACGACAGTGCTGGGGGACATCACGCTTCGGGAGAGCGATCACCAGGCCACCAATCCGACGTGGATGGCCGAACTCGTCGCGGGCGATGGCGACACAGCGGATGTCGAACTCCTCGAGCAGGTCCCGGGTTCGGAGACGCTGCCACCGGCCAGTGACCTCGGCTGTGAGATGTAGGTAGTACGATGGTTGCTGCCGATTTCATCGAACAACTGCTGAATGGCCTCACCCTGGGGATGGTTTACGTCCTGCTAGCCGCCGGACTGTCGGTCATTTTCGGCGTGATGGACGTGATCAACTTCTCCCATGGCGAACTGTTCGCGCTCGGCGCGTATTTCTCCCTCAGCATCATCGCGCCGTTCGGCGCGGGGACTGGGTTCTGGATCGCGATAGTGGTTGCACCGGTCGCCGTCGGTCTCATCGGTGCCGCTATCGAGCGAACGACTGTCCGACCGCTGTACGGTCGAGACCCGCTATATCACATTCTCCTGACGTTCGGGCTCGTGCTCGTAATCAACGACGGCATCCGTCTTATCTGGGGGACACAGCAACGACAGCTGGCTGTCCCGGAGTATCTGAGCCGACCAGTGTCCATACTGGGCGTCCAGGTGTCCGTGTACAATTATTTCATGATCGTCTTTGCGGCGCTGCTCGCGGTAGTGACGTGGTACCTGCTGAACCGGACGAAGTACGGGATGATCATCCGTGCCGGATCGCAGGACCGTGAAATGGTCCGCAACGTGGGTATCGACATCGACCAGTACTACACGCTGGTCTTCGGTGTCGGTGCGGCGCTCGCTGCTGTCGCCGGGATCGTCCTCGGCGGCTACCAGAACGTGAACACCGGGATGGGGAACAGCGTCATCATCCCGGCGTTCGTTGTCGTCGTCCTCGGCGGCCTCGGTAGCTTCAGGGGTGCCGTCTTCGGCGGGTTGCTCGTCGGTGTCGTCCAGACGCTGATGCGGGCCTACAATGGGTCTGTCGTGGCAACGGTCGGAGACGTCACGCTGAGCGTTCCCAATCTCGAGGGGTTGACTGTGTACCTGCTCATGATCGCCGTGTTGCTCGTGAAACCGCAAGGACTGTTCGGAACGCGAGGTGAAGAGTCGGAAAGCGAGGGCGAGATTCTCGTCGGGGGGTACGGCGGGGTACTGGCGGACAGCACGCGGGTACGGCTCGGCGGTATCGCCGTTGTCGCGCTCGCGCTCGCCCCACTCGCGATTCTGTTCATGGGCGACCAGTACTACCTCGTCGTTCTCAACGAGATCCTGATCTGGGCAATCTTCGCATTGAGTCTCGATATCGTGATGGGCTATGCCGGCCTGGTCCCGCTGGGCCACACCATGTTCTACGGCGTCGGTGCGTACACCGCCGCGCTCGTCATGTTGCACTATTCGCAGTCGGTTTTCGTCGTGTTGCTCGGGGCGATTCTCATCTGTGCCGTCCTAGCTTGGATCGTCGGCAGCCTCTCGATTCGGGTGTCCGGCGTGTACTTCGCCATGATCACGCTGGCGTTCGCGGAGCTGCTCTACAGTGCTGTGTTCAAGTTCGACTTTACCGGCGGGAGCGACGGCCTGCTCGGCTTCGAGGCGTTCCTCGGATTCGGTACTATCGGGGCGTCGCTCTCGAACATCGAGTTCGGGCTCCTCGGCTACGAACTCGGACAGCAGTTCGTGTTCTACTATCTCGCCCTGCTCATCGCCGTGCTGTCGCTCCTGTTCGCTCGGCGCATGATGAACGCGCCGTTTGGCAGTGTCCTGCAGTCGATTCGGGAAAGCGAGGAGCGAGCGGAGTTCATCGGGTACGACGTCAACAGATACAAGCGCCGAGCGTTTGTCATCAGCGGCGGAATGGCTGGACTGGCTGGCGGCCTCCTCGCAGTTAGTCCATCGACTGTCATCATTTCGCCGGACCAGACCCTCAACTGGATCCACTCTGGTGAAGTCATCGTCATTGCGCTGTTCGGCGGAATGGGGACACTGTACGGTCCCATGATCGGCTCCGGTGTCTTCTTCGGTGCCGAGGAGTTCCTCTCGTCGTACACCGACCAGTGGCGGCTTATCATCGGGACGATGTTCATCCTGTTCGTGCTGTTCGTCCCACGCGGTATCGTATCGATTCCGTCTCTCGTCGCACAACGGCTGGAGACGGCCAACAACGCGGACGGTCCTGTTGACATGGATGAGCCGGAAGTGAGAAGCGATGACTGAGACTGTACTCGAAACGGACGGACTGACGAAGCGGTTCGGCAAGCTCACCGCCGTTGACGACGTGTCGCTGTCGGTTGCGGACGGTGAGTTCAGGAGCGTTATCGGGCCAAACGGGGCCGGGAAGACAACGACGTTTAACCTCATCACTGGCGCACTATCGCCGTCAGCGGGCGTCGTGCGGTTCAAAGGTGAGGACATCACTGACGTCGCGCCACACGAACGGGTTGGCCGCGGACTGGGCCGGTCGTTCCAGATTACGAACGTTTTCGGTGGTCTCACCGTTCGAGAAAACGTTCGGCTGGCAGCACAGTCCGTCCACAGTGACGATATCAACCCCGGCGAAGCGCTGTTCCGTGACAAGAACGGCTTCGACGAGATCGCGGAGCAAACCGGGACAGTACTGGAACAGATCGGGCTCCAAGACAGGGCTGACGAGCACGCGGAGGCCTTGGCGTACGGCGATCAGCGACGACTCGAACTGGGG
Organism: Haloarcula amylolytica JCM 13557; assembly: GCF_000336615.1. Classification (GTDB taxonomy): domain Archaea; phylum Halobacteriota; class Halobacteria; order Halobacteriales; family Haloarculaceae; genus Haloarcula; species Haloarcula amylolytica. Next base: position 79,931 of record NZ_AOLW01000011.1, read on the forward strand.
CTCGTGCTGGCGACAGACCCCGACCTCGTCATGCTCGACGAACCGACCGCAGGAATGAGTAGCGAGGAAACACAGGCCACGATGAACCTCATCGATGAGGTCCTCTCAGACCGGTCGTTGATGCTCATCGAACACGATATCGACCTCGTGATGCGTGTTTCGGACCGGATTACCGTCCTTACTCGCGGCGAAGAACTCGCAAGCGGGACACCCGACGAGATCGCAAACAACGAAGACGTCCGCGATGCGTACCTCGGTGGTGTCCGCGAATGACCGACCCGCTCCTCTCTCTCGAAGATGTCCGGGCCGGGTACGGGATGACCGAGGTGCTACAGGGCGTCTCGATGGATGTCGAACGCGGAAGCGTTGTGTCGCTGGTCGGGCGCAACGGCGTCGGCAAGACGACGACGCTACGGTCGATTGTCGGGAACATCACCCCGACTGGTGGGTCAATAACGTTCAATGGCGACGATATCACGACACTCAACGCCGAGGCGACGATCCGGAGCGGCATCGGGTTCGTTCCCGAAGAGCGACGGATCTTCCCCGAGTTGACCGTCCGAGAGAACATCAGAATGGGCGAGATCGGCGCCGAGTCGCCTGACGGGCCGTCAGTCGACGACGTGCTGGACATGTTCGAGAACCTCGCGGAGCGAGAACACAAGGACGGGTCGGTCCTTTCCGGTGGCGAACAGCAGATGCTCGCGGTCGGCCGTGCCCTGACTGCCGACCCGGATCTGTTGTTGCTTGACGAACCGACGGAAGGGCTCGCACCCTATGTCGTCCGACAGATAGAGGACCTTATCCTCGAACTGAACGAACAGGGTATCACGGTGCTGGTTGTCGAGCAGAACATCCCGGTCGCACTGGCGGTCTCGGAGTACACGTACATCCTCGAAAAGGGCGAAATCGTCCACAAGGGGACTGCGGCGGAGATCCAGAACAACGAGGACGTACTCGACAGACACCTCGGCGTCGGTGTCACTGACTGACTATGGCGACAATCGCCGGGCGACGACCCGATCCCCGGTCACTTGCCGTATAGCGCAGGGCCCCGTTCGGGACGGGGCTTACCGACTATAGTTCGAACTCCATGCACCGAGCAGTAGCGACCATCAGTGTGTGAACATACCCCATGGCTCGTTCTATTCTATTGAATCGGTTTCTATCGTGTCAAAGCGTTATTCCGGAGGTATCGAGCGGTTTCACAGGTTTCTTGTCCAGAATGGCGGTGTTCGAGTCAGTAGAACTACTGATACGAGAGATTCACCTGTAGCTCGCCGGAGATTCCACGGATGAGGTCCGTCAGTTCGTTTTCGATGCGTTCCGAGTCCAGCCGGTTCGCTGGTCCCGAGACGCTGATGGCACCGTACGTGTTGCCGGCGTTGTCTACCAGCGGGGCACCGACGCCGGCCACGCCTTCGAGGAACTGGTCGATGCCGTAGGCGACGCCGCGGTCCTGAATCTCGTCGAGTTCTGCTTCGAGTTCCTGCCGATCCCGACCGTCGGGGAGAGGGTAGTCGTAGCTTTCGAGGATTGTCTCCCGCCGGTGTTCCGGCAACACTGAGAGGATTGCCATGCCACCAGCGAGCCTGTACAGTTCGGTGTACTGGCCGATCTGTGAGTTTGTCTGAATCGCCCGACTGCCGAGCGCTTTGGCCAGGAAGACCGCCTTTCCGTTCTCTTCGACGATCCACCACGCTTTCTCGTCGGTTTCGTCGGCTATCTCGTTCAGTTTCGGGGCGACCTCCTGGTACATTTCCTGTCGCTCGCGGACTTTCATCCCGATATCCAGAAACCGCAAGCTCAGCCGATACGCCTTGTTCTGGTCCTGGACGACGTAGCCTCGGCTCTGGAGTGTCGAGAGATGAACGTGGACTGTGCTCTTGGGCATCTCCACTCGCTCTGCCAGCTCAGTGACGCCGAGTGCCTGTTCCGTTTTCAGTGCTTCAATAATGTCCAGCACCCTCCCGGCGGACTCTATCGGGCCTTGTCCTGTCATACGCGTATATTCGGCTAACTGTTTATAAAATTATTCAACAAGATTGAATCATGTGCCCGGGGACTGTGCTATCAGGTGTATTCCCAGTGGCGTCGCGACGACTGAACCATGATATACCTACCCAAAACTCGGCAATCCAGTAACCCTCCTAAATTCCGTCCGTTCCGTTTACGTACCTACTGACCACTGTATTGCCACTGAGAAACGGAGTAAGGCGGCGTCGTCCCGGTATTCTAGTGCCGGCCGATGCAGATGTCGGACGCTGGCACTTTTGCTGTACACCACGCTGTTCAATCAGCTTGAACTCGGCCGCAGCATACGAAATACAAATGAGAACATAGCGAGGATAGCAGCGTTACCGGGACTAGTCCTGTCACAGTCTCCCAGTCCGCTTCGATTCGCCTTGTTCGTGCTCAGCACTCTCCTTGCACAACCGCAATCACTTCTCGTATCGCCTCGATACTGGTCTGCTGCACTCCAACGCCGATACTATCACCTACAGCCGGTAACTCTCAGGCCGACTCTGAAAAAGATAACAGCCGTACGCCTGTTATCTTATGGGCGTATCTCTGCGGTATGCGCGCTCCAGAGTCGCAGTGCAACCATCCGGCCTGCAGTGAGGGTTGTTCACAGGTGTTGAATCTCAGTCAGGGTTACATCTGTCTCTCCGCTACTCTCGACCGCCTATAGTAGCCATTGAAAATCAATGCACACCTGATCGCCCGACGGCAGTTCGATCAGTGTGTACATCGTTTCAATTATTACTATAGTGAGACGTGTAGATAAGCCGACCACTCCGATAATATCTGTACGCCTGTTATCTGAAGGCAACGCAGATGTCGTATTACGAAACACAGCGCCGTTGCGGTCCTGACGCCTCACAACGACAACAGTTCATATCGCAAGTGACTGCGCCTCGCTGGTGACTGCGTGAATACATTTCACATTACGAAACGAACTCCCATACTCGCTCGCAGAGCGGGAATATTGAATACTGAGTAAGCACGTCTCAGATAGTCTCGTCAGCCAGCCCTGCTCTCAGCGCGCTGTTAAAGCGGGTCCGTTCCGCGGTGCTTCCTCCCAGTGGCTCCTTGGGTATTCTCCCGGCCGTCACTACCACTGGGAACCCTTCACGGGTACTCTCAAGCCACATTCTATCGAGCGTTGCGGAATGAGCAAAATCAGGCTGCAACCGGACTCTCTTCGTCGATTTCCGTTTCACTGTTCTTGATCGCAGTGCCGGAGTCTGCATCAAAGAGATGGATGACCTCCTCTGGGAACCGCAATCCGACCGTGACGCCATTCCCGAGGTTTGACCCATCCTCGACGGTGACTGTATACTGCTGCCCGTCGATAGTCACGTACACATGAAACAGGTCCCCAAGTGGCTCGACGACGTCGACGGTCGCGGTAACGGTCTGCTCCGGGCCAGTCGCGGTGCTGAGCTGAATATCTTCGGGCCGGACACCGAGGATGACTTCCTCGTACCCGTCGAGCTGGGCGGTGGTTTCAGCGGACAGCCCGTAGGTAAACTCCTGGTGCACTAGCGACCCGTCCTCGACAGCGGCAGGAATGAAGTTCATCGAGGGCGACCCGATGAACCCGGCGACAAACCGATTGGCTGGACGGTGATAACACTCCAGTGGCGTTCCGACCTGCTGTAACACGCCGTCGTCCAGAATAGCGATACGGTCGCCCATCGTCATTGCCTCCGTCTGGTCGTGAGTAACGTAGATCGTTGTCACGTCGAGTTCGTTCTGGAGGCTCTTTAGTTCGGTCCGCATTTTCGTCCGGAGTTTGGCATCCAGATTGCTCAGTGGCTCGTCCATCAAGAACACCGCTGGGTCCCGAACGATTGCTCTCCCGAGCGCCACCCGCTGTTGCTGGCCCCCAGATAGCTCCTTTGGCGGATCATCAAGCAAGTCCTCGATGCCCATCATCTCGGCTGTCTCGGTTACACGCTGTTCAATCGTTTCTGTATCCAGATCCGTCGTCATCTTCAACCCGAACGACATGTTCTCCTCTGCGGTCATATGTGGATAGAGCGCGTAGTTCTGAAAGACCATCGCGATGTCGCGGTCACGGGGCTCGGTGCCGATAACAGACTCGTCTCCGATCAGAATATCGCCCTCAGTCACCGTCTCAAGCCCGGCGACCATCCGCAAGGTTGTCGATTTTCCACAGCCGGACGGGCCGACCAGTACCAGAAACTCGCCGTCGTTTAGCGACATATTCACCGTATCGACAGCGACAACCTCGTCGCTCCCGTCGGAAAACGTCTTGACAAGGTTATCGAGCTCTAACTGTGCCATGCGATACCTGTTATTGTTCCACAGAGACATATAATAGTTTGTGTTCTTCGATTATAGATGGGAACCTTTCATATACCTGGAGCGGGTTTGAGTTCGTATACGGGACTAGCGGTAGTGAAAAGAGCACAACTATGGTTCCATTCACAACAGAGTCAGAGTCGGTGTATCGTCAGTTGGGTGTCACGCCGGTCGTCAATGCAGCGGGCACAAAAACGCGGATTGGCGGCAGCCTCATTCGAGAGGAAGCCGCGGACGCCATGCGCGCTGCTGCCGACGAATTCGTTCAGCTGAGTGACCTAGAGGCAACGGCTTCCGAACAGATCGCTGAGATCGCCGGGTCGGAAGCCGGATACGTTTCGCCGGGTGCTGAGGCCGGCCTGTTGTTGGCCGCGGCTGCCGCGATCGCGGGGGACGACCCGAAAACTATGTCGGAGTTACCCCATCCGACAGACGCACCAAACGACATCGTGATGCCCCGGACTCACCGGACGGGGTACGACCACGCACTGCGAGCGGCTGGCGCAAACATCGTCGATGTCGGGACAAACGATTACCACCTCGGCACTGGCGCAACAAACGTGGAACCCTGGGAGATCGAAAGCGCCATCGACGAAAACACTGCCGGGGTCGCGTACGTCCAGAAAACATACACACAGCCGGACCTCTCGACGGTCTCGGAGATCGCACACCGACACGATGTCCCCGTGATTGTCGACGCTGCCGCCGAGGTGCCGCCCATTGAGAACCTCTCTCGTTTCGTCGAGCAGGGAGCCGACATGGTGGTGTTCAGCGGTGGCAAAGGAATCCGCGGCCCACAGACGACGGGTATCATCGCCGGCAAACGTCAGTATATCCGTTCAATCGCTGTGCAGCATCAGGATATGCACGTCGACCGCCGGGTCTGGAACCCACCCAGCTCGCTTATCGAGACGGAACGGTTCGATGGGGTCCCCAGACAGGGAATCGGACGGTCGCTCAAGGTCGGTAAGGAGGAACTTGTCGGCCTCATTCGCGCGCTGGAACTGTTCATCGAGGAGGATCAGGAAGCGATTGTCGCCGAGTGGGAGAACCTCGCCGAAAACATGGCGAGCCAGCTCGAGGCAGCGGGCGTGGAGACCACAGTCGTCGCTGGTGGTGAGCAGAGTGTTGCTCCACGGGTCGTTGTGGATATAACTCACTCCCAATCTACCCTCTCGGCAGCCGCGCTGGTGACAGAACTGCAGCGCGAGGACCCGCGCGTGTATGTCGGTGAGGACCGCATCGACGAGGGAGAGATCGTTCTCAACCCAATGTGTCTCGACGAAGACGGTGCTGCGTACGTCGTCGACCGCCTGCTCACACATCTGTAACAGAGAAAAGATATAAATAATAACTTACAATACCATAGCATAGTATGGACGTCCTCGTAGTAGTTGCCCACCCAGACGACGCAGATGTCTTCTGTGGCGGTACGATAGCAAAGCACGCTGAACGCGGTGACGAGGTCAGTATCGTACACATGACTCGGGGAGAGTACGGCGGGCTGCGAACGGACTCACAGGAAGCCGTCGGGAGGGTCCGTGAACAGGAGGCCCGCGACTCGGGGGCGGTGTTAGGCGCCTCGGAAGTCGCGTTCCTCGAGTTCAAAGACGGGCGGATCACTTACTCCCTGGAGAACCGTGTAGAGATGGTGGATGTCATCCGGGAGTACGACCCGGACGTCATCCTCACGCACTACAAAGACGATCTGCATCCAGACCACCGAGCGACGTCACGTTTAGTTACGGACGCGTACTACATGGCTTCGCTCCCCCTCGTTGAGACGGATTTCGAACCCTGTGATCCGGACAACATCTACTACTTCGGCAAGCCGACATCGGAGTTTACACCCTCCATGTTCATCGATATCGATGGGTATCTGGAACAGAAGGTCACGGCGATCAAGAAACACGAGTCACAGGTGGAGTTCCTCGTCGAGCACGGGGGCATCGACGCCGAGTTCGACAACCTCATCGACGGACTTCGCGCCGAGAATCTCGTGTTCGGGAAGCAGGCCGGTGCCCGCAGTGCGGAGGGGTTCGTCCCGCTGCACGAGTCCGCACAGGAGTTTCTCGGATAGGGTCGCCGGCGTTTCACCAGCACTGTCGTTGAAGCTACCTCAGTCGGGAATCGTGACCGGAAGCGTCCCCGTTGGGTCGACCGTCCCTGCCAGTGCTTTCGCCGCTGCCTGAATCGCACCTGGCGAGTAGCCGTACGTCGTCAAAAACGTAGCCGCATCTGGACAGACAGAGAGGTCGTATGGGTTCCGTACGGCAAGGACTGCCAGCCGGTCGTGGTGCGCAATGAGTGTCCGGAGCGTCGCTGCCTGTGACTCGTTTGCCAGGGCATCGTAACTGACAGCGACAATCTGCTCGTTCGCTGCCGCTATCTCGACAGTCTCACCGGTCGCCACGGTCTGTGTCGTGATTTCAAACCCGACCTCGCTGAGCGCAGCAGCGACCATCTCTGGGTCGTATCGCTCGTCCTCGGCGGGCGACCCCCGCGTCCCGGTAAAGCTGACCACATGCAGGTGACGCGACGTATCGAACGGCAATGTCTCGCTGTCGTCCCTGACGAGTGTTACCCCACAGTTTGCGATTTCGGTTGCAAGCTGTTTCGATTCGGTCGCACAGCGATTCCACTCCGGCTCTTCGGCAGTCTCAGATGCACCCATCCGTTGCTGTTTACAACGCCGGATGCGCTGCAGCGACCGGTCGATTCGCTCCTCGGTAAGCCGTCCCGTTCGGACGGCGGCAAGCACGGCCTCAATCGCTGCACGCTGTCGCTCGAGCGTATGTGAAACAGTGACGATATCACACCCAGCCTCGATTGCACGGACAGCCCCTTCGGCGGGACCGACGCCTTCGGCAATCGCATCCATCTCGAGACAGTCCGTGACGAGTAACCCATCAAACCCCAATTGCTTTCGAAGCAGTGCTGTCTGGACTGCCGACGATATCGTCGCTGGCAGTTCGTCGTCACCTGTTATCGCCGGAAAGGCAACGTGTGTGGTCATGATCGCGTCGATACCGCTCTGTATCGCCGCTTCGAACGGTGCGAACTCCACGCGTTCCAGTCGGGATCGCTCGTGGGCGACCACCGGCAGGTCGAGATGTGAATCGACTGCCGTGTCGCCATGACCGGGGAAATGCTTCCCACAGGCCGCGACAGCCACGGACTGGAGGCCCTGGGCCATGGCTGCGCCCAGCGCAGCCACACGCTCGGGGTTTTCACCGAAGGACCTGACGCCGATTACGGGGTTGTCCGGGTTGTTGTTGACGTCGAGGACTGGCGCGAGGTTCAGATTGATTCCGAGGCTCCGTAGCTCCCGTCCGACGGTCACACCTGCTTTCCGAGCCATCGCTTCGTCATCACAGGCCCCAATGAGCATCTGACTCGGCAGTTGCGTGCCCCAGTCGAGGCGTGAGACGACGCCACCCTCTTGATCGGTGGCGACGAACAGTGGGAGGCCAGCGCCGACTGCTGTGGCTTCTGACTGCAACTCCGCCGAGAGGGCTGCCACCTGCGCGGGCGACGTAATATTTCGGGTGAAATAAATGATGTTGCCGAGGTTGTACTCACGAATCAGTTCCCGTATCCCATCAGTCGGTTCGGTGCCGTCAAAGCCAGCCATGAATAACTGGCCGACTTTCTGTGCTAATGGCATACTCGCCACCGTCTGAGTCTGCATATGACAACATCCGACGTGCTGGGGATATAAAACTACGTTTGGAATCGCGAACCGCCACAAAACTGGAGCCGAAGATTACTGCTTGACACTCCCGGACGTCAGCCCGGAAACGATCTGCCGCTGGAACACGACGAAGATTGCGAGCAGTGGGACAGCGGCGAGCGTCGAGGCAGCCATCATCTGGCCCCACATCGTCTGATCCTGCTGCTGGAAGTTCTGAATCCCAATGGAGAACGGCGTGACGTTGTCGGTCGCCAGGACCGACGCGAAAAGCACCTCGTTAAACGCGAGCAGGAACACGAACATCCCAGTCGCGGCCAGGCCCGGTGCTGCAAGCGGCATGACGACGCGGAACAGGGCCTGTGTCCGCGTACAGCCGTCGATCCGCGCGGCTTCCTCCAGCGCGGTCGGTATCGTGTCGAAGTACCCACGAAGCATCCAGATGGTGAACGGGACGGTAAACGTCGTATAGAGGAATATCATTCCATGGTACGTGTCTTTCATCGGCACGTTCGCCGACTGGTCCATGACGATGAACAACAGAAACATCGGGATGAGGATGAGTACTCCGGGGATCATCTGCGTTGCGAGTGCCCCCATCTCGAACTTCTCCTTGCCGGGGAACTCATATCGCGACAACGAGTAGGCAGCCAGTCCACCGATGAACAGCGAGAGGACCGTTGTCACACTCGAAATGATCAGGCTGTTAACGTAGTAGTCGACGAGCGGGAACCGCTGGAACATCAGGAAGTAGTTCTGGACATAGGGGTCCGCCGGAATTATGTCGAGCCCGAGCTGCAGCACTTCATCACGGGTTTTGAACGACGTCGTGAACATCATCCAGACGGGGAATATCGCGAATATGAGAACGAGGATGAGCACGGAGCGCCAGAGTAGTTGGTACACGAGCTCTTTGCCGTCGGCAGTCAGTCGCATTTCGTCGGGCACCACCGTACTTTCTGACCCAACGGCAGCCATGAGCGAACTGAGCATCTCAGATAGCACCTCCGTCGTAGCTAGACGCCACAACGCGCTTGTAATAGACGTATGCGATGGTCATAGAGAACAGGAACAGCATCGCGCTGAGCGCGGACCCGATCCCGTACGCACTCTGTTTGAAGCCAAAGGAGTAGATGAGCAACATCAGGACGTTCCCCGATTCGCTCGGTGACCCGCCCAGCAAAATATACGGGACGGGGAAGTTGATGAAGGTCCAGAGGATCAACAGCAGTAGAATGACGGCAGAGACGGGCTTCAACTGTGGCAGCGTCACGTACCGCAGTTTCCCCCATCGGCCGGCCCCGTCTATCTCTGCAGCCTCGTACAACTGCTCCGGTACCGACTGCAGTCCGGCGTACAACATGATCGCCGCATACGGGAAGTTCCGCCAGACGTTCGCGATGATTATCGCGTACAGCGAGTTCGGGCCCAGAAGCCAGAACAGGGACCCCTCGATGAGTCCCGCCTGCCGGAGTAACGCGTTGATGACTCCAGTATCGCTCCGGAACATCATCCGCCAGGTGAGAAGCGTGACGACAACCGGTGTCACGTACGGAATCAGAATCACGGTCCTCGCGACAAGCTTCCCTCGGAATTGCTTATCGAGGGTGAGTGCGGTGACGAGCCCGAGAACGTACGTCCCTACGACCGAGCCAACCGTGTACAGAATGGTGACTTTGAGCGAGTTCCAGAACTGTGCGCCATAGATCGTATCCTTCTGGAAGACCTTCGCGAAGTGGTCAAGCCCGACGAACGTCTCTGGGCGGAACCAGTCAGTGTATCTGAGCGACGGGAACTCGTAGAAACTCATAACGAACCCGAGGATGACTGGAATCCCGTGGACGAGAAGCATCATTGCCAGAGCCGGGGCAATGAGCTTGAGCCCGAAGCGCTGGCTTGCAGGTAACGAGCTAACGTATGGGATATGAACCGCTGGGAGTCGACGTCTGACTCGCTGGTACGCGGACAGGAGCATACACAATCGATTATTATGCAATGTATTTAATCGTTCTGCACGACGTAGAGTGACACGGTCCCGACACAAAGCTATAGTAGCCGTTGAAAATCAATGCACACCTGATCGCACGATGGCAGTGCGATCAGTGTGTAAATCGTTTCAATTGTTACTATAGTAGCTATTCGACGGGACAAGCACAGACCCACACTCCAACGATCTGTTTCCGGAGTTTATCCCTGAAGCGCGTTCTCTGCCTGCATCGCAGCCTGTTGGAGTGCCTTCTCGGTATCGCCTTCGGACCAGGAGTCCGTTGCTGCCTTCGTGAGTACCTTCGTGACAGCCCCCTTGATCGCTCCGGAGACATCACCCCAGCCCACGACTTGCGGCGCTGTCTTGGCGTTTGTGTTGTTCAGAACGTCTTCACTGAAGGACTGATACAGCTCACCCTGGAAGGCGTCTTGCTCGAAGCTACTCTTGATCGTCGGCAAGAAGCCAGAGCCCTTCGCGAGTTCTGCGTTGACCTCGGGCTGCATCAGATACTCGATGAAGGTCGCGGCTTCGCTCTTCTTCTTCGTCCAGGGATGGATGCCCATGAGGTTCACTCCGAAGAAGGTCGACGACTCTCCCCGGGGACCGGCCGGCGGCTTGCCGACGCCGAGTTCGGCGTCGATATCGTTTGCTACCCTGAGCCCCTGCCACGTCGAGGCTATCCGTTTGCTGCTAAACGCGTTGTTCCGTGCAACGCCGTTCCACTCGACTGAGGCCTGTGGGGACGCTTTGTGCGTCGTCGACAGGTCCTTGTAGAAATTCAGCGCCTCCACCGCCGCGTCGCTGTCGAATGTCGGCTTGGACCCGGCGATCACGCTCCCGCCGTTTTGCCAGATGAGCATCATATAGTACTGGACGACTGCCCAGTTGTTCGCCCCAGGAATGCCGAACAGGTATCTCGTGTTGTAGCCTTCCTGTTCCCACTTTTCGGCCTGCGTGTTGTACTTCGACGCATCATTCGCGAGTTCGTCCCAGGTCGACGGAGGGCCGTCGATACCGGCTTCCTCGAACAGCGATTTATAATAAATGTGCCCGCGGGGTCCCCAGAACCAGGGGAACCCAGCCCGGACACCGTCGAATTTGCCGATCTGAAGCGGCGAATCATAGATATTCTCTGTCGGCATCGAGACGCCGGCTTCTTCGAGGTCCATCCAGCCGTCGGAATTGACCTGTTGTGGCATCCACGTCGATGCGATCTCTTCGACGTCCGGACCGGTCCGAGTGGAGATACTGTTGTTTTGCTTCTTCCGAGCGACGCCCCAGCCCATCGTCTCGAAATCCACGCTGATCCCGTGTTCTTTCTTCAGTATGGGATTGTGCTTCTCGTAGAACGTCTCAATGTGGTCATTGACGAAGTGACGGACAGTGAGTGTCGTTATATCGTTCGATTGCTCCCCGGTGCTCGCGCCGGAGTCGCCATCCCCGCCGTCCCCGTCGGAACTCTCTGAACTTTCGTTGCCGCCACAGCCCGCGAGCAGCGTGACCGTTGCCGCTCCGGCGCTTTTGATGAAGCGACGTCGCTTGCCACTCCGCAAACTACTGTCTGACATATGCTATCACCAACGACCCATGTAGTATATATAATTAATTGTTTGGGATATTCTTCGCAACAGATCCTACAGCCTATCACAAATACCTATCGTATGGTTTTATTATCCACTGCCATCAATCAGTAATCTAAGTGATCGCAGAGCGAGTCCGATCAGTCAGACAGTCGCTGGCTGACCGGAGCGTCTCTGCCGGCGTTGTCGTTGAAACAACTGACCACGGTGCCGCCCCTTGAACACCAAAACATGACTACACACGCAGTCTACGACGAGATCCGAACCGGTATCGATCGACTGAATCATTTCGAACTGAGTACGCACGACCTTTCCGAGCCACGCGAGCGTATTGCACACGCTGACCGAGTCCACTTCATCGGCTGTGGGTCCTCGTACTGGACCGGCGTGATCGGTCAGTATGCGTCTTTCCAGAGCGGCATCGATGCAACGGCGCACGCCGCGTCAGAATACCTGTTCGCCGGTCCGCCGATTACTGAGGAAACGGTTGTCGTCGCCTACTCCCAGTCCGGCGAGACGTCTGAAACCGTTACAGCCGCTCGACGAGCAAAAGAGGGGGGTGCGGTCGTTATCGGTGTTACAAACAGTGACGATTCGACGCTGGGGTCAGTAGCGGACGAGGTCCTCGTCACGCCGGCGGGGACCGAGAAGGCAGTCCTCGCTACCAAAACAGTCGATGCCGCGCTGATACTGACGTTCTCGTTGCTCGAAAGCAAATACAGTGAGTACACACCGAGCGAACTGCAACGCACATGCCGGAACGTCATCGATCAGGACTTTCAGGCAGCCGTCGCCGTCCTCGCGGAGGCCAAGACACTCTACACTCTCGGACAGGGGATCGAATATGGACTTGCAGGCGAGGCGGCGACGAAGTTCGGCGAGGGTGCACTGTTGCATACGACAGCGCTCCCGACACCGGAAATCAGCCACGGTCCCATCGCAAACGCTGCCGGTGAGCCGGCACTCGTCATTGCGACCCGAGAATCGAAGTCGTCGTTGACCAGCGAGGTCGTTTCAAAGCTACGCGACGCCGGAGTGACCACAATTGTCCTGCGGCGGCCGACGAACGACTACGGTGGAGACATCTCAATCGAACTCCCGTCCCAATCGCCAGACCACCCCATAGTCCCGTTGAAGATTCTGCAATCGCTCACGTACAAGACGGCCGTGAAGAAGGGATACGATCCGGACGATCCACCGGAACTCTCGAAACATATCGAGTGGAGTGCGCTGGGATAGCGGGCTACACCAGCAACCCTAGCGAATGGCACGTATCGATCTGGAGTCCTGTCGATAGCTGCCAGCGGGACGAACGCCACGATACACAGCCGCACAACCGATATTAATCCCGGCGGGCGCTGGATTATGCAGATTATATCATGAAGGTTAATCACACTCCGGATACGATGCGGCAGTATGCAAATCACCGGATACGAACTGTTCGAAATCCCTCCCCGCTGGGTCTTCCTGAAACTAGAAACCAACACCGGAGTTCTGGGGTGGGGTGAGCCCGTCATCGAGGGGAGAGCGAAAACAGTTCGAGCGGCGGTCGAGGAGATGCTGGACCAGTATCTCATCGGGAAGGACCCGTTTAGAATCGAGGATCACTGGCAAGCGCTGTACCGTGGCGGGTTCTATCGCGGCGGACCGATCCTGATGTCTGCAATCGCTGGTATCAATCAGGCGCTCTGGGATATCAAGGGAAAACACTTCGGTGCACCTGTGTACGAACTGCTGGGTGGCAAAAGCCGCGATAAGGTCAGAGTGTACAAATGGATAGGCGGTGACCGGCCTGAGGATGTCGCTGCAGAAGCGACGCGGTTAGCCGAGGCTGGCTACACCGCACTCAAAATGGATGCGACGAATCAGACCCGATTCATCGAAACAAAGGCGTCGCTCGACGAGATCACAGAACGGATTCAGCACGTTCGAACAGCAGTCGACGACCGAGTGGATATCGGGATCGATTTCAGAGGCCGAGTATCAAAATCGATGGCCAAGACCCTCACCAACCGCCTCGAATCCGTCGAACCGATGTTCATCGAAGAGCCGGTGCTTCCCGAGAACATCGAACACCTTCCGAACATCGCGGCCCAGACACGCGCACCAATCGCAGCGGGTGAGCGACTGTATTCGAGATGGGATTACAAAGACCTCCTCAAAACGGGGGCGATTGACGTGATTCAGCCCGATGTCTCTCATGCAGGCGGTATTTCAGAGATGGTCAAACTGGCTAACATGGCGGAGTCACACGACGTCGCCATTGCACCGAACTGCCCACTGGGTCCAATTGCGCTGGCTGCGTCGATCCAGGTCGATACGGTCGTTCCGAACCTGTTAGTCCAGGATCAGGGGTTCGACGTACACTCTGAGACGACCAGTCCCGCACACGACCTGCTGAATTCGAACCCGTTTGCGTTCGACGACGGCTACCTGAAGACGCTGGACGGCCCGGGACTGGGTATCGACGTAGCGCTAGACGTCGTTCGGGAGAAGGCAGAAGCCGATCTCGACTGGCACAACCCGATATGGCGGCACGAGGACGGCAGCGTCGCCGACTGGTAACGATTGTTTCATAATAATAAAAACTTAAGCTATAGACGGGAGTAGTAATCTTATGCCCGATAAAACTGAGACAGCAACACTTTCGGCACCGATGAAGACGTTCGCCATCGTCGACGTGCTCAGAGACGCCGACGGGCCGCTTGGCGTCTCAGAGGTGGCCGAGCAACTCGGGTACACTCGGAGTACGACATACAAGCACCTGAATACGCTGTTGCAGTCAGGCTACGTTACAAAGAGTACAGGGAACTATCAGCTGACGTTACAGTTTGCCGATATCGGCGAACACGTCAAATCTCAGGCACCCATCTACCACGATACGAAGCCCCAGATAGACCAGATATCGGCGACGACCGGCGAGTCCGCCGGACTGGTTATCAAGTGCGAAAAGCAAATTGCCGACGTCTATCATACCGCCGTTGACGACTCTCCGAGACACGTAAACTCCCCGTGTTTTCACTGCAGCGCTCCGGGAAAGGCAATCCTCGCGGCGACCGACCCAGAGGCGGTCGATGCTATTTTAGACCACACTGGTCTGCCTGCAATGACCGAGAACACGATTACGGATCGCCAGACGCTCACCGCCGAACTCGACAATATCCGGGACCGGGGTATCGCGTTTGAGCGTCGCGAGCAGTATCCAGACGTAAACTGTGTCGCGGTTCCGATTCAGGACCAGTCTACAACCGCAGCCGTGTACGTGGCAGGACACGCTGAACGGCTGAGCGGGAAGCGGTTACAGGAGGATGTCCCCGGGATGATTCTGAGCGCCGTCAGGCAACTCAATGCGGAGCAAATGTGAGTCATTCGTCAGCCATTCCTGTTCACGGCCATTATCAGGACAGCCAATCGGCAATGCCCAGTACAGTCGCATCAACCCCGGTCCTATTTGACCGACGGCAGTTTCAGCAATGCCAGACATATCTCAACAAAAATTTTCATCCGAAGTAGAGTATTTCTTTTAGCGAAACTATTTGAGAGCGGGCCGCGAATGGTATAACAGACGTACACTTATTATACCCATTCACTTAGTTGAACCCAGCCTCTCCCAAATATGCACATATCATCCTGTAGCCGTGCTCTACCGGTCCGCTTTCATCTGCTTGCCGTTCCACCGCTGTCGTTCAGTATGCTTCCCGCATCCCCACAGCTTTTCATAATACGAAATAATTTCGCCGAACTCCCTCTGTCGATTGGTCGAAACATTCAACTGTTGATGGATGGTGCGTTTCACTCACGGGGATACCTACAACAATGGATGCAATCGCTGTCAAGCGGGGGAAGACTCGGCCAGAACGCATCGACATCGAGCGCCCGGAACCGGACGAGGGAGAGGTGCTCGTGCGGACGCTCCGTGTTGGCATCGACGGAACGGACTTTGAGGTGCTATCGGGATCACATGGCGAGTTTCCCGAGGGCAGCGACTACCAGATACTGGGCCACGAGGCCGTCGGCGTCGTGGAGTCCTCGAACGGGACCGCGCTGAACGAGGGAGAGATTGTCGTCCCGACAGTCCGGCGGCCCGCAAACACGTCGAGCCGGTTCTTCGAGAACAACGAGCCCGATATGGCTCCACCAGGTGAGTATGTCGAACGGGGGATTGCGGGGGCGCACGGCTACATGGCCGAGTACTTCACCACACCCGCATCGTTTCTCGTCCCAATTCCGGAACCACTGGCAGATGTCGGATTTCTGGTCGAACCGATCAGCAATGCCGAAAAGGCACTTGAGCTGGCACAGCGCTCCAGATCGACCTTCGAGTGGCAGGATTCTGCCGGACTCGTCCTCGGAAACGGACCGCTAGGACTGCTCACATTGGCGATGCTTGCAGACCGGTGTGAGCGGACGTACTGTCTCGGCCGTCGTGAACGGCCGGACCCGACCATCGACATTATCGAGGAACTAGGGGCTACCTACGTCAATTCTCGACAGACGGCCGTCGACGAGATACCCGATGTCCACGAGCCGATGGATCTGGTGTTCGAGGCGACGGGGCACGCAAAACACGCGTTTTCGACGGTCGAGGCACTCGGTGCGAACGGAGTCGGCGTCCTCCTCGGCATCCCCGAGGATTGGGAATTCACTGTCAATGGCGGGGCGCTTCACAGGCAGTTGGTCCTCCAGAACAAAGCGTTGCTCGGGAGCGTGAACTCCAACGTCCGGCATTACAAACGCGCTCGTAACACACTTGCAGAATACCCGGACTGGTTCCTTGCGTCTATCATGACGACCCAGTGTTCGGTGTCGGAGTTTGCAGACGCATTCGAGGAGTCACCGGAGACTATCAAATCGTACATCGAATTCAGCACATAAGCTGCAGCATACCATCGATATGTGCATATTCACTTGAGAGAGTGGTATCCCCTCCGCATTTCTACATAAATAATCGCCTTAGTCACTCTTTTGACGAGAAAATTCGATACCGGGCTTCTCTGGAGGCATTTATGTCGACAATATTGTTATATGAAGATACCTACGGCATGTTTAGACGTAAGTATCTGTTGAGAGCGTAGAAATACATTGAACCCTCAAAATGAAACCCTCAAAACTGCTTCCGTACACATTATTTAGCTGCTGAATCCCAGAGCACGTTCGAAGCGGTCGACAGTTTTGTTATTGAATGCACAGCTATCCCTTCGGTTGTCCCCCAAAACGCGTTCGGAGACTGACGATGTGGTCTCGACTCATTGCCGCACGGACAGTGGACGCGCTGCGTCGTCCCGCCCCGCCCGCTCGAAATGCGAGTGAGGGTAATCGTGGTTAGTGTCTCCGCGTACCGTCGAACCCGAAGGTGTCAGCGAACTTTGAAGGGGAGATAGCATACCTCCGACCAGTGATCGCAAATGGACTAATTTCGCCGGTCGACGCCTTAGCAGAGCGCGCTATCGTTCGCGCCAGTGGCTACGTCTGGGAGTACTCATCGACCCACTCCTGCAGCGTGATGCCCATCGTTGACTGCGTAATCGCGTTCGAGGACGCGGAGTTCGCACTCTTGACGAGTTCGGCTTCCAGTGTCCGCGTCGGAATCTCGCCGATAAAGTGCGGAATCGCTCGCTGGACCGCCAGCGGACAGCCGACCTCGTGTGCGAGTGCATAGCCCGACAGGGAGTGTGGGACCTCTTCGGTTGCGTATCTCGGGTCCGGGTCGAGGAGCTTCTCGTCCTCGACGAAGTCGACGTACTCGTAGCACTTTCCGACGTCGTGGAGTAGTGTGGCTGCCACGATGACGTCCATATCGGGATCGGCACCGTGGAACTCCTGCTGCTCGATAGCGGATTCCCGTGCGATTCTGGTGACACCGCGGACGTGCCTGACGTTGGTTACCTCGTGGATGTTCCAGGCGTAGGGGATATCCGTAATGTCGCGCCAGCCACCTCGGTCGAGCGCGAGTGTCCACGCCTCGATGACGTTGCTGCGGAGGCTGTCCGACGAGATGTAGTCGAGTTCCGGGAACGCCTCCGTGACTTGCTCCTCGTAGTCGGGCATACTACCCCTCGTCCTTGACGAGCTGTTCCTGGCCGATAAACCGGGGCCGCTCGTCGATAGCCAAGAAGTTATCCACGTCCTCGCGGGCCGCTTTCGCTTTCCCTCTGTCAGGCGCGTAATCCCGCGATCCTTCGCTGCCGAGCGCGTCGTATAGCTTCTCGAGGTCGTCAAAGTAGAGCTCGGCGACGCCGTCGAACTCGGCGTTCTCGGGGTCAGTGGGGATGACCGTATTGTACTTGACGACGCCCTCGATCTCACGGGCGATCGGCGTATGGTTGGTCTGCCAGTAGTCGACGAACTCATCGTGTGTCATGTCGTCCTGCCGGACGAGAAACGCCGAGTGCTTGTAGAGGCCATCGGTGTCGCCGTCGACCTCGTCTTTCTGGACGATCTCCTCGCCGATAATACGCGGCCGCTCCTCGACAGCAAGGAAGTTGTTCACGTCCTCGCGGGCCTTCGCGGCGACCGCTTTCGTGGGGTCATAGTCACGGGAGCCGGGACTACCCAGCGCCTCGTGCAGGTCCGCAAGCGTCTCGAAGTACAGCTCCGCCAGTCCGTCGAATTCGGCGTGTGCTGGTTCTGTTGGAAGGACTTGCTGGTAGCGAACCACGCCCTCGATGTCCTTCGCGATCGGCGTATGATTGGTCTGCCAGTAGTCGACGAACTCCTCGTGAGACATATCGTCCTGTCTGACTAACAGGGCTACGTGCTTGTACATCATCAGCACATTTCTGACCTATGAATATAAAAGCTAACGCTGTCGTCTATCAGATTAGTTAGGTCAGTAAAGATTAATGTACGCGTGACGCCGAAGACTGAACCGATATGGAGTCAGTAAACCCAGCCACGGGTGAGCGGCTAGACGTGTATGACCCGGATGATGACGACACAGTCGAACGAAAACTGGACCGAGCCGCATCGACGTTCGAGGAATGGCGTGATGTCCCGTTGCGTGAGCGCGAGCAATTGCTTGTAAACGCCGGCGAGGTCCTCCGGGAGAACAAACAGCGGTACGCAGAGCTGATGACCCGGGAGATGGGCAAACCCATCACTCAGGCCGTCGCTGAAGTCGAAAAGTGTGCCTGGGCGTGTGACCACTACGCTGAATACGCGCACAAATATCTCTCCGATGAGCACCACCCCAGCCCGCCGGGGACAGAAGTAAAGACGGTCCACGACCCGCTCGGGCCGGTACTCGCGGTGATGCCCTGGAACTACCCGTTCTGGCAGGTCGTTCGCTTTGCCGCGCCCTATCTCACTGCCGGCAACGTCGGCCTCCTCAAACACGCCTCGAACGTTCCCGGGTGTGCGCTCGCGCTCGAAGAGGTGTTTACCGAAGCGGGCTATCCCGAAGGCGCATTCCAAACGTTGTTGGTCGGCTCTAGCGACATCGACGGCGTTCTCGCAGACGACCGCGTTCGCGCGGCGACGCTTACCGGAAGTGGTCCCGCTGGTCGTGCCGTCGCCGAAACAGCCGGTGAACATCTGAAAAAGACCGTGCTGGAACTCGGTGGGTCCGACCCGTTTATCGTCCTCGACGACGCGGACCTCGATGCTGCCGTTGAGACTGGGGTACAAGCACGGATACTCAACGGCGGACAATCGTGCATTGCCGCCAAGCGCTTCATCGTTCACACAGACGTCTACGATGAGTACGTTGATCGGCTCGTCGCTGCCTTCGAAAACCTCACTGTCGGCGACCCGATGGCCGACGAAACCGACGTCGGCCCGCAGGCTGATCCGGACCTCATGGCCGAACTCCACGAACAAGTACGGGACAGCGTTGCCGACGGTGCAACGGTGCTGACTGGCGGCGAACCGCTTGACCGGCCCGGGGCCTTCTACCCGCCGACAGTACTGACTGACGTTCCTTCAGGGTGCCCTGCTGACACCGAGGAGACGTTCGGCCCAGTGGCGACCGTCTACGAGGTCGCCGATGCGGAGGAAGCGATTGCAGTCGCGAACGACACCCGTTTCGGGCTGGGTGCGAGCCTCTGGACTGCGGACAGGGAACGCGGCCAGCGTCTGGCACGAGAGGTCTCCGCGGGCTGTGTCTACATCAACGAGATGACCAAATCAGATCCGCGGGTTCCGTTCGGCGGCATCAAAGACGCCGGCTACGGCCGTGAACTCTCGGAGATGGGAATCAAAGAGTTCGTCAACAAAAAGACGGTCTGGGTCGAATAACCGTTCGCGTTTTCAACTGGGTGGTCTTCACATTGCTGACGCGCTCGGCTCTCGTCTGCCAGCATCAACTACGATCCAGCGGTTCGCGCGATAGAACAAACCTTCTTGTTTCAAGGGACATTATGCAAGCGCATGGAGTTAGCAATACTGGGCGGTACTGGTGACATCGGTGAGGGACTCGCGATGCGGTTTGCCTCGGACACGGACCATACGATTACGATCGGCTCACGGGACGCTGCAAAAGCCACCGACCGGGCGAGCGCGTACGAAGAACGACTGTCCGATCACGGCGTCGAGACTGGAATCAACGGGACAGACAACAGTAGCGCCGCGGCCGGTGCAGACGTGGTTATCCTGGCTATTCCGCCACACCACGTCGGCGATACGGTTGAAGCACTGACTGCGGATGACGTGCTCTCGGACCAACTGCTCATCAGCCCTGCCGTCGGGATGAACGGCGACGGGGATGGGCTCCACTACCGACCGCCGTCGACGGGAAGCGTAACTGAGTTTGTCGCGGAGCGGGCCCCTGAATCGGTTCCAGTGGCCGGCGCGTTCCATAACCTCGCCGCGGACCGGCTAGCGGATCTGGAGGCCACGCTCGATGTGGATACGCTAGTGGTCGCGGACGACCCGGCGGTCAGTGAACGAGTCGTGGCGCTAACCGATGACCTGGCGGGCGTCCGACCGATCCCTGCTGGGCCGCTTTCGAACGCCGCGGAAGTCGAGAGTCTGACGCCGCTGCTCATCAACATCGCTCGATACAACGAGGATATGCACGATGTCGGTGTGAGCTTTACGTAGACGCCGGCCGCGCTTCCGTCCGCCGCCGCGGTTCGATAGTATCGTAGCGAGATCGGCGACGTCCTCGCGTTTGCCTGTATCTGTAAACAGTCGCAACCAGGTCGGGAATTATCTCATCGCGCGTTGTCGATTTCGTCGATCGCGTCGGGGTTTTCGATACTCGAGAGGTCCCCCAGTGCTGCCCCCTCGTAGACGTTCTGAACGATTCGCCGGACAATCTTTCCCGACTGGGTCTTCGGGAACGCGTCGACGAAGTGGAGTTCACGCGGTCGGAACGGCTTGCCGAGCGCAGTCCCGACCTGCGTCCGCAACGTCTCGCGAAGCTCGTCTGATTCCTCGTACCCCTCGTTGCAGATGACGTATGTGACGACCGCGGTCCCCTTCGTTTCGTCGTCCGCACCGATCGCAACAGCGGCGTTGACCGCATCGTGTTCGATGAGTGCGCTCTCGACCTCGGCCGGGCCGACCTTCCGGCCGGCGACGTTGAGCACGTCGTCCGAACGACCGTGCAGGAACCAGAAACCGTCCTCGTCTTTCTGGGCCCAGTCGCCGTGGTCCCACATATCGCCGAACCGCGACCAGTACTCTTCGAGGTACCGCTCGTCACCGCTCCACAGCGATTTTGTCATCGACGGCGCTGACGACTGACAGACCAGATACCCCTTCTCGTTGGCTTCGGCGACGGATTCCCCCTGTGCATCGACGACGTCGATGTCCATGCCGAGCGCCGGGCCGCCGAGCGTCCCCGGCTTCAGCGAATGCAGCGGCGTCGGCTGGAGGAAACAGCCGAAAATCTCCGTTCCCCCGGAGATGTTCATAATCGGTGTCGTCCCGCCGCCGACGTTCTCAAGGAACCACTCCCAGGAGTCCGGGTCCCACGGCTCACCGGTCGAACCCAGCAGGCGCAGCGTCGAGAGGTCGTGTCCCTCCAGCCACTCGTCGCCGTGTTTCTGTAGCGCACGGATTGCTGTCGGTGAAATTCCGAACACCGACAGATTGTGGGTGTCGATCAGCTCCCAGAACCGGTCCGGGTCTGGATAGTCGGGTGCCCCCTCGTACAGGAAGACGGTTCCACCGTGGGCGTGATTGCCGATTAGCGTCCACGGCCCCATCATCCAGCCGATGTCCGAGACCCAGAAAAAGCGGTCTGCGGGCTTGTGGTCGAACGAAAAGAAGATCTCCTTCGCCGGCTGGACGAGCCCGCCAGCGTGCGTGTGGACGATACCCTTGGGTTTGCCCGTTGTCCCGGACGAGTACAGCAGCATCGACTCGTGATCGGCGGGAAGGGACTGGGTCTCGTAGTCGGCAGACTGGGAACCGACTGCATCCGCCCACCATTCGTCACGAGCGGGGTCCCACGAGAGGGTTGATTCCCGAGAACCTAGCCGATTGTAGACGATTGTGTGCTCGACGTGACCGGCCGCTTCGATAGCCTCGTCTGCGGCCGACTTCAGGTCGATTTCGCTTCCCCGGCGGTAGAAACCATCACCGGTGAACAGGACTGAACACTCGGCGTCTTCGATGCGAGTTGCTGTCGCGTCGACCCCGAAGCCGGAGAAGATAGGGACGGCAATCGCACCCACTTTGAAACAGCCGTACAGCAGTGGGACGATCTCCGGGACCATCGGCATGTACAGCCCGACGGTGTCGCCGGTTCCGACACCGCGCTCTTCGAGTGCATTGGCGACTTGATTGGCCTGCTGGTGGAGTTCGTGATAGGTGACCTCACGGACGGTCCCGCCCTCGCCTTCCCAGATTGTCGCGACGGTATTTCGGTTCTCTGAGTCGGGGGCCGCGTGACGGTCGACGACGTTGTGAGCGATATTGAGTTCTCCACCGACGTACCAGTCCGTGAACTGCGGACCGTCTGTGTCATCGCGGACTTGCTCGTACGCCTCGTAAAATTCCAGGTCGAGATAGTCGACTATCTCGTCCCAGAACCAGTCAAGTCCGGACGCCGGCTCACCGTCGATATCGGTGACCGTCCGTCTGTGGAGTTCTTCGAAGGTCTCGATGCCGTGCGCTTGCATGAACGCGTAGACGTTGCTCTGGGTGACGAACGCCTCGCTCGGTTCGTACCGTACCTCCTCGAGTGCTGTGAGTGAGTCTGACATTGGATTCAAGTGGCTGTGACAGTGTCCGGAAGCTGTGCAGTCGCTGCAGTCGAGCTACCGTCTAGTTGAGCTACCCCGTCTTGTAGACGCCGCGTGCGTCCGCGACCTGTGTGCCGTCTTCAGCGTACACGTCAACACTGACGACACCAACGTCTCCCCCGTGGCGAACCACGTCCGCCTCCGCTCGGAGGTCACCTGTCCCGGCTTCGAGGTAGTCGATACGCATGTCGATGGTCGGCACCGGCTGGTCGACGAGGGACACGAGCGCGGCCCCGCCAACGGTGTCTGCGAGCGTGAATGTAACGCCGCCATGGGCCATTATCTGGTCTTCGTTCCACGACAGTTCTTCGCGCATTTCGATATGGCCTTCGGCGTACCCGTTGTCCACTGTGGTTATTTCGATATCGAGCAGGTCGGCAAACGGCATGTTCTCGAAGAACGCTTCGATGTCCATACTCATCTATTCGGTTCTTCACCTGGGGAAATAAGTATTGGTGTTCACAGGGGGCCGGACCACACGGGCGGCATCAAGGGAGTCCCCTGGCGCTCGTAGTGTCTCAGTCCCTTTGGCCCGGACTTCGTCTGGCGTCTCGCCGGTCACAGACACGATGTCCCAGTTCTCACCTGACCTTCGGCTGCACCTCTTCACCCAGCCGCCGGATACACTCGGCCATCTCCTGCGTTCCGGTTCCCGGGTGGTACGTCCGGAAGATGAAGTGAATGTCGTCGCCCAGCGCCTCGCGGTACGTTTCGAGTTCCGCCGTGACTTGCTCGGGCGTCCCGAAGATAGCCTGTTCTTTGAGTTCCTGTTTGCGGTCTTCGTCCAGTTCCGCAACCGTCTCGCCGGAGAATATCTCCTCGTACCGGCGCTGGATGTAGAGGTAGCCGTCGCGCATCCGCTCCCACGCGTCCTCGCGGGAGTCGCCGACGAACCCATGCTGCAGGACATATACCTGAAAGTCGCCCTCGATATCCTCGTCGTCGCGGACGTTACGGATGTCCTCAACACGCTTGCGGACGCCACCGACTGACAGTGACGACGGGGCACACCATGCGTCGGCGGTTCGGGCGGCCCGCCGGACGGCAGGCCGCGACGCGCCACCGAGCATGAGCGGGACGTCGTGGGCAGGCTTCGGTGTCACAGTGACGTCCGACGAGATGTCGTGGAACTCCGGGTCGTAGTCGAGCGGCCCGTCAGACCAGGCCCCGCGAAGTGTGTTGACCGTATCGACTAGCCGCTCGGCCCGTTCGTCGTCAGGAATCCCGAAAGCGTCAAACTCGGAGACGTTGGAGCCAATCGCCAGCCCGAGCGTCGTGCGGCCACCGGATATCTGGTCCACCGTTGCGATATCCTCGGCGAGCCGGATCGAATCGTACAGCGGCGCGAGTGCGATGCAGGACCCGATTTCGATGTCGTCGGTGACTGCGGCTAACGCCCCAAGCGCCGGCGTGACGCCCGATAGATAGTCGTCGTCGAGGAAGTGATGCTCTGAGACCCAGGCGCTATCGAGACCCGCATTGTCGATAACTTCCCCCAGTTCGAGCATTTCGTCGTAAATCTCGCTGGTTTCGCGGTCGTCGTCCGGGCGCTGCTGACAGGTAAACAGGCCTGTTCCCAGTTGCATAAATCCCCGTTACGGCGCGACCGACTTAACGGTAGTGGCGCGCCGGCACCCAAACAGTGCGTGAGACCGGCCGCGATGCCTGCCAGTCAGTAGTCGATCCGAGTGATCTCCGACACGGGCCACTCACTGAGGATTTCGACGCCGTTCTCACGGACGACGACCATCTCCTCTACGCGGACGCCCTGCCGCTCCGCGGGCTGCATCGTCTCGACAGCCATCGTCATGCCCTCCTCGATTTCAATCGGGTGGTCCGGCGAGAGCCCGCGCCAGATGAGCGGCGTCTCGTAGAGCTGTAGCCCCAGCCCATGGGCCCAGTGGTTGGTCGTCATCTGCCAGAACTCGTCGGCGTCGTACCAGTCCATGTGCTCCCCCTCTCTGTCGGGGAAGCCCTTGCAGATCTCGTCGGTCGTGGCCCCCGGCTCGATTCGTTCGAGGACGTCGTAGAGGTCGTCACGCGCCTTTTCGTAGGCGTCTTTCTGTGCCTGCGTCGGTTCGCCCATGCTGAACGTTCGGTAGTAACAGGAGCGGTAGCCCAGGTAGCCGATGTTGTAGAAATCCGCGTAGACGAGGTCGTTCGGCCGGATCATTCGGTCGGTCGTGTTCGCCTGGTGTTTCGGCCAGGTGTTCGGACCAGCGGTCACGTAGCCACCCTGGGCCATCGCGCCGTGCCCCCAGAGTTCGCCGACCGCGTCGCCCCAGACTTCCGATTCGCGCTTGCCTGGCTTCGCACTCTCAGTAATCTTCTGGAAGCCCGCTTCACAGATGGCAGCGACCTGTCGCAGACACTCGACCTCGTCGCGGGTTTTGGTCTTCCGCGCGTCGAGCATGATGTCGGTCGCTGCACTGGTGTCGACATCGACGCCGCGGTCCTCGAACTTCTGGATGAGCGTCCCGTTCCCCACGTCGATACCCATCGGCTCCCGGTCGACACCGTACTCCTCCATGGCCGTGTACACCGTCTCGGCCATCTTGTCTTTGAGCCAGTCACGCGCGGAGGCGCTGCCTGACGCCCGGGGAACGTTGCCGAGTCCGGGACAGGCATACCGGATGTCGTCGAGCCAGGGACAGTTGAACCGCTGGTTCGATGCGTGGTCCGCAGTGTCCCAGTGGACTACGTCGCCGTCTTCGGTCAGGAGCGTGTAGTGATCTGCCCCGCTCCCACCGGTCATCGCCAGCCCAGTGACGTACCGGACATTCGGGTCATTGATAAGCAGCATCGACCCCAGTTCGGAGTCCTGCAGTCGGTCGAGGGCTCGCTCTTTGCGCTCGCGTCGCATCCGCTGGACGTCGATCCGCTCTTCCCAGTCGACGGCCATGGTGCCACGCGTTCCTTCCATGAAGTCGCGCTCGTACATCACCTGTGCGTACACGGAGGTCCCTAATCAAACACCGGGTTCACCCTGATACAATGAGGCAAACACGCTCGCAGCCACTCCTGTTCGGAAGCACGCACACAGCCGGCGGGCCAGTGTCAGAGCGGTTCGAGCCCGTTCTCTTCCCGGAGCGTGTTGATGTAGGACCGGAACCCGGATTCGAGGTCGTACTCGACCTCGTAGCCGAGATCGTTCTGCGCAGCGGTCATATCGAGATTCTGCGTCCAGGGGAGTTCGCCCTCGTCGGAGACATCGAGGTCGGCGTCCGGGACGATTTCCCGGACAGCGTTGGCGGCTTCACGGATAGTCGCGAGGACGCCGCGGACGTTGTAGATACGCTGGCTGAGGTTGTCCTCGTCAACGAACGTCGCTTTCCGGAACGCCTGCGCGATATCGCGGGCGTGTTGCCAGTCGATCACCTGGTCACCGTACTCGACGCTGAACGGTTCGCCGAGTGCCGGTTTTTCGATGATGTTTGCGAGGAACGCCGACCCACCGGTTTCGCGGTAGGGGCCGTACGCGACTGTCGGACGAAGCCCAACGTGGTCAACGCCGTAGTCCTCGTGGTAGACACGGGCCTGATGTTCGTTGTACTCCTTGGTCGCGCCGTAGAGCGTGTCAGGATAGACGAGTTCGCTCTCGTCAACGTACTCGGCGGCGTAGTTGTGTGGCGGCGCGTACACTGCAGCGCTGGAGGCCCAGGTGACACGCTCTATCTGGTCGTCGAGGGTGCGTGCGGCCTCGAAGACGTTGTTCGTCCCTTTGATGTTGACATCGAGGCCAGCCCGCGGGTTGTCCCGTGCTGTGTTCGTCAGCAGTGCCGCAAGGTGAACGATGTGTGTCGTCCCCGTCTCCTTCACCGCCCGGATCACGTCCGTCGCCTCCGAGACGTCACCGCGTCGGATGGTCACGTCGTCGGCGACACCCAACTTCGAGAGGATGTGGTCGTCCGTCGAGAGGTCGTAGGCGACGACGTCGTGGCCGTGTTCGATGAGGTCCTCGACCACATACGAGCCGAGGAAGCCGGTTCCACCAGTGACAAGCACCGTCGTATCTGTCATTGTTATATCAGTGTGTGTTCCGTGGTTGATTTATATTCTTTGCTAACCCGTGTCTGGGACGTCATTCGTGGAGCCCGCCGACTTCCTTGTAGAACGACGATTGGAGGGACTCGACCATCTCTTCGTCCCGGTCAATGCGGACGTCGATGACGAACGGGACATCGGCGCTGGTTCCTTCGGCGAGTGCATCCCCGAGTTCAGCAGGCGTCGCGGCTCGCGTCGCTTCAGCGCCGAACGCCTCGGCTGCCTTCACGAAGTCGGTATCGTGGAACTCGACGCCGGCGATATCGCCCGCCTCGTGTTGCATCTGACGGACCATCCCCAGGCTGGTGTCGTTGAGGACGACGAACGTGGGCGCGACGCCGTTCTCGACGGCTGTCTCCACACTCGTCATCGTCATGGTGAAGCCACCGTCGCCGGCGACGGCGATGACATCTTTTTCCGTCGTGATGGCGGCGGACACCGCGGCCGGCGTTGCCCATCCCATCGCGCCGACGCCACCGCTGCCGTAGTAGGTCCCGGTGTCCGGTGTCTGGAGGTAGTTCAGCAACCAGAATCGGTTATTGCCCGAGTCGGCGGTCACGATGGTCTCCGAATCAACCACTGCCTCGATCTCCTTGACTGCCCGCTGTGGCTTGATTGGCGACGCGTCCGACTCGCATCTGGGGGCGTAAAACGACTCCTGCGCCGCGGCCGCACGGTCGCGCGCCCAGTCGTTTCCAGCGCTCTCGGGGAGGTTTGCCGCCAGGTCGTCGAGGCTCTGTGCGGCGTCACCGATGAGTGCGACATCCGCGGGGTAGACCCAGCCAGCGTTGCGTGTGTCGATGTCAGCGTGGATGATTGTCTGCTCGTCGGGTCGGATGAACTCCGGTGACTGCCAGTTCGTGTCCATCGGGTTCATCCGACAGCCCACGACGAGGAGGACGTCTGCCTCGCTGACAACCTGATTTGCGCCCTCGTGCCCGAAGGAGCCGATAACGCCCGCAGCCAGGTCGTGGGTTTCGGGGAACGTCGACTTGCCGAGATAGGAGGTAGTGACGACGGCATCAGTAGCCTCAGCGACAGTTTCGAGCTGGTCGTAGGCGTCGGCCGCGTGAACGCCGTTGCCGGCGATGATGACCGGTCGGTCAGCTTCGCTCAGGGCTGTTATCGCTGTCTGGACGTCCTCGCGGGCCGGTCGCGATTCCCAGTTTTGCACCTGATCGTGGCCGTCCCAGACCGGCGGAATCGGGTCCTTGGGCATCTCCTCGGTGACGGCGTCGCCGTCGAGGATTATCGCAGTCGGTCCGGGCCGGCCGGCAGTCGCGTGTTTGAACGCGAGCTGGAGGCTCCGTACCGTCTCCGTCGGTGAGCGCGGGAACCAGTTTTCCTTGGTGTAGGCATCGAGCGCGGACGGCAGGTCCAGTCCGCCGTAGTCACCGCGAGCCTGCTGGTACGGCGCGAGCGTCGAATAGTCGCCACGCTCGCTCGCCTCGGTAATGACGACCATTGGGGAGGAAGCGAGCTTTCCCTCCATCTGGCCGATCGCGCCGAGGCTCCCGATCCAGGGGCCCTGCCCCGCGAGGACCCCGGGATTGCCGGTGAGGCGCCCGTGCATCTCGGCCATGACGCTGGCTTCGCGCTCGTCGCGCGGTCGAACCATCTCGACGTCGGCATCCGGTACGTGATCGAGAATCTCGATGGCACGACCGCCGGGATATCCGAAGACGTACTCGACGCCTTGTTCGTCCAGTTCTTCGACAAGGCGCTTTCCTGTTTCAGTCATGGGTAGTGAATTTGGGAGTCATTATCGATTGTCGCGTTACGTCCCACTGTGGGTGACTCCCAAGATATAGAGTTTGGGGTCAACGTTGCACCAATCCCGGTTGCACGGACGTACTATTCGGGGCCCTGCGAAACTAGATGTCCTGCCGCGGTGTTCAAGTAATTCGACCAAGCCATAGTACCAATTTCTAGCAGACTCGGTCCTTTGACCGCTCGGATTCCTCGTTATAGCTCCCGAAAACTGTTCTAATAGTTAGAACAGAATAAATTCCAGTGAAGAATATATAGATTCATATATCCACAGAAGTGATAGATTATCCGAATAGTCGGTAAAGCCCCTCTAAGTTCGACTTCACCTACTGAGTAAGACACCTGAACCTTGGAGCATCGGATACTACGGTTGGGGGATTACAGCGTTACTGTTGTAACAGCGTTTGTCACACGATTTCCGCATACTGTTACACTCATATAGCTGTAACAGAACTGCTGTGCAGGCTCGTTTGTCATTGTCCTCATATCTTTGTTATTTACCTCGACGAATAACTCTTGCTTGGAGCGGAACTATCGGTTCTTCGATGCTGTAGAGGCAGTAGCGGTTCTGAGGAGTCCGTAGCAGCTGGGGACTTATTCACCGAACTACAGACGGGGATTCAGTGGGCGTGGCTGTCTGTTTGTTCGAATAATTCGAACCACTACGCTCTACGATTGATTTATATACCAGAAACCTCCGGATAGCTGTCTGTCCGAGCGGAGAGTGACGACGGATCGACGAATCTGAGACTGCATTCCGATACGAGAACCGGACTACGCGCTCGGCGCAGCTGGTCCAGCGCTGGTGACCGATTGGACGAGCGAATCAGAGTTTTCGCATTGGATATCCGTGCCTATGAGGGCCAGAAGTAGGTTGAAGGGGTATAGGGTATGTACGACACCCTGTCGCGGACACCGTTCGTATGGTTCGAACGAATATCGGCACTGGCGCGGCACGCACAAGACAACGTGGACAATACAGGCACGTCAGGTGAGAGCCTTTTGCGTATCGGTGTGTTCGAGATCGGATCGGACTCGTCCCTCTCAGGGCCCGTTTCGTCTCTGAGCAGAACCGCTACGGTTCATAATAACGTTTATCACGAAAGATGGTGTCATGGGTAGTGTTGCGATGCACGATACAGTCAGCCGTCGAACTGTCATGAAGAGCATTGGTGCCGCAGGCGCTGTCGGACTTGCAGGCTGTTCGGCAGATGGTGGTGATGGTGGCAGCGAGAACACCATCAGCATGGGTATCCTAATGGGAGTCACAGGTGGTCTGTCCGAAGTGGGTCCCGCGATTCGGGACGCAGCAGAACTAGCCGTAAAACAGGTCCGAGACGCGGACAACGGGTTCGCAGTCGATACGCAGTTTGAGAATACGGAGACCAAGCCCAGTCGGGGTGTGAGTGGCGCGGAAGCCCTCGTGAACGGTGGCTACCCGATGATTTGCGGGGGGTTGGCGTCATCGGTGACACTGCAGGTCGCGGAGAACGTCGCAATTCCGAACCAGACCGTGATGTGCTCACCATCGGCGACGTCGCCGGACGTCACATCACTGGAGGATAACGACTTCGTGTACCGGACGCCGCCGACCGATAAGTTGCAAGGATCACTGCTGGCACAGATAGCGGCCGAACGGCTTGAGAAGGAGAGCGCAGCTATCCTCTTTCTCAACAACGCGTACGGGAACGGCCTGTCGAACGGATTCACGAAGACGTTCGAGGGGGAGTACGGCGGTGAGGTCCTGAATCAGGTCTCGTACTCGGCGGGTCGGTCCTCGTACACCTCCCAGTTGCAGAACGTGCTTGACGGTGACCCGGAGACGCTCGTGATTATCGGCTATCCGGAGAGTGGGAACAAGATCTTCCGGAACTTCTACGAGAACTTCGACAGAGCGGACATGGATATCCTGGTGCCGGACGGGCTCAGGGCCGATGACTTGCCCGGGAATGTGGGCCACGACATGACAAACGTCCGCGGGACCAATCCGTCCTCGGCCGGACCGGGAATCGAGTACTTCAGGTCTGCATACGAAGACGAGTACGACTCTGCACCGGGACCGTTCAATCAGCAGTCGTTCGATGCTGCGGCGGTTCTGCTGCTGGCACGCGCGGCAGCCGGTGAAGATGCTGGGACCGCAATCCGCGATCAAATGCGGGCAGTCACAGAACCAGGCGGCGAAACAGTCGGACCCGAAAACCTTGGAGAGGGTGTTTCGCTGGCGGCCGACGGGAACGAAATCAATTATCAGGGCGTCTCGGGTCCGGTTGAGTTCGACGAGAACGGGGACCTGGCCAGCGCCGTGTACAACTACTTCAGGTACACGGAGGACGGCACAGAGAATATCGAACAGGTGGAGGTGTAACCGAAATACTGCTGGGCTTTCTCCTCTAACTGCAATTGCCCCTCAGTATGACAGTCGAAGTGGATTTTGTACCATTGCCGTGGCTCAGATAGAACCTAGTCATCATACTGTCTGGCAAAGTTGAAGGGACGGCACCTGTCGTACAACCGAAAGACTATAATCAAATACCGTTATACTCATGAACTGATGTCTCAGTACGCAGCACGCGTCGAAGAGATGGATATCAGCGGCATCCGAGAAGTCTTCGAGGCGGCAGGCGAAGACGCAATAAACCTGGGTCTCGGTCAGCCTGATTTCCCAACTCCAGAACACGCCCGGGAGGCAGCGACGAGTGCGATTCAGGATGGGATGGGCGACTCATACACGTCCAACAAGGGCATTCCAGAACTCAGAGACGCCATCAGTGAACGCTACGCCACCGACAACGGACAGGACATACCGCCCGAAAACATCATCGCCACTGCCGGCGCAAGCGAGGCGATCCACGTCGCCATCGAAGCCCACGTCCAGCCAGGTGACGAAGTGCTCTGCCCCGACCCCGGGTTTCTGGCCTACGAACAACTGGTGCTACTCGCCGGTGGCGAACCGAAGCGGGTCGAACTCAGAGATGACCTGACCCTCGACCCCGCTGCTGTGGAGGATGCCATCACGGACAACACGTCACTGTTTATCGTTAACAGTCCTGCGAACCCGACCGGTGCGGTGCAATCGAAGCGGGATATGGCGGAGTTCGCGCGGCTAGCGGATGAGCACGAAGTCATTTGCCTCTCCGACGAGGTCTACGAGAAGATCGTCTTCGACGGTGAACACCACTCACCGGCGGAGTTCGCTAGCTCCGATAGGGTCATTCAGGCCAGCGCGTGCTCGAAAACGTACTCGATGACGGGGTGGCGGCTCGGGTGGGTGGCGGCCAGTTCGGAGCGGATCGAACGGATGCTCCGGGTGCACCAGTACGTGCAGGCGTGTGCCAGCGCTCCATCGCAGTACGCTGCTGAAGCGGCGCTTACCGGCCCACAGGAACCGGTGCGAGAGATGGTGTCGGCCTTCGAAGAGCGTCGAAACGTACTTCTCGATGGGTTGGAGGATATCGGCCTCGACACACCAGTGCCGAAGGGAGCGTTCTACGCGATGCCCCACGTCCCGGACGGATGGACCCAGAAGATGCTGGACAACGACGTCATCGTGGTTCCTGGCGAGGCATTCGGGCCGAGCGGTGAGGGACAGGCGCGGATCTCGTATGCTACGAGCACAGCTGAACTGAAAGAGGCGCTGGAAGTGATGGGAACGGTCACGGATTCTCTGTAGCGCGCCAGCAGGGACTCGCGACTGACTTCGCCTTCCGGCAATCGGTTTCATATTTCTCGTCGTGGACATAGATACATATGCGATTCAAGGAAGCACTGCCGAAGTCGGGAGCGTATGCGCCCGCGGTTGTGTACTGACCCCTGGTATCAACGCTGAACCCTGATATCAACGCCTGCGGTTGCAAAGCTCGCCTGACTTAGTTACAATGTCTGATATATGTTGGTAATTACCGTGTGTAGTACTAGCATGAAACGGGCGTATATCTTCGGTTCCCTGTGATTCTATGACGATTTTACATCAAGATTTTTAACACTGGGTACAGAGCACGATAATATGGCGGCACGAGACTACTACAGCCGTGGACAGAATCTACTATACAACCGCCCAGTACTCGTTATATTCGCCGTTATCGGCGTGTTTCTCGTATTCGACATCCTTCGACAGTTAGGCACTGGCACAATCGTCGTCACAGACCTCATGAGTTATCTCTGGAACGGACTGGTGCTTGGGATGTCGCTTGGACTGGCCGGTGTCGGCCTCTCGATGACGTACAGTATCCTCAATTTCGCGAACTTTGCCCACGGTGACTTGATTACGAGCGGTGCGTTCGCCGGATGGGCGACAGCGTTTCTGATTGCGGGCCTGGGGGAATTCTCCGTCGAAGCGCTCGTCCTCATCGGCGGCCCAATCGCAGTCGGTTCGAATGAGCTCGGAATAAACGTCGTCAACACCCCACTGGCGCTTCTGGCTGGATTACTCGTCGCCGCGGCCCTCACAGCCGTCCTCTCGCTTTTGCTGGATCGAATCGTGTTCAAACCGATGCGCAGTGCCGACGGCGTGACGCTGATGATTGCCAGCGTCGGCGTCGCACTGTTCCTTCGTAATTTCCTCACCTTTTCGTTCCTGACTGACAGCCGCGGATTGACAGGCGGCAACGTCCCCCAATTTACCATCGCGGATGTCACGTTCGGAGGGCACCAGATTACGCTGGTCGTCGTCGCCGCACTCCTGATGCTCGGCACGCACATTCTGCTCCAGTACACCAAAATCGGCATGGCGATGCGCGCAATGGCTGCGAACAAAGACCTCGCAAAAGTCACGGGCATCCCAACGGAGCGCGTCGTCAAGCTCACATGGATTATCGGCGGCGGGCTTACCGGGTGTGCGGGCTTTCTTATCGCGTTACAGCAGGGAACGCTCACAGTTACAATGGGGTGGGACCTGCTGTTACTGGTGTTCGCAGCGGTCATCCTCGGCGGTGTCGGCTCGATCTACGGCGCAATGGTCGGCGGGGTCATCCTCGGCATCGCGAGTCGACTCGCGCTCGTCTGGATCCCGGCTAGCTTCCTCCTGGTTGCGGCATTCGTCATTATGATCGTCATGCTGCTCGTGCGCCCGTCGGGTCTGTTCAGTGGGAGGACGACGGCATGAGTACGGGTTCCATTCAGGCGCGGGCTGAGGGCTGGCTTGGCAACAATGACGTGCGCCTGCTTGTCGCGCTTGCTCTCGCGATCGGGGGACTGTACGCGCTTTTCAGTGTCGTTCTCGGGTTCCAGCTGAACGGCACAGTCAACACGCTCCGTCGTGTTGCGTTCCTCTCGGCGATCTACGCCATGTTAGCGCTCGCACTGAACCTCCAGTGGGGGTACGCGGGCCTGTTCAATCTCGGAGCGGCCGGGTTCATGGCGATCGGTGTGTACACGATGGGGATACTGGCCGCCCCAGTGACGGCCAGTCCACCCGGCTTCGGGCTGCCGCTTCCGGTCGCCATCGTGGCTGCTATCCTCGTGACCGGGGTCGTCGGCGGCCTCGCAGCGTTGCCGGCGATCCGACTCCGTGCCGACTATCTCGCAATCGTAACTGTCGCGTTCTCGGAAATCGTTCGCCTCACACTCCGTGCCCCGGAATTCGCGAACACTCGCATTGCCGGCGTCGCATTCGGGACTGGCGGTGCGACGGGCCTGTCCCTCCCATCGAACCCGATCCGGATTCTCTTTTACACAGACCCGGCCGCAACAGCCCCGGCGCCCAATGCGCTGGGTGCGGCGATGTTCAGCGCCGTGGAACCACTGGGAATCGAGCAGACGCTGGTCATCGGCTGGGCGTACGTGGTCGTGCTGTGTCTCTGTCTCGGCCTCCTGTACTGGCTGATGATCCGTATCGGGAAGTCACCCTTCGGCAGGGTCCTCAAGAGCATCCGCGAGGACCAGCAGGTCACGCAGGCGCTGGGGAAAGACACGCGCCTGTTCAAGATCAAGACGTTCGCGCTCGGCTGTGCGCTCATGGGCTTGATCGCCATCCTCTGGCGGCTCTCCGGAGGCTATGCATCGCCACGGATGTTCAAGCCGATACAGACGTTCTACATCTTCATTGCGCTGTTTATCGGCGGGACTGGGTCGCCAACGGGAAGTATCGTCGGCGGTGCTCTGTTCGCGAGTCTGCTCTTCGAGGGACCCTCGTTCGTCCGCCGGGTCGTGGCAGAGTATCTCCAGCTCAGCAACGCCCCCGACACGCTTGTCGGTGCCCTTGCCGAGCTGGGGACCCTTGATGTCACGCCGCTGCTGGCCTATTCCGTGCAGGACGTGAGCATCTCCGCGCTCCGTCTCATGCTGCTAGGTACCGTTCTGGTGTATCTCATGCAACGGCATCCGGACGGGCTGCTTGGCCATCGAAAAGCAATCGCATCGAGCGTTGACCTCGCACAACAGGCGACTCGCGAGGACGACAATGAGTAAGAACGCGCACTCAGCACGGAGCGACCAGACCCAGAAGGGACAGCAAGAGCAGATACTCAAAGTGGAGAACCTACGAAAGACGTTTGGCGGTATTACCGCTGTCGCCGACGTCTCTTTCCACGTCGAAAAGGGGTCGATCACCGGCCTGATTGGCCCGAACGGGGCTGGCAAGTCGACGACGTTCGACCTGATTACCGGTGTGCAACGCCCGGACGGGGGCGAAGTCGAGTTCAACGACACGGAGATAACGGGGTACCGGTCGGATCAGGTCGCAAACCAGGGCCTCGTCCGGACCTTCCAGATCGCACGGGAGCTATCGGAGATGACCGTGCTGGAAAACCTGCTGCTGGCACCACAGAACCAGGCCGGCGAAGCAGTCTGGCGAGCGGTCCTCCCGCGAGCCAGAACGAAGGTCGTCGAACAGGAAAAGGAGCTCCGGGAACAGGCCTGGGAGATGCTCGAACTGTTCGAGATCGAACACGTCGCGCACGAATCCGCCGGCAATCTCTCAGGGGGGCAACGGAAGCTTCTGGAGATGGCGCGCGTGCTCATGACCGACCCCGAGATGGTGCTGCTGGACGAACCGCTTGCGGGAGTCAATCCGACACTCGAGGAGAAACTCATCGACCGGTTGCACACGCTCAAAGAGCGTGGCTACACCTTCCTCTTCGTCGAACACGATATGGACGTTATCATGAACAACTGCGATACGGTCATCGTTATGCATCAGGGAAGTGTTCTCACAGAGGGGCAACCGGAGGCAGTGAAAAACAACGACAGAGTGCTCGACGCATATCTCGGGGAAGAGGTGAAAATATGAGTTTGCTGTCGGTGCAGCAGCTGGACGCCGGGTACGGCGACCTGCAGATCCTCACAGATGTCGACATGGAAGTCGGAAAGAGTGAGTACATCACCATCGTCGGCCCGAACGGCGCGGGCAAGTCCACTGTGATGAAGTCGGTGTTCGGACTGACGACGTACATGGGGGGCGAGATCGTATTCGATGACAGGGATATCGCTGGCGAACAACCGGAAGATATCATCTCGTATGGGCTGAGCTTTGTCCCCCAGAGCAACAACGTGTTCGAGCCGCTGACGGTCACGGAGAACCTCAAGATGGGTGCATACACGCTGGACCAGTTCCCGGAAGAGCGGCTACAGGCAGTTTACGACCGCTTCCCGATACTGGAAACGCGGTCAGAGCAGAAGGCGGGCACACTTTCAGGCGGGCAACAGCAGATGCTGGCGATGGGCCGTGCGCTCATGCTCGATCCCGATCTGTTACTGCTTGATGAGCCAAGTGCAGGCCTCGCACCGGACCTCGTCGACGAGATGTTTGACCGCATCGACGAGATCAATGACGCCGGAACCGCTGTCCTCCTCGTCGAGCAAAACGCCAAAGAGGCATTGCGGCGGTGCGACCGCGGCTACGTCCTTGTGCAGGGACAGAACCGACACGAAGACAGTGGTGAAGCACTTCTCAACGACCAGCAGGTTCGCGAGGACTTCCTCGGCGGGTAGCTCCCGTCCCCAAGCACTGGCTTGGAGACTGCTTTTTGCCACAGGAAGGCGTCGACACGAGATACTGTACGGGCCGTCGAGCCGGCACGGGCCGTTGAGTCCTTGACGGCCCATAATCAGCGAACGGATTTCCACACTGCAGCCCCGGATTCAGTGTAGTTGTAGATATTTAAACGTATTTAGTTCTTCACAGCACCTCGTTATATCGACCTATCCGTATTAGCGTCTGAATATATGTTGTGTTACCATCATCACAAGATAGGGAGGGTGGATATAATAGTCAAATATGTTGTACTTGTCGTTGTCTCTACGTCCTTTTGGACCAGTAACTGTCACCGCTCACACCGGGATAGCTACTGTGGCGTGTGAACGAATGTCGCACAAACAATAAGTATCTACCATGTCAGACTCCACATATGCATCCGGGCTCGAACCCTATCGCCTGCCACGCAGGTCAGCTGTCCCGGCAGTTAATGGATTGGGCACTGCCCTCTTCCACAGCTCCATTTTTTACATTTTCGACATTTAAACTGGCGTAGACTGCCAGCGCACAGGTGGTCCCTGTGCCCGGTGGAAAACGCCAGCCTTGAACACGCTCGGGGAGCCGTACTCAGCGGCTGTTCGGGTTATCAGGGTCTGTTGAGGGAGCGTCTGTCAAATACAAAAAACATCATCGAAAACAATGAATATGAAAAACGAAGCAGGAAGCAAGGACGTGCCAGCGGCCGTCAGAGAAGACTCGGATCTAGTCCAGGTACTGGATGCTGAAGGCAACGTCTTACCACAGGCGTCTGTTCCGGACATTTCAGACAGGCAGTTACTTGAGTTGTATGAGACTATCAAGCTCGCTCGTCACTTCGACCAGCGGGCGATCAGCTTCCAGCGACAGGGGCGGCTAGCGACGTACGCACCAATGACGGGCCAAGAAGGGTCACAAGTCGCCACGAGCCTGGCACTTGCCGAGCAGGACTGGCTGTTCCCGACCTACAGGGAGCACGCGGCGAAGTACGCCCACGGGATGGACCTTGTGTCCCTTTTCGAGCCACTGAGAGGCTATCGGGACGGGTACGCGATCCCCGATGACGTCAACGTGATGCCGGAGTACATTCCGATTGCGACCCAGGTTCCACAGGCCATGGGAATGGCGTGGGGACACAAGCTACAGGGAAAGACCGATACGGCCGTCCTGTGTCACCTCGGCGACGGTGCGACCTCCGAAGGAGACTTCCACGAAGGACTGAACTTCGCCGGGGTGTTCGACGTCCCAGCTGTATTCGTCTGTAACAACAACCAATGGGCGATTTCGGTCCCCCGCGAGCGACAGACGGCGAGCGAAACCATCGCTGAAAAAGCACAGGCCTACGGTATCGACGGCGTTCGAGTCGACGGGCTGGACCCGCTGGCGGTCTACAAAGTCGCCAGTGCGGCACTGGAGAAAGCCCGGAATCCGGGTCCCGGAGAGCTACGTCCAACGCTTATCGAGTCCGTCCAGTATCGCTTCGGTGCACACACCACTGCGGATGACCCGTCTGTGTACAGAGACGAATCGGAAGAAGAGGCCTGGCGCGACCGCGACCCTGTGGACCGCATTGAAACGTACCTGTACAACGAGGGCATCCTCGATTCCGACCTTGAGAGTGAGATCCAGGACAGTATCGAACAAGAAGTCAGCGAGGCGATAGAAACGGCGGAACAGACAGAGACGAGTCCGGACAACATCGTCGAGCACGTGTACGAGGACGTTCCAGCGCGGCTCGAAGAACAGCGGGACGAACTGAACCGGCTGCGCGAGAAGTATGACGACGGCGCGTTCTCGGAGGTGCTGGAATGAGTTCGACAGCCAGTACGCAGACGGGGCAAAACGCACAGCGTCTCACCCTCGTCGAGGCGATACAGGACGGGCTGTACACGGAAATGTCACGGGACGACAGTGTCGTCGTTCTGGGCGAAGACGTTGGGAAGAACGGCGGTGTTTTCAGAGCAACCGACCAGCTCTACGAGGAGTTCGGCGAAGACCGCGTCATCGACACGCCGTTGGCAGAGGCCGGCATCGTGGGTGCATCGATCGGTCTCGCCCAGACCGGGATGAAGCCTGTGCCCGAGATGCAGTTCATGGGCTTCATGTACCCTGCATTCGACCAGATCGTCAGTCACGCTGCGCGCCTCCGGAGCCGTAGCCAGGGACAGTACTCGGTGCCGATGGTGATACGGGCTCCATACGGCGGTGGAATCCGGGCCCCGGAACACCACTCCGAGTCAAAGGAAGCGTTCTTCGTGCACGAGCCCGGCCTCAAGGTCGTCTCGCCGAGCACCCCCTACGATGCGAAGGGACTTCTGGCGGCGTCCATCCACGACCCGGATCCGGTCATCTTCCTCGAGCCGAAGTTGATCTATCGGGCCTTCCGTGAAGACGTCCCGGCAAAACCGTATGAAGTGTCGCTGAGTGAGGCTGCTGTCCGGCGGGAGGGAAGCGATATTTCAGTCTATACGTGGGGAGCAATGACCCGGCCCGCCCTGATCGCCGCGGAGAACCTCAGCCAGTCACATGGCATCGATGTCGAGGTCATCGACCTGCGGACCCTGTCACCCCTCGATGTAGAGACGATTACGAACTCGTTCAAAAAGACCGGCAGAGCCGCGATTGTACACGAAGCACCGAAGACCGTCGGACTAGGGGCGGAAATCGCAACGACGATCCAGGAGGAAGCGCTCGTTCATCAGGAAGCGCCAATCAAACGAATCGCCGGCTTCGATGCCCCCATGCCGCTCCATTCGCTGGAGGATTACTATCTGCCACAGGCGGTCCGTATCCAAGACGGCATCCGCGAAACAGTCGATTTCTAACATGGTACGCGAATTCGAACTCCCCGATGTCGGTGAAGGCGTCGCCGAGGGCGAACTGCTTCGCTGGCGGGTTGCGCCGGGCGATTCAGTTTCGGAAGACCAGCCAGTAGCGGAAGTCGAGACCGACAAAGCCGTCGTCGACGTCCCGTCCCCCGTCGACGGTGTTGTCGAAGAACTCCGTGCCGCGGAAGGTGAGACAGTCCCAGTCGGTGACGTGATTATCGTCTTCCGGGTCGAAGGGGAAGCCGAACCGGACGGAACTGAAACGCCTGCAGACGACGCCACTGCGGACAGCGGGTACCAAACCGACGACGAAGCACCAACACAGCCAGTCGAAGATACGCAGTCAGAACCAGCGGTGACACAGCGCGTCCAGGTCGCCGCTCCGCCGTCTGTGCGGCGTCTCGCCCGTGAACTGGGCGTCGATATCTCCAGCATTGCGGACTCGTCTCCGGGACGTATAACGGAGTCGGATGTCCGCGCGTACGCGAACACGGACTCTCACTCCTCGACGCAGGCGCAGTCAAACCAGCGGACCGCTGCTGCAGAGCGACAAAAACAGCAGGCAACTTCGACGCAGTCTGTCAGCCCAGTTCAGGCGAGAAAAACGGCAGACCGGGAGACGACGGTGGCCGTCCCGAAGACCAGACACGTCGCAGCCGAGGAAGGGGTCGATCTCGACAATGTCCCTACTGATGAACGAAAGGACGGAGAACCCTTTGTCACGCTCGAAGCGGTCCGAGAGTACGCAAAGGCCCAACAGCAGGCACAGAAAAAGGATCAAGAAGCGGTAGCCGAGAGGGCAGCGGCTGACGAGCCGGCGCGCCCGGAGTCTCGGACGCCGTACAACGGGATCAGACAGACGATCGGAGCCGCGATGACGGAGTCGAAATATACGGCCCCGCACGTCACGCATCAGGACGAGGTCGACGTTACTGCGCTGGTCGACGCTCGTTCGACACTCAAACAGGCGGCCGAGGAGCACGATATACGACTGACGTACATGCCGTTCGTGATGAAAGCGTGTGCCGCGGCCCTGCAAGAGAACCCACAGGTAAACGCCTCCCTCGACGAAGCAAACGAAGAAATCGTCGAAAAGGAGTATTACAACATCGGTGTCGCAACGGCGACTGATGCCGGGCTGCTGGTTCCCGTTGTCGAGCACGTTGATGCGAAAGGCCTGCTCGAAGTCGCATCGGAAACCAACGAAAAAACCCAGAGAGCGAGAGAACGGAGTCTTTCGCCGGAGGAGATGCGTGGCGGGACGTTCACTATCTCGAACATCGGCGGCATCGGCGGGGAGTACGGAACACCGATCATCAATCAGCCGGAAAGCGCAATCCTGGCACTGGGAGAGATCAAAAAGAAGCCACGGGTTGTCGAAGCCGATGGTGAAGAGACGATAGAACCCCGTCATGTGATGACACTATCGCTGTCGTTCGACCACCGAGTGCTCGACGGCGCAGACGCCGCACGGTTCACGAACTCCATACAGAAGTACCTGCGAAATCCAAACCTGCTATTACTAGAATAATGGTCGTCGGAGATGTCACTACCTCGACTGATGTACTGGTTATTGGCGCGGGCCCCGGCGGATACGTCGCCGCAATCCGCGCTGCACAGCTTGACCTCGATATCACTCTCGTTGAAAAAGGAGCGTACGGGGGAGCCTGTCTCAACCGTGGCTGTATCCCCTCTAAAGCGCTGCTAAACGGTTCAGAACTGGCATCGGAGGCGGGCCAGGCGGAGGAACTGGGGATTTACGCGGACCCAACAGTGGCGCTCGACGAGATGATGAGCTGGAAAGACGGCATCGTCGACCAACTAACGAGCGGTATCGAGCAACTGTGTACGGCAGCCGGCGTGAATCTGTTAAAAGGGACTGCCGAATTTGCTGCTGAGAACAAGATCAGAATCGTCCATCAGGGAGAGGGGCAGGGCTCTGAATCGTTGAAATTCGACCACTGCGTCATCGCAACGGGGTCCCGGCCGATTGAAATTCCGGGGTTCGACTTCGATGACGAGCGCATCGTCTCCTCCGACGGCGCTCTGAACTTCGAAACGGTACCCGACGAACTCGTCATCGTCGGAGCCGGATACATCGGCATGGAGCTAGCGACAGTCTACAGCCGACTCGGGAGCGACGTCTCGGTAATTGAGACCCTAGAGCAGGCGCTTCCCGGCTATCAGGAGGACATTGCCTCGATAGTCCGACAGCGAGCAGCGCGTCTCGGCGTCGACTTTCACTTCGGGTACACGGCGGACAGCTGGGCAGAGTCGGACGGTAAAGCCGTCCTGACTGCTGTCCCTGCCGACGAGGCGGCGCACGATAGCGATATCGAACTCACTGCTGACAGAATACTCGTTGCCGTGGGTAGACGCCCGGTGACTGACACGCTCGGTATCGAAGCTGCCGGCATCGAAACCGATGCTCAGGGGTTCATTCCAACGGATAGCAGATGTCGGACGAACAAGGAGCACATTTTCGCGGTCGGCGATGTGGCGGGTGAGCCGATGCTGGCACACAAGGGCTCGAAAGAGGGAGAAGTCGCAGCAGAAGTAATCGCTGGCGAGCCCGCTGCGGTCGATTATCGGGCACTCCCGGCTGCGGTGTTCACCGATCCGGAAATCGGAACCGTCGGGCTGACGGAGGACGAAGCTGCGAACGAGGGTATTACCCCAGTTACAGGTGAGTTCCAGTTCCAGGTGTCTGGACGGGCACTAACAGCGAACCGGACAGAGGGCTTTGTCCGAATTGTCGCCGCAAAAGAAACCGAACGTGTGATGGGTGCACAGATCGTCGGTCCGGAGGCATCCGAGTTGATCGCAGAAATCGCAGCCATGATCGAAATGGGTGCAAAGCTTCAGGACATCGGCTCCACCGTCCATACGCATCCAACATTAAGTGAAGCGGTAATGGAAGCCGCACAGAATGCGAGAGGGAAAGCAATACACAGACAAAACTGACTGGTCGATATTGACCCCTCAGAAACCAGATCTACGACCAAAATCGTTGAATCGACACCCAGCTATGGCCTATCCGATACTGTTTACTGAAACGAAACGACAACTCGGGAATAGAACCCTCGCTGAGCGACCGCTACGTTCTTTTCTGGGTATAGATTGAAGCTATAGTCGCCATTGAAAATCAATGTCCACCTCATCGCACGACGGCAGTGCGGTCAGTGTGTACCTCGTTTCAATTGTTACTGTAGTCTCCAGCGTCGGACAACAGATACGTTCCAGATTCAGTCGTTCGCGACTGTTTGGCTTGCGGCACCGTCACTGGCACTCAGTTTGCTCTCCTCTTCTTCGGGTCTCGGTACGTCTGTTGGAAGGTTTTCGTACAGAATTCCTTTGCTCGCGTTGTAGCATGTCATGCGATCTCATGGCTGATGAACTCATATAAAACCGTCCCTTATTCTGTACCGCTGAATATTAATATTCCGAGGATATTTATATATTGTCCAATTTTCCAGAACGAGGTTATAGAGTATTTGTTTGGATTCGGTGTCGATGTGGATATATACGACCTGTTTTTTGCGCTGAAAGTTCAGCTACTGTCTCGTATGCTATCACTTCCTGTCATCTGTCTTTTCTATGCTGTCGGATACAATCCAAAAATATTCGATTATATACTATCTCGTTGTAGACCTAATATTTGTTCTGATCGCAATCCAAACAGGTGTGTTAGATATCTGGGTATTGTGATGTCATGCATTCCTCTTCACAGAAGAAATGCTCCGTTATCTCTCCGTCCGGATCACGTATCGTAACCCCGCTGAACTTCATCTGTTCGCTGATCACTTGTCCGCAGTAATCACAGCGGTAGTTCGGTGACCCACCGACCAAGACTCGAGTTGACTTGTTTTGGATATTCAGTTCGGCAGCGGCCGTGTTGCCGCTGGCTTCCATAGCGTACCGAGCAGTTGCTAGTGACTGCTCCGCCTCAGTTTGTCCATTCATCGTTTGTATCGATTCGTTGTTGACAGGGGTCGGACTCGTTCCGTCGACTGTTACACATTACTCTGGATCGCTCTTGTCGCTTTACCGCCGTTTTCCGCCTATGCCGGGTTACTGCCCGGACTGGGGTGGGCTACGTGGGTTACCGGGGAGAAAGTGTAAAAAACGTATAACCGGACGTTACAGCCGCTAATTGGCTCGCTTTCCGGGGCGGTTCTACCGTTTTGGTACCCGGTTCCATACCTCCCAGTACGTGACTTCCGTATTTAATCATTTGGTTAGTCCCTATTATAGTAGCCATTGAAAATCAATGCACACCTGGTCGCCCGACAGCAGTGCGATCAGGTCTCCATCGTTTCAATTGGTACTATAGATGTCTTAGAGTGATGACCGCTGCAGGCCCCGGCTACGTTGTGCAGCCTCGCTGGACTCACAGGTTTGGGCCAGTTATTTTCGTTGGATGTGAACGCCACTCACGGAACTATTAAGTGAACATCCATTAAAGATAGAGACATGAATCCGGGCGCTGACTGTACGGCTTGGCAGGCAAGCCCGCTGTCCCGGCACTTGATCGGTGCAGACCCCCTCACATCCGGTTTTACGTTTTTTACATTTTTCAAATTTTAAACTGACGTAGACCACCACAGTGCGGGCAAACGCCGGCACACAGGTGGAAAACGTCGGTCCTGGCTGGTTCCCAAACACCAGCCGACGGTTTTCGGGTCGCGATGACCCATCTCACGAAGCGCTGCGACACCAACTACAAACCCATAATCAGCGACATCATGAACGCACAAAACACGCAGGAGTACCGTAGCCAACAATCAGCAGACATCGCAAACGCCGACCGAGCGCGGAGTGCAGCCCCCGAAAGCGTTGAGAGCCAATCTATCAGGGTCGTAATTAGCTCGATTGAAACGCGACACTGCGATCACTGCGGCGCATCAATTGACGACAACGTCCGGTATCGTAATGTCACGACCAGAGATAGTGCTGGCAACGTCTCGGAATACGCGTTCTGCGGTGTCGACTGTAAGACCGCTCGGTTCCCGAGGCTCGGCTGACCGCCGGCTGGCGTGGCGCATTGTCGGTTTACAGGACCATACTGGGGTTTTGGCGTCGGTTCGATAATACGGTCCGAGTCCTCACGCGGATTGACAGTCGCAGCCACCCTGTTCCAGAAACGCTACAATATCGTAGCTATGGCCGCAGTCCTCACACAGCACCTGCACCTCGTTGATGACGTTGAAATCGCCTGCCGAG
This sequence comes from Haloarcula amylolytica JCM 13557, assembly GCF_000336615.1. Lineage (GTDB taxonomy): Archaea > Halobacteriota > Halobacteria > Halobacteriales > Haloarculaceae > Haloarcula > Haloarcula amylolytica. Next base: position 124,523 of record NZ_AOLW01000011.1, read on the forward strand.
ATGGCGTCGTTCTTTTCGAGGCTCTCGATAGTCTGCCTCGTTACAGCGGTGGTTCGGCCCCGAAGCCGCTGTATTGAGTCGATGGCGTTTTCCTTCCGTTCTGCGGGCGTCCGCTCGGGTCGGGCCGCCCCACGGTCGTTCTTGAGATAGCGATACACCGTCTGGTGGGAGATAAAGTCGTCCATCACCGATTCGATATCGACCCCGCTCTGTTCGAGACGGGAGCGTATGAGCGGGGCGTCCGCGTCATCTTCGCGAAGTGATTGATAGACCTGCTGGATGTCGCCACTCAATGTCGGTGCGTCGCTCCCTTCGATGGCGGACTCGAGCACCGACTGATTGAAGTAGTCCGCGAGGTCTCGGGTACTTTCTTCCTCCCCGTCGGCGCCGACCCACCGATCTTCGAGTTCTACACCCATCCCGACAAGATCGTATTTTCGAATTACGGCATCCACCTTGTTCGTTCCCCCACCGGACTGTGAGTCGTCTGCGGTCATGATCCGATTTACATGAACGCCATAGTTACTAAACACTCCCGCATATCGGGAGGTTTGGCGAGGTCCCTCACGCGGAGAGCTTTATCAGGCCCGTGCTCTGGTGTGTGTCGGCCGATTCACGGACTGAACTACTCATTTGATGCGGATTCAGGCTCGCGAACCCACGCCACCGGAACTGTGGACTGCCGGACGATTTTGGCGCTGACACCACCCATGACGTACCTGCTGAAGTCAGTCTGTCCGTGGGTCCCCATGATCGCGAGATCGATTTCGTTCTCGTCGATGTAGTCGCAAATCACCTTCGAGGTGGTCCCGTGTTCGATGACGCTGGTGACCGAGTTGAGCGACGTCTCCTCGACTTTCTCGGTCGCTTCGGCCAGAATCTCATTTGCCCGCTCGGTCAACTCCCCCTCTTTCAGGACGGAGCGTGCATCCGGGCCGAGACCGCCGGTCTCGACAACGTGAAGCAGGTGGAGCGTTGCTCCCGTCGCCCTCGCGACATCGATCCCCTCTGCCACTGCGAGTGCTGCGCCACGGCTTCCATCCGTCGGGACGAGGACGTGCTTGGGGGGATACACGAGTGGTCGATCTTCGGCAGGGTTGACCGCAACGACGGGAACCGCTGCCGTATTGATGACGCGTTCGGTGACGCTTCCGAGCAGGATTCGCTTGAGCCCGCGCCGTCCGTGCGTCGGCATAACGATGCAGTCGATGTCGGACTGTTTGCTGTAGTCGACTATCGTCTTGTGCGGGTCACCCTGGAGGACCGCAGAGACGACAGGAACGCCTTCATCTTTCGCAGACTGTGCGGCTTCCGCCACGATGCGCTCCCCTTCTGTTTCGAGAACGTCGATGACCTCTCCACGAATCGTGGTGACACTGTCTCGGCCAGTGTCGGCGACGTTGATGATGTGAATCGTCGCCTCGTGTTCGGCTGCGATCTGTAATGCGTACTCAAGAACCGATTCTGCGGCGTCACTTCCGTCGGTTGGGAACAGGATAGTGTCGTACATAGTGGCGTGCTGGACTGTGGATCAGCTATCTGGGTTGCGGAGGGCGTTCCGGGTTGTCCGTAGGCGGGTCCCTATTTCCGCACTTCCTGATTGTGGCTTCTGGTCCTCGGGCGCTCTGTGCCGTTGCCTACGCATCAAAGCACTCGGCCCGGTATGGTTTCAGAGACATTGTATTCGGAGGCTGTGTGACGGACTACGCAGTGACGTCTAATAATATCTCGCCTACCGAAGCGCTCTCCAGCCATCTGTGGCTGGGACACACAGCGGATTGCTCTACGCCCCCACCAAGGCTGGCGCGTCGGCAGGACGGCGCTGACACACATTTTTAAGCCAATCCCCCCACCGTATTGAGATATGGCAGCAGTCCGACGCCTCGTTATCGATGTACTGAAACCCCACGATCCGCCCCTGCTGATGTTCACCGATCAGCTGGCCGAAATTGAGTGCGTCGAGGGCGTCACTTCGTCTCTGATCGAACTAGATCAGGAAGTACAAAACGTCAAGCTCACGTTCGAAGGCGAAGAGCTGGACTTCGAGGCAATCGAAGAGACGATCGAAAACCTCGGCGGGTCAGTACACTCTGTGGACCAGGTTGCCTGCGGTGACAGCGTCGTGACGGACCGACGGACGTTACAGGATGCCTGACGCGCCGTGACGTCCATTCGACAACTCCTCAGGCGTCTTCTCGGGAAGGACGACGTCCTCGCAATCTCGCGCCGGTACTTCATCTCGAACGGCTTCGACGGGACGCTGACGTGCATCGGCATTATCGTCGGCGCTGTCCTTTCGGGAGTTTCAGACGGCTCCACTGTCATCAAAATCGGACTGGGCGCGGCAGTCGGTCTCGGGACGTCTGCGGTCTGGAGCGTCTGGGAAATCGAACGTGCCGAAACCCGGGCCGAAATCAGACGTATCGAGCGAGCGATGCTCAAAGACCTCGACGATACCCGCGTTCAACGCGACCAGAGCGGTGCCCGCTTCGTACACGCCATGATGAGCGGCCTGGGGCCACTCATCGGGGTTCTGATTCCACTGACCCCGTTCGTTGTCGCGGGGACCGTTGTCACAATGGTAGAAGCAGCACTCATCTCGGTCGGCCTGGGTATCGGTGTGTTGGGTGCGTTCGGCGCTTACATGGGCTCGATTTCGGGTCAGCGGTGGTACGTTGCCGCAGCGCGGATGGGACTCGCCGGCTTGGTCGTCGCAATTCTTAATCTCTTCCTTCCGGGGTGAGAGACCGAGACTCCGTTCTCACTGGAGGACAAATCCCAACTTGCTTTCCACTGGTCCCCATACACGGTAGTAGATGCGTGTTGGCTTGCGACAGTTCAAACGGCCGTTGTGCTACGTGATGGCGCTCCTGTATGTCGTCGCGGGAGGATTGCATTTCGTCGTGCCGGAACTATACGTCCAGATCGTGCCACCGGTCTTGCCGGCGGCACTTGCGCTGGTGTATCTGTCCGGCGTCGCGGAAATCGCTGTCGGGCTCGGCCTGTTGGTGCCCCGGACGCGTTCGTACGCCGCGTGGGCGACGATCGCATTGCTCGTCGCGATCTTTCCCGCAAACGTCTATATGGCTGTCTCCATGGTCACTATCGAGGGGACGGGTGGTGGCGATCCCTCTGTGTTGGTCCGCTGGGCACGGTTGCCGCTGCAAGGCGTGTTGATCCTCTGGGCGTACTGGTACACCGACTGAGCGTGGCGAAAACCCCGAGTGACCGGGCTGGCTCGGTCGTATTTCATCGTCTGCGACGGATTGATCGACGCCGTCGTCGCCGGTTGTGGGACGAAGCTGTCGGCGTGGACGTGACCGGTAGCCAGCGCCGCTGGGTCGCAGCGATCGAATCGGACGATGCCACTGTTGCCCCTACGAATATCGCCATATAGTGTGAGACGCCGAGGACTGCCCAACAAGGACCAGAGGGCCGCTCACCGCCATCACCAGAACCGTGCCGAGAGCCAGAACAACCGCGAGCGACCGCCAATTTTCAGCGGATATCCGCTTCGAAGACGCAACGCGATGCCCGCGTCCACGACGGCGAAGTCGTCCGTGAAGAGGACACACGGTACAGATGGCATCTGGCTTCTTGCGCCTCCAAGACTCCGGGGAGCTGCTTTGCCAGATTAGACATGAATAGGTACCGATTGGGAACTAGTATATATCTACACTACATGTGAGTTCACCGTAATGACATAGAGAGATACTGTCTATCCATAAGACATATTCGTAACTGCAGTATAGATACAATGTCGACATGCCCTCCAGTAGTCGTAAACTTCTGTCGACGAACAGTGAACAGTGGCGTCTGGCGCACGAAGACCTCCACATCAGAAACACCACCGATACCAAACATGATGTCCGCATAGAAATATACGACAGCGAGATATGTTGCCATAGAGCCCACTATCAGCTCTTGTCAGGCCAGTCCGGCTGTTCGGTCAACTTGCTACAGGCTGGCTGCTACAGGGTTAAAGCTGTTCTCGATAGACAACATGAATCAGTCGCTGCCGTGACAGTCTCCGACGAGCCCGAACGAACGATCTTCGTCCACATTCAGAACGACGGGATCACCATCAAGGAGGGAGTGACGCCCTCGCGCCCCTGAACCAGCGTGTCGCCGCTCCCCCTCGCTCCCCGGAGGCAGGATCGAACGAAATAGGGTAAGCCCATCTTTAACACCCATCGGAACCAAATAACAAACGGAATGAGCTCTGCATCTACATCGGACAGGTCCCCAGAGTCTGCCGACTCAGTGTCGGGCTATCGCGACACGCTTGCGTCGGTTTATCACGAATATGTCGGCGAACCGGCTAAAGAGCGAGATATCTACGTTGGGTTCGGACTCTTTTTTGCTGGAGTTACGCTTGCCATCGTCGGATTCTGCCTCTTTCTGTACAGTAACGTTCTGGAGTCCGGGAGCGCACCGTACTGGCAGATTCGTGAGGTTGCGCTCGTCGTCGGGTTCGTCGGACTGCCCTCCGTGCTGTTGAGCGTCGTCGTACTCCTCCCAGTCGGTTTCAAGACCCGGGTCGTCAGTGCCGCCGGCACGTTGTTCTGTCTCGCCGCAACGATAATTCTGGTTAATGTCTTTCCGTATGGGTGGACGAACAGTGGCGGAGTCAACGGCAGCGTCTGGACGATCAGCGTTTACGCCACTGGCTTAGTCATGCTTGCGGCCTCAACAGGAGCGGCGCTGGTTGCACACTACCTCGAGAAAGCGGCAACCCCAAGCGACTCAACTGAACCAGTCGAGTCGGCCGAGAGCGAGTCGGAGTCTGTCAGCAAAGCAGATGTGGACGACGATATCGAACAGGCACTAGACGGAGCGGAACTATCGTGGGGTGGTGTCGAACAGCAGCCCAAAACTAAGCGGCTAAATCTGGATATGCCAGAAACGGACTCTGACCTCGATCGGACGGCTATCGAGAATTCCGAGGCGACCACGACACGAGCCGACAGCAATGACGTTGATGACGCAGTAGATGGGCTCAGACAGCTACAGGGTGGCCAATCAAAGACAGAACGAAGCACCGGTACCGAAGAACAGGTCGACGCTCTCACGCAGTTTCGAAATGAGCAGGCCGAAGATGACGATGTGGAAACCGGTGTCAAAGAGCAACGAAGCATTGTTACCCGTCTTCGGTCGTTGTTGTTTGAATAGACTGTCTGCTCACCACGGACACTCCGCTGTGGTTCTCTCGTTGCGTGGGGTAACCCAGAGTAATATGTTCCTACGAACCATTCCGTCTGTTTTCATAAATAACATGTAACCTATTGCAACAAAACAGGATAGTTTTTTCAACTTGGTGGGAGGAATACAACTGTATGCCCCAAGGTCTCGATGTCGGTACGATGAACCTCCTGTCTGCACGCCAAGATGGTAACGAAACGGTATTCGTGCAGCAGCGGAACTCCTTCGTCGAAATTGACTACAGCGACATGGCCGAACAGATGCTGTCGAGAAGTGATGTTCTCCACATCCGCAAGGATGATCGCGTCTACATCGTTGGCGATGACGCCCTGAATTTCGCGAACATCTTCAGTGAGGAGACACGCCGCCCGATGCAAGCCGGGATTCTCTCGAGCGACGAGCAATCAGCTATTCCGATGATCAAGCTCATTACTGAACAGGTAGTGGGACAGCCGGAGTTCCCGAATGAGCGCCTGTTTTTCTCGGTTCCCGCGGACCCAATCGATGCCGATGTCTCGACGCTATATCATCAAAAGACGATTGAATCCCTACTCACTGATATGGGCTACAGCCCGGAACCGATCAATGAAGGGATGGCCGTCATCTACTCCGAGCTTGCCAACCGTGAGTTCACTGGCCTCGGTATCAGCTTCGGCGCCGGGATGACCAACGTCTGTCTGTCGTACTATGCAGTCCCCGTAATGAAGTTCTCCATCGCACGCGGTGGCGACTGGATCGACGAGCAGGCTGCACAGGCGACTGGCACGCCCGTCGATAAGGTCACCTCGGTTAAAGAAGAGGACTTCGCACTCAACTTCGAGACGGACGTCGGCGGTATTGAAGGTGCACTGAGTATCTATTACGACAATCTCCTCGACTATGTCATCGAGAACATCATCAGTGAAGTCGATGAGGAAGATGTCGAGGAGGGACTGGATGTCCCGGTCGTCGTGACTGGTGGGACATCCAGTCCTGACGGCTTCGAAGAGTTGTTCGCCGAACGGATCAACGAATCCGAGATACCGTTCTCAATCAGCGACGTCCGCCAAGCCGAGAATCCATTATATAGTGTCGCACAGGGCGCACTCGTCGCAGCGCGGTCGGAAGAAGAGCGCGAGGGGCAAAACGAGCAGGCCGAAGAATCTGACACCACCGCCGAGTAACGGTTGGTCTCGAATAGAAGCACTGTTCGCCGGCGTCAGCCGGAACATTCTACTGGCCCTCGTCCAGGCAAGACCACTGACGTCGGACGCTACTCAGTTTCGTCCCCGTTTTCGTCGGCTTCAGTTTCCGTGTCTTGGCTATTCTCATCGTTCTCATTAGATTTGGCTGTAACCTCCCCGCTCTGTTCAATTTCGTTCTCGTCGAAAACACGGTTCAATTCGTCAGCAGCGTCCTGTCGGAACCTGTTAGCGTCGGACCCCAGAGATATTCCCACCGCGACACCAGCCTGTTCAAGCGAGAACTCTGGTCGGTCTGTGGGCTCGTCCCGTTCCGGAATCGGGACGCTGGGTGTACGGCCGGTGTTTTCGGGTTTACCGGGGTTAGAATCAGGATGCTCGTTGAACCGAGCGAGAGCGAACTCCCAGGACTCTGGGGGGGAAGCCTCGTTGTGATGCGACGCAGAGATGTCTGCGAAGCCGCACGATTCACAGACGATAGCTGTCTGGTCAGCGGTCGCAAGCGTATACGTGCTGAGATCGGATTCGCAGCGGGGACACCGCATACTAGACCATGCGTGCCTCTGCTATACAATGGTTCCGTCAGTTATCGCCGTCCAGGGAACGAGTTATGAGATGGGCGACCGATATTGGAGGTGATGCCGGAGATCGAGATTACGGACACACAACAGGATGACTTGACGACGATTCGGGAGGATCTCGAAGACGCGTTCATCGAGACGTACGGGCACATTCGTACGCAAGATGTCGTTGACTACCTCCTCGATACATACACACCGCCGGACCAGCTGGAAGACGAGCAAGGCCTGAGCCGTACCGACTACGAGCGACTCGCCTCGGCTGAGTATCCGGAACTCCAACACATCGCCTCCGAGGTGCCAGACGTTCCCGGTAGCGGTATTGAGGCCGACGAGATGCGAGGGAAACTGCTCGCAGCACTTGGAACGAGTGAGCTTGCGGATCGCCTCGCGGATATCGAACCTGAAAAAAGAGCGAACGAGGGGGGCGAGGAGGCGGCCGCCGGCCCAACTAGGCCGGGGAACACGCCAAACGACGGACGTGACGTCGCACAGAACGGTACGCCAACACAGACCACACCGTCATCCGATACCATCGAAAGCGCCGACGCGGCCGAGTCGAACGCGGCAGTTGACGACACTCCGAGTGATACTCTTTCCGCTGCCAACCGTTTGCTAACCGAACATGACGAGAAGTGGACCCGGTCAGACGAGACCGACGAACCATACGAAGTCACACTTCCCGACGGTTCAACGGTGAGCGCCCGGACGAAAGACGACGTCCGAAAACTGCTGTTTCAAAACTACTGAGTACGCTCTCCTCGCGAAAACACTGTTTGACGTCGACCATCCCTCACGAGGGTACGTCCCATCGAGCACCTACGACTCACCATCCGATACGTCCTCGAGGTAGCCGACCCGACACTGTGGGCAAACGTCACCGGGAAAGAACGACGATTCACTCGCGGGGAGTTCGAACTCACACCTCGGACACTGATACGTCGGAACCGAGTCGCTTGTGGTATTCTTTGAGCGGTCCGCCGTATACGACTGCCCGTCTCGACCGTTTCCAATACCCGGTTCTTCGGGGGTTTCAGACGACGGTTCTGCCGTGTCTGTAGCAGCATCATCAATGAGGACTGCATCGTCGCTACTTGACGGCGTGTCGCTGTCGTCATCTGGTTCCTGTGTCTCCGACAGTATCACGGCGTCATCAGTCGTTTCCAGAAGCCCCGATTCGGTCACCGCCGGTGACTCGTCACTCGCCTCCGCATCTGGAGATGTTTCTGCCACATTGTCTGACACGGCCATCGTTGATGCGGGTGGTTCGGTCGGTTCCGTTTCGTCTGCTGCCTGCACCGGGTCTCTCGCTTCGGTCTCGACCTCCGCGGTCTCTCTCACCCCTGCTGGCCCCTTGTTTTCGGTTCTGTGTTCGACTTCATCCGACCGCTCGCCATTCGCTTTCGATTCCTCTGTGGTGGATATCAGGCCTTGATTCTCAGAGATATCTCGGATATGCTCACAGCGCTCGCAAGACTTGTATTCCCGAACAGTTAGAACAGTGCCCCGCTTACCTTCGTCGTACGACTCCTCTATCGTCGACTCCCCGAAGTCGTGTCCAAATAGCTCACAACGCAGTCCCATGCATGGCCATTTACGTCGTACGATTAAGAATGTATTCACCAGCAGTGACATCTTTGTCGCGTTAGCCGCATGCGGGAACGTGTCTGTGACCAGCCTCGCCCCGTCGCTAAAGTAGTTGTCAAACCCGTTTGCTTGCGCTCAACCCCATATTGATTCTGGAACCACTATGAGGAGAGCAAGGAAGACAACGAGGATACCGAGACCAAGTATTCGAAGTACCCCTGCCGAACGTTGTCGGTTCGGAGGAAGGGATTCGGCTAATCCAGAGAACGCAAACGCGATACCCAAAAAGAGCATGTTGTGAGGGCCGTTGAGTACAATACCGAAATACACCCACCCAAGGATGCAAATGAACGAGAAGAGTGAGAATAAGAGGCCCTTCCGTCGTCCGTCTGGTTCACGAAACAGCATCCGTTGAACTGCCTCCATACGTCCTACCAGAAGTTTGACCCGGTAAAGAGTTCCCCTGTGTTGACTGTAACTGAATTAGCATATCTCACTGCTGAGGATTTTAATAACCCCGGGAGTACGCGACAACAATGGGGTTTACAGAGACGTTCGATGCTGCAGAACCGACACATAGACTCGTCTCTCGGAATCTATCCGGTGTTAAGGACTGGGACGAACTCGGCGGTGTGACAGTCGAGAACCGGGCGATTCGCGTTCTGATGGGCTACGGAACCGTTGTCCACCTAGAGCTTGAGCCAAAACACGGTCAATTTGAGACGGTACAACGGGAGCTATAGGAGCCATTGAAAATCAATGCACACCTGATCGCACGACGGTAGTGCGATCAGTGTGTACATCGTTTCAATTGTTACTATAGTGCGGGTTCCCGACTCGAAATGTATCTTTGTCCGTTCGGATCACGAATTTCGAGCGGTGCTTCCCGAGGACCGGGCGTTGATTGAGTCAGTACTCGAAATCCCGGACGGTGATACTGATGCGTGGACGGACCGTCTGTTCTACTTCGACGAATTTGCAGTCCTGACCGACCAGTCGTGGCTGTATCGCTCAGTACCGCACGAGACCCATATCCGAGAAATCAACGCGGGTGGACACGAGGGAGTAATTGAGGAATTGAACGAGACACTTGATCCGGTACGAGGGTCGGCTGTTGTCCCGTTTGGCGGGCTTGTCTCCTGGACAACTGACGATACCACGTATGATTTGAAATGGGACTCGCTGTACTACTCCAATAAAGAGAAGAGCACATCATATGATTTGGAACGGCTGAAGCAGGTGACTGTACTGTTTTCTGAGGATGCCCTCCGTCTCGATTGGAAGCCGGTATCCGAGGAGTCGTTACTTCGTCGAACGGTTTGGCGAGTGCTGAATCCGGAGAGTGCCACTTCACCAGCACACGTCGAGATNGTCTCGATTGGAAGCCGGTATCCGAGGAGTCGTTACTTCGTCGAACGGTTTGGCGAGTGCTGAATCCGGAGAGTGCCACTTCACCAGCACACGTCGAGATTCCTGCCGGTGAAGACCGAGAAGAGGTACTGGAGGCGTTCCGTCAGCTACGTGAGAAACTTGGATATGAATATCGCGTTGAGACTGTTTCGGATTAGCACTCTTGATCAGTTAGCGTCAATAATTGGTTCGTCTGTACTGACTAGCTCACGCCACGAGTAG